>JAKVHY010000012.1 GCA_023284085.1 Shewanella benthica
GGTGACGCCGCCAGTCATGTCGACGGTGAGTACTGGCAGGTCGTTGGTACCTGTGATGGTGAGGCTAACGGTTTTAGTGTCACTGCCGCCATCATTATCGGTGACGGTGACTTCGAAACTCAAGGTGATGGTTTCGCCCAAGGCGAGGAACTGCACCACAGAGTTGAGGATACTGTAATCCCAGCTATCGCTGTCGACCGTGAAACCATCGATGAGTCCCTGTATTTCGCCGGCGGAGAGTTCGTTGCTTAAGGTGCCATCACTCCAGCTAATATCGCCGTTATAGACTTCACTGACACTGTGGGTGTTATTGATATCCACATCGGTGAAGCTAAGTGCGCCGCTGTCGGTGAGGTTCGGGTCGGTAGCATCTTCGGTGACGCCGCCAGTCGTGTCGACGGTCAATAGCGGATTGTCATTAGTGCCGGTAATGGTGATTGTGACAAGTTGCGTATCGGTTGCGCCGAACTCATCGGTGACGGTGACGAGGAAGCTCTCAATAACCTGCTCACCTTCGGCAAGGCTGTCAGCCGCACTATTGTCTAAGGTGTAGGTCCACTCGCCTGTATTTGGGTCTATGACAAAGCTACCTAGAGCTGAGGTATCGTCACCACTCCAGATTAGGCTTGCGCCGTCATCTACATCTGTCGCAGTTAAAATACCAGTAGTGGAAGCTGTCTGTGGATCGTCTACTTCAGCAACGGCTCCCGAAGCGTCCCCAAGTGATGAAGTGATGACAGGACTATCGTTAGTACCCAATATGGTGATAGTCACCAGTTGAGTATCGGTGCCACCAAATTCATCGGTAACTGTGACCCAGAACTCTTCTTGAATCGATTGGCCTTCAGCTAAACTGTCGGCGGCATCGTTGTCTAAGTTATAGACCCACGCGCCAGTATCCGGGTCTATAGAGAAGCTACCTAAGCTGCCAGCTGCATCGCCACTCCAAGTGAGTACTGCGCCGTTGTCGACATCGGTCGCTTCGAGCATGCCTGTTGCTGTTGGGCTTCCTGAAACGACTGTGCCATCATCGAGATTACCCGCTTCTATCACAGTGCCTGTATCGTAACCGCCACCTTCTTGCTCTTCTGGGGGGCTAATGATCGGATTATCGTTGGTGCCGGTAATGGTGATTGTGACAAGTTGCGTATCGGTTGCGCCGAACTCATCGGTGACGGTGACGAGGAAGCTCTCAACAACCTGCTCACCTTCGGCAAGGCTGTCAGCCGCACTATTGTCTAAGGTGTAAGTCCAATCGCCAGTGTTTGGGTCGATGACAAAGCTACCGTAGCTAGAGGTGTCGTTACCAGACCAGCTAAGCACTGCACCATTATCGACATCTGTAGCTGTTAAGGTTCCAGTTGCAATGGATGTTTGAGGATCATCTACTTCCGTTACCGCACCCGTGGCATTTTCAATGGCCGAGGTTATTGTTGGCGCGTCGTTTGTACCATTAACGGTGATAGTGATAATCTGGGTTTGAGTTGCGCCAAACTCGTCTGTTACTGTTACGGTAAATAGATCGGTAACGACTTCTCCTTCAGATAAGCTATCTGCCAATACGTTATCTAAGGTATAGGCCCACTCGCCAGTTATAGGGTCAATGACTAAACTACCATAGACTCCATTGCCGTCTCCGCTCCAGGTTAAAACTGAACCATTATCGACATCTGTGGCTGCTAAGCTGCCTGTCGCAATGACGATGCCGGGAACGAGTGTACCGTCATCCTCATTACCCGCTTCGATGACTAAACCTTGGTCACCTGGGAGGATTGGGCCATCTGGACCATCTGGGTCAATAATCACGATAACTGGGTTATCGTTGGTACCTGTTATTGTGATGGACAGGGTTACCAGTACACTATCGCCATCGGTATCCGTAAGTTGATAGGTAAATATTTCAGTAACTTGCTCTCCTTCAGCTAATGCTTGTATGTGATCTAATGAGTTATCTAATTGATAAGTGTAACTACCATCTGCGGAGATTTGTAATAGACCAAAGCTACCTGAAATCCCTGTAGTGTCTGACACTGCTATAGTAGCCCCATCAGAATTCGAAACTTGTGACACGACTGCCGAGTCGGCGCCTTGGGTATCGTTAAGTAAAACATTGCCAGTAATAGACTGGTCCCCGTCTTCTGAGACGCTGTTACTATCATCTGCTCCGCTTGGGCTATCGTCGATAATGTTGACTGTGATTGTTGATAAAGTGGTGTTACCGGCAAGATCAGTTACTAAGGTGGTAAATATTTGTGAGACAGTATCGGATGTAGAATTGTCTACACCATTGGTGAGGGTGAAATTGTAATTCAGCATACCGGTATCTAGATCTAAGCTAGTTATCACCAATAGGCCGTTATCTGTTGCTATGGTTATTGGACCTACAAATATACCTCCAACAACAATATCTATGCCATGAATTTTTAGGCTCCCTATTCCTGCTTGTACATCAAATTTCAGACTATTTGACTGAGTTAAAGCCGTTACTAGCGGGTTTGAACCTTGTAATAAATTAGCCTCTAGTAAAGTAATACTACTTGCATCTATTGTTGGAAGACTTGGGATCTCGGCGGTTAAAATCAAGGGGTCTTCGGTGGGGGTGGGAGCTAAGTTAAATCCTGCAGTGTCATATCCGGCTCCAGCTAATGTCTCATCACCGGCTCTACCTAAGGATATATAGTCTGAGCCACCTTGATTTTCTCCACCACCAGCGGCAGTGCCTGCGGCGGTTTCAGGGAGCGCCGCGGTAGGATCTTCACCCGCTAAAATTTGGGCTTGTAAGGCGGCAATTTCAGCATCTGCTGAAACTGGTGCTGAAGCAAATTCTGGAACCGCCCCTAAGGAGCTTTCTGCTATGGGTTCGGCAAAACTTGTTTCGGTAATTATTCTTCCATCTGCCATCTGTAAGGTGAACTGAGAATTTGGCGAAAAGATCAGTTGTTCGCCATTCCTAATATGATCGCCTATAGTCACATCTCTGATGTTGCCTTGCTCATCCTTGGCCTTTAATTGACCCACAAGCTTGGTGACAACCGCGTCTTGTTCTGCTACTGAAACACCCATAACCATATCCTAGAGCCGATTCATCCTTGACCTCAGCTGCATATTTATTGAGTAGAAATAAATTTCTGCTATTACACATATTGACTTGAGTGTGGCTCTAATTTGCAGTGAGTCAAATTAGTAAAAAAACCCTGAAAGTGGCATGTTTATTGGGTTTCGACGGGATAAATTTGAAAAGTAGCGTCTATTCAGCTGTTTGGAATGGATGAAGGTCGTCGTATAAAAAGTCTAAATAAAAAAACCACCTAAGAGGTGGTTTTTTTATTTCACAATCGTATAACGGTTAACCTGTGACGGCGGCTTGTCGGTAGCTTTGAATGGCCCCATTTTGTTCGCCAAGGTGCTCATGGGTTTCACCAAGAGCCAGCCAGTTAGCTTTGTTTGGTTGCTGATGACACACTTTTTTCCAGTATTTCATGGCTTGACGATAATCTTTATTTTGCGAATGCAGCTTAGCCAGTAATATTTGGAAGCTGAGCTCTTCAGCGTACTTTGTCTCAAGCGAAAATATCTGTCTTCTCTCTTCGATATCAGCGGGAGAAAGTATCTCAGCAAGCGCCATCGAGGTATCCGAACAAAGGCCGCTCTTTATCTGTTTCATTAAGAGTTTCTTAGCCTCTGTTTCACGGTTGAATTTATGTAAACCTAAACAATAGCTGGCGAGGTTCTGTGGCTCTTTTCTTTCGGCACGGCTTAACCAGTGCCATACTTTTTCTAATTCTTGTTTGCTGCTGGATTGGGCCTGAATAAGCAGAGCATTATTGGTGAGCATGGTGAGGTGTTGATAATCTGCCTCGCTAAGTACCTGGCGCTTCTTTATTATGGGGAGCAGTAACTTTAGTGCATGCCAGTCGGCTTGAGCTTGATATAACTCCAAGGCCAACTTTAATACCGGTTGTTTACTCTTACTCGTGGGGGAGAGTTTATCTAGCTCTATTCTAGCCTTGTCTAGCTCTCCTTGTTGGAGTAAGTAGCGGGTGCGGCTAGTGCTCACGGCCTTGATAGCCAATGGCTCCTGTTCTGCTTGTTGCAGGTATTTGTCTCGAGACTCGGCATTGTTCTGATGATGGGCTGCTCTTGCTGCGGCAAGCAGATTAAGGGTTGGCAACTCACCTTTCTCGGCGCCTTTAATCATGGCTTTCTCAGCTGTGGACCAATCCTCTTCCGCTAATGCGAGCGCCCCCACTAAGGTGTGTTTTCTTGCGGCTTTTTTACGCCATTTTTCGGGGAGCAGGCGGCTGCTGAGTAGCAGGTTCAGTATGAAAATAATCACCCACTCAGTTAGCTGCAGTAAACCGTAAAAAACGATAAGCGCGATAACCGCAAAAAGGACACCTGTTTCAACTTCGTAATCCCATATGGTGAAATACAGGTAGCCATTCATGCCTTCAAAAAAAGGACTGATACAGAGGCCGAACAAAACAATTCCCAGATAGATTAATACGCGTGTCATAGGGAAGCCTCTTCAGTCACCATCAAGTTACCGTAGGTAGTCAGCTGTTGCAGCATAGGAGTCGATTGAAAGTGGTTAATACTCGGGGTCTGAATTTCTAAGGTAGTTAATGCATCGAGTGCGGCCAGTGTTTCTTCAGTTTGAGCCTTGCTAAGATCGAAGTATTGATAGATCCACTTCCTTGCAAGGGTCAAAGATTGTCGGTAATTAACCTGATCTTGTCGGTATAGAGCAAGCTGAGATTGAAGTAGCTTATTTCTGATATTTTCAACCAGGTACCACTGTTGATCCGGTGTGAGTATGGGAGTGATATCTGTGGATCTTTTACGAATGACCACAAAATCGTCCATAAACGCCTTCCAGGATTTAGTCAGGTTTTCTTGCCAATCATCTATCGACTCTGTCATCTCAGGATTGGTTGGGCGATTAGCCGCATTGGTCACATCGACTCGATTTAATGGCAGCTGGTTTAGGTGCTCTATCATGTTATCCAGGGTCAGTACGGTCCCCGCAATATCTGTGCTCTTGATAGCGGATACTGCTGCTATGTCAGATGCTAGCGCTTTTCTCAATGGTGTTAGCGAGGGATCTTTCATCGATTCGATGCGGTCATCTGCGGCCTTGAGTAAACTCGCCGATGTGCTGGGATCTTTTTCCAGCCAAAGCTTATTACCCGCCATTCTGACCAAATATTTTGCTTCCTCTGCCATCCAGTGATTGGGGTTACGCTGAGCCAGTTTGGCGACTCTTTCACTCAGTTGGAGCTGATTGCTTGTCAGCTTATCTATGCCAAAGTTTGTGCTGCTGGCGAGTTGTTCTTGTTTTCTTTCGAGTCTCGAAATTTGCTTGGCAGGTTCATTCAAGGCTTGTTTCAACTCAATGGATAGCGCCTGAGATCTGTCTTTTTGAACAGCAAGCTCCTGATAGAGATAATATCCGCCGCCGCAAGTGGCAAAGGTTAGCAGCAAGATAAAAATCAGATTGAACAAAAAGCCCCAAGAGACACCGGAACGCTTGGCGTTAGTGTCCGAAGTGGTTGATTGACTATGGGTCTGCTTTGAGGGAGTGTCAGCACTCTTAGCTGCTATATTGACTGCCACAGCGGCATTATTAGCATCTGCTTCAGAGTTTAACTCTGTATGTGCGTCTACGGCATTATCATCTAATTTTTTCTTGTCCATTAAACAGTCCCTTAAAAGCGATACAGCTACAAAAATGACGAGTTTAGCGCGTTTACAGGCGAATTTTACAAGCTTAAGGCTACAAGTATGGCCTTACAGTTGGCCGCTTTTGCATTGGTAACTTGCTGAAATCCATTGGCAATAGCTTGCTCCTGTACTCGTGAGCTAGGGACTATAATATGACATGCACGCAGCCAAGCAAATAACTCTTTTGGTACAAGTTTGATTAGGTTATCGAGAATCTCGCCACTGGTGATGACTATCGTGTCGATTTTGGCTTGCTGCCACGCCTGTGCATTGCTTGTTGATGTTAATGTCGGACAGGTCCTGCGATAAACTTCCCAATAGCTAACATCGGCGCCTCTATGGGTTAATTCATTCGCCAGGGCTTCTCTTCCACCGACCCCTCGAACTATGACTATCTTCTTTTTAGACAGAGATTGGAGCTGGGGGAGTGTGAGTAATCCTTCGGTCTGTTGACAATCTTGAGGGGCTTCTAGGGCTGAGATACCCAATTGCGCAAGCGCGTTTAAGGTCGCTTCACCGACTGCGTAAAATTGTGCCTCTATAGGCCAGGCTTTATCTATGGCTTGAGCGGCAAATTTTACCGCGTTGGTGCTGATAAATATGATGATGTCTGCATGCTTAAATAAAGCCATGCCGTGACTTTGTTGCTGCACCTGAGTCGCTTCTACTTGAAGTAAAGGCGTGACAAGATGTGCGACGCCTCTGGCTAGAAGCGCCTCAACCATTAACTGATTTCGCCCTTGTGGGCGGGTCAGCAATATCTTCATCTTGAGTTAGTAGTCATCGATAGCTATTCACTGAAAAGCATCAATTACTTGATATAAACGGCATCAAGAATCTCTTTCGCGCCTTTGCCCAGTAGCTCTTCGGCAAGTGCAATACCTATGGCCTTAGCATCAGTTTTTGGGCCAACACATGTGCCTGTGATTATCTTGCTGCCATCGGGGTTACCCACTAAACCACGTAGTGTCAGAGTATCACCTTGGATTTCGGCGAATGCGCCGATCGGTACCTGACACCCACCTTCCAAGTGAGTATTCATCGCGCGTTCTGCTGTCACTCGAAAACGAGTCTCTGCATGCTCAAGTGGTGCGAGTAGTGCTTTTACACGCTCATCATCAGTACGGCACTCGATTCCTACAGCGCCTTGGCCGTTAGCGGGTAAAGAATCTTCGGCTGAGATAAAGCTAGTGATACGTTCCTCAAGCTTTAGACGTTTAAGGCCTGCGGCGGCGAGTATGATGGCATCATAGTTTCCGGCATCTAGCTTACCTAATCGTGTGCCTACGTTGCCGCGAAGATCGGTTATTTTCAGATCGGGTCGCATGCCTCGGATCTGGCACTGACGTCGCAGACTTGAGGTGCCGACAACGGCTCCCTGGGGTAGGTCGCCGATAGACTTGTAATTGTTTGAGACGAATGCATCGCGTGGATCTTCTCGCTCACAGATGACTTCGAGCCCTAGGCCGTCGGGGAAATCCACTGGTACATCTTTTATCGAGTGAACGGCGATGTCGGCTCTGTCTTCGAGCATGGCGACTTCAAGCTCTTTAACAAACAAGCCTTTTCCACCTACTTTTGCCAGTGGAGTATCTAAGATGATGTCACCTTTAGTACTCATAGGAAGAAGTTCAACGGTCAAACCTGGATGAAATTTTTCCAGTTCTGCTTTTACAAATTCGGCTTGCCAGAGTGCAAGGGGGCTTTTACGTGTTGCGATTCGAATGACGTTTTGAGACATGCTCGATGTTCCATACAGAGGCCTTAGATGCAGTAATGCTAACATTGCTCAGGATTAGATGTAACAAATGGGGTTTGATTCTTTGACCTCTGCCCAAAACGACTTTAGTTAAAAGTGTGATCATGGTCTCGTTTATTCCTTGTGGCGGTTAAAGCTGTTAGCATTACAACTGTTTCTAACCCTGCCTTGGCGTGACTCTTATTGAACAATGAACAGAATCACATTATTGAAACCGCAGACCGATTAAATCGCGTCAGGCAGGCGCGTGCTCTCGCACTATTGTCTCCGCTGAAAAGAGATCTCCTTCGTCTTATCCCTGTGTTGTTGCATTACCACCGAGCCGGTTTTCCCGGTTATAACGGCCCTATGACACCATCTGGTGTTTTTGAGTATGCGCCAAGTGAGCAAGAACTCGCAGCTTGTGACACCTTAGGTTTAGTTAGACCTATGGTGCATCTCGTTAAGCAGGCTGCTATCGAGGGGGTGTATAGCATGGGGAGCATGTCGAGTTTCGGGCAAAACCCAAAGAGTGATATCGATGTCTGGCTAGTTCATGATCGGCTTCTCAGTAAGGAAGAGTGCCGACTACTCGAAGAGAAATCAGGCTTGTTGACGACATGGTTTGCTCAGTATGGACTCGAGGTGAATTTCTACCTGGTTCATCCCGAACAGTTTTCTGTATGCTCTGCAGATAAAGCATCGCCTCTACGAGCCATAGGTAACGAGCATAGCGGTAGTGCTCAGCACTGGTTATTACTGGAAGAGTTTTATCGTAGTCAGATTTGTTTGGCTGGCAAGAAGGTGGCCTGGTGGCCTAATGCTCAAGACTCGCAGCAGTTATTGTTTTTGGGGGATGTGAGCCAAATTCCGGCATGTGAATACTTTGGTGCTTCACTTTGGCAGCTTTACAAGGGGCTGGATAAACCACATAAGGCGCTGTTGAAGGTTTTACTGCTGGAATCCTATGCTGCTCAATACCCGAATACCGAGTTTATCAGTGAAAAAGTGTGGCAACACACAATAGAAGGTGATTTTTCATCCACCAACGATAGTTATTTCTTGCTCTATGAGTCGATAGAAAACTATTTGATCGCACAAGATGATCCTCGTCGTTTAGAGATAGCCCGGCGTTGTTTTTATTTGAAGTGCGGCGTCCGACTAAGTGAGCCGGAACAAGCGAAAGACTGGCGCTATCACAAGCTAAATCATTTGGTCGAAAGTTGGCACTGGTCCAAGAGTTTACTCGAGACCTTAGATAACTGTGAGCGTTGGCATTGTGGACAACTGCAGTGGTTTAATGAACAGTTGAATGAGCTGATGTTAGGTTGTTATCAAACATTACTGCAATTTGCATCGACCCATAAACTCAGTGAGAGTTTGAAATTATCTGAGCTGGGTCTGCTGACTCGAAAACTGCATACGTATTTCAGTAGTGATACCGAGCAGCTCATCGGCTTGAATCGGCTTTGGAGTGATTCAATCTCTGAGCAAGAGCTGACGATTGTCTACAGCCATAACCTGCAAGAGTATTGTTTATATTGCTGCCCTCCAAATCGGAGAGCTTTCATCGGACAAAGAGCCGTTTACCGCTCTAAGAGTCGAGCTAAGTTACTCGCCTGGGCGGTGATGAATGGCGTCAGTGAAAAAATGACCCGCTGGTATGAACTGGCAAATGGTGAGCGTAAATCTGTGGGTTTAACCAAGGCATCTCAGTGTTTAATTGAGGTTTTTAAACCCCTGGCTAAGAGAGTGTCTAAGATGGACCTCTATCAACCTTGGCGATATCGCAAGTTAGTTTTCATGCTCAATTTCAACAGTGATTCGACGGCGCAGTGGCAGGGGCAAGAGGTCATGGTTGATTACCTCAATGCCAATATTTTTTCACTGGGGCGAGCAGAGCAAAATATGTTGGAGTCAATCGATCTTCTCTGCCTTAATTCATGGGGAGAGTGGCACTGCCATCATTACCATGGCGAGCTCGCCATATTAGAGGCCTTGGCCTTCGTTACTCCTGGCATTCGCCGTTCAGCAGAAGACTTGAAGGTCGAGGTGGTGAGTGGTTCTGCCAGGCTACAAGATCAGTTTGAGCAGACGGTGAAAAATCTGGTTCGCCGCGCGGCGCGCTTAAGCTGGAAAGTGTCCTCCTCTGTAACATTAGTCTATCCACTCAAGGTGGCAAAAGTACAGTATGGCTTGTTCTTTAACAGTAAAGGCATGGTGTATCAGGATCTTAAAGACGCTAAAGCTTTTTATCAGCAGCTAACCAAGAGTATGTTGATCGAACTGCCCAGACCGAACTTAGGTAATGAGCCATTTTCTATGGCCCCAGCTGTAATCCAAGACTTTGCAGCGAAGGGAGCGATACAATATTTTTTACGTCAGAGTGATGATGATTTGGATATATTTGTCTTAAATGAAAAAAATGAGTTAAATCACTACATTCAAAAGGGAACCAGTGTCAATGAGTTGGTGAGTGAGGTGAGCCATTTTCATGCGTTCGAAGAACCAGATATCTCAACCCAAAGGTTCAATTTGCCGCAGTTTTTTCGTCTGATGAGAGTTGATGGGCGATTACAGGTGATCCCTTTTGGGCTATCAGTGGAAGAAGCCGAGATGGATTTTTAATGGTAGGGATGATCATTTTGGCTAGTAGCATTAAAAAAGGGAACCTAAGGTTCCCTGTTATCATTTTCGTCAGGTATGCAGACGATTAGAGAGATAGGCTTACGCCACCTTGCTTGAGAATAGACTCGATGACGAAGGGCATGAATTCGGTACCATTGCGCTCATCGAGCCATTTTTCTTCGACGAAAGAGAAATGATAACCACCAAATTTCGTCGCCAGCCAGATCTGATGCAGAGGTTCTTGCTTGTTTATTACGATCTTAGAGCCATCTTCAAACTCCAGCTGCAATACATTGCCTGATGCATCGATATCTATGTCGGCATCCTGCTCGTCGATAGCAAGTTCGATAGCGTTATCTATCGCTTGAAACATCTCATCGGCGAGTTGATGAAATTGTGTGTCTGTCATTGCCATCTGTTTTCGTCCTTCAATGGGGCAAATTTGAATATTTACATAGTAACAACCGTGCTTGGTATGCTCCATTACTTTTTACAAAAATCATCTCAGGGTCTGCTCATAGCAAATAAATTTCAGTTTAGTATGTATTAGGCTTATATGTGCTTGACGTAGAAAGCCGAACTCTGCAACATCAGTAGACGAGTAAGCGCCTGAGAGCATATGTGTTCTGAGACACAAGCGAGTAAAACAGATAAGTTTAAATAGCACCCATAGCCTATTAGATGGAAAGATTGATGTTGAGAAAAATGAGACTGTGTTCACTGATGTTGTTTGCCAGCCTTTTTGTGTCCGCTTGCGGACAAACAGGGGCGTTATATAAATCGCCAGACAAAAAAGATAACCAGACACAAGAACAGCAGCAACCAAAGAAACAAAGTCAAAAGGAATAAACTCTTGGATCATTTTCTCTATAAAAACAATGAATTACTGGCTGAAGATTGCTCCGTGGCCGAGCTGGCTCGTATCCATGGTACTCCCCTGTACATCTATTCTCGTGCCACGCTAGAGCGTCATTGGCATGCATTCGACCGTGCGGTTGCCGATCATCCCCATCTTATCTGTTACGCAGTAAAAGCGAATTCAAATATTGCCGTCCTGAACGTGCTCGCGCGTTTGGGCAGTGGCTTCGACATCGTTTCCGGTGGTGAGTTACTGCGAGTGATAGAGGCCGGTGGCGATCCCGCTAAAGTGGTATTTTCTGGTGTCGGCAAGACTGCTGCTGAAATGGAGATGGCACTCAATCTGGATATTCATTGTTTTAACGTCGAATCGGCAGCCGAGCTTGAGCAGTTAAATATTGTTGCTGGCCGTATAGGTAAGATTGCACCGGTTTCCCTGCGCATTAATCCGGATGTCGACGCCGGCACACACCCATATATATCTACGGGCCTTAAAGATAACAAGTTCGGTATCGCTATGGAGCAAGCCGAGGCTATTTTCGCTCGCGCCGCCGCGTTACCCAATTTAAACATTAAAGGTGTCGACTGTCATATCGGCTCCCAGCTAACTGAGATCCAGCCTTTCCTCGATGCCATGGATCGTATGCTCGCGCTAATCGATCGACTCGCTGAGCAGGGCATTCATATCGAACACTTCGATGTGGGTGGTGGTTTAGGTGTGCCTTATGACGATGAGACGCCGCCACAGCCCGATGTCTATGCAGCAGCCTTACTCGAACGTTTAGGTGACCGAAAGCTAAAGCTTATCTTCGAGCCAGGTCGTGCTATTGCCGCCAATGCGGGCATCTTTGTGACTCAAGTGCTCTATCTTAAAGGCAACGGTGATAAACATTTTGCCCTGGTTGATGGTGCCATGAATGATCTTATTCGTCCTGCGCTTTACAGTGCCTGGCAAAATATTATCCCTGTTAAGCCGCGCGATGGTGAAACCTTAAATTACGATGTCGTGGGTCCTGTGTGTGAAACTGGCGATTTCTTAGGCAAAGACAGAGCGTTGAATTTAGCCGCGGGTGATTATCTGGCTGTGCGCTCATCGGGCGCCTATGGCTTTACCATGTCATCTAACTACAATTCACGCCCTAGAGCCGCCGAGTTGATGGTCGATGGGGAGCAGGCCTATGTTATTCGAGAGAGAGAAAAATTGACTCAGCTATGGCAAGGTGAGCAACTCCTGCCGTAAACTGTTTATATTAATTGATGATGTTTCTGTTTCGCTCTCAGATAAAGCACAAAGGCTTTATTGAATCACGGAACAGGGCTATTTAAAGGAGACCTAACTTGATCCATTTCACTAAGATGCATGGTTTAGGCAATGATTTTATGGTGGTCGACGGCGTAACACAGAATGTATTTTTCTCGCCCGAGCAGATCAAACGCCTTGCCGATCGAAATTTTGGTATAGGTTTCGATCAGTTGCTTCTGGTGGAGCCTCCTTATGATCCCGATCTTGATTTCCACTATCGTATTTTTAATGCCGATGGCGGAGAGGTTGAGCAGTGTGGTAATGGTGCACGCTGTTTCGCTCGCTTTGTGCGTAACAAGGGATTGACTAACAAACAAAAAATTAAAGTCAGCACCTCCAACGGCAAACTTACCCTGCGCCTAGAGCCAGACGGCAATGTCACCGTGAATATGGGTATTCCGGTACTCGAGCCAAGCAAGATCCCCTTTAATGCTAAGAGAGCGGAAAAAACATATTTGTTACAGACCGACACTGCAGAATCTAAGATGCAGACCTTTCTCTGTGGCGCCGTTTCAATGGGTAACCCTCACTGTGTTTTGGATGTCGAAGATATTCAGGCTGCAGATGTCGAGGGGGTTGGCGCCTTATTGACTCAACATGAGCGCTTCCCAAAGGGAGTGAATGTCGGTTTTATGCAGGTGATTAACTCGGGTCATATCAAACTAAGAGTATATGAACGTGGCGCGGCAGAGACGCTTGCCTGTGGTACCGGTGCATGTGCTGCGGTTGTCGTGGGTCAGTTACAAGGTAAGCTAGATAAGCGTGTACGTGTCGATCTACCGGGAGGTACCTTGACCATTAATTGGGATGGAGAGGGTAAACCTTTATGGATGACTGGGCCTGCCGAACACGTATATGACGGACAGATACAAACATGACTGAAATGATTAATGTGAAAAAACAACTGCCTTTTGATGAGATACTGATTCGAGAATACTTGCTGGATAACCCTGATTTTTTCACTCGTTATCCTGAGCTGCTGTTGGCAATGCGAATCCCACATGCACAGCGTGGTGCCGTGTCCTTGGTTGAGCGCCAACAAGAGATGCTGCGCAGCCGGGTACGGCAGTTAGAGGAGGAGATCACATCCTTGATGGGGATGGCTACCCGTAATGAGATGATCTACATGTTCAATACCAGGCTGTCACTCAAACTGCTTGAATGTGAAGATCTCGGTGAACTGAGGCAAGCGTTATCCGAAGGTTTAAAAACACAATTTCAGTTTAGTCATGTTCGATTAATCACGGTACATGATATCGATAGCGAGTTGTCGCACATCTGGAGTAAGCGCCTGAGCCAAGGTTATTATTTTGGTCGACTCACTACGGCAGAATCGAAACGTTTATTTGGCTGCGAAGTCGGCTCTGTGGCCTTATCTAGATTATCGGATCAATGTGGTCAGGTCATTTTTGCCATAGCGAGTCAAAATTCGATGCATTTTCATCCGGAAATGGATAATCTTCTGCTGGATCAACTTAAGCAACTCATAGATCATCTATTGCCTAAGCTTTAACTGTACTCAGAGTATCTTGCCAAGAGCCTGTAAGTAGCATAACGACAAGGCTAGTGGCAACCGGGTGTTTTCCTATCCGTCATGAATTTAAAAGCTGAGAGGCTCTGAATGGAGCAAATATGAACGCTAACTGGTTTAAACGGTTTGAGAGTTACTTGAGCTCCGAGCGACAGCTTTCGGCACATACAGTACGAAATTACCTATACGAGTTGCATCGAGTCTCCGTTAAACTCGAAGACAATGCCTCCTTACCTTTCTTGTGGTCAGAGGTCAGCCATGAACAAATTCAGCACGTCTTGGGGCAATTACACCGCCAGGGCCTGAGTCCTCGCTCTCTGTCATTAACACTTTCTGCGGTAAAGCAGTTTTGTGACTTCTTACTGGGTGAGGGGGTCATTAACGCCAATCCAGCCAAGAGTCTGAGTGCGCCTAAGCAAAATAAACCCCTGCCAAAAAATATGGATCTCGACTCTGTGACTCACCTATTAGAGATAGACGCCGACGATCCCTTGAGTGTGCGTGATAAAGCCATCATGGAGTTGTTTTACTCCTCCGGTCTAAGACTCGCCGAGCTGGCGGCTCTCGATGTGCTTGCTATCCGCTTTGCCGAACGGCAAGTGAAGGTGTTAGGTAAAGGAAGCAAGGAAAGGATTGTTCCTGTCGGTCGATGTGCGATCCAAGCTATCCAGGCTTGGTTAGCGTTGAGAGAGAGTATTCCTTGCCAAGATGAGGCGTTATTCGTCACAGCCAAGGGAAAACGATTAGCCCATAGAAGCATACAAGCCAGATTAGCTAAGTGGGGACAAGAGCAGGCCTTGAATATGCGGGTGCATCCGCATAAGTTACGTCACTCTTTCGCGACTCATATGTTGGAGTCGAGCGCCGACCTGCGTGCGGTGCAGGAGTTGCTTGGCCATGCCAATCTCTCGACGACTCAGATATACACAAGTTTAGATTTCCAACATCTGGCAAAAGTGTACGACGGGGCTCATCCAAGGGCCAGCAGAGCCAAGAAGCTCAGTAGCGCGAAAAGGGAGGAGAGCTGATGGCTCAGATATATCTCGGGCCTAGAGCCTATCAAGCGATTAGCTTCGATCTCGATGACACCTTATATGATAATGGTCCTATTATCAGGGCCGCTGAAGCTTCACTGCTGCAATTTTTACATCAGAACTATAGCGAGACTCGTCGCTGGCAAAGGGATGACTGGATGAAACTCAAAACACGTCTTATCCACAATCAGCCTGAGCTTGGCCATGATACGACTGCCGCAAGATTGATCATGTTGGAACAAGGCCTGTTGATGCTGGGTTACTCCAGAGAGCATGCCAAATCCGGTGCCATGGCCGGTTTGAATTGCTTCTTACGTAAGCGCTCAGACTTTACCGTTCCAAGACCTGTGGTAAACTTGCTTCGAGACTTGAGTGCCAAATATCCATTAATCGGCATCACCAATGGCAATGTCGATGCCGATAAAATCGGTCTGGGTGATGTGCTGGATTTTGTGCTTCATCCTGGCGCAGGCACCCGCATGAAGCCTTACCCCGATATGTTCTATCACGCCTGTCGTAGGCTCGATATTCCACTACATAGTTTACTGCACGTCGGAGATAGTCATGCATCCGATGTTATGGGAGCCAGAATGGCAGGCTGTCAGTCTGCTTGGCTCAATCCAAGCTTCGGCCGAGATAAACCACACAAATTCGGTCAGCTATTGCCCCATGTAGAAATTCAAGACATACATGAGTTGCAAGAATTAATTGGGTAAATTATCCATCGTCACGGAAAAGGCCAGCATTGTTACAATGCTGGCCTTTTTTACTGTCTATTTTTAGTCATACCAGTCGGTATTAATAAGATAGGTATTACGTAGACTGGGCTAGAGCCTTGGGGAACAAGATATTGTTTTCCAAGTGAATATGCTGTTTCAAGTCAGCCTCAAACTCCGCCAGAGTGGCATAGCAGACACGCCAGGTGGTGCAAGCATGCTCAGGTGGTTGAAAGTGATTAGTGAGCTCATGGAGCTTTTCGAACATCTGAATAGCCTCATCATGCTCATGTTCCATGGCATTGATAGGATTGCCAATATGACCGAAGCAGGCGTCAACAGTTTCTCCGGCGGCCATGGCCCTGATTGCGGGGAATAAAATCTTCTCCTCCTTCATCAAGTGAGGCACCAGATCTTCGATCAATGCCTGAACCCAGCCGGCAAATGGTTTTATCTCCGGATAATTTTCGCCATGGGCGCGTACCATCCTCTGGCTGTATTCGAGCAGGAGTGGGGCTTTCTCTCTCACGTAGGTATGATGTGTATCTTCGATATAGTCGATCAGTTTATCGATGGCTAGTTGATTGAGTGTATCTTCCTTAGGGCCCGAAGTGTCTATAGCGACCAGCGCGGCTTCTACCTCGGCTAAGTCTGCACCAGATTTGTTACAGGCCGAGGCGAGTGAACGACCGCCACCGCAACAGAAATCGATATCGAATTGACTGAATACATGTGCGGCGCGAAAATCATCGGCCACCAATTTTCCGACGCGTTGCTGGGATAGTTTGAGATCCGATTGAGAAGTTGTGCTCATACCTGCTCCAAAGCTGTAAATTATATATACCTTTAATGGGGATGTTATTTGGCACTCAGCTTATGGACAAGTAAAACTTGACTAATTTAGTCGGGAATAGACCTTTTTATGATGTAGATTAAACTTAGGTGAAAAATCAGACATAAAAAAACCAGCCGAAGCTGGTTTTTTTATTTAGTAAGGAAAGAACGATTAGTTCATGCCGTACTTTTTCAATTTCTTGCGCAGAGTACCACGGTTGATACCCAGCATGTTCGCAGCGCGAGTCTGGTTGCCGCGAGTGTGCTGCATGATGATATCTAGCAGAGGAGCTTCAACTTCGCTCAACACCATTTCATATACTTCTTCAGCTTCTTGTCCGTCCATCTGAGCGAAAAAGTTTGTTACAGCGCGCTTTACAGCGTCACGTAGTAACTGAGGCTTAATAGTACCGTTAGCTGTTTCGATTTTGCCAACTGTAAGCTGATGAGTTTCTGTGTTAGTAGTCTGATCAAACATTCGTATTCTGCTCTTTAATTAATTCTGTGCAATTTCATCAAAATAGCGTTCCACCATGGAACATTGTTTTTCAACAGTCTCCAGCCGATTAAACTCGGCACGGAATGGACGCTGTTCTTCCTGGTCCAAATACCATCCAACATGCTTTCTAGCAAAACGGATGCCCTTATACTCACCATATAGTTCATATAAGTTTTTAAGATGTTCCAGCATCACAAGACGCTTTTCATCCATCTCAACAGGCGCTAGCTTGTTACCCGTATCCAGGTAATGTTGGATTTCTCGGAAAATCCAAGGCCGTCCCTGGGCACCTCGTCCTATCATGAGAGCATCGACACCCGTATGGTCAAGCACGTAGCGTGCCTTCTCTGGGGTGACAATATCTCCATTAGCAATAACTGGGATCGAGATATTCTGTTTAATAGCCTTAATCGTGTCGTATTCGGCGTCGCCTTTATACATGCACTGCCTGGTTCGGCCGTGAACGGCTAATGAGGCAATGCCACAATCTTCGGCTATCTGGGCGATGTGAACACCATTCCTGTGCTCTGGAGCCCAACCGGTTCGAATCTTCAGTGTCACAGGTACATCGACTGCGGCTACCACGGCCTGTAAAATTGCTTTTACCTGCACAGGGTTTTGCAGCAGAGCTGAACCCGCTAGCTTCTTATTCACTTTCTTAGCAGGACAACCCATATTGATATCGATGATCTGTGCTCCCTGTTGTACGTTGACAACAGCGGCATTGGCCATCAATTCAGGATCGGCGCCTGCGATTTGCACTGAGCGTATTCCATTCTCACCAGCATGACTCATGCGCTGGCGGCTCTTATCTGTGTCCCAAACATCGGGATTAGATGAAAGCATCTCTGAAACCGCCATGGCTGCACCATAACGAACACAAAGATTTCTAAAGGGTTGGTCTGTGACACCTGCCATTGGTGCCACGATCAGCTGATTTTTCAGTTGATAGGGTCCAATCTGCATTCTCAACATACCTGCGCTTCAAAGGGGCGCTATAGTACGTCTTTTTTGAGTCGGTGAAAAGGTCAATAAATGACCTAGAGGAAACTTTTTTTCTTGACTTTTGCGAGCTGAGAATAGTTAGGCGGAACAAGGTGTGCCGCCCAATACAGCTATTTACGTGTTCCTGTCAAGCGACTCCAATCTTCTTTGTGAGCCGGCTCATCCATATCGAACCATTCGGTGTAAAATTCGGCAACTTCATCGGCTTGTTCTTTTAACAGACCTGACAGGGCTAATTGACCACCAGATTTTACTTTTTCAGCAATTAATGGGGCTAATTCACGTAGTGGCCCCGCAAGAATGTTGGCAACCAAGATATCGGCCTTAAGATCCTGCGGTTGATCTTCCGGAAGGTAGAGGCTGATCTGCTCCAATACGTCATTGCGCTCGGCGTTGGCCTTCGAAGCTTCGATTGCCTGATAATCAATGTCGATTCCAGTGACTTTTTTAGCACCTAATTTTAGCGCCGCGACGGCTAAGATGCCTGAGCCACAACCGAAGTCGATGACCTCTTTATCGGTTAACTCCAGTCCATCTAACCATTCGAGACATAAAGCGGTAGTCGGGTGAGTACCTGTACCGAATGCTAAGCCTGGATCTAATATCACGTTAACCGCATCTGGATCTGGGATTTCACGCCAACTAGGACAGATCCACAGTCGCTTGCCGAATTGAATGGGGTGGAAGTTATCCATCCATTCGCGTTCCCAATCTTTGTCTTCGACCTGTTCGATCTTATAACTAAAATCGGTACCTAAATAAGGCACTAATTTTAGTTGTTCAACAAGGATGGCAAGATCTCTATCGGCTTCGAATAACGCAGTCAGTACGGTGTGATTCCAAAGTGGTGTTTCACCCAAGGTTGGTTCGTATATAGGGGTATCTTTACCATCTTCTAGGGTAATAGACAGCGCACCTTCTTCCATCAGCAGATCGCTTAATGCATCTGCGTGTTGGCTATCGGTATCAATTTTCAGTTGGATCCAAGGCATGGAATCGTCTCGTTACTTGTAAAATTGCGGCTATTGTATACCCAAGCCTGCATGTATTGCGAGTTTCAAAGCAATGTAGGGCCTGAGTTGGGCTAGGTAAACATACAAACCGATCACAAGTGATTAATCTAGGTGTTTATGGGTGAGTTATTAGTTGCGCTATTACTTATCTTGCTGAAATGAATATAAATGTGTCATCGATTGTCATTGATTGCCATCGTTTGAATGATAACAGTAACTAGTTGAATTAAATTGGTTAATTGGTCTTACCTCTGTTTGCTGACTTAGCCATTGTTTGTGACAGGCTTCAAATACTCAGACTTAATCTAGTGAGTTAAATCACGAAATGTATAGGGCACATCTCCCATTGATGATCTTCCTGCTAGAGTGTAAATCCCGACAATAGGCAGATAAGAATATGACTGTGAGAACTCTATTACCCGCATCCAGTATCCCAGGTATCGGCGGACATCCTTGGTCTGCGAAAGCCGATAAAATTCAAAGTGCCACAGGTATCTTGTTGGGTTGTTTCTTATTAGCGCACCTTCACTTCGAATCGAGTATTTTATTCGGTAAAGAAGCGTTTTATCAGGTGGTGCAAATACTGGAAGGCGGCATGTTTAGCGAAACGGGCCATGGTTTTCCTATCGTGACTAAAATATTTTCAATGTTCATTTTGCTGGTTGTGATCGCACATGCGGCGGTTGCATTGCGTCGTTTCCCTGCGCAAATTGGCCAGTGGCGAGCACTTCGCAGGCACATGAATGTCATCAAGCATAAAGATAGTCATGCCTGGTTCTGGCAACTTGTTACCGGCTTTATTTTGTTTTTCTTAGCACCAGTACACATATTTACCATGATCACCAATCCTGAAATTGGTCCTCACTTATCTGCTGAACGTGTTTATCACGCCAATGCCTGGTTGCTCTATGCCTTGCTGCTTCCAGCTGTGGTTATCCATGCCATGATTGGTTTGTACCGTGTTGCAGTGAAGTGGGGGATAACCGCTAACCGATCAGGTTTAAGAAAGCTGGCAAAAGTCATGATTATTTACCTTATTACTATCGGTGTACTTAGTTTAGTTTCATATATTTACATAGGTAGCGGTTTATCTTTGCCTGTAGAGGCTTATGTCCCAACTGGCCATTAGTCATGATTAGATAAGGATATCCTTGATTATTTAGAGCTGAATTGATCTACCTCACTGTAATTGAGTGATTTGTGGGCGACATTATCATTACCCTTTATAAGGTTTTTAGATCATGTAGCAACTCAACATTCAGTGAGGACATATGACTATTAATGATTCTGCAATCGCAGAAAGTACGACAAATACAATAACGACAACAAGTACAAAAATTAAGGCGCAAGGAAGGCGCTGGACTGCCTGGCTCGATATCAGTCAGAGTCTCTCTGGTGTGATTTTAGCGCTGTTCTTATGGACGCATTTAGTCTTGGTTTCATCCATCTTACTCGGTGGCGATGCGATGAGCTGGGTTGCTGGCTTGATGGAGCTGAGTTTTCTGAGTAGCGACGGCCATGGTTATCCTTGGATAGTTTCGCTTATTGCCATAGGGATAGGTACGTTAGCTTTCATTCATGTCTTGGTAGCACTGCAAAAATTACCATTGAGCCTAAAGCAGCAGCTAGCACTTAGAAAGCAGATGAGCGCCATCAAGCATGGTGATACTCAGCTTTGGGTGTGGCAGGCAATTACCGGTGTCATTATCTTTGTTTTACTGCCGGTGCACCTTTGGCTTATCGGCTCGGCGCCAGAAACCATAGGCCCTTCGGGTTCGGCGAACAGGATCTGGAACGATGGGGTTTGGCTGTTATATCTGCCCCTGTTGCTGAGTGTTGAATTACATGCCGCAATTGGTATTTACCGTGTGGCGATAAAATGGGGCGTGGCCAGAGACTTAAATACCCGTGCCCGTATGAAAAAGATAAAAAACATCATAAGTGTCGTCTTCGTTGTGATTGGATTAGCGTCGCTATTGGCTTTCCTTCCATATGCATAATGAAGAGAAGGGCCGAGTTCCTAGGGGCTAGACCCTAGGGAAACTGGATGATGCGGAGTTGTAGGACCGGCTTTAGCCGGGAGAGAATCAATTCATTGAACATCGGGGCTAAAGCACCCTCCTACAAGGGAGGGAATAAACCCATGGATATCGGGGCTAAAGCACCCTCCTACAGGGGAGGGAATAAACCCATGAACATCGGGGCTAAAGCACCCTCCTACAGGGGAGAGAATCAATTCATTGAACATCGGGGCTAAAGCACCCTCCTACAAGGGAGGGAATCAATTCATTGAACATCGGGGCTAAAGCACCCTCCTACAAGGGAGAGAATAAACCCATGAACATCGGGGCTAAAGCACCCTCCTACAGGAAAAATGGGGGCCTAGCCCTTCGAATAGGCGCAGCCGTCCGCGTAGCGATAGGCCGAAGGCCGTCGTCTTAGCTTTAACCTACTTTGAACTTACGGCTTAAAACTTAAAACTTAAAACTTAAAACTTACGGCTTAGAACTTAGAACTTAAAAAACCAGAACCCTAGGCTTTAAAAGGAGCAAGTGTGAAACTGATATATACCGATTCTTTAGTGGTTGGAGCCGGATTGGCTGGCTTACGCGTTGCCATCGCCTCCAAGGAACGCGGACTCGATACTCTAGTGCTTTCTCTTATTCCTGCGAAGCGGTCACATTCCGCTGCAGCGCAAGGGGGCATGCAAGCGAGTCTGGGCAATACCGTGAAAGGAATGGGTGATGATGAAGATATTCATTTTCAGGATACGGTAAAGGGTTCCGACTGGGGTTGCGATCAAGATGTCGCACGTATGTTTGCTCACTGTGCCCCAAAGGCTGTAAGAGAGCTGGCAAACTGGGGCGTCCCCTGGACTCGGATCACAGAAGGTCCGAGACAAGTCGTGGTGAACGCGGAAAAGGTCACCATAGAAGAGGCTAAACAAGCCCATGGATTGATCAACGCCCGTGATTTTGGCGGTACTAAGAAGTGGCGCACCTGTTATACCGCAGATGGTACCGGACATTCCTTGCTTTATGCGGTCGATAACAAGGCTATCTCTATGGATATTCCTGTCCATGAACGCGTCGAAGCCTTGGCAATCATTCATGATGGTAAGCGTTGTCAAGGTGTTGTAGCGCGCTGTCTGGTAACCGGAGAGCTAAGGGCCTATATCGGCAAGTCGACCACGATTGCTACTGGCGGTTACGGCAGGATTTATGAAGTATCGACCAATGCCATTATTTGCGAAGGTATCGGTCAGGCGCTCGCCCTAGAAACTGGTGTTGCCAAGCTGGGCAATATGGAAGCGGTGCAGTTTCATCCGACTGCCATCGTGCCTGTTGGTATTCTGACGACCGAAGGCTGTCGCGGTGACGGTGGCTTGCTAAGAGATAAAGATGGCCATAGATTCATGCCGGATTATGAGCCGGAGAAGAAAGAGCTGGCTTCCCGTGATGTGGTTTCTCGTCGCATGACAGAACATATGCGTAAGGGCAAGGGAGTTGATAGTCCCTATGGTCCGCATCTGTGGCTCGATATTACCTTGCTTGGCCGTAAACATGTTGAAACTAATCTGCGTGAAGTGAAAGAGATCTGTGAAAATTTCCTGGGGATTGATCCTGCTAAGGAGTGGATCCCGGTTCGCCCGACTCAACATTATTCTATGGGGGGGATCCGCACCGATAAAACGGGTCAAAATCCGCAACTGAAAGGCTTGTTTAGTGTCGGTGAAGCTGCGTGCTGGGACATGCATGGCTTCAATCGACTCGGTGGTAACTCGCTGGCAGAAACCGTGGTCGGCGGCATGATTATCGGTAAATATGTTGCCGATTTCTGCGAAAAAAATACCTTAGAGATAGACACTGGACTGGCCGAGTCATTTATCGATAAGGTGCGCAGCGAAATTGATGATTTAGTGGAGGGTGAAGGTACAGAGAGTCCGTTTGTGATTAGAAAAGAGATGCAAAGAATCATGATGGATTATGTGGGGATTTTCCGCAATGGTAGCGAGCTCGATAAAGCGGTTTCTGAGCTGCAAGGGCTACTGAAACGCTCGCGTGATATTGGCCTTAAATGTAGCAAGCGCCATGCAAATCCTGAATTGGTCGAAGCGCTACGTGTTAAGCGCATGATTAAAGTTGCACTCACTGTGGCATGCGGCGCGGCAGCACGTACAGAAAGCCGTGGTGCCCATGCTCGAGAAGACTTCCCCCAAAGAAACGATAAAGACTGGTTGAATAGAACGCTTTCGAGCTGGCCTGATGAGAATGCACTCTCTCCAGAGCTGAGTTATGAGCCGCTGGATGTGATGAAGATGGAGCTGCCACCTGGGTATCGAGGATACGGTATCGACAATGCAATCGCTCATCCTGATACAGAGAAGCGGGAGCTGGAGATCGCTAAAATTCTGCGTGAATTGGATGATGATGCCGACCGATATCAGCGGCAAAATGCAATTATGCCCTTCGAGGTCCCCGAGGCTCTGCAGCCTAAAAATGAACGTTTAAGTGATAAGTTGACCGAAAGCGGTGAGCCTGCGGCAGTGAGGAAAATAGCCAAATGAACCCAATTGAGACTAAAGGGCGTACCTTAACATTCAATATCTTCAGATATGACCCACAAGAGGCGGGTGATAAGCCTAAGATGGTGAAGTATCAAATTGAAGAAACGCCTGGTATGACAGTGTTTATCGCGCTGAACATGCTACGTGAGCATCAAGATACCTCTCTGCAGTTTGATTTTGTCTGCCGTGCAGGCATTTGTGGTAGTTGCGCCATGGTGATAAATGGCTTTCCAACGCTGGCATGCCGAACCTTGACCAAGAATTACCCCAAAGGGGAAATGACCTTGATGCCTCTACCTGGCTTCGAGCTGATAGGCGATCTCTCGGTGAACACCGGCAAATTTATGCGTGAACTGGCTGAACGACTTAAACTCTGGCTACATCCAATGAGTGAAGATGCCGACGTTCATAGACTCGAGACACCTATGTCTCCGCAAGAGGCGGCTAAACTCTATGAGTTGGATCGCTGCGTCGAATGTGGTGTCTGTGTATCGGCTTGTGCCACTAAGCAGATGCGAGAGACCTTTGTCGGTGCTGTGGGCATGATGAAGCTGGCCAGATTCGAGCTCGATAGTCGAGATAGTCGCAGTACAGAAGATTTTTATCATGTTATAGGTAACCAGGATGGTGTGTTTGGCTGCATGACCCTACTCGGTTGTCAGGATAATTGTCCCAAGGACTTACCCCATATGCAGCAGATCGCGTATTTGCGCCGTAAGATGGCAATGGCTCAGTTTTAGTTTTCTGCATACTCTGTCTAGCCCCAATGCCTGCTTGAAGCAGGCTTTCTTTTTTGTAAAATAGCCCATAGCATGGTGAAGACTCTTTCCAATGAATGAATGCTATGCAAATAAACGATCTTATGCTTTTTGTTCGGGTTGCCGACTGCGGTAGCATTACCGCGGCTGCGACTGAGCTGGAGCTTTCTCCGGCAGCGGCCAGCGCTGCATTGAAACGGCTGGAGAAGCAACTCGACACCAGTTTGTTTATTCGCAGCACGCGGAGACTCAGGCTGACGGATACGGGCGAGCGTTATCTGATCTATTGTCGCAGGGCGTTGGCAGATTTGAGTCTGGGACAGCAGGCTATCGATGATGTGAAAGAGAAGATTTCAGGTGTCGTCAGTCTGGCCGTGCCTTCAGATACGGGTCGAAGCGTATTACTCCCCTGGCTCGATGACTTTATGGATGAATATCCCCAGCTTAAATTCAGGCTGCATATTGGTGATACCCTCTCAGATTTCTACCACGACAAGATAGATGTCGCACTGCGTATAGGTACGCCAAAGGACTCCTCCTTAGTCGCATTTCAGATAGCTAAGGTGAAGAGACTGCTTTGTGCCTCCCCGGAATATATTGCTAAACATGGTGCGATCACATCTATCGAGCAACTATCGGATCATAATTGCTTGTTCTTTATGTTAGATGAGCGAACCCATGACCAGTGGCGCTTCACTAAAAATGGCCGTGAGTTTAAGGTGAGAGTCACGGGAAATCGGACCTGTAATGATGCCGAGGTAGCGCGTCGCTGGGCCGTGGCAGGCAAGGGACTTGTATACAAATCAGCTTTGGATCTTGGTGAAGATATATTAAGGGGAAGACTCGTCCCTATGCTGAAGGATTTTGAGGGAGAGAGTGCGGATCTCTATCTGGTGTGCCCGGGAAGAGAGCATGTCACACCGGTTATTCTCTTGCTTAGGGATATGCTTAGAGCAAGGTGTAAGCAGCGATTAGACACGAGGGGTTAGAAGCCAGTTCCTAGGTTCGAGGTTGATATGACCCATGGACTCTTTGAAAAGATAGACATAACTCTTATTACAAAAAGTCGCACTCGTTGCGGCTTTTTTGTGGCTGTAATCACCACCACTGAGGCTAGGAAGCAACTTGAAATCAGCTTGTTTATTCGAAGTACGCCGAGCCCGAGGCTAACTGCTTCGTCTAACTTTAAGTTTCAGTCTGTTGTTAGACATTATTTATTAATTGTATTGGCTGATTTTTATCCGCGTAACTAGATAGAGTTAGCGGCCTCTATATTCAATAAACCTCCGCGCTACTTGTTGTTAATTTACTTTAGTTTTATTTCCAAATGTTAATGATTGGTTGGGTTTCTGTGTCGCTGATTTTTATTTGTGACATTGTTCAAGATTATTTAAATTATTTGGTAATAAATATATCTTATAACTATTGATTATTTCCAATTCAAACGTCTATTATTAAATAAATGTATCAACATGTATCTAGCGCATTTAATTTGTGAACCGCGAAGTTCAATGTGTGTAAATTGTTTTGAAAATAATTGATTGTTATGGTTGGAATAATACTTATTGTCTGTATTGGTTAATAAGGTGATTCTTATATTTGATTTTACCTTATTGGCGTGAGCTAAACTTCCCTTTCAAATTAGCGTGTTGCTATGTATTGATAGCGCTTTCATGTGGCTTACTCTCAGAATGAGTCTGGTCTTACTGTTGGCGAGTTAATATGTAAACTCAACTCTTCCAGTGAGTGGTTAACTGGTTAAGTGTTTTGAAAATATATTTGTCAGCATTCTTATTGTGATGCTTGAACTGTTATTTTGTTTCAGTGTGAAATAACGAAAAGAAAATTGATGATTAACTTAGGTTGAAAACATGGAACCAACGAAAAAAAATTGCCTTGTGTCTAATGATTGCCAAAATAAATTCGGCATTACTGCTTGTATGGGCTTATTGGTATTTATTTGCTCATCTATAGTGCCAGCTCATGCTGTGATTGAATATGATATTAAGCCTGAGAAAGAAGTAAGTAGATGGTCAGGTTATGTTAGCGCTGGTTATACGCGAAACGTCTATGGTGCCGAAAGTTACCATGCTTATGAGGCTTTTAACATAGATGGCAGGGTGAGTTATCGGGCTGACTGGGGCAACTTGATGTTGACCTTCGGTGGGGAGCAGGAAATGCTTCATGGTAAGGAGTCGAGCTTCTATGATCCCTTTCTCGAGTACCGCACACCAATTTATCACTTATCCGATACCGTAACTGTTAAAGGTAGTGCGGGTGTCTATCTGCCTGCCAGTCGATATTCCAAGTTGGATAACTTGCAATATGCACCACGTGTTGGGGCTTACGTTTTCTGGAGCCCGCTTGAAAAGCTGCAATTCTATGTGTCCCCCCGTTATCGTTACAACGCCTATCAGTACCAGACTGCCGGTGAGCGGGTATTGATCGAGCATCAATTCGATACTCTGGTCGATGCATTCTGGATTATCAACTCGAACCTTTACTTTGAAATGAATGGTCGCTATCGAATATCGAAAAATTATTACGGTAGACGCATGGATGACAGCTTTACGTTCGCCCAAGAGCTGGGGTGGCAGTTTAATGAAGATTGGGTCCTGGCACTGGGACACAACAACAGCGGTGGTTTTTATCACCCTGAAATCGGCTCTTCCAAGGGGTTCGATATCTACAATAAGAAGAGTTCAACTTTTTATCTGTCGGTTACAAAATATCTATAAAAATACATCTATAAAAAACATATCTATGAGGTTTTAATGAAGAAGTCAATGCTATGCGTTGCCATCACCAGTGCTATCGCACTCAGTGGTTGTGGTGCCGGAGAGGAGCCCTATAAGGAGCTTCCCAAGGATGAGAAACAGCTCACTACGGCTGCTATCGATAAGGCGAGTGAGCGTCAGTATCTGTATATTCGTAGCGTGGGTAAGGCACCTCGTTACGCCGCCGCTATTCGTGGTTTCTCACAGGGCGATCCAAAACTCGTGACCCTACGCAGGACTGAGAATGGTATTCAGGTGCGTCAACTCGATCGTGATGCCATCGGCTTGGGCCATGATACTCGTTATAGTGATGATTATAACAAGGCACCAGTATTAACCATACCTGGTGAGTATATCGATTATAGATGTACCGAAGACAAGTGGCGTGAGTGTATCAATGTCGAACAAGAAAATACCGACGCCGATCTGAAATGGCAGGACAAAAAATACTTTGTGCCTGATTTCGCCCAAGCGAAGATCGCCGAAATGAGCTATACCGATCTGGTCACCTTTGGCCAATGTGTGACCGAGACCGAAGCTCCGCGTCTGGTCAATTCCGGTGATTGGAAAGGCTACGAGATGGATCTTGCCAAGGGGGTGATCAACTTCGAGATTGAACACACCTATCAGGCTGACTCAAGTTGCCTCTATGATTTTTATCGCGGTAGCTTCGATAACTTGTCTTTCACCACCACAGAGTATATCTCGATTGTGGCGATCGATGAGCTTGCCAGCCAAGATTACCAGACAATACCTTACAGCGAAGATGAGAACGGCAGCTACGGTTTCTTCAGAACGACTCACTCCTATCGTGATGCGACCGATAGCGCGGGAGTAGATGGTTATGTTCGCAGCTATTTGAACCGCTTCAATCCGGCCAAGGAGTCGATTACTTATTACCTGAGTAATAACTTCTTCCTGCCGCAGAATAAGCCATATCTGGATGCAGCCAATCAAACCATTACAGCGCTGAATATCGAGAATAAGCTGTTTAATACCGGCTTCCCCGAGCTCAAGCTTGAGCAGGCGGATGAAAAACGTCATGGTGACTTGCGTTACAGCAACATCACCCTGTTCGATGAGCCTCTGGACAATGGTCTGGCGGGTTACGGCCCTTCTGCGGCTAACCCGCTTACCGGTGAGATTGTCAGCGGCCGGGTAAACCAATACAGCTCTAACTTGAAGCAAGGTTCGGTACGCTACTATCGCCAGGTGCGTCTCGATTATAACCGTGGCAAGCTAGATGCGGCCTCGGCGACCGAGCTGACCGGTGTGACTTACAGAGGTGTTAATACAGGTGTCGTCACTGAGCCTGAAGTGACAATGCCGACGACTGATAACGGCATGTTGTCCAAGTCGGTCGAACAACTGGTTTCAGTCGCTCCTATTTCGCCATTTAAAACAGTGGATAACAGCTTCGATGCGCTTGCCAGCTTAGATGCTGATACCCAGGCCTTCTGGTCTGAGAACTCCATGATGCATGTGGACACAGTCTTTGCCGAAGGTGGCAAGAATCGTGAACTGCCACGGGGTATCAAGGGTCATAGAATTGACTGGACCAATGCTCAGATGTGGGTCGATGGCGATGTTGGCGGTAAGCTGATTGCCTTCGAGAAGATGCCTGTCTCTTTGCAGGACACCTTGACGACTCAGCTGGCTGCCCAGGGATTTGCTGGCACGCTGAGCCATGAGTTAGGCCATAACTTCGGTCTGCGTCATAACTTTGCCGGTAGCCGCGATGCGGCTAACCTCTTCACTCAGGCCCAGCTGGATGAATTGAGTGGTGCTTTGACTGCGGCGGGTTATCCGACCCTGAACGCCAAGGCTGAGTTTGCCAGCCAGATGGACTATAACGTCAACCGTTTCGCTACCTTGCTGCAGCCCTATGATTTGGCGGCACTGCGTTTCGGTTATGCCCGTGAGGTTGAGCTCAACCCGGCAGAAGACATGGTCGCCGAGGTTGCTCAGGCTAAACTTGATGGCACCTTGGTCAAACGTGATTTTGTGTCGCTCAAAGCAGAAGATGAGCTACGTCGTCAGGAGCTGGCCGCAGGCATAGTCAACGGCGAGACCAAGTTTGGTTCCCTCTACAGCGTGGCGCAGAATAATGACCTGCGTTATTACGCCTACTGCACCGACGGTCATGTGAGCCTGAACAGTAACTGTAACCGCAGCGATGCTGGCGAGACTCTGGATGAGATCACCGAGTTCTATATCGATAGATATCAGGACAGCTACGAGACCAGTAACCTGCGTCACAACCGTCAGACCCTGTTCGAAGATAACAGCCTGAGCTACACGGTGCGCCGTAAGCATCAGTTCGATGAAATTCGTCAGTTTATCGAAGATGTCACAGGTATCGAAGACAGAAATGGTTTAGCCGAAAACTCCATTGCCACCTGGTGTGAGAGCAATCCTAGTGCCTGGTATTGCAGCTATCAACGCTCGGTAGATATGTCTGCGGACTTGTTCCTTAACTTGGTCGGTGAGAATGATGCCACGGTCAATGTCACCTTTAATTGGATTAAGGATGGTACGCCAGCTTTGACACAAAGCTATAACTTCGCCAAGTTGTTGGAGCAGTATCGCTCCAAGAGTGGTGATATGACTAACTCGTTAGCACTGGGTGAGGTGATCAGTAAGTTCTCTGACTCACCTGAAGCCTTGAAGGAGTTGATTCTCAAGTACGGCATCACGCCGGATTACCAGGATCAACTGACACCAGAAGTGGTGTTTTCAGGTCGCCTGCTTAACGGTATCAAGGCGCCTGCTTCTTCGCCTAACCACCCTTATGTCAACGAGCGTGACGTGTTGGGTGTTTGGCCCGACAAACTGCTAGCGGTCCGTGCCTTAGTGTCGCGCACCACAGCGCGCAGCACTACCGGCCGTGGACATAGAGCCTTGGTAGATATGCCTGCCGTTGAGCCTGTGTTTAAGGGCATGCTATGCAAGATGGTGATGGGTGACGGGACTGGTTATACCATGATCACCGAGCAATGCGATCTAGACGAAAAAGTCACTAAATACCTGCCTGAGTTTACCGATTTTGCCAAGCAGAGTATCGAGCCTTTGCCTAACTATGATCGCTCGGTATCGCGCTACTTTGGTTTCGACACAGTTAACGGTCAGCCAAAAGGCAGAAGTAACCTGTTGGAGATGATGCTGCGTCAGGTGGTATTAGCCTCCGTTGATAGCGATTATCAAGGTGAGCAAAAAGCCCGAGTATGGCGCGAGTATGTAGGGATCCACCTGGCAGGGCCTTCAATGGATAAGCAGGCCGAGGTGACGCTGAATGGCCGTATCTATGTGGCAACGTCTGAGAATACGCTTGCCCTGGCATTGATAAATCGTATCGACGAGCTCGAGGCTGCAATAGAGCAGTTTAAAGACATTGATGTCGATAATGTTAAAACTGCCGTGGCTAAATTTAAAACACAGCTCGATAGAGATCGTCTGGTACTGACTTATTTGCCGGTACTGGACTAGACGCTAAGTTATACCGATTGCTTTCGGGTGAGGCTCACGCGCCGTGAGCTATCATAAAAGAAGTGACCCCAAATGCCGCCGTGGAACCTTATCCACGGCGGTATTTTTATTGGGGGAGTCCGTCTAGGGCTTGTTACTACGCCATCTAATCAAGTTTGAGAGTAATACCATTCTGAGTCAGTATCTGATCACTCAGCGGAAGTTCAAAGCTCTGTAGGCAAGGTCTATCATTGCAGCCACAAAAAAGCCGCAACGAGTGCGGCTTTGTTATAGTGAGTTCTAATCGCTATGTATTACAAGGAATAGAGGAAAAGGGTTTAGCCTTTACCGCCGCCTCTCATTGCGTTGAAGAACTCTTCGTTAGTCTTGGTTAAGGCTAGCTTGTCGATAAGGAATTCCATGGCTGAGACTTCATCCATTGGATGAAGGATCTTACGTAGGATCCACATCTTCTGTAGCTCCTCAGGAGTCGTGAGTTTCTCTTCACGACGAGTACCAGAGCGGTTGAAGTCGATAGCAGGGAAGACACGCTTCTCGGCTGCTTTACGGGACAGGTGTAACTCTTGGTTACCAGTACCTTTAAACTCTTCGTAGATGACTTCATCCATCTTAGAGCCTGTATCGACAAGTGCCGTAGCGATAATAGTTAAGCTACCACCATGTTCGATGTTACGTGCTGCACCGAAGAAGCGCTTAGGACGGTGTAGGGCGTTAGCATCGACACCACCGGTAAGTACTTTACCCGATGATGGAATCACTGTGTTGTATGCACGAGCAAGACGAGTGATCGAATCCAGCAGGATAACCACGTCTTTCTTATGTTCAACTAAGCGTTTGGCTTTTTCGATAACCATCTCGGCTACCTGTACGTGACGGCTGGCTGGCTCATCGAAGGTTGAAGCTATGACTTCACCTTTAACCATGCGCTGCATCTCGGTAACTTCTTCCGGACGCTCATCGATAAGCAGCACCATCAATACCACATCTGGATTATTGTGGGTGATGCTTTGAGCCATGTTCTGTAGCAGTAATGTCTTACCAGCCTTTGGCGGCGCAACAATCAGGCCACGTTGACCCTTACCGATTGGTGAACATAGATCGAGAATTCTTGAAGTAATATCTTCGGTCGAACCATTACCACGTTCCATACGCAGGCGCTCTTCGGCATGCAGTGGGGTCAGGTTTTCGAATAAGATTTTGTTTCGGGAGTTTTCAGGCTTGTCATAGTTGACTTCAGATACTTTCAGTAGCGCAAAATAACGCTCACCCTCTTTTGGTGGTCTGATCTTACCAAAGATGGTATCACCGGTTCGCATGCTGAAGCGACGGATCTGACTCGGAGACACATAGATGTCATCTGGGCCGGCAAGGTAAGAAGCATCTCCGCTACGTAGGAAACCAAATCCATCCTGCAGAATTTCGAGTACACCACCACCGAAGATATCTTCACCGCTTTTGGCGTGGGCTTTTAGGATTGAAAATATGATGTCCTGCTTACGAGCACGGGCGGTATTTTCAACTTTCATCTCTTGGGCTAGCTTTACTAAGTCTGAAATCGACGTGTCTTTTAATTCTGATAAATTCATCTTGGTGGGTCTTTTTATGCGAGGTAATGCTATTTGTGATCAAGCGATCATAGAGTGTGTAAGTACAATGTGAATGTTGAACGAATAGCTAGATGTGGGTTAATAGAAAGTGTCTGGTTATTAAAGTAGCACTATAGCGACTGTGCGTCTAGGATTTTAGTATAACCTGACACAATTTAATAAATAACCTGTGTCAGGTATCACTATATCCCCAGTATCTGCAGCATTTTCACGCTTTTCGTACAGACGGCATGCAGCTGGGAAGCCTATATTTTAGATATAGGCTTTATACTTAATTATAGTTGAGCGTCGATAAACTCTTTTAATTGAGTCTTAGACAGTGCGCCAACTTTAGTGCCTGCCAATTCGCCGTTCTTAAAAATAAGTAGAGTCGGGATACCACGAACACCATACTTAGCTGGAGTCACGCTGTTTTGATCGACATTGAGCTTAGCGATAGTCACTTTACCCGCATAGTCTTCGGCCACGTCATCTAAGATTGGCGCAATCATTTTACAAGGGCCACACCACTCAGCCCAAAAATCAACAACTACAGGAAGTTCTGATTTTATTACGTCATTTTCGAAGCTGTCGTCACTTAAATGTACTATCTTGTCGCTCATGATGTTCTCCAGTTAGGGTGCCATCGCTGGTTTGTTAATGGCTTAACCTGTATATTGGGTCTGAAAAATAACTTTTCAAGGCAATTTTAATAACCTTTAAAGGTACTTTTTATAATTAGTCGCTATTTCAAACGATTGAGTTTCTTATTGCAACCCCAACTGGTATGCTGCCGCTATGAGCGAAACACATTTATCTAATCAGAAGTTTGCCGACTTTTCCCTTCACGAAGGGATAAAAACAGCACTTAACGAGAGCGGCTTTGAATTTTGCACGCCTATTCAAGCAGCATCAATACCGATCCTTTTGCAGAAAAAAGATATCGCGGGTCAAGCACAGACCGGAACAGGAAAGACTTTGGCTTTCCTTGTGGCGACTTTTGAACATCTGCTATCGAGTCCTATTCCTGAAGGTCGTCAGCTAAATCAGCCGCGTGCTATGATCATGGCGCCGACTCGTGAGCTGGCTATCCAAATCGCTAAAGATGCGACGCTATTGGCAAAACATACCGGTTTGAAAGTCGGTATTGTCTATGGTGGTGAAAGCTATGAAGTTCAGCGTAAGGTACTAGATAAAGGTATCGATATACTTATCGGTACCACGGGACGTATCATCGATTACGTTCGTCAGGGCATCATAAATCTGAGTGCGATTCAAGCTGTTGTGCTCGATGAAGCCGATCGTATGTTCGATCTTGGCTTTATTAAAGATATACGCTTCCTATTTAGACGTATGCCAGATGCCAAGTCGCGTCTGAACATGCTGTTCTCTGCAACCCTTTCTATGAAGGTGCAAGAGCTGGCTTATGATCATATGAATGAGCCAGAGAAAGTTGTTATCGCGCCGAACGAAAAAACCTCTAAGAACATTAAGGAAGAAATTTTCTATCCATCTATGGATGAGAAGATGCGCCTGCTATTGTCACTTATTGAGGAAGACTGGCCAGAGAAGGCGATCATTTTCTCTAATACCAAGCACAGCTGTGAAAATGTCTGGTCTTGGTTATCGGGTGACGGTCACCGTGTCGGTCTGCTAACCGGTGATGTACCACAGAAGAAACGTATTCGTATTCTTGAGCAGTTCACTACGGGTGAGCTGGATTTCTTAGTCGCTACCGATGTAGCGGCTCGTGGTCTACATATCTCTGATGTATCACATGTATACAACTATGATCTTCCCGATGACTGCGAAGATTATGTGCATCGTATTGGTCGTACCGGTCGTGCGGGTAAGAAAGGTGTATCTATTAGTTTCGCCTGTGAAGAATACGCAATGAACTTGCCGGCGATTGAAGAGTTTATTACTCACTCGATACCTGTGTCTAACTATGACAACACTGCGCTGCTTGAAGATATTCCTGCACCGATCAGAGTTCATAGGAAGCACAATAGTCGTCCTCAAGGACGTGCTGGTTCGGGTCGTTCAAATGGAAGTCGAAATGGTAATCGTAACAGCGCACCTCGCCGTCACGATAAGACCCGTAGACATTCATAAAAACTCGCATTAGAAGATGACGACACCTCGCTATGCCGCTATTACCTTAGGTTCTAATAGTTTTAATATGCTGGTCGCCGAAACAGTGGTAGGCCAGCCCAAAATTATTGCTAAGTACAAGCGTAAAGTACGTCTAGCCGAAGGGATACAGAACAATGGTTCCCTGAGTGAAGAGGTGTTATTGCGTGGACTGGACTGCTTGTCCATGTTTGCCGAGATGCTCGAGAAAGAGGGCGTCAATAGCGAGAATATCGCGGTGATAGCGACCGCGACTCTGCGTAATATAGCCAACTCCGATGAGTTTTGTCACCGAGCCTTACCTATCTTAGGTCATCCCATTGAAATTATCACCGGCATGCGTGAAGCCGAGTTGATCTATCAAGGCATGGTGGCCACGACTTGTGGCGAGGGTCGGCGCTTAGTTATCGATATTGGCGGCGCGAGTACCGAATTTATTATCGGTGATGGTGATAAAGTATTATTGAAAAACAGTCTAGCTATGGGCTGCGTCACCTTCAACGAGCACTTCTTTAATTCATTTCCACTGCAAGAGCTAGATTTCGAAGATGCTAAGTCCCAGGTTAAAAATACACTGGGTGTGCATTTAAACGAACTAAAAACCTTAGGCTGGCACTGTGTCGTCGGTGCATCCGGTAGCGTGCAATCCGTTGTCGAGCTTTTGAGCCATAGAAACCAATCGACTAGCATTACCCCCTATGTGCTTAACAAGCTAAAGCAAGAAGTACTGGCACAGTCAGATCTGTCGATGACTGAGATTGTTGGTTTAAATCATGAGAGAGCGCCAACGTTCGCCGCAGGGATCTCTATTTTGCTTGCCTTGTTTGAGCTACTAAACATAGAGAAACTAAACCTCTCTGGCGGCGCACTCCGTGAAGGCGTGCTGCAAACCTTAGCCAATCGTCTCTAGATAAAACCTTGCAAGGGTATTCTTGCCTAATTCACCTTTCTTCCTGGTTCATTAATTTATTCTGCTTATCTGTCAGGCTGTTTATCTGTCGTGCCACACTTCCTTTGTTCTATTTATACCGATTGATATGATCCCCCTTGTTTGAAACAAAACAGAAACAAGTTAGTTTAAAAAACCACAGTAGATATAAAAAAACATACATCCAACCAAATTGTTAAACTTATTAACAATTATCCTCTTATAAAACTTGAACAAGCTAGATCTATCACTGACATCTGTCTTCAAATCAGCTTGCCACGGGCTTTTTGTGTATATTGCAGATTGTATAAAATATGTAATGTATGTTATCGTTTTGTTGCGCTTGGTTCACTTTGTACCCAAATCAACTAATAATATTTCTGCTAAGCGCGTATTCAGAGAAGGTTTAAGGGAGAATGAATTATGTCTGGAAGTAACGCGTTTAAGCGATTTACACCAAGAAAAACACTCGCAGCAATCGCTGTAGGTTCGGTACTTATGATGTCGGCTCCGGCTGCCATAGCTGCCGATGGTCTAGGTACAATTAAAGGTCATATCACTACAGATATGGGGTCAAATGTTGGTAATGCTAAAGTCCTTATCAAACATGAATCAAAAGGAATCGTAAAAGAGACCACAACTGGAGCCAATGGTAGTTTCTCGTTGAAAGGTCTCCCTATTGGTAATTACACCATAACGATTATCAAAGATGGCTTCTATCAAGTTAAAGAGCAACATGTTGCTGTTACCTTAGGTAATGCATTGACCTTCGATGTAGCACTTGATTCTGAGACTGCTAATGTTGAGCGTATCTCTGTATCTGGGGCTCGTATTAGCCGTGTTGATACTTCGAGTACCACAACATCTCAAGTTATTTCTATGGCTGAGTTAAATCAATTACCTGTAGAGCTAGATTCAACTGCAATTGCTTTATTAACCCCAGGTTCTGTTTCGGGTGATGATGGCTTCGGTGGTGTAGCAATCGGTGGCTCTTCTGTAGCAGAGAATGGCTATTACCTCAATGGCTTGAATATTACCGATTTGCGCAAAGGAATGGGTGATATAGATTTGCCGTGGGAAGCAATCGCTCAAACTGAAGTGCAAACTGGTGGCGTATCAGCTGAATATGGTCGTTTTATCGGTGGTGTAGTTAACTTAGTATCTAAGTCTGGCGATAATGATTGGGCATTTGGTGCCAAGGCCGAAATAGCTCCAGATGGACTAGCATCATCCTCTCTTAGAACGAAAGATGACGGTAGCATTGAAGAAGTGCAAGATGGTTATTGGCAAGAGACTGAATATAACATTTGGGCTTCGGGTGCCCTTATTGAAGACAAGCTGTTTTTCTATGGTCTTTGGAATCCTAATAAAGAAGAAGAAACCATATCTGGTGAGTCAACTCAGAGAGATAAAGAGTGGGATACTAACCGCTGGTTTACAAAGCTCGACTGGTACATGCATGAAGATCATTCACTTGGAATCATGGCTTTTAGTAATGAAGGTGATTACAGCAGTACGCAATATCAGCGTAAAGAAGATGGTAGTCGAGGAGATACAATTGGTCTGACGGAATCAACCTATGGAGGCATAGGTTGGAATGCTCAGTATACAGGTTACCTTACTGACGATATCACCTTGTCTGCAATGTATGGCGAAATAACACAATCTACCAAAGATAATTCAGGCACATTAGATCAATCGACTTATGAAGATTATCGTTCTGGTAGCTATGAAAGATTAGGCGATTGGGTGGGATTTGGCTCATCTGAGACCGAAGATAAACGTATTACTTATCGTATTGATTTAGACTGGGTTATTGGTGATCATACTCTACGTGGTGGTTACGATTATGAGCGTCTAGAGATTGCTGATATTTATACGCCCCATGGTGATGGATGGTACGAGTATTACGCAGCGGGTGCAGATAATTCTTATGGATTAGCAGAAGGAACTGAATATGCTGATCTGCGTATATGGGGTAAGAATAGTCAGACTGAGAACGTTCATACAGCACTGTATATTTCAGATTCTTGGGCTGTAACAGATACAGTCACTATTAATGCAGGAGTGCGTTACAGTGAATTTAGTAACACGACAGGATCAGGTGAAAAATATGTTGATCTAGATGGTCAATATGCTCCTCGTTTAGGTGCAACTTGGGATGTGCTTGGTGATGGTTCAAGTAAGGTATATGGATCTTATGGCCGTTATTTCCAGCCTGTTTCACCAAATACAAATTTACGTATGGCATCTTCTGCATATGACTCTCACATAATAAGTTATCTCGATGCCGTGAATGCGGATGGATCTCCCGTTTTAGGTGACGAAATTTCTCGTCGGACAGTTGCAGATGGAACCGTTCCTGATGCCGACCAACTGTTTAATAATAAAGCAGGTTCAATGTACTCAGATGAGTTTGCGTTGGGCTATCAGCAACAGATTAATGATGATTGGGCTGTGGGTATTCGTGGTGTTTATCGTGATCTGAAACAATCGATTGAGGATGTATCATTTAACTATGGTATGAACCAATGGATTAAAGATAACTATGATGCCGAAACTTGGCATGCTGGAAATGGCGAGACAAGTGCTGAAGATTATTTCGTAGGTGGATGGTTCCCAACACTTACAAATCCAGGTATTGGTACCGAGATCTACTATGATGTCGATGGTGATGGTGTTAAAGAGACTGTAGATGTAAATGCTGAGCAGATGGGGTTCCCTAATGCCGAGCGTACCTATAAAGCTATCGAGTTGAACTTTAGTGGTAACATCACTGAAGATTTCACGATAAATGGTTCTTACACTTGGTCTAAGAGTGAAGGTAATACAGAAGGATTAGTTCGCTCTGATAATGAACAGGCTGATCCAGGCTGGACAACATCATTCGATTACCCAGAATTGATGGATAACGGTGATGGTTATCTGCCAAATGATAGACGTCATAACTTTAAACTTTATGGTGTTTATCATATAACTGAAGATCTGAGCGTTGGTTTCAATTCATACTTAGAGTCTGGTCGACCAATTAATGCATTTGGTATTCATCCAGAAGATCAGGGATATTGTGTTCAAGCAATCGCCATCGATGGCACTTGTTATGGCCGTGAGTGGTATGGTGCATCATCTTTCTACGCTGATGGGGAGCCTGTTTCTCGCGGTAGCATGGGACGCACTGAGTGGACCTATAACATAGACCTGAACGTCTCTTATACTTTGGACATGGAGTCTGCAGGGCGTTTAAACTTCAAGTTGAACGTGTTTAATCTCTTCGACTTCGATGGCATCAAAGGTGTTGATGAGCAATACGAACTAGATAGTGGAGCACAAAATGTGCGTTATGGTTACGCAGATAGCTTCCAGAAGCCACGTTATGTACGCGCTTCAGTTCGCTATGATTTTTAAATCCTGTTAGTTGTAAAAGGCCGCATTCGCGGCCTTTTTTATTATCACAATTGTTAAATGTCTCCCTTCATTTTAGTCTTTATTCCATTTAGACATATTTAGATACTTTTTATACCTATTGCATTTCTAGTGACTGTTAGCCACTTACAGGTGATTTATTTAGCGCTATCTGGTGGTAAAAGGTTAGGCTGTTTTTGTTCAGTAAAGCCAATAATTCACTGCTTTCAACTGATTAACCCTTCCGTCATTAGTCACTTCTTATCAGAATCCCTCAAGTTTTAGTGAGTTGCATAAATACTCTAAAACTCTGCATTAATCCAATTGTTGCGCGGAATGATATATTGCATACAAAATACATTATGTGATACAAATGTTGTTGCCATGTTTTGTTGTTGTTTTCTTTTTGGTTTCTACCATCAAAGTTGACTGAGCATAGGACCTATAAAAAATATATTCTTGGGAGATGGAAGTATGAAATTTAATAAAGTCGCTAAGCTAGTCAGCTTGGCCTGTGGTGGAGTCGTCGCACTTTCAGCACCCGTATATGCTGTAGAAAATGATGAAGATACAGTAGAGCGTATCGAAGTTACCGGCTCACGCCTCAAGCGTGTTGATATGGAAGGCGCAAGCCCGGTAACAACCATTACCGCTGAAGATATGGCAACTGCAGGTTTCGCAACCGTAGGTGATGCACTTAGAGCATCGACACTGAACTCATTTGGTTCATACGGCGGAACATCAAACAACAGCTGGTCATCTCAAGCGACTATTTCGTTAAAAGGTGCGGATTCTAGTCACACACTTGTCTTGCTTGATGGCAAGCGTATGGCCAAGTCGCCAGTCTTAGGCGGCGGTGCAACTAACATCAACACTATTCCAACGGCCGCTGTTGAGCGTATCGAAATTCTATCTGACGGTGCCTCAGCTATTTACGGTACCGATGCGATAGCGGGTGTTATTAACATTATCTTGAAGAAAGATTTTGAAGGTATCGAAGTAAAAGTACGCGCCGAAGAGCCGGATGCAGATGGTGGTGGCGATAACCATTCAGCCTCGTTCACTGGTGGCCTTAGTTCAGATAAAGGCAACTTGATGTTCACTATTGAGCACTTTAAGAAGTCAGGCATTACCTTTGCTGAACGTCCATATACCGCTGCACATGTGAAAAATGGACAAGATCCAAGTGATTTCAGAAGCTGGATTGGCCTGAGCCAAACTGGTCGTACAATTGATATGGGGCCAAATGGTGGCTGGGAATACCAGACTCCGTTTACCAATTCTGATTTAAACTGTGCCGATGTTTATGGTGAGAACTTCACCGGTGCACTGGGTGACAGTAAGTATGCAGGCGAGACATCTTGTGCCTATGACTACACAAAAGCTGCTTACAACGATGTTGACCAAGAGCGTACATCAACGCTAATAAATTACACATATAGCCTCAGTGACGATATTGAGTTAACAGCACGCGCCTACTGGGCCTCGAATAAAACCACTGATGTTTCGGCACCAATTCCGGGCTATATTGAATTTCCGCAAGCTATGCCTGCTTACACCACTGCTGAAGGGCTAGACTTACGTGCAGTACCAGAAGGCGGCGCTATGCTTTATCGTTTCGATACCGCTGGTAACCGTGTTCGAGAAAGTACCGATAACATCTATGACTTCCTCATTGGCCTCGATGGCACAACAGATAGCTTCGACTGGAATGCGTCAGTTTCGTACAACAAGTATGACGTCTTTAAGTGGGGAACTGGCTATCAATTGATTGGTGCAACGACTGATCTCGTTGGTGCCTGGGATGATGATACTAATTCGTTTGAAGGTTGGGATCCACGCGATCCAAACTCAGAAATGCCTGGCGGCGCAACCGCAAACTCAGATGCACGCCTAACCAGTAGCGCATTAGAGATTGATGGTGGCTTAAGCTTCGAATTGTTCGAACTCGCTGGTGGTGCAACAGGCTTGTATGTTGGTGCATCTTACCGTGAAGAGAAACTTGACTCACAAGTTGATGCTCTCGATGAAGCGGGCTTAATTGCTGGTGGTAGTGGTGGAGCCGGTGGTAGTGGTGAGCGTGATGTGAAAGCTATATTTATGGAGATGGCTTTCCCTGTTCTGGATAACCTAGAGCTAAATATTGCGGCTCGTTATGATGAGTACTCTGACTTTGGTGGCACGTTTAACCCACAAGTATCAGTGCGTTATAATGTGCTAGAGCCCTTGTTAATTCGTGCATCATGGGGCACAGGCTTCAGAGCACCAACCTTGGAAGATTTGAATCAATCTACCAGTGTTGGCTATAACAATGTGACTAACTATCTTAAGTGTTATGAAGACGGTTTGGGCATCGATGGTTGTGATATTGTAGATAATATACCCGTTTCTATCGGCCGTAATGAAAATTTAGGCCCTGAAGAATCTGAAAGCTATAACTTAGGTGTGGTGTGGGATATTACCGATAACTTCAACATGTCAGTGGATTACTGGTCACTTGAAACTGAAGGGCTAATTGGTTCACTGAATAATAGTGAGATCACGCGAACTCAAGCTGAACTTTGGGCTGCTGCCGATGCCGCTGGCGAGCCTCGTCACGATGTCAGTGCTATCTATCCAGGCACATCAATTAGCCAGAATGGTGCGGGTAAGTTGACCGGGATGGATAACGTGCTACAGAATATTGGCCTGAGTGAGCGCCAAGGTGTTGATACTAAATTTGCGTCTACATTTGAAACTGAAGTGGGTGACTTTAAGCTAGGTCTTGCCTGGTCTCATTACATTAAGTACACAGATTCAAGTCCAGAAGGTGGCGTACAAACCATTTCTCGTAACTGGAGTGGTACCGAAGATTACCCGGATGATCGCGTAAACTTTACCGCTAACTACTTAGTGGGCGATCATAGCTTGTTCTATCAAGCGGATTATGTCGATCACCAGTCTACAGATGATGAGAATGAAAACGGTAGCAGCTACCAGATTGATTCTGTGGTTTACCATACGTTGAGCTATTCATACACTATGCCGTGGAACAATACGATTTCGGCGGGTATTAATAACCTGACTGATGAAGACCCAAGCTTCCGAGCAAATGGAGAATATGAGGGCAGTATTTATGACATTATCGGTCGTTCTTACTGGGTGTCTTTCACTCAAGCTTTCTAAAGTTGTTTAGCTAAAAATAGATCTAAAAAAGGCACTCATCGAGTGCCTTTTCTTTTTTATTCTAAATTTGATTAGTTGAGAATTTTTGCTAAATCAATTTCTAATGACACCTCAGGACGTTCTACTATTCGGCCAATCTCTTCGCCTTTCTGCATCACTATGAAGGTTGGGATACGGCTAAACTCATATTGAGCAGCTAATCCTTCTGGATCTGTCTTAGTGCGATCTATGCCGATATAAGTCACCTTAATATTCGGGTTATTCAGCTCTTCCATGATGCGGATGAAACGCGGTGTCTCACGATGACAATCCGGGCACCAGGTGCCGATAATCACGATGATCTCAGTCGGCTCATTGAGTGACTTGAGTGGAGTTATCGCCGCAGTATCGACCTGATATTCTTTATAGCCTTCAGTAAAGTCATCGAGTTCGGTGACTAAGGTTTGTGCTTGTACTAATCCGGTTAATATCACTTCTTGTTTCTCCTCGCTACAGGTAGCGATAAAGCCATCTTGCTCATCTTCGAATGCACAGCCAGTGTTTGCAAGAGTTTGGCAGCTAAAAAAGAGGGCTGTAGTGGCAAGTAATGCCTTGACGTTATTGTTCATGATAATACCTCAGTCGCGGGGGAAATGACTAGTGCTGCTTGGGTGGAGCTACGAACATATTTAAGCATTTAGCACTAGTGAGGAGAAGCGCGAGGTTAGGTAAAGCTTGGTTAGATCACGGTGCAATGTTGAATTTAGTTGTGTATGTCACAAATCTTATAAAGACGCTCCTTGGTTGCAGATAAGCTGGAAGTAGTGCGAGCCGAGTGAGGTACGTTATCGCCGACAAATAAAAAAGCCGCAATAAATGCGGCTAAAATCTAATACCATCAAGACTAAATTACTTAATTTGATCTTCTTTTAACCACTGAGCCGCACGCTTAGCAAAGTAAGTCAGTACGCCGTTGGCTCCGGCACGTTTGAAGCAAAGGAGTGACTCCATCACTATGGCTTTCTCGGCTAGCCAGCCATTCTCAATGGCAGCCATGTGCATGGCATATTCACCACTGACCTGATAGGCGAAGGTAGGCACGGCCAATTCACGTTTAACCCGGGTGACTATGTCCAGGTAAGGCATGCCTGGCTTGACCATGACCATGTCGGCACCTTCCTGAATATCCAGTGCGACTTCGTGAAGCGCCTCATCACTATTGGCTGGATCCATCTGGTAGCTATGCTTATTACCTCCCTTGAGGTTACCGGCAGAGCCGACAGCGTCACGGAAAGGGCCGTAGTAGCTAGAAGAGTATTTAGCCGAGTAGGCCATGATCTGCGTGTTAACGTGACCCGCCGCTTCTAATGCTTGGCGTATGGCACCGATACGGCCATCCATCATGTCCGACGGCGCGACAATATCGGCTCCGGCTTCGGCATGGGACAGGGCTTGCTTGACTAAGATCTCAGTGGTGATGTCGTTAAGAATATAGCCGTCTTCATCTATGATGCCGTCTTGGCCATGGGTGGTAAATGGATCCAGTGCCACATCAGTCATCACCCCTAGCTCGGGAAAGGCTTCTTTGAGCGCACGTACGGCGCGCTGTACTAATGCGTCGGCATTGTAAGCTTCTTGTGCTAACAGTGTCTTCTTCTCTGCAGGTGTAACCGGGAAGAGGGCGATTAATGGAATACCTAATTCGACTAGCTCTGCTGCTTCTTTAAGCAAGAGGTCTATGGAGTAGCGCTCGATACCCGGCATAGAGGCGATAGTCTCGGTGCGATTATTTCCTTCTAGCACAAACATGGGGTAGATTAAATCATTTACCGAGAGCGTATTTTCGGCCATCAAGCGGCGGCTGAAATCGTGTTTACGCATGCGGCGCATTCTGCGCTGAGGAAAAGCACTGGTAATTATATTCACTTTCGACTCCTAACTAATACTCAGATAATCTTCGGTGTGGAATAGCCACTAATGGGGTTTTCTGAGTGTTACTGATTATGTGACTTAAAGGGATTTGGTATAAACCATGACTCGGTTTCTTCCCTCATTCTTTGCGCGATAGAGGGCCTTGTCGGCTTGATCGAGTAGCTGAGTTGGATCTTGCTCCCTGTCGATGATTTCGGCACTGACACCGATACTTATCGTCAGTGGTATTGAGTTTTCTTTCCAACGTATGGGCAGTTCAGAAATCGTTTGTCGGATCTGCTCAGCGACCTGCATTGCCCCCTCTTCGCCTGTATTGGGCAGTATGATAGCAAACTCTTCACCGCCAAAACGTGATACCAGATCTCCCGGACGCTTTAATTGCTCTTTTAGTGTTTGCGCGATTAACCTTAGGGTCTGATCCCCTGCAAGGTGGCCATAATTATCATTGATTGACTTGAAGTGATCTATGTCTAACATCAATAGCGCCATAGGTGTTTGCTGTCTTCGGCTGAGGCGTCCCTCTGCGAGTAGACGTTTATCGAATGCCGCTCGATTCTTAACGCCGGTCAGGCTATCTATGGTGGCCTTCTCGGTGAGCTTCTGGTTGGCCTCGTTGAGTTCGCGTAGGGCAACCTCCAGCTCGAGCGTTCTCTCCTGCACCATCTGCTCAAGCTTCTCATTGCTCTGGGCTTCGATTCTCAGGGCATGTTCCCGAGTCTCACGGGAACGTTGAGCCTGAATCACGGCTTCTTGCTGGGTCTTTAACTTAGCTATGCGCTCATCGTTGTATCTGATGGCCAGTACAGCAGCCATAAAGATAATTTCGAATAACAGTCCCAACATGAGAGGAGTTAAATAGGAGACCGGTAGCTCGATTAAACCTAGATACATGGCACTGGTGACAAACGAGCCGATTAACATGCCGCTCCAGGCTAAGGTGTACAGTTTTGCGAGTTTATGGCCTTTAAACGCTTGAATAATGGCCATGATCATCAAGAGAGTGGTCACAATCAATACGGTAATGATATTGATATACAGGCTTAAAGAGTAATTTAAAAAGGGAGTGACTAACGCCAGAATGACGGCAAAAGCTGCGCCATATCGACAAAGCCTGAGCATGCGCAGGTTATGGTACTTAAGCTGTAATACTTTCTCGGTAAACAGCAGGACAAAAAATATCGCCGAGGGTATGAGGAATGGGATCATGTATTTCTGTAGCAAGGGCCATTGTGGCCAGAGAAATCTAAATGCAAATCCGTGCAGAGTCGCGACTAATAGGGTCACGGACAATACGTATCCTGCATAATAACTATAACTAAATGAACGTGAGCTTATGGCGATAAACAGACTAAATAATCCGATCGCGGTGAGGGCGCCTAGCTGAAAACCGTTAGTCAGTGAGCTGGACTCGATATCTTTAGCAAATGATTTTGGTGATGATAGACTCAGGGGCAGAGACGCACTGCCTTGGGTCTCTATCTTTAAATAAAACGTATGTAAGTCACCAGGTTCAAGCTGGAATGGGTAGATAAAGTGGTTATTTATTATGGGCCTTTGGGTAAATGGCAGACTGTCACCCATGATGACCCGATCGTTCATCTCACCGTTCACCTTATGGTAGAGATGAATGAGATCGATATGGGGATTGGCTAATGACAAGATGCGGTCTATCGGTATTTTTTTAGCGTTATAAATACTGAACTTAACCCAAAAGGCTTCTACACCTATCCGATTGTTATAAGCTGGGGTTAAACGTTGCCACGACCTTGAGTGCAGATTTTTAACTGAGTCTATACTGTCAGCATTTTTTGCCGACGTGTAATACAGCCAATGTGCCAGTTCCAGGGCCCCATTATCATCTCCAACGGCGAGTATGGTTTCAGCGCGAGACTGAGCACAGAAGATGAGAGTGAAGCAGATGAAAATAACGCTAAGATGCTTCATGGGGTTCACCTCTCTCTAGGCTGAAATCTTCTCGTTTATTAAGACCGAAGAAGTCGACACTGTTTTCATAGACTCGCTGGGCAAACTCCTGGTGATTTTGGCCTCTGAGATCGGCGATATATGCAGAGATATAGGGCAGGTATTGAGGCTTATTCTTACTCGACTTAGGTTTAGGTCGCATGCTGCGGGGCAGTAAATATGGGCTGTCGGTCTCGATGAGTATTCGATTGTCCGGGATGCCTGTGACTAATTCGGCGAGTTCCTGACCTCGGCGTTCATCGCACACCCAACCAGTGATCCCCAGGTGAAGATCTAACTCCAGATAGGCTTGCATGCTTTGTCTGTTGCCGGTGAAGCAATGTAGTAAGGCTGCGGGCAGAGCGGGCCGATACTCTTTTAAAATCGCCAAAAAGTCTTCATGAGCATCGCGCTCATGCATCAGTACCGGCATTTGTAGCTCAACGGCTAGTGCGAGCTGTGCTTCGAAGGCTTTTCTCTGCATGGGGCGAGGTGAAAAGTCTCGATTGTAGTCTAAGCCACACTCACCGATGGCGACTACTTGAGGGAACGCAGCGAGTCGTTTGACGCGTTCACTACTATCGGCTTGCCATTCGCTGGCATGATGTGGGTGTACACCTGCGGTGCAGAAGAGCTGTTGAGGGTATTGCTGGCAACACGTTATCGCTTGCTCGCTCTCATCGAGCTCGCTACCGATAACAATCAGCGGTGATACCCCTTGGGCCGCCGCATCTTGAATAATCTCATCAATATTCTTTTCAAGTGCGCTGCCAATGAGATTGACAGCGATATCTATATATTTAGACATTACTTGAGGCGTTTAACTCTGATCGTAGAGTTACGCTCATCAGTGCCTAAGACGAAAGAGCCTAGTGCGGCTTTTTCAATAAACACATTTTGACCCTCTTTAACCTTATAGCGGCGGCTGTCACTCTGTTTCCAGACCTGACCATTGCTAAAGCTGATTTTAAGGGCGCCATAGGGATCTTTAGAGATAGAAGCTATCTCCATGTAGATCTTAGTGATTTCTTTTTGGGCTTCTTCTTTGTTTTTCTTAAGGTTTTTATTGCCAAACTCATCTTCGATATTGGCGGGAAGCGTGGTAGGAGTCGCCGTTACAGATTGGGCTTGAGACGCTGCGGCCACACTCGTGGCTGCAACCGCTGTTGTGGCTGCTGCAGTACTCGTCGATATGCCACTGGTGGCTTCGGGTGCGCTTTTTACGCTTGCTGCGACTTGGTCATAACAGATCAAGCGATCTAACTTATCCGCCTTGGCACTACAGGACTGCAGGTCTTGTTCAAGACCTGCAGTTGCTTGTGTCGATATGAGTATCGCTGCCGCGGTAATCCAACTTATGCGCATTAATATTTTCCCTTATGATATTTGAGCGCGCCATGCCTAACTAATCGGCTATTGCTTATTTAGTTTCCTGGCCAGGTTAATCCTGTTTTTCTTGCTCATCGTCTTCTTCATCGTCCTTTTTACTGTAGAAACGCGCAGCAATCAATCCCCCTTCAAATAATATCAGCATAGGCACTGCCAACATAGTCTGAGAAATGATGTCTGGTGGAGTCAATAGCATGCCTAAAACGAAGGCGCCGACTACGATATAAGGCCGCTTAGATTTGAGCTCATCCGGCGTGGTAACACCTGCCCAACAGAGTAAGATCACTGCGATGGGGATTTCGAAGGCTAAACCGAAGGCAAAGAAGAGCTTAAGCACGAAGCTCAGATAACTGCTGATATCCGTCGCAACCTGAACGCCTTCAGGAGCAGCACTGGCAAAAAAACCAAATACCACAGGAAAAACAACATAATAAGAGAAGGCTATTCCCAGATAAAACAGGAGTGTGCTACTGGCGAGCAGAGGCATCATCAAACGCTTCTCATGCTTATACAGGCCTGGTGCAATAAACGACCAAATTTGATATAAGACATAGGGGATGGCGATAAAGAAAGATAACACCAGAGTTAGCTTAAAGGGCGCAAAGAATGGCGCCGCCACATCGGTTGCAATCATGCTACTGGATTCAGGCAGAGCCTGCATCAGAGGCGTTGCCATATAATGGTAAATATCATTGGACCAATAGGCCAGACAAGCAAAAATCACGAGCACACTGCCGGTTGCATGAAGCAGGCGGGTGCGTAGCTCGAGTAGATGAGTGATAAGAGGCTGCTGTTGCGACATGGACTACCCGCTAGGTTTTTCTGAAGTTGAGCTAGTCTCAGTTGTGCTTGTCGTCGAAGGTGTAGGAACTGCGGCCGCATTGGCGCTAGCCGAAGGTGTTTCTTCTACCTTATAGGGACGATTAACTGATTGAGCTGCGTCTTTTAATTGATCGATTGACTCCTGTAACTCGGGAGAAAGATTCTTTAAACCCTGACTTTCAGCCTTTTTTAAGTCTGAATGCAGTTGCTCAATTTTAAGCTCCTGCTCGAGTTCATCTTTCACCGAATTCGCCATGTTTTTCATGGCGCGGATCCAACCTGTAATTGAGCGAATTGCTAACGGTAATCTTTCAGGGCCGAGTACGACTAGCCCTAAAATACCGATCAACAATAGCTCCATAAAGCCTATACCGTCGAACATAAGGAATTACGCCTGTTCTTTGTCCTTAGACTCCGACTTCTTTTCAGGAGCCGCTGCAGAAGTTTTAGCTAGGTCTGAGCCATTCTCTTCGATTGCTTTCTTGTCGTCTTCGCTAGACATGGCGCTCTTAAACCCTTTGACCGCGCCGCCTAAGTCGCCACCAAGTGAGCGTAATTTCTTGGTTCCAAATAATAAAATCACGATCACTGCGATGATCAGAAGTTGCCAAATACCCATGTTACCCATGACGTTTACCTCGTAAAAATGTGTATAGTTCTATTATGAACTTATCGTTAATTAGTGCTAGCTAAAATTTATGATTCTTTGGTCTGGATCGCCAACCGAGCAGCCATAATAAGGTGCCCATGGTGAAGCAGGTGTAAGAGGCCCATAGTGTAGCGTCTTGATTAAACAAAATAGTGCCGCAGATCACTAAAACTGCGGATGTAAGCAAAAGATAGTTACTTTTATGGGCCTTTTGTTGCTGTTTAAGGTAACGCTCCAGCATCTTGTTCTGTGATTTAACAAAATTCTTGCCCACTTTGAGATTGTCGTACACCAATTCTGGGAGCTCTGGGAGTTTATCCAGCCAGTATGGCATCTCTTGCTTGATCTTCTTCGCCATCGCCTTGGGGCCGACTTGTTCCGACATCCAATCTTCCAGGAAAGGTTTGGCGGTTTGCCAAAGATCCAGCTGAGGATAGAGCTGACGCCCTAATCCTTCGATATAGAGCAGTGTCTTTTCCAGTAGCACCAGCTGAGGCTGAACCACCATATCGAAGCGTCTCGCGGTGCGAAATAGCTCAAGCAGTACATGACCAAAAGAGATCTCGTCTAATGGTTTGTTAAACATAGGCTCACACACGACTTTGACAGCCTGCTCGAACGCGCCGATATCGGTATCTGAGGAGACCCAACCAGACTCGATATAGAGTTGGGCAATTCTGCGGTAGTCGCGATTGAAGAAGGCGAGGAAGTTTTCTGCCAGATAGCGTTTATCTTCATCGGTCAAAGTACCCATGATGCCGCAATCTAATCCGATATAGTAAGGATCATCCGGATGCTCGCGGCTGACAAATATGTTGCCTGGGTGCATATCGGCGTGGAAGAAGTTATCTCTGAATACCTGAGTGAAAAACAGTTCTACACCGCGTTCGGCCAATCTTTTCAGGTTAGTGCCTTGGGCTTTCAATGCCGCCATATCCGAGACCGGGATGCCGTAGATCCGCTCCATCACGATCAGACGTCTGAAACAGAGATCTTCATACATATAGGGAACGTATAAGGACCCTGAGTCGAGGAAGTTGTTTCTGAGTCTGATGGCATTGAGGGCTTCTAACTTGAGATTCAGCTCTCCCTCTATGGTCGTGCGGTAGTCTTCAATCACTTCGGCTGGGCGCAAACGGTTACCCTGGCCCAGCAATGCCTCGAGAAAGTTGGCGGTCTGAGACATGAGTAGAATATCGGCTTGGACCTGGGCTTCTACATTTGGCCGCAGGACCTTGAGTACCACAGCCTTGCCGTTGGATTTTAGCGTCGCCGTGTGGACCTGTGAAATAGAAGCCGATGCCAATGGAATGTCATCGAAATCTTCGAAGTAAGTGTCGATTGGTTTGCCTAGCTCAGTTTCGATCATCTCTCTGGCGATGGCTGAGTCGAAGGGGGGGACTCTGTCTTGCAACATGGCAAGTTCTTCGGCCCATTCGTCACTGAGTAGATCTCGTCTGGTAGAAAGCATCTGGCCAAACTTGATATAAACGGGCCCCAGCTCTTGCATGGCAAGCTTTAAGCGTTCACCGCCTATCTTGTCCTTGTGCTGGTTTCTAATCCAGAACAGACCGCAACGAAGGAGTCTGAAATACCAGGGAGTCATTTTAGCAGGAATTAACTCATCGAGCCCATGGTGAAGGGATATCTTGATAACTTGATAAGCTCGTCTGATACTTTTTAGCGTCATGTCTTAACGTTCGCCTTATTTAGGAGAGTGGCCTTGTAGGTGTTTGATTCGTTTTTCTATGGCGTCAACATCTGCCACCAGATCATCGATTCTATCACCGAAATGAATAAATTCGATTTTATGGGGGGCTAACTTATATTCTTCGGTGGTTAATTGACCTATATGGGAGCGACTCTTGTGAAAGACGTTAGCGAGATCGGATTTGATTTGCTTAACCCCTCTCGTTAAAAAGTGAGTCGGAGCATCGCCAATATAGCGGGATATAGGCTCTGCGAAATCGAACTCCACCTGATGCATATAATGACTGAAGGTCTGCAGCAAGCTGAGATCGCCTTCGATACTGAGCTTGTCTTGCTTTATCAGCTCGGTGAGGTTAGCCCCTTCGGTTAATTGATATAGGGTGGTTATATCGGCATTGACCTTAGTGGTGATTTCACCTTCATATTTGCTTAACACCTGAATTTCACCGGCAAAAACCAGATAGATTGGCCAGCTGAGCTGGCTCAATTGAATACAAAGGACCTTGCCATGTAGAGTACGCAATTTGGCATACTCCTCGGGTGACTGAGCGAGGACTTGCTTGAAAGCTGTCTCAAGCCCGGCGCTGAGTAGCAATGCCATTTCACGTTTCATAAGTTATCCAATGACTGAATTCAGGCTCGTATTCGGACTATCTTTGTTGAGTATAATGGCGCAAATGCGAGAGTTAAAACTTGTAGCCTTTATGGAGAGCAACTATGCCATCTGTCATGTTGGTGTAGTCAACCTGTTCAAAACCAGCCTCGACCATCATACCTTTTAAGGTTTCTTGATCTGGGTGCATGCGAATAGATTCAGCCAGATATGCATAACTGTCGGCATCTTGGGTAATGAGAGCGCCCATTTTTGGCATTATTTTGAAGCTATAAAGATCATAAATCTTGCGCATCAAGTCATGCTTTGGCTTGGAAAATTCAAGAATTAATAGCTTTCCACCAGGCTTAAGCACGCGCAGCATAGAGCGGATTGCCGCATCTTTGTCGGTGACATTCCTCAAGCCAAAGGCGATGGTGATAATATCGAAATGATTATCGGGAAATGGCAGGGCTTCGGCATTAGCCTGAACATAGTTAACGTTGCCAACAATGCCCTTATCTCTGAGTTTTTCACGACCGACCTTGAGCATGGAATCGTTGATGTCGGCAAGAGTCACTTGACCTCTGTCACCCACTAGGTGAGAGAACTTTGCGGTTAAGTCGCCTGTACCACCGGCAAGATCTAATACCTTCATGCCTGGTCGTGCACCTGAGCTTTCGATGGTAAAACGTTTCCACATGCGGTGAATACCGAAAGACATGACATCATTCATGATGTCATATTTGGCTGCAACAGAATGAAATACGCCAGCGACCATATCGGCCTTCTGATCCGCCTCAACTGTTTTATAACCGAAATGGGTACTTTTTTCTGTGCCCTGTGACATCTGGTTGTTCCTATCTATGCAATGATTATAAGCGAGTGTAAGCCATTCATTCACGTCGCAGAATGTCCCATCAAGCACATTGTGATCGATGTTAGTTATCTGGACTCGGAATTATTGAAAATGCGCGTTGGCGCAGGCTTTCGCAAATTTGACTGCGCATTACATCATAATATTAGCCAATGGTGAATAGTAGCGGGTAAAAATACGCTAAACCTAGTTCCTAGTTCCTAGTTCCTAGTTCCTAGTTCCTAGATTCTAGGACCTAGGAACTAAAACCTAAGAACTAGATCTAACCTATCTGTTGCGACTGCATTCTGCCTTGGATATACGCATAAATTAGCTCGCTGATACTCTGGCCTGTTTCGCGATAACCGGCCGCTATGCCTGCGACATGACAGCTAGGTGCGGCTTCCGCTAAGTGCAGATAGGCGCAGGGGGTATTCCTGGCTATGGTGCTCACATAATGTAGGGCGTCCAGCAGTGGTATTCCCGCAGCCGTCGAGGCACTGCTGGGCATATTGATGATGGCATCGAGATCCAGCTCAAGAGCGACGGGTAGCTGGCTGTCGTTGAGGCGCGTGACTATCTCATCTAATGCCGACTTCAAGGTGATTTCTCGGCGTACCCAGATAGACTGCAAGGTGTGCCAGTGGCCACCGAAGGTGCTGAGCTGCTCCAGCGTTTCTTCACTGTTCTTGAGTTCATGCATACCAAGTACATGGTAGTAACCCAATGCGCCACTGGCCGCCGCATAGCTAAAACCATTGCCGCTATGACGACCTTCTCGTGGGCGAAAATCGGAATGGGGATCTAAGTTCACTGCAGCGACTTTTTTGTTATGTGTGTTTTTCACTGACATCAATAAGCCATAAGCATTGTTATGGCCACCGCCGATAACGATAGGCTCTAGGCCCGCCGCTATTATCTGGCTGGCTACCGAAATTACACGTCCATCAAGCAGGTCAACATTTTTTCTCAGTGAATCCGCATCGGCACCTTCGGCTAGTTGTAGATCGTCTGTCTGTATCTGGCCCAGGACCAGGCACTCGCTGCCACTGAAGAAGCGATTAGATTGTAGGTTGAGAAATTGTGCCATGGCCGATTCGAAGGCATCGGTTGCGCCGCCGCGGCCTAGGTTGGCGCGTGGACCTATGTCTTCGCCTATGCCTATGATGACGAAACGCACGCCACTGGATTTAGCGTTATCGAGTGTGTCGGTGACAGGGTTTGCGCTATCGCAAAAGTGAACCGTCTGGGCAAGTTTGGTTTCACCGTCACGAATGGAAACGAGTTGCCGACACACTTGTGTTGTAAAAGGAATGAGATATTGCATGTCTGTTTAGTTCTTATTGTGATGCTTATGGATATATTGTGGCTTAATTTTTGATTCAAAGGCAATCAAAGAATCACATCGATGAGTTTCAATGTTCATCGTTTATAGTTAAATATATGCGAAAATCTGGTTTGAAAACATCCATGGTTTAATCGATTAGATGATTGAAATATAAAGTGTTACCTATGTAAATTTGACTTGGTGATTGTTGAGTTCACGGTGCAAAGATATTAAGCTGTGCGACTTTGTTAATGTTGTTATTTCTAATCGAGGCACGGATGACCCGAATCATTTTCTCTCTCTTTTTACTGTTGTCGAGTTTGGTAGCACAAGCCGAGCTATTACCTACAGAGGCTTTTGGTTTATTGCCGCAATCTGAGCAAGTTAAGCTATCTCCCGATGGGAAAAAATTCTCTTACCTCTTTAATTATCAGGGTAAAACCTTAATTGGTGTCACTAACATAGAGACGGGTAAAAATCACTTCATTGTAAGGACAGATAATCAGAAATTTAAAATAGGTTGGTATAAATGGGCTAATAATGACCTTCTGCTAGTGAGCGCGGATTATCCTGTACAGCGTGGAGGATTAAAGTATACCGAAGCCAGACTGCTCAAGATTCGAGCCGACGGCACCGGAACTGTCGATAGTGTTCTACGGTTAAAGCAGAAGGAAAGGAGTCCGCAATTTCAGAATAATATTATCGATCTTCTTCCCGATGAGCCTAACTACATATTGATGGCGCTCGATCTTAAAATAGCCAATAGACCCGATGTATATAAAGTTAATTTAAACTCAAAAATCAGTAGGAAACTTGTTTATAGAAGCAAGAGTTATATTTCTCATTGGCTTACAGATCGCCAGCATAGAGTGAGACTAGGTTATGGACGAGATGAGACTAAAATTTTCTATCGACTCCACGATTTAGAGACCGATGAATGGCGCAATATCTGGGAGTATGAGATTTTCGATGCTCCTGATATCACGCCTTTAGGCTTTGGTTTGAATCCATCTCATCTCTATATCCGTGCGATACACAATGATAGATACGCCATCTTTATGGTCGATGTATCGAGTAAACAGTTAACCCAAACCTTAGTTTATGCCGATGAAAATTATGATATTGAAGGATCGTTAATTTATTCGAAGAAGAGTAATGATGTCATAGGTGTTTATCATGGCGAAGCCAATGATGCTAAGCACTTTTTCGATCCTGATTACGCTAAGTTTCAGCAAGCCTTGAATAACGCAATTCCCGATGCCTATAACAATATTGCCAGCGTCAGTGATGATGAAAATAAATATATCCTATTTACCAGTAACCCTCAGAGCCCTGGGGCTTATTACTTAGGCGACAGAAAATCGAAGCGGTTAGATTTCATTCTCGATGAATATCCACTCCTGTTTCAGAAGTCGCTACCGGAGAAAACTAAAATCACTTTTCAGGCTCGTGACGGACTCAAAATAGAGGCGTATGTCACTCTACCTTATGATGATGTTGAGCCCAAAAATGCAGCCTTAATCATTCCCCATGGCGGCCCCATGGCACGTAACTATGGTGGATTCGATTGGTTTTCACAGTTTTTCGCCAGCCGGGGATACACAATACTCGAGCCAAACTTTCGTGGTTCATCGGGATATGGTTTCGAGTTCGAAATGGCGTCGATCCAGAAGTGGGGAGGCGCGATGCAGGATGATCTTGCCGATGCGGCTCGTTGGCTAACTGAGAATTACCCGGTGGATAAGCAAGGTATCTGTATTTTAGGTGCCAGTTATGGAGGTTATGCGGCCATGATGGCAGCTGTTAAGCAGCAAGATGTGTTTCGCTGTGCCGCGAGTTTTGCCGGCGTTTCAGATTTGGAGTATATCGTTCGTAAAGCCAGGCGTTTCACCAATTACAAGGTCGTGAAGAAACAGATTGGGGATGACTCAGATAGGTTGGAACAGAATTCTCCGGTGAACTTTGCCAAAGAGATAAATATTCCATTGTTACTCATTCATGGTGATAAAGATCGTGTGGTCGATGTTTACCATAGTCGTGAGATGTTTGAGGAGCTTGAAGACTTAGGTAAACAGGTCGAATATATCGAGCTGGAAAATGGTAACCATCACCTCGAGATTGAGGCAAATAGGCTCAAGACTCTGAACGCCTTCGATGCATTCCTGAGTAAACATCTGCAAGCAGACACTAAGTTGTAAATCAGGCCTTGTCAGTCTGGCTTATAAATGAAAAAAGGATGATTGCACGCAATCATCCTTTTTAATGTCTTATCTCGAGCTGCTTAATCGATATCTAAAGGCTCTGGCGACAGTATGATACCTGTGTTATCGGCGTAGACATGATCCAGGGGTAAGAAAGTGACGCCACCGAAGTTTACCGGGATTTCCAGCTCTCCTACTGAATGGCCATCTGCACCGACCGGAATAGAGGCTAGTGCCTGAATGCCAATATCGAGATCTTCCAGCGCATCGACATCTCTCACCGAGCCGTAGATGATGATGCCTTCCCATTTATTCTCTACCGCGATCCGGGCAATAGAGGAATCGAGCAGTGCGCGTCTTAAAGAGCCGCCACCATCTACAAGTAGAACCCTACCTTCACCATCTTGTTGAAGCGCTTCAGCGATAAGGCCGTTATCTTCGAAACATTTAATCGTGCTGATTGAGCCACCGAATGAGTTACAACCACCATAGTTACTGAACATGGGCTCGACAACATCGACGACATCGATGTAAGTGTCACAAAGTTCTGAGGTGTTGTATTCCATAGTCATACTCCTGTAGATCGATATTGTGCTGAGTCGTGCACAATTTGACGAGATAAGGCCAGTATATAAGGGATTCTTAAAAAGAAAAGTGTTATCAATCACGCAATTGTTGATATATGCGCCTATTAACAGCTTTGTTGTAAAGTTTCTTTGTCTGCGCAATAAACCGGCGGTGAACGTGATGTAGGTCATTAAATGACGTATTTTTATTACATGTATGGCGTAAGTTTGTTAGCATAAGCTTAGATTAAATTAACTTAACTTTAACTTGCTTTAGGGGCACGGACCCCCCAATTCGCTTATGGATGGCACAAGGCCTTAAAAAGGTACCTTCATGGAAGCTTCAACGATTGAAATTATTGGTTATTTTGCCTCAGTAATGGTAGCCATTTCATTGATGATGAAAGATATCATCTGGCTTAGATGTTTAAACTTTGCTGGTTGTTCCCTGTTCGTTGTCTACGGGATCTATATTTCGGCATGGCCAGTGGCTGGTATGAATGCATTTGTTGCCTGTATCAACATCTACCACCTGATAAAAATCTATCGTACCAAACCACAGCAACTAGCTACAGCATAAGAATATGCTAACAGGCATTTTCGAGTGTCATAAAAACTTAGACTAGTTGTCACCTCGCCGTAACGGCACCTTTTTAGGCTCTAAATCAGTATACCGCTGATGAGGAGCCTTTTTATGTTTGGCACTATTGCAAAATTAGACAAACAAGCCTTTCAATACGTCTTTGCGCTTAGCGAGCAAAGAGAGTGGCTTCTGCACGCCAGAAAAATCTCAAAAACCGGAGATGGTCCATTCTACTTCATATTTTCACTGACCTTACTGGTGAGCCACGCCAGAGGAGGGGAGTTGTTTAGTCTGGCTCTAGCCGCGTTTATTCTCGAACTGCCACTTTACCTCATATTGAAGAACGCTATCAGGCGGACACGCCCTTGCCACAGGGGAGTTGTCTATCTTGAGGCAATGCCGGTAAATGTGGAACAAGGTGACTCGCTGCTTCCTGTTACCGCCGTTCACTCTTCGAAGCAATTCGAACCTTCGGATAAGTTTAGTCTGCCTTCGGGGCATACCGCTGCCGCATTCGTTATGGCTACTTCTATCTGGGCTATCTATCCACAATGGCTGTTATTGGCCTACTCCTGGGCCATAGCTATCGGGCTGTCACGTATTGCGCTTGGGGTGCACTATCCCTTGGATATTGTGGCTGGTGCGGTACTGGGCTTAGGTTCAGTTGTGACTGTCTTATTTATAGCAGGCTACTGATTTTGTCATTTTTGGGAGAAATATGAGAATACTTTATGGCGTCCAGGGAACGGGTAATGGCCATTTGAGTCGTGCCCGGGTTATGGCTAAGTCTCTGCAAAAATATGGAGTGGATGTCGACTTCTTCTTTTCCGGCCGTGCTCCTGAGCAGTTTTTTGATATGCAGTGCTTTGGCGAATACCAAGTTGAGACTGGGCTGACATTCGCGACCAATAATGGTCGGGTGAGTATGGCAAGAACCGCATGGAAAAATTCAGTGCCTTCTCTGTTGAATGAGATTAACTCATTAGACTTGAGTCCCTACGATCTGGTGTTAAATGACTTTGAACCTGTTTCAGCCTGGGCTGCTAGGCGCCAAGGAGTCACTTCGATTAGTGTGAGTCACCAAGCGGCGCTTAAATATGCAGTGCCTAAGGTGGGAGAGACCTGGTTTAACGAGAAGCTATTGAATTACTTTGCCCCTGTAGATATCGCATTGGGTTGTCACTGGCATCATTTCGGCTTTCCCATATTGCCTCCATTTGTCGAAGTCGACCCTGTTATAGCCGTCAATAGCCATGAAATCTTGGTGTACCTGCCCTTCGAGGAGCCTGATGACATAGCTAAATTTCTCTCGCCATTTAAGGATTACCGTTTTCATGTTTACCATGGGAGGACGCCAAAGCTTCCTTATCTTAGTCATATTAAGTGGTCCGGTTTTAATCGTGATGGCTTTAAGCTGCAACTTTCGACTTGTGGTGGTGTGATTGGTAGCGCAGGCTTTGAGCTTGCCAGTGAAGCGCTGGCGCTGGGAAAGAAGCTGCTGGTTAAGCCTTTGCTGGGTCAATTCGAGCAGTTATCTAATGTTGCAGCCTTGGAGCTGTTAGGCGCGGCCGAGACCATGATCACACTGGACTGTGAAACCTTACGTCGTTGGTTAAAGTCAGCGGATCCTGAGCCAATCCATTATCCCCAAGTGGGTGACGCCTTAGTTCAATGGCTGCAGGCCGGTGACTGGCATTCAGGAGATAAACTGTGTCGCCAATTATGGGATGAAGTGGACTTGCCTCAAAGTTGGCGCAAGAAGAGCCCCTAAGGGAGTTAGCTTCGAATGAAGCTTGATTACATTTTCTGGTTTCGCTTCATTGGGCTTTGTTGATATTAGGGAGTGTGTTTGAAGGTCGTTCCTTCATGGTTATCTATCGCCTGCAGCGTGCTGAAGTGCAGATACTTCTACGAAACGCCGTCAATCCGTCCATGGAGGCTCTACCAAAACATCCTTGTTTTGGAAGCTCGTAGCCGCATCTACACCCGAATATCAGCCTCTTCGATTTGAGGTTGTCTGTAACAAGGAAATGCCCCAAAGTTTGTTAGCAAAATTAGTATCACTCTTTATTTGAAGTTTTGATTTTACTTAGATTTAATAATGGATATAGTGTCCATTGAAAGTTTATTGAGCCTTTGTATAGATCCATACCTAGGTATGCCAGTGCTTTCTTTTTTAGTTAAACCATTGGAGATGTGGTTTTGAAGCAACTCTTTAAATATATGAGTCATCCTAGAGATTTTTTTGAAGAAGGTTTCATTCGTTTATCTCAGCCTAAGGTGCTTAATGACCCATTCGAGGCGTCTTTTTGTCAAAAAAGCTTAGATGAACTTGCAGAGAATTTTGACGATTCAACGGTTTTTGATTCTGAGCTCGGAGAGCTTAGTTTTTCAAAGTTTGTAGAGCTAAGAATGAACCATATTGGAATTATTAGCTTTACTGAGAATAAAGAGAACCTTTTGATGTGGGCGCATTATGCCAATGAACACAAAGGGATAGTTGCTGGCGTAGCAGATATTTCTCAAATGGGCTTATTTGAAAACTTATTTAGCGCTGACTTCTTACTCGATTTAGATTTGGGCTGGGAATGTTCACTATATGATGGTAGTGCTGCACCCGTTTCTTATAGAAAAGGGTTGAGGTACCGCAATGATAAGTATGATTATGATTACTCAAATATTTCTGTTGAGGGGGCTGATAGAGTTCTTTATGAAGTGTTCATGCAAAAAAGCGATGAATGGATATATGAACAAGAGCATCGGGTTATTCTTCGTCTAGAACAGGCTGACAGAGTAATAGTCCATGATATTGATGATGTTAGCAATTCAACTGTTGCAGAAAAAATTAGAAGCTCACCTTTCGCTTCATTAAATACGAAGGATAATTCATATATTATTAATTTGTTTGATATAGAAAATAAAGCAGAAAGAGAAACAATAGCAATCGAATTAGCTAAGTTAAGTATGAACCCTAAAACTATTTATCTTATGAAGCTTTCATCAAGCTCTATTAATAATTGCTTAATAGGATTGAATTCAGAAATAGAAAAAGACGATGTTTTAGGCAAGCATGCTTGTAGCACTGGATACCTTGATATCTGGAAAGCCAAGAAAAATTTGGATTATTACTCTATTGAATTTGAATTAATATGACTAAGTTTGTGTAACAACTGAGTTTTATCTTTTCAATAAAAACTAATGTATCCCAAATTTTGAAGCTTAATCACTAACGCGTTTATGTTCAGAAACATGCCAGGGCGTAAATCATTTATGTCCAAAAGTGAGCTGCATGCCAGTAAAACTCAAATCGAAGCGATAACTTTCTTGAAACCATAGCAGGTGTGAACGCGGCTGTGAGCTTCTAAATCAGGGATGATTTAGTAGAGCTTCCATGGACGGACTCGCAGCGACTCACAGAAGTGTTTGCACATTCCTCGCCGGACAGGCGGTAGATAACAATGCAATATTGGTAAGCAGAACACTACCAAGTATCAAACCAGTCCAATGAAGCAATCAAAAAGATATTTGCTACTTGTTATTGGACAAGTGTACCAGTCACTATGTTTCATTTGTGTAACTTGCTACTCTCTATTGAAACAGAATATACGAGGGAACGTGGAATGAACTGGATGGAATTTGTAATACAGCTTTTTGATAAATTGGCTTGGCCACTTGTCATACTCATCTGTGTATATAGTCTTAAACGTCCAATTTCTAAGTTGATTCCTCTGGCTAAAAAACTCAAGTTTAAAGATCTGGAAGTGGAGTTTGGCCAAGAGTTAAAGTCCATAGTCCAGAAAGCTGAAGGCGCCTTTCCTGAACTTAAATATGACCATAAGTCTCTGCTCATTGCCTCGGCTAACAACCTACCTAACTCGGCCGTTATCGAATCTTGGGAGGCGGTGGATGTTGCTGCGGAGGCGCTGATTAGAGCCAAGGAAATTAATATCAAGCTGGATGTAAATACCCGTTATAAGCATATAGAGAGTATCTTACTCAAAGAGAACCTTATCAATACCAAGCAAGGAAAGCTGTTCAGTGAGCTTAGGCAGCTAAGAAATCGAGTCGCCCATGCGGTAGGATACGAGATAGGTAAAGTAGAAGCTATTCAATATATTGAACTCTGTTTTAAGCTGATTAGCTATCTGGAAACCTTGGCATGCGAAGGAGAAATAGCGTGTCTTGCTAGGGTAGAGAAGATCGCCAGCTAGTCAGTGGCCGCTTGTTTGAGGTTTATGTTAATTAGTTGTTGTATGTTATTGACTCTCGGTATAATTTTTATACACTAGTACCCTTCATGGATTGAATATGTAAGGTTTTTTGATGGGAATGGTAGCTAAGAGAAAAAGTAAGCGTTTTACCATACGTTTTACTGTGGTGGGAATATTTATTTTGGCCACGGTGATCACCGCCGCAATTGCCATTGGTTTGCAATATTATTTTAGCAAAGCCATGGCGACCGACTCGGCCCTAAAATATTATAATCAAGCATCACAAAGCGCCTCCACATACCTTTCTCAAATCGATATTCAGGCAAACAATGTCACTAAATTGCTATCAAGCTTTGATAGCCTGATAGAAAACGACAAGTTTAATCCTGAATCCATAGACACCTTTGCCGAGGTTATGAGAAGCAACCCACTGTTTTATGCTATCTATGTTGGTCTACCTAATGGCGATTTTTATGAGCTTATCAACCTAGACGCTCACCCTATCATTCGTTCGCAGTTAGAAGCCTCTCATTTAGATCGTTGGGTTACGATAGAGATAAAGGGAGAGGGGAGCGCGCGAAGCCAATATTATCAATATCTAGACGAAGAGTTTAACTTACGTGCAAGTCGTCAAAAGCCAAGTGAGTACGACGCCCGTTTGCGACCTTGGTTCACCGATGCTAATCGCGTCAGTGTAAATAAAACTGAGCCTTACCTGTTTCAGCACCTACAAGCTCCTGGGCAAACTTATTCTATCAAACTACCAAATTCAGATGCCGTTTTAGCCGTTGATATTGCACTATCGACGTTAAGTGATTACCTGATAGAGCGAGGGGAACAATCACAGGTCGAGGCTTACCTTTATAAAGCCAGCGGTGAGTTAATTGCCTCCAATCGGTATCCGCAACTCAATACCTTGATGCCTAAAGGGCCAGGCTTATCATTAACCGCTGCACAGCGCGATCTCATTGCCAATACTCCAGAGCTGCTGGTGTCTAATGAGATTGATTGGGCACCGATAGACTTTACCATTTCAGGTGAGCCAGAAGGCTATAGTATCGATCTACTTAGAATGGTTGCCGAGTCGAGTGGGCTTAGGTTCAACTTTGTTAATGGCTTTACCTGGAATGAGCTGGTCGATAGCTACACGATGGAAGAGATCGACATGTTGCATTCCATCATGCTGACGGATAAAAATGAAACTTTAGGTGAATTTAGTGAGTCCTTCTTAGATCTCCATTATGCGATTGTGACTCAACCAGAAAACGACACCATAACTAGACTTTCTGAACTCAATGGTAAGCGACTCGCTATCCCAAAGGGCTGGTCAATCATTCAAGTTGTGAGCAAGGAGTTTCCAGATGTTGAAATTGTCGAATTGGCATCCACCCAGGCAATCTTACAAGCTGTAGAGAGTGGCGAAGTGTTTGCGGCCTTGGATAATAGTGTCATTTTGCACTATACCGCTCAAAGCTATTTTATTGATCGACTTAAATATCATGAAACCATTAGTTTTGGGGATATCAGTGTCCCCACTGGCTTGCATATGGTGATGCAAGGTAAAAATGTTCCCTTGATAGACATCATAAATTTGGCTATTAGCAATATTACTTCAGAGCAAAGAGATGCATTAGCCGCTAAATGGTTTGCACATGGTGAGCTACAGAGTTTTACCCCTCAAGGAATCGTTCCTTATGAGGTGTTGATTGATATGGCTGCAGATCCTAAACAGCAAAACCAACTCATTAGCACTAAAATAAATGGTATCGAGCAGTTTATCTATGTCACCAGTTTCGGAGAGGGTAAAGCTGCTCAAGATAAATTTGCCATTGTGGTGCCAGCTTCAATATTACTGGCATCGAGTAAAGAAAAAGTGAGCCAGTCTATATTGATCACCGCACTATGCCTGTTGCTTGTTTTGCCTATCTCCTGGGTGTTTGCTTCACCGATAATTCGACCGATTAAAGCGCTGGCGATTGAGAATGAGAAGATAAAAAACCGTCGCTATGATGAGGTTACCAATGTTGACTCCAGTATTGCCGAGCTCGATGAACTGGCTAATTCAATGCTCGATATGTCCGAATCTATTCAATTATATGAGCGTAATCAAAAGGAGTTGATGGAGTCATTTATTAAGTTAATTGCACAAGCCATTGATGATAAATCTCCTTACACGGCGGGTCATTGTAACCGCGTCCCTGAACTTGGCTTAATGCTCGCCGATGCAGCCGCTAAATCTGACCTGGCTCCTTTTAAAGACTTTTCCTTCAAAACGGCCGATGAGCACAGAGAGTTCAGAATCGCCGCCTGGTTGCATGATTGCGGTAAGATCACCACCCCGGAATTTATCGTCGATAAGGGCACTAAGCTAGAGGTTGTCTATAATCGAATACACGAAGTGCGTATGCGTTTCGAAGTGCTATGGCGAGACGCCGAGATCGATTATCTTAAGCGCCTCTCCTCTACTGAATCGAGACAAGAATTGACCGCAGAGCTAGAGAATAAGCGGCTGCAGCTGAAGCAAGATTTTGAGTTTATCGCCAATGCTAATGTGGGCGGTGAGTTTATGGACCAAGCTCATAAAGACCGTTTGGCCGAACTGGCCGAAATCACCTGGCAGAGAAACTTCGATGATCGACTCGGTTTATCTCCCATCGAAGAGCTTAACTTAAGTGATGTTCAGTCAACAGAGAGTTACCCAGTTACCGAGACACTCTTGAGAGACAAGCCGGAACATATCATCAAGCGTATCAATAAGGTGGAATTTGACCCTAAATTTGGTATCGAGATGGATGTCCCTGAGCATCAATATAATCTTGGTGAACTGTATAATCTTTCTATCTCACGAGGAACCCTTACAGCCGAAGACAGGTTTAAGATTAACGAGCATGTGATCAGCACCATCAAGATGCTGGAAACTCTGCCATTCCCACCTGAGTTAGCTAAAGTCCCAAGATACGCATCGACCCACCATGAAACCTTAAAAGGAACCGGCTATCCCCGCAGACTCAGCTCTGAAGACCTCTCAATCCCAGAACGTATTCTGGTGGTGGCCGATATCTTCGAAGCACTCACCGCAGCTGATAGACCCTATAAAAAGGCCAAACCGCTCAGTGTTGCTATCGATATCCTTCATAAGATGGCACTGGACGAACACTTAGATATTGAGGTCTTTAGGTTATTCCTAACGAGTGGTATCTATTTGGAATACGCTCATAAATTCCTCGACGCTAAACAAATTAATGAGGTGGATGTGGCTAAGTATCTGAGTGATGATAAAAAGCTAAAAAATGCTTAATGATTGGGGGGTGGACAGCTATTATCCCATTTTCACTGCTCGTTTAAGTCGTCATCCCGGCGATACTTTGGCCTGAATCTAGTACCTATTCAACCTATTGTCATTCTTGCACCAGTTCAGAATGACAATTGGTTGCCAGATTTGCTCTTTATATGACTTAATACGAATAGTCCAAATTAGCTATTTCACTTTTTTTTGCGTAAACCATCTTATCCTAGTGCCTGATATTTTCTATAAACCTTTTTTAAGTACTGGCCTTTGCTATGACGACGTCGTGGTAAAGGGGAGCATTAATATTTAGGTTAAAACAATTTAATTGTTCAAAATTAATGTCGTGCTAAAATGCGCTCGGCAAGTCAAATGACTGCCAGAAAGGTCGTTTAGCGCCCCCCTTATTACCCATCATTGATTAGAGTTTTTATGAAACGGATTTTACTGTTATCCCTGTTTGTTTTTTCTAATGTGGCCATCGCCGTCGAACCTCTGTTTGAAACTCCAGAAGATATGGAGCCGACATGGGTCGATGACATTCTGTCGGTCTTTGGTGCAGATGGTGAATTTGATGAGACTAAAGCCATTGATATGAGTTATTTACCAACGGCTTATTACACTCCAGAGAAAAAATTTGGTGTTGGTCTATTGATGGTGGGGTTATATAAAACCGACAATGCATCGCCTGAAGAGCAGCCATCATCGTTAGTGTTAAATTCGTTTGTCTCGATGAATAACTCTTATGGTGTCGAAGTTGAAAACATGACGTTTTTTAACCAAGGCAAGCAAAGATTATTGCTGGAATTAGAGCTACACAATGAAGCCTCAGTTTATTATGGTCAAGGCATAGAACAAGGCGATCAAGACAGTAATCATCATGAGTTTGAAGAGCAGTTATATAGCTTTAAACCTCGCTGGATGACTGAAGTGGCTGACAACTATTTTATCGGTATCGGTGCCGATTTGATTTACGCAAGTGCTGGAAAGTTAGAGTTGGTAGAAACTGAAACCCCAGTGGATTCAGCTGATATGTTGCCGAATAACTTTAGTTCAGGGGTAGTGGTCACCAGTATCTATGATTCACGAGATTATCGATTAAATGCCACCAAGGGTTGGTTATTTCAAATCGATGCCGGCTTATATCATAACAACCAGTCTTCTTCGTTTTCGACTTATGATATCGAGTTAGCTAACTATATTGACCTAGGCAGCTCTGCACCAGGACTCATCGCATGGCAAGTGCAGGGACACTTTACCGATGGTGATGTGCCTTGGAATATGTTGCCAGACCTTGGCGGTTCTAATGCCATGCGCGGATATATCAAGGGCCGTTACCGTGATGAGCAGATGATGATGGGGCAAGTTGAATACCGCTTACCCATATTTCAACGTTATGGCATGGTCTTTTGGGGCGCGGTCGGTAGCGTGGCACCTAAAATAAATGATCTGACCGAGGAGTTATTAACCTCTTACGGAACCGGTTTCCGTTTTAACATCAAAGACAATATCAATTTACGTTTTGACGTGGGCGTTGGTGAAAATGAAACCAACTTCTACCTCAATGTGAATGAAGTCTTTTAAGCATGGCTAACACTGCGATCATATCCGTTATGACCAAGATAGAAAGTATGAAGAGTTTATTTAGATGATGTTTTCAGTCTTAAGCAGGCCCGTCTCAATCACTACTCGCCAGTGTGTCATGGGTCGTATTTTGTTGTCAGTATCAGCTCTATTGCTAGTTTTATTATTAGGATCATTACCTAATACAAGCTTCGCAAGCGATACCCAGGAAGAGTGCAGCCGCACTTCAAATTACTCTATTTATCTGAGTGGTATATATACTGGCACAATGAACAGAACTGAGACTTGGCGGGGAAAAACTGCGGTAGTTACGTCAAAAAGTGAAGCCAGTATCTTAGGTATCGGCACTCAGTATCGTCAGCGGGCAGAGTTATCTTGGTCGAATACGACCAACGAATGGCTAACCGATAATTTTCATCAAAAAGTGACGGGGTTTCGCTCTCGAGACATGCAGGTTACTTTTGATAATAATGGTCGTGAGTCTCGGGTGGATATTGATGGTGACATAGATACCTATGCATCAGAAGATATTGCTCTGCGAGATGTGGACACCTTGTTGATTCAAATCCGTGAATACTTGCTTCGAGGACGCAAACAATTTGCCTTAATCAGACAAGCTTCTGATGATATAGAGGCGTATCAATTCTATGTTCAGGACACGCTGACAACGAGTATAGAGCCTTGGGGCGAGCTAACCTTGATACCTGTGGAGCAAACGGGTGCCGAAGATGTCACTTATTATTTTGCCCCTTCAATGGATTACCAGCTGATTAAAGCCCGCTATCACGGCATCATACTTCGAGGACTGATTGAACTCGATAGTTACACGTCATCTTGCGAGCCAATCTTGGCTCACTAGCAGTGAGCTTGCGAACGTCCTCGCAGGCACGCAGTGCCGCCCTAGCAGGGCGAAGCCCGTTCTATATAAGCACCTTCTCCTCAAGATAATGTATCGACTGCCCACCTTCTCTAAACCCTCCATCTTCGAGTATTCGCTGTAGTAGAGGCACATTGGTTGATATGCCCTCGATAACTAGCTCATTGAGCGCCGTTTGCATGCGGGCGAGGGCTTGGTTTCGTGTCGACCCCCAAGTGATCAGCTTGGCTACCATAGAGTCATAGAAAGGAGGGACTGTGTAGCCTGAGTAGAGATGAGAATCCCAGCGCACGCCGATGCCGCCGGGGGCGTGAAATGCTGTCACAGTGCCGGGAGAGGGGATAAAGGTCTGCGGATCTTCGGCGTTGATGCGGCACTCTATGCTGTGGCCGTTTAGAGATATGTCGTCTTGTTCGATAGTCAGTGGCTTACCCGCTGAGATTTCCAGCTGGGCCTGGATCAGATCGACCCCTGTTATCATCTCAGTGATGGGGTGCTCTACCTGAATGCGGGTATTCATCTCGATGAAGTAAAATAGACCCGCTTCATAGAGAAACTCGAAGGTACCTGCACCGCGATAACCGATATCGACACAGGCCTTAGCACATAAGGCACCAATCTCTCGGCGGGTGTCAGAGTCTATGCCCAAGGCCGGAGCTTCCTCTATGACCTTCTGATGTCTGCGCTGCATGGAGCAGTCCCGCTCTCCCAGGTGTATCGCATTCCCTTGACCATCTGACAGCACCTGAATCTCGATATGGCGAGGTGTTTGTAGATACTTCTCCATATAGACATCGCCATTAGCAAAGGCGGCTTTGGCTTCGGCCTGAGTTAGTCCGATGGCCGGTATCAGTTCGGCTTCATCATGGACCACACGCATACCACGGCCGCCGCCTCCCGCAGTGGCCTTGATGATCACCGGATAGCCTATCTTGTTGGCAATCCGCTTATTGAGCACTGAATCATTTGAAAGCATGCCATCTGAGCCCGAAACAGTAGGAACTCCGGCTTTCTTCATTGCCGAGATGGCTGAAACCTTGTCGCCCATCAGGCGGATCACTGCCGCTGTTGGGCCAATGAAGCTAAAGCCGCAGGCTTCCACTTGCTCGGCAAAGTCGGCATTTTCTGACAAAAAACCATAGCCTGGATGTATGGCATCGACCTTGGCGGCCGATGCGGCGGCGAGTATAGCGGCAATATTAAGGTAGCTATCGATTGCTGCTGGCTTACCTATGCATAGCTTTGCATCGGCTTGTTGCACATGCAGCAAGCTTTTATCAGCAATGGAGTATGCGGCGACGGTCTCTATACCAAGTTGAGAGCAGGCGCGCTGAATTCTCAGGGCTATCTCACCTCTGTTGGCTATAAGCACTCGCTTGATTGGGCGCACAACTGGCAGACTCATCCGTGGCTATTCCTCTTTTGCTAGTGCTTAAATGTTGGTTATTCTTTCGCAACTCGCAACTCGCAACTCGCAACTCGCAACTCGCAACTGATCTCATCGATCTTCAATAACGATCAAGGGCTGATCGAAGCCAACAGCGTCGCCACTTTCGACCAGAATCGATTTGATAATGCCGCTACGATGGGCTTCTATCTGGTTCATCATCTTCATCGCTTCTATGATGCAAATGGCTTGTCCTTTCTCGACTCTTTGTCCGACTTGAGACAAGGGATCAGCCTCTGGAGCAGGAGATAGATAGAAGGTGCCTACCATAGGTGAGATAACCGTATTTTCGTTAGACTCAACTATCTCATCACTTGTTGTTGAGCTTGCTAGGGCAGTATTAATTTGAGCGTGAGCGGTATTGGCATTAGCTTGTGGTGAGTGATTACTCACTGTGTAGACCTGTTGCGGCATATTCACCTCAGCAGGTCTTTGGCGGCAGATGCGTACCGATTCTTCGCCTTCGGTGACCTCGAGCTCTGCAATGCCAGACTCTTGAACCAGCTCAATCAGCTTCTTTATTTTTCGAATATCCATAACTTTTTACCTTAAAGCCTCTCTTTAAAACCATTCTTAAAAATCATCAGGAACACTTAAATCGAAAACCGCTTTAATGCTCAGCCTTCTTCGCATGTAATCGTGTAATCGCCGATTTCAGGGCGAAGTGATAACCTTCGGCGCCCAAACCACAGATCACGCCTATGGCCTTGTCTGAGAAATATGAGTGATGACGGAAAGGCTCACGAGCATGCACATTAGACAGATGAACTTCGATAAAAGGAATGGCGACGCCTAATATCGCATCTCGTATCGCGACGCTGGTATGGGTGAATGCCGCCGGGTTGATGATGATAAAGTCCGCATCCGTGTTATGAATAGCATCGATGAGTTCATGCTCGGCATTAGACTGGATATGCTCAAGCACTATTCCGGCCGTATTTGCTTCATCTGTGAGGTCTTTAACTATCTGAACTAAAGTCTTCACGCCATAGTGGCCCGGTTCACGTCGACCCAGAAGGTTAAGGTTAGGGCCGTTAATTAATAAGACCTTTGCTTTGCTGCTCATGTCAAAATCCTTTGAAATACAGATGACTCGTCGTTATACCAAGGGGTATAAACCACGGATAAGATGAATCGTTTGATTTCAACAGAAGTTGGCGAAGATGTCGACATTTGCCTGCATTTTCGACGAAATTGATGGAAATAAGGTTCTAGATCCTAGGGGCTAGTACCTAGGAACTTTATATCTAGGTTTCCTTCTTTTAATAATCTGACTTATTGCGTCTTAGCGCCTTAGTCGCGCCTTTCTGTTTTTTAGCATCGACGCGTCGGCGTTGGCTGCCTCTGGTGGGCTTAGTGGCAATGCGTTTTTTTGGTGTGTGGCCCACACTGGCGACCAGTTCAATAAATTGGGCTAATGCGGTCTGACGATTGGCATCTTGACTACGGCTAGCTTGACACTTGATGATGACTTTACCGCTCTTAGTGATGCGATGATCGGCCTTGGCGAGTAACCTTTGTTGATAAAGTTCCGGCAGGGATGATTTACGTATATCAAAAATTAACTGAGCGGCGGTGGATACCTTATTCAGGTGCTGTCCACCGGCACCACTGGAGCGGATAAATTGCCATTCCAGTTCATTTTCTTGAAGAAGTACACGGTTAGTGATTTTTATCATGGCCTTTGATTCGGGTTTTGTATTACCCTTTGTCAATTGAGTTGTTGGGTGCCGATTTGGTCTAAGACCTCAAACAGGTATCCTATTGGGATGAATGAAGAGGTTGTAACCCTTTCGCTCATTATTAGCTAGCAGATGGAAGCGGAGCTCATCTATGTTATGTCAAATCGCCGATATTACCAAAGGCGTGATCAGTTTATTTGCCAGTGGGCGCCTCTCGACCCAGGACTATTGTGAGAAAATCGTTCCCATTATCGAGGAATATAGTGCCGAGTCGGGCAAGGTTTGCCTCTATATAGAAGCCGATGTGCTGTTAGAGGGCTGGGAGAGTGATTCTATATCTGGGGTGGGAGAAATCCAGCTACCAAGATTCGATGCCCTGGTGTTGGTTGGTGGACCGGATTGGTTCGGTAATGCCGTACGCTTGTTGGGCCCATTCATGCAGAGTGAAGTTGCTTGGTTTTCTCTGGATGACAAGCCTCAAGCTATCGAGTGGATCACGGCTAAATTGAGTTGCCCACTGCCTGTCTAGTCGCTTTACTTCTAGTCACTTTGACGTCAGGACAAGTGATCGAGTTTGCCAATATTAGACTGGTAAATATTGGTTATTAGCTTAGCAACTTGGGTCTCAGGCTGATTGCTTGTACTATATCTGCAGTTTATGGATTGATGTTATGGCCCTATATCTGTGGGCCAGATTCTATGAGTTTTCGTATTATAGAAAACATCAGCACAATTTTTTAAGGAAAAAGAATGTCATATCTCAACAATAAAGTACTCAAATTAGGTTCACTTGCCTTAGCGTCTATGTTTGTTATTGGTCTGTCTGGTTGCGCGCCAGAGGTTGGTAGCGAACAGTGGTGTAAGCAGATGAGTGAGAAAGACAAGGGTGACTGGACCGCTAACGAAGCGGCCGATTACGCCAAGCATTGCGTATTTTAATGGCGTGTTTGAATAACCGCTAGGCGGTAAAAATGTGATTCTGACAATACTTTACAAAAACACTTGGGTATTAAGTATTGTCAGCTTTGAACTTTCGATTATAATCTGGGTCAGAGGATTAGAAGCTAGTTCCTAACTCTTTATTTCGAGTTTTTCGTTTCGAGTTATTAATGTAAGTTCTTTTGAATCAATAAGGTTTTCTTTGCAGCATAATTTTCGTCAATTCACTCACAAGATCGCCATAGCGATGATCGCCGTTGTGCTTCTGCAGTTTGCAGGTGGCAACATGGGTGAGCATCAGTTGCATCTTGGTAGCCATGACGAAGAACCTGCAAACCATCCTCATTTGCAATTTACTGCCCAAGTCACGACATTAGCGTTAGAGCAGTGCACCGCGTGTAACGACTTAAGCTATAGCGATTCAGAGCATGCTAATCAAACTGCAGCGCATACGAATAGCTGTGATAGCTCCTTCGCCGATGGTGAATTGATATCAAACGATTATTTAGCATCAAATTTAGGTTTTTCATTTGAAGCGGCTTCTCTCTATGAGGAACTGCCTTCAGCTACTGAGATTCATAGTCATCAAATCAGCAAGACTGAGACTAAGCTTTTCGATCTCTGTTTAGACTGCCAATGTCATGGTGGACATGCCACCGTGATGACCAGCGGAACCAGCGAACCTTCAGTTCCGTTAAGCGATGAGTTCGTCGCCATGGTGAGCAATTACTTGCCTCCAGAGTCTCTACCCGATTACCGCCCTCCAATCGTATAACCCCTAAACTTGCTTTAAATAGCTTAATGCTATCTATCCATCGCAAGTAGAAAATCATGACTAACGTTAACTGGATCTTTAGGCCATTTGCCCAAACGATCTTAGAGATGATTTAACCCTAAAGCACTCTGTTATACCTGCAATGATCTGGCTGCAAACATGTGTCCGTAATCACCTTGAGATTCGGCTTAACGTGCAGCACAGCTTTTGCTGAAAGAGATGGCTTTAGGGATAGGATATACAATGAAAAAAACCATAATAGCCAGTCTGTTATTAGCCTATTTAACCGGTGGCGCAACATCTGTTCAGGCTGCTAACCAAGATTCGGTAGCAGTGGACAGCACTCTCAATAGCAGTGAAGCTTGGCTTGCCCAAGGCAATCAAACCGGCTTCAAGACTTGGTTGCCTGACTTGATGCAAACCTTCAATGCTCTGCCTGAAGTCGCAGCTCAAGAAGCCAGACGTAGTCAGGCAGAGTTCAGCATCAGGGCGGCAGATCAAGCAATCTACAATCCAGAGCTGGGCGTGAGCTACCAAAATGCCACCGACGATACTTATGCTCTGGATCTCAGTCAGACCATAGACTGGGGTGATAAGCGCGGCGCCGCCACCCGTATTGCTCAACTTCAATCCGAAATGTTACTTGCAGATATCACCTTAGAGCGAAGTCAGATGCTGGCAAGCGTGATTCAGGCGCTAGTAGAGCAATCCCAGAGCCGTAAGGCACTGGACTTTCAACGGCGACAGCTCGCCTCGTCTAAGCGTTCTCTGGATATTGCCAGACAGCAGTTACAGGTGGGAGACCTCTCATCGGTTGCCTTGCAGCTAGTACAGTTGGATGTGGCCAGCCGCGCTGCCGAGTATGCTATGGCCGAACAGGACTCGATCACAGCCGATACCAATGTCTTGATGCTATTAGGTGAGAGTGAAACGGCTTTCAGTGGGTTTATCGGTTCATTGAGCCTGCCAAGCATGTCGAGGCAGATAGACCCAGAGCTTCCCGCATTAAAGAGTGCTTATCAAGCCGTTATGCTGACCAAGCTCAATGCCGAGCAAGTTAAAGCCGATACATCAGCCGATCCAACCATCAGCCTTAGCGCCGAACGTGAAGGCGAGGAAAACAAGGTAGGCATAGGGTTATCCATTCCGCTGCAGATCCGCAATAACTACAGTGATACCTTAGCGGTGGCGAGTCAGGAGATTGCCATTGCCGAGCAAACCTATCTAGCGCAAGAGCGAGTGCTCAAGCAACAACAGAAGAAGTTTTATTTGAGTATGCCCAGACTAACCGAGCGTTATCAAGAATGGCGTGAACTGGTGCTTAACTCGGGTCACGAGGCCGCATCGGGTCTGGCGCAGCAATGGCGCGCCGGTGACATAGATACCAGTGTTTACCTTCAAAGTCAGCGTCAACTGTCTACCAGTTACCTTATTGGTTTGTCCCTGGAGACAGCCCTGTATACCAGTTGGCTCGATTGGATGGGAGCCAGTGGTCAGCTGGAAGCATATTTGAATGCTCAGTTACCAAGACTATCAAAGACTAATCACTCTGGCTCAGGGCAAAACACCTCTTCGGCTAAGTACTAATTCAGATGGGAACGCGAGTTATGAATACGATTAACAATAGATTTAACAGCATTGGCATGGATATGAACACGCAAAAAGAAGCAGTAGCAGCACCATTTCATCTGAGTGCGCTTGCCAGAGCCATGAGCTTTGCATTTTTAATGACCTTGACCGCGGCAGCCGCGATCCCCTCAAAGGCATTTGCCGGAGAAGGTCATGATCACGGCGCAGAAACGACTGAAACAGCTGAGATACCAGCTAAAAGTGATGGTCACGGTGCTGAGGAAAGTGAAGAGGAGCATGCGCTTAAGCTAACGGCTGTGCAGCAAGCCCTTGCCGGTATCGAGGTGACGCAACTCTCCGAGGAGATATTTAGCTTAGAGGCGGTTGCTACGGCGACTCTGGTTGTAGACAGAGACAGAACCATGACCTTGGCGCCCCAGCTCGATGTACGAGTATTGGCGCGTCATGTGGTTCCGGGCCAAGAAGTGAGTCAGGGCGACCCCTTGTTAACGCTTGGTGGTGTGGCGGTAGCTCAGGCTCAGGCCGATTATATTAATGCCGCGGCCGAGTGGAGCCGGGTTAAGCGCATGGGCAAGAGTGCCGTCAGTGCCAGTCGCCGCCTGCAGGCCCAGGTGGATGCCGAGCTTAAGCGTGCCATTCTCGAGGCGATGAAGATGACATCGGCGCAGATCGCCAAATTAGAATCAAATCCAGGCACTATCGGTAGCTATCAGTTATTAGCTCCGATCAAGGGGCGTGTGCAGCAAGATCTGGCCATGTTAGGCCAAGTGATCACTTCGGGTACCGCACTGATGCAGCTCACCGATGAATCACATCTCTGGGTCGAGGCTCAGGTTACTCCGGCTCAGTCGGAAAACATCAGTGTCGGCAGTGAAGCCTTAGTACGTGTTGGTGACAGAAGCATCAAAGCCAAGATTATCGGCCGCTCCCATGAGCTAAACAGTGTGACGCGCACCGAGCAGATCTTGCTGAGTCTGGAAAATCCAGGCCATGTGATCCATGCCGGTCAGTTTGCCGAGCTTTACTTGCCCAATGCGGTACAAGGTGGGGTGATTCTACCCGACGCGGCCCTGACTCGTGGCGGCGATGGCGATTGGCAGGTGTTTATTCAAGATGAAGATGGCTTCGAAGCGGTAGAGGTCGAAGTGGTTGAGCGTCAGCGCGGCATGAACCTAGTTCGTGGCCTGACGCCTGGCAGTGATGTGGTGGTATCCGGGGCCTTTTTCCTGGCCTCTGAGCTGGCTAAGTCTGGCTTCGCTATCCACAACCACTAATCTCTTAAAAGTTAAGGAACTCTCTTATGTTGCAGAGACTGATTGAGGTTGCTATCCGCAACCGACTAATGGTGGTGCTGGCGCTTATTGCTGTCGCGATAGCCAGTGTGGCCATGTTACCCAAATTGAATCTGGATGCCTTTCCGGATGTGACCAATGTACAAGTTACCGTTAACACCGAGGCCGAGGGATTAGCGGCAGAAGAAGTTGAGAAGTTAATCAGTTATCCGGTCGAGTCGGCCATGTATGCCTTGCCTGCAGTGACTGAAGTACGTTCGCTATCTCGCACTGGCTTATCCGTAGTGACCGTGGTGTTTGCCGAAGGCACAGATATCTATTTTGCCCGTCAGCAGGTGTTCGAACAGCTGCAGGCAGCCAGAGAGATGATCCCCGATGGGATCGGTGTGCCCGAAATTGGCCCCAATAGTTCGGGCCTGGGTCAGATCTATCAGTATATTCTTCGCGCCGACCCTGGGTCCGGCATAGATGCTGCCGAACTGCGTAGCCTCAACGACTACCTGGTCAAGCTCATCATGATGCCTGTTGGTGGGGTGACCGAGGTGCTCTCATTCGGTGGCGATGTGCGTCAATATCAGGTGCAGATCGATCCGAATAAGCTGCGCAGTTATGGCCTCTCCATGGAACAAGTGACCACAGCGCTGGAAAGTAATAACCGTAACGCAGGTGGCTGGTTTATGGATCAGGGTCAGGAGCAACTGGTTGTTCGTGGCTATGGTCTCTTGCCAGCGGGTGATGCAGGGCTCAAGGCCATTGCTCAGATCCCCTTGACCGAAGTGGCGGGAACCCCTGTCAGGGTCAGTGATATCGCCAATGTGGATTACGGCAGCGAAATTCGTGTCGGCGCCGTGACCATGACTCGCCGTGACGAGGCGGGTAATCCCCAAAATCTGGGTGAAGTCGTTGCCGGGGTTATCCTCAAACGTATGGGAGCTAACACTAAGGCGACCATAGATGATATCAATGCCAGGACTTCACTGGTAGAGCAGGCGCTTCCCGATGGTGTCACCTTCGAGGTGTTCTACGATCAGGCGGATCTGGTTGATCAGGCGGTAACTACGGTACGTGATGCCCTGCTGATGGCGTTCGTGTTTATCGTGGTGATCTTGGCGCTGTTCTTAGTCAACATCCGCGCCACCATGTTGGTGTTACTGTCTATTCCGGTTTCTATCGGCCTGGCGCTGATGGTGATGTCATATTTCGGCATGTCGGCAAACCTGATGTCCTTGGGTGGACTGGCGGTGGCTATCGGTATGTTGGTGGATGGCTCAGTGGTCATGGTTGAGAACATCTTCAAGCATCTGACCCAACCGGATAGACAGCATCTTAACGATGCCCGTAGTCGCGCCGATGGCGAGGCTGACCCTTATCATGCCGATGAAGATGGCGTAGGAACACCGGCCCATAGCGAAACATCCTCAGCCATCGGCATGCGTGTCATGCTGGCGGCCAAGGAAGTTTGTAGCCCTATCTTCTTCGCAACAGCCATCATCATAGTGGTATTTGCGCCTCTGTTTGCCCTGGAAGGCGTCGAAGGTAAGCTGTTTCACCCCATGGCTATAAGTATCATATTGGCCATGCTATCGGCCTTAGTGGTGGCACTCGTTGCCGTACCGGCTCTCGCTGTGTATGCGTTCAAACGTGGCATCATCCTCAGAGAAAGTGTGGTGCTTAAGCCAATCGAGTCTGTGTATCGTCGCTTGTTGACGTTAACCATGGCGCGCCCTAAGACGGTAGCTCTCACGGCTGTGACGCTATTTGTGCTGAGCATGGCCTTACTGCCACGTTTAGGCACTGAGTTTGTGCCCGAGCTGGAAGAGGGCACCATCAACCTGCGGGTCACCTTAGCACCGACGGCGAGCCTAGGAACATCGTTGGATGTCGCCCCTAAACTTGAAGCCATCTTGCTCGAGTTCCCCGAGGTGGAATACGCCCTGAGTCGCATCGGTGCCCCCGAGCTTGGCGGCGATCCTGAGCCCGTGAGTAATATCGAGATTTATATTGGCCTCAAGCCAGTGGAAGAGTGGCAGTCGGCCTCGAACCGAGTCGAGTTGCAACAGTTGATGGAGAAGAAGCTCAGTGTCTTCCCGGGCCTGTTGTTGACCTTCTCACAGCCCATCGCCACCCGAGTCGATGAACTGCTATCGGGCGTCAAGGCTCAGCTGGCGATCAAGATTTTTGGCCCCGACTTGGACGTGTTATCGGCAAGTGGCGGGAGACTCTCGGAGCTGGTATCAAAAATACCGGGTGCAGTGGATGTGTCACTGGAGCAGGTCAGTGGTGAGGCTCAACTCGTGGTGAGACCTAAGCGTGATCTGCTGGCGCGTTATGGTATCAGTGTCGATGAGGTCATGAGCCTGGTTAGCCAAGGTATAGGTGGGGTAAGCGCCGGACAAGTGATCGATGGCAACGCCAGATACGACATCAATGTGCGCCTCGCCGAGCAATATCGTAACTCGCCGGATGCCCTGAGAGATCTTCTCCTCAATGGCGTCAACGGTGCTACGGTACGTTTAGGCGAAGTGGCCAGTGTCGAAGTCGAGATGGCGCCGCCCAACATTCGCCGCGATGATGTGCAGCGCCGGGTCGTGGTGCAGGCGAACGTCTCTGGCCGCGATATGGGCTCGGTGGTAAAAGATATCTACGCCATTATTCCACAGGCTAAAATACCAGCGGGTTATACCGTGGTTGTCGGTGGTCAGTATGAGAATCAGCAAAGAGCCCAGCAAAAACTGATGCTAGTCGTGCCTATCTCTATCGGCCTGATTGCCCTGTTACTCTTCTTCTCATTTGGCTCGCTTAAGCAAGTGGCTCTCATCATGGCGAACGTGCCACTAGCCTTAATCGGTGGTGTGGTTGCCCTGTTTATCAGCGGAACTTACCTTTCGGTTCCTAGCTCCATCGGCTTTATCACCTTGTTCGGTGTCGCCGTGCTCAACGGTGTAGTGCTGGTGGACTCGATTAACCAGAGAAGACAGCAGGCATTGCGAGAAGCTACCGGGACTCTTGGTCAAGGGGAAAGCCTCTATGATTCGGTTTATGAAGGCACGGTAGGGCGCTTGCGTCCGGTCTTGATGACGGCATTGACCTCGGCGCTCGGCCTTATTCCTATCTTGATCTCAACCGGGGTAGGCAGTGAAATTCAGCAGCCCTTGGCCGTGGTTATTATAGGTGGCTTGTTTAGCTCCACTGCGTTGACGCTCTTGGTCTTGCCGACCCTGTATCGCTGGATATACAGAAGTGAAGAGAGAAACTAGGTGCTAGGTGGTGTTAGTCACGAGGTACTAGGTTTGAGCTGTACCTCTCACCTCGAGACTTTCTTAGCTCTATCTTGAGCTAGATACTTTTTTAAAGCTGGAAGCTTAAAATGAGATGCGTAGCGTTAGTCTGCCGTCGCATCTTATATTCACTAGGTCACTTATTTTTCTGGTGAGTCGACTTATTACGCGCAGCAGGACGCTGCGCCTTTTTCTTTTTCCATGATTGTCCCCCCCCTTCTGCCTTTCCCTCTCTAAATTCGATTGAGTTACATTTTTTTCCATGTATTCATCTGCTGGCTAGGTTAATTGCAGCCCGTTATTCGCTACACTTTCATACCGCATGAAACATTTGTTAATTATTTTGGCGCTCGCCTCATCCTGTTAACTTCTTCTAATCGCTGTTTTTAAACAAGTTATTATTCCTGTCATGTTGCTGAAATGTTACTGAAACCTGCTGGCAGTCTTATTGTCATATTGGGCCGTTAGTTTTGTTTGCCTAAATAACTCAATACTTTTATTCCGTCTGCGGAGATGACAATGGACCTGAAAAATATTTTTAAACTCGGTGCACTTTCGACTGCTTTAGCTCTTGCCGGTTGTGGTGGCGATATTAATATTAATACCGGTGGCGAGGGAGGAAATACGCCTCCTCCGACTACAGTACCGACTCCGAGCCAAAGCGTTCAAGAGTTAGCTTACAGTGGTTTCGCCGAGCGTAATGCCAGCCTGTCCGTCGATGGTAAACAGGTGTGGACGCTGAAGGGGACCTTAGCCCCAACGAGCGCCGGGTCTAGCATGGGTAGCGGTGGCACTGGTGGACAAGATGCAGATAAGATTGTCTTGGGTAACGATGTTGTTTGGGAGCTAGATGGCGCCGTTATCGCGGGTGGCGATAAGGAAAATTCTGTGGAGCTGATCATCAGAGCCGGCACTAAGGTTATCGGCGGCAGTGATGCTTACCTGGTTATCAGTCGCGACTCGAAGATCCAGGCCGAGGGCTCTAAGACTCAGCCCATCGTATTCACTTCGAAAGAAAGTGCCTTGGGTGAAACCGGTGCCGCGGGCCAGTGGGGCGGACTGGTATTACTGGGTAACGCCCCGGTGAACACCTGTCCTGATCTCGATGCCTGTGATGCGTCATTCGAGGTGGGCAACCACAGTTATGGCGGTAATGACAGTGAAGATAGTTCAGGTTCGATCAAGTATGTTCGTGTCGAGTTCGGTGGCTTCAAGATAAACGACACTCAGGAGATGAACGGTATCTCTTTTGCTGCTGTCGGTTCAGGGACACAAGTCGACCATATTCAAATTCACTTGAATAACGATGACGGCGTCGAGTTCTGGGGCGGTAACGTGTCCATCTCCCATGTGGTGTTAACCGAGAACTTCGATGACTCGCTGGATTGGACCAATGGTTGGCAAGGTAGTGCGCAGCACGTTTATATCCGCCAGCAAGATAACGGTTCAAACCGAGGGATAGAGGGTGACAGTAACAGCGATGCCGATGCTACGCCTCAGTCTCAGCCTGTATTGGCCAACGTGACTATAGCAGTGGGCAATGGCGAGAACAGCGGTGGTGACCATGCTGAAGGTATCTTGTTCCGCAAGGGAACCGGGGCTCACGCCTACAACATACTCGTCAAGGGCGGTGTCGATTCCGGTGAATGTCTAGAGATCAACGATGACAACACAGTTGTCAGTGCGCAAGATGCAGCACTTACCATGCAAAACAGCTTAATCGATTGTGTCGAGCCATTTAAGAATGCCAAAGCAGATGCGGAAAAGGGACGTTCACTGTCTCTGGATGTTGAAGCTTGGTTCTTAGCTCAACAAGGCAACTTAGCGGCTGCAGCGGATCTTAATGGCTATATGCCTAATGGCTCATCTGTCGCTCTGACAGGTGGCGCGGCAGACCTGAGTAATCTGGATGCTCGTCTCGAGGATGCCGAGTATATCGGCGCGTTCGACGGCACGAATGATTGGACTCAAGGTTGGACGACGGCGATTCATGACGAGGTCACTCCGGCGCCAAGCGTATTACCTGTGCTGACATCGTGTCCGCTAGGAACATCTGCCGAGACCGTCGTTGCCGGTATCTATAAAGACAGCTCAATTAATCTTGTTTGTACTCTAGAAGGTAATGTCACTACTAATACGACCCTACTCGCGGGTCAGAACGTGATGTACAAGATTGACGGCGGCGCCGTGGTTGTTGGTGGCGATAAAACAGATTCTGCTACTCTGGCGATTCAAGCCGGAGCATATATTTTTGCCACAGATAACAGCTATATCACAGTGAGCCGTGGCTCGAAAATTATGGCCCAGGGCAGTGCGACTCACCCCATAATTATGACGTCTGAGCAAGATGTCATCATGGGGGCTGAGGCTGCTCGTGGTCAGTGGGGTGGCTTGGTGCTGCTAGGTAACGGACTCACTAACAAATGTGATGATCACACCAGTTGTGATGTGGCATTCGAGGTGGGTGACTTCCCATATGGCGGCAATGACAACACCGATAGCAGCGGTCAAATCAGTTATGTGGTCATCAAGTACGCCGGCTTTAAGGTCAATGATACCCAAGAGATGAATGGTATCTCTTTTGCGGCAGTGGGTAGCGGTACTCAGGTCGACCATATTCAAATTCATGCCAATGGTGATGATGGTGTCGAGTTCTGGGGCGGCGCGGTAAACCTTAAATATGTGTATCTGACCGATAACTTCGATGACAGCTTAGATTGGACCAATGGCTGGCAGGGCAAGGCGCAGTTTGTCTACATCACCCATGAAGATGGCAACGCCAACCGTGGCATAGAGGGCGATAGCCATAAAGGCACAGGTGATACACCCGTTTCTAGACCTGTCCTGTCTAACTTCACCATATTACCGGGTGTCGATATCGAAAATGCCAGTGGTGATAAGGGCGAAGGGATCTTGCTTCGAGTTGCTACTTCAGTTTCACTCAATAACATACTGGTTCAGGGACGTAAGGGAACGACTTCTACTACCGAGTCTGGTGAGTGTCTGGAGCTGGACGGCACCTATGCCGACCTGGTCGATAACGTCAATAATGACCAGCTGACCATCAGTCATTCGATTATCGATTGTAATGAGCCGTTCAAGTACAGCTCTGATAATGCCGAGACTGCAGATGCCGTTGATGTGGCGACTTGGTTTATGGGCCAAACAGGTAATGGCACGGCTGCCGTGTCGATAACCCATGGTATGCCAGCTGCGACCGAGACAAATCTACTGGGCGCGGGTAAGGATATGAGCACCAGTGACAGCTTCTTCGAGTCAACCGACTATATCGGCGCATTCGATGGCCAGAACGATTGGCGTCAAGGTTGGGCTTACTTTCCACAGTAACTTTTCACACTGACTTTCAGCTTAAAGCAAGTGTCCCTCAAGAAGAGACCTCTTGAGGGACAAGTTACTGATATTAGTCTAAGCCGTAATTGTTTACGGCTTTCATTACCCATACAGGATAGTAGGTATGAAAACCAAGCCGAGTTTTACCGCAAATAAGCTCAGCCTCGCTGTTGCATCGGCGATCTCAGCCGCGACGTTATTGACTGCGTTGCCCGTATATTCACAGCAAGAAGCCTATGATCCCGGAGAAGATTTCCCCATCGAAGTGATCGAGGTCACAGGGCGCTTACGCACCTCGGCTTCTGAAGCGATGGAAGAGCGTCGTGAGCAAGTGGCCGTTGTCGATATCATGGGCTCTGAGCAGATAGCCAGAACCGGTGACAGCGATGCCGCCGCGGCCCTACGCAGAATCACAGGCCTGACACTGAAAGATGGCAAGTTCATCTATGTGCGAGGCTTAGGCGAGCGTTATTCCAGCACCTCACTCAATGGTGCCCTGGTGCCTTCGCCGGATCCGACTCGAAATGTGGTGCCGCTGGATATGTTCCCGGCATCGATCATCGAGTCTCTGTCGGTACAAAAAAGCAGTACAGCCTCAATGCCAGCCGCATTCGGTGGCGGTCATGTGGATATTCGTACTAAGTCGATTCCGGCGGATCTGTTTTTTAACGTGTCTGTTGGCGGTCGCTACAACACTAACGATAGTCAAGATACCTACACCTATAATGGTGGCAGCGATGATTGGCAGGGTAAGGACGATGGCACTCGAGCCATGCCCAATAGTATTCCTCAGACTTTCAACCAGTTTGGCGGCATCAGTCCGGTAGACATAGTCACAGGCTCTAATGGCCAGATTGACTTTCAGTCGGCTAAACAGATGAACCGTGATTTGGCCAAAGATATCTATCGAGACATGACTGTGAATACCGAGAGTACAGATCCCGGTTTTCGCGGCAATATAGCCCTGGGCAACAACTGGGATATCGGTGAAGAGTCGATATTCGGTGTGATGACCGCCGTGTCATATAAGCAGCAGGCGGAGAATTATACTAAGTTAGATGTCGAGCTAGATGGTGATGAGCAACAGGCTCAAGTCGAAAATTCCAAGAATATCGTGGGCACAGATTCCATAGTGCAGATCTCAGCCATGATAAATATGGGCTTCGAGTTCAATGAAGATCATAAGATAGAGACCTTCACCACTTACTTACGAGATACATCGGATGATGTGTCTGTGGCTATCGAGGAGACCTTAGATACCTTAGGTGAGCCTAATGCGTATCAGGTATATGCCATCGATTATGAGGAGCGTACCCTGATAAGCAATCAGATCAAGGGTCAGCACTTCTTCGAGTCGCTGTGGGATCTGGAGCTTAACTGGATGTACTCAGATGCCAGCTCAGAGCGTTATGCGCCCAATGAATTGTCCTATACCTATAATGTGGTGTTCGATGATGCAGGCTCGATGACATCCCGTAACCTCAATACCCAAGATGCGCCTAAATATGTCTATAGTCGCCTGGATGATGACACGACCAACTACGGCTGGGACGTCTCGTTTCCCATAGAGTACGACTCGACACTCGTCACCCTAAAGGCCGGCTATGAGTACTTCGAACGCACCCGTGAGAGTTATGCTACTCGCCTGAGTCTGGATGTGGATCTGAGTCCAACAGATCCCAATGGCGATATCTTGCAGCAAGAATTCGATCAGATTTTCAGTGATGCCAATATCGACAGCGATGTCTTAGGCCTGGAGTTTAAAGATGCCTCCACAGATACCGAAGATTACGTCGCCGCAGAGAAACTCGATGCCGGGTTTGTTAGTGTCGATATCGACTTCGATGATGTGTGGCGTGTCTACGCCGGGGTGCGCTATGAGGACTTCAGACGCGTGACCTTGCCTATCGATCCCGAAGGAGAGATCTCCGATGAAGGTGGGCGTTACGATCTCAGCGATTATGCCATCACGGAAGATGCTTGGTTCCCGTCTATGTCACTGACCTGGAAAGACAGCGATACCACCCAGTGGCGACTGGCTATGAGTAAGACCTTAGTTCGACCTGACTTACGTGAGGTGTCACCGGTACGCTTTCAGGACCCAGTTACTGGTTTCGATTTCTTCGGTAATCCTGAGCTTGAAAGCTCAGATATCTACAACTTAGATCTGCGCTGGGAGTGGTATGGCGAGTCGGGCAACAACCTGAGCGTGGGCGGTTTCTATAAAGATATCGATGCGCCCATCGAGCCGATTCAACGTATCTCTGAGGCGGGGCGTCAGCTCAAGTTTTATAACGCAGATTCGGGCTATATTTATGGTATCGAGACCGAGTTCTTGCAAGACCTGGGCTTCTTGGGTCAGGACGGTGGCGTGTGGGATAGTTTCTTCGTTGCGGGTAACCTCACTGTGAGTGATTCAGAGATAGAGATATCTCCCAACGGTGAGATAGATCCCACCAACACCTCCAGACGCATGACGGGACACTCGGCTTGGGTCACTAACGTGCAGTTGAGCTTCGATTCTCCCGATGAGTACCATAGTGCCACTCTGGTTTATAACGTGTTCGGTGAGCGTATCGCTTACGGTGGACGTGGTGGATTAGATGATGTGTTTGAGCAGCCGTTCCAGAGCCTGGATCTTACCTACAGCTTCTTCCCGTCAGAAAGCATGGCGATTAAGCTGAAGGCGAAGAACATATTAGGCGAGGAGACCGAATACCTGCAGCAGGGCATTAAGGTGTACGCCAAAGACCCTGGCACTGAGTATACGTTGCAGTTTAGCTATCAGTACTGATGCCATTTATCGTGAGTAATAGCGAGTTACCTTAGTTATTTAAATCGTTATTTATATAGCGTTATCTGTACTAGCGATTTATACCGACAGGTATTGGCATTACGCTAGATAAGTTTCAAACGGTACCAATCCTTACCGTTTGAAACGCCCCCCAAAAGGCCACTTTTTCTGGACAAAAAAGTGGCCTTTTTCTTTCTATATTTTGTTATTTCTTTGACCTCGATTGTCATTATTGTTTTAATACTAAGGATGTAAATGGATTTCACTAATAAAAACAAGGATATGTTTAAATGCCTTTCCAATACGACGTCTCTAGATTCAAGCTCTCTAAAATTAATTCCCGCGGTTCTGGCTATCACGTTTTTTGCCTATTAAAACAGGCCTGCTTGCTGGTGGGGGCCGCTTTTATAGGCTTGTACTCCAGTGTGAGCCTAGCCGTCACCGAGTGGGTCGATTTTGAGTTAGTCAATGGCCATATCACTTTGCCTGTCACTATTGAGGGCCATGAAGGTCGTGCAATTATTGATACCGGCGCTCAGGTCAACTCCATTAATCAAAGCTTTATCAACAGATATGAATTAGAGCTAGATAAGGCGGATAAGATCATTGTTCGTGGGGTTTATGGTGAGGAAAAGCGGCAGCGATACAGTAATGTGCAGGTCAATCTGCTGGGCGCAGATATCGAGATGGATAAGTTAGCGTCACTCCGTTTGGGGCATTATGAAAATGCCTTACTACTCGGTGGGGGATTTTTAGGAAATTTCATTTTTCAGTTCGATTATCCCAATAGCCGTATGCGATTGTTTATGCGCGATGAAGTCGATTTAGGTAAGCTTGAAAACATTAAGATGCAGATAGATAAAGCCAGCAGACAGCCGATTGTGAAGGTTAAGCTTAATAATGAGAAAGAGACCTGGTTGATTATGGATACCGGTAACAGTGGTGGTATTTTTCTGAAGCGTAGCACTGCAGAGAGCCAAGGCTGGCTAGAGGAGTTTGAATTAGACAAGGCTTTAACTTCAGGTGTCCTGGGGTCAGGATACGTGGATGTATTCACTATGCCCGAGATGCAGTTTGGTCCATTTGTTTTAGAAAATGTCAAAATGTCAGTGCCTGAAGAAGGACAGAAAACCAATATAGCTTCTAATAGCCGTGGCTCAATGACACGTTTTAAAGGTAAAAATATTAAAGGACTTTTAGGCTATGATGTCCTGAAACACTTTGTGATCACTATCGACTATAAGGCGGGTCATATGCATGTTGGTATCCCCGAAGAGGGCTGATCTGATGAAGATAAGCTGCTTGATTGTGATCCTGCTACTGTTTATGCCATTAAATGGTTTAGCCAATGCATGGAGTGACATTAAGACTCCTTATTCAGTCCTAAATGTTAAATCAGCAGCTGCAGTGTCAGTTACTGACATTGAGAGCTTGGCCATTGGTTCCTATGCTAATGGTTGTCTCGCTGGAGCCGATGCCTTGCCATTAGCAGGTGAGGGCTATCAGGTGATCCGTACGTCAAGAAACCGCTACTATGGCCATCCCGAACTTATCCACTTTGTCGAAGAGTTTGCTAGGAAGCTAAATAAGTCTGGAAGCGATGATCTATTGGTTGCCGATCTTTCCATGCCTCGAGGCGGAAATTTTGTTGCAGGTCATGCTAGCCATCAAATTGGACTCGATGTCGATATCTGGTTTAGGCAGGCTGCCAAGTTGCAAACCTTAGAGCAAAGAGAGTCACCGTTAGAGCTAAGCTTGGTGGATAAAGACAGTTTTGAAGTTAATGGCAATTGGCAAGCCGTGCATGGTGAGATGATAAGGCTGGCCGCAGAAAGTCCTCAAGTTGCTCGCGTATTTGTTAACCCCGCGATTAAGCAAAAATTGTGTGAACAGATTCAAGGTCATAGTGCATCAAGCAATAATAACTGGCTCAGTAAGGTACGCCCCTGGTGGGGGCATACAATCCATATGCACGTGCGCCTAAGCTGCGCGGAGGGTGATAAGCTTTGTCAAAACCAAAATCCGCCGGTCAGCGGCACGGGTTGTGAGGATCTTAGCTGGTGGAATCAGCAGATGTTACAGCCTAAAAAATCGGCTCAAACGTCTAAAGATAAGAAGAAAGAGCCTAAGCCTGTCAAGGTGAAACCAGAGCTGTGCCAACTCCTGCTTAAATAAGTTCATATTCAATGAAAAGTAAGCAGGGTATTAGCTACTTAAGGCGTAACCACCCTTGAGGTGGGCGATATTGCTAAATCCTAACCTTTGCATGGCTTGTGCGACAACCAGTGAACGGCTACCACTGCGACACACCAATACCCACTCGCTGGTTTTATCGGCTTGATGCTGTTGAATAAATTGTACTAAGCGTGTCATAGGCACATTGATGCTTTTCGTTGTCTCCACCGTTTCCATGCCGAGGGAGTGCTGCAATGCATATTCGTGAGGCTCACGGATATCCACTAGCTTGATCTTGTTTGACTGAGCAAGCTCTAGCTTAAGGCTGGAGGCATCATATTCCTTGATGGCCAATTTCTGACAGTCGGAGGTGTAGGCACCGCACATGATTTCGGTGCCGACTTCATCGTTGAGGCTAGCGTCTAAGTTTGCTTTTCTACTGACAAACTGGCTCTCGGTTATTTGGCCCTTGAGCACATCATCGAGCAAAGAGTTACGCATCACTTCGGCTGTCAAGCTGGTGGTAAATTCGTTGTTATAGTCATGGCTGGCACAGAGTAAGGTGCTAGGGCCGATTAACTGTTCGAGTTGCTTCAAGCTGTGGAACATTTTATTTGAGCTACTTGATTCGAAGTTGGTTCTACCCAGACTGCCCATGAGTACGGTATCGCCACAGAAGGCGAAATGCGTCGAACTCTTTAGCTTAGTGATGTCTGAGGTTAGCAAGAGGCTGATGCTGTCATCGGTATGACCCGGTGAGGCGACCTTAACCAGCGAGAGTTCACCTAACTTGATCATATCGAGTGCTATGCCATCAATTTGTATTTTAGCACTCGACTCAGGCCAACCTAAGTGATCACACTTCTGTTGCTTAAGGTGCTTCTGGGCCAGGGCGACGCGGCCCGAGATATGATCTGCATGGCCATGGGTATCGATAATGGCGATTGGCGCTAGTTGCTGGCACTCGAGCAGGGTGTTGATACGTTTCTCGAGCTCGGGTAGTGGATCGATAATCAGCGCCTGTTTCGTTTTCAGGTCTGCATAGATCCAAGTGCAACTCGCGCCGCCTCTGAGTTGTACCAGGCCATCGAGTGGCGCCCTATCTTCACTTAATTGAGTGTCATCTAACATCAGACAGCTGTGGGTTAACGCGCTGGCGGCAAGTTGAATCCTGTCGCAGGCGGCGTCGACCTCGGTTTGAGTCATGGCTGGGCCAAAAGAGAGGCGAATCGCCGACTCACTCTGCCAGGCGGGTAAGCCCATGGCATCGAGTACGAAACTGCGGGTGACCTTAGCGCTACAAGCCGAGCCTGAGCTGACGCGAATATTCGCCGCATCGAAGAGATCCATGAGCTCCTTGCTGCTAAAGCCTGGAACGGCGAAGTTAAGCGTCGTGGCTACACTGTTTTCGAAGCTGTGGTTAAATACGATCTCAGGGAAAGCCGCAGTAAGACTCGATACCAGTTGTTGCCTGTATTGTTCAAGTTTTTCAGCGGTCGCGAAACATGAGTTTTCATGGTCGAGCAGCATCTCGAAGATCACATTGAGGGCGGCAAAACCTGGTAGGTTTTCTGTGCCTGAACGTAAGCCGCCCTCCTGGCCGCCACCTGCGATAAAGGGGGTGAAAGGGGCTGTGTCACGAATATAGAGGAAGCCAATGCCTTTTGGGGCATAGAGTTTGTGGCCGCTAAATGGGGCGTAGTCGATACTGGTTTCGCTCAGCTTTAGCGGACGCTTCCCCAGAGCCTGAACGCAATCAACCATCCAGAAGATATCGGCATGGTGATCACGAATCGTCTGTTCGAGCCGCTTGATATCTTGATATACACCCGTTTCGTTATTGACGGCCATGGTGCAGATCATCAAGGCATGAGGGACTTCTCGTGCGATGAATTCTAGGTCTAGAACCCCTAAACTGTCGACGGGAATGGCTTTAATTTCGGCATTGAGGCCTAAGATATTATTCCAATGTTCCAGTGAGTTTGGTACGGCTTTGTGCTCAGTGGCACCATAGAGAATTGAGTATTGTTTTCCCGGTTCGATATTTTCTCTGGCCGCGATAAGAGCAGACAATATTCCGGTTTGGATACCTTCGGTAGCGCCACTGGTAAAGATGAGTTTCCCCTCGCCCGTCCCCAGTAATGCCTTAGCTCGCTGTCTGGTTTGCTCCATCAAGTTCTTGGCTTGAAGGCCTGTGATATGGCTGCTACTTGGATTACCAAACAATTCTTCCATCGCTTTCAATGCAGCTTGTGCCGCTTGGGGAAGGACAGGAGTTGTGGCGTTGGCATCTAGGTAGATCTGGCTTAAATGGGCTACTTGACTCATGAAGGACGCTCGTCTTGTTGTTTGGCTTTTCGTTATACAAGTGCACGTAAAACATGCTTAATAAAATAACACTTATATAACTATTTGATATATGTAATTCGATGCGGTTATATTAGCAGTTTGACTTAAATGATCAAGATCACATTTTTAGTTTTTTAAAGTGCTGAAAGTATGGATTGATGAGCCCCTATTGGAGCTCATTATCTCAGCAATGTCTGTGATCTCTTGCTGGTTTAATGCTGGTATTTGGCCTTGACCGTTTCGATCAAGGTATTCCATTGAGGATACTCTTGCAGACTTTGTTCTAGATCGCCCCAAGGTGCTAGAGTTTGCTGTTTGTAGGCTAGGCTATCTTCTGCGCCTTGTTTGATTTGATAAAGATAATAAAAGGCAGAAGCGCGATAATTGGCGGCGCAGTGAACCAGTATATCTTTGCCTTTGTTGGCATCCATAATGTCGAAGAAACGCTCGATGTCAGTTATCTTTGGTTGCGTCCAATTCACCGAGACATGTTCATACTGCATACCTAGACTCGTGACTAGGCTAGCTTCATTAGCATGACCATTTGGGTTGCCATCGGGAATGAGGTTGATCACGACTTCTACCCCCGCAGAGGCGAGCTTTTCAAACTCCGCCTTACTGGGCAGTCCTGCAGTGATCACAGTGTCGCTATTAAACTGTACTGCTTTGATATCTTGCAGGGATTCAGGTGAAATCGCCGCTTGGGCTAGGTTTGAAAAAAGTCCAGTCGATAGCAGCACTGTTGAGGCAAGGCTGGTTGCGATTAAGCTTGCCAATAACGTCCGTTTGTTCATTTTGCTAAACCTCTGTGATTAATAACTCTAAGGTTAGTCTGCTTAACATTGTCTTAGTTCAGGCTGAGTGCTCACAGTGTTAACTGAACTTTAAAAAATCTATTTTTGTGAGCTGAGCCTAGCCTTGATTAAGATATCAAGGCTAATTCTTCCTGCCCTATATCTTTACTTTTATGACTACCTTACGTACTTGTTGAGGCGATGTGCTAGTACCCGGCATATGCATATCCTGGGGGAAAAAAATGGCAAACATGCCGGCCTTAAACGGGATGAATGCAGCATCACTTTTATTACTTTCATAATCGAATTCGGCGTAATCATGCTTGGCAAAGTAGGGCTTTGAAGGTGTCTGGTCTGCTAAAGGAAGGTAGCCGAACTCTTCTTCACCACTCACCACATATTGTACGTCGATATACTGCTGGTGGACCTCAAAGGGCTCAACTTCACGGGGTTTAGTCTCGTAGTCATTGACGATAACGAAGAGGTTCTTGCCATCGAGTTCATAGTTACCGACATCCACTTTGGTGAAATCAGTCTCGGCTAGATGAGCTAAAGCAGCTGCTATTCGTGGGCTGATGTGTGAGTAAAGGTCTTGGTTATTTAAGGTATCGACGATCATTTTGGGCTCTGACTCGTTTGCTATTGAAGGCACGAGTTTAGCGCTCATGCCATTTTATACCAAGCCTAGTAATAAATCGGAGCGCACAAGAGTCATTAGATGATTCAAGGTGCTAGCGTCTATTGACTGTGTATCTGGCGCTAGGCAAGTTTTATCTCGAAAGGAATATCTCGCTGCTCAAACGCCGCTTTCAGCTGTTTCGTCGTTTTTGACTTAGGTTTTAGTGGGAAACTGATCTTGCCCTTGGTGGCGTGGATAAACAGCTGGTCACCGAGTAAACGTACCGAGTCGATCTCATCATATTTGACTGACAGATCTTTTGCAGACCCCCAATCGCTCTCTATAGAAAGCTTAATAAATTTAACTGAATTAGTGGTAAATTGTATCCGTTGTTGCCAGATAAAATATATCCAGCTGATGCAGGTGCAGATAAACAACAGCGGCACCACCAGGTCCCAGCCAGAGTCGAAAGAGCTCACCTTAATAATAAATAATATGTAGGCCGTTGAGACAATGCCTATGATCATGCATAGGGTTTTGAAGGGGCGAATTTGGGTGTCTTCCATGTTTGATATTCCTTATCAAATGTTTCCTTTCCTTAAGCTATATTAGCTCCTCTATTTTAAAAAGTTAATTTTTGTTAAATAATGTCACTGAAATATTTTTTGGAGAAATGATTTGCCTGCACTGCGCTTCCTCGCGGGACCGACCGCATACAATAAAATCGAAGAGGGTGGTCTTAAGCCCGAGTTATTTTCTCAACTGCTGGCGGCATCCGGTGGCCCTAAGTGGATTGGCATTGCCGGGTTGGATAAATATCTATTTGGTGAATTTTTTAAAGACAAAAAAGAGCCATTGCATACCTTGGGGGCATCTTCCGGCGCATGGCGATTAGCCTGTCTGGCTCAAGATAATCCATTATCTGCCTATGCCCGTTTAGAGGATCTATATATAGGCCAAAGATATGATATTAAGCCGACTCCACAGGATGTATCGGAGCAGGTTAAGCTGATTATTCGTGGCCTTCTGGGTGATGCGGCGGGGAAAGATATCGTCGGGAATCAGATAATCAAGAGTCATTTTTTAGCGTGCCGGGGGAAACATTTGAACCGTTTTCCTAGTCGGTTGGCATTAGGCTTAGGTCTCGCCACTACGGCGGCGGCAAACCTAATTAGCCGCAGAACGCTGGGGCTTAACTTCGAGCGGTTTTTATTTAGCTCATTGGATGCCGGCTCTCCTTTTAATACACTTAACGATCTTCCCAGTAAGCATATTGGATTGAGTGGAGATAATATTGCTCAGGTATTATTAGCTACCGGCTCTATTCCTTGGGTGCTCGCACCGGTAACCGATATTCATGGAGCGCCGCGGGGGCATTATTATGATGGTGGTATCATAGATTACCATTTCGATTTGCCACTTTCCCATGCCCAAGGGCTGACTATCTACCCTCATTTTTATCCTAGAATTACTCCTGGCTGGTTCGATAAATCTTTGCCTTGGCGACAGGCGAAAACGAACTATCACAATGCACTCATTATTGCGCCCAGTGATGAGTATCTGGCCTCTTTACCCTATGGAAAATTGCCTGATCGTAGTGACTTTAAACATCTTAGCAGCGAGGAAAGAATGGCATATTGGTATAAAACTATTGCTATGAGCGAGGTGTTAGCGGATGAGTTTTCTGAAGTAATGGCTAAAGAGTCTATTATGGATCGTCTCGAGCCTTTCTATTAACTTCTTCTATCCAGTTAATTTCTATTGCAACAAATACTGGCTAATGTATGTCTAATACAGTGAGGGGATGGTCTAGCTCCAGTACCGCAGATAATGTTGAAAATAGGCAACAAAAACAGATTTTTTTGTTTTTTCGTCTTAATAAAGGCTCAAATGCGTTCAATTCGCAGTTAATTCTGTAACTGCTACACTTTAGGAATATTGCCTTGGCAGTTTCTAAATTCGAGAGAGACAGCGCTTTTGTCAGTCACTTAGCCTTAGGCAGGAGGTTACGATGCGAACACAGGAGATGGCGTTAATCACGCGAGATGCCGTGTTGCTGCCCGATGGCAGACTCGAAATTAGGATTGTGGGTCCTGCATATTTAAAGGTGATTGCGGATGTGCTTAAAGGTAAGTACCCCTTAGCTTTCGGCATGCTCCTACCTAATGGCAGGCCCCCCTGTTACCCCAATGCCACTCAGTGTGAAATCATCGATTTCAACCTACTCAATGATGACTCATTAGGCATAGTTTTAGAAGGTAAGCAGAGAGTGAAGGTGTTATCGGCGGCTCAGAACAGGGATGGTGTGTGGATCACCAAAACCTTGCCTTGTAATAATTGGTGTGAAGAGCCGATAAGAGGGGAGTTTGAATTGATCAGTGCGGCTTTAGAGCAGTTTTATGAAGTGAACCCTGATCTATTTGGCCTCTATTCCAATCTACATCTCGATGATGCGACTTGGGTCAGCCAACGTTGGCTCGAGGTGCTTCCCTTGTACAGTAAAGATAAGCAAGTATTGATGAATCAACCCGATTGCCACAAGACCATGAACTTCGTGCTTGAACTGATCAAGTCTCACGCGGGGTAAAGTGTGGGGTCGCTGCGCTTCGAGAACGCTTCGCTCCCAAAACGCTTCGCGTCGAGAGCGTTCGTAAACTCACTTCTAGGACGCCAACAAGTTGGCTGCGAGACAAGAGCTAAAGCTTTTCTCGCAGCGGCTTTGCCGCGTTCTCGCAGTGACGGAGTTACGTTCTAGCAGCAGCTTTGCTGCGTTCTCGCAGGGCGCAGCCCGTCCTCGCAGTGACGAAGTCACGTCCTAGCAGCAGCTTTTCTGCTAAAATACCCTGTCTTTTTTCCGATATTTTTTGAGTTAACATGCTTTCATCCGTTCGTGCTTCTCAAGCTTCCTATGTCGTGCTTCCTGAAAATGTGACCGATAAACCGACCGTATTGAGCTTTCTTGTCGACCGTTTCGAACAGGTCGGTAGTGATGTTTGGCGAGAGCGTATCATTGATGGCAAGGTGCATTGGCAAGATGGCTCTCTTATCGAGTTAGGTACTGCTTTCAAACCCAGGGCGCGAGTCTATTATTACCGTGAAGTGAAGTCCGAGACTAAGGTGCCTTTCGAGGAGAAGATCCTTTATCGGGATGAGCAGATCATATTAGCTTTTAAGCCTCATTTTTTGGCGCTTCACCCCAGTGGTAATTTCGTCAACGAATGTTTGGTTAATCGATTACGGATTAAAACTGGCATAGAGACACTAGTACCCGCTCATAGGCTAGACAGAGCAACGGCAGGCATAGTGCTTATGATCCTCAATCCCGAAGCGCGCAGTCAGTATCACGACCTGTTTAAGAATCATAAAATAACCAAAGAATATCAAGCGTTAGCAAAATTAACTCCTGAGCTATTGGCTTGCCATCAAGCTGGCGAACTAGTACTTCCTATCCAGTGGACAGTGAAGAACCGCATGGTGAAAGGCGAGCCTAGTTTTACCATGAAAGTGGTCGAGGGAGACTCCAATACCCACTCTGAGATCAGCTTGATTCAGGTGATAAATGAAATAGGCGTTTTTGACTTATCTCCTATCACGGGACGCACCCATCAGCTAAGAGTACATATGCAAAGTTTAGGCATGCCCATACTCAATGATACTTGCTATCCAAATTTACAGCCTAAGTCTGCTGATGACTATGCTCACCCCCTGAAATTAGTGGCTAAGCGATTGAAGTTTAAAGATCCTCTGACTTCGCAGCCCCACGATATTCAGATCGATGGGATCACACACCTATTGAAATGACTTTTTGAGTTTACTTTCTCTCCTTCTCCTTCTGCCTTCTCTCATTTATCAGTCTGATTAATCATTGTTCATCTCGGTTGTACGTCACATGCTGCTAAAATAAAATGCTGCATATATCACGATTAAATAGCCAATAAAACCACGAAATTGAAACAAGTGGAGGTTATTCACTTCATTTGTTGGTTTTTTTGGTGTTTAGTTATCGATTGTGTTGGCGTTTTGTCCTAAAGATGTTCTCTGGTGAGCCTAAATATGGCTTGGTTATCTATGCTTAGATTTGTAGTAAAAATTTATTAGAAGTAGGCGGTATTTTATGTTGGTCAAGGGAAAGAGTAATGAAGAAGATCTAGACCAGGAGGTATTACTCTGGTTAGGTCAGGAACAGCCCAAATTGCCCGACTCCAGATTTGAATATTTTAGTTCATCCAGCGAAATTTTTGTTGAGAAATTAACGCCAGATCTAATCGTGTTGTCTATGCAAGATGAAGTACAAGATGAAGTGCTGATGACATTACGCCATCATGAGTTAACCTCTCATTGTCTGATCTTAGTTTTGCAGGAGAGTATGCTATCTCCTTATCTTGCTAACGGGATATGGAATGAAGATTATGACCAGCAGTATCAAACGTATAAGTCTCGGAGGCAGCAGGTCAAACTGCGCTATTTTGATGATATTGCTTATAAATTACTGGTATATCTTTGGTTACACCCAGAGTTCACTCTAACGCCTCACAGTGTTCCCTCCACTAGAACGCTATTTAATTACCCCTTACTTAGCTCCTGGGAAATGCCCCCCGAAGACAGCTTTTCTTGGTTGATATCACTGCAACGTAAAGGTTGGATTGAGTCGAGCAGTTTAATTAATCGGGTTCGTTTTTGTGATGCTTGCCAATCAGGCCACCTTAACTACATAGATACTTGCCCTCAATGCCAAAGCATTGAGATTGAAATGCAGTCAAGCTTACATTGTTTTAATTGTGGCCATATAGGCATGCAGGATAGTTTTAAGAAACAGCTAGGGCTTTCGTGTCCTAATTGTTTGCAAGACCTGCGTCATATTGGTGTCGATTATGACAGGCCCATTGAAAATCAGCACTGTAGCAGCTGCAACTCTCTTTTTATTGAAGCTAATGTGGAGGCCGAGTGCCTACATTGCAAGATGCATAATAAGCTGTCTGACCTGCAAGTACGTAATATTTATGATTATTGTCTTGAAACGGGTGGCAGGCGTCTGGTTCGTCAGGGAAAAGATCAAGGGTTATTTGCCTTGGTACCAGGCGATGCTATGACCAATACTCAGTTCGATTGGTTGATCAATTGGCAGAACCAGTTAGCCATTCGCCATGGACATGATCATACGATAGTGTCACTACAAATGTTAAACCTAAATGAGTTTCTTACCCAAGAGGGAGAAGCTAAGGGATTCGCTCATCTCGATGCGTTGCTGGAAAGGATCCGCAGTACAATTCGTACCACTGATGCGTGCACCTATTCGACTGAACATGGCCTACTGTTGTTCTTGCCATTCACTGAAATAGACCAAATTAAGGTTATTTATAGCAAAATTTTTGAGCTGAAAAGTAGACTGACGGCCTCTAATATTGAGGTTAAGGTCAGGGCTATCGCACTACCCGATAAAAATTGGGGTGATGATGTTCAGGCATGGTTAACTGACAAGTTAGCGAGTGCGGAACCACTCTGATGCTAAGTGAGTTTAATACAATCAGCTATATTGCATTAGATATCTGGTATCAGCTGGGAGAACACCTAGTCTTCTTTGTTTGGCTTATTCCTTTAGTGCTTATGTATGAGATGCCTCTGATGATCATTGTCGTAGGAGGCATCCTACGTTGGTATTACAGCACTTTTATGATGCCACCTAAAACGTCATTGTTTAAGCCTAAGGTGACTTGTGTCATCACTTGCTATGCCGAAGGAGATGCAGTTAAGTCGACCATAGACTCTTTTGTCGAGCAGACCTACGATGGAGAGATTGAGATCATCGCAGTCGTAGATGGTGCGGTGCAAAATGCCGATACCTATCGTGTGGCGATGGCCTGCGCGAAGGCCTGTAAGACTGAAAAACGTAAGGTTATTGTTTTGCCTAAATGGCAACGGGGGGGCAGGGTCTCCACGCTTAATGCCGGTTTAAGCATGGCATCGGGGGAGATTGTTATCAATGCCGATGCTGACACATCATTTGATAATGATATGGTCAATCAAGTTGTCCCTTACTTTGAAAATCCTAACGTACCAGCCCTGGGCGGGGCGCTCAGAGTTCGAAATATCAATGAGTCTATCTGGACTCGTATGCAGTCTATTGAGTACTTGATCTCCATGCAGGGAGGAAAAACTGGGCTGGCTCAGTGGAACTTTCTTAACAATATTTCTGGTGCATTTGGTGTGTTCAGACGAGAGTTCCTGATGCAGATTGGAGGTTGGGATACTCATACGGCTGAAGATCTCGATTTGACAGTCAGAATTAAGCAGTATTTCAAGCGACACCCGAACTGGAAGATCCCATTTGCTACCTTAGCGATTGGTCATACGGATGCTCCTGCAGATCTCAAAACCTTAGTGATGCAAAGATTGCGCTGGGATGGTGATCTCTTGTTTCTATACTTCCGTAAACATTGGCCGGCATTCACGCCTAAATTGTTAGGCTGGAGCACTTTCTTATTTACCTTATTCTATGGTTTCTTACAAAATGTCTTGATGCCTTTTATCATAGTGCTCTACGGCGCCGGCATTATCTTGCTCTATCCGTGGCAATTTATTGCGTCAATATCCGCTGTTATATATAGCCTCTATTTTGGGGTGTTAGTGTTTTTCTACCTCTTGGTGTTGTTGGCTATCTCAGAACGGGTGAAGCAAGATTTAAGGCTCGCACTCTGGCTTCCCCTGTATCCCTTCTATGCACTTTTCATGCGCCTGGTTTGTTTGTTTGCCTTGATTAATGAGCTGGTTAGACGCTCTCATGAAGAAAGTTCTATGGCTCCATGGTGGGTGCTCAAACGAGGACGAAAATTTTGAATCATAAGTTACTAATTAGAGCCACAAGGCAGAGAATCAAGCAGGAATATTGAGATGAAAGTAAACTATCAAGCGACACCTAAAGCTGAAAAACCCGATGTGGATAAAGGTGTCGAGGTTAAGTATTCGGGGGCTAAACGGGGCGGCTTTAAATTTAGATGGTACTTGCTGCTGTTTCTGGTGATATCTCCTGTGCTCTTGGTGAGTTGGATATTGGCAAAGCCGTATATATTCGTACTCGCTCCGGGAATTATCACCGCCGAACCATTGGAGATGAGGGCGCCCAGTAAAGGAGTGGTACAAAGGGTGGCAGACCAGGTGACATCTGAAGTTGAGAAAGGCAGTTATTTGCTGGTGATAGCAGAGCCGGAATTAGATGCCCAAGTGGCAGAGCTTACACGGCAGTTATTCGAAATAGAAGGAAAAGCCTCATTCGATGGTGAACCTGTGTTGTTAAGACTACATCGACGTATCGAAGTGGCTCAGGATGGGGTAAAACGCCAAGATGAGTTACTCGTCACCTATAAAAATTTTCAGATGCGAGGAGTCGTGCCAACCTCTGATATGGCCATGGTTATGCAAGCCAATACGGCGTCTAAAATGGCATTAGAACAAGCTAAAGTTGACTTGTTACATGAGCTTGAACGACAACATATTCAGTCAATCGCTGGCGTGGTCACTCAAACCCGCAACCAACTCAAGTCCCAACTTGCCAGGCTAAAGTCTAAACAATCGGGGATGAAGATAATGGCTCCGTTTACCGGGAGGATAGAAGACATTTTGGTACAGGTTGGTGAACAGGTAGATGAGAACCAGCCTCTATTGTGGTTAACTGGTAGAGATAAGCCTGTGGTAGTGGCTTATCTGGATCCTAAGTATCTCGAATACGTAGATATTGGCCAACAGGCAACGATTAAGTTGCCAAACGGGCAAAATATCAGGGGTATGATTGAAGAACCTACCGAGCTGGTGACTAAGATACCTAAGCAACTGTCTGGTCCCTTCGATGGTGAGAAGGCTGCATTAAAAGTGACGCTCACTTTAGATGAAATGTTGCCTTTTGCGGTTGAGGGTGTACCTGTTGAGGTTAGTTTCGATTATAAATGGCCATTCCAGTAATTGCATAAAGTATTCGATCGTTGTTTTTTGTATCGATTCACTCTATGCTGGACTTGTTACAATAACGTTATTTTTTAAGGGGGCGCTGGTGAATTGCACTAAAGCTATGCTCCCAATAAATATACAGCCTCAGTATGCGGTTGAGGTTTAGAGCCTCGTTTGTCACTCTTGTTTAGTGAAAGACTCGCGCAAAATTAGAAAGGATAATAATAATGACTAAATCGACCCTGATTTCTATCACATTAGTCGCAGCCGCCGTTGTGGCTGCAATAGGTTACCAAAGTTTTAGCTCTGAGCCTGAATCCGTTGAGGCTATTCCACCTCAAGATGTAACAACTTCTCCGGTTGCATTGCAAGCACTATCATCTGCTAAGCCTGTAGCGCCTGTTTCTATGAGTGCGCCCAAGTCTGTGACGCAAACTTCAATGGCGGTGCAATCGGCATCAGATGTTGTGGCTAGTCCTGATGCTAAACCTTCAGCAGTTAATGACCCGAGTCATCCTCCACGTCAAGCTCCGAACGCAAACCGAGCCCCTAGTTCGGCACCCAATGCCAACCCTGAGTATGCCCATCACCCTAGACCTGGCACAGAGCAACCCGTCTCTGCGCCTGTGAGCATGCCGTCCCAGGCACCCGTTAAATAAGCTGATAGCTAGTCTTTTCTTGGTGCGTCGAAATGGGTCTCACTCATGTCGGCATGCAACACGGCTATCTTAGTCGGCGCGCCATTCTTAGCTAAACTTAGCAAACCTATTCCACTCTGATTCATTAAGCGTTTACTGCGTTCGCCATTGGGGCGTCGCCCCCGAATAGACATGCGCTTACGCTTAGTCAAAAAGTTAAGCGGTGAGAAGTGGCCATATAGCCAGCCATTGAGTTTGTCGAAGATAGGGATTAACTTTTCTGGGAACTGGTTCTTAAGGCCGCTGCAGGTGATCTGGTAAATTTGGGGGCCAGCCTTCCTAAAGCGTATGCGAATGTCATAGGCAAATGAATAATGCACGTCGCCAGACAAGATGACGAATTGCTCCGGCGTTTTCCTGTGCTGAAAAATACTCAATAGCGTGTTGGCCGTTCCCGGATGAGCCATCCAGTTTTCTGCATCGACCAGTAGAGAACCACCCAGCATAGTCGCTGTGCGCTGTATCGTCTCGATAAGCTTTACCCCGAACATGGGCGCCGCCGAGATGATGATGACATTGCTCTGACCAACCAACTCATGCTGGAATTCCATCAAGGCTTCCCAGTCCATCAATCCCGAAGGTTTAGCCAGATTAGATTCACTGCGCCAGCGATGGGTCCGAGTATCCAAGACCACTATTTTAGGTGAAGTATTTAAGGTGTAATGCCAGTGGTCAAACTTGAGCAGCTCATCGATTAATGTGTCTTGTTTCTCTTCATTAGGGCTGCCAAAGTAGGCATCGATTAGCGGGACTATTTCAGTTTTAAACTTCTGTGGCGCATTACCTAATCCCTGAAACAGGGTATAGCCGATAAGTGCATTGCCTATGATACGTTTAGAGAAAGTGTGGCCGTAGGCGGCTTTCTCCCACTTAGCGGTGAGGTTCCAATCATCGGTTACATCGTGATCATCGAAGATCATATAAGTCGGCAGATGTGCCATTAAGCGCCTGACCTGATGCAGTCCGGCCTTAAATTCCAGTAGATGCAGCCACTCTTTTTCCCAGCGAAGCTTATTGACAGCAGACAGACCTGCGATGTCTTTAGGGATCTCTATTTGATCCCAGAGCTCGGGAGACCAGGTCAGCAGATAAAGCGCTATGATCTCACCTAGAGAAATCAGATGATTCTCGGCTAACGATGAGGTGAAGATAGGATGATTGATATACCAGCGCCTAAGGGCCGTTTTCGCCTGATATTGGGTCTTTGGCAACAAATTTCTATGTCGCTGATACAGGGCTGCCGGCTGATAACTAATAGCGGAGCTTTCATTGATGGCTGCACCAAAGAACTGCTCTTGGGGCAAGCCTAATAGTTGAATCACTTGGCCTATAGCATAGAGCATGGGTCCGGCTATATCATCGACATAGACCTGATCGCCGCTAAGCATCAAGAGCGACGGCCTGGCTTCAACACTGAGGTTGTGGCCGAGTCTGGTATCGGCTGCGACTAAGGCATCGCCGCTATGATGATGGGGGTTACGGCAGGAGCCGTGCAGCATGTTATCTATCTCAGGCTTGATAACAAACTCGGGGGCTGATTTACTCGGATAATTCAGTTGGGCGATATTCTCAAACAATGCGCCATGCAGGCTATCTTCAAGTCTGTATTCTATTGCCGAATTTACCGCTAGCAGGTCGTCCTGACTAACATGGAGCAGATACTGCCATGCACGCTCACCAAGCCGAATTTCATGACGCTGCTCACTGGCTAATATCAGCTTCTCTTCGCCTATATGTAAGGTCAACTCATTCATAGATTCTGCGCTGACAAACCACAGGGTGAAATTGTCTTTGTCGCAATGACGAAGTGTTGGACCAGCAAGGACTAGGGGGAGTGCTGCGGGCATATTCAGTATGGATCCCAGACGTAATTCATGAGCTCACAGATTAAACAAAAGCCATGGATTTGCAAAACATTAATCGTCTTTTTCGAACTGATTGTAACCAAAATTTGAGTTGTCGATGAAGTATGTAATCATTGCACGCTCTGGGATTCTTGTGGTTATGGGCTGTATATGGATATTTGTGCTAAATCTTATTGGCGTGGGTTAGGTAAGTGGGCACTTGTTTCTGTGTCTTTGTTAAGTCCGTCTGCTTGGGCCGATATCGGTGATACGCCAGTTATAGGTGGTGTATTTAATGCTGGTGAGGTCATGAGAGACCAGATTGTCTCTTCGCTGAGTTATTCTACTAAGCTGACACGAGATATTGCCCTGTTTACTATCGGCGGCGTGTCACTCGATGCCTACATTTTAACGCTTCCTCTGGATAAGAAGGTCAAAGTTCGAGTCATAGCTCAGCTTAGCGACCCTAGTTATGCGATTCCTCTTGGTCATTTCCTCTATAGTTTTTATGATAGATATACTGGCCTAAGTAGCGAAGATGAATTTAAGCAGCATTTGGCTAGCGTTTATGATGCAGAACAGCTCAAGCAGCTCGAACATAGCCTCTACCATTTTGGTTCTGGATCAGTAAAAGATAAGCCGAGTGAAAATAGTTTAATCATAGAGGAGCAAGACTCTGGCACAAATGGCGCTTCGCAACAGGAATCGGTTAAACAAGGCAATGCCCAAGGTATAAAAGCCGATCGCCAGTTTATCGCCTCTATGGTGACCATATATGATGCTCTTGTCGATATCGGTATGTGGCAGGATATGGATGCTGTGCCTGCTAAATATACCTATCTCACTCGGAGTGCTGCCGATTTACACTTAGTAGATAAGATACAGCCCATTATCATAGGGATAATGTCTAAGGCTGCGGCTGGCATGGATGAAGGTGAGATACAAAGCTCGGTACTCGCCATCATAGAAGATGATAAGCCGCAGAATAGGGGCAAGGTTAATAATAAGGCTCAGGCGTTAACCATCACTCTGATTGATTTTGTGCGCTTAAATGTGCTCAAGGCTTATCGTCAGTTTGTGTTTAAAAAGGAGCGTGAGCAGGCATTAAATGCCTGGATGCAAGATACATTCGATGATAACAGTGATGTCTTGATTGGCTTTTTAGAATCACAGCAGAAGCGTCGATACTCGGTGCAGGTGACGGTCGATGGCCTGCAACAAAGCTTGGTCGAAGGCCTGGTGGATCAATCTAAGCCATTTATTCACCGCGCATATCAGATGCATCTACAGGGAGCCGATGTTAAGCCTAAGGGAGAGACGACTAAACAGCCAGAACATGAGCAGCAGGTTAAGTTTATGGCTGAACTCGCCGAGGGGGAATATAAGGATCAACATTATCTGCCCTTCTTCAAACGTCTGTATCGGGAGCATCCTAGGTCTATTACTCAGGTAGGTATCTCTTCTACGCCGACAATCAGTGTGCGAAATCTGCCGATCATCAAGACCGGTGCTAAGGTCTCCGGCGAGGGAGGTACGGGGATCCCTAACTTCCATTTTGTCGATCGCCAGCAAGATAGAGCCTATTACTTCTTTGGCAACGATGCTTTGCAACTGGATCGTCTCATGGAGAGTCATGGGGTGAAAACTATGTTCGATCGTTTAGCTTATCTGATCACGCTCAACTGTAACGGCCAATATGATTGGAATGCACATACTAGCTACGATGGCTTAGTCAATCTAGGTTTCGGTGAGGCGCAGCGTGATTATGGCGAGAAGCGCTGTATTAGGGAGTTGCAGGAGCGGGCTAAGGTCGAGGTGAAGCTAAGGGAGTTTCGAGCTGAGATAATTGAGGATATTCGCGGTTATCAAGGTATCTTCTTCCTTGATGTGTTCACTAAATTAACCAAGAAATGGAAAATTGAGAAGGCTATCTCGAGGCTTGCCAAGCTCGATGGTCAAGGCATGCCGGATCATACCTTGATCTATAATCCCTGGCCAGATCACTTCGCTCATTTCACCGGGCCTTTCAGTGACGAGATTATCATGCCAACCGGGGAGCTAAATCGACTGGATTTCTGGTTAGGTCAGACAGAACAAGTCTATAAAGATGCGGGGGTTTACGATCAAACCTTGTGGGGAATGGCGGGGGATCATGGCCTGACTCCGGTTTTTTATGCGTTGAATCCCGAGAGGCAAGTATTTGATAATTTGTCTAGGAAACTGGGTTATCCCCTGCTGGTAAAGAAAATATCTTCCGATGAGGGTGAAGGACCGAAAATCACCAATGCCCTTAATTACGCGAGTAACAAAGGCTTAGATGTGGTTGTGGCTTCTACTGCTGGAGGCAACATGATGATGGATTTCTTCAACGCTAAATCCGGCTGGCAAGCACAACCTGTTTATAACGACCTGACTCACTGGTTACCGATTCATGCAGCCAAAGTAACGGATACTTTGGACATAGTCACAGAGACGGCCAACAGCCTGTCTGAGTCTCTGGATTATATGGTGTTGAGGGAGCGTCAATGCAATTTTTCTGGCTGTCAGGTGCGTTTAATTGGCCATCGTGATGGCGTTCGACTCGATGAGCTGGTGGAGCGAAGAGGGAATAAACTGCTCTACACCAGCTTAACGGGAAGACCTGCTAGATTACTGAATACTCAGGAGTTGAATCCGTATCGACAAACTCCCTCTCAAGCTGATATTGAGCTATTTTCTGAGTTAAAAAACTTATGCATCACCCAGGCGAAAGCCGATGATGTCAATTCATGGTGTACAGTTCAGCAGTGGCGGGACTTGACTCGTTTCACTCTCCGCCCCGACTCGGTGAATCAGATAGCCAGGTTATACGATGAGGCCCATGCCGGTACGATTAACCTGTTTCCCAAGGCTGGCATAGGCTACAACACTAAGGTGCCCGGTCGTCATGCCGGAGAGGACTTCCCTGAGAAGGATGCTTTTATCGGCTTCTGGGGCACTCCCATAGGGCCCAATGCCAGCACACTCAAGATAGAGGAGAATGGCTCGCTGGCGCCGACCTTGTATGAATACCTGACCGGAGAGCAGGTGATATCGGGAGAGAACGGCTGGGGTTATCCATCGTTATTAAATAAGCTAGATATTCAACATTAATCTCGGTTAAGCCTTGTGAGAACGGCTGGGGTTATCCGTCATTATTAAATAAGCTAGATATTCAACATTAATCTCGGTTAAAACTTGGTGAGAACGGCTGGGGTTATCCGTCACAATTAAACTAAACAAGTTAGATATTCAACATTAATCTCGATTAAGCCTTTGTGTAAATCCATGTGCTTCCTACTCGAAAGTCATTACACTGGGCCAATCTTTAAAATACACGGATAGGCATGGGGATAAGATGGCTAAAATCATGATAACTGGCGCGACAGGTTTGTTGGGACGGGCGGTAAAGGCTCGCATTGAGGCAAGCCAAGTTCATCAAGTTATCGCCACCGGTTTGAATCTAGGTTAACGATTTTTTATGACGTCTTCAATTTCAAATACTCAATTTTTGCCATCTAAGGTGCGTTATGCCTAAGAGTCTAGTGCCGAATCTAACCGCTTCGGATCAGTTAGCCTTCCTGCGTATCTTAGGTTTCGTGCTTAAGCTCGGATTGACTTTTTTTGCCGCCGAGACCTTTGGTTTGTCTATCTTCAGTCCGGCGTTGAATTATGCCTTGCTGTTAGAGGCCGCTTATCTGACGGTCACGTTCGCGATCAGGCAACCCCTGATGTCGAAGGACTCTGGGTTATTTGTCGCTTTGCTGCTCGATACAGCCTTCTGGATCGCTTGGCTTTATTTCTCCGGCGGCGCCACTAATGCATTCATTTCCCTGCTCTTATTACCCATAGCCATAGCAGCGGTGATCTTGCCTCGCTGGGCTCCCTGGACGCTGACTTTCATCTCGACACTTGCCTATAGCTTGATGTTATATGCTGTGCCGGATAGTCAGATGCAGCACCATGGCATGGATATGAGCTCTCATTATTTAGGCATGTGGTTTAACTTCGTTATTTCATCTTTAGTGCTGACCACAAGTGTGGCCTTTATTGCTAAACGTATGCGAAGGCAGGATGCGGAGCTGGCTTATATGAGAGAGGCCCAGCTCAGGCAAGAGAGGCTGTTAGCACTAGGCACTGCATCTGCCCAGATGGCTCATCAGCTAGCGACTCCCTTATCCAGTTTACGTTTACTGGTGGATGAGGTCGCGGAAGAACTTGGCGCAGACAATCAGGCCGTAGAAGAGATGGAGGCTGCGTTGTTTAGATGCGAACGAACCTTAACGGATCTGAGGCTGGCAACCGAGTCCATCAGAGAGCAAAAGCAAATTGAAGCCCAGGTGAGCGACCTGGTTGCCATGCTTAGACAGCAGCTGACATTGTTGATGCCTCAACTTAAACTTGAGTTACTTGTCGAAGCGGAAGTTCAAGGAACTTATATTCAAACGGATACCAGCCTGTTGCCCGCGCTTTTATCCTTGGTAGAAAATGCCTCTCGGGCCAGTGAAGAAAAAACAACAGAGCAAAGAGTTAGCATCGAGTTTGCGCTTGAGCCGCATAGCTTAGATTTAAGGATCAGAGTTCGAGACTACGGTGACGGGATCCCTAAAGGCTTAATTTCTCAACTGGGTCATAAGTTAATTGAAAGTCCTTCAGGTATGGGCATGGCCTTAATGTTAAGCCATGCCAGCTTCGAGCGGCTAGGGGGAACCTTGATTTTAGGTTCTCACCAAGACGGTGGCGCAGTGGCAGAAGTCATACTGCCGGTAATCGGGACGTAATTAATGCTGAATCCGAGTCGAATTTTGTGGATATGAAGTGATTGAAATGAATAAGTTATTAATCATCGAAGATGATTTAGCCTTTGCAGGTGTGCTTGCCAGACGACTCACTCGCCATGGATTCGAGTGTCAACAAGCCCATGATGCGACTCAGGGTTTGCTGCTGGCCAGGCAGTTTCAACCCAGTCATATTCTGCTAGATATGAAACTTGCCGAAGATAATGGTCTGGTTTTGATCGAGCCTTTAAGGCTGCATCTACCTAATGTACTCATGGTGTTACTCACTGGGTATGCCAGTATTGCCACGGCCGTCGAGGCCATTCGTATGGGCGCAGACAATTATCTGGCTAAACCCGTAGACACGCAAACCTTGCTCAATGCGCTTAACGCGACACCCGTGGATATGGCGAGTTCGGTTATTGATGAAATGCCTCTCAACCCTAAGCGGCTGGAGTGGGAGCATATTCAGCAGGTGCTCAATGCCAACAAGGGTAATGTGTCCGCCACCGCCCGCCGACTTGGGATGCATAGACGTACATTGCAGCGAAAGTTACTCAAAAAGCCGGCGCAGCCTCAAGTAAACAAAGTTGATAGATCCTAGGAACTAGGGCCTAGGATCCCTTACTTAAAACTTAAAACTTAAAACCTAATACTTAAAATCTGTATTCTCCCGTCAGCCAAGCGTTCATGCCAGTGCCGGGCATACGCTCACCCGCCATCAAATCACCACCCATGACCCGGTTATAACCGGCTAAGTGATCTTCATATTCGGTATCGAACAGGTTATTTACCCCAGCTTTGACCATCCAGCTATCAGCATCGTAGGCGAGGGACAGATTCATCAGGCCATAACCTGCAGTAGCTTCTTCAAACTGTGTCTCAGATACCTTGCTCTGATCGCTGACGCCCAGGCCTTCGACTCTCGCTAGCCAGTTACCACTTTGGTAATTCAATCCCAGAATGACCTTAGGCGGAGAGATGCGATAGAGGTTATCGTCGATATCGCGGCGATCGCCACTGACATAGCTGGCATTCATATCCAGACTCAAGCTGTCGCTAACTTGGTAAGTCGCGGTGAGGTCCATGCCAAACAGCTGGGCATCGACATTGGCAAACTGCATAGGATTGTCGTCACCCATCATCTGCGCCGCCATGATCACTGCCGGATCTGTTGCTGCAACCCCTTGAATATAATCGTCGATACGGTGTAAGAAGACTCGGGGACTCAAGCTAAAGTCGCCACTGGCGTAATCTACGCCCATTTCAACTTGATAGGCTGTCTCTAAATCCAGATCCATCTGGCCGACATAGGTACGCCCATCAGCCAAGCCGCCGGTTGATTGCATCGGTACCCAGAGGTATCTCTGTTGGTAGCTGGCGCTGGCTTGTTTACGGGCCAAGCCTAAGATCCAGCTCAGCTCACTGTTCACTTGATAGCGACCGTTAAGGACCAGATCGACACCCGTTTGAGATTGCGAGCGGTCGGCATTGTTATATCTGTCCATCAACATCTTAACCGCAGACATGCTACCCGCCATGGAGTGCTCAACTTCATCGGCATTTGTGCTGTAGTGCTTAACTCGCGCACCAAATTGCCAATTCCACTGGCCGATATCTTGCTGCCACTGAGAAAAGGCACTGTAGGTATCGTCCTTCACGCCATTGAAGTTATCGACATGGAACATGGCCATGGTCGGGTCGGTGATCACTGAATTATGCTCACTAAGCTGAGTATCGACACCGAATAGCCAGGCGTCTTTGCTTATAGACACTTGGCCGTCGAAGCTGGTGCTATCGGCACTGTTATATCTGGCATTCATGGTCGGTATCTTCATGCGCTGGCTGAAATTATCCATGCCATGTGTGGCATCGCTGTAGGCCAAGTGCCAGTTTAGCTCCCAGTTTGAAATCTCGTGTACGCCTTCCAGTTTGACCCTGTCACTACGGATAAAATCGATATCCATAGGCAGAGCCGGAGTGCCAGCTTCGCTAGTTTCAACGTGCTGATAGCCTATGGCAATAGACTCATCATCTGAGCCAGACTCTCCCAGGTTAAAGCGGTACTGACCGCCAAACATCTGCTTGTCGTATGTCGTTGGTGAGATCTCGCTGCCATTGCCAGAGGTGGTGTTGTCATTGCCTTTGAGTACGTCGCCATAAATCAGTAGGGCATGATCTTGGTTACCGATATTGGCCTTAGCGCCTAAATGGCCGCGTTGACCATTGTCTTGATATTGCGCCGCGACTTTACCACTGACTTCATCGAAACTGGCTTGAGATTCTATGACCTTGACGCTGCCGCCTATGGTGTCGGTACCGGCTGAAACAGGGGCTATGCCTCGCGTCATCTCAAGACGTTCACTATTGACTAAGCTGGCATAACTTAGCGGGGTATCCATGGCATTAGGGCCGGCGCTGGCCAAGGTCACCCCGTTGACTTGGGTGTTGACCCTGTCGCCATAGAGCCCGCGATACTGGGCTATGCCAGTTAGCGGGCCATTGCCATTGACGGCGGCGCCGGGGAGTTTTTCCAGTAGGCCGCTAATATCGGCCTTAGGTGATGTTGCATCGAATGAAACCGAACTGTAACTGCTTTGGTGATGGCCGGTGACTTCGATAACTTCGAAGCCAGCGTCATCGGCGAAAGCCTGGGAAGAGGAGAATATAGCTGAAAAGATCGACAGTGAGATAAATGATAAGCGCAAGGTCATAGTATTCGTCTTAGTGTATAGAGTATGTAGTTTTATGTGACCATCTTGGTTCGCGGCGGATTGTGTCAGTCAAGTGAGTGACTGACAAAGGCTAATGGCCAAACTGCGACAAGCTGTCGCAGGGGGAAATGAAAAAGTAGCTGGTTTCTGCTGTGGTATGAATCGGGATTACTTAGTTAACAGGGGATAGCTGCGGGAAAATGCATCAATGCGTTCGATGATAAAGTCTATGGTTTTACGAATTTTCAGTCTTGGATAATCGGTCTGCAGATACACCAGTTGTAGAGGGATTTTCTCGGCGAGCTGATCGGGAAAGAGTAATACCAGCCTGCCCTGATGCACATCCATGGCAACATCCAACCAACTCTTATAGGCAATGCCTTCACCGGCTAATGCCCAGTCACGAATGACGGCGCCATCATTGCTGCTCTTATTGCCCCTGACATGAGTCTCATAGTTCTCGCCTTTATGGCTGAATCGCCACTTATTCCAAGGTTCACCACCTCGATTGAGGATCAATATTTTGTGTTGATTGAGTTCATTCGGGTGTTTGGGTATGCCGTTCCTGGCGAGGTAATCCGGTGAGGCTATGGCGACCCTGTGGGTCATGGCTAGCTGACGGCGTTTAAGGTTTGAGTCTTCAAGTTGTCCATATCTAAGCGCCAGATGCAGGTTCTGGTTGATGAGATCTGACATATGATCGCCAAAGAAGAGGGTGAGGGTCAGATCGGGAGCCTGCTTGGCAAAATCATCCAGCCAGCCACGGATGAGATTCCGTCCTAAATCTGAGGGTAAGACGATACGTATCTCTCCTTTTAGCTCACCTCGGTTATCCGCCAAGGCCGCATTAGCACCTTCCAGTAACTCTAGGGCTTGGCGGCCTGTTTCGATAAAGGCTTGCCCTTCCTGGGTTAGTTTCATCGAACGGGTAGAGCGGGAGAATAGCTGACAATCGATCTGCTTTTCCAGTCGTTGCAGTGCTGCGCTGGCCGCTGCTGGTGTCATACCAAGCTCGCGACCGGCTGCCGAGATGCTGTGAAGGTCGGCAATTCTGATGGCGAGATGAAGATCTTTGAGGTGATACATATCAAATATTTTTTGAAAATGATTTTAATAATAGCCTAATTATCAAAATAAGTTAATAGGACTAGACTGCTTAACATCATTTGAATATTGAGATAACTAACAATGGCAATCACATTTAACCATCTCAACTTACTTGCCTCTGAAGGGAGTGAAGCGACCTCTCTATTGACTGATGTTTTGGGATTAAAGGGGGGTTGTCGGCCTAATTTCCCCTTCAAGGGGACATGGCTATATCAAGGTGATCAGGCGTTAATCCATATTATTGAGTCTGATAAGCAGTGCAGCATCGGCCATATCGCTTTTGAAACAGATATGAGCTTACAAACCCTGACGCAAAAATTGCAGCAAGCTGCCATCAAATACAATGTTCGACAGGTACCCGATAGCAAGCTAATACAGGTTTTTGTCCGTGCCGGAGAGGTGATATTTGAATTGATCATTTTGGATACATCTAGTCAGCGTAATTTCGACGTTTTTAACCAACATCAGGAGCTATTATGAGCCTTTTCACCCCGTACCATAAATCGCATTTATCGCTAAGTAACCGTATGGTGATGGCGCCAATGACACGTTCTAGAACCACTCAGCCAGGTAATATTCCCAACGAGATGATGGCCACTTACTATGGGCAGCGTGCATCAACAGGTTTGATTATTAGTGAAGCTACTCAGATCTCTGATGATAGCCAAGGTTATTCGTTCACCCCTGGTGTTTACACTGATGAACAAGTCGCTGGCTGGCAAAAAGTCACGGCTGCAGTGCATCAAGCGGGAGGCCACATATTTAATCAACTTTGGCATGTTGGCCGAGTCTCTCATCCGATTTTTCAGCGAGGTGAAGCGCCAATAGCACCTTCAGCAATCAAACCAACAGATACGCAAGTCTGGATTGTCGATGAAGCTCACCCCGACGGGCAGATGGTCGATTGTCCAACGCCAAGAGAGATGGATCAGGCTGATATTGACCGCGTGGTTGCTGACTTTGCTCAAGCGGCTAAAAATTCGATTGATGCTGGTTTTGATGGGGTTGAGATCCACGCTGGCAATGGTTATCTCATCGATCAATTTTTACGCACTAACTCCAACCATAGAACCGATGAATATGGTGGTTCGCCCTTAAAGCGTATTCAGTTTTTACTGGATATTGTTCGCGCCGTCAGTGCAAAGATCGGCTCTGACAAGGTGGGTGTTAGATTGGCCCCGTTTGTGACCTTTAAAGATATGGGTTGCCCGGAAATTGTAGAAACCATTTTATTGGCAGCAGAGTCCCTAGGTCAGCAGGGGATTGCTTATGTACATCTTTCTGAGGCGGACTGGGACGATGCACCACAGATCCCTGATAGCTTTCGTATCAAGCTAAGACAAGTTTTCAATGGCACTATTATTGTGGCGGGCCGTTATGATGTTGAGCGTGCCAGCGCAGTCATTGAAAAAGGTTATGCCGACCTTGTTGCATTTGGCCGTTCATTTATCGCCAATCCAGACTTGCCTTACCGTTTGTCTAACCAACTGCCGCTGGCAGATTTCGATAAGGGTCCTCTGTTTGGCGGCGGCGTAGAAGGTTATATCGATTACCCCGAATACCAAGTGAATGCTTAAAGTGGAGGAGTTTGCTGAGTTTATACAAACAGGCATCTGCGAATAGCGATATTAAGTCATTGTCGAGTCGCATTTACCAGTTCGGCAATGTTGTGCACCGCAAGCTTTTTCATCACCTTAGCGCGATGTACCTCTATGGTGCGTAAGGATAAAAACAGCTCTACCGAGATCTGCTTGTTGGTTTTACCTTGGGTCAGTAAGTGCAGCACCTGATGCTCTCTTGGGGAGAGCGTCATCATTTTTTGCTTCAGAGATTGTTCGTTGAAGGTGCGCTGGCTGTAGGTAAATGCTTTATTGATGGCCTCGGCTAAGGCTGTTCCTGGCACGGGTTTCTGAAAGAAATCACAAGCTCCCTTGCGAAATACATCTATTGCCATGGGCATATCACCATGCCCCGTAAGAAAAATTATTCCAAGTGGGCTGTCTACTTTGAGTAATTCTCTTTGTACTTCCTGCCCGGTAATTTCAGGCATTCGACTGTCAAGAATGACGCAGCCTGCTTGTTCCAGCGCGACCTCTTTAAGAAATTGAGCGCCGCTGTTAAATCCCGTTACCTTGTAATTGAACTGACAAAGCATAAAACTCAGGGAGTCTAAGATCGCAGTATCGTCATCTACTAGGTAAATTGGAAGAGAGAGATTATTTTGCGTCATCACTAGGAACCAGATTCTCTATTGTGAGGATAGGCTCTAGGTTAGCCCTATGACGTGCTGGTCTCAATTGTTCCAGGCCAGTTTAGGAGGGAGATCACTAAAACACGTTTTAAGCTGTGAATATTTGAGTCCGCATCTCATTAATCCTTATGGCTTTGGATTATCTTTGCTGGAGAATTACTGTTGGACTCTGATAAATGCCTCTGCCGATCCGTTTTGTTATTTTTTGTCTCTCTCTTGTATGTTTTTCCATTTCTGCTCAAGAGGAAATTCAACCCATTCATGCCGAGGAACATATAAAGGTTTTTAAGGTCGGTGTGCTCGCTAATCATGGCGTGCAGAAGGGGATGGAACGTTGGCAGGCGACCATGGATTATTTAAGTGAACAGGTTCCTGGTACTCGTTTCGAGGTCGTGCCCGTTGACTTTGATGAGATGAGTCGTCAGTTACTCAGTTATGAAATCCAATTTATCGTGACCAATCCAGGTCAATACCTGAAGCTTAGTGGACACTTTCCGCTTTCATGGTTGGCGACGATGAAGAGTGTCAAGCATGAACAAACCACTTTTGCTATCGGCTCAACCATTATTGTGCGAGCCGATAGTCAGATATATACCCTCAAAGATCTGCAAGGCAAGCACATAGTTGCCAGCGATCCGCAGGCATTGGGTGGATATCAGGCGGCTATTGGCCTATTTCATAAAATGGGCTACACCCCCGAAAGCTTTTTTGGCTCTATGCGCTTCTTAGGGTTTCCTTTAGAGCCCATCGTTTATCAGGTCAGGGATAGAACCGTCGATGCTGCAATCACACCATTTTGTACTCTCGAAGAGATGATTGATGAGGGTATGGTTAATAAGGCGGACTTCAGGGTGATCCACCCGACTAAACCTGAGGGTTGTGATTGTCTTGTGAGTACTCAGTTATATCCTAATTGGTCTTTTGCCTCTGCCGATACGGTTTCACCCAAGATCACCCAAGAGATCGCTTTGGCACTTTATGATCTTCCGGCCGATCATATCGCCGCAATTACCGCTAAAAACTCAGGTTGGACGGCGCCTATTAGCCAGTTCAAAGTGATACAGCTATTTAAGGAGTTGCAACTTAAGGTGCCACCTCCACCGTTACATGAAACTGTTTTGAAGTGGATAGAGCGTAACAAGGAGTGGGGGATCTCCCTATTACTGCTGTTTATCGTGTCTACCACCTATCACCTTTGGCTCGAGTATAAATTCAGAGAGAAGAGTGAATACCTGGTAGAGGCTGAGCGACAGTTAAAAGATAAAGCCTTACAAGTAGAACGCATGCAAAGTGCCGCTATTTTGGGTGAGATTGGCTCGGGACTCGCCCATGAACTTAATCAGCCAATAGCCGCAATCACTCAGTATAGTGAAGGCGGAATGATGTGGCTGAACAATAGAGGCGATGGTGACTCAGAGCTCTATGAATTACTGGCTAAGGTCAATGCTCAGTCTATCCGGGCTGGCGCAGTGGTACACAGGATTAGAAGTCTGCTGAAGCGGCGTAAGGCTCATGCCGAAGCCCTGAATTTACAAGACGTGGTTAGTAATTCTTTAGTGCTGTTTCGGCGTGAATTTGATAGCCAGAGTATTAGGCTAACTCAGGAAACATCAGGCTCAGTGTACCCGATTAAAGGTGATGAGGTGGGACTAAGCCAGGTTTTAGTCAATGTTATCAAGAACAGCCTAGATGCAATGAATGATATAAACAGAGTGGATAAACAGATCTGTGTTCTACTCGACTTTGAGGAAGCTCAAATTATCCTGCGAGTGATAGATAATGGTCCGGGGTTACAAGGTGAAGCAAGTGAACTGATGGCATCATTCTGCTCCACTAAAGATGATGGACTAGGCCTAGGACTCGCCATCTGTAAAGATGTTATCAATCAACATAAAGGCGAGTTTACAATAGAAAATAATAGTCAGCATAAGGGGTCGAGATGGGAGCAAGGTTGCGTAGTGACCATCATGCTACCCAGAGACACAAAGGAATAAATATGAGTTTGAAACGGAATTTGTCTAAGGGGCTACCTTTAGTTGTACTGTTAATCTTAGTGTTTTTAGCTGGCTACGGGTTAGCAAGTTTTCAAGGGAAAAGGCTACAAATAACTAAGGAACTAGACAGCTTTCACCGGGAGATATTAATCGCTTTTCGTTTGCTCGACCAGTATACCGGTCAGTGTGATGTTCAGAAACATATCAATTTTTCAGATTATATTGTCCATGCAAATGACAAATATGCTTTAGTGCTTAATAAGGCGAATGGCTTTCCCTATTACCTTGGTTTATCGGCTAGTCGAGATCACTATAATTCCATCTATGAGTTTAACGAGAGGGTTAGTGAGTCCAGAGCTGAGCTGCTTAAGTGCAACAATCAGACTTCAGTTGTCGAGACACATCAAATACAGATAATCTTGCCAAAATATATGGGCAAGTATAAACAGCAGATGACTGAGTTTGCTCAGTTTGGGGGAGATAACCCTTTTCAGTCTGTTGAGATGACTCATCAAGTTTTAATACAAGAGGTAGAAGCTAAGGCCCTCGCTCAAAGGATTGCACAAACCATGCTAACTGATGGGTTTGTTGTTGCCGGTGAGGTGAGTGATTTTAATATTGATAATGGCACGGCTTATATCGTGTTCGGTATGGATGAGGATGGTTGGGCTGGGGTTTCGGTCGCTATGGCTGAGATACGCCCCTTGGTGGAGTTGAATCTGCTACAGTATCCTGAAATAAACAAGGTTCACTTCGGTCGTAAGCCGGAATAACATCGCTAAATACAGATAGATAAAGGGGACATATGGTCCCTTTATTATATGGAAGTTCTCTATTTTCATACTCTGAACCTTCCGGCTTGTGCTTCCCCTCAAGAGTTTGCTCGACGATAACTCACACTTTCTTGCCTACTTCGCCAAATACACCTGCGTCGGATCACATTCACTTCGCCTATGTGGTTTACCACAATACCCTTACTTTTAGCATGGACTAATAATGGTCGCAAGCCCCGGATTAAAAGGGGGATAAATACTGTGATTAGTGAGTGTTTCACCTGCAATGCAGGTGAAGGAGGAAACCATGATTAAGCTTGATAGGCGTAATTTTATTAAGGGAGTTGGAGCGGGAGGTGCAAGCTGTGCCTTAGCGACTATGTTGCCAGGATCTCTGGCGGCATTGGAAAATGCCCCACTCAAGGGAGTAGGCAAGGAGGTCGCCAGCATCTGTGAGATGTGCTCGACCCGCTGCCCGATATCGGCGCGGGTGGTCGATGGCAAGAATGTCTTCATTACCGGTAACAAGGAGGCTAAATCTTTCGGCGGTAAGGTGTGTGCCCGAGGTGGTGCCGGCCATAGCCTGCTCTACGATCCACAGCGGATCGTCAAGCCACTCAAGCGTGTCGGCGAGCGCGGCGAAGGCAAATGGGCCGAGATCAGCTGGGATGAAGCCTATGAGATGATGGCCACCAACCTGAACCGGATCAAGCGTGAACATGGCCCCGAGGCCGTGGCATTTTCCTCCAAGAAAGGTTCGCTGTCCGGTCACTTCTTCCATCTGGCCAAGGCGTTCGGCAGCCCGAATACCTTTACCCACGGCTCGCTATGCCCGGGTGCCTATGTGATCGCCTCTAAGTCTATGTTCGGCACTAAGCTGAAGCGAGATCTGAGCAACTCTAAATATATTATTAACTTCGGCCATAACCTCTATGAAGGCATCAACATGTCTGAGACCCGAGGCATGATGAAGGCGCAGTCCGAAGGGGGTGCCAAGCTGGTGGTGTTCGAGCCCCGCTTCTCAGTGGTTGCCGATAAGGCCGATGAGTGGCATGCGGTGCGTCCCGGCACGGATGTGGCGGTGGCGTTGGCACTCTGTCATGTACTGATCACCGACAAGCTGTATGACCAGACTTTTATCGATCGCTATGTGGTCGGTTTCGAGGAGTTTGTCGCTGAGGTCAAAGCTTATACCCCTGAATGGGCCGAGGGCATTACCGATGTGAAGGCGCAAGATATTCGTCGCATCGCCCATGAACTTGCAGCGGCGGCCCCCCATGCGCTGGTTGATTTTGGACATAGAGCGACCTTCACCACCGAAGAGTTCGATATGCGCCGGGCGATCTTCGCCGCCAACGTGCTGATCGGCAACATAGAACGCAAGGGTGGTCTGTATCTGGCTAAGAAAGCCAAGACCTATAACAAGTTTGCCGGCGAAACTGTGGCACCTAAGTTAGCCAAGCTCGGCGTGGAAGGCATGCCCACGCCAACGGCGAAGCGCATCGACCAGATGGATAAGCAGTACACCATGGTGTGGAAAAATGGTGGAGTTTACCAGAGCATTCTCGCCGCGACACTGGAGGCTAAGCCCTATCAGCTACGCGGCTGGGTGATGAGTCGAACCAACCCAATGCAGACCATGACAGACAGGACTAAGGTGCTGGCAGCGCTTAAGAAAATGGAATTCGTTGCCGTCTGTGATGTATATATCAGTGAGACTGCGGCCTATGCCGATCTTATCTTGCCCGAGTCGACTTACCTAGAGCGTGATGAAGAGATCGCCGATAAGTCTGGCAAGAACCCCGCTTACTATGTGCGGCAACGCGTGGTGGAAACCATAGGTGATACTAAGCCGTCCTGGCTGATCTTTAAGGAAGTTGGCGATGCCTTGGGTCTAGGCAAGTTCTATCCCTGGCAGAACATGGAAACCCTGCAGCTGGCCCAGCTTAGCCGGGATGACAAGGCTCTGCGTCATATCAAGGAAAAAGGCTATGTCAGCTATGGCAAGCCCCTGATGTTACGGGAGGCCTCCATGGTGGCTGAGTTTTCCGACACCTATGCTAATGCCAGAACCCCAGACGAAGATGGCACCTATGCCAGTGCGCTTAAATTCAAGACGCCAAGTGGCAAGATTGAATTGAGCTCGGCGGCGGTCGAGTCATTTGCACCGGGACGCGGGGTGATCCGTTACCGTGATGCGCCGCTTAAGCGCGCCGATGAGCTGTATTTCATTCAGGGTAAGGTTGCGATACATACCAATGGTGCTACCCATAATGTGCCCATTCTCGCCAATCTGATGGCCGACAATGCCGTGTGGATCCACCCGGTAACCGCGGGCCGCTTGGGCATCAGCCATGGGGATGCAATTCGCCTGACTAGCAGTGTCGGCAGTGAAACCAGTTATGCTCTGGTCACTCCCGGGATCCGTCAGGATACCGTGTTTGCTTATATGGGATTTGGCTCAAAAAACAAAGAGTTAATCAGGGCTACGGGCAAGGGACTGCATTGCGGCAATCTGTTGCCAGATAGCACGGCTCCCGTCGTTGGTATGAACTTACACACCACAGGTGTCAAGGTCGAAAAGGTCTAATCGGAGGCAGTTATGAGTAAACGTTATGTGATGGTGCACGATGAAAACAAGTGCATCGGCTGCCAGGCCTGTAATGTGGCATGTCGCAGTGAGAATGGCATCCCTGAGGGGGTGACCCGATTGCAAGTTAGGGTGGAAGGGCCATTCGGCCTGGCGCCAAACCTGCACTTTAAGTATCACAGGGTATCGTGTCAGCAGTGTGAAGACGCGCCCTGCGTCAAGGTCTGCCCGACCGGAGCCGCCTATGTCGGCGAGGATGGCATAGTCACTATCGACGACGATAAGTGTGTCGGCTGTATGTATTGTGTGGCGGCGTGTCCTTACAAGGTGCGATTCGTTAATCCAGAAACTAAGGCCACCGACAAGTGCAACTTCTGCAAGGACACTCGTCTTGCCCGAGGTGAACAGCCGGCTTGTGTGACTGTGTGTCCGACCGACGCGCTGACATTCGGTGATGCCAACGATCCCGACAGTGAGGTGGTGAGACTACTTAACAGTAAGATAAGTTATCAGGATAAGACTCACCTCGGCACTAAGCCAAGGGTCTATCGCATTCCGACTAAGAGAGGGGGGATCCAGTCATGAACAACATCTGGGGTGACATGGCGCAATATGATCCGGTGACATGGAACTGGATCATCGCAATCTATCTGTTTATGGCGGGCTTGTCCGCCGGCAGCATCTTAATCGGTATCGGGTTGCGCTGGTATTCTAGTGATGAGGATAAAAAAAGTGGTAAGGAGAGCGCTATCCTCAAGGCGGCCGCAATCATCAGTCCGATTGCGATCAGTTTAGGTCTGGCTTGTCTGGTCTTAGATCTGACCAAGCCGTTCCATTTCTGGTTGATCTTGATTAATTACAACTTCGAGTCGGTGATGGCATTGGGTGTGCTGGCGCTACTTGCCTACACACCACTGGGCATAGCATACGCATTGATTGTGCTGCGTGATGAGCTCGCTAAATGCAAGCTTGGTTTTCTGTTGCCAGTGGCTCAGATGTTATTGCCATTTAGAAAAGCGATTGAGGTGTTGCTGTTTATCCTTGCTATCGGGGTTGGTGCCTATACCGGTTTCCTTATCTCGGCAATGAACGCTTATCCCATGCTTAACACGGCCGTACTGCCTGCACTCTTCCTGGTTTCTGGTCTGTCAGCGGGTGCTGCTGCCAACTTAGTTGTGGCACTGCTGATGTTCAACGTCGATAGTCACGATAAAGAGCTCAGTAAAATGCATGGGTTAGAGTTACCTGTGATGGCAACCGAGATCATGTTCCTGTTTATGTTGTTTTGCGCGCTCTACTTCAAAGGTGGCGCAGCTGCATTAGCGTTAGCATCGCTCACCACCGGTGTGTGGGCTAGTGTGTTTTGGATCGGCGTGGTAGGTATTGGCTTTGGCATTCCCCTGCTATCGATGCTGATGCCAGCATCTACCCGCCACACCAAAACTGCAATGATTGTGGTGGCCTGTAGTGGCTTAACCGGAGTGTTGGCACTAAGACATTTTATAATCTACGCAGGACAAAGTTACATCTATTAGGTGAGTGCTAATGTGCCGCTTATGGTATTAGTTCATCGTTAGCCTACAGGTTGATGATGGACATCGAAGCCCAGATGTAATGTCTGGGCTTTTTGTTGTTCTGCTTTTTGTTGTTCTGCTTTTTGTTAATGGGTATTGGGATAATTTTGTTTGAAGTTAATTTTTATTATATCTAGATAACTGTAAAACTATGGTATTAGTAGTATTTCCAATACCAATCAGCCCAAGGAAACCCACCTAAAAGATACAACAAACTTGTTATCTGACAAGTTCAAACCCTGAACTCTTAGGTATTTTTAATCTCTGCCTCAGTTACGTTTATTACAATGGATTACTTAGTTGTTTCTTTCAAAAAAAGTCAGCTGTTAAAAGAGGGTTTTGTTATCAAGGATAAATCTATGTCTAAGCCAAAAGCTAAGTCGACTCGGCGTATGCCTTGGGTTTCTATCGGTGTCATCACATCCATAGTGATCATTATTGGGCTGTTGTTAACGATGATGCCTAAAGGTTTTAAGGCGACACACGAGCAAATAGGCACAGGCAAGCCTGCTCTAGTGTTTGTCTATGATCCCAATCTTACAGTGAGTGGCAGCCAGACAGAACAAATGAATGAAGCTCGCGACTATCTTAGTGATCAAGTGTTCTTTCTCGTCGCCCAAGTGGGCAGCCCCGAGGGCGACCAACTGATCGCTAAACACCGCGCTAGACCAGCGGAGCTTTTACTCTTTGATCCATCAGGTAGCCTGATTAAAAGGCAGTATGCTTTGAAAAGTGCTAGCGAGCTCATCCAGTGGGTGCGCTAGGTAATGGCTAAATATGAAACAAAGGGTCACAGCTAGTCACCCTTTCGGTGGCAATCATGGTAAATATAACCGCTAAATTATTTTGTGTTACAGTGCTTGGGTATTTCAAAAACAAGGATGAGTGATGAGTAGTCATCAAGAGATTATAGGGAAAGGGATGCTTAGGTTTATCGTACTTCGTGGTGTGCTGGGCTGGGGAGTGACAACTGCTTTTATTGTGCAGATTATCATGTCAATGACCAGTGATAAGAGCTTCTTTGATGGCTTTATTACGTCACTGATAGCCTTCCCACTAGGAGGTATTCTATACGGGTACGTCACCTGGATGATGATGCTGAACAAGTCTAGACAGCTAAAGTAAGACTAATTCGAAGATAGATTATCCAGATAAATATGGCTACGCCAAATTCACCGTGTCGCAGGCTATAGATAGCTATGAAGGTTCGACCTTCAACATTATCTCCCTATTACCAAAATCTAAATTAGCCATGAAGGTAAGGCCTTCAATTCCCCATTAGATGGCAATTTAAGTTCCAAGCAAATAAGACAATTTTAATGTCTCAAATCTGAGACCAGCCTCCATTGGCGACGAGCCGTCTCTAAGACAAACCCGGTTGCTAACCCTGCTGCGGTATTTACTAGCAGGCAGATGGCGGCCGTCGAGAGGATAACGAAGATACAGAAGGGTCTGCCATCGATAAACCGCTTCGACCAGGCGAGTTGTAAGCCCGCAATGGCGAGTAGGCTGCCTAGCAGGGCTAGCGGGATCAGCGATAACATAGCGGCGATACCTTCTCCCCAAGTGAGGGCGATGAGCAGGCAAGTACTGCCAAATATCGTGGGGGCTATCCAGGTTCTGGCACCGAAGTGGTGCTGAACTGCTAAGCCACCGGCGCCGTGACACATGGCGGTTGCACCGAAAGGGGCAAGGATGAGGTTCATCAAGCCTGAGCTGGTGGCTAAGCGTTTCGGGGTAAAGTTCTCATTGCCATTGACGGTATCCGATGGAAACTTCTCCTTCGCCATGGCCGAGGTGGCGATCACCGCATTGGTCAGGGTGAGTGCTAGCTGGGGCAGTACCAGCAGACCCGCGGCCGAGGTCCACTCGTGAATGCTAGGCCAGCTGAGCTGCCAACTAGTGCCGATACTTAAATTAAAGCTAGGCGCCATGCCACTCGTGTACTGCCATAACATGCCCGATGCTAACACCAGAGGCATTGCCAGATAACGCATCGGTAGGAAGCGGCTGGCAAACAGAACGACGAAAGCGGTTATACCAATAAACCAGGTTTCACCCATCATCTGTCCGCCCATCCAGATAAGTTGTAAACCTATGGCGAGCTGTATGCCGATACTGATAGCGGGAGAAAGCTGTTTCGCCATCCAGCTAATCGCACCGCTAAAAGCGAGTAGCAGGAGTATGACGCCCATCATCATGCCGCTGGCTTGCAGCATTCCTGGCGTCAGGCCTTGGGCGATAACCAAGGCGGCGATCACTTTCATTGGCTGTACCGGGATAGGACGCCTGTAGTAAAAAGCGGTAAATAGCGCAAACACCCCAAAGCCCATAAAGATCCCCTGAGGAGAAAAATGGTTAAGGGCGATAAGGCCTAAAACGAGTGGTAGAAACGTACCTAAGTCGGCGAAGGCTCCGCTGAGCTCACCCGTGTATCGATCACATCTGTTAAGAAATGTGCTTTTGCATGTCATATAGCTTGCCGTGAGAAGAGAAAACCCTGATTTCTACTAGATATGAATACAATTATAGTGCCAATTCTCACACCTGCATTTTAGGCTCTCAGGGAGCAATTATGGCTATTTGTAACATTTGGATGGGACAAGTTGACCATAAACTGAGGCGAACTGTATCTAAATGGGTATTTATCTCTATTAGCTAATTAAGGGCCACGCAATGGATCAGCCAAGTAAATGATTTGGCTGTCTCTGTTGTTTTGACATTGCTCAGCCCAATAGAATTTAACTGTCCATTTGACACTTTAGTGTCCTAATGACAGTTTTTATTTATGTCATTGTGACACTTGTTACGAGTGGTTAATCTGTAAAGTACTTTAAATATAGTTAGTTACAAAACTGGCTCGGCTTGTGCAATAGGCCATGCAAGTTTAATAATTTAAGTATATTTGAGGTTTCATCATGGCAATTAAGGTCAAGAACAATATTCAATGGGTCGGTCAACGCGATTGGGAAGTACGAGATTTTCATGGTACCGAGTATAAGACAGAAAAGGGCACCAGCTATAACAGTTATCTGATCCGAGAGGAGAAAACGGTATTGATCGATACCGTCGATCATAAGTTCAGTCATGAGTTCGTGCAAAACTTAGAGTTGGAGATCGATCTGAAGCAGATCGATTACATTGTCATCAACCACGCCGAAGAAGATCACGCCGGTGCCTTGGCAGTATTGTTGGACAAAATCCCTGGCACGCCTATTTACTGCACCGAAAATGCCATCGACTCTATCACTGGGCATCATCATCACCCCGAGTGGAATTTCCATATCGTTAAAACTGGTGATAGTTTGGATCTGGGCAACGGCAAGCAATTGATCTTCATCGAGACCCCTATGCTGCATTGGCCCGATAGCATGATGACCTATATAACGGGTGATGCCGTGTTGTTCAGTAACGATGCTTTCGGTCAGCATTACTGTGACGAGCGCCTGTTTAACGATGAGGTCGATCAGACAGAGCTGATGGATCAATGTCTGCGTTATTACGCTAACATTCTCACCCCATTCAGTCCTCTGGTGACCGCGAAAATCCATGAAATACTTAGCTTCAACCTACCCGTCGATATGATTGCAACCGCCCACGGCGTGGTGTGGCGTAAGGATGCGACGCAGATTATTCATAAGTATCTCGAATGGGCCGATCAATATCAGGAAGACCGAATCACTATCTTCTATGATTCTATGTCTAACAATACTCGCATGATGGCAGATGCCATAGCTCAAGGGATCTATGAGGTTGATCCCCAGGTTGCGGTGAAGATCTTCAACGTCTCCCGCCACGATAAGAACGAAATTTTGACTAGCTTGTTTAGATCTAAGGGCGTGCTTGTCGGCTCATCGACTATGAACAATGTGATGATGCCTAAGGTGGCCGGTATGTTGGAGGAGATCACAGGTTTGCGCTTTAAGAACAAGAAGGCAGGCGCCTTCGGCAGCTTCGGTTGGAACGGTGGTGCGGTAGACCGTATCCATACTCGCCTGACTGATGCTGGCTTTGAAACCGTTCTGGGATTAAAGGCTAAATGGAAACCCGATGGCAAGGCACTGCTGGCATGTCGTGAACATGGTAAAGAGGTGGCGCGTCAGTGGGCTTTACATCCCCTGAAAGTGCTAGATACCAAGCAAGATAAGCCAGCTGTAAATGATCCTGTGATGCCGGTTAATCAGCCAACAGAATCAGCCAGCCAAGCCGAAGCAGCCAGCGTCAGTACTACAGATTTTGCGGGGCAGAGCCTGGTATGCACTGTGTGTCAGTGGGTCTACGATCCGGCATTGGGAGAACCTAACCAAGATGTCGCCCCAGGCACTGAGTGGCAAGATGTGCCGGACTATTTTCTCTGTCCTGACTGTAGTTTAGGTAAGGCTGTTTTTGAACCCCTCGCCAAAGAGGTGGCAGCATGAGCCTGCCCATAGTGATAATAGGCAGTGGTTTTGCCGCCTATCAGTTGGTGAAGACACTACGCAGGCAAGATACACAGCAGGCGATCACCGTGATCACCGCCAACGGTGGTGACGATTATGCCAAACCTGATTTAAGTCATGTGTTCACTAAGGGTCAGTCCGCTAAAGATCTGATTAAGATGAGCGCCGATGATTTTGCCAATACCTATGGCATTACCCTGTTGCGTCATAGCAGGGTCGAGAGCATAGATGCGACGCAAAAAACGCTGCGCTGTAATGGTGAGTCGATTGCCTATCAGCAACTGATTTTGGCAACAGGAGCCAGAGCTTTTGTGCCACCCTTTCAGGGGGACGCGGTGGGTCGAATCATTACCCTAAATGGCTTGGAGGATTATGCGGCCTCCCAGGCCGAGCTCAAAGAGGCTAAATCTGTGCTGGTGATAGGCGCAGGCCTTATTGGTACCGAGATAGCAATGGATTTAGCCAGCGCGGATAAACACGTGATATTGACCGACAGGGCCGAGGCACTATTGCCGAGTCTGTTACCCGATTTTGTCTCCGCGCAACTATATCAGTCTCTGGGCAATCAAGGGGTGACGATAGAACTAGGCACCCAAGTTGAAAGTCTGCGACAGTTTGAAAATACTATCGCTATCAGCCTGGAAAATGGCCATGACTATCGAGTGGATGCCGTGGTGTGCGCTGTGGGCCTGAGGCCCAATATTCGCTTGGCGGCCGAGGCTGGCCTGCAAACTAATCGTGGCATAGTGGTGGATCGTCAATTGCGAACGTCGGATCCCCATATCTTCGCGCTGGGGGACTGCGCCGAAATTGACGGCAAGGTGCTGGCTTTTCTGCAGCCGATACTGCTGAGTGCCAATGCGCTGGCAAAAACCTTACTCGGTCAGGCCAGCAATGTGGCGCTGCCGCCTATGATGGTCAAGGTAAAGACCCCGCGTCTCCCGATGCAGTTAAGTGGTAACACCGCCAACGCCGATGCTAACTGGCAGGTGAGCGCAAGCAAGGAGGGGATGACGGCCAGAGCATTCGATGAAGAGCAGCAGCTGATTGGTTTTGTCGTTACCGGCAGTCACATGAAGCAAGGATTCTCCCTGCTACGCGAGCTTCCAGCAACATTTTAATGGTCTCAATTTTATACCAAAAATAAGCTTAACGCGTACCGGTATCAGGGATGATACCGGCGTTATTGATATTAGAGTCGTTTCACTACGGCTACTTTACTATGGTTGCTGGCGAGTCGCTGCTAATACGATTTCACGCACACAGACGCTTTGAGGTTGCTCGTAAGCAAACAGAGCTGCATCAGCGATCGTTTCAGGTGCGATAACACCCCCCATATCCTCTTTCCAATCGGCATAGCCGGCTTTTATCTCATCGCTGGTGGTATGTGACAGCAGCTCAGTTTCTACGGCACCCGGGGCTATGGTCACAAGGCGCACATCATCCATGGCCACTTCTTCGCGAATGTTTTCAGTCAGTGCGTGTACCGCAAACTTAGTGGCGCAGTAAGCAGCATGATTGGGGAAGGATTTACGACCCGCGACCGAGCTGACGTTGATGATAGTCCCCGTTTTACGTGCTTTCATATCGGCCAATACAGCATGGATGCCATTGAGTACGCCCATAACGTTGATGTTGAGCATACGGCTCCACTCTGCAGGATCTTGAGTGTCGGCTTGACCCAGTAACATGACGCCGGCGTTATTAATCAAGCCGCCAACGGGGCCATACTTTTCTACTGCCGTGGCAATCGCGGCCTTAATTGCTTCACCATCTGTGACATCTACACTGATACATAAGCTGTTTTCTAGCTCAAGGGCTTGCATAGGCTCGACGCGGCGAGCCAATAATAGTAGTGGATGACCCTTAGCACTGAATGCCTTCGCCATTGCTGCGCCGATACCCGAAGATGCGCCTGTAATTACGATAAGTTCTTTCATCTGGTTATACCTTTTAATCTGCTTAATTGAGGGATTGAATCGGCTGGTTATATAGCGGTTCAATCACGTTGCAAACATTATAGGAACAGGATGATTGTTGATATATACCCTAAAAAGAATATGATTGTTTCTATATGCTTGCGAATGGTGTGGCCTTATTCGCATCTTAACTATGAGAATCGAGTATGAGTAAAAGTGATATAAATCTGGCTGATGTTAAGGCATTTACTGTGATTGCCGAGCAGGGAAGCTTTACTAAGGCGGCTGAGGTGTTGAATTGCTCACGCTCCCATCTCTCCAAGCAGTTGACTCATTTAGAATCTTGTCTTGGGGTGACACTTATCACCAGGACGACGCGGGCTCAGCGTTTGACCGAACAGGGAGAGGCTTTTTTTAATCGATGCAGAGCCGCCTTAGAGAGTATTGATCAGGCGGTGGAGATTGCCGTAGACAATGCTCAAAACCTACAGGGAAGCATCAAGATCAACTGTGTGGGTGGCTTTCTCGGCGAGGAGATAGTGGCTAGTCTGGTCAATGACTTTATTGCTAAGTACGCAGGGGTCTCAGTAGAGCTGGATTTTAGTAGTCAAAGAGTCGACTTGTTGGTGGATCGGTTTGATCTGGTTTTTCGTATGGGACAGCTTGAGGATTCCGGGCTTGTCGCTCGTAAGCTGATGGATATTACTAATTTGACCTTAGCATCACCTAAATATCTTGGGTCCCGTGGTTTTCCGACAGATCCTAAGTCACTCAAGTCACACCAGTGTATTACCGGATCCGTCAGTAACTGGTCCTTTTATCATGTTGATAATAAGGATCAAAAACTCGATGTACATATCAATGGCGTGTTTCGCTGTAAGAATGGCCGGGCAATGAAACACAGTGCTTTGGCGGGCAATGGTGTCGTGAGGTTGCCCGAGCTGTATTGTGCTGAAGAACTCAGTCGTGGTGAATTAGTCTCGGTGTTTGATGACTGGCGGATCGCCGATACCCCCTTTTATCTCCTCTATCATAAAGACAAGTACCAGCCTGCGGTGTTAAGAGAATTCGTACGTTTTACTGCTGAGCATTTTATGGATTATGTGCTTTAAGTCTATATGGAAAATATTCCCAATATCAGCTCTAAATTTAGCTATATCTAAACTAAGTTGGTTGGCAATAAAATGTGGTAAATGTTCTTATTTATTACTTGGTTAGACTAGGTGGGTATTGGGGAGGAAGTTCAGTTAAAAAAAAGATCAAAATAAATCAATAAGAGTGTTGGTTTTTTGAGCGTTTATCGTACACAATCCTGAATGTTGGACTATCTTTAAATTCGACTGTTTTTATGTCTCCCTACTTATTTCCGTGAGTATTATTCAGAGCGCTAAGCTGAATTTTATCTAGTAGGAAGCAACGTAACGAACATCAGAAAATAAAAATAAAGGTAAGGGCTGAAAGGATGAAAATGCTCAAACTTGCACTTAGCTGTGCACTGATACTCTCCCCGTCGATGGCTATCGCAGGGCAGCAATACTACGAGGCTCGCAGCGATGCCATGGGCGGCGCTGGTGTGGCATCATCAAACCGTGAGGGGGCGGCCTTCATCAATCCCGCTCTATTGGCCCTGCAAGCACCAAAATTCAATAATTTTGCTATGTTACTCCCCGTAATCGGAGCCGATGGCGCCGATAAAGATCAGATGGTAGATAAGTTTGATTCACTGCAAGACTCCTATGATGCATTAGATGCTGCGATCTCTGCCGGTAATGCAACCGCAGTCGATCTCCATCGTGGTGAGCTGGTCAGCGATCTCGAATCCTTAAAAGATAATAATGCCTATGTGAGTGCAGGCATTGGGTTCTCTATCGTATTACCCACACATAAGATGCCTATGGCGGTATTTTATAAGAGTTATATCGATGCCATAGGAGTCGCAGCCATTGCTCAGTCTGATATTGATCGCCTCAATACATTAGATCCCGATAATCCTCCAGCGCTGGCAGACTTAGATTCACAAGGGGCTGTGGTTGCTGGCGTGGTTTCTGATTTAGGCGTAGCCCTGAGTTTTCCGCTTTCAATCGTCAATATGCCCATTGCAGTTGGGATATCGCCTAAGTTTCAGCGGATAGATACATACAACTACGTAGTCAGTGCCAATAACTTCGACGCCAGTGATTTTGATGATTCCAAGTACAGAAATGACGAGGCCACATTTAACCTTGATATTGGTATCGCGATGGAGCCTATATCTGGATTAACTGTCGGCCTGTCTGGACGTAATCTTATCAGCCAAGATGTCGAGACCGTAGAAGCCCAAGGCCGTAAATTCACCTATCAGGTTGAGCCACAATTTACTGCAGGCATCGCCTATGATTGGGAGGGTATAACTGTAACATCTGATATCGATCTTAACGCTTATAAGCGCTTCGAAGAAATTGGTGCTACTCAGTATTGGCGCGTTGGCGGAGAGTTGCAGGCTACGGATTGGTTTGCACTGCGTTTAGGTTATCGCTATGACATGAAAGACAACACGGCAAATATCTATTCATTAGGAACAGGATTTGAATTTGGGCGAGTTTTCTTTCTGGACTTTACCGGCATGGTCGGCAGCGATGATGCTATCGGCGGTGTTTTACAAACGTCATATCATTTCTAAAGAAGTTTCGAGGACGCTGCGCTGCGAGAGCGTTCGCTGGCTCACTTCGAGGACGCTTCGCTTCGAGAGCGTTCGTAAACTCACTTCTAGGACGCTTCGCTACGAGAGCGTTCGCTGGCTCACTTCGAGGACGCTTCGCTTCGAGAGCGTTCGCTGGCTCACTTCGAGGACGCTTCGCTTCGAGAGTGTTCGTAAACTCACTTCGAGGACGCTTCGCTTCGAGAGTGTTCGTAAACTCACTTCTAGGACGCCAACAAGTTGGCTAGGAGAGGAGATCAGCAGCTTTGCTGCGTTCCGTAGGGCGAAGCCCGTTCTCTGAGGCGCTTTCCAGCCGTTCTGTAGGCCGCAGGCCGTCCTCGCAGTGACGAAGTCACGTCCTAGCAGCAGCTTTGCTGCGTTCCGTAGGGCGCAGCCCGTTCTAGCAGCGGCTTTGCCGCGTTCTCGAAGGCCGTAGGCCATCCTCGCAGTGACGAAGTCACGTCCTAGCAGCAGCTTTGCTGCGTTCTGTAGGGCGCAGCCCGTTCTAGCAGCGGCTTTGCCGCGTTCTCGAAGGCCGTAGGCCATCCTCGCGGTGACGAAGTCATGTTCTCGCAGTCGCGCAGCGACGTCCTCGAAAGCGTTTATCAGCCGTCCTTTAGGGCAAATCCCGTCCTAGCACCTATCTCTTAGCCTAATTCCATTAACGACTTCACCGCCAATAAGCTTGCACAGACTGAACATAAGATCAGTGTTGCCTTGCGAGTCTTATCTTTATCAACGTGTCCTACCAGTCTTCCCGCCACCACATAACCTAAGATCACCGAAGGCAGCAACAGCAACGACAGCCAGAAATGCTTGATGTTAAGTAAGCCTGTGATTGCCAAAATAGCTAAGGCAATCATTGAGCTGAAGATGAAAAAAGCCGATAGCGCCGCTCGAAACTGACGGGCGTCTTTTCCTGAAAGCAGAATGGCCAGTGGTGGACCACCGATAGCGGCGATATTGCCAAATACGCCAGATATCACGCCGGCGCCAAACAGGCTCTTGCGGTTAACGGCTATGTTGAACTTAAGCAAACTCAATATTACCGCCGCGGCAACGATGCCCGATATGGCCAGCCCAAGAACTGGTTGTGGTGCATATATCAATAGCCCCGCACCGATAAATCCTCCCGGTATTCGCCCAAGCAACGCATATTGCAGTCCATTAAACTCAAGGGCACCTCGATCTCTAAATAGGGTCAACAAGGAGATAGAGAAGCCCATGATGATAACCGGGGCCGGTACTAACTCAGGATCGACGATATACAGCAGGGGAGAGGCGACTATGGCTAAACCGAAACCGATAAGGCTCTGGGTCAAGGCACCACAGAAGATAATGAGTGAGGCAAGGGCGAGGGTCGTTGGATCTATCATTGAAAGCACGGCATTTTCTCTCAATTATTAATGTATTGTGGGTGGAGAAGGAGTTAGCGCTATTAATTTATAGCAATGGACTCGAAATTAAGCTGTTAGTTGGTCTCGATTGTTTCTGCAGGGTTATCTTCAGGGTCAATAGTCGTGTAGAAGCAAACAGGGATCGCTATGCGATCCCTGAAACTGACTGGTCAAACGTTAAGTGAGCCCGATTACTCCACATCTTCCCACTCAATACCCATCTGATCCATCAAGCGCTTCACTTCGGCTGGGATGGTGTCAGGCTTATCTTTAGACAAGTCATCGTCGTTTGGTAGAGGCTGACCCGTGTATGCATGCAAAAATGCCTCACAAAGCAATTCACTATTGGTGGCATGACGTAGGTTATTCACTTGGCGGCGCGTGCGCTCATCGGTAAGAACCTTAAGTACCTTCAAGGGAATAGAAACAGTAATTTTCTTTACTTGTTCATTCTTCTTGCCGTGTTCAGCATATGGGCTGATATAATCGCCATTCCACTCAGTCATTGACTCACCTGTATATTCAAATTTCGGGGCAGATTTTAACCCTTTAAATTGTACAGTCAAATTATTGCCTCTTATTTATGACAATTGCAAATAGATTTCCCTATGTTTAGACGTCTAAACGTCTATATTTGGTTGACGCTAGGCTTCCTCTTAGGTACATTTAGACGTCCAGACATCTCTTTGTCAATTTTTGTTGAGAAGATGGTGTTCAGTAAATAGTTGAGGAGTAGTAGATGACCGAACGTAAGTTAGCCACAATTGCAGTGCGTCAAGGGATTGAGTCCGATACCCAATATGGTGCTGTGGTGCCCCCCATCTATTTGTCGACTAACTACTCCTTCGATGGGCATAAGAATCCCAGAGACTATGACTATAGTCGTTCGGGTAATCCGACTCGCTCTATTCTAGGTGATGCTATCGCCGCTCTGGAAAAAGGGGCCACTGGCGTGGTGACTTGTACCGGTATGGCTGCGATAACATTGGTGACTAGCCTGCTTGGCCCTGATGACCTGCTTGTCGTCCCCCATGACTGTTATGGCGGAAGTTATCGTCTGTTTACTAACTTAGCCAAGAAGGGAGCCTTTAAACTTGCTGTGGTCGATCAGACCGACAGTGCAGCACTCGAAGCCGCCATTGCCCGTAAGCCTAAGATGGTTTGGCTGGAAACGCCATCGAATCCTCTATTGCGTGTCGTCGATATCGAAGCAATTTCCAAGGCGAGTAACTTGGTCGATGCCTTAGTGGTGGTCGATAATACGTTCTTATCGCCAATCTTGCAGCAACCACTGCTTCTCGGCGCCGATATCGTTATTCATTCGACCACTAAGTACATCAATGGCCATAGCGACGTAGTCGGTGGTGCCGTTGTCGCTAAAGATGCCGAGCTAGGTGAGCTATTACATTGGTGGTCTAATACCTTAGGTCTAACAGGATCAGCCTTCGATAGTTACTTGACCCTACGCGGCATTCGCACCTTAGCGGTACGCATGCGTGAGCATCAGGCCAATGCCCAGCGGGTGTTAGCGGTATTAACTGCCAGCGAGGCGGTAGATAAGGTGTATTATCCGGGACTGAGTGATCACCCTGGTCATAAGATCGCGGCGAAGCAGCAGAAAGGCTTCGGTGCCATGCTCAGTTTCGAACTCAAGGGTGGAGAAACTCAGCTGGTCGCTTTTCTTGACAAACTTTCTGTGTTTTCTCTTGCAGAAAGTTTAGGTGGGGTAGAGAGTTTAGTCGCAGTTCCTGCGACAATGACCCACAGAGCTATGGAGCCAGAAGCTCGAGCAGAAGCAGGGGTAAAAGAGACCCTAATCCGTCTTTCAGTGGGTATCGAAGATGCCGATGATTTAGTTGCCGATATTGAAGCTGGACTCGCCGCAGCGGCGAGTTGTTAATCTCGGTAGATAGGAGTTAAAGATGGCGCGTTGTCATTTGCACAAATTTGGTGGTTCTAGCTTAGCGGATGCAGATTGCTACCGTCGTGTTGCTCATATCCTTCTCACTCACGGCAACAGCGACGATCTCGTCGTGGTATCGGCCGCAGGTAAGAGCACCAACTTTCTTTATAAACTGCTGGAACTCAAAGACACAGGTCAGCTATGGCAGGAAGATCTGCAGGTGTTGATGAGCTTTCAACAGAATCTAATTGAGCAGCTGCTTTCTAACGAGCAGGCCAGAAGCCTGAGAGAACGCTTGTCTATAGACAAGTATCAGCTCATCAGCCTGTTTTCTCTAGAGGCGTTAAACGAATATAAAAGAAGCGAAGTGGTGAGTTTCGGTGAGCGTTGGTCCGCTCGCCTCTTAGCGGCTTTACTCAGAGAGTCCGGTGTCGCTGCATTGGATATCGATTCCAGAAGCATGCTATTAGCCGACGAAGGCGGCGTGCCGCAGATAATGTTAGTCGAGTCCCGCCAGCAAGTTCGACGAGTACTCGATGACCATCCAAATGAAAGATTAATTATCACGGGGTTCATCTGCGCCAACAGTCGTGGAGAAACCCTGTTGCTGGGACGGAATGGGTCTGATTACAGCGCCACCCTGATCGCTAGCCTGGCCGCCATCGAACGGGTGACCATCTGGACCGATGTGGAAGGTGTATTCAATGCCGACCCGAACAAGATCAATGATGCCAAGCTTCTCAAGAGTCTGTCACTGGACGAAGCCAATCGTCTCGCCCATCTGGGGTCGCCGGTATTGCATAATCGTTCGTTACAGCCGCTGTTTAATACTCAGGTGAGTCTGGCTGTTCGATCGAGTTATGCATCCCACACCGATTTCACTCTGATTGCGCCCAAGAGCTCTTCAGCCAGTGCGCCGGTGGTGACCAGTTTGGCCAGTGTGTCGCTGTTTAACTTCAACAGTACCACCGATATCGCCAAATTAGCCGAATTATTGGCAGCGTCTGGGCTAAATCCGCTGGCCTATTGGCAGCTTGGCCATGGCCGGGTCGAATTGGCGTTTACCCATGAGAATCGGCAGCAGGTGCAAGGGATTCTCGAATCTGAAGTGCCTGGGGTATCGGATCTGATCCTACGTGAGGACCTTGGCCTAGTCGCCCTAGTCAGCGCCGATGCCGGCCTTTATCGCCGTGGCTTCGCTCGTCTGTTGAGCCGGGATGCAAGGCCACTGTTTAAAGATGGCTTGAGTCTGGTGACCTTAGTGCCGACATCACAAGTAAACCTGCTGACGCAAAAAGTACATCGTCGCTGCGCAGGTCCGCGTAAGCGCATCGGTGTGCTCCTGCTTGGCGTGGGAAATATTGGTGAAGCTTGGGTGGATCTATTCAGTCGCGCTCGAGTCGCACTCAATAAAGAGTTAGAAGCTAGCGTTGAGCTGGTGGGATTACTCAGTTCTAAGAAGGCCTTGTTAAAAGAGCAAGGGATAGCGCTCGATTCCTGGAAACAGGATTTTGATCAGCAAGCTACCCCTTGGCTCTATGACCATATGTTTGAGCAGCTGCAAGCGCTCGAATGTGACGAACTCATCGCCTTGGATATCAGCGCCAGCTCCGAGTTAACTTTGCAATACCCAGAGTTCTTCTCACGAGGTATTCATGTGGTTAGCGCTAACAAGCTGGCGGGTTCAGGCCCCTTGGCTTTCTATCGAGAGCTTAAGCTACAGCTGGGTAATCGCAGACTATTCTGGCGCTACAACGCCAGTTGTGGTGCGGGTTTACCCGTACAGCATGCATTGAACGATCTGCACAACAGCGGTGACAGTATCGAAGCTATTGGTGGCATCTTCTCTGGTACCCTATGCTGGTTATTTGAAAAATATGACGCTAAGAAGCCGTTTTCAGAGCTGGTGTTGGAGGCTAAAGGCTTAGGTATTACCGAGCCGGATCCTCGTGATGACCTGTCCGGTCGAGACATGCAGCGTAAATTATTGATCTTGGCCCGTGAGATTGGCCACGAGATTGAACTGGAAGATATTGAGCTCAACTCATTGGTACCAAATGACTTAGTCGATATTCCATTGGATCAGTTTTTAGCGCGCATCGATGAGCTAGATCATGAGATGCTACAGCAGTTCCAGGCTGCGGCTGAGCAAAATAAGGTCTTGAGATATGTTGCCGGACTGGATGTTGTCGATGGTCAGCTTAAGGCCGCAGTTGGCATGGAGTGGGTCGACACTCAACATGCCTACGCTAACTTAACTCCTGGCGATAATGTGTTTGTTATACGCAGTGCCTTCTATCAAGATAATCCTCTGATCATCAGAGGACCCGGTGCCGGTCGCGAAGTGACTGCTGCAGCTGTGCAATCTGATCTGGCGCAAATCTGTCGGGATTTAGTGCAGGAATAAAGCAGGACGCTGCGCTACGAGTGCGTTCGCGAGCTCACTCCGAGGACGCCAACAAGTTGGCTGCGAGAACGTTCGCGGGCTCACTTCTAGGACGCCAACAAGTTGGCTGCGAGACATGATAACTAGCTTTTTCTCGTAGCAGATTTTGCTGCGCTCTCGCAGGGCGAAGCCCATTCTCTGAGGCGCTTTTCAGCCGTTCTGTAGGGCGCAGCCCGTCCTCGCAGCGACGAAGTCACGTCCTAGCAGCAGCTTTGCTGCGCTCTCGAAGGGCGCAGCCCGTTCCCTGAGGCGCTTTCCAGCCGTCCTCTAGCGACAACGTCGCGTCATTGTTCTATCTTATTTGAATTAAGTATTCTATTTACTATTGACTTCAAACTCAGTTTCACTAATATGGATATCTAGACGTCCAAACGTCTAGATGGTTTTTATTTTACAGTTAAGTAGAGCAGTAGAGGGAATAGGAATGGGTTTTCATCACGCACAACATTCAACATCACTAAATCAGAGCTTGGCTGAGCTTAACGGTGATATTAACGTTTCTTTCGAATTTTTCCCTCCTGCATCACCAGAGATGGAAAAAATTCTCTGGAATTCTATTCGTCGTCTCGAGCCGTTAAAACCTAAGTTTGTATCTGTGACTTACGGTGCGAACTCAGGTGTTCGTGACCGCACACATGGTGTCATTGAGCGTATTCAGAGAGAGACGGATCTGGTTGCCGCGCCTCATTTGACCTTAGTCGATGCCAGCGATGAGGAGCTCGTAGAGCTTGCTAAACATTACTGGAACTCAGGTGTCAGAGACATAGTGGCATTACGTGGGGATCTCCCCGATGGCAGTCCAAAGCCGACCCGTTTTGCCAATGACTTAGTGCGTCTATTGCGCTCTGTTGCCGATTTCGATATCTCGGTAGCGGCTTATCCTGAAGTTCACCCAGATGCAACTAATGCTCAGGCCGATTTGATCAATCTTAAGAAGAAGATAGATGCCGGGGCAAACCGCGCCATCACTCAGTTCTTCTTCGATGTCGAGTCCTACCTCAGATTCCGTGATCGTTGTGTCGCCGCCGGTATCGATGCTGAAATCATTCCTGGCATACTGCCTGTGACTAACTTTAAACAGCTTAAGCGTTTCGCCGGTATGACTAACGTCTCTATTCCCGGTTGGTTACATAAGCAGTTTGAAGGCTTAGATGACGATCCCGCGACCCGTCAGATGGTAGGTGCTAACGTGGCCATCGATATGGTTAAGGTCCTGTCTCGAGAAGGGGTTAAAGACTTCCATTTCTATACCCTTAATCGTGCCGAGCTGACCTATGCCATCTGCCATACTTTAGGTGTGCGTCCTGGGAAATAGATTTTATCTTGTGCTGTAAGGCGGTAAAAGTATAGCGTGATAATTTGAGTGCCCTGTCCTGTGATAGGGCTTTTTTATGTAGGCTGTACTTATCTTTGCATGATATGGATAAGTATTTATTTAAAGACGAACTATTACCTTTACCATAACAAGGTTATTTGCTAAGTTATTATTTTAACTAGATATTAAAGAATGAATATCGTGATAAAATATGTTTTTTTGTTTTTCATTTTCACTGTCTCAGCTTGCAATGGAGTTAGGTTTAATTCGAGCATAAACCCTAACGTTGAAGAGTCACTTAAAACTCACAAAGTAGAAGAATATTCAATGGCTGAGATTCAACGCTATCAGGCTAAATCCTTAGGGCAAGTAACCTCGTCACTTTGCAAGACTCGACCAAGTCAACCTACACCTACCGAGTCCTTGTTATTGAGAGATTTAAAATATAAAACACAGAGGATAGGCGGTAATGGAGTGGTGATTATGGAGTGTGTGGGTCATCGTATAAATACAAGTTGTAATGAATTTTTAGAGTGTAGGGCACTTGCTTACCTTGTTGATTTTTAATCTATTGGTTTATGAAGATAAGAATTTGTTATGTGATTTGTATCAAGTTATATCGTATTAGCTCTATGATCAAAACCACATCTTAATTGGGGGATTAACATGAAATACCTTTTTACATTAACCATTTCGTTATTGCTAAGTGGGCAAGTGCTCGCTGGTGCGATGACGGAGGGAGAGGCAATGCCAATGCCTGCATCGGCTCAGCTGTGTGCGGGTTGTCATGGACAGCAAGGCCAAGGAGTAGATCCTATTGGACCACGGCTAGCAGGCCTTTCCGCCGAATATATTCAACAACAAATTAAGCTTTTCCAAACCGGACAGCGTCAAAATCCGACCATGGGCCCTATGGCGATGACAGTTCAGGGGGAGGCCATCGAGCAGGTTTCCAAATATTTTTCGGCTCAAGATGTGGCAGATGTCTCTATTCATGTTCGCGGAGAAAAGGTGGGCTATGATGACCCTACCGAGCGTCTGGTTTATCAGGGAGATTGGGACCGAATCATCCCGGCTTGTGTCACTTGTCATGGTCCTTCGGGGATCGGTGGTGGTCAGTTCCCGCGTTTAGCTGGTCAACAGGCTAATTATCTTAAGGCCCAGCTGCTTGCCTGGCAAACGGGTTCACGTAAGGGGGATATCGACGGAGTTATGGGCAATATAGCGGCCAAGCTTACTGCCAGTGAAATCGATGCCTTATCGCAATACTTCGCCACACTCAAATAGGGAGTCACTCATGAATTTTTTGAAAAAAGCTTTAGTGGCTTCAGCATGGCTAACTGTCGTATTCGCTGCCTTATTCTCCTATGTTACCCTTGCTCAGGCTACAGAGTTGCAAGATGAACAAGCAGAGCTGGTTTCAGTGCCTAAGGAAGCTGCCAGAGAGTATCTGCAACCAAGAAGTTTAGCTGCTATTCCCGAGGGGGAATTCGGCGATAAAGTTCGCTTGGGCTATAAAATCTTCGTTGATACACAAGGTTTGACGGGTAATCAGGTTGGAAATGAGCTTAATTGCTCAAATTGTCATATGAATGCGGGCCAACAGGCCAATGCATCGCCTCTCTGGGCGGCTTACTTTGCTTATCCTGCATATCGTAAGAAAAACGATAAGGTCAACACTTATGAGGAGCGCCTTCAAGGCTGCTTCACTTACTCGATGAATGGTATCGCTCCAGCTAAAGGAAGCCCAGAGCTGGTAGCCTTGTCTGCTTATTCATACTGGTTAGGCATGAGTGGCCTGATGGATAAATATCAAGTTGCGGGAGCCGTCCCTGAGTTGAGTGACGAGGAATTAGTAAAGGGCGGTAAGCGAGCTGATTTTCCTGTTCCTGAGGCCATTCAGAAGGCGCTAACGGTCGATCAAAGAGCTAAGCTACCCGGTAAGGGCTTCCCTGCTATCGATAAGCCTAAGCTAGCTTACTCACCTCAGAGAGGTAAAACTGTGTATGGGGCTCATTGCCAGTCGTGTCACGGTGATAATGGCCAAGGGTTGGAGATAGCCGGTGTCTATTCCCTGCCGCCGTTATGGGGTGAGAACAGCTTTAACTGGGGAGCGGGTATGCACAGGGTTAATACCGCGGCCTATTTCATCTATGAGAACATGCCGTTTGCTAAAGGTTTCCAACTATCTAACCAAGAGGCTTGGGATGTGGCTGCCTATATTAATGATCACCAAAGGCCACAAGATCCCCGCTTTAAAGGGGATGTACAAGGGTTAAAGGATAGATACCATAAACATCAGGGGTATTATGGTGAGCAAGTATCCGCTACTGTATTGGGAGTCGAGAAGCCTAAGGGAAATTAGCGCTTTTGAGCTTATTCGTTGAATATAACTAAAAAAAGGCATGTATGTTTACATGCCTTTTTTATAGGGTATCAGGTGAGGAATTATGCAGGTTACAAATCAATTTAAGGCGAGCTGTCACTGTGGTGCTATCGAGCTTAAGTTAACCTTACCCGAAGGTTTAGTCGACCCTCGCAGATGTGATTGCTCCATGTGCAGACGGCGTGGGGCGATTGTTGCTTCTGTGTCTATATCCAATCTTGAGGTCGTGAAGGGACAAGAAGTATTGAATCTTTATCAGTTCAATACACATAGTGCGAAACACTTTTTCTGCTCAAAATGTGGGATCTACACCCATCACCAGAGACGTTCCAACCCTCACTTGTATGCGTTTAATCTGGCTTGCTTAGAGGGGGATGACCCTTTCCAACTTCATAAGTTATTGCAAGAAGGCGTGGCACTATATGATGGCGTTAACCATCCAGCGGATCAGATGTCTAATACAATGAAAGTAGATTTAGATGCATAATCCTGTCATTGAACAGAGCCTTTGCCCTCTCTGTCACCGAAGTAACTCTTGTGCTGTAGAGTCAGGGGGAACGATAGAAAATTGCTGGTGCAATGGCGTCGGTTTTCCGCCAAAAGAGGTATTGCAAGATGCAATGCCATCCTCTAACTCCTGTATCTGTGAATCCTGCATAGAGAAATTAAATCAAGAAGTCACCTTAGGCATCAAACGCTTAGATTAGTATTCAGCAGCTGATATTAGATTGACTCCTCGTTGAAAACAGCCATCGGTCAGCCTCTTATGCTCGATGCCATGTAACATGAAAGAGATGTTGTAGCGGCTCCCTTTTACTGACAGCTTGCTAAGCACTGAGCCGCGGACAATAAAGCTTTCGGTATTGGTGGCAAGGTCTTTTTTTCGCTCAATGGCGGTGATCATGTAGACAGTCGTGCTGAGCTTTTCGTCGCCTTGGACCACCATTGCCATTTGTCCTGCTATTACTCGCTGCCAATCTTCATTTACTGAAATTTCTACTTGTCGGTCATCAAGATCGAAGATGATAGGGTCGGAATCTGCTTGTCGATTGCTGGCTGTCTCGCCATAGGCTTTATTATAATTTCGCCCTTTTAAGTTATTAAAGTAGATCATTAGTGTCTCAAGATTGATTAGCTATACTATATGATACATAAAGGTACACACCTGTACAGTTCGTTTTTGCAAATATATTCATAGAAGTTTAAATAAACGTAAGCCGATCTTTACTCTGTTACGGCGGTTTGAGGTGACTACATGAGACATATGCGTGTGTGTATCATCACATTGATGAAGATGAGATGCGCAATTATGCTTTTGCTTGCGTTAATTTGTTCCTGTCAGTCGACTCAGGAGCTGAATAGCACAGAGGCTCAATCCCTTGTTGTATTACTCGCCCATCCCGATGATGAAACTTGGGTGTCCGGCACCTTGGCAAAATTAGCCGATCGCGGCGTAAGAGTGTTTCCTGTATACGCAACTTCTGGTGATGCAGGCCGCGACCATTCAGGCCAAGGGTTATCGGGTGCTGAACTTGCTAGGGTACGGGAAAAAGAAGCGATAGCCGCTTCATCTATTTTAGGCCTGGAAGCCCCCATGTTCTTACGTTTTCCTGACGGGAAACTTGCCAATTTCTATCATCAGCTTATTGAAATATTTGAGTCCATCGTTAGCCAAAAAAATCCCATAGCGGTAATGTCATTCATTCGAGGAGGGATCACAGATAACCGAGATCACAAAACAGTCAATAAGCTAGTTGCAGGGGAGTTTAATGAGAACTCTATCTATTTTGCGCTATCTGATACCCGAGCCGATATTCTGAGTCGTTCGGTTGAAAGGTTTGGCTTAGGTTATCCCATCGCGGTTCCTGTAGATGACAGTGAAATTAGCATTCGAGTCGATGTTTCATCTTATGCAAGACGGCGTGTTAGTGCCATGTCGATTTACACAAGTCAATTTTCGCCTACCATGATAAGTGCATTTTCAGATTTTGTAGAAAGGTCCACAGTAGAAGAACTGGTGATTTTAGATGGGGTAGAGTTACCTAGTAATTTGTTATACCTACTGAATCTATAATCTGAATTCATGCAGATAAACGAGTGTGAGCTATGATTGCGGCAGCTCAGGTGCAGCTCTCATTTCTCTAGGTTTGAAACACTTCGGCTTGGTTGTTTTAGTGAGTAGATGCAAGGGCTCAAGAGAGTGCCATGCTAGCGCTAACGTCAATTTTCAGCTTTAGCAGTAGGGCACTCATTGTCAGTTTAGGTCTGTGGCCTGACATGTTGAGCAGTGATAGTCTTGATATTTTGTCGCTGTCAGGTATTGGTGTGAACATTATTTTTGTGATGGTGCTGCAGGTACTCCCCATCTTCTCAAACAGCTGAATCTCCCTAATCGTTAAAAATGACAAGCAAAATCATGAAGACAACTCGAACTGTTTCTCTGTCGATAACTGTTCTTCTAACCAGTTGACGGCGGTCTTATTACCGTCGTTGATGCCTGAGAAGAGGCGTATATTCAATTCGTCCATCTGACGTCTCTGGCTGAATTCAGGCGGGAGTTTTGCTTCATTTTCATCGTAGAATACTACGGCCGTTGCCTTTAACTTTTCTTGTGATGCCATGCAAAGTTGAGCTTCGAATGAATAGCTGTATCTGTGTTGCTTATTGACCAGTAAGGCATAATCATGATTAAAAATTTGACTCATGTATTCATCAAACTCGCCTAACATCTCCAGAGTGATCTCTACACCAGGCTCAATAGTTACTTGAGCAATATTGTTAGTTAACAGTTCGACCGAACAACCAAAATTAAACTTATGCATGTTTTTCTTCCTTGTATCATTACTTTTATAGCGCCATAGAAGCTTAGTATAAAATAGCTACGTTTGTAAAATGTGAGCGGTTACATTTACATTAGGCTAGTACCCTAGTCCTTGATGTATAGCTAAAGAAAATTTAGGCAACTTGAGTGTTTATCGATAATTCAGTGTATTAGAGCCGTCGGAGAGGGAAGAAGTTCGTAGGTGAATGATAATTAATCTAATATATATTCGAACTCAATCAGAAAGAACCTAAATTAAGCTTGATGTCAGCCAGTCTAACGCTTTCTTCGTGCCCAGTTGTGTGGCAGGAAAGCTTTTTATCTTAATGTTATCCATCTTACGTCTCTTATCGAATTGCGGCGGGATCTGCTCTTGGCGTAAATCATGATATAAGACGGCGATAGCCTTCTGCTTCTCTAGTGACGCCAGGCACAATTGAGCCTCGTAAGTGTAGCTATATGGGTTTTTCTTGTTGACCAGGAGTGCAAAGGAGCCTGGGTAGTATGTATCCAGATAAGTATCTAGTTCTTCCACCATCTCTATGGTGAGCTCAATCCCAGAATCTACAATCACTTCAGCAATATTTTGCTGTAGATGGTTAATCGTGCAGCCAAAACTGAGTCTAGGCATCTGCTTCCCCCTTAATTTTTATATTTGCTCATGTTCAATATAGTGTATTAATACCATTCCATATAAGTATCTGGTCAGTTCAGAGACTCTCAGCTTTTCCAATTCAAGGCACATTGATGAGGAAATGGTTATTCCCTTTTAAGTCAATGTAACACAGAAGTGGAAACACTGAGAGCCTCACGCAGTGCGGGTTTCAAAGCCCTTTATGCTACGTTGAATGTTCTCGATATAGAATAACTATTAGCTTCAAACATTCGCCTTGCCTACAGTGCTTTGAACTCACGCTGAATGCTCAGATACTTACTCGGAATGGTATGGTAAATTGACGTAATCGGTGGTAATGCTTGATAGTATGAATCTTGAATTGTCGACCAAGGCTTAGGGACTTAAATGGACAAAGTTGATGCTGTAATCGTAGGTGCCGGAGTGGTAGGCCTGGCGATAGCGGCGAGGTTAAGCTGTAAGCTTTCCAATGTCCTTATTATAGATAAGCACCTGGGATTCGGTGAAGAGACCAGTAGTCGTAACAGTGAGGTGATCCATGCTGGTATCTATTACCCCGAGCAGAGCTTAAAGGCTAGCTTGTGTGTCGCGGGAAAGTTGGCGCTTTATGAATATTGCCAAAAAAGAACAATCCCATTTAACCCACTAGGTAAACTCATCGTCGCCCAGAATGAAGATCAGCAAGTGTATTTAGAAAACTTACTGCTGAAGGCTAGCATCAATGGTGTTGGAGATCTTGTGTGGCAATCTCGACGAGAGTTGCATCGATTTTCATCAGAGCTAAAGGCATCTGTCGGGCTCCTCTCACCATCGACCGGCATCATAGATAGCCACAGTTACATGCAGAGCCTGCTGGCTGAGGCCGAGTCCAATGGCGCCATGTTCGCGGCTAACACGCAATTTATAGGGGCCGAGCCCACAGATAAGGGATTTAACCTGAGCCTGGATATTGAAGGCGAAGTCATGTCGCTGCAGAGTCGCTACCTTATCAATAGTGCGGGCTTGTACTCTACTGATGTGGCTCAGAACATTGACGGAGTTGGGAGGGGAAGTATTCCTGAGCTCCATTGGTGTAAAGGCCATTATTTTTCTTATGGCGGTAAGAGTCCATTTTCAAGGCTTGTCTATCCAGTCCCTGAGACAAATATCACCGGGCTTGGGATCCACGCGACCGTTGACATGGGCAGGCAACTGAAATTTGGCCCAGATACCCAGTACATACCTCGCTCGACAAGCCCCGACTACAGCATAGACTTAAACTTGAAACCTAAGTTCCTTGAGGCGATAAGGCGTTATTTCCCCGGCATAGATAATGGAATGGACCCATCCCCTTTTAATCGGCCTCACAATGGGCCACGATTAAGTTGCTACAACTCATCAGAAAGAGGACGGGTCCACCATGAAGATTACTACAATT
>JAKVHY010000013.1 GCA_023284085.1 Shewanella benthica
AAGCTTGAGAAACTTGCATAAAAAATCCGAGACCTAGAGATAGGACTCGGATTCTGAAGCATCTAGAAGATCAGTCAACCGATCGATAAATCACTAAATGATCGGCATTAGCCCTAGTTGGCGGTTTTTTTATGACTGAAAAATTTCTGAGTTCTTCTGGGACGGGACATAACAACCTCCTACCTCTACTAATAACCAAAGCTTAGTAGGATAACTATGGATGGGTCTATTTACCCTCTTAATGAGCGACCAAGACGGTCTAATCGCCAGACGACGAGTGTATCACTGGGACGTAATGACTTAAGTGTTGCTTCAAGTTCGGGTCGATGTCGTTTGGCAGCTGACATGGTTTTTTGGTAGATGGTTTGGCACCCAGCTTGAGTAAGGGCATCGAGTTGTAAATTGTGGTGTTGGTCTAATGTTGATATTCGGGCATAACCAATAAACATGTAATCTCCTTGTGTACAGTAACTCAAGCGTATACTGAACGTAGATATCTTTATAAGTTTCTTTACAGATTATCGGCTGTTTTGACCATGATTTACCGTGATGATGGCAATGGTTCATAAACGAGGGTTTTCTTTACACAGTGAAATCGGGTGGGAATTGCTAGTAATGTGAAAGGTGGTTTGAAACTTTGATGATGGAATAGTCCTCACCGCTCAATGAGCGATGAGGAACCTAAAAGCTTTATTTTGAATGCTTTGATATTTCTTTGATATTTGTAACTGTTCCTTTATTGAAGCCACCAAAGCCTCGATTTTTAGCGTCAAAAGTGCCTTTAACTCGAATAAATTGACCATCTAACTCCATCAGTGCTTCGAGTTTTTCTGGAGTTAAACCATCAGGTAATTCCAAGCTGATTGATGATTGAAATATGTCTTCAGCTAAATACTCTTTACTTGGGTATAGCGTAGCTAAATCCAAATCAAACCGATATGCGCCCGTTACAATAATTTCACGTCCATGAAATTTATTTGGCGTGGCAATTAACTCAAATATAGATACAGAAGTTGTAGTTTGGTTATTTTGCACTTCCGACTCCACTCCCTGTGCTTTCGCATGTATAGCCAAACTAAGAAGTAATACAAAACATGCAAGTGTTAATCTTGATTTAATCATCTCTTTAACGCCCTTCTAATTTCACTTTTTGATGGTGTCGCATCAGCAGGTGACCAATCGGTAGAGGCACCGGTCCCCCTCAAAGTCCTCACTTGATACTTTCCACTCTTAAACTCAAGAACCCTAACAGCCCCTTTGGGAGTTAAAATGTAGTTAGGTGCACCAGCAAGGGTGGGAAATGCGTGGTCACCCGGCCCGGGCATCTCCCTCTTTTTGGTTATCAATTTGGCAATACCAGAATGTTGATTGTCACTTTCGACATGCGTGTGTGCAGCAAAAAGTACCTTTTTCAGGTCGACGTCGAACGAACATCCTTTGTTGGTACACGAAGATGGAGAAACTGAAGTGCCATCCCTCATGACGACCATCGCTTGCTCCTTAGTGTCACTTCCAAAGCCGTCAAGTATCTCGGTAGCCCTCTTGTCTGTATCTTCAGTGCCGAGCACATCGCCTGAGGGGGTAGATAAATTAGCGAGTTTCGAAGGTTCGCTTGAGCCAGTTACTTCTAAAATCAAAGCCTAAAATCAAAGCCAGCCATTAATAATCAATAACATACCTAGATAGAAATGGATTATCCATACATCATTAATCATCAAGACGTAAAGCCAGCAAATATCTGCTTTTTGATTGGTTAAAAAGAAGGGAAACGATTAATTTGAGGCAAAACTATGAATTTCAGATAGACCAAACCCAGTCCTTTATTTAGGCCTGTTAGCAGCTTAAGTGGTACTAAATGATTAGCTTGCTTGTAGGTAACTACAGCAGTATGAAAAATGTCTTCGTCGTTTCTCTAGGTGTTCACAATAGCTGGTGAGCTCTTGTAAGGTCCCTACAGGGCCATGGAATAACTTGCCAAATTCAGAGGTGATATGTACCCAGTTGTCACTGGAGATATTTAGCCGAGTTAGTATCTTAGAAGCACTTGCAGATATAGCTCCTCGTTTGTCATCACGAATAATTCTGCCTGTTTCATCAACAAGTTCTAGGTAATCTTTGAGTGAGAAGTTAATACCTTTAGCTTGATTGAGTTTCTCATTACCGATAAAGGGCAATAGCTTTGTCGGTTGCTCGCCTGTAAGGGCTGCTTTTACTCGCAATTTAAGGCTGGTGTAATCTGAAGTCTCTGGTGTATTAGCCATCTTGGCACGTATTGGATTGAGCTCGACATAAGCCATACAGGCCAGCACAGCGACTTCATCCAGCAAAGCCTGGCTTTTGAATCTGCCCTCCCAAAAGTGCCCCGTACAATTATCTTCTTGATTAGCCTTTCTGGCTATAGGCTCATTCAAGCACCTCATAAACCAGCTAATATCACAAAGCCGACTACGATACTGAGCGATTGAGTGCTTAAGCTGCGACAATTCTCTCGCCTGCACTAACTCACCTTTAGCAAACCTTTGAGTTAACTCTGTACCTTTGAACAATTGATGCCAATGCTCCACTACCTCTCTATCTGTCCAGCGGTTTGCTGACTCAATATCAATTCTCAACACCACATGTAGATGATTACTCATCACCGCATAAGCCGCTATATCTATAGCAAATGCCCCTGCGAGTTCAATGAGCCTAGATTCAACCCACTCTCGTCGATGTTCATACGAGTGACCCGTATCTTTATCGACTCCCGTTAACCATGCTTTTCGCACACACCTTGAAACTGTGTGATAGAACGGCGTATCCTCAATACTTATCTGAGTGCTTCTTGGACGGGGCATGACTACCTCCTACATCGACCATTAACTAAAGCTTAGTAGGGGAAAGAATAATGTGCCATTAACAATGGCTGGCCTGATTTATTGCCATTAACAATGGCTGGCCTGATTTATTGTGACAAAAAGCCCTCAATGATAGGGGGCTAATTAAGAGGTAGTAAGTTAACTAAATCTAAACAATCTAGATTTGATTAATCATGCCTGTCCATATTTAACTTTAATTTCATGCAATTACATAGTGTCCCAAATTGTAATATCTTCGAGAATTCCCGCAGTATTAGAGCCAAGGTTTTCATTAAAAGTACCTCTAAAGCTTATATAGTCACCTTTATGCTTCATTAGTTCATTAGCTAAACCCTTATCAATTCCTAACTCGACGGCATCGACAGTGGATTTTATTTTGGACTTCTCTGTGTCTATAAAAATCAAATAATGACCTAAATCTTGTTCAAAAACTCCGTGAATGGCAATTTTTTTACCGTAATATAGTTGTGGATTGGCAACAATTTTAACCATTGATGTTAAACAGTAATGCTTTTCATTAAGTAGGCAAATATCAACAACTGCTGATATTTTTCCACAAAAGATAAGCAAAAATACAAAAAACAATTTTTTCATTTATTCGTACCTTTTTATTGTTTGACTGTTTCTCTTACAACTCTTGCTTTTGAGCTGCGTGGAGTTATAACTTGTAAATTTGATGACGACATATACAAGGGCACACCGAATTGATAAGGTTTAGTAAATGTCTCATCTCCTAGAGAAAAATTGTTGTTATCGACCCCTCTCCCGTAAGTTCCGTGAGTTCCGTGAGTATGTATTGAAGCAGCATGCTCCCCTAGCGTATTATTTTTTGTTAAATTCATGCTATAAGTGCTGTAATCTATACTCCCACTATTCAAATCTGTAAATACATCACCGATTACATATGCACCAGAGTCTTCGTTAAAGAAAATGTTTGCTCCTACTTCTACTTTATACGTATTTGAAATAGGGTTTATAGCATTAGCAAAATCTTCAGCCAATTGATCAAGTCCTTCTTCACCTTGATAATTACCTCGTATCTTCTTCACTGCTTCATCTATATCACGAGAAATCAGCTTTCTAGCTAAGTTTAATGAATCTTTCGTTTTATATTTGCTACGATACTTATCTTTCCCGAATGTAACTTTATCAGTGGAGCCTGCGGTACCATCAGCTTCCTCTCCAACTCTCTGCTGCGAATTTATCTCATTAACTTTAACATCTGTCTTCTGTGAAGACTGCGACTTTTCTGAACCATTATTTCTTTGCGAATTTTTAGCTCCACAACTACCTGGTATACAAGATTTCGCCCCATTCACACTCTCACCAGGCCTCACCTCATCAAATGTACATAAAAAGCCCTTTTCATAGCAAGACGCCGCATACCCCGTTGGATCTGTACCACTAAGCGGATTATTCATGATATACGAGTACGGATTCACACTCTGGGTTGACGTAGGCGATTGTATAAACGGATCCACCGACATAAAGCGACCCATGTTGTAATCGTACACCCGACCGTTCATATGAATAAGCTGCTGCTCGTTCAGATGCTCATGGTCGGTGAAACCACGGCGGTTACGGTTGGTATCGAGTAATATCTAAGATATAAGAGAACCCTGTTAGCCCAGTGAAAATTACTAACCTTGAAACCTCAGCTGTTCAAATAATTGTTGCTGATTTTCCCTCATCTGATCCCCCTCGAGTAAAGTCTGTTTCTCACCCTCTAACTTCAACAAGTTATTCTCTATTTTTAGAGATAGCATTTGTCTTTGCTTGGTATCGATACTGGCTTGTTTAGCGCTTTTCTCTACATCTTGTTCTGCAAGTTTAAGCAGTTCCATTCTGACTTCAACCCGCTTCACATCGAGAAAACAGATCCCCATGCGGTTATATAAGATGGCTGTATGTATTTCATCGGGTTCAATTTTAACATCGAGGGGATAATCCATTATTTCATCGATAGTGCTCTGATGATAATCGAAAGGCTTAAATTCAATGTTATCAAGATTATCCTTCTCAAGCTTTGCTTTAATTTCTATCTTGATTTGATTATAGATGTTGCCGATTTCTGCTTTGTTCAGGCTAGATATCTGACTAGAAAATCGAATGTCGGGTGTAGAAGATACATCTACTTGTTGAGCATCCTCTATACCTAAAAAAGCAGGGTTGATTGACACCTCAGTTTTTTGCAAACCCGCCTGATAGCTTGACTGTAAACTGAGTTGATTATTCATGGTTATAGACGCTGTCATGATGATTCCTTTATATTTCGATGCCCTGCTCTCGTCGGAGTCAGAGCAAGAAATACGCCAACGCATAACAGACCAGAATCTATGACTCTACACGCCAATCGAAGCTGAGAAGTGTACATTAAGGGCAATGCCTTTCCCTTTACAGGACAAGTATTGCCATATCAACATCCTTGTTCTTGCCATAAAAATCTATACTAAAACATAGATATTTCCCTGTTCAGTAAAGAGCATACTGACTAGGAGCAGCTAGATTAGCCCATACAAAAATGCAGCCCTAAGGCTGCATTTAATCTATCCGTTTCTACTGATAACACTGCAGGCTAATCACCGAAGTCATCCAGCAGGATGTTTTCCTCTTCGACGCCTAGGCTCTCCAACATGTTGATCACCGAAGTATTCATAATAGGAGGGCCACACATGTAGAACTCACAATCTTCCGGCGCCTTGTGGTTCTTAAGATAGTTCTCAAGAATCACATTATGGATAAAGCCGGTGTAACCCTTCCAGTTATCTTCAGGCAGTGGATCAGACAGTGCCACATGCCAGACGAAGTTTTCATTTTCGGCAGCTAGCTTATCGAACTCATCTTGATAGAAGACTTCTCGGGTCGAGCGTGCGCCGTACCAGAAACTCATCTTACGCTTGGTCTTCACGCCCTTAAGCTGATTGAAGATGTGAGAGCGCATAGGCGCCATACCCGCACCACCGCCAATAAACACCATCTCAGCATCGGTCTCCTTGACGAAGAACTCGCCGAAGGGGCCCGATATAGTCACCATATCACCGGCTTTCAGATTAAAGATGTAAGATGACATCTTACCCGGCGGCAAACCTTCCGATGGCGGCGTAGCAATACGCACGTTGAGCATGATGCGGCCTTTCTCGTCCGGGTAGTTAGCCATAGAGTAAGCACGCAACACATCTTCATCGACTTTAGACACCAGCTTGAACAGGTCATACTTATCCCAGTCACCACGATACTCGTCTGGAATATCGAAATCGCTGTAGTTGACCTGATGAGCCGGCGCTTCTACCTGAATGTAACCACCGGCCTTAAATTTAACGTCTTCGCCTTCGGGGATCTTGAGCAATAGCTCTTTAATGAAGGTAGCCTTGTTATCGTTTGAGATAACTTCACATTGCCACTTCTTAACGCCGAAGATCTCCTCTTCGACTTCAAGCTCCATATCGGTTTTAACCGCTACCTGACAGGCTAAACGACAACCCGTTTTAGCCTCTTTCTTGGTGATATGGTCGCGCTCTGTCGGCAGGATATCCCCGCCGCCAGATTTCACGATTACGCGGCATTGACCGCAGGTTCCACCGCCACCACAGGCGGATGGAATAAAAATACTTTTATTGGCCAATGCACCAAGCAACTTATCGCCGGCTGGCGTTATGATGCTCTTTTCTTCGTCATCATTGATGCCGATTCTTACATCACCGGTTGAAACCAGTTTACTCTTGGCGAATAGAATCACCATCACCAGCATACTCACCACTAGGGTAAACATGCCGATACCAATTGCCATTTCCATCGAATCTACCTTCTCTTAATTCAATTTCGTTAATTCAATTTCGTTAATCTAAGTACGCGATTAGCTCACTGAATTAAATTGAGATACCTGCGAATGCCATAAAGCCCAATGCCATCAGGCCTGTGGTGATAAACGTAATGCCTACACCTTGAAGCCCTTCGGGTATGGCATGAAACTTCATTCGTTCACGCAGGCCTGCCAACATCACAATCGCCATCGCCCAACCAAAACCTGAACCCGCGGCAAACACCACGGACTCACCTAAGGTGTAATCCCGGTTGGCCATAAAAATAACCCCGGCAAAAATCGCACAGTTAACGGTTAACAGTGGCAGGAAGATCCCCAGCGAGTCATAGAGGCTCGGGATGTATTTATCTAAGAACATCTCGAGGATCTGCACTAACGCCGCGATAACACCGATAAAGGTGATCAGCTGCAGGTAACTCAAATCAATCTCAGGGTATCCGGCCCAAGCCAGCGCCCCCGGAGCCAGTACGTTGGCATAAATAAGCTGATTTAATGGTACCGCAAGCATCATCACGACTATCACCGCGATACCTAGACCGAAGGAGGTGGATACCTTCTTAGAGACCGCGAGAAAGGTACACATGCCCATGAAGAATGACAGCGCCATATTGTCGATAAGGGCCGCCTGAACAAATAGATTTATATAGTGTTCCATAACCTTCTCTTACCCTCTCTTACGCTGAATGACATTGATAGCCCAGATCATCAAACCGATCAGGAAGAAGGCAATCGGTGGCAATTTGAACATCTCGTTCGTTAGGTACCAGCCTCCATTTTCCACTGTTTTCAAAATCTCATAGCCAAACAGAGTGCCACTGCCTATCAGTTCTCTGACAAAAGCCACGCCGAGTAAGATCACGCCATAGCCCATGGCATTACCTAGCGCATCGACCACGGCCATTGGCGGCTTATTCTTCATGGCAAAGGCTTCCGCGCGGCCCATGATGATACAGTTGGTAATAATCAAACCCACAAACACAGATAGCTGGCGAGACAACTCATAAGCGATATCCTGCAGCACCATGTCGACGATGATCACCAATGAGGCGATAATCGTCATCTGCGCGATGATCCGCACGCTGTTGGGGATAAGGTTGCGTATGGTCGAGATGATCAGATTCGAAAACACCAGAACGAAGGTCACGGCTAAGGTCATCACCAATGCCGTTTGCATCGAATTACTGACCGCTAGCGCAGAACAGACACCAAGCACCTGCATGGCAACCGGGTTGTTCTTGAAAATAGGAGTCGTCAGAATTTCCCGAGTGGCGGCTAAATTTTTACTCATCTTAAACCTCCGAAGCTTTTAGCTTGTCTAAGAAGACTTTAAAGCCTTCACTACCAAACCAGAATTGAATCGAACGCTGTACACCACGTCCTGTCATGGTTGCGCCGCTCACGGCATCGACACCATGAATGTCGCCCTCTTTTGCGCCGCCCTTAACAACTTTCAATACTGGCTTACCCTTAGCATCGAAAATTTGCTTACCGCGGAACTTATCAGTCCACTGTGTCTCGTTAAGAAAGTCACCGATACCTGGGGTCTCACCATGTTCATAAAACACCACATTCTCGATGGTGTTAAAGTCGGGTTTCAATGCGATGTAACCATAGATAATCGACCACAGGCCTTTACCATAAATGGGTAACACCAGACTCTCCAACTTGCCATCTTCGTCAAACACTTGGAAAACTCGCACTTGATCGGCACGGGTTTTAATCCGTGCTTTATCTTTCTTTCTCTCTAGCTTACTTGACTTCTCTGGGTTAATGGCCGCCATACGCTCATCAAAATTCATCACTTCGACGCGCTCTTTTGGCTCGATGGCACCCGATTCGATATTGATAAGCAAAGGCGTTACTGATTTTTCAAATATGGCACGGAAATCTTTATCGCCTTGGATATCCACATCCGATGCCATCAATACATAACGCTTTAGCTCATCACGCTTCTTGACTAGCTTGCGCTCTTTGAGTAGCTCGGCGGTTCCTGTGATCATAAATGAGCACAAAAGGCTGAGGGTGATGATGAAAATCATGGTTCCCACCACAGAATCTTTCTTCAAGGCCATTATGATTTAGCTCCCGAATTGTCATTGCTTAACAGTGCAGCGGTGCGCTTAGCTCTGCGCTTGATATTGGCGCGAGCAACCATGTAATCGAATAGTGGCGACCACAAGTTAGCGAATAAGATGGCTAGCATGATTCCCTCAGGCATTTTCAGGTTCATCACCCGAATGAGCACGGTCATAAAGCCAATTAAGATGCCATATGCCAGCTTGCCCTGACGGGTATAAGAAGTCGTCACAGGATCGGTTGCCATAAACATCATGGCAATGGCGAAACCACCAGTCACAAGATGCCAAGTCCAAGGCATAGCGAACATATCATTCTTGCTTGAACCGATAAGGTTAAACATGACAGAGGTTAAGATCATGCCAAGCATGACACCAGCAACGATACGCCAATCGGCTAAACGAGTGGCAAGCAGTAAACAACCACCTATCAATAAGGCCAGGGTACTGGTTTCACCGATAGCACCTGGAGTAAAGCCGAAGAAGGCGTTCCACCACACTGGATCGGAGAAGGCTTGATACCAGGTATAATCGGCAAAGCTCAACTTACCCGCCGCGGCTTGGGCTAACGCTGTCGCTCCCGAGAAACCATCGGCTGCGACTAAGAGTGCAGGTTCTGCAATCTGAGTCGGGTAAGCAAAGAAGATAAAGGCTAAGCCCGCTAACGCCGGATTGAGGAAGTTATACCCCATACCGCCGAAGAGCTCTTTGGCGATAATAACGCCGAAGGTGATCCCCATGGCGACTAACCAGAGTGGCGTCGAAACGGGCAATATCAGGGTAAACAGTAAGGCGGTAACGAAGAAGCCTTCGTGAAGCTCTTGGCCACGCACCTTAGCGAACACCATTTCCCACAACAGACTGACTAAGAGTGCGGTCAGATAGATAGGAAAGTAGAAGCTAAGACCGTATAAAAACAAGCCGATAAGACCCGTTTGTTCGGTGAGGCCACCTAAGACTAAATTAAATGGCGCGAGTTGCCATACATCAGGAGTCGATAAGCCAGATACTATCGCGATCTGCGCCTGAAGCCCTAAATTGTATAAGCCAAAAAAGATAGCTGGCATTAAACAAAGACCCACTAAGGTCATGGTACGTTTAACATCGATGGCGTCACGTACGTGCACCTTACCTTTAGTGCTGCGGCCGTTGGCAATAACTAAGGATCTTAGATACCCCTTCATCGCCTGACCCGGCGCGTAATAGTCTTCCTGAACGTCAGGCTTTTTGTCTTTATTACTCATTTACCCTTCCCTCTCTATGATGTCCAGACAAGCACGAAGCTCTTTACCGAAATCGTATTTTCCCGGACAAACAAAGGTACATAATGCTAAATCTTCTTCGTCTAACTCTAATGCGCCGAGCTCCTGCGCCTCGTCGGTATCACGGACCACTAAGTCGCGAACCAGCAAGGTAGGCAACACATCCAAGGGCATGACGCGATCTAACTGGCCAAATGCCATCATGGCGCGCTGTGAGCCGCCTGTGTGTGTGGTCATATTGAATAGCTTCTTCGAACGATTGAAACGTGAGGTCACCGCGCGAGTGATAGAAAACTTATCCGATCCGCCGCGAACCCAAGAGAGTAATTCATGCTCAGAATCTTCGGTCAATGCGGTGATTTGATTGTGAAAGCGGCCAAGGTAGCTGTGTGGACCCGATGCAGTGTGACCCGAGAGTACAGAGCCTGAAACCACACGGGAACAGCCTGCTGTTAACTCATCTTTAGTTCTTTCAAGGATCTCGGCACCAAGCTGAATGCGGATAAGCCTAGGGTTAATCACATCCGGGCCGGCAATAGACACCACGCGATCGGTATAAAGCTCACCGGTCATAAATAGCTTGCCGTAGGCGATGACGTCTTGATAGCCAATATGCCAAACAGTACGTTCGATACCCACTGGCAGAGTAAAGTGAATGTGAGTCCCCACTAACCCAGCAGGGTGAACACCACCGAAACGCTTGGTTTCAACCTGAGGAAGGTCATGGCCAGGCAGGTTATCTCCTTCGTCATGGCACAGATACACCTTATTGTCGGTTAAGCGGGTGAGTACCTGCATACCGATTGCAAACGCTTTTTCCTGCTCGGCGATGATAATACGAGGTTCGGCTGCTAACGGATTGGTGTCCATGGCAGTAACGAATATGCCTGCAGGTGATGAATCGAGTTCTGGAACCCGAGAAAAGGGGCGAGTACGCAGCGCAGTCCATAAACCACTGTTCACTAAGTTATCTCTAACTTGTTCACGACTCACTTGAGTAAGATCGTCATAGGATTCGAAGCTGATGCTGTCATAGCCGTGACATTTAATCACCACCGACTGAAGCACACGGCGTTCACCACGGTGAATCGCCACAACCTCACCGCTAGCGGGAGCAGTAAATATCACACCAGGTGTTCTCTTATCTTCGAACAGCGGCTGACCTTTCTTAACCTCTTCACCCACTTCAACCAACATAGTAGGTTTTAAGCCAACATACTCTTCGCCAAGAATGGCCACATGAGATGACCTGGAGAAATTTTCAATCTCTTGCCTGGGCTCTCCGGCAATCGGGACATCTAGGCCCTTCTTTATTGTTTTAACCTGATCTGAGAAACCTGCCATCACAATCATCAACCATAAAAATTAGGATAATGAATGGTAAATGCTTGTTAACTAAAATGCCAACTTTGAGGTCACATTACATACCAGAACTGTAAGCCAACAACGAAATTTAGCTCAAAATTGTGAGCTAGATTTATAATCGAATAAATATGAGAGTGACAATGTAGCTTTACAACAAAATGAACACATAGGGCTCGAAAGAGGATAGATCCGGAATAAAACAGAATACATAGTTTAAAAATAATCTACACAAGTTAATACTTAGTGGATAAAGCTGTAAACCACCCATTTTTTAGACGAATAAAATAGTACAGAACTAATGCTTGCTCACCCGCTCCTTTTCAATAGCTAACGCTTGCATGCCCGCAGTAATCGCCATTACTGCTTTAGATTTAAACTCTCGACGATAGAGAGTGTAGACAACGAATAGGCTAGCGCAGATGAATAAAACAGGATGGAAAAACCAACACATGACTGCCATCGAGAAATAGTATGCTCTTAAGCCATAGTTATAGGTGTGCGCCGCCTGATCTTGCACTATCGCCATCTGCTTTGCATAGTTTTTAAGGTTTTCATTACAGCCACTGGGATCGAAAGGCGCCGCACCCACCATCACATTGAGAAAGCCATATTGGCGCATGGACCAGGTAAACTGAAAGAAAGCCATCACGAAGATGAAGGTCAATAAGGCCAATTTAACTTGGATTAACAAGTGCGCAGGGGTAGCGGCATAAGGGATTGTGGCTATCACAGCCTCTAAGCGCTCCACCTGAGCAAACAGGGTCAACACACCGGCGAGTACCAACATAGTCGTAGAAGCGAAAAAAGTGATGTTACGCTCCAGATTCGCCAATAAGGCCGCCTCTCCGACTCGAATCTCGCGGGTCATCAGCTCATTCATCCAATGAATTCGATGTTGATGTAAGCTTCTGGCAATACAGTTAGTGGTTTTAGCCTTACGGCGCGCAAAGGTGGTATAGCCCACCCAGCAACAGAAAAAGCACACAAAAGAGACAACATCTAGCACAGAAAAAGACATACCAACCTACTAACCCCATAAACCAGAGGCTATTAAACCAGTTTTACGCTTGAGTAACCATCACTCTAATGGGGAAAGATGTTTTTCAATCGGCTGCCACTGAGTCAATATTAAACAGTTAATAACATTAGCAAACTTAGAGGCTAGCCAGCTTTGGCATCTGAACGCCTTTTCCCTGCTACACTTTAAATCAACTATCGGTCGCTCAAAAAGGAACGGTAATGGATTACTCAAATAGAATTTTTAAGCTTGCACTGTTAAGCTTTTCCTTATCTGCTACGGGGCTAATAGGATTCGATGCCGCCGCAGCCGACGTCCCATCAGAGACGCAAGATGCGTCTAGCTCACATCGTGCTTTCCCGTCTGTAACACTTGCCGAACCCGCTAACGGTGAGCATGCCATAGGTCTACTTGGTGCTAATCTTCCGGAAGTAGCTGCTTGGTATGGCAAGACTACAGCTCAGTTTGCCAAGATGATCAGACGCGACAAGAGTGTCTGGTTAGATAAACAAGGGCGAGTTTTCTATGTTGAGATCCAAGAGCCTAGTCAACACAGCATGACAGAACCTTTGACCGCACCGGAAACAGCACTTAACCAAGACCAAACGTTCAAGTTACATAGCAGGGCTGGAGCGCCTAGAACAATACTGTTAGATTTTGATGGCCACACTACAACAGGCACAGCCTGGAATGACTCCTATGGCACACCGATTGTGTCACCCGCTTACAACCCCTATGGTGTTCCAGAGACCTTTACCCAAGACGAACTCGATAGAATTTACCTGATGTGGCGACAGGTCGCCGAAGACTTTGCCCCCTTTAATGTCGATGTCACCACAGAAGATCTCACTAACCCAGATGACCTTGCAGCCGATCCTATAGCCCGTGAAACCTCAGGCGATCAACTGTTCGGTACACGCGTGGTCATAACCCAGAACACTTTCTCCAACTGCGACTGTGGTGGTTTTGCCTATCTCAAATCATTCAATGATTACGGAGCCAATACCAATTACTTAAAACCCGCCTTCGTGTTTAACTCGAGTGTCGTCGGTGCCGGTGAGGCTATCACCCACGAGGCAGGTCATAACTTAGGGCTAAGCCATGATGGACAAACAAATGGAACCGGTTATTACACAGGCCATGGCTCAGGTGTAACTGGCTGGGCACCGATAATGGGGGTGGGTTATTATCAAGAATTAGTCCAATGGAGCATGAACACCTACCCACTGGCCAATCAGCCTCAAGATGATATCTCTGACATTCAATACTATGGTGCCCCCTTGATGGCTGATGACCATGTCGATGACATGAGCATCGTCGACAACGTAACCGCCATGACAGTCACAGCTAATGGCGCAACAGACCAACTCGATGCTTTTGGACTAATTCACCTTAGTAGCGATCAAGATATGTTTAAATTCGATGCGGCGATGGGTAGCTATAGCATCTCTATTCAAGCCGATGATATCAGTCCAAACTTAGACATAGAAGCCAGCCTCTACGACAGTGGCGGAGCCTTGCTGCAAACTGACAACGCCGCAGATGTTCTATCGGCATCACTGAGCGGCAGCTTTGCCGGTGCCGGAACTTACTTCCTGATGATAGATGGTGTCGGTAAAGGGGATCCTCTGGATACGGGCTACCCAGATTACGGCAGCTTAGGCCAATACATCATCTCCGCCACCGTTCAGAGCACCTCAAACCTTCAGGCCCCAACGGCCACCATCGGCACCTCAGGCTATTCGCCAGCTTTTGCACCTACATCTGTGTCATTTAGCAGTGCAGGCTCGACAGATGATGGCGACATTGTCAGTTATGACTGGCTTTTCGGTGACGGAACTGGAGTGACAACCACAGCTCCTGTCGATGATCCGACTCATGAATATCTGGCCCCGGGAGAATACATAGCCAGCCTTACCGTCACAGACAATGATGGCTTAAGTGACCAAGACTCTATTGCAGTTTCAGTCCTGAATCGGGCGCCAATGGCGGTAATTGCAGGAGATCCACTTACGGGCCAGGCAGCATTGGAGGTAACATTTGATAGCTCAGGCTCAAAAGATGATGATCCCCAAAGCAGTATCAGCTTCGATTGGGACTTTGGTGATGGCGCAAGCTCAACTGAGGCGATGCCAACACATCTTTATACTACAGCAGGTGATTATACTGCGACTCTTACTGTCACCGACAATTTAGCGGCCAGTGATGCAGTTAATATCAATATTAGCGTCGATGCACCTCCCTTTATCAATCAAGTCGCTTATGGTGAGATATTCACGGCAGGCACAGTGAGCGGCAACTACCAAGACTCGGCCCTCGATAGTGGCTCGAGTCAGACAATTACAGAACGCCAATCTGGCGGTAAGAAGCAGAACCGATTTAGCTACCTGACCCATACTTGGCTATTTAGCATCGCAGCGGGCAACTTAGTGGAGTTTCATCTGGATGCCAGCATGTCTGTCTCACCTGACGACCAAATGATACTCTCTTACTCAGTCGATAATGGCGCAAATTTTTCTGACTTTGCAGCACTTTCCAGTGGTGACAGCAACCATTACAGCGCCCCGCTTCCCCAAGGTGTGAGCGGGGAAGTCAGACTAAAAATTGAAGATAGCGATCAAAGTGCCGGGAACAATATCTCATTGGATAGCATCACAATTTCGAACCTCTATATTCGTTCTGAAACAGATGCTAGCCTAACGCCACCGAGTGCCCCCACAGAGCTGAGCGCCAGCATGGCTTCTTCGAGTCAGATAAATCTGGCTTGGATGGATAACTCAACGAATGAGTCGAGCTTCAATATTGAACGCTCATTAAATGCGACTAGCTGGACACAGATCCAGACTCTGCCAGCCGAGACCACGAGTTATAGCGACACAGGTCTATCTGCCGACACCCTATTTTACTATCGAATCTATGCCTCCAACGGTGCAGGTAACTCATTAATGTCGAATATAGATTCTGACTCCACTTCGCCTGCTAGTGATTTTAACTTGTCAGCTTCGGGTTATAAGCACAAAGGTGTTAAACATATAGAGCTTCACTGGCAACAATATCAGACTATTGATATTGTTTTGGATGAAGTACTAACAGAAAGTCTTACTGGTATATCTGGCGCAGAAACAGCGGGAGAATACTACTTTGATTTAAATACAGGGATTAAAGGTGGTAGTAGTCATTCGGTACGAGTATGTGAGAGCGGCACAAGTAATTGCTCCGATACGCTGAATATTGCCATTTTCCCATAGCGTTAATTGCCAGTTTATTGCCAGTTTATTGCCAGTTTATTGCCACTAACAATACTTTGGACAAGACTCAGTCAATAAAAAAACCACCGTCAATAACAATATTCACGGTGGTTTGATTAATCATTAAGCCAATTTAACTTAATTTAAATTAGAACGTCACCGTCTGCTCGGCTGTACAGCTAGCACTCCCCTCATCACAGGCCTTATAGGTATATGAACCACCACCTTTAGAGCTGATGATATCGGTATAAGTCGAACTGGCAGATGTCGTGGTAATCATGCTGCCGTCACGGTAAACATCAACATTAGTCCCAGCAGCACCATTAAAGGTTAAATCGACCTTCTTCACGCCTTTACTCTTGTAGCCATTTGCGCTCAGAGTAAAGTCGCCACCGGGTTCTCCGCCGCCGTCACCGGCGCAACCATTGGCAGTAAGGTATGCATCTGCTGCAGATGCTTTCACGATACCGTAGCCAAAATAAACATCCTTACCAGCAGCGCCACTATCCATGGCCGTCGCTTTTAATGCTTCACGGATTTCACTGCCGTTACATTGGTTATGGTTAGACCAAACCAGAGCAGCCAAACCTGACACTGCCGGGGTCGCCATTGAGGTACCGCTCATAAAGCCATAATCTGACGTGCCAATATCGATAGCAATCGTACTCGCGGCCATTAGCGCGCCGCGATCCTCAAATGTAGCCCCAACAGCTGGAATACTCGTGGCATTGGTATCACCTAGCGTGCCATATAACATGCCAGGTTCGTTGTTGATGATAACTGCGCCTATGCCACCTGAGTTTTCACAGTTTGCCACCTTGTCGTGAAATGAGATATTACCACGGTCGATCACACACACATTGCCATTGGCACCACTATCGGTCGCCTCTGCCGTACCCATATAGTAAGTACTGCCAGTGACACTACCGGGGTTTTCCATGGCGGAACTTGCAAAAGCAGCGCCATCGGCAGTCATATTCGCAGCCGTAGCCATACCGGCAGGATAAGTCGAAAGTGTATCTACACCACCAGCCGTGACCTCGACACAGATAGTCTCATCTGTTTTCACCTTCTTGCCACGCCCGGTCGTACAACCAGGAAATTGTGAGAAATCGGCAATCTTATTGTCGGCATCGTTAGCGCCGATCATCATCACAGATGGATAACCCGCAGGGTACGAGCGAACATTATTACCATCGTTACCCGCTGCCGCGACCACCAGGCCACCGGCATCAACGAATGACTGGAAGGCATTAGACTCGGTAGAGTTTGAGCCTCCGCCACCTAAACTCATGCTGATAATGTTTGCACCAGCCGCGCTACAAAGGTCTGCTGCATGGGCTAAGTCTGATGAGTAGCCCCAGCCATCATCGTTAAACACCTTGATGATATGCATGTCGATACCCGGTGCCATACCAATCACGCCGACATTATTGTCTGCCGCGCCAATCGTGCCAGCAACGTGTGTACCGTGTGGCCCGCCGTTCTCATCCCAGTTGCCTGTGCCTGAATCATTGTCGCCGCTGATATTATTCCACTCAAAATCTGTGTTAGTGGCATCGAGTCCAGAATCGATAATACACACCTTCATGCCCGCACTGGCATTGAATACAACTTGATTAGCTTGAGATTGATACACGGCATAAGGTGTGATTTGCTGGGTCATGGGATTACCGGCATCATCACTGTAGACCGACATAAGTTGACGACGCTGATCCGCTTCAATCAACTTAATATGTGGGTTGTTAAGCAGCCCTTTCACTTGGGCAAGATCTTTACCGCTAAAAGTGGCAGCGATAAAGCCATTACCGTCCACATGGATTTGACCGCCGAGCTGCTTAGTCAGTGCCTTTATGACACCTTTCTTGCTGCTATCGACTTGAATGATATATCGATCATCATCTGCAATTACACTTGTAGACACACTCACGCTCAGGGCCATGATTGCGCCTGCAATTTTAGATAACTTCATAGATTTGCTCCATTATATTTTTTGTTTAGAGTTACTATTTAGATTCGAACACACCGCAAACTATCGGCTACGACTATCGCCTTTGACGGTATTTTCGTTTGCTCACGCTCACGAAGCTAACAGAAGATCGCGATCACAACAAGTTAATAACATTATTGTAACGAATGTAAATTTCGCGAATATTGATTCTATTAATGACGGCCTATTTCGTTAAATATCGGTCCATTCGGCAGGAACTTCAGGCCCAAAAACAAGGTCTTCTACTGCTACTAAAATATAGATATTCACCACAGCATACAGGCAGGCATCCTAGTAACATTTTCATCCATCCATAAAAAAACGCAGCTCATCGCTGCGTTTTTCTTTAAACAATCCAATCAGGACTGAGTGTTATGCAAGAGCTAACCTTAGGTATTAGCCACCGAGATCTCATCGCTGCTGGTTTCACTTATCTTGTTACTCTGGCCTGCTTTATAACCTACGAAGGCGAAAAACAGGATGTAGACATAACAGAGTGCACAGAGAATAAAGCTCCATTTATAGCCAATAGAATCGGCCAGAAATCCCTGGAGTGGTGGCAAAATACCACCGCCGACTATCATGGTGCACAGCAGACCCGAAGCCTTGGGAGTGAACGCACCTAAGTTAGCGATCGATAATGGGAAAATCGACGGCCACATGACTGAATGACACAAACCACACAGAATAAGAAACAGGGCAGCGAGCGGCACTTCTATGGCAGCCATGTCACTGAATAGCACGGGAATAGCCACGGTATTTTCCAATGCGAACGGCATAAAGCTGCCAAGGATAAGTGCTAACGCTGCCACTGTGACTATCTGCAACAGGTATTGAGTGCGGATCTTCTGACAAACCACGAAGCCAATCAAACGGCCAACCATAGTACTGCCCCAGTAATACGCCAGCAAAGGTACAGCCTGCTCGTGTCCAAGGCCGCCCATCTCTGGAGTTGCCAGATATAACATCAGAATCGAACCGATAGAGACTTCGACCCCCACGTAACAGAAGATCCCCCCAGCGCCATACATCAAGTGCTTATGGTCTAAAAAGGAACCTTTTACCTGACTATCGGCCGAGGATGTACTAACACTGTCGATTTTCGGCAGTCGGGTGAAATAGATAAGTGCCGCGATACCGATAATCGCCACGGCTTGGACCATATACGGAATTTGAACCGCTGCCGCCTTGGCGATGATATATTCACCATGGGAAGCAAAGTCTATCTCTTGTATGCTGGATAAGATCACCGCACCACCAATTAGCGGACCAATCGTGGTCGCAAAGGAATTGAAGCTGCCACCTAAGTTCATCCGCGCCGATCCCGTTTGTTCCGGGCCAACTTTGACGATTAAAGGGTTAAGGGCCACCTGTAAAAATGCGACACCAGTGGCCAAGACGAAGAGTGCAAACAACACCGCCATGTATTCCATATAGTGCGCGGCGGGAATAAACAAGAGATAGCCGATACCCATGATGCCTAATGCCAAGACCAGGGATCTCTTATAACCTATCCTTTCCATCACGAGTCCAGCGGGAATAGCCCAGATGGCGAATGCGATGAAGAAGGCCGACTGCACAAACATGGCTTCCATGGTGGACAGCTGGTGGATCTCTCGCATCACAGGAATAAGAATATCGTTCAATACTGTGGTGAAACCGATAATAAAGTAGAGCACGACCAGTAACACCATGGCTCCCTTGTATTGGGAGGCGACAAACACACTGCCGACTCGAGACTTGCTATCTTGTGACTGAGAGCCAGAGCTCGTCATTGGGGTTCCGCCAGCCATATTTTTATCCTTAGCTTATTATTTTATTTGTCTGACGTTTCCCTTCTAAAGCTAAACCGGCACAGAGCCAGCCAAACACAAGCAAACATCTTATTAACATTTGGACATCGATTACACACTAGCGCCTAATGACAACGCTGTCAATTAGTTCGATTGCTATTAATAATCGACATCCATCAGGCTATGGCGAGCACACGCAAACTTCTCTCTCCCAATCCTGTTATGCCTATGTTATTTTTTACATCATTATCAATCACTAGGGTCTCGTACCTATGTTTACTTCCAAGAGCTTCTCCTTTCTTTCCCTGCTCGATGCAAATAACCAACGGGAATGGTTCAAGGCTAATCAGGCCCAATATGAAGATGAAGTTCGCACACCGGCCCTTAAATTTATCGAAGCCATGCAGCCCCATGTGCTGGCGCTATCACCAAGATTAACCGCCACCTCCAAGAAAGTCGGTGGCAGCTTGATGCGTCCCCAGCGTGATGCCCGCTTCAGTAAAGATAAGACCCCATACAAGACCAATGTCGGCATTCAGTTTCGTCACTTTCAGGGCAAAGATGTCCACGCTCCCGGCCTATATCTGCATATTGCCAACGATGGCTGCTTTATCGGTGCGGGGATTTGGCATCCCGACTCTAAGGCACTCAACAAACTGCGTACCTGTATCGATGAAAACCCCAATGCCTATAAGAAGGCATTAGTTCAGTTGCGAGAAGCAGGATTCGAGATGGAGGGCAGCAGCCTGATACGGCCGCCAAGGGGATATGATAAGACCCACCCCATGTTAGATGAGTTAAAGCGCAAAGACTTTATCGCCATCAAATCGATAGAGGCTAAACAGATCACAGATAAAGACTTTGTCTCCTGGTGCGCCAACGAATTTAAGCACACCCAGAAACTCATGGGTTACCTGTGTTTCGCGTTAGATCTGGATTACTAAACCAAACGACGTAATAAAGCCATCATAAATCGGGACTCGAGCACTTAGCACACTGGATGAATTAGATAGCCGAGCGCCCTGCTGTACAGATAGGCATAGTGACACCTGCGTCATTGGACTTAAGCGATGAAGAGCTGGCTGAACAGATTAGCAAGATGGTATCTTAAATAAGCCATTCACCTTCAGCTCTCAGTCTTGTTAGACCAGCTTGTAGGAGATGACGTAGAGTTGTTCTGTGTTTGGATAAACCTGACTGATTATTTCCTTTAGCTTAGGTAACTCAAGGTATTCTTGCTGGGCGTGGAACTCATTGATCTCGCTAAATAGAATCGGCTCTACCGACTCAATTACGATATCACAAACCTTAATATTCGTTTCTAAGGTATACACCTCGACCTGAGTACCCGGCACATAATGACACTCAGACTCGTCCCTGATGGTGATGGTCTTTTTTCCCGATGCAACAAAGGGGGTGAGCATTTCAAAAAAGCTGATTGTTGTTGGTACGTCTTTCATTGATAAATCCAAATGTTCTACGTCAATATTTTAGCTAGCCTAGCCTATAAAGTCATAGCTAGGCTAGGTTTGATTCAACTTCCCTACTCGTTAGGCACCGACATACTCAACATAGATCAGTATTTTAAATCAGCGATCCAATCAAGGTTTTGCAAATATAACAGCGTATCTGTGCTAAGTGGGTTGTCTTGTATATCAACTTTCTCCAACTTTCCATTATGTGAAAAATTAATTGTTTCCAGTAGATTACCTGTTGCCATCACGGTCTGTAATTCAACATTAAACTGCAGATCAATCTCTGTTAGGTTATTGTCACTAACATTGATCATTTCTAGATTATAGTTCTGACTCAAATCTAAGTTTGTTAACTGATTATCATACACCAACAAAGATTGTAGATTGGTTAATTCACTGACATCTAGTGAGGTTAAGTTCCCCTTAGCGACAAGAATACCTAAGATATTAAATGAACTGTCTAGGTTAATTTCTTCTATTGGGCTATTGGAGAGATAAACCTGTTTTAAATTTGATAGTTGACTGATATTGAGTGACTCAATACCATTATACTCTAGAGTAATCATTTCTAGTTTAGAATTATCACTTAAGTTTAACTCAGTCAGATTTTCATTAAATAGTAGATGAAGATTTTTAAGCTCACTATTTTGACGAAGATCGAAAGTGGTTGCTATAGTCCTAAATATCTCGAGTGTTTCCAATGCGTACAGTTGCTCAATACCCTCAATCGTATCAACTTGTTCATCGCCACACCTCAACGAAGTAACATCAATGATATTCTGCCAATTTTGATGAATTCTACTTGCATCAAAACAGCTTTGCATTTCAGCAGATGTAAATGTCACATCATCAAGCTCATTTAAATCGCTTTCTGAGCTTTCATTATCACATCCAACAAGCCCTAACGAGCCTATGAGTAATGATAGAGTGGGCAATAAGGGACTACTCTTCGATTGGTAGCTTAGCATAAGAAAATTCCTTTTTATTAAACAACAAAGTTCACAGGTTCAAATACATAAAACCAATTGCAGTAGAATTTACTTAATTGATTAATACCAGTCAATCCAACTCCCACAAAAGTAACAATTTGATACTTTTCAATCTGTTGCTTTCATATCTAGAGCGTATAGATGAGCTATATAAAAAGAGGAGCTAGATAATTATTACTGAGGCAGCCAGGTAATACCTTGGAGCTAATGCGCCTGAGCAACAAGGTCACTAACCATTACTTAAAATAGGATAACACCTGATGATGCCGTTATTAATATCTTTGACGCAGAGTAAATTGTCATTTTTTGATACCTCAAAGCGAAAATTAATATCCGAGTCCCCCCCAACATCCTAAAGAATAACTTTTGTATAAATGCTTATAAACTCGACATTGATTGAATAAATAACGACCGCAGCTTAATCGCTAACATAGAAAATAGCCGCCCATTATTATCATTACTGACCGACTACTGTGATACCAAAGGAATAAGAATCATAGCGGAAGGAATAGAGTCTAAATCACTAATTAATACTCTAAACACTTCCTCTATTTTCTTACATCGAGGCTTTATATACTCTAAAGCCAAGCCCGCTTCATACTCAGGGCGGGATCGCACTTTTTGAGTTCAGTTGAAGCTGGTGATCACTTGTGATCTAATAGCCTGCCTTTTACTTCTAAACTCTGAAAATGACACTCATTGAACACCTGACCATAGTCAAAGATATCCGCTCAGATACTAACCGTAAACATGATTTAGTTGATGTGATATTCCTTGTCATCAGTGCAATTATATCTGGGGCCGAAGGATGGCAAGATATTGAAACATTTGGTGATAATAAGTTTTCTTGGTTGTCGAAGCATCGAGCTTTTGAGAATGGTATCCCGCGCCGCCATACGATTGCTCGTATTCTTCGGAGTATTGTTGCAGAGACTTTACTTGAAGCCCTACTCAACTGGGTTAATGACCAACGTACGATAAATGGAAAACCCATAATAGCCTTTGACGGAAAAGTGCTTCGAGGTTCCTATCGACATGATTCAAAAAATGCACTGCAATTGGTTACAGCTTATGACACCAAAAATGGCTTAGTATTGAGCCAAAAGTCGACTCCAAACAAGAAAAGTGAGATCTCAACCGTTCGTGACATGCTGAGTTCACTGAATATCAAAGGAGCTGTTATCACCCTTGATGCTCTGCACTGTCAAAGAGATACTTTAGAGCTAATTCACGAACATAAAGCTCAGATAGTTGTGCAAGTGAAGAATAATCAGCCGAACCTGAGAAGAGCAGTACAAGAACAATTTCAAGCCATATTTGATGCTGGTAAAGAAAAAGCCATTATCGAATTAAAAGAGCAAGGTCATGGCCGTCAGGAAGAACGCTATGTCTTTCAGATAAAAGCCAAATTACCTGCTGAACTCATGGATAAATGGCCTACGATCCGCAGTATCATCGCCGTTGAGCGTCATCGTACAATTAATGAAAAGCGTAGTATTGAAACCTCATACTATGTCAGTTCGATGTCGCCAAAACACAAAATGATACACCACTATATCCGTCAACACTGGCGAATAGAGAACAGCCAGCATTATGTTCTTGATGTAGTTTTCAATGAAGATAAGTCTCGTATAGTGATGGAGGATGCAGTCGAACACATGGCACTGTTCCGTCGTTTTGTTCTGAACATACTAAAACAAAGCCAATGCGGCGCACCGAGTCAACGAAACAAGCTCAAGAAGGCAGGCTGGAATGATGAATATCGTGCTCAGCTGTTCTTTGGTTGAAAATCATTCAAAGTATGCTCTTGCCCTGGCTTCATACTGGGTCGAGTATGTCTCGAACAAAACAAAACGGATAAGCACCGAGTAGATGCATAACAAGACGAGTCCATATCAGCCAATTAGCGGTCAGTTACCTGTTACAACTAGCCTTCGCCCCGGCCAAACCGATATACAACACGTGCGCTGATCAGGTCATCTTGGGCCATAAGTTTGGCACTGTGATAACGACGCCAATCTGTCTGTAACGCCCAATTAGGACTTAAACGATAGTGTAATCCAACGCCAGTATTCACCTGAAAAGCTTTCTGTTTCAAGTCCATCTCTTTCATTGACTCACCGAAGCCTAACGTTAGAAAAGGGCGTAAATTATGCTGTGTAAACAGATAATACTGACCATCCAGGCTGTAATTTTCAAAAGTGATTTTTCGACGACTTTGCAGATGCTTTAATTCTGCCCGACCGTAACTCAGACGCGCAGAAAAACGACGACTGAAATACAAGCCTAAGCTCGCATTGCCTCCCCAGCCACTGTCAACGTCCCACTCTGCATCCGGCCCAAAATAGCCGCTACCAAAGCTCAGTCCAACGATACCAAAATCTACTGGGTCATTTGTCGTGATCTCTTGCCTATCCCAGTGGCGAATCGAGCCATTGATATCTTTCCCTGTACCGATCGCGTACTGGACACTGAACCGAAACTGCTTATCTTGCCGCCCATCGCTCATCGCAACAGTTTGGAACTCAACATGCCCTGTCCCAGCCTTGATCACTTCTTTTCCAATAAGAGAGTTGATCCCACGGCCAATAGAGTCGATGGGGTCCAAAAAAAATAGCGTTGTATTACCGAGTCTTTCAGAGCCTAGGACTGTTCCTCCGCCGAGTATAATCTCTCGCTCTTTATTGAAAGCCCACTCACCATAAACCCAACCAAGAACGGGTGTAACCACTAAGTCTTGTATCGACGGTGTTTCGGCAAATGCTTCAACACCATACTCCCAGTAGAATGTAGACATCAGAAAAGAATAAACAAACGCGTCCCACTGACGATAGCCTGATTTTCTTGCAGCCTGATAATACACGCCACCAAAGTATGGATGCCCTATATAATTGATGCCAAAAACATCTCGGTCCCATACCGGCCCACCACGAACATTATCCCGCCATTTATCAAGTAAATTAACATCACTCTTTTCCCAATGAGTTAACTCACTGGGTAGTAAAGCCAGGAAACCGGCAACACCTAGACCATAGGCTCCAACAGATTTTGTCTGCGACCACAAACGCTCACTATCTTCCCCCTGTGCAGCTGAAAACAAAGAGATTTTATAAGGATTTTCGTACACAGAAATGTCTCTGGCAGTCTGTTCCCAATGAGTATTTGTTATTGAGTGGCGGTAAATACCATAAGAATCAATCAGTTCAGCTTTAGCCGGGAGACTTAATAAACATACACATTGCAACAACACCAATTTAAAACAACTCGCAGACAATTTACTCACCACACCCTCGCACTTCACTGTCGCTACAGTTTAAATACCGACCATATAATTTAGCAGGCGATAATACTGTATTAGTGAATTTGATTGGTGCTTTTGACTACGCCAAATTTGAACTCCATGAAAGCCATATTTGCCATCCATTTCTCTATAATATCCCACACGTCCACGTGAGTATTTACGCTAAAACAGAGTATTAAGCACGAGCACTAACACCGTAGATTTGTTGAGTCTCATTGACGGTGTGATAAGGAAGACATAGAACGACTCTAAGGCTCAGGAAGTAAATGACGTCCACATATCGTGATAGCCCGAAGAGTGTGGATATGCACGCAGCTGTAGTTGCGAGGAGGAGTAAGCATGTCTATCACACTCGTCACTGCTGCCACCGCCGTCCCCAGTTAGTTAATAAAACTATAATTATCAATGATAACAATCTAATAAACTTCACTTTCAAACGTTAATCAAAACTCTGATTAACGTCATGAATAATGTCTTTTATTACTTTCATTATAGGGTGCTGATACCAAGTTCTATGGTGTATCCAGCCATATTTCAATTTGATAATTTCACCATCAATCCCTATGGGTCTCCAGTCAACATTGGGGGTGTTCAAATGGTAACCACCATGATGAGCAAACATACAAAAATCATGTTGCTCTACACAGGCTAACGCGACGGACAATGAACTAACGGTTAAATCAGCAGCAACAGTCGGTATATATTCCGCAGACTTTTCATGCAACCACTTAGGTATCGCGACTTTAGGAGACATCCTCACGAGCTTCAAATCACTTGTTAAGGTACTAATATCAACTATGTCTTGCGTTAATAATTCATGACCTTTTCGACAAAAAATGCCCAAAGGAAAATCACCGGCATAATGCTGAACTAATTGCTTGTCGATATCAAACGGGTAAGTATTTAACCCAATAGCGATCTCTTCACTATTGAAGTTAGGGATACCATGTGCGGGCCATGATCGTGATTCAAACTTTAGCTGACTGCCCCTTTCCTGCATGGCTAAGTAGAATTTTAACGTGATCAAGTCACTAAATGCATTGGGGGCATACACGACCAAAGTGCCCTGCTCTTTGGTAAAGTCATAGTCATCAGCACTCCGATACAGTGCGGACAGATCATCCATTGCAGGCTCAGCCTTTACTAACAGCTCTTTAGTAAATCGCGTGGCTGAATACTGACCTTGCTCCACGATGAAAAGCTCATTTCCAAAGTTATCCCTCAGCTCAGACAAGGCTCTGTTGATTGTCGAACGACTCACGCCCAAATGAAATGCTGCTCTGTCTAATCGTCCATACTGAGCCAAAGCGGATAAATATCTGAACAAGTTTAAATCACAAAATTGCTTCATCAAGATGTGTACATAGCTATGAACAAGAGTCATTGAAGTTTAAACCATATCCCCCCTAATAACCTCTCCGAAAATGTTACATCTATTACCATTTGTTCTAACCATATATGAGATTCATGTTTAGCTCTTTTGAACCCGGTTAACTGAAATAATATCGGCAAATATTCAGTCAGAGCATTATCTAAGGTGTATATGAAACAGCAGTCTTCACACCTTCTAGGATGGCTAATAGCTGGGGGGTTGACCCTGATGCTTACCGGGATCGCCATTACCAGCTCTGTTTATACTGGACAACATGAGCAGAAGACTTACATCTTATTTAGCGATTTGATCTGGCTGCCTTTCCTCATCGCGACCTCAGCCACATTAGCCGCAGTGATCATCAGTCCTCTTTGCAGTACCAGGAGCGACCGAATTTCGATCGACGGTCCTGCTAAGCTGACCCAATGGACCACAACTTCTGGCGGAGTCATTTTGCTCTACACCGGCATCAATATTGGTTTTTTATGTTTTCCACGCTTTGCAGAAAGCACCGAGAACCTGGTCATGTTCTTCAATCTACACTTTTTAGGTGCATTGTTATTTATTTTTGGCTGTTTTTTTTGGGCCTCAAATCTCTTTGTCGAAACGAGATCCCCACACAAAAAGCAGGCTCAAGCAAGTACTCACTACTGTTACTTTACTCGCTTAGCCAGTTTAACCATCATCACCACAGTCGCCGCCGTCTTACTGTCGGGCTTTATAAAAGTGTTTTCTCGATTAGTCGATTTTTCACCGAATATCATTGACTCAATTAACTTGATACACGGTGCAGCCACTCTCGTTTTGTTACTGCTTATTCCTGTTCATGTCTTTCTGTCGAGCCTGCTCTCTCAAACATTAAATAAATCACTCAAGGGGTTCAGCAAAATAGTACATTGAGGCAAGACTACTCACGAAATCGACTCTAGAGGACTCAGTGATCAAGTCTGTTTCTTAGCACCTTACAGCAGGGATTCCGACTTAGTAAGCCTGCTTTATCACATGTCAAAGAGGTCGACTCATAATGATGCAGGTGCTCATCCCTAATACCACAAGTCATGTAGAAAGCCTTCCCTAAAATAATGCCCCAAGCCTTCATTCTAAGGCTGGCGCACATCTGTTATAATTCGCCCCAGATAAATCCATCCTAGATAACTACCCATGGGCGACGCCTTGAACACTAGCCATACTGATTCAACATCTGGCTCAATAGCTGATGATCACCTCTCAATCGTCACATTTCTCAACGAGATCAAAGCCACCTCTTTTGAAGCCTTGAACGCCGAGACTCCGGCGCAAAAGCGTGCTCTTAGCTATGCCAATACCATACTTCACCTATTTACTCAGGTGATGGAAAAGAAGCAGCCGGCCGATCGCGTTGTGGGTGAGTACTTTAGAGTCAATAAAAAGCATGGTTCTAAAGACAGGCGGGTGATCCGTGAGAGTTTGTTTGCGCTGTTTCGTTGGTGGGGATGGTTAAACAAATTCTCTACTCATACCGGTACTGGCACTAGCACTAGCACAGTAAATACAGGCACCCAAGCTTGGTTCACTATGTTGACGCTTAATGCCCGACTGGAGTCCCATTCATGGGAACCGTTTATTGCAGCCTGGACAGGATTTTCTGGCCAGAAGCAAGCGCTCACTCATGATGCAGATACACCTTTAGAGACAGTATCGGCAAAATGTGACTGGCTAGCTAGCCAGTTTCCGGCCATCTCTTTTACCACAGATGACTTGGTACCAGAGTGGTTCTGGCAGACTTGCCCCATCCAAGATGCCGAGCAGCGCTTGGCTATGGTCCAGGCCCTATCTTCTCGCCCGCCAATCTGGGCCAGAGTACAGAATATCGCAACCAATGAGGCCATAGAGAAGCTAGCCCAATTAGATATCACCGCCACGGCGAGTGAGTATTTTAGCGATAGTATCAGTCTTGGCCATAAGAGTATTAACCTCAACGGCATGTCACTATACCGTGAAGGCGAGCTTGAGATACAAGACTTAGGCTCACAGGTTGTCGGGCAAATATGTAACCCGAGTCCAAATGATAACTGGTGGGATACCTGCAGTGGTGCAGGCGGTAAGAGTCTGCAATTAAGATCTTTGATGTTAGGCAAGGACAAGCAAGCTAGGGGCACAATTATCGCCTCAGATGTGCGTCGTAAGCCATTAGAGGAACTGGCCAAGCGCGCTAAACGTGCTGGTTTTAAAGGCATCACAGCTTCCCCGTGGAAGTCCGATGATCTGCCTGTGCCGCATAATCACTTCGATGGAGTGCTTGTCGATGCACCTTGTAGTTGCACTGGTACCTGGCGACGCAACCCGGATATGCGCTGGATAGACAGTATTGAAGCCGTTCAGGATAAACCAGATCTGCAACTGGATATTCTCAGCCGCTCCAGTCAGGCAGTTAAAATCGGTGGCACCTTGGTATATGCCACTTGCTCACTTTCCCCCTTGGAAAATGAAGATGTGGTCAATGCCTTCTTGGCCAAGCACGCAGGTTTTACGTTGGAAGTCACTAGACATCCGTTTACTGGCGTAGAGGCCACTATGCATCTTGTCTTGCCATATCAAGCCGATACCGATGGCATGTTCGTCGCTCGAATGAAAAGAAAGTGCTGAGACCCAAACAGCACTAGCAAATCCAACATATAGAGACGACCTTAGGGTCGTCTTTTTATTACCTTATTATGTATCGACTGCTGTATTTCAATATTTATAGCGAGGAGTCGAAACCTTGTCATCTTCCTGTCATCTGGCTTTCCTAGTATCTGCTTTATCTCCCCTATTTACCGACTGGTATTCGACACAAGTGATACCAATCGATATTAAGCACAATTAATTCGGATATGCAGATGTCAAATTTCTACGATAGTGATGATCGTCTTTGGGACAGTCAAACCGGCAGTGATAGCGCAGACGAAGAACGCCAAGGTAAGCACAAGAGTCAGCGCAATAAACACAGGCGTAGACAGTTATTGGATCAAAAACGTCAACAGGGTGATTCACAACCCGAGCAGTACTAAGCTCAGATAGGCTAACAAGATTAAAATTTTATAGGTTCCAGGACCTAGTCCCAGAACCTTTTACCCACACCTCAAGCTAACCATTTCGATCCTCTGCTTTTTTTTGTATGAAAATTGGATAAATCCCCAAATTCTTCATAGGCTTATCTGTAGCTTCGCGCAAACATCTACTATCAACTAGTTGTTAAACAAAAAATAGTCTCTATCACAGACGTGCTTCCCGACTTCTCTGCCAAAAAGGAAATAGGCCATGGAACAACTTCGACCTGACTTCATCTATCCCCCCGGATCCATGCTGATGCACTCACCACTCGTGCTCAACAGGGCCGACATGTACGGTTTCTTCATGAAAGGGAAAGAGAAAAACTTACAAAAATCCATCGATACTTGTCTCAATCAGGTAGCAGGTAGCGAGATGTACTTTAAGGTGCTTTCGCCTTATATATTAACCAGCTTCACCCGAGTCGATAAGGCCTATTCAGAGTATCCCCAGGACAGAGAAAAGGGTTGGATCCAGGAAACCGATATTATCACTTGGGTCATGATAGGCAGGCAAGAAAGTGCCGACAGCGACGACATCAGTCATGTGTATTTTCATCCCTTATTCACCTTCGTCAATGATGCCATGGCCCTCATCAATGGCCGCGAGCTGTTCGGTTACCCCAAATACATGTGTAAGTATGGGATGCCCCAGCCAGGTGAGCCCCTCACTAAACTCAGCCTGTCGGTCAAGAGTTTCAAGACCTTCTCTCCCGAGACTGAACTGTCATTTCATCCCCTGTTAACGGTCGATTGTGAAGCTCAAGAGGAAGACCAGCTCAGCACATTAGAGGCCATCACTAAGACCTGGCAACTGTTTAAAGACCAGACCGACTTCATTCCCGAGCTCGACAGACTAGGCGAAGAACAACTATTTAGTCTGCTGTTCAAACCCGCTATCGATCAGATTTTTCTCAAGCAGCTACCAGACTCGGCCGGAGAGAAAGCCGTCTATCAGGCGATAACGGCCTCCCCCGCTAAAGTGAATCGAGTTCATTCCTTGTCACTACTTGAAAATGACCTGTTGGCCACAGTGTTCGACAATGCCAGCTTCCCCTTGAAAGAGTCATTGGGCGTCGAGTTAGGCGAGCAACATGTGCTGCTGCCCTATCACGTTAATTTTGACTTTGAGGTGCCTGAGGGAGAGGTCTTAGTCGATAACTCTGTGCTCAAGAAGGAGAAGATTGCCATACTCGGTGGTGGCGTCGCCGCAATGTCGGCGGCCATGTGTTTAACCGAGCTGCCAGGTTGGCAAAACAAATATGAAATTGATGTGTATCAGCTAGGTTGGCGCATCGGCGGCAAAGGCGCCAGTGGCCGAAATGCGGAGCAAGGCCAGAGAATCGAAGAACACGGCCTGCATATCTGGTTTGGTTTTTATCAAAATGCCTTCAGCCTGATGCGCAAAGCCTATGAAGAGCTAGACCGACCAGCCGGTGCGCCGCTGGCGACCTTCTTAGATGCCTTCAAGCCCCACAGCTACATCGTACTACAGGAAGATGTGGGTGGTGAGTCCGACAGTTGGCCCATAGAATTCCCACTCAGAGATGGGCTACCGGGAGACAGCACGGAGATCTTAACCCTGTGGAAAGTGGTCAAGGCAGCCTTTAGCTGGATAAGAGACTGGCTCAAGGAGATGGATGACCTGCTCGATGAAGCCGAAAAGGAAACCGCTAAGCCAGTTCATTGGTTTAGTGAAGACTGGTTCGAACGCCTCAAAGACAGAATAGAAGACTCGATTGAAGACACCATAGATGACACTAAAGAGAACTTGGCCGCTCTTGGCGACTCTATCGAGTGTCATCTTAATCAACTCGTCGGTCGTGAGTGTGATGAACACGCCCACAGTCCGGATGAAGAGGATGAAGGCTTTATCGAGTCAGCCGTCGACAGTTTCCGTGCACGTTTAAAAGAGAACTTCGCCGAGAAGCTAGAGACTAATGATGAGCTTCGCAGGCTGTATATCGCCTCAGATCTTGGCCTGACAATCCTCAAGGGCATGTTCGCCGATGGCGTGTTTAAGCATGGCTTCGATGTCATCAACGATTATGATTACCGTGAGTGGCTGATTAAACACGGGGCGAATCAGACCTTTACGGTGGACTCTGCACCAGTCAGGAGCTTCTACGATCTGGTGTTCGCCTATGAAAAAGGCAATTTCGATAAACCCAATCTGGAGGCGGGTACCATCATTCGCTCCATGCTGCGGATCGCCCTATGCTATCAAGGTGGCGTGATGTGGAAGATGCAGGCGGGCATGGGCGATGTGGTGTTTACCCCTTACTACCAAGTCCTTAAACGCCGCGGGGTAAACTTTCACTACTTCAACCAAGTGGATAATCTGGTCTGTAATAACGGTACCATTGAAGCCATCGAGATCACCGAGCAGGTTAAACTTAAACAGGGCTTAGCAAGCTACGATCCCTTAGTCGATGTAAAAGGCCTGGATTGCTGGCCGAGCGCGCCACTCTATGATCAGCTTGATAGTGAACAGGCTCAGCTGCTAAAAGACAATAACATCAATTTGGAACACTTCTGGAGTGATTGGCAGTCTGTTTATCAAGATAGGTTTGGTGAGCCATTACCGACCAAAAGACTCGTGAAAGGAGAGGATTTTGACCGGGTTATCTTCGGCTTATCCATAGGCTCTGTGCCCCATGTTGCCGCCGAGGTCATGGCCCAGAGTGAGCCATTAACTAAGGCTGTCGACAAGGTTAAGACGGTGGCCACTCAAGCCTATCAAGTCTGGCTCAATGAAGATCTGCATGGCATGGGTTGGCAATACACACCTGAGAGTGGCGAGCAACCAGTCCTCTCGGGCTTCACCGAACCCTTTGATACCTGGGCCTCGATGGATCAATTAATAGATAAGGAGGACTGGCAAGGGGCTCAACCCAAAAATGCCAGCTACTTCTGCTCGGCGCTGCCGGTAGAGCATTATCCTCCCCGCTCGGATATTGAATTTCCAAAGCGTAAGGCTCAGCAGGCCAAAGAGGGCGCCATAGGTCAACTCAACAATCAGATCCACAAGCTGTGGAGCAATGTTGGAGACGAGTTCCCCTGGCAGTGGTTGCACTTAGGAGATGAAGCTAGCGAAGCCGTGCAGGGGCAAGCCAGATTCGATAGCCAATATTGGCGCGTCAATATCGATCCCTCCGAGCAATATGTCATGTCGGTTAAAGGCAGCAGCAAATTCCGTATAGATACCGACGGTACCGGCATAGACAATCTCTATGTCACCGGCGATTGGATAAACACAGGCATCAACGCCAGCTGCGTCGAAGCCGCGACCATGGCTGGTATGCACACCTCAAAAGCTATCTGTGGCTATCCTAAGGTGATTAAAGGAGAGAAGGACTTTTAGTCAGTGATACCAATCGGCATAAACACATAAAAAAGCTGACAATGAGCACTGTCAGCTTTTTTTTGCAGTAGATTAGATAAAGTCTAAGCTCTTAGAATTATCATTCATGACTTGATTCAATTTCGCCTGCTTAACACGGCGTTTCTCTGTCTTATGCCGATACATATTCTTATCTGCGGTTCTCAACCAGTCACTGGCATCTTTAGCATCTCTATTTGACGCGAAACCATAGCTTATGCCAGTCTCTCGATAGCCTTCTTGCTCAAATGCATTAGAAAATTGCTCAAGTTGCACCAGAACAGACTGAGTCTGCTCCATAGAGAGTAAGATAACAAAATTATCTCCCCCTATCCTGAATAACCTCACTCTTTCATGGGCTTCACAAATAGACTTAAGCTGTTTAGCCACAAATTTAAGTAAACCGTCTCCCTCATGATGACCTAAGGTATGATTCACCTGAGTGATACCATCGATATCCAGCAAGATGAGGGTTTCATCCCGTTTAACCTCTTTACCAAACCGCTGAGTTTGCAAAAATTCATCGAAAGCATGTCGATTTTGCAGCCGTGTCAATTCATCCTCACGGGCTTTCTCCCAGGCGATACCTAATGTCTTGATGTAGGTCTGCCTCTCCTCGGACAATAACTTGATCTTATTTGCTAGTGCCAGAGACAGCATGAGTGCATCGGCGGTTCCGCCTATGAGAGTGGCAAGTTCTGCATATTCGACAAAGTCGGGTGTGAGTCCTAAATTCCCCGGAAGAATAATCACGGCAGGCAGTAATAAACAGGTGAAGGCAAAAATAAAATAGCGAGCCGGAGAGAAACCTTTGATCAGGCAGACGTTACCACAGGTAATCGCCAGAGCAATCCACAACATGATTAACACTGAGGCGATGAGCGCGGTATAGGAAACCAAATAGATACTCGTTGGCAGCGCCAAGATACAGATCCACATCAAATACTTGCTTAAACGCCACAGCTTTGGAGAGTATTCAGGAAGCTGAAGGAAGTGTTTGTAAAACAGGATATTAAATATGGGAAGGCTAATAAAAAACAGATGGTGTAACTCTAAATTATGGTAAGCCCATAGGTGCGCAGGAATGTGAAATGTCAGCGCCCAACCGAAGAAGTATGCCAATACATAGAGGCCATAATAGAGAAAAGCACGGTCCTTGATAGAGAAAAAAATCAGTAAGTTATAGCAAGCGATAAAGATGAGTCCACCTAGACATAACATCACAGCCATGGCTTCAAAATCTGCACTCCGCTTGTGATCTAACAGATGTTTGAGCTCCACCTTAGGCACAGAAGAGAAGTAGCGACTCTCCAGTTTCACGATAACCCAATATCCCACGCCATAGTTAAGCTCTACTTCCCGGCCATAATCAAACAAGAACTCATAAGGAGCATAGTAACCACTGTGAGAATCTTGTTTGCTGCCATCGTCACCTATCAGCCAATAATCGAGAGATTCAACGATGGAGTTTCTGACACTTATCGCCCATTTAGTCTCTCTGTCGTACATCAATGTAGGCATTACCAGCCAGTAGCTGCCTCCCGTTAAACTGATGCTGTCAGCTTTCTCCAATGTCGCCATCCAAGGCGTCACATCGGCATGTTGAGAAGGGGGCGCTTGATCGGCTTTGGCATGAAATAGAAAGGATTGATCGAAAGAGATGTCAGCAACCGCTGTCTGGCTAAAAAAAATGAGTAATAACAAGAGTGCTCTTTGGATCATATCATTCGCCTTTATCTAGTTCTTCGTTGACCTTAGGTCAACTACAAGCAGCTATATAAGACTCCCCCTGATCCTTGGAGGTAATCATAGCCACACAAGCCATCAGCAGCTTGCAATATCATTTACGCATTATTCAATATAAGTAACAAAAAGATGAAGAGTGTGCTTTCTCCTTGAATAAACGCTAAAGATGTCTTTTTCAGCAGGACGCTGTGATTTAACAATATCTAATCGAAGAAACAGACTGAGCCGTAGAAATGAAGGGAGTTGCCTTCCGATGGCTTTAGTGTTCCAGTACGAGTTCAAGCGTCACTAAAGATTAGTTTAGACTATTTTGACTGTAACGGAATGATATATCAGAGCAAACATAATCAGGGGTTTACAGTTTGTATGGTGAGGATATAAGCAAAACATCAGTCGCAATAGCACCTGAGCGAAAGATACTATTGCGCAACTGAGGGAGTTAAAAACGGGCATTGCCACCAATATAAAAACCAGAGTCAAAAGTCGAGTTATTGCTGTTGTCATACTGCAGACGAATATTTCTGTAGCCAGTATAAAGTGCAAGACTTGGATTTAACTGGAATTGAATTTTACTGTCTAGCTCGTACATACCATCGACGCTACCAAAAGAGAGTACCGAAGGTGCATAATAACCAGATGCATGGAAAGAGAGGTTAGACCCCAGCTCCATAGTGTAACGACCACCCACCCCAATGGCACTGCCATTCGCACTGTTTTCCGCCCAGGCATAGGAATACTTTGCCCCGATCTCAAAATGATGAATACCCGCATCATGGGCTACATGTATGGCACTCGATATGAGTTGTCCACCATCATTTGAATAGATATATCCGAGTACCGCATTGGCATTATTTTTAAGATCTAGGTTAATTTCTGTAGAAATCACATCATCGTTAAGGCCAATGCCAAAATTGTTGGCATTGGCTGCAACAGAAATACTCGATAGCAGGAGTAGGCTACTCCAAATTTTAGCGCTCATATTGGCCTCTGATAATTGGTTTTGCGGATAATAGCAAAAACGTCACAGACAACCACTACTCAATTGTTTTTAAAGAATAATATAATACTACCGCACACATTGAAGCAACCAACCAACTACAATAACCATAAAGCAGTAGCAGTCCCCCACAAAAAGACAACAAAGAAACAATTCGTATCACTCGAGTTCAAATTAAACCCCATGTAAGTTGCGCGCAATTAATTTGCTCGAAACTATACTTACTGCTAGATTAGCTGAAACCTTAAGGAGAGATTCAACATGACATCCATCTATGACTTTTCGGTAAATAATATCCAAGGAAAATCGGTATCCTTATCTGAGTATAAAGATAAGGTGATATTGATAGTCAATACGGCAAGCGCATGTGGCTTCACCCCTCAATATAAGGGGCTACAGGCGCTGTATGAAAAATACGGTCCTGAGAAATTTGTCATCCTTGGGTTTCCCTGTAACCAGTTCGGAGCTCAGGAGAGTGGCAGTGAGAGTGAAATATCTTCATTTTGTGAACTGAATTTCGGCGTGAACTTCCCTCTCTTTGAGAAAATAGAGGTCAATGGCCCAGAGGCACATCCCCTCTATGAGTACCTCAAATCCGAGGCTAAAGGGATTTTAGGCAGCAAGGGGATCAAATGGAATTTCACCAAATTCTTAATTGATAGCCAAGGAAAGGTGTTAGCGCGATTTGCTTCAACGACTAAGCCGGAAGCGTTAGAAAAAGAGATAAATAGTTTGCTAGGCTAATCAACAAGATAGTTTTATCTTTAATTAAACACAAAAAAACATCGTCTATTTTTTGAACTTATCCATTTTCAGGGCATCAAAGAATATGAACGCGAAGAAGGTTTTCATGTTCATCATTCTCCCTGGGACTTCTAGCGCGGTCCCCTTGATCTTAAATGATCATCAGGCAGCCCCATCTTGATAAAAGACTGGTGTTGCCCTTTTTTTGCTTCATATTCATCGCTCTTCCAAGCCGTCATTATCGGGAGAAAAATAAAAATGACTTTATCTGCTTCCAAAATGAACTTTTGCTAAATTAATGACTCATACATAGTGAACCGAATTTCTGGCTTCGACTGTTTATACTCAAATGAGTCATACACTGTCCAAGCCGTTTCACTGTTCATCATCATCTCCCTTTAGATACGTATTGTATCTACAGGAAACATGTTATCGACTGCTAGCGCTAATCGACATTATTGTTTCCAACTACAGATTCTGAATAAGAATTCTTGTGGCTCCCCTTATTTAAGGCGGGGCCATTTTTTTATCTTATTTTATCCTTGCCTAATAGCTATAGGCATAAAAATCTAGCTATAACAGGCACAACGCCTACATCATCTCATTATGAATTCTAATTAATCTAAGTTTTTACCCATAACGATGAACTTATCCTGATTCAGTGACTCTCACTATATGTAGCGAGTGCTACATGTTTTCATCATGGTTCATCACCTCCCTTTAGGACGCTCACTTGAGCCTCCAAATGAAGAGTTAATTTGTCTGCTAGCGCTAAACAATTTAACGATTCATATACAGATTCTTTATAAGAATTATTGTGGCTCCCCTTATTTAAGGCGGGGCCATTTTTTTATCTTATTTTCATCCTTGCCTAATAGCTATAGGCATAAAAATCTAGCGATAACAGGCACAACGCCTGCATCATCTCATTATGAATTCTAATTAATCTAAGTTTTTACCCATAACGATGAACTTATCCTGATTCAGTGACTCTCACTATATGTAGCGAGTGCTACATATTTTCATCATGGTTCATCACCTCCCTTTAGGACGCTCACTTGAGCCTCCAAATGAAGAGTTAATTTGTCTGCTAGCGCTAAACAATTTAACGATTCATATACAGATTCTTTATAAGAATTATTGTGGCTCCCCTTATTTAAGGCGGGGCCATTTTTTTATCTTCTATTCAAAGACTATCTGTTTTTACACATAAAAAACGGGCCTTAGTTGCCTAAGACCCGCTTATTTTATGTGCGAACGACAAAAATCGCTTTCAGTGGCGACTCAATGCTATTTAAGCGTGACCTTTAGCGTCACATCTTCGCTACTAGGCATGCTCTGCACCGAGACATAGTACCAACCGCTCTTAGGCTGGTTCACAGTCACACTCTCTATGGTGCCGGGGTTAGCTGATACGCCAGTATTGCTGCTCGCATCGGGCCAGCTCTCGCCAACATATAACTCCAGCTCTCCGACGCCGTGTCCGGTTTCAGCCGTTAAGCTCTGAGTACCGGCAGGCAAATTGATATAGAAAGATGAGCGACCATTTTTGACACAGATAGGGACACCGTCACTGATACTGCCATAATCTTGCACAGATTCAGTAGCGCACGTATCGGCTAATCCGCTAGGCTGCTCAGGCTCAACTGGCGGCTCGACCGGCGCTGTACCCGAGTCAGTTAAACTCACCTTCACTGTGACACCTGAATAGCGAGTGCCAGTGTCGATGGCAATATAACGCCAGCCACGATTAGCCACCACATGCAGACTCTCGCTGTTACCACTTAGCTCAGACTTAGATTGCGCGTTAGTCGATGACGCCCAAGTATCTGCATTAAAGTAGATGTTGGCATCTCCCTCACCGCCTTGTGTGGTGATGTAAAGGTCGGTGTTATCCGCATCCACATAGACATAGAAACTGCCTTTACCACCGCTGATACACTCTTCATTTTCAAGGGTCAACTGGCCAGAGGTGATCGTGGCGACGCCACAACTCTGCACAACACCATTGTTAGGATCGTTTGGATAAGCATCAGAGTTATCACCTACACCATCGCCATCACTGTCCAAGGTTTCTGTTGCATCGTTAGGGAAAGCATCGGCGTTATTACCCACACCATCACCGTCGCTGTCCAAGGTTTCCGTTGCGTCGTTAGGGAAGGCATCGGCGTTATTACCTACGCCATCGCCGTCACTGTCCAGAGTTTCCGTTGCATCATTAGGGAAGGCATCGGCGTTATTACCTACACCATCACCGTCCGTATCGACTGATTCAGTTGCATCATTGGGGAACGCATCTTGTGAATCTATGACGCCGTCACCATCAGTATCCACTGGCGTCGTGCCACCACCAAGAAGCTCCTCTGTGATTTCGTAATCATTGCTGACACCTTCTTCAGTCATCACGGCCACGCCTAAACACTGGCCAGCAGTATTGGTGATAGCCGCGCGGCGATTACCAAACCACTTCCATGTCGTAAGGCTGTCGTATGTTTCGCCAGTAGCTAGAGTCGTGAAACCGAAGCTTTCGCTAAGCTCACCAGTTTCATTGTCTACACGATAGACACGAACAGGTGTGCTGCTGTTATTAGTAAAGGAGAAATCAGCCTCGAACGGACCCGTTAGATGCTTATTCATCAAGTCGCAACTGCCTATGGTATTGGTAGCTGGAATAACCTCAGGCGCCGCCGCATTGACAATGGTGGTGTCGTCGATAATGAAATCGGCGTTTGCATTGTTTAACACACCCACACTCAAACAGTTCAAGCGTGCATCTACTAGCATGATGCGGCGATCGCCATACCAGATATCGGATGTGTAGCTCTCACCCTTATTGAGCGTACCGTAACCAAAATCAAATCCAGTTGCCGCACTGGCATACTTAGGTTTACCCGTCAGGTTATCGACCCTGAACAGACGAATTGAATAATCTGTGGTGTTAGTGATGGTAAAGGTATGGGACTCATCCTTGATAAGGTGAGGTCTGGCTAACTCACAGCTACCCAACATATCTTGCTCAGGAATAGCCTCTGGCACCACATCCTTGACTAAGTCAGTATCGATAGAAAAACTGTTCTGAATCGGTTCCATCACGGCAACCCCTAAACAGTTCATGGCATTATCGGTCAGCATCAAGCGATCGCCTTCGCTCCAGCTAGCAGCGGTATAACTTTCACCTAGGTTAAGTGTCTTATAGTTCTTAGCGAAATTTGCCGTGCCCTTGTTGTTATCTATCCAAAACAGAGACACAGGGGTATCTGTCGTATTGGTTATCGTATATTCGGTCTTATTCGCGTCCACCTTACGCACATATTGCTGAGCCAAGGCGCAACTGCCTATGGTATCCGCTGCCGGAATAGCTGCCGCAGCTGGTGACACAGTTTCGGAATTTGCTAAAACGAAGGCTTCGAAACCAGCCTCTGTGCGCTCTGCGACTCCTTTTAGCACTTCGATATAGGCGGCGTTATCACCAGCTTGCAGCGCGGCAGTGATAGAGGCGACTTCATCCGGATGCTCCTCACCCAAGTAGCGCATGGCAAAATAGCCCCATTGATACAAGTCATCATACTCATAGGACATAAACAGCAGATTATAAAGAGGCGGAATCGTTTCGCCCTTCAAGGCATTGAGAGTACGGGTATGCTCGGCGCCATTGGCCAGATACTCGGCCATCCCCTCTGACCAGGAAACGTTATAATCGAAAGAGCCATATGATCCCGCCTTGATGTAACGACCATCGAGGTAGTGTACATACTCATGTCTCAAGTTATAAATCTGGTCGATATACTGACAAGAGGTTCCCACCCAAGAATCCGGACACTGCATAGCGATAAAGCGCGCCTGATTACCGACATTCTCTGGCGTACCTTCGAGGTACATACCACCGTTATTTGTGCTGATGCCGAAAAACTCAGGGGCATACTTTTCATAATCTTCGGGGCTGGCAAACGCCACCACTTCGATGACATCGTTTTGATCATCTGTGACAGGCACGCCGCCGGTATTAAAGAAGTTATGGAACTCAGTATCTTGCAACGCAATATCGGCGCAAGACTGGGCTAAAGTTGCCTGGCTAATACTCGATTGAGCACGGATAACCACCTTATCGGTACACTGATGACGTACGGTTAAGATATCTTCCTCTTTCGGTGGCACCACACAGCTACCAAACAAGGGATCGCTCACCTCACACTGACGACCCGCTGACTTTAAGTAGTTCTTAGTCACTATGGTCTCAGTGGTTTCGACCGAGATAACCTGAGTCACCTTGCCATGAACCTCTAAGATGCTGCTATCGAAACGCGCCTTGGCCTCATCGGTGGCTATGCTCGATATCTTGCCCATGGCGATAAAGGTATGGGGTAAAATCCATTTTCTATCGGCTTCGGTGGACCATTTCATGTCCAGTGACGTTTCACCCAGGAAGGCAAATGAGCGCATCACAGAAAGTACATCCAGCATATTGCTGTTATAGGCAGATTTGACCGAACCATCACCATAATAGGCAGCAGAACCAATCGCACCGAGTAGCGCCATGGTCGCATCACCGGCGTTGGTACCGCCAAAAGGATTTGTCTGTGTAGAGTAATATTGAATCGTCGCTAACAGGTGAGGCAGTTGGTCTTTAAAGTAGATCGCGCCGGCGCCGCGCTCAAAGTTATTCAGTGCCTTGGCATAGCCTTCTTGGATAACGCCGCCATCAGTGCTTAAGAAGCCAGTCATACTCGCGACGGCTTGCAGTGCAATGCTCAGCTTAACCGCCTCGGCATCTGACATCGCTGGGGCGAAATACTTATACGAACCCAAGAAATAAAGCAGTTGATTGAGATCCGGATCGGTCAGATCGTTAGTGCTAGCAAGATAGTGAACCGCATCACTCACATCATCAATAGGGTCATTTACGCCACTGGCAATGCCTTCAAAATCACTGTAGGTCGCAGCCAAAATAGTAGTAATCACGCTGGCATATTGCGCCTTAGAGGAAAGGTTGGGTGCAGGTAAATCAACCATTATATTGGTGTCGAAAACAATATAGTCACCCATAGGAGGTGGAATATCGCCACCTGTGACTGTCACTTCTAAAGTGGTTTCTTGTATGTTGCCATTAATCTTAAAATAACGAGAGCCTGCACGAGAGACAAAAGAGATCGACTCATTATTAGTGCCACTGGTTGCACTAGTTAGCTCAACATTGCCGCTCCAGTCATCACCATCATAAAGCCGAATATCGGCATCACTGCCACTAAATGTTCCACCGGATGTGGTAATGGTGACATCACTATTTTCATAGGGCACATTCACATAGAAATAATGACCATAGTCGGTAATGCAATGGGCTTGGTTTGCGGGGACTTCCCCCTGCCGCTCTAAGGTTTTAGTGCCACACATCTCTGCAGCTTGCACAGAGGGAGCATATAGCACACCTAGGTTAAGAGAAAGTAAGATAGCGCTAGCTAGTATAGACTTTTTCGAAGATATGCTATTTCTTGATTTTATTATGTTTCTCATAGGGTTTACCTCATGCAACGGCGTCAGCTTATGGCTTGACATACAATTCATATAAGTAAAAAGACACTTTAGTTCTACGATGCGACCCGTAGATATTCCTTTGACTGCACACATCAAGATGGGCAGCTGTCTTTAATAATCCATCTCTATTTGTTGGTTTTGTCTTCTGTTTTTACTAAACAGTATTTATTGTTAATAAAATGTTTCTTTTTATTTCTACTGTATATTGCATGCAATAATCAAGGGTAAGTGAATTTTACTCATGTTAATGCCTGAAGAAGGTTTGAATAAGGATAGAGGAACAAAGAAAATAATCCTTGTTAATCAAATGCATAAGAAATGAAATGGGTTTTTATAACAAAGATTAATTATCTGACTAAACACTCGGTACCTATGAAAGTTCGGTTTGACTCTATTCGAACCTAAGTTTCAGTCTGCATTTATGCCTCTGGACTATAATTACTACTAACGTCATATCAGCTTCGAGAGGTAACACCATGACTATTTCTACCCGGTTAAATGAGTATCTACAGGATAATGAAGTGAACTATGAGCTTGTGTCTCATCCCCATAGTTTTAATTCTCTGAGCTCGGCCATAGCGGCCCAGGTATCACCCTCTCAGCTGGCAAAGGCGGTGATCTTAGAAGATCATGAAGGACGTAAGATGATGGCTGTGTTGCCTGCTAACCATAAAATCAGCTTAGGGGCACTGGGTGACAAACTCAATCGGGACCTACACCTGATGAAGGAGCAGGCTGTCTATCAGATGTTTAATGACTGTGAGAATGGGGCTATCCCCCCATTAGGAGGCGCCTACAACTTAGAAGCGGTTTATGATGATCTGTTAGTGGATGCCAAAGAAGTCTATTTTGAGGCCGGAGACCATAGCAGCTTAGTTCGCATAAGCCGAAAAGATTTCGTTAAACTGATCAAAGATGCCAAACACTTAAGATTCAGCCATCAAAATATACATTAGATTTGAGCTGCATCGAGTCATTAGCAGATGACTCGATGCAGATGTCGGTAGCTAGTTTTAGTCATTTAGTTAAAAAAAATCAGATACCTAAGATAGTTAATCAAAACCATAGAGCTCTTGCCTATACTTTAGCGCTGAGCTTGCCCAATTGAACCTCTGTTGACTGGTTAAGCGCTCCATATTCTGCCACTTGTCACTGTTATACTCCTCGAGAACATCGGAAAAACGCTCCAATAGACTCTCAGCTTGTCCAGCCAGGCTATCACCAAAAAACAGATAACCAGTCTCATTGTCCGCCACAGTATCACGCAGGCCCCCCACTCCATGAACCAGACAAATTTGTCCCGCTTTCATCGCGAGCATCTGACTTATTCCACAAGGCTCAAAAGAGCTTGGCATCATAAACAGATCACCGTTTCGATACAGGGCATCCGAAACGGCCTCATCATAGCCGTTGAGGAATATGAAGTTAGCATACCTGGCTGCAATGCCACTAAATTCTCGGGCTATTTCAGCGTCACCGCTGCCCAGCAGTATGAATATCCCCTCGGGATGTGCCTGAGCCAAAGCCTGTAATATAGACTCGAGCACTGAGACTCGCTGGCCATTAGCGAGCAAGACTCTCTGGCGCAAGATAAGCACCTTCTGATCTGTCAGTCGACCGACCGAAGTCACTAGCATACTCGGGCCTTTGTGCTTATTCATTGACGGCTTGTCTGCCGATTGCAGCTTAGAAACCTGTGTATCTTTAGACAGCCAGACACGTCGCCACAATCCTGCAATTCGCGTCAGGGCTATCTGATCACAGCCAGCAACCCACTGTTTATCACCCTGCCAGCGCAACAGCGCCGACTCCATCCGCTCCAACAGACCAAACCAGGTATCATCTTGTTCGGCTATGCCTTGCACTGCCCTATTATTGCCAAGCTCCGGAGTGTTCGCTCTCTTCCTGGCAGCCGCGTCACTGACGCCCTTGTCTCTGAGCTTATCTCTTACACTGGCTTTGGTTCTCCCCTGACTCTCCTTAACACTCTGTGCAACACTCGCTTCATCGGCAAGCTCATCGTAGACACAGGCGTTTAATATCCCCACCAGCGCACCCGAGTCTTGTTTACGCTGCAGATCTGCCTCCAGCCCTTCACCACCAAAGAAACCAGCGTCATGATCTGAGGGTTTGAGCACTTCATCGGCATAGGTCGGTGAAACCAGGTGGACCTTAGCGCACAGATTAATCCCGACTCTCATGGGATTGATACAATGGCGGTAGCGGGGATCTATCACAGACTCAAGCTGCTCAGAGGATAACTTCTCCAGTAGATTCGGAAACCAGGCACTCAGGGAAGAGCTGTCATCTCTGAGTGGACGTGTCCCCTGTATGGCCAGGTTGTGTATGGTATAAACACAGGGAATAGCCGATAGATTTTGGAAGTTTTCATCATACTGACTCAAGAGGGCAAACATGGCGCTGTGCCAGTCATGGAGATGTATCAAGTCTGGCATAGGCAATAACTGCTCATTGATTGCCGTCGCTACACAGAGACAAAACAGGGCAAACTTATTGGCATCCTCGGCGAAGGGCCGCTCGTCACTACCTTGGCTATAGATCTCCTGGGGTTTCCCGCTAAACACGCCATCTTGAATGTCGATGAAGTAAATCACCGCGCCCTCAACGTCCGGATGAGGAGTACTGAACAGGGAAACACTCTGTCTGCTACCGCTAAAAGTCACCCTAAATTCGGCCAGCTTAATGGCGTTTACAGAGGCGGCGAGAAAGCCATAACTTGGCATAATCACATCAGCAATCACATCTTGCTGCGCCAAAGCGGCCGGAAGGTCGCGGATAACATCCGCCATTCCTCCCACTTTGGCCCTTGGTATCGAGCCGTTTTCGGCGGCTAACATCAATACTCTTTTCAATGTTCTTTCCTTATCAACTGCAGAATCAAGTACAGAGATTCACTCATAGCCTACGGGCAGTCCCAACATGTCTCTTGTCACTAACACCACGCCCTTCTCCGAGACCCTAAAGCCTCTTTTTCTGTCGTGGACATGGTCATAACCAATCACAGTGCCTTCGGGAATGATGCAGCCACGATCGAGAATGACATTCTTAATTTTACAATGTCGCTGCACCACTACATCGGGCAGAATCACCGCGCCTTCGACTTGTGAATAGGAGCAGACTCGCACTTCATTAAATAACACACTACGACGCACCGTTGCCCCAGAGATGATGCAACCTCCGGATACGATTGAGTCCAGAGTCATGCCTCGCCTGTCATCATCATCGAAGACAAACTTGGCTGGTGGAAGTTGCTCCTGATAGGTCCAGATAGGCCACTTAGCATCGTATAGGTTTAACGGCGGTGTCGGGGATAACAGTTCCATATTGGCCTGCCAAAATGAATCGAGCGTCCCCACATCACGCCAATAGGCCTTTTCGTCGTTAAAATCGCTGCAAAACGTATAGGCGAACACATTATGCTCTTGAATTATGGAAGGGATGATATCTTTACCAAAATCTCGCTCGGAGTTTTCATTCAGGGCATCTTTTTTGAGCTGCTCAAACAGAAATTCTGTGTTAAATACATAATTGCCCATGGAGGCTAAACAAGATTCCGGATTATCGGGAAGATGTTTAGGCACTTCCGGCTTCTCTTCGAAGCCTAATATGCGCTGCGTCTCATCTACCTGCACCACACCGAAGGCTCCAGCGGCCTCGGCTACCGGCACCTCTAAACAGGAAACGGTCATGTCCGCCCCTGACTCGGCATGGGCGGCGAGTATTCCCGCATAATCCATACGGTAGACATGATCGCCCGATAAAATCATCACGTATTTAGGCATCTCGTGACGAATAATATCCATATTTTGAAACACTGCATCGGCCGTGCCCTGATACCAGTTTTCCGAAAAGCGCTGAGATGCAGGTAAGATCTCCACCGACTCGCCTAGTTCCTTCTTAAAATGCCCCCAGCCTTGCATGACATGACGAATCAGCGAATGAGACTTATATTGAGTCACCACGCCCACACGGCGGATCCCTGAGTTGATACAGTTCGATAGGGGGAAATCGATGATCCTAAACTTACCTCCGAAATAAAGCGAGGGTTTCGCGCGCCACTCAGTTAACTCATGCAAACGGGAACCTCGGCCTCCGGCTAAGATAATGGCATAGGTATCACGGGTTATATTACTGATATAACGTGGACTTGGATTAGGCATCTGTACTCGCTCCTTGAGATTCATTGCTTAGGGTTAATTGGCTTTCACCGCTCAACGTTTGCTGTATTGGGTTAATGATTGCGACTTTAAGGTACTGCATGATTAAGCCCTCCATATTGGGTCCCGGTAACTTGAAGATGTGGTTCGCACATCACTGGAAAATCGGCTGAATTGACTGTTAATAATTAAGCTTTCCATATTTCATCACGGTATGCGGAAATGGTGACATCACTCGAGAAACGCCCACTGCATGCAGTGTTGCGTATACTCATCTTTGTCCAACTCTCCGGGTCTTGATAAGCGCTTGCGGCCCGCTGCTGAGCTTGTCGATAAGATTCAAAATCCGCCGCGGTCATCCAAGGATCTGCTGGCGACTTGATGCTATCTATGATGGTGTCGAAAATACCGGGTTCCAGTAGATTAAAATGGCCACTCTCCAGCAGGTCCATAACTTGCTGCAACGCTGGAGACTGGTTAATAAAATGCTCTGGCTGGTAATCTTCTTGCAGTGAACTGACTTGGCTGGCATTTAAACCAAACAGGAAGAAGTTCTCCTCTCCCACCTCTTCGAGCATCTCAATATTGGCACCGTCTAAGGTGCCGATAGTCAGCGCACCATTCATCATAAACTTCATGTTTCCCGTGCCCGACGCTTCTTTGCCTGCGGTGGAGATTTGTTGAGACAAGTCCGTTGCCGGACATATTTTTTCCATGGCGCTGACGTTGTAGTTCGGCAAGAAGGCAAACCTGAGATAGGGTGTGACTTGAGGATCAGAATTGACCATATGGGCGACATTGTTGGCGAGCTTGATCAACAGTTTGGCCATGGCATACCCAGGTGCGGCCTTGCCACCGATCAAGACACACCTAGGCACTAGCTTATCTAAGCTGTTATCGCTAATGGCCGTTAAGATCTCATGATAAAGGTGAATGACATGCAGTATGTTGAGCAGCTGACGCTTATATTCATGAATGCGCTTAACCTGCACATCGAACATCATTTCAGGCTCAAATTCGACGCCGCACTCTTTGGCTATCATCAAACTGAGCTCACGCTTATTGGCCAGCTTAACCTCACGCCACTCATCAATCAGCGTCTTATCTTCGGTGAAAGCACTCAGGGCATGTAAGTGTTGTAAATCTCCGACCCATTGGCGCCCCAAACGTTTTGTCAGTAAAGCGGCCAATCTGGGGTTACAGTGTGCCAACCAACGTCTCGGCGTCACGCCATTGGTCTTGTTATTAAACTTTTCCGGCCAAAGCTCATAGAAATGTTTAAACAGACCCGATGTCAGTAGCTGAGTATGCAAGCCAGCGACCCCATTGACCGAGAAGCAGGCAACGATGGCAAGATAGGCCATACGCACATGGGGCTCACTGCCCTCTTCGATGATCGACATCTTCGCCAGCATGTCAGCATCTCCGGGCCAGTGGTGAGCTACATCATCCAGATATCGCGCATTAATCTCATAGATGATCTCTAAGATTCTGGGGAGCATCTGCTCGAACATGCGCACGGGCCAGCGCTCTAACGCTTCGGGTAACAAGGTGTGATTGGTATAGGCCATGACATTGGTAGTAATTTCCCAGGCCTGCTCCCATTCCAGCGCATAATGGTCCACCAGCAAACGCATCAACTCAGGTACGGCCACACTGGGATGTGTGTCATTGAGCTGCATCACATTGGCTTTAGCGAAGCCACTAAAGTCGGTGCCATGTTGCTTGACCCAGTTATTGAGCAAGTCTTGCAGACTCGACGAGGACAAGAAGTATTGCTGCCTTAGTCTAAGCTCCTTACCATTCTCACTGGCATCGTTGGGATAGAGCACCATAGTGATCTGTTCTGCCAAGTTTTTTCGGGCCACCGCTTCGGTATAATCTCCCTGATTAAACTCGGCTAAATCAAAATCATCTGTGGCTTCAGACTTCCATAATCTCAGGGTGTTGATGCGGCCATTACGGTAACCCGGTATCGGCATATCATAGGCAACCGCCTGCACGTCTTGAGTATCCACCCAAGTGACATGCCGTCGGCCCAATTTATCGATATAACTTTCTGTATGCCCAAAGAAGGGCACGGTGACATTATGATTGGGCACCCTGACCTCCCAAGGGTTACCATCTTTAAGCCAACGATCGGGGCGCTCTATCTGATAGCCATCGACAATTCTCTGGGCAAACATGCCGTATTCGTAACGGATCCCATAGCCAGTAACCGCTAAATCTAAGCTGGCACAGCTATCGAGAAAACAGGCGGCGAGTCTACCTAAACCTCCATTTCCAAGGCCAGCATCGTGCTCTAAACTCTCCAGAGACTCTAAGTCGACAGCATACTGACTCAGGGCTTCACGGCTCTCATCGGTCAGTTCCAGATTCAATAAGGCATTGCCTAATGCTCGTCCCATCAAGAACTCCAAAGACAGATAGGCGACTTGCTTAGTCTGATATTGGCTGTCTTTAGCTCGGGTCTGTCGCCAGTTATCCAGCATCAGCTCTTTCACGCTACTTGCTAGGGCATGAAACAGATCGTGCTGAGCATACTCCTCCTGACCCAGGCCATTATTCATATAGCGGCTCAAGGAAGCCGACAATGAATCGCAGGGCTCGCAATCTTGCTGGAGTTCTTTAACTTCATCCTTAAGTGGCTTATCCGATGGCTTAGCTTGGGATACTCCTTGGCGTTTAGGGGTACTAACACTCATGAACAGGCTCCTTAAATTCGGCATAAAACAGCATCAAGCTTCGATCTTGCAGGCGATATATTGGGTTTGAATTGGTAGAAAGTGCGACTGACTCTGGGGGGGACTCATTATCTTGAGTGTGTAACAGACAGCGCCAGGGAGACAGGTTATCAAGCTCAGGCAAACAAAAACCCAGACTTTTCTCGTCTGTATTAAGCATCAAGAGGAGTGCCTGGCGACAGCCCTTTTGCGCCTCAAGCTCACCAGTTATCACCAGACTCAGGCTGCGAGTCTGGGTCTCACTCCACAAGGCTTTGGTCATCACTAACCCTTGACGACAAAACCAATCGAGTCCGGGTGCATCCACATTGGCGCCCTCATGTATATATTGGCGATGGCAAAGCAAAGGAAAACGTTTTCTGAGGTGAATTAACTTTCGGGTAAACTGCAGCAATGCATTACTGCTGATATCTTGTTGCCACTCCCGCCAGCTCAGCGGACTGTCCTGACAATAGGCGTTATTATTGCCTGACTGGGAGTGACCGACTTCATCCCCGGCCAGCAACATAGGCACGCCTTGGGACAAAAACAGAGTCGTGAGTATATTGCGACACTGCCTTGCTCTTAGGCCATTAATGTCAGGGTCGTCCGTGACACCTTCGACACCATAGTTATGGCTGAAATTTTCCTGGTGCCCATCGCGGTTGTCTTCACCATTGGCCTCGTTGTGTCTCAGGCTGTAACTGACAAGATCCATCAAGGAGAAGCCATCATGGCTGGTAACGAAGTTAATACTGGCAGATGGTGGCCTGCCAGAATGTTCAAATAGATCACTGGAGCCGTGAAAACGTCTGGCAAATTCGGGCAAGATCCCGGCATCCCCACGCCAGAAACGGCGAATGGTATCGCGATACCTGTCATTCCATTCGCTCCAGCCCATGGGAAATTGCCCCAACTGATAGCCACCCGGACCTATGTCCCAAGGCTCAGCAATCAAGCGGATCTGGCTTAGCACAGGATCTTGAGCTAAGGCATCGAAGAAGCCGGAACCGGTATCGAAGCCATGGGTTTCACGGCCCATACAAGTCGCTAAATCGAAACGAAAACCATCGACGCCCATCACTTCCACCCAATAACGCAGCGAGTCCATCACCAATTGCAGTACATTAGGGTGGGCAATATTGAGCGTGTTACCGCAACCGGTATCATTGATGTAATACCTAGGTTCACTGGGACTCAAACGGTAATAGCTCAGGTTATCTATGCCCCTGAAACTGTAGGTCGGACCGAGACGATTGCCCTCGGCGGTATGGTTATAGACCACATCTAAGATCACTTCGATGCCCGCCTTATGAAATTCAGTCACCATATGACGAAATTCAAACACATCATCACCACTCAAATAGCCCTGGTGGGGGGCAAAAAATCCTATGCTGTTATAGCCCCAATAGTTACTCAATTGCTTCTGTTGCAGGAAAGGCTCATCGAAGAAACTCTGCACCGGCATAAGCTCGACACAGGTGATGCCTAAGTTGGTGAGATAGCTTATCGACGCAGGACTGGCTAGCCCCGCGAAGGTGCCTCTGCGGTGTTTGACAATATCCGGGTGCAGCTGAGTGAAGCCTTTAACGTGCAGCTCATAGATGATGCTGCGCCTCAGAGAAAGTGACACCTCCTCCTGACTATAACTTTTTTGCACCGGGGTCACGGGACCAAGCAGGCGATAATCTACCACTCGACACTTTGGCATACTGGCCGCATTGTCTGTCGTGTCGAAGGAGAGATCTTGCTCGCTATCTTCGAGTATATAACTGTAATGACATGGGTTATCACGGCACTCACCCACTAACTGTTTTGCATAGGGATCGAGCAGGAGCTTATTGATGTTAAACCTGTGCCCCGATAGCGGTTGAAACAAGCCGTCGACGCGATATCCATATAGCAGACCCTCTCTCGCCCCTTCAAGATACCCATGCCAGATATGTTGCGACTTTCTCGGCAAGATAAACCGCCCTATCTCATCATGACCATGCTCATCGAAGATACACAGAGTGACCTGAGTCCCATGGGCCGAAAACAGGGCAAAGTTAACGCCGCAATCATCGACACTCGCCCCTAATGGATAAGGCTTACCGTTAGTGAGCTTCATCTGACTCACCGGTCTGCTCTAACCCTATGGTTAAGTTAGCGGTTAAGTTAGTGTCTGAATCTATGACTGAGTGACTGGCTAAATGAGATGGCGATAAGATTAAGCACCCAAGAGGAGGCACAGTAATTAGACTGCTGTGAGGCATGTTCTGATAAGGCAACTCCTCGGCCAATATCACCCCGGCATTCCCCATCCCACTGCCACCATAATGCTCACTATCGCTGTTAAGCAGCTCTCGGTACTCGGTGCCTAGTGGCAAGCCTATGCGAAAACCATGATGAACTTGAGGTGTCATATTGACGACAAATATCAAGTGTTCATCTGTGGACTCGCCATAACGAATAAAGCTAAACACGCTAGCCTGGTGATTATCGCAATCGAGCCATTGAAACTTATCTGCCTGGGTGTCTTGGCAGTAAAGAGAGGGCTGACTTAGATAGAGGTGATTAAGATCTTTCACCCAGGTCTGCAGCCCCTGATGAGGAGCATACTGCAGCAGATGCCAATCTAAACTGCGCTCATGACTCCACTCGTCTCTTTGGCCAAACTCATTGCCCATAAATAGGAGTTTCTTACCAGGATGCCCCCACATGAAGCCAAAATATGCCCGTAGGCTGGCAAACTTCTGCCAGTCATCACCTGGCACTTTATGTAGCAATGACCCCTTGCCATGAACCACCTCATCGTGGCTCAAGGACAAGATAAATTGCTCGCTGAAACAGTACATCAAACTAAAGGTCAGCTCGCTGTGATGATGACTCCTGTGGATTGGATCTCGGCCCAGATAGCGCAGGCTATCGTTCATCCAACCCATGTTCCATTTGAAGCCAAAACCTAAGCCAGAATCGTCGACCCGCTTTGTCACTCCGGGCCAGGCGGTAGACTCTTCGGCGATCATTACGATCCCCGGAAATGCCTGGTATAAGCGCTGGTTAAGACACTGCAGGAAGCTAATGGCCTCCAGGTTTTCCCGCCCCCCCTCAGCATTGGGGAGCCACTGCCCCGGCTCGCGGCTGTAATCGAGATATAACATGGAGGAAACGGCATCGATACGCAGGCCATCGAAATGAAACTCATCGAGCCAATAGCAGGCATTGCTCAGCAAGTAGCTTTGCACTTCGCCGCGGCCGTAGTTATAGATCAAGGTATCCCAGTCAGGATGCTCCCCCCGTCTGGGATCTTGATGCTCATATAAGCTAGTGCCATCGAACTGGATCAGGCCATGGGGATCTTTGGGAAAGTGTGCCGCCACCCAGTCGAGTACCACGGCCAATCCCGCCTGATGACAGGCATCGACAAATGCTTTCAACCCTGCAGCATCGCCGAATCTATGGCTAGGCGCGTACAAGCCCACAGGCTGATAACCCCAAGAGCCATCGAAGGGATATTCACTGATGGGCATCAGCTGCAGATGGGTAAACCCCATCTCTTTAACATAAGGAATGAGCTGCTCGATGAGCTCTTGATAATTCAGAAAAAGCTCGCCTTCATCCCCCTTACGTCGCCATGAAGCGAGATGAACCTCATAGGTGGAAATTGGCTGGTGGTGCCATTGCTGAGCTTTACGATACTCCAGCCACTCTTTATCTTGCCAGTTAAAATCTTGCTTAAGGGGGATCAAGGAGGCATTCCCCGGCGCGGCTTGCATGGCCTTAGCATAGGGATCCGATTTCTCTATGCGCTCGCCATGCTCAGATATCAGCTCAAATTTATAATGTGCTTGCTCATTAACATCGGGAATAAATATCTCCCATATGCCATTGGCCAAGTGTTGGCGCATCACATGCCGGGTCCCGTCCCAATGGTTAAAATCTCCCATCACAGACACGCGCCTGGCATTGGGGGCCCACACACAGAAATTGACCCCCTCGACTCCCTGACTCTGCCGCCAATTAGCCCCTAAAAGATGATAAGCCTGTTCTAAGCGTCCCTCAGCAAACAGGTAAATGTCGTCTTGGTTTAACAAGCTTGGAAACTGATAGGGGTCGATGATCTCTTCTATGCTCAAGGGATATTCGACCCGCAATTTATAGAGGAAAGGTTTCACCCTTCGCCCTATCACCCCGGCAAATAGACCGGTTTCATTGACCCGTTCCAGGCTGGCAAGCTTACGTCCATCCTTAAGGTTAAGCACCTCTACGCGTAGAGCTCCGGGTAATAAGCAGCGCACTACCAACTGATTTTTAACCTGAACGGCTTTAGCTTCGGCTTGCTTGCCTTTGGTGTTTTTTGTCGATGTATCGCTCGGGTTTTCCTGTAAATGCATGCCTAACAGAGAAAACACATCGCAATATTCACCATTAAGCAGCGCAATATCGGCGCCGTGATGAAAGTGAGGGGCATTTTGAGTCATCATTTATCTTCCAGTAAAGTTAAAAATTCTCAGGCTAACCTGCTGTAACCTCTATAAGCTGATCCAGATGCATAACCGCTCAGACTTAGCGCATTCAAACATCAGTAGTTAAACTTGCTCGTCTTCAGAGTTTCTCATCGCCCTTATCCGCTCCAGCAAAAGCTTCACCTTAGGAGATTCTTTTATAGCCGAGAGGCTAATAGGCAAGCGTCGCTGCCAATTGGGGTACTCATGCCAGGTCCCGGGAATATTCACACTGTGTATGTCGCCAATGAGATCGCTAAGCTGCACGCTAAATAATGCCGAACGGCTCAGGGCTGAGGCACTGATCCAGGCCTCAAGTAACGCCTCATACTCCAGACTGTCGACGACGGCGGCTTTATCGATAAAACCAACACCCATCAGCAGGCTAAGCAACTGCTGTTTCTCAAGCTCGCGGCCGTTCAGGGCATCCCCCAAGGCTTCATCATTATCGATAAGCTCGAGCTGACGTCTCAAATGCAGATCGCTGGTAGACCACCACGCGGCTAAGTTAGGCACATCGTGATTGGCCAGCATCATTAAACTGTCTTGTTTATGTTCACCTGGACTCATGAAACCTGTACTGTGCTTACAAAAATAGAACAGCTGATTGGAATAAATTCCCGCGTTTCGCAGGCGCCGATCCATCTCGGGGGGAACCAAGCCGAGATCTTCTCCTATGATGCAGCACTTGGCTCGCCAGCTTTCCAGGCATAAGATGGCGAAAAGACTGTCGACGGGGTAATACACATAGGCTCCCTGACCGTTATTTTCATCCAAGGGGCACCACCACATTCTCAGTAAGGACATCACATGATCGATTCTCAATGCGCCACAGTGACGCATATTGGCCCGGACTATGGATGTAACATATTGAAAATTATCTTTCTTTATTGACAGTGGTTCTAAGGGGGACAGGCCCCAATTCTGTCCCTGAGGCGCGAATGGATCCGCTGGTGCTCCGATACTGGCACTGAGGCAAAATTGCGACGGATTTTGCCTAACTTCGACTCCTTCCGGGTTAGCACCCACGGCGAGATCCCGTATCAAACCTAATGACATCCCGGCTTGCTTGGCATATGCCTGACAGGCACAGACTTGCTCTTCGGCAACAAACTGTAAAAATCGATAAAAGTTGAGGTCCTTGGGTAAGTCATCGCCAGCTTTAGCCGATTCAACCTCGACAAATTGAGTCAGTGCTTGCCCTTCTCTATGCACAAAATCATCGAATGCTTGCCTCCTGACCGATGTTTTTATAGAGTCTGACTGACTAAAGGCCTGATACAAAATTACAAATGCACGATATTTAAGCTGGGTCAACTGAGGGTAATCCAGCCAGTTATCGATATTGATTGCGCGCCTCAGACTCTCAAATTCATCTGACTGCAACTTAGATTTTACTTGGGTATACTCAGGCACACCTTGGATATGAATATAGAGGAGATTTATTCTGCGTCTGTCACTGGGACTATAGGGGCTCACCTGTTCAGGCTCAGCTATATCTAAGGCATGCAGCGGATTGAGCTGAATAAAATCTCCCCCATGCGCGGCCACCAAGTCGATAATGTCAGTTAAATTGCCAAAATCTCCGATGCCCCACTGACTGTCACAACGCAGCGAGTAGAGCTGAATACTCACTCCCCAGGAGCGAGGCCGAGTCTTCGAGACACTATTTTCATTTGAATCTATAGCTGAATCTATATCTGAGAGTCTAAATGCTTGTCTTGGGGCCATCATAACGATACCCGAATGCCTGTGTGTCCCCGCGATTAACTCGGCGCTGTGATAACCAAGACCCAAGCGCCGATTATTTGCCTCCATCACCTCAGGAGAATCAGCTTGCAACTCGATACCTGTGTCGGTATCGCCATTGGAATTTTCTACGGAATCGACTGGTATTAACTTCAGCAGGGATAAGCGATAGTGTAAGTATTGAGTCTTGCCGATGTGATAATCACCGACTATCCGCATATCGGACGGCAGCACGCTAAGACTGAATAAGCAGCCCGATTCACTCAAGATCCTCAGCGTCAATTCATCTTGATAACCATAGGGCAAATACAAACTAACCTCAGGCTCATCCAGATAGGTATGCTGAAAACCATGAAGCCCTAAGGTCCATGGCTTGGCATCGAGTTCATGAATACGCCGCGCCAGATACCCTGCATCGATTTCACCTCGAGTATCGACTAGTTTATCCAGCATGCACCTCAATACTCCCTCCCGGTCCTGAGTAGGGATACGGATATTCTGGCCACTGAAATTGATAAATTCGGCACCGACGCCCTGCAGATACAGTAACTTTTCCAGCCCCATACTCGTCGTCCTTATACGAAATAAACATACTCAATGACATTCACGGCAACAGAAAAATACCAGAGTGAGGTATATTCATGTCAAACAGATGACAGAGAAGCTGCTATAAAAAATAAAACCAAAATAAAGTAAAGTAGAGCGATGACGATATGTAAATAGTAAATAACTACTATTTACCAAATTAATCACCAAGAGCTAAAAACCAATGAAAACAATTAAACCAACCAAGATAGTAAACCAGTTTTATTACCAATTTTATTTGCTGGCGTTATTTTTATTATCATTATTAAACCAAGTCAATACAATCAGTAACAAATTACACAACAATATATTTTAACTTCGATAAATCCAGTTACCCAGGAACATCACCAACCTCAAATACGGGTTACTCTTCAACAGGTTACGTTGAGATTGAAGTTTAAATACATGATGAATACAAATTAGTTGCAACTCTTAATTAAAAACAAACTATGCATTTTAGTTGATATCGAATTAAGCTATAAGCTTATAACTAAAAACTCTTTCCCATATAAAAGACAATATTTAAATGAAATCAATAAACCCCTAGGTAATACATGTTGCATCCCACATACAAAGACACTTAATAATTTAAAACAAACACCTAGAATTAATTTTCAAGGGGGATAACTTTAACAATAAGGTTTCATGCATGAGGTAAAATGATGCAAGGAATGAAAAATAATAACATCAGACACACAGCGCTCCTTAATAGATAAATCTGACGTTTCACATTCATAATGAGTCGTACATATTTGATATAGATAAATAGCGCTCAACCCTACAACCCTGCAACCCTGCCATTATGAATATAGCTAATCGATCACCACTGACTCGCAGACAAGGTTAAAACAGTCAGCCTTTATCAAAATCATATCTAAAGCTAATAGACTAGGAGGAATAATTCTCGCCTCTGTCATAAATTTACAGATTTAGTAACCAACCTCTAAGTTTCGAACAAATATTCCCCTTACGCGCGACGTTTTTAGAGCTGGCTCACACCTTTAAGCAAACAAGATTGGTAATTTAGTAACCAGAAATGATAACAACTTTTAACATTCGAGCATAAAGGTGATTTTATGGCTGCTAAATTTTATATCCCATCTGTCAATGTGTTAGGCAAAGGTGCCGTCGACGATGCCATAGGTGATATCAAGACCTTAGGTTTTCAACGCGCACTAATTGTTACCGATAAACCCTTAGTAGAGATTGGCTTAGTCGGCCAGGTCGCAGAGAAGTTAGGCGCCGCCGGTATCGTGACGACTATCTTCGATGGCGTACAACCAAACCCAACTTGTGGCAATGTCGAAGCGGGTCTTAAGCTACTCAGAAGTCATGACTGTGACTTTGTCGTCTCTCTCGGTGGTGGCTCTCCACACGATTGTGCCAAAGGTATCGCCCTGGTTGCGACTAATGGTGGCAGCATCAAGGACTATGAAGGCCTGGATATGTCCGCCAAGCCTCAGCTACCACTGGTTGCCATCAATACCACAGCTGGCACGGCGAGTGAGATGACACGTTTCTGTATCATCACAGATGAGGCCCGTCATATTAAGATGGCTATCGTTGATAAACACACGACTCCTATCTTATCTGTCAATGACCCAGAGTTGATGCTGGCGAAACCTGCAGGACTCACTGCGGCAACCGGTATGGATGCATTGACTCACGCCATCGAAGCCTATGTGTCTATTGCCGCAAACCCAATCACAGATGCCTGCGCCATCAAGGCAATAGAACTGATAAAGGCTAACCTGATCGAGGCGGTCGATAATGGCCAAAATATCGATGCCCGTGATCAAATGGCTTATGCTCAGTTCCTGGCAGGAATGGCATTCAATAACGCCAGTTTAGGTTATGTCCATGCCATGGCTCACCAGCTAGGCGGCTTCTACGATCTACCACACGGGGTTTGTAATGCCCTCTTGCTACCCCATGTTCAACAGTACAATGCACAAGTCGCCGCGCCGCGCCTGAAAGACGTTGCCAAGGCCATGGGTGTGGACGTATCGGCCATGAGTGATGACCAAGGTGCGACAGCAGCAATTGAAGCCATTAAAACACTGGCTATAGCGGTTAAAATCCCAGAGAATTTGACTCTACTGGGTGTCAAAGCCGAAGATATCCCAACACTGGCCGACAACGCTCTGAAAGATGCATGTGGCTTTACCAATCCTAAACAGGCTACACACGCAGAGATCTGTCAGATCTTCACTAATGCGCTCTAATACGAGAGTAATTGACTGCTAAGTAATCAGTAATTTATTAGCCCATCTCCGGATGGGCTTTTTATTACGGGAAATATCCAAATACAAAGTGTATACACTTGTATTCGTAATGATAAATTTGTGACTCACCTCCATTCAACACCCACACACCTGCACTAGAAATGGTAAATTTGTGACTTATATCTAGCCAATGCTTATACACTTGTTATAGAGTGGTGAAAGTTAGCTTTTTCCCTGCAAAGAATCAGCAAACTGCAAGGCCCACTCACTTTTTAAGTGAGTGGGCCTTGCTTATTTTTACGGGCTAAAACACTGAAAGAATGCGGTCAGACTAGCTGATTCAGTTTTTTGCTCTCATGCATCTTGAGCTCAACCTCTTCGATAAGCTTCTGTGCATCGACTTCCGAGATCATGCCTTCATGAGTCAACTCCTGGATCTTCTTACGCTCGGTATTGAGCAATATCCTTAAGGCAAGGTAGGACTCCACCCGCTCAACCAGATGAGGCGAGTCCTGACGAAAATCCTTCAAGGTGTTATCGGCAAATTGATTAACTTGGCTGACTTGCTGCAAGACTTTTTCCAACTGGCCTGCCTCTAAAGACAAACTAGGAGCAAGCTCGAGAATATAAGCACTCGCCTCATACAAGCCTCTGGCACTCTCGAAGGTAATGACATGTTGCTTATAACTCGCGGCTCGAGCATAGGGTCCTATGATCGGCATGTTTGCACACTGACTCGCCCATTTAGGAACATGCCAATGCTTAGTAATGAAGGGCCTGGGCCAGATCTGCGGCGTCCCATCTAATGCCTTCTCTATTGCGCCGATTAAGATGTGGGTCGCATCTTGGCTAAGGAGACCCTTGGCAAATTGATTCCAATAAAATTGTCGCTCAGATTCCAGTAGTTTTCTTTGATACTCCACCTGAGTGTCTATGCTTTCTTCCTCTTTATAGGGAGTTGCAACGGTGACAATATTGCGATCGACCACCGACCAATTAACTGCCTTCAAGTGTTCATCTTGTTTAAGGCTCTCTCTTACCTTGGCAATTTCATCAGAGATCTTATGCTGCACCTTAGCAAAGGTCTTCTGCTTGGCCTTCGGCAGCTTGTCGAGTCCACATTTTGCCATCACAAAGCGCATACTCGAGCCGTTGACTACTATGGTGAGGACCACAATACCCGCGGTAAGAAACAGCACCTGATCCCTTAGCTGAATATCTAAAGATTCGTTGGTCGCCACGATTAAGGCTAATGCTAATGAGACCGCGCCGCGCAAGCCCCCCCATATCAAGACGATTGATTTCTCCTTGGTCAAACCTATGCCTATTCTGGCTAAGATCGGCATAAAGCCGATGATAACCATGGTCCTGATGACCAGTATTCCGGCGAAGATCACCGCTAAGTATTGCCAATTGGCGAGATCGGCGAGTCCGAGTCGTGTCGATATAACCAGGCCTACCAGGATAAATATCAGGGTGTTAAATAGATAAGACAAGGTATGCCAGAAGTGACGCAGATGCTCCATCACCTCAGGGGAGAAACGCGTTCGACCGGGTCCTGCATAGATGAGTGCCAGAGTGACCACACTCACCACACCCGATGCATGAAACACATGCTCAGACAGATAAAATACCAGATAGGGCAAGACCAGGGTCAGTGCGATTTCTATTAGGCTGTCATTAAACAAAGAGCCGATAAACATCAGGCTGATTGCCGCGACGATGGCACCAATAAGCACACCTACGCTAACAACCCGGGTAAACTCGCCAATCACATGGATGAAACTCAACTCGGCCTGGGCTTGAGTCGCTAGCCCCAAAAATAAGGTAAATAAGACGATGGCTGTACCATCATTGAGTAATGATTCCCCTTCGATCAGCGTTTGTAGCCGGGCTCGCGAGCACATCTCTTTTAGCAAGGACACCACGGCAACCGGATCCGTAGCACTGACTATCGCTCCAAACATCAAGGCTGTTCCCACCGACCAGTGCCAAGGTAGAACGCTGAGACTTAACAGTGCTGTGATCCCCGTACAAAGCACCATTCCCGGGATGGCCAACAGGGCGATCTGGGAGAACATGCGCTTAAACAGATGAACTTCTAGCGAGAAAGCCGACTCGAATACCAGAGCCGGTAAAAAAATAAACATGATAAGGTTGGCGTCTAGCTGACTGGCAAGCAAAAAGGATGATTTAAGTTCGTGCAGGAAGGGGCTATGAACTTCATAATCCAGCACAGAACCAATCAAGATGCCCAAGACTAATAGGGCCACAGAATATGGGATTGCTGTATTTTTCAATAGCCTGCGTAACAAGATCCCTAATATTATCGCCACCACAAAAAATACTAACAGCTGTAAGGTCATTTGCATGTGCACTGCATCACCTAGGCATTAGTACCGTCTATTAAAAGTAGCTCTAAATCAGCAATTAATCACCCTACTCGCCTTATTCACAAGAATAGTCAGCCCACAAAAAAAGGCTCAGGATTTGAGTCCTGAGCCTTTTCGCTTATCTTGTTGCCGTTTACACTTAGACTTAGCTTATTTCCGCCTTAGCCTTAGCTTTAAACTTCTCCCGCATTGTTTGCATCATCACATAGAAGACAGGAACTAACAGGGTTCCTACGATAGTGGCTGCCAACATACCGCCAAATACCGAATAACCCAGGGCACGTCGACTACCTGCACCGGCGCCGGTGGCGATAATCAGAGGTAACACCCCGAGCAAGAAGGAGAAAGCGGTCATCAATACCGCACGGAATCTCAATTTTGCAGCCGTCTCACCCGCCTCGAGAATGCTCTTACCCTCTTCACGCAGTTGCTTGGCAAACTCCACGATCAAGATGGCGTTTTTACACGCCAGTCCAATCAAGAGCACCAGGCCTATCTGTGCATAGAGGTTCAAGTCTGAGCCCATCAACCAGATATTGAGGAAGGCCCCCAATACCGCGATTGGCACCGCCAAGATAACCGCGAAGGGTATGGTCCAGCTCTCATATTGAGCCACCAAAAACAGGTAGGTAAACACCAACGCTAGGGCAAAAATCAAGGGCGCTAAGTTACCCGCCTTGATCTCTTGGTAAGTCTGACCTGTCCATTCAAAGGTATAACCCGTAGGCAGAGTCTCGTTAGCCGCACGCTCCATGGCTTTAATGGCATCACCCGAGCTGAAACCAGCTGCAGGGAAACCATTGATGGTGGTCGAGCTAAACATGTTATATGAGGTCATCACATCAGGCCCCAATATCGGAGTCACTGTCACCAGTGTACTCAGAGGGATCATCTCCCCAGTGTTAGAGCGAACATAGAAACGCGAGATGTCTTGTTCAGAATTACGGAACTCCCCCTCGGCCTGCAAGATCACCCTAAATACCTTGCCGTAACGGTTGAAATCGTTAACGTACATGGAACCCAGCATGGTCTGCATGGTTGAGAAAATCTCATTGAGCGAGATACCTAACGCCTTGGCCTTGTCTCTGTCTACATCCACATACATCTGCGGCACATCGGCACGGAAATTACTGAAAGACATGGCGATTTCAGGCTGCTCATTGGCTTTCATGATCAAGGCTCGCATCACAGAAGCTAGCTCCTGAGGCGTTCGTCCCTGAGTATCCTGCAACACAAACTCGAAGCCACCGACACTACCCACACCTGGTATAGGCGGCAGTGAGAATGCCATGGCTTTCACCGAAGGATTAGCCGCATACTTGGCCTGCAACTTGCGAACTATCGCCGCTTCCACCATATCCGGAGTATCTCGCTCCTCCCAGCTTGAAAGTGTCACGATCATCAAGCCACCATTAGAGGCAACCGAACCGGACAAGATACTGAAACCACTGGCATGGATCACATTCTCGACCCCTGGCTCGGCTAATGTTAACTCGACAAGGTCTCTCATCACCTCTTCGGTACGGTTGAGTGACGCACCATCAGGCAATTGAATATCCACCATGAAGGCCTTCTTATCTTCCATAGGCACGAAACCTGATGGCAAGATATTCGCTATGCCTCCCGTTACGGCGAGCAGGCCTACATACACAACTAAGACTAAGGAAAGCTTACGAGTCAGGGATGAAACCAACTTCATGTACTTGCCGGTGACACGTTCAAAATGTTTATTGAAGGTGGCATGGAAGCCTTTAGTATGCTTCTTTGGCCGTCTAAGAAGGGAAGCACACAAAGCTGGGCTTAATGTCAGGGCATTAATCGATGAAATCAGTACCGAGATACATATGGTCACCGAGAACTGGGCATACATCTGCCCCGTGATCCCAGGCATGACTGCCGTAGGAGCAAACACAGCTAGCAAGACTAAGGTGGTCGCAATGATCGGTCCTGTGACCTCTTTCATCGCCTTAGATGTCGCTTCTTTGGGTGATAACCCCTCATCTTCCATCAAACGAGTGACGTTCTCCACCACCACAATCGCATCATCGACCACAATACCGATAGCCAAAATCAGGGCGAACAGAGATACCGTATTGATGCTCATGCCAAAAACCAGCAGGAAGGCAAATGTACCGATAAGAGACACAGGGATCGCGATAGCAGGTACCAGAGTCGAGCGTACATCCTGCAAGAAGATAAACACCACTAAGATTACGAGCGCTATGGAGATAAACAGCGTCTGCACTACCTCCTTGATCGAAGTTTCGACAAACTCTGTGGTGTCATAGAGGACTTCATATTGCAGATCTCTAGGAAACTGCTTCGACAATTTGTCCATCTCGGCCTTAATTGCCGCACCGACTTCTAATGCATTGGCATCGGGCGATTGATAGACGGCAATGATGGCGGAAGGTTTATTGTTCAGTCGACCCTGAGCATCATAGGTCTGAGAGCCCAGCTCCACTCTGGCTACATCGCCGACGATAACTTTAGAGCCATCATTATTGGCGCGGATCATCACCTCACGAAACTCTTGGGGATCCTTCAAACGTCCCTTGGTTTGCAGTGTGTACTGAAACTGTTGATCCGGATCCACTGGTGCAGCGCCGATACGACCCGCCGCGACCTGAATGTTTTGCTCTTGTAGTGAGGCTATGACGTCCGATGCCGTCACCCCAAGACTGGCCATCTTATCCGGGTTCAGCCAGATACGAATGGCGTAGTCCAGCGCTCCGATCACCTGAACTTTAGACACACCATTTTGACGCGCTAAAGAGTCGGTGATATTCAGTCCGGCATAGTTGGTGATAAACAGAGAATCGAACGTCTCATTGGGGGACACCAGGTTCACCACCATCAAGATATTCGGGCTCTGTTTCTCCACCGTTACGCCCTGGCGCTGAACCTCAGCAGGGAGTCTAGGCATGGCCTGTTGCACCCGGTTCTGTACTTTCACCTGAGCCATGTCGGCATCGGTACCCACATCGAATGTCACACTCAAGGAGTAGCTGCCATCGTTGGAACTCTTAGACTCCATATAGAGCATGTCTTCGACGCCGTTCACTTCCGCTTCCAGCGGCTGAGCTATGGTGTCTCTGACAATATTGGCGCTGGCACCGGCATAACTGGTCGACACATTAATCTGCGGGGGGGCTATCTCAGGAAATTCCGATACCGATAATATCGGAATAGAGATCAGGCCAACCAGCGTCAGTACCGTCGAGATAACGAAGGCAAACTTGGGCCTGTTGATAAAAAACTCACTAATCATGACATTCCCCTATTAGCCAATAGCAAAGGCAAACTTAGGCTAATTTTAGAGCCACCAATAAAAAACTCACTAATCATGACATTCCCCTGTTAGCCAGTGGCAAAGGCAAATTTAGGCTAATTTTAGAGCCACCAATAAAAAATTCACTCATCATGACATAGTCCTACTTAGCATCGCTGGCAGTGGGTGTTGCTTGAGTATCTTGAAATGGCACTATTTCTTGCTCGACAGCATTAACCTTGATACCCGGACGGATCTTCTGTAGACCATCGACTACGATACGCTCGCCATCTTCGAGACCGCTAAGCACACGCCAGTCGATACCGAAACGCTCACCAAGCTCGACGATGCGCTTCTCTACTTCATCTTGTTCATTGAGCACCATGACGAAACGCCCCTGCTGATCTTCCTGTACTGCGGCTTGAGGAATGAGTAGGGCTTTCTCTTTGATGGGGGATTCGATTATCAGAGTCACAAACATGCCTGGTAGCATTAATTTAGCATCATTCTTGAAGGTCGCTCTTATGGGTAAGGTTCCCGTCGCTGCATCGACCTTATTGCTGACAAAATCGATATATCCCGTCTCATTAAACATAGTGCCGTTAGGCAGACGCAGGCTTATCACGATATCTGAAATCTGTACTTGATGTTTTGCGGCCTGGGAAAATTTCTGTTGAGCAGAGATAAGCTTCTTCTCTGCAACCTGAAAGTTAACCCACATAGGTTGTAGCTGAACCAGGTTCGCCATCTCTGAATTTGGCGTAATGATGTCTCCGGTACTGACCTTAGCATTACTGATGCGACCGGAAATAGGCGCATAAACCTTGGTATAACTCAGTTGTAATTCGGCGCCCTGTACGGCGGCTTCAGCTTGTACCACACCGGCTGCGGTGGTGAGTTTACGAGAGGTCAGCTCATCCATATCTTGCGCACTGATCATGCCATCAGGAAGCAGCCTTCTGCCACGTTCCCAATTCATCACCGCCACATCTCTCGACGCGAATGCCTGCTTAAGCACCGCTTTTTGCTGAGCTAACTCAGAAATATAATTAGCAGGGTCGATCTCAAATAACAGGTCGCCGGCACTAACGTCATCCCCCTCAATAAACGCACGCTTGAGTAATTGGCCCTGAATTTGAGACTTGATGGTGACATCTTCTGATGCCCTGGTACGTCCTACTATCTCAGACTTAGACTGAATTTCTTTGGTACTAGCCGTGTTGACTATCACACTGGGAAGCATTTGGGCTTGAGGCGCCGGAGCCTCCCCACAAGCCGTGAGTTGCGCTGCGGCAATGATAAGAACGCAGTACTTTAAAATTGAAACGGTTCTGGCCAGCATTTAAGCCTCCGGTAGAGTATAGACATTTAATTTTTATCCTAAAATTATAAGCAGATATATGCGGCATTAATAGCCATTTACAAGTTTATTTCATTTATTTCACAATTCATTCATCACTAAGTGTTCACTCACGACCTCCTTTGTAAATTGAACAACATCTAACAATACATATGTATCTCATGTTCTGGATACATAGCTTGTGAATCAAGCAGATAACTGATTATCATCTGTATACATGCAAAACTGAAATTAGTTAGTATCACCTTTAGTGATAGGCATTCATTCTTACAGTGGAGGTTCTGAGATCATGCCGTCGGATAGTCAATTAGCTGTTGCTTTATTAACCGAAGACGAAACAAGAGAGATAAATAGTCAAAAAGTGGGATCTAGCACAAGGTTATCCGGGTTTGAGTCATGCTAAAAAAGAGTTATAGCAAGTTCACTATTCTTGTTCAGAAGAGACAGACCAGAGATAGTAAACTTAATAAGAGTAAAGACGAATAAACGTTGACCGATCAGAAAAGCAATGCCTATGATGGCATTAGTAATCGCAAACAAGTAGGTAATATATGACAGCAATCTCACATGTATACAACTATACCGTTCGATGCCCACACGTTAAAGATCCTGCTCACCCCACAACATGGCAAAACCATATTGAGTTTAATCAATCTTGCGAAATTGGATTAAGCCGAATCACAAAATGGCACGGCCGCTCAGGCAACCGTATCTTCGAACTGGACGGATTCGTCGTCAGAGAGGCTGAGACCGAGAGTGCCTATTTCTCCATGCAAAACAAACGAATTAAAGACGACGGTCATGTACTGGTGACCTTCAAAATTCACATGGATGAGTCGACGAAAGATACGTCGGTACAAGAGATCATGCAGCACTTGATAGTTGATCTCGATGAAAAAATAGCTAAGCTCTAGTCTACTAATGTCAATGGGGATAAAACCTGCGGTATAACCCCCTGATGCTAAATTAACACTGCCTCTTTTATGAGGCAGTGCACATTTTAAGACTTAATAACCAAGACCTTTCCAAGTTCCCCGTAAAATACGTGAGCCCCATGTCCACAATAAGAAGTTTGTTTCTCTTTCGGCCAATGCCTTAAACCGCTAAAATAGCCCGGACATCTAACTTTGAGTATTTAAAAATGAAATTATCCCTGATGGTTCTAGCGCTTTTTATCGGACTGACTGGCTGCGCTGACCTACAAGATGCAGGACGCACCATTGGCCAAACCACCAAAGAAGTCACTACTGAGATAGGTCATGCTACGAGAGATGCAACTAAGGCCATAGGCCACGCCTCTCGTGATGCGGTCAAATCGGTTAAAGCAGACTTAAGCGATGAAGGTGAGAAAAACAACTAAGTATATCGAATCGGGGCCTAGCCCCTCAGTTTACATACTCAGACTGAATACCCAGACTGAATATCCAGACTAAGTCCTCAAACTAAACCCGCAGCCAGAATTGAAAAATGAACACATTGAAACTCACCTCCTGCATGGCCCCTAATGCCGATGAATTTGTAAAATCTTTGGCTCAATACCTGGCTAATAGATTAAATATCCACATAGAGGCTTGTCTGGATATCCCCTGGCAAGAGCGGGAATTAGGCTTCGATGCCGGCGATATCGACATATGTTGGATCTGCGGCCTTCCCTATATCTGGAAGGTAGACAAACCCGCTCCCAAGGTTGAACTACTGGCGACACCAGTATTAAAGGGCAGGCGCTACCGCAACAGGGCCGTCTACTATTCTGATGTGGTGGTGCACAAAGACAGTCCAATACACAGCTTTGCCGATCTCGAAGGCATGCGTTGGTCCTATAATGAACCACAGTCCCACTCCGGCACCTATGTCGTGCGTGATCATTTGGCTAAGATGGGTAAGGATTGTCGATATTTTGGTAAGGTAGTCGAATCAGGTGCCCACCAGAACTCGATACAGATGATTTTAGACAATCGGATCGACGCCTCTGCTATCGATAGCTGGGTTCTGGAATTAGAGATGATAAAAAACCCGGAACTCGCTTCAAAGCTGCGGGTCATAGACACCCTTGGCCCCAGCAGTTTTCCGCCCTGGATGATATCTAGGCTTGTCCCGGTTGAATTACGCCGACGCATTAAACATCTCTTGATGGAGATGCACCTAGATCCTATTGGCCTAAGTATATTGGACAAGGTAGAGATCTCACATTTCTCCGCTACCGAGGACAGAGACTATGATCCTATTCGGAAAATGGCTCAGAGCGCCGAGAAAATAGAGTGGGCCGAAATTTAAGCCAGGACACAAAATATCGTTCCAATCCGTTCTACTTACATCTATGCCCTATGGCTTATTTTTTATGACTTATGACTTATGACTTATGACTTATGACTTATGACTTATGACTTATGACTTATGACTTTTAGCTTATGGCTTATGTTTTATCAGCTCTTTTACCATGATGCCTGCCTGAGCGAGTAAAATTAGCGTAAAGGGGAGCGCGCCAAAAATCGCGATCTGTTTATTCAGGTCGATATTATTTTTCAATACCAAGGCTGCCGTGATCGCCACCAGCACTAAGCTCCACATCAACTTAGATTTCACCGCCTGACTTCCCGTCATCATACTAGTGACATAGATAGCCGAATCTGCGCTGGTGATCACAAATGTTATCAAGAGCAAGATGGCGCTATAGGTCAGGATTTTCCCAAAAGCCAGGTTATCGAAGAAGGTGAACAGGCCCAGAGTAAAATCTCTATCGGTAGCCTGTACTACATCAGGCAAGATACTCATCTCAAATACGCTGCCGCCGAAGGTACTGAACCAGACAATGGAGGTCACGGTAGGTATGAGTATGGTGCACAGCAGATATTGACGTATGGTACGGCCACGACTGATTCGAGCGATGAAGGGACCGACAAAAGGTGCCCAGGCAATCCACCAGACAAAATAGATGATGCTCCAGCCTTCACTCCATTGACGAGAATCCATATCGATAGAGAAAGAGACAGATGGTAAGAGTTGCAGATAAGTCAGAGTCGAAGTAAGCACAGTACAGGCGACAGATAAAGGGTCGACCAGGGCTAGCACCGCCACCAGCATAACGACCACTAACAGCAGGTTGAACAGACTCATCCGCTTGATCCCCTTATCCAGCCCCATGGTAGAGGAAAGGGTGAAGGCTAAGGTGATGGCCATGAGTAGGCCGAGTCGAAAACTCACTCCACCGACATCTGAGCCTATGCTCTGCTCCACGCCACTCTGCACTAAAGCTATGGTATTAGCCAAGGTTCCCGCGACGCCGAAGATCACCGCCACCACAGCCAGAAGATCGAATACTTGATACCGGCTTGACTCAGGTTTATCGGTGAAGCTGGCCGAGATAGTCATAGGTCTGGACTTGTTGAAGGCAAACCATGCCATCACCAAACCTGAAATAGCATAGAGGCTCCAGGCATGCAGCCCCCAATGAAAATAGGTCAAGGCCAGTGCACTATCTTTACCTATAACATCGGCAGGCATAAATGCGGGTGGGTGCGCATAATGCGCAATAGGCTCGGCCACTCCCCAGAAAATAAGTCCGGAGCCCATACCAGCGGCAAATAGCATGGCGGTCCAGCTGACAAAACCAAATTCGGGCTTGGCACCTTCACCTAACTTAATTTTACCCCAGGGACTCAAGGCGATAGCCAGAGATAAAATCACAAATAGGGAGGGAATGATGATGAAAGCCAGGCCAAATTCATGGATGGCGTAAGCCGTTACCCCGGCCACCAAAGATATTGCCGTCTCGGGGAAGATGAGGAAGGCTGCCGCCGCAATACAACAGCAAATAAGTCCTATGGACTCCCGACTCAATTTACTCATCAGGTTTTGAATGGAATGCGTTAATGTGTTCATAGGTGATAAGGTTTTAATGTCCGGCGCGGTAACAAACACAGGCCAGAAGGTATGAATTGGCCGCTAGCCTAACACACCCGTAATAAAAAGGACTAAGCCTATGCCCAGTCCTTGAAGGCTTGATCTCTCGAATTCTCGTCCCTAAGAGCCTTCAGCCCCCGCGTCAGGCTGCATTTGCACGAATCCCATGGGGAATTGGCAAGCCTTGCTCATTAACATTCACGAACACCATCTTATCGATATAGACCACTGGCAGGCGGGTCAACTTGTTTCTCACCTCACAGCACACGGTTATCGAGCTAGAACCAGCGCTGATCATCTCCAGTCCGAACTCGATAACATCTCCCTGCCTAGCAGGGGTTCTGAAGTTAACCTCCGAAATAATCTTAGTCACTATGCTCTGGCTATGCATCTGGCATCCGGCAAAAATTGCCGCTTCTTCATCAATCCAACTTAACAGCTGGCCGCCAAACAGTGCATTAGCAGGATTTAGGTGCTCAGGTTTGATAAATCTACGGCTGTAATATTTCATTTATATCTCCCTTCTTAAAACTTAACAGTCAAAAGTTAATCAGTTTCAATGTCTAACCACAAAGATTCAAAGCCTGTAACAGGCCTGCATATCTAATGGCACTAAATACCCATTAATAGGTAGCAAGATGAGGGCCAACTTTTAATTAGCTAATAAACAACAGCTTAATAAAATATGAAATGAAACTTGCTCACCAATATTGAGCAAGCATCGGCATTATGCTCCCTTAGCGAACAGATTGATTTCAACAAACAAAGAGTAAAGCCTCGTCGAGTACCCCACAACAGAGTCACAAAACCTACATATATCCAACCCATTTTTGTCATGAAAAACATAGACAATCGTCGCGTCTAAAAATGAAATCCCAACATACCTCAATACAATAAGGGTGATGATAGTGATTAATATGAAAAAAGTAGCTGCACTCGTTTCATGCAGTTTAGTGACTATGGCAGCCAATGCCGCGGTTTTACCTGCTACGCAAACTGACAGTCTATGGTTCAAAACCAGTGCACAGCTGGTCAGCGATAAAACCCTGCAAACGAACAAGACCCAAGCCAAAAATGTCATTCTTTTTGTCGGTGATGGCATGGGGGTTTCGACACTCACGGCGGCGCGTATCTATCAAGGTCAGCAGATCCAAGGCAATGACGGCGGCGAAGAAAACTTTCTTAGCTTCGAGCAGTTTCCTTACACGGCCCTCGTTAAGACCTATAACACCAACCAACAGACTCCGGATTCAGCCGGCACCATGACAGCCATGGCCACCGGGGTTAAGTCTAAAGCCGGAGTGTTATCGGTCTCAGATACCAGCCTTCGCGGTAACTGCTTATCATCTAAGGGGAACGAGTTAATCACCCTAGTCGACTTGGCCAATGCCAAGGGGCTATCTACTGGCGTTGTCAGCACGGCTCGTATCACACACGCCACACCTGCAGCGACTTATGCAGCAACACCTGAGCGAGGCTGGGAAGCCGACAGTAACCTGCCGGCTGAAGCCATAACCAATGAGTGTAAAGATATAGCGTATCAGCTAGTGATGCGCGATGAGGCTGACGCTTTGAGTGTGGCATTGGGAGGCGGACGCCGCAATTTCATTCCAGATACCGTGACTGACGGTGAGAATAAATCGGGTCGTCGCAGTGATGGTGTAGATCTCACTCAGGCCTGGACCGAAAACTTCAGCAATGCCGCCTATGTGTGGGATAAAGAAGGTTTCGATGCCATAGATGCCAGCACCACAGATCATCTGCTTGGCCTATTTAATTCGTCACATATGGAATATGAGGCGGACCGACTTGATGACACCGCAGGTGAGCCCTCACTCACAGAGATGACCACCAAGTCCATCGAGATCCTCAACAAGAATGAACAAGGCTACTTGCTGATCGTCGAGTCGGGCCGAATCGATCACGCTCACCATGCGGGTAATGCCCATCGCGCCCTAGTAGACACGGTGGAATTCTCTAATGCAGTGAAAGCCGCGTTTGAAAATACCAATCCCGATGAGACCTTAATCATGGTCACCGCAGATCACAGCCATGTATTCACCATTGCCGGTTACCCGGAGCGTGGTAATCCAATTTTAGGCCTTGTGCATAACGTAGGTGGTGACTTAGCCATAGCTGACGATGGCAAGCCATATACAACATTAGGCTACACCAATGGCCCCGGGGCCGTTATCGGCCAGCGTGATGATCTTTCATCGGTCGATACAGAGCAGAAAAGTTTTATGCAGCAGTCGTTAGTGCCATTAAACAGTGAAACCCATGCGGGTGAAGATATCAGCCTGCATGCAACTGGCCCAGGCGCTCATCTGGCTCAAGGTGTTATCGAGCAGAATGTGATCTTCCATATCATCAACCAGGCGCAATCGCTTGGCGGCACTAAATACTAATCAAACAGTACTCATCTGGAGCAAATCATGAATAAGAAATTTCTCGTACTGTCGATGGCAGCAGTTTTAGGTTTGGCGGCGTGTGGTAGCGACGGTGACAATGGCACAAACGGCAGTGACGGTAACAATGGCAACGATGGCAATAACGGTAGCGATGGTAAAGATTGGACCGCGGTCAATGAGTGGTACATAGATGGCCAACGTCGTGTGACTCAAGCCGGTGAACTAGAGGTGAATAACCAAGCAGGCGCGGCTAAAAACATTATCCTTTTCGTCGGTGACGGTATGGGTGTTTCTACTGTGACAGCGGCGCGAATATTAGATGGTCAACTAAAAGGCAAGACAGGCGAGGAAAACTCACTTTCGTTCGAGACCTTGCCCTATCTTGGTCTGGCTAAAACCTACAATGTCGATGGTCAGACACCTGATTCTGCCGGCACCATGACGGCCATGGTCACAGGAGTTAAAACCGATGTTGGCGTACTTTCACAGGCTGAAGGTGTGATTCGCGGAAATTGTGCGTCGACTCAGGGACAAGATCTGATGACTTCCATCGAGCTTGCCTCTATTGCAGGCATGTCCACGGGAGTGATCTCTACCGCCCGTATCACCCATGCAACCCCTGCCGCGACCTATGCCCATTCACCTGAACGCAACTGGGAAAGTGATGCGGACCTGACGGCAGAAGCCGTGACCAACGGCTGTAAAGATATCGCGGCTCAACTGCTAGATTACAGCTTTGGCTCGGGTATCAACGTGATTATGGGCGGCGGACGTCGCGCATTTATCCCTAATACTATGACAGATCCTGAAGGCAAGAGTGGTAAGCGACTCGATGGCCGTGACTTAACATCTGAGTGGACCGCTAAATATGCCAACTCGGCTTATGTTGCCGACAGAGACAGTTTCTTAGCATTGGACCCTGCAACCACAAACCATGCCCTTGGCCTGTTTAATTCATCTCATATGGAATATGACTACGACCGTACGACGGACGGCGCGACTGGCGAGCCATCCCTTGCCGAAATGACGGCCAAGTCTATCGACATTCTCAAGAAGAATGATAAAGGCTTCGTGCTTATCATAGAAGCGGGTCGTATCGACCACGCCCACCATGCAGGCAATGCAGCAAGAGCGCTACACGACACAATAGCTCTGTCTGAAGCCGTACGCGTCGCCATGGAAAAAACCTCCAGCAAGGATACTCTGCTTGTGGTTACCGCAGATCACAGCCATGTGTTCACCATTGCCGGTTACCCGACTCGAGGCAATCCGATTCTGGGTCTTGTGAAGGGCAATGATTCCAGCGGCATCTCAGCCGTCACTAACTCTACCGATGCCAACGGCATGCCCTACACAACAGTGGGCTACACCAATGGTCGCGGTTACGCAGCCTTGGAAACTGGCGGAGATGAGCGCTATGGCCTACCAATAGCAGCTGGTCGTTTCGACCTCAACTATGTGGACACACAAAGTGCTGGATTCCATCAAGAAGCCTTGGTGCCATTAAGCTCTGAAACCCATGCGGGTGAAGATGTGGGGATTTTTGCCAGCGGACCCGGTGCACACTTGGTGCAAGGCACTGTAGAGCAGAACCATATTTTCCATGTAATAAACCACGCCGCTAGCTTAGTCGAAAAAGCCGAAACGGCTCTATAAGCTCTGTTTATCGGGCCGTCTAATCTTATACCCATCAGTATGACGTAGACGGCCTTCACTCAAACAATCCAAAGCACAGGAGTTGTTATGAAGTATTCTTTGCTTAGCGCCGCCCTACTCGTCTGTTTCGTTCACACAGTGTCGGCTCATTCGACAGCGAGTCATGCCACCGCAGCTAACCTATCAACAGCGAGCCAATCGACGCAGGCCCAGCCAGCCTTGAGTGTTAAGCTAACTCACAAGGCGCAGCAGGTATGCGACGGCGTATCCCCAAGCCAGCTCAGCGCAACTTATGTGATATTTAAGGGAGTTGACTCGGGTAAGCTAAGTCATGAGCTGCAACTGACACGCTACCAAGATACGGTTATCTACCAAAGGTCGCCGCAAACCTTCGAGGCTTGGCAGCGCAACGGCGAATATATTCGCTACTTTCCAATGGATAAGCGCTCAGTGAGTTATCGCACCGGCGACCTTCTATCTCTCAATATCAGCTATGATTTAGAACAGGTCTTTCATCTCGTCTCACCAGATGTACGCTCTGAGCTTAAGCAAGCCGATGATATCCAGCACACTTGCCTGACCCTTGAGAGTGTTAGCGGTGAACAGGGAGGGCAAGAGGTGAGCCTGCAGTGGGCAACATCACTCGAGCTGCCCTACCGCCTCACTATGGGGCGAGGTGAACAGCAACTCACTTATCAACTCATCGAGGTGAAGCCTGTCACATCAGTGGATTTTAAGACCTTGACTGCGGGATACAAAGATATCGATTTTGCCGATGTCGGCGACAGCGAGTCAGATCCCTTTATCGCCAAGATGATCACTCAGGGCTTCATTCAACACGGCAGTTCAGGATTTTATAATAGTGACGGACAACAGATGCCCGGCGATGGTCATAATGGCCACTCACACTAACAATACGTTAATGAGGCGCTAACAGTAGCAGTAACGAATCTTACTATTGGCCTTACTGCTGCGAATAGTAAAAACAAAAAAGTCTGCCTCGGCAGACTTTTTTATGACCCGATTTACCATTTCTGAAAAATTAGCGAATCACCGGCAGCGTTAAGCCAACAAGCCTTTAAGTTTAGCGATGAAGGTATCGATATCGGCTCGTCTGATATCGGCATGGGTCACTAGCCTCAAAGTGGAGCCTGGGCTGATTAATATCCCCAGAGACTTAAGCTCGGTCGCAATATGCTTGATGTCCACATCTTGCTTTACCTCAGCAAACAGCATATTGGTTTGCACCTGCGTCAGATCTATCTCAAATTCATCAAGCTCAGACAAACACTCGGCTAAATAGCGCGCATTGTCATGATCGATAGCCAGGCGATCGACTTGGTCAGTGATAGCCAGTTTAGCCGCCGCGGCTAAAATACCGGCTTGGCGCATGCCACCGCCAAGCATCTTGCGCCAGCGCCTGGCTTTATGAATTAAGCGCTCATCACCTAAAAGCAAGGAGCCTACCGGGGCACACAAGCCTTTAGAGAGGCAGATAGAAACGGAATCAAAATATTGGGTAATGTCAGCGATTGCGATATTTTGCGCAACGGCCGCATTAGCGACTCGAGCCCCATCTAAGTGGATTTTCAGCTTGTTGTCGAATGCTAACGTTTGCGCTTGTGCCAAATAGGCCTGGGGCAAGACTTTACCCCCAATGGTGTTCTCGAGACTGAGCAATTGAGTGCGAGCAAAGTGGACATCATCAGGCTTAATTGCCGCCTGAATATCGGTAAGCAAGATACTGCCGTCAGCTTGATTAGTAAGAGGCTGAGGCTGGATGCTGCCAAGTACCGCCGCGCCGCCTCCTTCAAACTTGTAGTTATGAGCCTGCTGACCACAAATATACTCATCACCACGTTCACAATGAGCCATCAATGCCAATAAGTTTGCTTGAGTACCAGATGAAGTGAATAAGGCACCATCGAAGCCATACATCTCGGCGGCCATTGCCTCTAAACTGTTTACCGTAGGATCATCGCCATAAACATCATCTCCTACTTCGGCATTGGCTATTGCCTCGCGCATTGCAGTCGTTGGCTTGGTTACTGTATCACTGCGAAAATCGATCATCTTAGCCCTTGTTTATGATTTCGAGGCATGAATACTACTCCCTGAACATAGCGAGTACCAGTATTTATCCGCCAAAAATAAAGGTCGTTAGAGCATAAGACAATGTCAAAAATTATCACCAGTAAAACAAGACTTAACACAATAAAAACCCAACATGACAACAATAATCAACCAAAGCCGTGATAATGGAACGATTTAATAAAATTGGATTATTATTACTAACCACAAAATGAGTACAATCAAGCTTAAAACGATAATTTAAAAATATATACATTATTAATTCTAATCATAAAAAGAAATATTTATACCTGTCTCTTTGGCTTCTTATCAGGCAAAATCCGTCTTCTTTTACTCAGTGGCACTCTTATTATGCAAGAAGTTCAATTTATCAGCCTTCTTTGGCTTATCGGTATCATAGCCGAAGCGATGACAGGTGCCCTCTGTGCCGGTAAGAAACAGATGGATCTATTCGGCGTCGTCATCATAGGCTGTGCCACGGCTATCGGTGGCGGTACCTTGCGTGACATGATGCTGGGGAACTATCCCTTGATCTGGGTAGAGAACGTTCATTACCTTATCGCCATTGCATTTGCTTCATTGCTCACCGTAGTGATTGCCCCCGTGATGCGCTATCTGTCTAAACTCTTCTTAGCCATAGATGCCTTAGGTTTAGCGGTATTTTCTATTGTCGGTGCCCAGAAGACACTATTACTAGGGTTTAGCCCGCTAGTGGCCGTCGTCATGGGGCTAGTAACTGGCGTTTTTGGTGGCGTTATTCGTGACATCTTGTGCAATCAAGTCCCGCTGATCTTTAAGAAAGAACTCTATGCCTTAGTCGCCCTGCTCACTGCCGCACTCTATGTGGGTCTTAAGTCATACGGAGTCAGTGAATGGATCAACCTGGCCATCTGCCTGCCATTTGGTTTCGGCTTAAGAATGCTGGCAATAAAATTCCATTGGGGCATGCCAAAATTTGATTATCAATATGGTGAGGTACATTAATGCCTGAGGATCTAGTTCCTAGCTTCCTAGATTCCTAGTTCCTAGATTCCTAGTTCCTAGTTCCTAGATTCCTAGTTCCTAGATTCCTAGATTCCTAGTTCCTAGATTCCTAGATTCCTAGTTCCTAGATTCCTAGTTCCTAGATTCCTAGATTCCTAGTTCCTAGATTCCTAGATTCCTAGTTCCTAGATTCCTAGATTCCTAGTTCCTAGATTCCTAGTTTCTAGATTCCTAGTTCCTAGATTCCTAGTTCCTAGATTCCTAGTTCCTAGATTCCTAGTTCCTAGATTCCTAGATTCCTAGATTCCTAGATTCCTAGATTCCTAGATTCCTAGATTCCTAGATTCCTAGTTCCTATGCATAACGAAGATTTATACCCGTCCCTGGTAAATCTTCATAAATGTTCCAGACATAGAAAAGGTCGGCAAATGCCGACCTTTTCTCTTTTTAACTTCCAGCTATCTAACTATCTGCAATCTAACTATCTGTAATCTTACTCGGTGCGCTAGCGTGTGAGTAAGACCTAGCTGTCACTACAAGAGTGTAGACTTAAGCTGCTACAGAAGATGCAACTGCTGGTGTCTCTTTCAAGTGAAGATCCATCTGAGGGTATGGAATACCTATGTTAGCTTCATCCAGTGCTAGTTTAATCTGCTCTAGAATTTCAAAATAAGCTGGCCAGTAATCGCTGCCTTTAACCCATGGACGCACCACGAAGTTAACCGACGAATCCGCAAGCTCAGACAGTGCGATAGTGCAAGCAGGATCTTTCAATACATACTGGTTATTCTCAATAACGCGTGTCAGTACCTTCTTCGTTTCAAGAAGATCTGCATCATAAGAAACACCGATAACGAAATCGACCCGACGAGTCTCCATCGCAGAGTAGTTGGTGATTGTGCCATCCATCATGGCCGAGTTTGGCACCACGATAAGTTTATTATCCGGTGTTAATAGCTTAGTTGAGAATATAGTGATCTCATTGACTGTACCCGCAATACCGGCGGCTTCAACATAATCACCGACACGACACGGGCGGAACATCACCATCAAGACGCCTGAAGCGAAATTAGACAGTGAGCCTTGTAGGGCCAAGCCAATCGCTAGACCCGCGGCACCGATAACAGCAACCAGTGATGCTGTCTGTACGCCAATTTGTCCAAGCGTGGCCACTATGGTGAACACAAACACCAGTGACCATGCCATATTTGAAACAAATGAAACAACGGTAGGATCAACCTTACGTTTGGTCATCAACTTACTAGATAGCTTCTTAGCAAGACCGGCACAATATTTACCGATAATAAAAATAACAATCGCAAAAATGATCTTCATTCCATAGGTCACGATAAGCTCTGGCGCTTGCTCGATCAAACCTTCCAAGTTTTCCATGTATTACTCCCTAAAAATTTCCCAAACAAATGTCTGGGTTAACACAATTCAAATCTAACACCGAAAAACAGCTCATATAAATATGAGCTGTTTCATTTCAGGTTTAATTCAAATCAAAATTTTAAGCGGCTCTCTGAGCCCTACTTTTAGACACCTAGTGACTGACCTCCACCACAAAATTGACCCGTCGATTCAGGGCCCTGCCTACTGGTGTATCATTTGTCCCCATTGGAGAGCGTGTTCCCATTCCTCTCACAATAAAGCGCTCCGGGTCAAAGCCATAATCATCAACTAAGATCCCCATGACAGTTTTTGCCCTTGCCTCGGATAAGAGCAGATTGGCCTCTACACTCCCGACGGAATCTGTATGTCCAATGAGGCATAGCTTAACGTCATTTAGCTGTAAAAATTGTTTTATTTGAGCGAGAACTTGCCATTGCGAATAGAGTATCTCAGTCTTAGCGAACTCAAAGTTTAACGCTAACTCAGTGGCCTGGATACAAGTCTCGGGATAAACCTTGTCATCACTTGTGATTAAACAAATCGACTTAAATAATCGACTCTTGTCACAACCTGAAGCATCGACAAGCACGCCCGTGGGCGTATGCGGGCAGGCATCCTTGATATCCGGTACCCCATCTTTATCACTATCATTCCAGCCAAATGCTACCGGACTGAGAACAAGCCCAATAAAACATAATAAAATAAGCCAAAATTTATTCATCGTTTGTAACCTATATCGCCATTGACGCCTATGGCTTGTGCCTAAGGCTTATATAGCTCATCGGCCCTGATGTGAAATGCTAAAGATTATCCTCGCAGATATGGCGTATTTTATATCCTTCTGCAAATTTCGCAATTACTTAGCACGATAAACTTTAAACGAGTCACGAAAATCTAATATTGACTAATTTAGCCAATCGAGTTAGCTAAGTCACTAAATCGGTGCTGTCAGTAGCCGCTGACAAATACGGTCATAGACATAATTAAAAGCAATGGCGTAGAAGAAGAACAACACCAGAAACGTAAACTCGAGTAAGAAAGCGGCGAATATTGAAATACCCAGGAACCAAGATACTAGCGGTAAGGTCGCGACTATGATGCCTCCTTCGAAGCCCAGTGCATGGCCTATTCTTATGCCAATGCTACGCTGATTTCTGTTACTGCCGAATTTCTTATCGAACCAGATATTATAAAAATAGTTCCAAATGACCGCATAGACACTCAGGCCGATAGCAACCAAGAGTAATTCGGAAGTGTCTTTCCCGGTGATAATAATAGCTAGAGGCACGACTATCACTAGGGCAAACAGCTCGAATAAAATGGCATGGGTAACACGTTGCTTGGTTGTCATCAGGCGACTCCTCTAAAAGACTTGCAGCCATTATCAAGCCAAATTATGATAGTACAAAGTTAGTTACCATCACAAATACTGATATGTTAACACTCGAGCAGCTATACTCATTCGTAGAAACCGTGGAAACAGGCTCATTTTCGGCTGCGGCCAGGAAACTGGGCAAGGTACAATCTGCGGTGAGTCAAAATATTATGAATATGGAGATAGACAGTGATCAGACACTGTTCGATCGCCGTGGCCGTTACCCTAAGCTTACTGCGGCGGGGGAGGCTCTTTTACCTCAAGCAAACGCAGTCATTGCCCAGCATAGAAGGCTCAACCAACAACTTAAATCTTTAAATGAGGGGCAGCCGCAAAAGTTAACCTTGGCACTGGATGAAGGGGTACCCTATAGCCAATTAACCCATTATTTGATCGAGTTCACTGAATCTTTCCCCCATATTCAACTCGAGTTTTTAAACGCTTCGAGCCAAGATATCATCCAGCTAGTAAGTGAAAAACGTGCCGATCTGGGTCTGGTATTTAGTGAATTTATCTACCCTGAAAATATCGATTTTGAGTCCATAGGAGTTGTTGAATTTGAACTATTGATTAGCCCTAATCATCCATTAGCAAGTTCGAAAGCTAAACATATGGACCTATTAAAATTACATAGGCAGTTGATCATAGGTGCCAGAGACCGGGCTCCAAGCAATTATAATCAGCAACATTCACCGGATGTCTGGTATGCGGATAATTATTATGTATTGCTTGAATTGGCTAAGTCTGGATTTGGTTGGGGGCTACTTCCCCGCCATCTCGCCCAAGAAGCAATAAATAATCAACAACTTTGCAAAATCCCAGTTGAGTTTGAAGAGTTAGGCTGGGTGGCTAACATAGATGTCATTCAGCACACAGGCTCAGGTAATGAAGCCTGTACGCATCTACGTCAGCTCTTGAGAAAAATGATGAAAGCTAGTCAAAAGCAATAGAGCTTGCTGAGCGATTAACAGAAGCCTGCTCATACCAATTCGCCCAAGCGGGCCGGTGAATCGATTCGACTTGAGACTGCATACCTTCGAGGAGGCGCAAGAGTAGCTGGCGGTCTTGGCTATTGCCGGAATAAAACAGCGGATCGTAGAAGCAGCGACGCTGAACTGGCTCCAACTGAGTATCCAGGCCTAATTCGACTCCTTCGATACATAGAGATCTGGCCCTAGGATGCAGGTCAATTGCATCTTTATCATTAAATAGGTGCGCTACAGGCCCCATGAGTAAGATGAGTGACATTCGCCCGGGGGGAGTGCGCTTCCAATCTTCGAGTTCACCCGATTTGACTCTTTGTAGCAGAGCAAGCCATTCAGACTGAGTCTTTTGGCAAAGAGACTCAATTTCAACACCTTGCCCCTTAGCGTATTCGTCAAACCATTGCTGTAAAAACTGATCCACTTGTACCACTCACTTAGTGTCTGCCAGATATGGAGTCAGAGAATAACACCCTATTTAAAATTGATAAGCTGGACTTTAGTCTATGTCTGATCAGGCATAAATTGAGCCAAAAAAAAAGCGCTCCTACTGGAGCGCCTTTCATCTTGTTCCGCACTAGAACGAGATTAGTATATGAAACAAACCATACCAGAAATACTAGTTAGCTTCTGGTTTAGGCGGATAATTAACTAACATCTCAGAGATAGCATGATTGATGACTTCAACACGCTCCTCAGGAGTATTCTGATCACGTATGGTATCGGCAACAGAGCCACGCCAGATAAGCTTGCCAGTTTCACGATTCACCATGTCTAAGATCAAGGTACCGACTTCATACTCACGCACCGTAGTTTGAGTGTTCATGCTACCGCTATATCCCCATCTAGAACCATAATATGGGTTATAACCATAATTAGTATTGAAGGTGTCTACGTTAATTTTCTTATCAACCTTAGTCAGGTAATTAACTAAGATATCGGCTGTAGCCACATCGGTAAGGGTTATGCCTTTAGCAGATAACTGGTTGTCTACTGCTGCACGAATACGCTGGTCCATCAAACCATCAAGATGATATGTGGAGTCTTTGGTCTTTTTAACAATCCAGGCGTAGGTTTTTACATCGCTAAAATTTGCTGCAGGATCATAATCTGAACTCGTTTTTAGTGTACTACAGGCACTCAGCGCCAGTGCAACCAAACCAACTATAACCTTCTTCATTTTGACTCCATCAGATTTGCATCTTGTAAATTCATTTTATAATTTCAGCTTACATAGCAATTTCATGATCTACAACTCAAATTTAGTCTAATTAGTATATCGTTCAGCTTGACTTAAGATAACATGTAAATGATAATGATTATCAATTAATTTCTAGTGTGTAATCTTAAATTCTGAGTAATGGAGTCTCTTATGTTTTGGTTTATCGGTGCCTTCTTGATCGCGAGTGCTATCTTTCTTTTCGCTCCCGAACAAGCCTCGGTGCAATCGGAACAAGCTTCGACCAGAAAGAGCCAGGGACATATCAGTCTATTTATCTTGCCTGTTATCGTGTTGGCCTGGTTACTCTTTACCTTATTAGACGGACATAACGGCAACTTTGGAGCGGCGGCAATAGGCTTCGTTTTAACCTCTTGTGCCATTGCTCATTCAAAGTTTCATAAGTTTATTATTCCTTGTGCGTCTATCACTGCTATATCACTGGTCATTGGATTCATGCTGGCAACATAACGGCTTTTCCCCCTGCAAAAATATCAAAATCAGTGAGGCTAGCATTTGCTAGCCTGCTTAGTTTCAACTATCTCCTACTGCCATTACCACTCTCGAAGACTTAATGAAGCATAAAGCTCCCATAAAATTATTCAGTTTGTTAAACTCTCATTATCACCAGTTATTTAGTAGTCGCCCATGAGAAAAGATCCAAACGTATCCTTGGTCTACAGCACAGATGTAGGCCGTATATCTCCCGAAGTAGCGCTCCAAGACATCCCAACTGGAGATGGTATCGTGCGTATCCATAAAGACAGTAAAGGGCGCAAAGGCAAAGGCGTATCTGTCATCAAGGGCCTAGGCTTGAATGAGAAAGAGCTAAAAGCCCTGGCGCAGAAATTAAAGAAACAGTGCGGCTGTGGTGGAACGGTAAAAGAGTTCAATATTGAAGTGCAAACTGACAACAGAGAGCAGCTCAAGACCTTACTGGAAAAGCTCAAATATACAGTAAAGCTAGCCGGCGGTTAGCAGCCTGTATAGTCCAGATTAGCAAAGCGAATTGTCAGTATCTATCCCCTCTTCCATGGAGCCTAATTAATGGAAAGTTTACAAAACCACTTCTTAATTGCGATGCCCTCACTCAAAGACACCTTTTTCGAGCGTTCGGTGATCTATCTTTGTGAGCATGATGAGAAAGGCGCTATGGGGATCATGATCAACAGACCCTTAGGCATAGAAGTCGATGAGCTATTGCAGCAGATGGAACTCGATGATGAACCTGAACTTATTTCCTCCCTTGGCGCTAAAGTCCTTATCGGCGGCCCAGTGAATCCCGAACGAGGTTTTGTCTTACACACACCTCAAGATTTTTGGAACAATAGCCAATCACTGACAGATGAGTTAATGCTAACTACCTCCAGAGATGTGTTATCAGCCTTAGGCAGTAAAGACGCCCCAAAGCAGTTTATCGTCGCCCTAGGCTATGCAGGTTGGAGCCGAGATCAACTGGAGCAAGAACTGGCAGATAATACTTGGCTCTCAATCTCAGCAAGTACGGCATTACTCTTCGATGTTAAGCATGAGGAACGTTGGCAAAAAGCGACGGAATCTTTAGGCTTCGATATATGGCAACTGTCTAATCAATCTGGACATGCATAGCTCATCTCTCAACATTTTATCATTTAAGAGCACAAGTATTTCATGAGTTCAATAACGGTATTAGGCTTCGATTACGGCACTAAAAGCATTGGCATTGCCATAGGTCAATCACTCACAGGCACAGGTAACCCAATCGGTTCAATAAAAGCCGTCGATGGCATTCCTAAGTGGGAAGAGATTGGCATGCTTATCGAGGAGTGGCAGCCAGATATAGTGGTAGTGGGCCTACCTTTAAATATGGATGGCACCGAACAAGAGATGACCCAGAGAGCGAAGAAGTTTGCCAACCGCATCAACGGCAGATTCGGCGTAAAGATTGCGACCCAAGATGAGCGCCTGACAACCGCTGATGCCAAGGCCAGACTGTTTGAATTCGGTGGCTATAAGGCACTGACTAAGGGACAGGTCGATGCAATGTCGGCGGTGTTGATCATAGAGAGTTACTTCGAAAATTTGTATGACTAGCCCTTAACCTGGGCACAAAAAACCATGAAATAATGGCCAGTGAAGTTATCTTCACTGGCCGTTTATTTTTTCAAAACAATTATTCAAAGCCTAGACGTTAGGAATTTAGAAATAGAGCCCGATATTGATGTTCAGGCGAGAGCTCCACTCGGTCGGGCCATTCGAGATCCCCACCCCTGGTCCATTGATAAACCACATGTTATTACCGGCAATCCAATCGACATAAGAGTAAAACTTGCCTGCTGTGATGGCGCAGCCTGTGACATTCTGAATAGAGTCTTCTAAACCTTCACCCGATGCGAATACCTGACTGAAATCGTTGTAACAATTAAGATTAGTAATCGGTCCCCAATCCACATCGATACTACGAGATAAGTTTAAAGTAAGCACATCAGCCGATGAGGCTATTTCAAAAGGAAAAGCGAAGGCCGACAAGGCGATACGATTGCTATCAGGCATATCGTACTCATAATACATGTACTGAAACTGCCCTTGCCACTTGGCCCAATCGACTTGCCAGTGAAAAGATGCCGCATATCCATCGGTATCTTCACCCGTCACCTGATTATCTGTTGTCGGCAGATAATCTAACTGGGAATATTGCAAAGAAGCGCCAATCTTGTGCTTGGTATTCTCAGTGGTTAAATTTCGCTCTATGCGTGCATTGAGCTGACCCGACTCTTCATAGGGTGACTCATCTGTGATAGCGACATCGAAGGAGTACCTGTCATATCTGGCGCCGTCAGCATATTCATCATTGAAGAAATAGGCGAGATCTACACGCCAGGTCTTATCGTCATATTTCCAGTGTATGCCCGCGTCATAGTCATCTTCGAAACCAAGATAATAGTTGGCACTGAACCAAAAAGAGTGGGCGCCATAGGGAAGTAAGCCAAAGGGAACCTGAGTCACTCCAATCTGAATACTCTGCTCCTCATTGAAGCTGTATCCCGCATAAGCGTGATGAATGACGTCCATATCCTCATACCAACGATATTGAGCCGAGGCAAACAGGCCATCATCCTGATAGTTTACATCGACTCGAAACAGCTCGAACTCCAGCTTGGAATCATTGGCGTAATCCTTCCAACCATAATTGACTCGTACGGCTCCACCGATATCCAGCTCATCGGTCACTTGAACCGCATTAGCCGAAAATGAAACCCAGATACATAAACATCCTATTGCTAATCGTTTAAACACAGCCATGACACTCCTATGTCCTTGACATGAAAAATATTCCCCAAGTTTAATCAGAGAATGCTAATTTTGCGAATTCATATTCAATAAATTAAAACGGCCAGAGAATGAACACCCTGGCCTTGTTAATTTCGAGACGGTAAATTATCGACTATGGCCTATCGAATACTGGCGTCACTAATCTAAATCTAGCGTCACCCCTTCCATAAAGCCTGAGCCCGTTTGCTCTGAACTCTGCAACTTAATCATCAATCTTAAATCGTTAGGTGAGTCTGCATGATGTAAGGCATCGGCATAACTGATCTCACCCTGAGTATATAGAGCCAGCAAGGCCTGATCGAAGGTCTGCATCCCCTGCTCATTAGACTTAGCCATGGTCTCCTTGAGTGAATGCAGCTCATTTTTCGCAATCAAACTACTGATACGAGGCGTATTAATCAAAATCTCGATGGCCGCACGTCGCCCCTTACCATCCATGGTAGGCACCAACTGTTGAGCTACGATTCCCCTTAAGTTCAACGAGAGGTCGAACAATAGCTGCTGATGCTTACTCTCCGGCACTAAATTCATGATACGATCCAGTGCCTGGTTGGCATTGTTCGCATGCAAGGTCGCCATACATAGGTGACCGGTTTCAGCAAACGCCAAGGCGAATTCCATGGTCTCTTGAGTTCGAATTTCTCCGATTAAGATCACATCCGGCGCTTGGCGCAGAGAGCTTTTAAGCGCTGCAGCGAATGACTCGGTATCTATACCCACTTCTCTCTGGGTAATGATGCACTTGCGGTGCTCGTGAACAAATTCAACCGGGTCTTCAATAGTCAGAATATGGCCGCGAGAGTTAGCATTACGATATCCCACCAAAGCGGCCAAGGACGTTGACTTACCCGTGCCAGTTCCACCCACCATGATGATGAGTCCACGTTTGCTCATCACCAGATCTTTCAGGATTGGGGGGAGTTTCAGATCATCGACATCGGGGATCTGAGTCTCGATACGACGCATGACACAACCCGATGCTTCCCTCTGCCAAAAAGCACTGACACGAAAACGTCCCAAATCCTGCAAGGCAAATGCGAAATTACACTCACGAGTCTGATGAAACTCTTTCTTCTGTTCATCACTCATCAAAGATTCGACAAAATCCAATGACTGAGCCGCTGAGAATGAAGTTTCGCTCAATGGTGTTAGCTCACCATCAATTTTAGCACTCGGGGGGAAACCCGCTGTGATGAAGAGATCCGAAGCCTTGCGATCTATCATCGTTTTTAAGAAAGGACGAACATCCATAATAAAACCTTAGCGATTAATCTTTAAAATTTTGTCTGTTTATTGGCACTCTTATGCTGAGCATCTTCACGACTGATCTGACCACGGTTGACCAAATTCTGCAGGCATTGATCTAATGTCTGCATACCATGTGACATACCGGTCTGAATCGCAGAGTACATCTGCGCCACTTTATCCTCACGGATAAGGTTTCTGATCGCTGGAGTCCCCATCATGATCTCATGGGCGGCGACACGTCCGCCACCAATTTTCTTGATCAGGGTCTGTGATATTACCGCCTGTAGCGACTCTGATAGCATGGTTCTGACCATGCCCTTCTCGCCTTCGGGGAAAACATCGACCACACGATCTATGGTTTTTGCCGCTGAGGTGGTGTGTAAAGTACCGAAAACCAGATGACCAGTTTCAGCTGCCGTCATCGCCAACCTGATGGTTTCAAGGTCTCGCATCTCTCCGACTAAGATAACATCGGGATCTTCACGCAGCGCACTTCGCAAGGCCGCGTTAAAACTATGAGTATGACGATGCACCTCTCGCTGGTTGATCAGGCATTGCTTGCTCTGATGCACGAATTCGATTGGGTCTTCGATGGTGAGAATGTGTTCGTGACGGCTTTCATTAATATAGTCAACCATGGCAGCCAGAGTGGTACTCTTTCCCGAGCCTGTTGGACCGGTAACCAGGACTAAGCCACGTGGAAAGCTGGCAATTTTCTTGAAGATCTCCGGAGCGCCAAGCTGCTCCAGACTCAATATATCGCTGGGAATGGTACGAAATACCGCCGCGGCTCCTCGCGCTTGATTGAAGGCATTGACACGAAAACGTGCTAAGTTGGGTATCTCGAACGAAAAATCTATCTCTAAATGTTCTTCATAATCTTTACGTTGCTTATCATTCATGATGTCATAGACGAGTCCATGCACCCCTTGATGATCTAAAGCGGGTAAATTGATCTTTCTGACTTCGCCATCAACACGTATCATAGGCGAAACACCAGCAGAAAGGTGTAGATCGGACGCCTTGTGCTTTACACTAAAGGCAAGTAACTCTGTGATTTCCATAGTATGGTATATCCATTCAATCAAAAAACTTACATCATGACAACAATAGCAGACAGACTGGCTAACGCCCAGCATCGAATCGAACAAGCGGCGCAAATTTCATCACGAAATGCCGATGAAATTCAATTACTCGCAGTCAGTAAAACTAAGCCCAATGCAGATATCTTAGCCGCCTATGCAGCCGGCCAAAGACGTTTTGGTGAAAACTATGTTCAGGAAGGTGAGTCTAAGGTTAAGGCGCTCAAAGACAGCTGTCCCGAAATCGAATGGCACTTCATCGGTCCCTTACAATCGAATAAGACTAAAATCATCGCCAGTCACTTCGATTGGATGCACACAGTCTCTCGTGAAAAAATAGCATCAAGGCTCAACGATCAACGTCCAAAAGACTTGTGTCCTTTAAACATCTGCATCCAAATCAATATCAGTGGCGAAACCAGCAAATCAGGAACGACACCTGATGCGCTTAAATCCCTGGCGAGTAAAGTCCATAAAATGCCGAATTTAACCCTCCGGGGTCTGATGGCCATCCCCACTTCGACATCGGATAAAGCGTTACAAAGAGATGAGTTTCAGCAGCTACAAGCTTTATATCAAGAGCTCAAATCACTTTATCCCCTAGTGGACACGCTATCCATGGGAATGAGTAATGATTTAGAACAGGCAATTGAACAAGGTTCAACCATGGTTAGAATTGGTAGTGCAATTTTCGGCGAAAGAGAAAAGCGCTAGCCATTAGCCTTGTTTTAACCCTACCAAGCCCAAATGTTAGTCATGACTGACTAGTAACGAATTAATGGCAATGTTTTGTCACCTGAAATAACGGCCTCAACGGAAGAGGCAAACGTATAGAGAAATATAGAGAAGTATCATGGCTGAAAAAAAATTGTGCTTTATCGGCGCGGGCAATATGACTCGCAGTATCGCCACCGGGCTCGTTAACAATGGCTATCCGGCGGATTTGATTCATGCAACCAATCCCAGTGAAGCTAAACTAGCAGGGTTACAAAAATCACTGAATATCGCCACATCACATGATAATTTAGCCGCAGCGAAACAAGCTGATGTTATCGTGCTCAGTGTGAAACCCCATTTTATGCAAGAGGTTTGCGAGCAATTAAGCACTTTAGACCTTAGCAATAAACTCATCATCACTATAGCTGCTGGCATTCCGGCCAAGCGTTATAGCGAATATTTTGGACAAGAGATAAAGCTTATTCGTACTATGCCTAATACTCCGACTCAAATTGGTGTTGGCATGACAGGCTTATACGCAGGGGATGAGATCTCAGCTGAGCAGAAAGCGCTCTGTGAACAATTGATGTTAAGTGGCGGCGAAGTTGTTTGGGTTGATAATGAGTCCGAACTCGACCAAGTCATTGCATTATCCGGCAGTTCACCCGCTTATTTCTTCCTCTTTATGGAAGCGATGATCGACAACGCCAAAGCATCGGGAATGGATGAACACAAGGCAAGACAACTCGTTCAGCAGGCAGCATTGGGCGCGGCTCAAATGGTCAAACAAAACCCTGAGCTGACGACTGCACAACTGAGAGAAAATGTGACCTCAAAAGGAGGCACCACGGCTCAAGCTATCGCCGCTCTCGAAGCCGGTAATTTAAGGGGAATAGTCAAACAAGCCATGAATGATTGTGTGGCTCGTGCACAAGAGATGGCCGAGCAATATTAACGCTCTTAAGCCAAGCAGTTAAACCGACATTTAACCAAGAATTTAGATTTACTATAAATAGAGAAAATACATGAATGCACTCAGTTTCTTAGTTAGCACCGTTTTCGACCTGTATCTGATGGTTGTGATTATTCGTATCTGGCTTCAGCTCGCTAAAGCCGACTTCTATAACCCTTTTAGTCAGTTTATCGTAAAAGCCACCCACCCTATCGTTGCCCCTATGCGTCGTGTTTTACCTTCCATGGGAGGTTTTGACACCGCCTCTGTAGTCTTGGCTTTTATGGTGGTAGTCGCAAAATTTGTGGTATTGAGTCTCATCGCTGGCGCCGCAATTAATATACCAACAATCTTATTAATCGCAGTCGTTTCGGTATTTAAGCAGGCCGGTGTTTTACTGTTCTGGATGCTGATTATCCGTGCAATCTTAAGCTGGGTGAGCCAAGGTCATAACCCTATCGAAATGGTAATGGGTCAATTAACCGAGCCACTACTGTCACCCATTCGCCGAATTCTTCCGCAGATGGGTGGCTTAGATCTCTCTCTCTTGGTGGTGATGATCATTCTAAATTTTGTCAATATGCTCCTAGCTCAATATGTGCCTTTTTGGGCTAATGTCTAGGTCATGATGCTACCGGTATCTATGCAGCAGGACTCCCTGCTGCTGAACCTTTATATCCAGCCCAAGGCCAGCCGAGATACCATTGTGGGTGTCCACGGTGATGAGCTAAAAATAGCCATCACCGCGCCACCTGTGGATGGAAAAGCCAATGCTCACCTAGTAAAGTTTCTCTCAAAGGCATTTAAAGTCCCCAAGGGAGACATAAGAATCTTAAAAGGAGAACTCGGCCGACATAAACAGGTCGAGGTGTTAACGCCTAGAGTCATCCCCGAGCAGATAGCAGCTTTACTCGATGCCACAAGCAGTTAAACTCCCCCAATAGAACGTCATGTTCAACCAGTAAATTTTGTAAGTTGATAAATCGAACGAAGCGAGTCATGGGCTAAACACCTATACTCAAATATATAATAACCATAACGAGTTAGTCCATTACCGCAGGAGCAGCGTCATGTTTAGAGCAATTTTATCTGTACTCATACTTACCCTTGCCTTCGTTGGCAACGTGTCAGCAGAGCAGAAACAAAAAGTTGGTAATTACGATATTCACTACGTGGCCCTAAGCAGCACATTTTTAACTCCCAGCATAGCTAAGTCCTATGGTATCAAACGCAGTAGCTACATCGGCATCATCAATATTTCAGTGTTAGACACTAGCCAAGAAGGCAATCCACCCGTGCCAGTTGAAATTTCAGGTATTGCCAACAATCTACTCGATGCCCGCATAGAGCTAAAGTTTAGAGAGATCCGCGAAGGAAAAGCTATTTATTATGTCGCCGAAGTCCCTTACCGGGATGATCAAGAAATCAATTTTAAGGTCGCCATAAAATATAACAAGAAACTCAATACCCAATTGAAGTTTAAGCAAAAGTTTTATGTCGAGTAACTTTTGAGATTTATCATTAAGCACAGGAACTAAAAGCAGTGGTTTTTAGTTCCTGACCCCCAGCTGAAATTGCTTCAATATCTGCTATCGTTTCCCCTCCTCCTTGGTTATCATGGCGCCCAATTACCAACTCCCCTACAAAGGTCTCTAATGGATAAGTTCGTTCTCGCCAGTGGCAACAAAGGCAAACTCAAAGAGTTTTCTGAAATCTTCTCAGCGTACGGTGTAGAGGTACTTCCTCAGAGCCAATTCAATGTAGAAGAAGTCCCTGAAACCGGAACGACGTTCGTTGAAAATGCCATCATAAAAGCCCGCCATGCCGCCGAGATCACCGGGCTAGCGACTATTGCCGATGATTCAGGTTTAGAAGTTGACCTTCTCGATGGCGCACCCGGGATCTACTCGGCTAGATACGGCGGAGAGAATGCCGGCGAGAAAGATAACTACATTAAGCTGCTAGGCGCACTAAAAACTGATTTGGAAGGGAGAACCGCCCGTTTTCAATGCATCTTGGTTTATATGCGCCACGCAAAAGATCCTACACCCATTATTGCTCAAGCATCATGGGAAGGAAAAATAGCCTTCCAAGCGAGCGGAGATAACGGTCATGGTTACGATCCTATCTTCATTCCTAATGAACATGACTGCTCGGCAGCGGAGTTAGATAGCGAAGAGAAGAATCGCCTCAGCCACAGAGGAAAGGCGATGAAGCTATTGATCGATGCCATGAAGAATAAAGGTATGATTATTTAATGTTAACTCTGCCGCCGTTGAGCCTGTACATTCATATACCTTGGTGTGTACAGAAATGCCCCTATTGTGATTTTAACTCCCACGGCCAGAATGGTGAGCTGCCACAGCAGGAATATGTCGACGCCTTACTTGCCGATCTGAGAAACGATCTTCACTATGTGCAGGGACGCAAGATACACACGATATTTATCGGTGGTGGCACGCCTTCACTGTTCGACGCGGCTCAAATCGAGAGGCTGCTCACGGGTGTCAATGAGATGATCCCCTTCAGTGGGCAGATAGAAATAACCATGGAGGCGAATCCTGGTACGCTAGAGCATGACGACTTCGAAGCATATTCTAAAGCTGGTGTTACCCGATTATCTATCGGCGTTCAAAGCTTCTCAACAGACAAGCTGAATCTATTAGGCCGGATACATGGTAAAGATGAGGCTGAAGTCGCGGCGCAGAAGGCCCAGAGCTCAGGTTATCGCAGTTTCAATTTGGATCTGATGCATGGACTGCCAAATCAAAGTTTCGAAGAAGCTATGGCTGATATAGACACGGCAGCTAAATTGTCTCCGCCTCATCTGTCCTGGTATCAGCTGACCATAGAGCAAAACACCTTGTTTCACTCTAAGCCCCCGCAATTGCCTGATGATGAAGCCCTGTGGCACATTTATGAGCAAGGGCAGAAAAAGTTAGCTGATCTGGGTTACGAGCAATATGAGATATCGGCATACGCTAAACCCGGTTTTCAGTGCCAACATAATATCAACTATTGGCAGTTTGGTGATTACCTTGGCATTGGCTGTGGGGCTCATGGCAAGGTGACCCTTCTGGAACAGAACCAGATATTACGCACAGTAAAGATAAAACACCCTAAGGGCTATTTAGCGGCCGATGAGTACACCTTCGACACAGTAGAAGTGACTGAAGATGAACGTCCACTGGAATACCTGATGAACCGATTCCGCCTTATGTCCGCAATACCTAAGGCCGAGTTTGAGCAAAGAACCGGCTTATCTCATCGGGTGATCGCTCAAGGCATAGAAAAAGCCAAGAACAAAACTCTATTGATTGAAAACGAAACTCACTGGGAATTGACCGCCAAGGGTAAGATGTTCGTTAACGAACTATTATCCCAGTTCTGTTAAACAGTTCAAAGGTAACAAACTTCTTGTATCAGGCTTGAGCTAGCCGAGCCTGATACGGAAGCATTATTTACTCAGGCTTGATTTACAGGGGCTTGGCTTGCTGAGAATGTTGCCTAGATCGCGGTAATTTTAAAAACGTTGTATTTTCAATGGCTAACTGTTTGAATTGGCCCTGATAGACACATTTACTAACACTTAGATCAAAACATTAACGATTAGCTTTATTAGGATTAGCGTTACTTTTTAAGAATCCATAACAATAAGACTAATTCATGCCTATAAAAACTAAAACTAGCTTACTAGCCTTAACATTAGCCAGCCTTATCGGCAGCAGCGCAATAGCAGCCCCAACTCAAGTTCTCTTACTTAGCCCTAGCGAGCCAGTAGCCTACAAGGCCGAGAGCGAGTCAGAAAAAGCCAATGCACTTTTTGAAGCCATATTCATGGAAAATGTGATGGCCAGCCCTATCTCCCAAACACATTTAGGCATTAAAACCGATTATGGTAAGTGGGACGAGCGCGGCGAAGAAGCCGATGCCCAAGACTTAGCCCGGTCACAGAAACACCTTAAGCAAGTTAATGAAATAGATCAGAGTAAACTCGATAGCCAAACCAATCTCAGCTACACACTGCTAAAGCAAAAGCTCGAGCAAGAGGTTAACGATTACCAATGGCGCTATCATAGTTATCCAGTTAATCAGATGTATGGTGGCCACTCTATGGTCGCCTCTTTCTTAATTAACCAGCATCAGATCACAGACATCTCCGACGCAAAAGCTTATATCAGTCGTCTCAATGGCGTGCCTAAATACCTGCAGCAGCTAGAAGACTCTTTAGAAGTGCGAGCGCAAAAAGGCATCATAGCGCCTAAGTTTGTCTTCCCCCATGTATTGTCCGACAGTAAAAACATCATCACTGGCCAGCCTTTCGATTCAGGTCAAGACAGTGCCCTGTGGGCCGACTTCCAACGTAAGCTAGCCAGTTTAGACATAGATAAGAATGACAAGGAGCGGCTGTTAAGCGATGCTAAACAAGCATTACTAACGAAAGTTAAACCGGCATATGTTCACTTAATCAGTTATATCACTGAGCTCGAGACCAAGGCGGATACTCGAGATGGTGCGTGGAAGCTCCCTCAGGGCGAAGCCTATTACAACAATGCTCTGGCTCGCACGACGACAACAGATATGACCGCCAACCAAGTCCATGAACTTGGCATTAGCGAAGTTGCCCGCATCCATGGTGAGATGCGTGAAATCATGAAGAAGGTCGGCTTTGAAGGTGACCTGCCAGCCTTCTTTAAATTTATGCGCGAAGACAAGCAGTTCTATTACCCCGCTACAGATGATGGACGTGAAGCTTACTTAAATGATGCGATTGCACTCATAGACACCATGTCTTCACGACTGGATGAGGTATTTAACGTCAAACCTAAAGCACCTATGATAGTAAAACGTGTTGAGGCATTCAGAGAGAAATCTGCCGGGAAGGCTTTCTATAACCAGCCTTCACCGGATGGAACCAGACCAGGTACCTATTACGCTAACTTATACGATATGAAGGCCATGCCTAAGTACCAGATGGAAGCCCTCGCATACCATGAAGGAACCCCGGGTCACCATATGCAGATAGCCATAGCGCAAGAACTTGAAGGGGTCCCTAAGTTTCGTAAGTTTGGTGGTTACACGGCCTATATCGAAGGTTGGGGCCTGTATAGTGAGTACTTCCCGAAAGAGATGGGACTCTATTCAGACCCTTACTCTGATTTTGGTCGACTCGCCATGGAACTGTGGCGCTCATGTCGTCTGGTGGTAGATACAGGCATACACGCTAAGAAGTGGACCCGTGAACAGTCTATTGCTTACTATGTCGATAATACCCCCAACGCTAAATCAGACGCCGTTAAGATGGTTGAACGCCATATCGTTATGCCTTCGCAAGCCACGGCTTACAAAGTGGGTATGCTGAAAATTCTCGCCTTGAGAGAGAAGGCGAAAAAATCATTGGGTGATAAATTCGATATACGTGAATTCCACACCTTAGTGCTGAAAAATGGCCCCTTGCCATTAGATATACTCGAAGATCAGGTTGATCTTTGGGTGTCTCAGAAAAGCTAAGAATTAGTATCTGAGGAAGGGGCTATTTCAACCTAGCCCACTTTCTCACACCCAATAAAAAAGCCACATTGATTAAATGTGGCTTTTTTATTGGGTCGATTCTGTATTGCTTACTCAGACTTATTTTAGTCCGTAGCAAGCTTGTAGGGTACAGAGAGACGAATCTCTTTCTAGTTAAAAAGTACCCCAGCAACTAGGCTGGGGTAAACCAAACTAGGATGATGGTTTTAAGGCTGGCATTGTTTTAGTTCTTAAAGCTCTGCCAGCATCGATGCGGAACTGCAGTAACGCTAATCTGTATAAGTTTAGTAAGAGGGGTCATTCTTAATAAACTTATAAGATTCAGATTATCCCATATCAACTGTCACCAATTGTATTGATTTGAGAACAAACCGCAAGGAGAATACGATACAAGCATTAGAGGATGGTAAATTAACTGTCGAAGATGTCCGACCAGATAGAGGTGTAAGCTTTTGATACTAAATAAAAAAGCCAACATCTCGCAGAGAGGTTGGCTGATAGTTTTAAATATAGAACAATGTTTCCTGAATACCCAGTAAACTTATTCACATTTTGAGTAAGTTATGACATCAAAAATCACTTTCTTTTCGCGTACAACTCAGCGTAAGGGGCGTCCCAATATGGCGGAGAACCGATATGTCCCTTAATGAAATCGATAAAGGCACTGACTTTAGGCGCCAAGTGCTTTCTTCTTGGGTATACGGCTTGAAGGGGAAGATGATGAGTAAGCTGCCAGTCTTGAAGCAGAGGCACTAAGGTCCCCTTCTCAATTTCATCCTCAAGCAGGTAACTGGCGAGATAAACAATGCCAAGCCCACTGACGGCGGCAGATTTTAAAGCGGGTGCATTGTCTACTCTGAAGTTACCCGAGACACCTAGCTCACAGAAATCTTCACCCTTCTTAAACTGCCAAACACTGTGTTCGTGCCACTCGCCATGATAGACCAAACAATTATGATCCACTAACTGCTCAGGGCGATCGAGTTGACCATGTTTTTCTATATATGATGGCGAGGCGGCAAGCAAAAACTGACACTTCATAAGAGGTCTGGCAACCATGCCTAAGGGCAGTTGCTCTGACATAGTCAACAGGAGATCTAACCCTTCGTTAACGACATCGACTTTGTGATCTAACAAACTAATTTGTAACTCTAACTCGGGGTGAGTGTTCATAAACTCGGGCAAGGCGGGAATAATATGCATGGTACCGAATGACTGGGATATCCCGACCTTTAGCACACCTCGGGTAGCATCATTTAGATTATGAACACTAGCAATGGCTTGATCGGCATCCCTAAGTAACTCTTCACCTTGTGTGTACAGGAGTTGTCCAGCCTCAGTTAAACTCAGGCTACGAGTCGTGCGTTGAATTAACTGAACTCCCAATTTATGTTCAAGATCGGCTACTTGCGTACTCACTTTGGATTTAGAAATCCCCAACTTTCTCGCCGCGGCACTAAAGCTGCCAGCTCTGGCAACATGAGTGAAAATTGCGATAGGTTCCAATAGTTCTAACATGTAAATCGCCTTAGGGTGTTTACGACACTAATAATACTGACACTAAAGATGAGTAAACCGAATTTTCAGAAACGACAAGTAATCATTAAAAACAGTAACTTACAAAGCGAAAGCACAATGGAGTAGAGTCAAATATATGAACCACTCAATAATTGAGGGCCCGTTTATTATTATTTTTTATAAGTATACCAAAGATTGGCGCTTTAATTCTAATGCCTAATCGATAATGTTTATTCTGCAAGGCTAAACTCGATTGAAACGCTAGGAATAACGATTAACAAGAAGAGGCGAAACATAGAAAAACCCCTGTATTCAAGTTAAATACAGGGGGGTTGCGAATATGGGAGGGGCAACAGGGTCCAAGGTTTCAAAGCTGTGATTTCACAGCTCATATAAAACTAGATTATTCGAGCAATTCCACTTTAGGCGCATCGATAAGTGGGTATGTTTCCAACTCCGGAACTGCGATTCTTAGTTTTTGCTCAAGGGCTATCAAGTTTTGGAAGTTATCACACATCTTGTCCGCTCTCGCCTCAAGATCTTGCGCTTGAGCTTCCATCTGCTGCTCTATGTCTTGGCCAACATTTTCCATTTTTTGGCCAAAATCTTGCATTTTCTGCTCAAATGAATCGCCGTCACCGGAAAGCATCTCGCTGCCTAAATTGATCATCATGGTACCGATGGAATTTTTGACTAATTGCTCAACTTCTTGCTCAAACTCTTCACCAAAAGTATCTTCTAAAGAAGATTGAGTCGAACCCAGATAGAACTTATCGCCATTTTGATAGGCAACTTTCTCGATTCTCTGTTCTAGACCATCCATCATCTCATCCAGTTTAGCACCCGCTGCATCACCCAGTAGCGGAGTGAGTGCCATACTCGCCGCAGTAGATGCGATATCAACCGCATCATGAACCAGGGCTATAACTTCCGGAACCTGAGTCGACACTTGGTCTGAATACTGGGTCAAGAGTTGCTGCTGTCTGGCATTCAATGTCACCAGCTCGCCTTGAACATAAAGCTTACCCATCTCTATTCGATACACTTCTTTGCCTTCATCACTTATCGCCAACAGCTTTGGCTCTACTGTGATGTCATAGTTGAGTGCAACCTCGCAATGACTATTATCACTCGAGTATGAAGTCGATGAATGATCTTCGTGAGCAGATACAGAGGTAATCGTTCCGCTAGCAAATAAGACCGCGCTGATCCCAATAGAAGTGGCTAATTTTCTCATCAAATTTATCCTTAATTAAAATATTCTCTCGACAATCGCTGAGTACCAGTTGCTATTTATTTTCTGACATCGACGATGACTCTCATATCAAACAATAAAGCACAAGCCGTGCCAAAACACCTAATCAGTTGATATATATATTGAATTAATGTATAAACAAGGAAATGTATGAACAGAAATTTAGTGAATAAAACCAGTAGTTGGTCAATTCACTAAATTAAATTTATAACAAATGGATTTAGGACAAGATGAGAAATTGAAAGTTAGCTTAAAAAATAGAACGACCCAATTTTTGACACAAGTCTTCGAGCGCGGCAGTACCCGCCAGAGAATTACCATTGCGATCTAACTCAGGCGACCAAACACACACGGCCATGTCACCGGGTATTACGGCAATAATCCCGCCACCGACTCCACTCTTACCAGGCATACCGACTCGATAAGCAAATTCACCGGCACCATCGTATAGGCCTGAAGTGGCTAATAATGCATTCATCTGCCTGGTCTGTACCGGAGACAGCAATTGAGAACCATCTAAACATGTGCCCTTGTTAGCCAAATACAATATGGCTTTTGACAGGTCGGCACAGTTCATTCGGATGGAACAATAATGAAAGTAGCTTTGAAGCACAGTATTGACATCGTTGTTAAAGTTACCAAAGGACTTCATCAAATAAGCAATAGCCGCATTTCTGGCGCTGTGATCGTACTCTGAAGCAGCCACAACTTTATCTGAGATAAGCGATGGATTAGCACTCAGGCCGCGAATGAGTTCGAGCATCCTATGCTTAGGTGCACCTAATCGTGCTTGTAGCAGGTCCGCAATAACAAGAGCGCCTGCATTGATAAATGGATTTCGGGGGAGACCGTGCTCTAATTCAACCTGAACCAGGGAGTTAAATGACTGCCCCGAAGGTTCCTTGCCGACTCGAGACCAAATCTCTTGCTCTTCATAGAGAGTTAACGCCAATGTCAGGCTAAATACTTTGGAGATACTTTGAATAGAAAAAGGTTCCAGATAATCTCCGGCACCTATCGTTGTGCCATCGATACTGGTGACTGCGATGCCAATTTTATTAGGATCAACTCCCGCCAGAGCAGGAATATAATCAGCCACTTTACCTTGGCCTAGCAGGGGCCGAACTTTATCGACCACCTGCTCGAGTAGTGCGAGTTCGGGCACTAACTCCACCAAATATCGTATAGCTCGCTAACCACAACGTCTGATACTGTTTGTCCCTTCCAGAATTCAGTGACGGCAGTGCGATCATCTTCGCTGCACTTACCAATGAATTGAGTGGCTATAATACCTTCCCACTGCTTATGACCACCGCCGTGAAAGCCTAGTTGACGGGGCTCTATCACCTGATCGATAAACTGATCCACGATAGTATCAATGTGCTCCTCGGATACAGACTCATCGAAAGTCCAATTAACATCGAAACCAAACTCTTGAAATTCATCTACGCGTAATTTTTTTCGTAAACGACGACTGCGTGTTGCCATGGTAAATCCCACCTTATTTAAATAACCTATAAAAAATAATTTTGTTTACAAGTATCGATTCAATTAACACTCAGCAAATTTAATCGATACGCTCGAACATGATATCCCAGACACCATGGCCTAACCTGTGACCTCTGGCTTCAAACTTAGTCAGAGGACGATGCTCAGGACGCTGAACCACATCACCTGTAGTCGATTGGTTTTGATAACCTTCAGCTGCGCCCAAAACCTCGAGCATATGCTCGCTATAGTTTTCCCAATCCGTTGCTAGATGAAAAACGCCACCAATTTTTAACGTGCGACGGATCTGCTGCGCAAACTCAGTTTGTACGATACGACGTTTATGATGACGCTTCTTATGCCAAGGATCTGGGAAGAAAAGCTGCACTCGCGCCAGAGAACCGGCGACAATACTGTTTTCTAATACTTCGATAGCGTCATGGTGGAACACACGAAGATTAGTCACACCAGCTTGTGCGGCATCGGATAAGCAAGCGCCAACCCCAGGTTTATGAACTTCTATGCCGATAAAATTCAGTTCCGGTGAAGCTTGGGCCATCTCGACAAGAGAAGCGCCCATGCCAAACCCTATCTCGAGTACGGTATCGGCCTCTCGGCCAAATATCTGAGCCAGATCAAGAGGCTCTGGCGAATAATCCAGGCCCATTAATGGCCATTGCTGTTCCATCGCGGCAGCCTGACCTTTAGTCAATCGGCCTTCTCTTAATACAAAGCTTCTTACTTTGCGAAGGTACTTACCTTCTTCATTAAATTCCGCGGTTGTCACGTCGCTCATTTTCGCCCTCTGTCTGGCAGGATTAATAGAAAAGAAAGGCATTATCCAAAGATTGTAAGTCAGTGCAAGCCTTAGTTACTCTTAATTGGATTAACAACAACTCGGCAAAGTATACCAAGTTTCTCAAAAGCTGCGAATATACTCCGTTTCGGCTTAGCTAAACGAGTGGCTAAATCATCAAGACACGACAAACTCGACTTGTTAAAAGGAGCCTTGCTAGATAGACTGCCTGCATAAAAATCGTGTTTCAAACTTCTCTTTTCTTATTTTGATCTCTAATTAAAGCAATCACCACTATGTCTTCTGTCGCCATCAGCAATACCAGTCACGCCTCTTTTTCTTCCCGTATCATTACTTGGTATGAAAAATGTGGTCGTAAACACCTTCCATGGCAACAAGACAAGACGCCCTACAAGGTCTGGGTGTCGGAAATCATGCTCCAGCAAACCCAAGTCAGCACAGTAATCCCCTACTATCTTAAGTTTATGGAACGCTTTCCCACAATAGACTCACTGGCCGATGCGCCTCAAGATGAAGTGCTGCACTACTGGACTGGCCTCGGCTACTACGCGAGGGCAAGGAACTTACATAAGTCGGCTCAACTCATTCGTGATGAGCATGGTTCCCAATTCCCCAAGGATTTTGAAGATGTCCTGTCGCTGCCAGGCATAGGTCGTTCTACTGCGGGCGCCGTATTATCCTTAGCTCTTGCACAGCACCATGCCATCTTAGACGGTAACGTGAAAAGGGTATTGGCGCGTCATGGAGCCATCGATGGCTGGCCGGGGAAAAAACAAGTCGAAAACAAGCTTTGGGATCTGACTGAGAAACTGACCCCAGATTTAGATGTTCAAAAATATAATCAGGCTATGATGGATATTGGCGCCTCAATCTGTTCTCGCTCAAGGCCTGTTTGTAGTGACTGCCCTGTGGCTATCGACTGCCAGGCTCAGCTCACTGGTCGACAATCTGACTATCCTGGGAAGAAACCTAAAAAGGTGATACCGGAAAAAAATGCCTACATGTTGGTGCTAGCTAAGGGCAATGAAGTCATCTTAGAAAAAAGACCACCAGCAGGGATCTGGGGGGGGCTGTGGTGCTTCCCGCAATTTTCCACACGAGAAGAACTTGATGAGTACTTGATAACAAAAGGCTTAACCGTTGCCGAAGAGGAAATATTACCCGGATTTAGACATACATTCAGTCATTTCCATCTAGATATCAGCCCTATACTTGTCTCTGCCGAAGGCTTTAGCGATAACCAGATCATGGAAGATAAGCCTTCACTCTGGTATAACTTACCCCATCCCCCCAAAGTTGGTTTAGCTGCGGCGACTGAACGTATTCTCGCCAGCTTAAATTCTGTATTAATTAAGGAGTAATCATGGCTCGCACCGTTAACTGCGTCTATCTGAAAAAAGAATCGGAAGGCCTTGGATTTCAGCTATACCCAGGTGAGCTTGGTAAGCGTATTTTCGATAATGTCAGCAAAGAAGCTTGGACACTGTGGCAATCAAAGCAGACCATGCTGATCAATGAAAAGAAATTGAACATGATGAATGTTGACGACCGTAAGTTTCTTGAAGAGCAGATGATCAACTTCTTGTTTGAAGGTAAAGACGTAGAGATTGAAGGTTACGTACCTGAAAAAGACGACGAATAAACACCGAAAAAGCGCCGTAAGGCGCTTTTTGTTTACTGATTATAAAAGAACGATTACTGCCTGATACCTTCAACAACAATTGCTAGCTGAACATGGGATGATGCAGGACCCAAGTCCATCTTTATATTGTAATCTTTCAAAGCAAACTCAGTGCTACCAGTAAAACCGGCACGATAGCCGCCCCAAGGGTCTTGCCCTTCACCAATCGTCTTTGCTTGTATTGTCATAGACTTAGTCACACCATTAAGAGTAAAATCACCGTTCAGCAAGAAGTTCCCATCTCCTTTATCGACAATAGAACTCGACTTAAAGCTTGCCTCCGGAAACTTGGCGGTATTTAAAAAATCAGGGCTACGCAGATGCTTATCTCGCTCAGCATGATTAGAATCTAGACTGGCAGTCTTAATCGTCACATTCACATGACCATCGGCTAGCTTATTGCCATCAAAACTGAAATCGCCTTCAAATTCATTGAAACGCCCCACCACGAAGCTATAACCAAGGTGACTCACCTTAAAGTCTATTGAAGCATGTGCCCCCTTTGTGTCAATGACGTAATCGGTGGCCGATACAGCGCCACTCAAGAGTAAAGAGCCTGCCAATGCAGTGGTTAAAAGCGCTCTTGATAATATTGTCTTTTTCATAAATCTATCTTCCTTTTATCTGTTTCTAATCTTTTATTTATAAGATTGTGTTTATAAATTTTCAATTTAAAAGAAGCTGTTTATCAGCTTCTATTTTAAAATCGTGATCATTCTTACCAGGGTTGAATCTTTATCAAAAAAGTGGTGTTTAAATGCACCTAACATGTGTATGACGACGAGTCCGATCAAACTGTATGCGGCAAACTGATGAAATAAACCGGCAATATCGGCCTGACTATCGAACAACTCACCGATTCCAGGAACTTCAAACAGATTAAAAACAGCTATCCCTCGTCCGTCAGCTGTAGAGATCAGATATCCACTACACATGATCAAAATCAGTAGTAAGTAGATAGCGCCATGGGCCAGGTGCCCAGCTTTAACTTCCCAACGTTTATGTTCGGTTAATGGTGCTGGCTTAGGATTAGCAAACTTCCAGGCAATTCTTACCATAGTTAAGACAAACAATATTATGCCGACACTTTTATGTAGATCGGGCGCTGTCTTATACCAGCTACTGTAATAGGTTAATTCAACCATCCATACCCCAGCAGCAAACAGGCCTATAACAGCTATTGCCGATACCCAATGAACCAATATCGCTATGGCCCCATAGGATTTTTCTGTATTACGAAACATGACAGACCTTATGATTAACTGCTGATTAACTTATGACTCACATAATACGTTCTATTTTTAAAACTAAAATCTCTAAAAATAGGCTCTATGATTCTATTTTTTAGAACCTTATCTCTATTTTGCTCTTTATTAAGTCATTTAAACCTTATAGAGACCAATCAATAATGGTAATCATTTGTAAATGAATCTTATTTTAGAGGGGTGAGAGCGTGTTCTGTGGGGCCTTAGGGAAATTCAGAGCGTGAAATAGAAATAGAAACTGCAGAGTGAAGAAATTAAGACCTGGTTTGCACACTAACTAACCGAACGGTAGGTTTATGACAAAATAGCACTTGCAGGCAGAAAGGCTGCGCTATAAGATACGCCCACTTCAAACGAACCAGGCATAACAACCTGATTTAGACTCACGTTTAAAACTCATTTGAAGTAGATGACTAACACTTAGTTTAGTTGCCCGAATAGCTCAGTCGGTAGAGCAGAGGATTGAAAATCCTCGTGTCCCTGGTTCGATTCCGGGTTCGGGCACCAACATTATATTAATAGTCCATGACTGTTAAAGTATAAGCCGGCATAGCTCGTTATTAGAGTTGTGACTGGTAATCAAATAGATTGCTCCCGAGTTTATCTATTGATGAGAAAATACGCCGGCATAGCTCAGTTGGTAGAGCAACTGACTTGTAATCAGTAGGTCCCGAGTTCGACTCTTGGTGCCGGCACCATACAATAGAAAAACCTCGACAATGTTCGAGGTTTTTTTATGCCTGCAGTTTATGACTCTGTAGAATGAATCAGTAGGTTACTTCCACCGGAGCTTCGACTCTTGGTGCCGGCACCATCTTCACTCTTTAATCAAAAGTGAAGAACAAGCAAGCCACTTTAATTAGTGGCTTTTTTGTGTCTGTAATTACCCCAGGTAAAAGCTCAAGCCGGCATAGTTTAGTTGGTAGAGCAAGTGACTTACTCGCTAAATCTCAGCAATATACGAGCAGCAGTAGGTCCCCTTCTTTCATAAATAGCCGACTCTTGGTGCCGTCACCTCCTCTTATAATAAAGAGCAAAAGCCTCGACATTGTTCGGGGCTTTTTTATGTCTAAAATTTGTGACTCTGTCGGATGAATCAGTAGGTTACTTCCACCGGAGCTTCGACTCTTGGTGCCGGCACCATCTTCACTCTTTAATCAAAAGTGAAGAACAAGCAAGCCACTTTAATTAGTGGCTTTTTTGTATCTGTAATTTGAGCCCTATTAGCTAAAATGAATCAGTAGGTTACTTCCACCGGAGCTTCGACTCTTGGTGCCGGCACCATCTTCACTCTTTAATCAAAAGTGAAGAACAAGCAAGCCACTTTAATTAGTGGATTTTTTGTGTCTGAAATCCCCTAATAAAAGTTCAAGCCAGCATAGCTTAGTTGGTAGAGCAAGTGACTTACTCGCTAACTCTCAGCAATATACGAGCATCAGTAGGTCCCCTTCTTCCATAAGTAGCCTACTCTTGGTGCCGGCACCACCTCTTATAATAAAGAGCAAAAAGCCTCGACATTGTTCGAGGTTTTTTTATGTCTGAAATTTGTGAATAGATAAGTTAAACAGCAAGCCGGCATAGCTTAGTTGGTAGAGCAACTGACTTACTAACTCTAAGAGCAGTCCCTTCCGTGAGCTTCCTAGAGAAGGGGAATCGCTTTGCTCAGTCTAAAACTCAGCTCTCAACAAGATTGATTGTTCAGTTTTTGACAGCTTGAACTTGTTTCGCAAAAAACTGCTTGCACAGCCTATAACATCGCTATATTATACGCGCACTCCAAACGAGACAGGACTTTAAACTCCTTATTTAAACCTTGGTTTAAAACTCATTTGAAGTAGATGACTAACGCTTAGTTTAGTTGCCCGAATAGCTCAGTCGGTAGAGCAGAGGATTGAAAATCCTCGTGTCCCTGGTTCGATTCCGGGTTCGGGCACCAACATTATATTAATAGTCCATGACTGTTAAAGAATAAGCCGGCATAGCTCGTTATTAGAGTTGTGACTGGTAATCAAGTAGATTGCTCCCGAGTTTATCTATTGATGAGAAAATACGCCGGCATAGCTCAGTTGGTAGAGCAACTGACTTGTAATCAGTAGGTCCCGAGTTCGACTCTTGGTGCCGGCACCATATAATGAAAAAGCCACTCTTTTGAGTGGCTTTTTTATGCCTGAAATTTGTGAATTGATAAGTTAAACAGCAAGCCGGCATAGCTTAGTTGGTAGAGCAAGTGACTGACTCGCTAACTCTCAGCAATATACCAGCAGCAGCAGTAGCTCCCCCAGCTCTACAGAGAGTCCATGCCTATCCTTTGCCAGCCAAACGCTATCAATATCTCCCTACTCTTATTTTAGGGGCTCACGTCGGACCGAGGTGGACAACATAAGGGGTTAACTGGAGGAACTACTTTAGATAAAGCATCAATGAGCCATTGAACCTGGTCTCGAAACCTAAAAAAGTAGTCCGACGACAATTGCCATCGGAATATAATTACTGCGGTTATTTTCACTTTTAGCCAGAAACTGGTTTCTGGCTAAAACCGTCAAGTTATATTAGTTAAACCTTAATGAAAATGTCTCGTTTATACATCCAATACAGTAGCAACCACTGTACGAACAGCAGAGCAATGACACCAATTAAGGGTTGAGCAGCAACCGGGAAGGAAGTAACCACACCGCCGAACAGGCTCTGGGCCGTGTATTTCCAGTTAACTAAACTAGATGCCAAATAGATGATGATGGCATTACAGCCGATAACCACGAATGGAAACGCTATTTTTTGCCATTTAAGCACATCAACCAGGGCGTAAAAAACGGCTAACAATATGATGCTCCACCCTGTGGTAACTAGCGCGAAGGAACTGGTCCAGAGATCTTTATTCACAGGAATAACCAGATCGACCAACCAGCCTAAGGCTAAAGTAAAAGCACCGGCAAGTAGCAAATAAGCCACTTTAGTCCACTCACCTTTCTTGTGTTCCTTAACGATAAAGTGGCCAACAAATACTCCGGCCATGGCATTGGCGATAGCTGGGATGGTTGACAGGACCCCTTCCGGATCTAAAGGTCTATTCTGATAAGAGATCCCAGGTAAGAAGTGTGTGTCAACATAAGCGTTGATCGTCCCTTGTGGGGTAAACACCCCCGCTGTCCCACCAGGAAATGGCATAAATAACTGCAACAGGCCATAAGCTATCACTATCCCTAAAGTAACAAAAATCTGGGTTCTTAAGCTGGTATGCCAAACTAACATGGCAGCAAAAAACCAAGCGAATGCAATACGACCTAAAACACTGGCGTATCTCACTTCATCTATGGCTACTGGCGCACCGGTCCCCCAGCCATGGTTATAGAGCACACCAAAGAAGAGTAACAAGAAGAGTCGTTTCACTGAATGCGTATAGAGTGGCATTCTCTGGGCAATTGGTAGCTTGTCTAAGCGTTTAGGAGATAAGCCAAGCGCAACACCTGAGAGAAAGATAAATAGAGGGAATATCAGATCGTAGAAAGTAAAACCATTCCATTGGCTATGATGCATCTGAGCATCTGCCCATTTCCATCCTTGCCAGCTGCTCCAGGTCAACAAACCGGCAAAGAGGGCCTCACCGCCTAAAATCCAGAACATATCGAAGCCCCTTAGAGCATCGAGCGACATCAACCTGCGTTTAGGTACCTTAGCAAGACTCGCTTCCATTACGATTTCCCTATATTTTATCGTTTATTATTTATATTTTTATTATGCTTTTATAGACAAACTCTAGATAACATAAAGCCCCAGACCTATGACTAGGGCTTTATCAATTGGTAATGCTAGGCCTTAAAGACAGATGTGCCGCCTATCAGTGTCTGCTGTACGTTCAGCTCATCGTTTAGCAATACTAAATCTGCTCGACTGCCTACACTTATTTGTCCCTGCCTTTTGGCTAAACCTAAGTACTCAGCTGGGTATAAAGATCCCATACGAATAGCTTCATCCAAAGGTAAGCCTAACATATTGACCGTGTTTCTAATCGCACCCGCCATGTCTAATACACAGCCGGCAAGCTCACCAGTCACGGCATTCAACCTATCACCCTGGCGTATGACCTGAGTGCCAAAGAGTTCGAAACTTGCTTCCTCGTCGAGACCTACAGGTGGCATAGCGTCTGTGACTAACATCACCTTGCCTCTTGGCTTAGCGTAAATTACCACTCTAGCCGCGGCAGCATGCACATGGTGGCCATCGACGATGAGCCCACACCAGGCATCTCGGCTCTCGATTGCCGCGCCGACCATACCCGGCTCACGAGAACCGAAGGGGGACATGGCATTAAAGAGATGGGTGAAGCCTGTGGCACCAGCCTCTAATGCCGCGACTACCGTTTCATAATCGGCATTAGAATGACCCAGGCAGACTCTCACATCGGCAGCTATTAAGGCTCTAATTACATCCAGCGACACATTTTCAGGCGCTAAGGTAACGATTTTGATCCCCAGATCGTTACGACTGAATATCTCTAACTCAGCATCAGAAATTCGACGAATATGAGACTCTGGATGGACGCCCTTTTTCGGAACAGACAGATGTGGACCTTCAAAATGCACACCTAAAACCCCAGCACTTCCTTTAACCAATGAAGCAGCAACTGCATCGGCCGCTCGGCTCATGACATCGACATCATCAGTAATTAATGTGGGTAAGAAGCCTGTGGTACCAAATTTTGCATGCGCGCTGCCGATAGTCTCGATGCATTCAACTGAGGGGTCGCCGTTAAATAATGCACCGCCGCCGCCATTCACCTGTATATCGATAAATCCTGGGACCAAGGTCCCATCGACCTTGATTTCTTTTGATCCAGCGACAGTATCCAAGGCAAGAACATGACCATCTTCTATAGTGATGGGCAGATCATTATGAAACTGCTCACCATCGAATACGCGCTTAGCTATTATTGTCTGCTTCATGTCTTCTTGACCCTAAATTTTTGACGCGCAAAATAGGTTGCCCCAAGCTCAGGAGGAGCTAAAGTTGGCGATAACTTAGCGATAACATCCTTATCTAACCATGGAGCCAAGGGCTCGGCCAATCCGCCTATCATAGAAAAACGCGGGGGATTCACTTCGAATAGTTTACGAGCGAGCTCACTGATATAGGCTGCCCCCTCTTTAACGATTTCTTTAGCCACATGGTCTTGCTCATTAGCACATTCAAGTACGGTTCTAGCTAGCTTGGCATAAACACTGGAAGTTTGACCCGCCAGGTTTTCGACTATTCCCATGGCGTTATGGACCTTGAAGTGATTGAGGATACGCTCGGTCAGTATGGTTTTTTCTGCGAAGCCATCGAGATGTAGCAGGGCTTGCTCGGCTGCTTTCAATCCTAACCAGGCACCACTGCCTTTGTCGCCGAGTGCGAAACCATGGCCCCCGAGATACAGATGTTTATCATCAACATGAGCATATCCGCAGGAGCCCGTTCCCGTAATGATCACCGCACCTTCACCACCGCGATGGGCGCCGATACAAGCGGTATGTAGATCAGTGGTGACAAACATATCGGCAAAAGGATGTTGCCAGTTGACGATATCTTGATAAAGTCTGGGAACATTCACCCCGGCAAGCCCGACTCCGGCAACGAGTGCCCTACAGTCTCCTAAGCTCATCCCAGCATCTTTTAACGCTAGCTCAGTCGACATCTGAATGGATTCAAATGTCTGTGATAAACCGTGAAGTGGATTTGCACGCCCAGCTACACCAGTACCAATTACTCCATCTTCGCTAGAGTAAATTGTTGCCCTGCATTTACTGCCGCCACCATCAATACCTATAAACAACAGTTTCTCCTTCGTCTGGTTCACACTCATACAGACCTCATTCACAGTTTTTTTATCCAAGGCTTAGCGTCACTCGCCAATGCCTTGCTTACTGACTAAGTTAACTTCATGTTACAACACAAATGACAGCGTTGTCATTTGTTTTCTTTCAGCTGGAGACATTAGCCTTAACGCCGCTAAAACACCACTATGAAAGGGAACCAGACTGGCTGCATTTACACCCAACACACAGCTACAAGTGTTAACCTAATGTTACCTCACGATTAAGGAACGCCCTTTTCTCTTACCATCGGCTGCTACGGCCCTAACTTCTACTAGGCCATCGACAGAAACAGGTGAATGATAAACAAGCCATTCACTAGCATTGACTCGATACTCGACGGTTAGACCTGGATAGATAAGGTTCGTCAGCAGCTGTCCGTCATGTATATGAGCACCTACTGTAGGTACCCGATATTCGATGCCTGCCTTATCCAGTTTAACTAACTCTTTTTGACCTAAAGTATTGGCTATTACGGCCCACTGACTAGCCTGCTCATTGCGCATCTCTTGGGTGAAGTAACCGCTAGTTTGATTATAAACGGCCCCTTTATATTGATAAGGCACTTCCCAGCTCGCCTTGTGCCAGGCTTTCTCCGCCAAGATGAGTAGACGTGGAAAGGTCATGTATTCGACCACAGCATCACTTCTGAGCGTTTCACTCCAGATCTGGCCCTGAAGCCCGGTAAATGACACCCCCTCCTTCATTGGACCACTGACTAACTTACCCGCTTCATCTCGCTTCTCGGTGTCATCGGCTTCGAAGGGCTTACCTTGAATATCGGTCCACTGCTCAGCATTAGCCGGTAAGTTGTCTGGCATAAAACCATATAACTTACGCTCGTTGGTGTTACGACTCGCCCAGTAATATCCATGCTCTTGAGGATCAGCCTCATAGGGGAAGTCGAAATAAAGCATCTCAGGCATACCCAATACCGCATCCCAACCTAAATTGGCTTGCTGATGCGCGCGGCGAAAACCATTATGTGAGATGACATCCCATACATTAGTTTGGGATGCTTTAGGCATATTTTCAGGACGAGTATGGCTCATACCATCACTCCAACCAGCAGGCTCTATCCCCTTATCATGCAAGATATTCGAAACTCGCTCGACAAAATAGGCACCAAAATCATCACTTGTGGTCACGCCTTGCTTATTTTCGGCAAGAAACGCCTTACAAATGGGTGAATTTAACCAGGCACCGGCAGTTTCATCGGCACCAATATGATAAACAGAGAGAGGCTGGCCCGCTTGTTGGTGCAATTTAGCTATCTCATCAATCACCTTATCGACGAAGTGAAAGGTCGACTCCATACATACGTTAAGGGTGTTATCGTCATAGTATTGGATCGATGAATAAACAGTGGTGTCTTTGGGATCGACCAAGCGATACTCATTGGCCCCCTTTACGTCGCCTGTTGCAGCTAGCTTACGGTAACGCGCTTCCATCGACTTGATGGCGGCTCTCGAGTGCCCCGGCATATCCATAGAAGGGATGACCTGAATCTGTCTGGCACCGGCATATTTTAAAATCTCGATATAATCGTCTTTAGAGTAATAGCCATTAACCTTAGCATCGGCAAACGGACCACTACCAAGCTGAGGTAACAGACACCTTGTTTCACTCAAGTCATGACATCGTTTACTGCCGATTTCAGTGAGTTCCGGTAAGCCGTCTATCTCCAGACGCCAACCTTCATCGTCGGCCATATGCAGATGTAGCTTATTGAGTTTATAGGCCGCCATCTGATCTAACATATCCAGCACCAACTGCTTGCTGTGGAAGTTTCTCGACACATCGATATGCATGCCGCGAAAATCATAGCGCGGAGAGTCTTCCACTCTCATGGTGTTAATAACCAAGTCATGACTATCGAGAAGGCTGGTCAATGAAGATAGACCATAGGAGAAACCCGCATCATCGGCCGCAGAAATGGTGATTTGATCCTTAGTGATATCTAGCAGGTATGAGCCAGGTGTTGATTTAATTCCCAGTGGCAAGAAGCTGACGGCTAGACCAGACGATGACTCTTTAACACCTATGCGGCTTAGACGAGCAAGGGCGGCATCGATGGCTTGGCGTTTAACATCATTAAGTTCAAGCTTGATGCCGCTTTTTAGGGATACAGGCTTATCGGTTGAACTGACTTCAACCCTCAAAGGAGTAGGGATTATCGTGTTGGTGACCAGCTCAGGCTGAAAATCTATTCCCTGATTAGCCTGAAATAGTACTTCAGCGGTCGCCCACTTCACTTCATCTGTATCACTGCGCTTATACTGTTTATCTTCATCGGTGAAGGACACCACATAGGGGCGAAGCTCCATACCGGTTTCACTGTCCAGCGTCACTGCAGTGCTCTTGATAAGAACAGGCGCTAACCCTCCTGATACCAGGTAATAATTTGGCATAGCATCTGTTTCAGATAGTTGCCATAGCTCACCTTTAAACTCTATGGTCTTAGTGACGCCCTTCTTGAGTCCTTGAAACTTAGCTGTCGGCGCTAACTTATGTAGATCGCCTTTCACTCGAGTAATAGTAAATTCATCTGAATTAACCGACTTTACGGGCCGCATCTGGCTGAAGTAGATAGACCAACCTTGACTATCTAAGTCGACAGCCGAAGTCAGATCTATCTGCGCCGTGAAGCAACGGCCATCGACACCGGAAGTCGGACAGCCTTCTGGATGGTTAGTCACGACACGATACTTGATATCTAATGTATCACCAAGTGCGTTCAATTGTGCTTGATCTAGGCTGTTAGCCTTAGCTTGACTGGACTGCGCAGACACTTGCTTATTCGTTTCAGTTTTTACATCGGAGCAAGCGCTCGTTGCTAACACCAGCGTGATTGCGGCAGTGATCAACTTCAATTTCATTCTATCCCTCTACTATGATTCGATATCCGCTCACTTCGAGATGAAATGAGCTGGCTTAGCCGCAATTCCCCCCCTAAATATAACCACTATTCGCACCTCAATTAACCTTTAAGGCGCTAGGCTGTACCAGAGACTGTGGACAACAATATGTTGATTTTATGTCAATACTAAATGATGTCAGTTCATGCTCTCTGACGCAAACCTAGTCAGACGCTAAGCTCAAACTGACTCGTTCTGAAAGGTGTGAGATGGATTTTAGGTGGGCCTTTGAAGGAAGTCGTCAACCTCAGAGATCTCGGTTATCTGTTTACAAGATTAAACTCTCTCATCAATTGTAGCGCCTCTCTTATACACCTTAAATCTGGATCACCTTTCTATTAGCATGAGCAAGAGTGTTTGGATCTTTTCGCTTACAACTTCAGCAGCTATTTCATATAGTCAAAACTCACATAAAAAAAAGCTAGGTGATTCATCACATAAATACTGACAAAACACCTAGCCAAGTCTAGTTTCTGGGGAGAGACTATTGAAATTTCAAACACAAATGTAATTCAGTTTTACCCTATTACATTTGCCAAAAACATGAATCAGGAGACCTCTTCCTATCCATGCAGACCTTACAAGACAACTCATCACACAAGCAGATGACAACGCTGTCATTTACAAACATACACAAGAGCACACAGAATATCTACATTTTTTTGACATTCATTTAGATCTCTTGCTCAAGCTAGCTAGGGCTAGATAACTTGTTCTTATTAATTTTATACAACTGCTTGGCTTGCGACACCAAAATATGACAACGCTGTCAAAAGTTGATAACATTATTGTATATATTCTCCTCCCCTCTATGTCACAGGGTTCAGGGTTCAGGGTTCAGGGTTCACACAATAATTTTCGATTCAGGCAACGAGTTCACTCAAATAAGAATGATAAAAATATAATTCGAGGAAAAATAATATGACAAATATCTCTCCATTAAACTCTACAAAACACCTGGATATTGCTATAAAAGAGTCTAATGATCACAGTCGATTCTCTGAGCAAAGTCTGATCCCTATAGTCGTACAAGAGTTTGCAGTATTAGCGACTGAATTTCCCATCGTATTTGTTAAAAATACAGAAAATGGTCAGTTCACTCCTATTGCCATGATGGGAATTAAGAGCAACTTCAATTTATATTGCCAGTCAAATAACTGGAGCGCAGCCGTCACACCCGTTGGGTTCAGTAATGCACCACTGTCTTTAATGCAAACATCAAAAAATAGCGATGAAATCATGGTTTGTATTGATGATGAGAGCGAGCTTGTTTCATCAGAAGGCAATAAGTTATTTGATGCATCAGGTGAGCAAACTGAGTACCTCAAAAAACGCTCCAATGCGCTACTCGATTTAGCCAGCTTTACTCAGCAGACAAATGGCATAACCAAGTACTTTGCAGAACTGAAACTACTCACGCCTAAACAACTGACAGTTAAACTGAGTGATGAGAGCCTAAACGTTAATATTGATGGAGTGTACATCATTGATGAGAAGGCCTTGAATGAGCTAAAGGATGAGGATTTTCTTACTCTAAAAAATAAAGGATTATTGCCACTTATTTATGCTCACCTAACGTCTCTGAATCAGATTGCTCGATTAATCATTAAGCAAAATGAGTTTGATAACCTGCAGTCATAAGCAAACAAAGCTAACTCCCACCTCAATGGAGAGTGAGGTAACAAGGTGAACTCATCAACAAATATGTGATGGTGGGAGGAACAGCAGGCAGGATGACAACTAGCCTGCTTCACAGCGTAAGAGTTCTTACGATGTTTCAGTCAATCTCGTCGACTAAAGCAAGCTAGATTGATTGCAGTCCATGCTCTTTTATCTTATTGAGTAGTTCTCGATGCTCTGGCAGTTCCTGTGTGAGTTGCTTGCCAATTTCAGCAAGGTGCAAAGACTGCTTATTGGCAAGGCTCATCTGTTCATCTGTTAGCGCATCAACTTGAGTTTTATACTTCATCCCATATAGAACATAGAGATAATTCTCCAGATCGAACACCTCAAATTTACTAAAGAAATCCTCTCTATTAGGCACATAAGTCTCCCACAGAGATAGCTTTCTCGCTAACTCATCAGGAATAGTATTTGGATCCCTGTTATCGATCCAAAACTGAGAATCCGTTCTATCCGATAGGCAGTAATGTAGCTTAATAAACTCCACGACTCTCTCCCATGCATACTTCATAACCTGATTGAATTGAGTTTCAATATCTTCCATTTTCGCTACAGATTTGGGAAAGCGATTAGCGATATAGCCGGCAGCAAAGTCAGTAAGCAAAATAGAAGTTGCCTCTAAAGGCTCTAAGAATCCCTGGGCTAACCCGAGACAAATACAGTTTTGATGCCAAAACTTCTCTCTGTATCCCACTGTCATAGGCAGAAAGCGATAATTTAAATCAGATAAGCCTCCTCCCAAGTATTTATCTAACTTATCTATGGCTGTCTTGTCATCCATATATTTAGTCGAGTAAACAAAGCCCACTCCCCGTCTATTCGATAAAGCGATATCCCAGATCCAACCAGCTTGGTGAGCCGTGGCTATAGTGAATGGTGGGATAGATTCATTGATATCAGTAGGTACCTGTACGACCAACGCCCTATCCACCAAGAGCTGCTTTGACTTATCAACAAAAGGCACCTTAAGCGCTTTATCTATAATCAGAGATTCAAATCCAGTGCAATCAATGTAGAGGTCAAATTTAAGCTCGCCATGGGTATCGGTAACGAGTGAGCTAACAGCTCCAGAATCATTGAGTTTAACCTCACTGACATTGGCGATCACATGTTCTACATGAAACTTCTCTCGGCCATTTTTTGCCAAAAGCTTTGCAAATTTTGCCGCATTTAAATGATAAGCATACCCAAGTGAACCAGCATACTCAGGGGTTGTGATCTTCTTCGGAGCCTTGAGGGCTTCACAAGCAGTAAACTGAGGTGAAACACAGCTAGCATAATCACGCCCTTGCTTGCTAAGCCACAAAGGAGTTAAATCCTCCCCCATGGGTGATGGCATATCAAACAAGTGATGGAAGAAGTTGCCTTTCCCATGATTATCTTGATCTAGCCAATTAGAAAATTTTATCGACTGCTTAAATGTCACATCACATTGTGCAATAAACTCACTTTCACTTATGCCAAAGCTCTGTAGCGACTTTTTTATTGCTGGGACGGTTCCTTCTCCAACCCCAATTGTCGGAATATCAGGGGACTCAATCAAAGTCACGGACACATTTTCAGTGTTAAACAAAGCTTTACCAAGGTGATTTGCAGCTAGCCAACCTGCTGTTCCACCTCCAACGATAACGACCTTTTTAATATCCATACTAAGCCTTTTACATTAGTTGATTAACGGTATATCAATACCAAATTCATGACTCAATAAAAAGCCCAGCATGAGCTGGGCTTTCGTCTATTTACAAGAATAATGAGTGATTAGAAGCGTAAAGCTACACCAACCTTGTAACGAGCTTCACCTTCGAAGCTCCATACTGGGTAGTCAGCCTTGAACTCCGGAATAACTTCAGCGTCAAGTGGCGCAACACCAACTTGAATACTATCTTCCTCAGTCAAGTTAACCGCTTCAAAAGTAATATCCATCCACTCAGTAATACTGTAACCAGCACTTAAGTCTAATGTGCCGTAATCCTGGTGCTGACGGTTACCGTAGAAACCTGGTAATTCACGCATCATGTACTCGCTACGCCAGTTATAGGCTAGACGAGCAGTAAAGCTATCGTTCTCATAGTAACCAACTAAGTTTACTGTGTGCTTAGAAGAGTCCGAGAATACGCCCATTTGATCTGGGTAGTTTTCAGAAGGAGAACCTGCATCTGCATAAGTATAGTTAGCAGCATAACCAAATCCACTATCAAACGAGTCCTGTAGCTGTAATTCAACACCTTCGATACGACCGCCATTAGCATTATACTTTTCACTAACAGTCCAGCAGTCATAAACACCAACTCCACAAGAACTATAACCTTGATCTCTCAGGTCATTATCTTCGATACCAATCTGTTGGTTAAGCTTCTGACGAGTAGAGATAAATGAGCTCACATCCTTGATAAAGTATGTAACTGCAGCAAGACCTTCACCGCCAAAATACCACTCTAAGCTAACGTCAGCCTGGGTCGCTTTAAATGGATCTAAAGAAACAGAACCGCGATTAACTTTTTCGTTACCCGGAGTACCATCATTCAAACCAGGTAATGTCGATGTCGCGAATAACTCTGAATAGTTAGGACGAGAGATAACTTGAGACGCTGAGGTACGTAAAATGAGATCTGATGCTAAATCAAATGCTACGTTAATGCTTGGCAGTACATCGCTATAACTAGCTGTATCAGTACTAACAGTATCGGCGAACTCACCGGTATCGCTTAGTGCATAGTAATCAGATTCGATATCTGTTGAAACAAAGCGAAGACCAAAGTTACCGCGAATACCTTCCGCTTCAAAATTAGCCATAGCGTAAAGGGCCAAGTTCTGCTCATTGAGCGTGCCATAACCCGACTTATCACGAGTAAAGCCATCGATTGCCGCATTTGCATCTGAGATCATGGCATCAAAATTAGGCTTTGGAAGTGTAAACCCTGCACCTGAAGACATAGTGCCACTGTAGTAATATGAAGCGTCACGAGAAGCTATCTCACCAACATTTGCAACGTCAGTCTGCTGTGTCACATCATGATCCGCATAACGTATACCAGTCTTGAATGCTGTAATAGCACCTAACTCAACTGGGATTGTTACATCAAATTGTGCATAAGTTTCTTCATCTGTGTTTGGCTGCTTCTTAAGTGCCCATCCAGCGGAAGCAAGTTCACCATTAAAGTCACTTGAATCAAATGCTTTGTTTGCAATATCGATAGCAATGATTTCACCAGTCGCATCATAGTGTCCCGCGAAATCACTAGACTGACCGATTGAGTTACCATAGTTAGAAGTCAGGCTTGTACCACCTTCAGCTGAAGTATTACCTATACGACCTTCTAGCGTGAAATTCTCAGCTTCATAGTTAAAATCGAAATCATAGGTATCAGATTTCATCTCTGCTTTACGTGCCCAAGTTTGAGCCCAAGCAAAAGCGTCTACGCCTGAATGAGTGATATCGGTACAAACACCAGCAGCATTTGTTTGATTACACGTTGATTCACCTTGCTGGGTAGGAAACAAGAAAATAGAGGTGTTAGCATTATCAGCTTTCAAATCTAAACTCATTACTGTCAAACCGAACTCTAAACTATCCGTTGGACGGTATTGAGCTGCAACATTAATGGCGGTACGTTCACGATCTTGCTGGAACGTTGTCGGAACGATTTCGCCCCAACCAAGAAGAGTCTCGATACCATTTCGTTGGTATGCAGTTTGCGAACCAGCAGCAGAGACCAAAACACCAAAGGTTTCACTTTCATTTTTCCAGCTGTAAAGGCCAGATAATGCAGGGTCAGTCTCTTCAGAAACCGTACCGTAGTCGCCTTTTACACTTAAAAATACTGTATTTGCATCTAGATCAAGCGGTTTACGAGTCTTGACGATAACCGTACCACCGATACCACCTTCGGTAATATCTGCTTGAGAAGACTTATAAACTTCAATTCCACTTACCATTTCAGGTGGAAGAAGTGAGTAGTTAAAACTACGGTCAATCGCTTGCTGATCAAACCAACCCGTTGAAGATACAGAGTGGCCATTTAACAAAGTTCGGGTCAACTGTGAAGAAGCACCACGAATTGAAACTTGCTGTCCCTGACCAAATTGGCGAGAAACACTAACACCAGGAATACGCGCTAATGATTCACCCACATCACCGTCAGGAAATTTACCGATATCTTCAGCTGATACTGCGTCAACAACTGCATTAGAAAATCGTTTTGCATTAACTGAAGCTTTCATTGAGGCTCGCATACCACGCACTTCAATTTTTTCAATATTTTCATCTGCTTCTACTGCGGTGTTGTCAGCATCAGCCGCAACAGCAGACATAGAGACTGCAGTACCGAGCAATAGCGCTATATTTGTAGCTAGTACACTTTTCTTAAAATTAGATGGTCGCATCTCGTTTCCCTTCCATAACTTTATTTTATTTTTTAGTATCCATAACCATCCCCTCAGGAATGACAACGCTGTCATGTCTAGTACAAACATTACACAATTATTCACACGGGCGCCACAAAAAAATAACCGCAAACGACCAAAACAGGTTCGTTTGCACATTTTTATTACAGGTGTCGGCCAGTTATCTATTTGTAAAACCTTTGTTCCATACGGGGTTTAAGGATAAAAGTTGCTGTTATTCGTTATAGGGAAATTATTTTTATCGGAGAAAAATCACATTTGCCGATTGCTAATCAAGGTAAAAGTTCGCACTATAGGCTGTAACAAAATGAAATAAAGTTCTTTGTAAACCTGATTATAAAAGACGTGCACTCATCTTTACAAGCATTAGAACTTACCTATAACACACTGATAAAACGAGTGTTTAGTTGTATGAAAGTCACAATAAATGACGTAGCGAAACATGCTGGTGTTTCAATTAAAACAGTTTCTCGAGTCACCAATAACGAGCCATCTGTAAAACAAACCACCATAGATAAAGTCAATAAAGCCATTGCAGAGTTGGATTATCAACCTAATTTAGCCGCGAGAAACTTAGCAGGGACTAAGTCTTACGTTATAGGTTTTATCTATGATAATCCCAACGCTTATTATGTTATTGATATGCAAAACGGCATCCTGTCCTCATGCAAAGAGCTGGGATATGAGCTGCTAATTCATCCGTGCAATGCGAAATCTGATAACATTTGCCATGAATTGACCACTATGGTGAAGCACGCAAGACTAGCAGGCTTAGTCTTGACGCCTCCGCTATCGGAAGACCCAAAAATCCTCCAAGCGTTGGACGAAATTGATGCGAATTATGTGCGAATAATTGCCGGAGAGAAAATCGATAGCGACACTGGATTAGCCGTGCTTGTGAATGATAAACATGGAGCAGTTTCAATCACACAGCATCTGATTGACTTAGGTCACAAGAACATCGCCTTTTTAAGTGGTGATCAGCACCACGAATCTACCAAGGCACGTTTATCTGGTTATACCCAAGCGCTAAAGGATAATAACCTAAAGGTCGACGAACAAAACATTATTGAAGGCGAGTATTCTTTCGAATCCGGTGTATCCGGTGCGAAGACTTTACTCAACAGGGTAAACAAACCTACGGCAATCGTTGCCTGTAACGATGAAATAGCCGCTGGAGCTCTATTTGCTGCACGCTTAGAAGGATTGGATATCCCTAAAGATATCTCTATCGTTGGTTTCGAAGATAGTCCGTTCTCTAGACAGACCTGGCCAAAACTGACGACAGTACATCAACCGAATCAGAAAATAGCCCAGATGGCTACTGAACTCTTAATTGCGAAAAGACGCTCACAGAAGTCCGCACAGGCGAAGATATTCATACCTGTACCTGTGATCAGAGACTCATCTTCGAAAGCGAATTAGAGATACAGATCATACATTTAATTCAATTGAAATAAGACCAAAAACGGCGTTGAAGCTCTTCAACGCCGTTTTTATAAATATCTACCAATGCTTATAAAGAGAGTTATACCGCCTCTTCGTTCTCTTCACCGGTACGAATTCTGATCACGCGCTCAATCTCGGTGACAAAAATCTTACCATCACCAATCTTACCTGTACGCGCCGTGTCTACTATGACTTCAATGGCTCGGTCTAGCAGCTCATCTTGGATCACTAGCTCTATTTTAACCTTAGGTAAAAAATCCACCATGTACTCGGCGCCGCGATACAATTCGGTGTGCCCTTTCTGTCGGCCAAAGCCTTTGACTTCTAGAACGGTCATGCCGGTAATGCCGATCTCAGCGAGAGATTCACGAACATCGTCCAACTTAAATGGCTTAATAATCGCCTCGACCTTTTTCATCAAATGCTCCTTATAGGATAGAAAATTACTTATCAGTGTTATAACTCCAGCTTATCACGAGCTTGGAACTCACTAAAGTTAATATGCCAATCAATCTCATGGAAGCAATTTCCTTTCCACTAAACAATTAAATGGCCTTACCATTTCTTCTAACCTAACTATACTTTCACGATTGACCACTGTTTTTGATGTGATTGCAGGACGCAACACGGGTCTTTTAAAAAAACTCATCGAACTTATATTCAAAGGACTGAATATGAAAATACATAATGGTTTTACACTCGTCGAACTCATGAGCATTCTGGTGATATCTACAACCTTGATAAGTATTGCAGTGCCAAACTTCAACTCCCTTTATGACCATTATAGAGCAGACTCATCAATTCGAGTCATTCAACAGACACTTCAAATGGCACGCAATACTGCCATCAGTTACGGCATAAGCATCACTACCTGCCCCCTAGTCGAAAATAGATGTAATGACAATTGGAGGCTGGGATTAACCATATTCACCGATTCAGGTAAACGAAATATCATCGATGGTACAGATGTTATAATTTATCAAACATCCCCCTTTAAGGATGAAGATACTGTTATATACAACAGAGCTGCAATTAGATTTCAGCCTGATGGGCTCGCTTCGGGAACAAATGGAACACTAAAATACTGCCCTACAACGCCTGACAGTCAATACTCAAGAGCAGTTATCATCAATCAAGCCGGAAGAGTTAGATTTTCAACAAAAGAAGGGATTTCATGTATAAACTGAGTGTAGGGTAACATTTTCGTTCAACAAGACTTTGTCAATTTTCCCTTTAAAGCCAATATATTGGCTGTAAATATTGACTATTACCAGCTGATAATATGGGCATTCTAGCTTATACTATATTAAGGATTGAATAGGGATTGATGCAATGTTATCTATAGGCAAAGGATTTACACTCATTGAGTTAATGGTAACAATTGCTATTGCAGGAGTGCTTTTATCCGTTGGTATACCTTCATTAACATCGCTTTATGAAGGCTATCGTGCAGAAAGTGAGATTAGAAAGATGCAGCAGTATTTAATGTTTGCTCGTAATCAAGCAGTTAGCTATGGCTCACGTGTGACCATATGCCCTCTTACAGCTTCTGGCTGTGGATCAGATTGGAGTAATGGTTTCAGCATATTTATCGATAACGGAACTATTCGCTCTCTCGACACCAGTAATGGCAGAACGGATCAAGTCATTAAACAAATAGATGCCATCAACTCAAGTGACTTCTTATCCTTTGCAGCGAACTCTATTAGCTTCACCTCTGATGGGCTTATCGCTACGGGGTCATCTTCAGGGACATTTGCTTACTGCCCGGGCTCCCAAACGAGCCCAGAGTCTAAAGGTGTTGATGTAAGTCCTTCAGGAAAGGTACGTTTTACACTAGGCAGTGTGACTTGCACCTCGACGAGTAACTAAGGCAATTTGAGCTTATCGGCTCGAGAGTCACATCACTAAGCTTTTTCAGTAGAGGTCACTCAGCTCACTGATGCCCCTCTTCTAAATCAAAAGTCTAGCTTCTAACATTTAAAGCCCCTTCTCATAGAAACAGACACCTCGATGATAATTTAAATGAGTCGTCAGTAGACCGTGATTCGATCCAACTTCTGAGCCTGGCCCATAGAAAATGTCTCATTGATGAGGACACATTCATGTACATCCCTAATATAATACTTCTTATTATCCTTGCTAACATTAATACGGCCAGGAAGTGAAGCGGCCTTCAGCTTATACTCACTGACTTGCCAGCGATAAAAAACAATTTTGTCTCCATCAGTCGAATTGATATAGCACTTGTAATCCTGCTTTTCACTAGCATATACAGCTAAGCTACTAAAAACAGCTAGCAGTAAAATCATCAGTGGTTTCATTTCCAACACTCCACAGGGTTATCAGGGGTTTTAGCCCCTGTATCGGTGAGCTGTAGTGACGCACAATCGCTATCTCTAGTAGCCTGTACACCTAATGCCGTTGCAACAATAGTAAAGCTAGTCGTGCCGGTAGAATCGACACTGTAAAACCCTTGATCTGTGATGAAAGGATTCGCGCCCAAGCCTAAATCATTCATATCTTCTGCATAAACACGGTTATCTAAATAAAATTGCTCTTGTAAATTCGCAACTCTCATTACTGCAGCAATCCCATCGGAGCGCGCACTCTTGGCAATGTAATCGGTATAAGATGGATAAGCGATAGCGGCCAAGATACCTATGATTGCAACACTTATCATCAACTCAATTAATGTAAAACCATTTTTCATATTCTTTCTCTCATTTCAAAGATAACTGACAATCATAGAGATATCATTCAACGATATGATAATAAATTTTGTTGACCCCGAGCCCCGAACCGACATTAATAGTTCCAGAAGCTTCACCGCCTTTAACCTCTCCCTTACCTACACCAATGATATAAATATAGGGTTCAGATTGTTCGTAATTTTCATCATACTTAGGGTTTGGGTTTTCAGAAGTACCTGGATCACATGGATCGCCAGCCTTGCAAGGGTTTGGTATAACAATTTGAGGAGTATCGGGAACACGCTCACCTAATTCATAATAAATATTGGCATAGGTTCTTGTTCCCTTATGAAGATCGAATACATAAAGACGCCCTTGTCCTGAGGTGCTACACACTAAATCAGAGACAACATTGACTGATGGCACAAATGAGGTGAAGTATACTATCCCGTCAATAATCAAAGGGGCAGTTAATGACTTCTCTCCTGAAGCAGTAAAGTCATATTTCCAACCTCTTTTACTTCCAAATGTAATGTTATCAGCCTCCGATACAGGTGCAGCAGAAGTCACATCATAAAGTTTAATTAAATCAATCGCTGTGGGTACAGGATCATCAGCAGCGACTCTGGTTGCGACATTACGATCTTGTAAAACAAAAAACTTATCATCCGTTTCTAAGCCTGTTGGGTGAGAACGATTTCCAGTTCCTACAGTGACAGCATCATAAGGTACATTTTGATAGGTTGTTGTCGTGGTTTTCCCTCCTTCTGCATCAGTAACCTCTACTTCTGAGATATTACTGAATGTTGTCTGAGCAACTGCGGGCTCAGCAAAAAAACGTCTATCATCGACTATTGAACTGTCTCCTAAGGCGGCAAATTTATAACCACTCCATAAGCTTGGACTTGCACCATCCAGATCCATTCTCCACACATTTGCTCCAACATCTGTGGCATAGATACGATCTGTTACCCCATCATTATTACTGTCTAATATCGCCACTGAATTAGGTATGCTATCTACAAGTCCATCTAGCTTAGTACCACCCATACCTGTACTGGTAAATGCATGAATCAAAGAGCCGGAATTAGCATCGACAATATAGACAGCTTTGCCGTTAGAAGCGGCAGTACTTGGTATGGTATCAGCATCATATAATGATGCATCATATCCACCACCGAAAATTAACACCGGACCAGTATGACCAGGAACAGTCGTCACGACAGGAGCAGACCAAGACTGTCCTAGTTCAGAAAAACCACTAGAGCTAGGTGTTATAACCCACTTTACACTAGGTGAATCAGGTGAGGTCACATCTAGTGCATAATAAGAGGAACCACCACGGCGCATTCCTATAAACACCCATGCTTTATTAACCACCCCCGAAGCATCTGTTTCTGTGTATGCAACGGGAGAGGCATCCATACCATATACAGAATGCCCCCCATTCGCCGTATTCTCTCGCAATACAGGAACATTACTTAATAACTCCGTAGGGATAAAAGCCCAGCTTTCAGTTACTGTGTCCCCAGCATCTTTAAACATGTGGACTAAGCCTTGGTTAGTCCCCAAGATAATTCTTATATCAGGGCTTTCTTGAGAGCCAAAATTCAATGCTAACGGCTTAGAATGCAGCGGATCGCCCATTATATCACTTCGAAAACTGGTAACACTCCCGCCCTTATTATCAAGGTCGACATCATAGCCATATAACCATTTAACAGTAGCGTCTACATCGGCTTCCAAAATCCCCATATTGGTAGCCAGAACAGAGTCGGACACTTGGGATAATTTACTCATGGGATTGGTTAGATTGGAATATATAACTCGTCTACTGACTCCACTAGAAGGTGTCGCTTTCTGTAAAGCCTCTATTACTCCACCTTCAGCGACTTTTTTACCATCAGCTTTGGTCGTACAGGAACTCCAATAGGTACAAGCGGTATCTTTAATATTCCCTTCATCACCGATTGCTACCGCTTCGGTTTTATCAACGAGGATCCCAGAAGAGGTTACTTTTAACTTCTTAAGATTTCCTGTCCACCTTGGCCCTTTTCCCGGTAAGAACATAGCGTAGTATGCTGAATTAAAAGTTTGAGTACGGTCAAAATTATTACTGGCGATACTCGGTGAAGTAAAACTTGAATCCGTTTCCATAATAGTCAGAAGAACCTGATTTAACGCAGCAGATAAAGCAAGCGCTCCAGTAGCCGGAAAGTACTCCCCTCCACCTCTCCTTGCAGCTTCAGCCAGTAATGGAGCTGCATCATCAGCTCCTTGACTAAAACCTATGGTAAAGGTCTGAACCGTCTGCATGTGCTCTTGGCTCGTTCCATCACTTAGCACTTCAGGAGAAGTCACAAGGTCATTATGATAAAGGTAACTTGCTAAAGCAGGTAAATAGTTTGCTGTTGAGAGGCCTTCAGAAAAAGAGGTGTATAGCGGAGCTACAGTCTTGTCATCAGCTTGCTCAGTTACGCCATTGTCAGTTAAGGTAACAATGTCATCGTTGGCGAAAGTGTCCTGACTCGGAACGCCGTCGGTAATGTATATTACATAAGCGGCATCGGGACAGACTCTAAATGGCGAAATATACTTGTTACCCGTTTCGATACTGGTATCTCTAGGCGGTTTATTGCCATCATACCAATTAGAATAGTCTGAATCTTTCTTGCCAAAAAGCACTGGGTTACCAGCAAAATAATTATAAGCCTCAAAAAGGGTTTCACATAAGGGGGTATTGGTATCGGCAGGAATGCCATCAATGGTTGCAAGTAATGCTCTTTTAGATGAGGCCGTCTGTTTCTTTATACCAGAGACGATACGCCCCCCATCACGATAGCCCTCTGAAGGATAATCCATATTAAATAGCGCTAAACCAAAATCAACCGATGCATTGGCGTTAATTACAGATTCTATCGCCCCTTTGGCTATTTCTAAACGGGATTGCGGACTGGTAGGCAATACGCCCGCTACCGCTGCAGCATGCCAACGCAGGTAGTTAGCGGTATATAGGGTCACGGCTTCACCTGAGCCTAGCCGAGTATCTCCCTTTGTATTGCTATAAGGTTTAATACCATCTATCGGAAAACCGTCCGGGTGTTGACTTCCATCTCTATTGTTAGCATTTTTAGAATCATTTTCCTGTATATCTTCAAGGCAATCTATCGTGTCATAATTTGCGCCTTTATTATCGCGCAACTCCCCCCAAGTACCGGTATTGCCTTTAGTTCTATACTCACCAACAAAGCCAGTGTAACGACCATACCTCTTTAATAATGCCCAACTTTGATGACAACCGTTAATATCCTCTAGAAAGCGTTTAGAATCGGAGGGGCTTAATGGGATATCTCCCTCTGAATTATCTATAGCAGTCCCTTTGGTAAAGTAGATTTTATCATCTTGATAAGCATGAGAAGAACTAATTGCGGGATACAGATTTCCCAGATCATTAAAATAAGCGCCGGGAGCATCTTCCTCAATGGTAGACATACTGCCGGAGTTATCAAAAATAATCAGTACTTTAGGATTTTGCTTATTCTGATTATCTCCGCCAATCACATAAAGTTCAGTATCATCAGCAAATGAGATACCCGACACACATACCAATGCAAAAATTAGTGCACAAAAAATTTGTTTAATTAACATAGCTATCCCCCAGCGCTCCCAGTAAGAACTTCTTGTTCTACTCCCGCAACAATGGTTAGTTGCCCTAAATTATTTCGTCCAAAAGCTGCAATACTGATTATCTCAGATCGGCGGCAGCTAATAAGATTAGCAGAGCTGGCCTTGGAATTTCTCTGGCAACCCACATCATTAAGCTGCAACGGCGACATAGTACTGGTCACCCCAAGCATGGTTCCCGCCGGGGTTATACCCGGTGAAAGGTTTGTTAACAGAGTTCCTGCATTAGTCGCAATAACACTGTCCTGTGCCCCATGAGCCGCAGCCATCGCTTCAACCCGCTCTGAACCCGCGCCAGCCATCCTTATCGATTGATTTGAGTTTACAGCCAAAGCCACGCCAATAACCGTCATAATTAACAAAATTATTAGCGAAAAGAATAAAACTATTCCCTTTTGCTTTTTCATTTTCATTTCCATTTCCATTTTCTAGGCCTACTATTTAAAATCATCAGGTTAGCCTTCATCTGATCAATACAGGATTTTCAAGTACGATAGTGGTTGAGACAATTTTTCGTCTAAAGTTGTCATTAGCTGCAGCGATTGTTTTATCACCCAAGGTGTAAACGGTCCTGTTGGTATAGCTGTTGTCAGGTTCCGTAGAACGAACTAATACAAAAATTCTTAACGCGACAATTCGCTGAAATAGCTCGTTATCCCACATAAGAGTGGTCACATTTTGAACCGGCATAAAACTATCCGCAGTATTATCGCCATCATTATCAAATCCATACAGGATCCTGATATTTTCAATTCCCTCAACGAGTTGCTCTTCGTTCCCCATCCCGTTTCCAACACTAAGCGTTCTGCGCCTCAAAACCGGAATATCCCCATCAGTCCTAATGAAATAAATGTGATGTTGATACTCCCAGAAGCGCGCATTAGCCAGAGCTGGAGCTCCTTCAATACCAGTAAAAAAAACGGCCTCACTGGAGGTTGTCGCGACATAAAATCTTGACGTTAAAGTTGGAGCGAGAGTTGAAGGCCCCACTAATCGCTTTATTTGCAACACATCGGTCCCTGAGTTAACAGCCCCTAAACAAGCAATTGAATCCGCACTCACGCCACTTTCATAGCCCCAAAGCCGTCTGAAATGGGATGGAGTGTTATTTGGTAAAGTCGCATTATTCACACCAGCACCTTCACATTCATTTTTGACAACTGTGGGAGTTATTTCAGTGTTAGTACCAATAATGAAGTCAGATCCCGTCATATCAGCCATAAAGCCGACTTGACTCACATCTCGCTCAATAAGTGCTAACGCAATACGGCCATTTTCCTGCAGTTGGTTAAACTGACTGGTGGTGATGACATTGGTTGAGGACATGCTGAACATAGAGAATAAGCCCGCCGATAAAAACAGACTAATAACCATAGCGACCATAAGTTCAACTAAAGAGAACCCTTTAAATTTAGAAAACATGTTCCACCTGTTCCGCTTCATCTTATATGATCACTGTATTTATTGAGTAAGCTCTACGTCGTTTCATCTCATAGCCTTCATCGCCACAAGCCCCTATAAACGCATCAGCAGCATTCTTGGTTCCATCAGATACCGCTCTGATGCCTTTCCAGGTCATCACGACTAATACAGCCCCTGTACCGCTCACCCTAATGCAGGCTGTAGCCGTATCGAGACCGCCAGTACTTCGGCCATTGACTCGCTCTGAGCCTCCGCCAAATTGCAATTCCCATTGATACAGGTCCCACAGCATAGTCTCTGTATTTGTACAGATAACAGCGGCGCCACCGGCGGCAACATCACAGGATTTAGCAGGTTTAGACTGTCCACCATTGTATGTACCTGCATAGGAGGTTAACTGGGTACGATTCAGTTTCATGCGATTGATAATATCATTGGTCAAATATGAGGCTTGAGTCTGCTGAAAGGACTCGAAACTACCGCGTTTAGAGATAATATGCAGATTGAATACACCAACCAGGCCAACAACTAAGATCACAAGCGCAACCATGACCTCAATTAAAGAAAAGCCTCTTTTCACACTCAGCATTAGCGTCAAACTCCCCTCCATCGCCACATATTTGACGTTTTGATTGGTGATTTACCCGTTATAAATCGGTAAGTTAGCATTCCAAACCAAAATATGAGTTAATCATAGATGAGTCGAATGTTACACGCTAGTAATATTAGCGTCTAAAAATGCCGTTCGTTAGATCTTGTTCGATTTACAGACAATAAAAAAGGAGGCCTTGAGCCTCCTTAATTTTTATAATCATGATTTTTAACGGTTTCTATCTCAATTCGGCTGGCACAGCAAAAACAGTATCCTCTTTGCGGCCTTCGACTTCAGTGATAACGCTAGGTGCTAATTCGGCAATAGCATCGATAACTTGCTGAACCAGTACTTCTGGAGCCGATGCCCCTGCAGTGACTGCCACTTTAGTCACATTAGTGAACCAAGCCGAATTTATATCATCTGCATTGTCAACCAGATGGGCCTCAGTGCCTCGCTTCTCAGCCAGCTCTCTTAGACGATTCGAGTTAGAGCTGTTTTGTGACCCTACAACAATAAACAGATCCACATCATCGGCTACGTTACGCACCGCATCCTGCCTATTTTGTGTGGCATAACAGATATCATCTTTACGCGGCCCTTCGATAGATGGGAAGCGTTTCTGCAACGCAGCGATGATATCTACGGTGTCATCCATAGACAAGGTAGTCTGAGTGACAAAACACAGATTTTCTGGGTTTTTGACCACAAGAGACTCGACATTTTCTGGAGACTCGACCAGCAATACGCCACCTTTAGGATTATCATACTGGCCCATAGTGCCTTCCACTTCAGGGTGTCCGGCATGCCCGATAAGGATACATTCGATCCCCTTACGGCTAGCACGAGTTACCTGAAGGTGTACCTTAGTCACCAATGGACATGTAGCATCGAACACCTTAAGGCCGCGACGCTTAGCCTCGGCTCTCACAGCCTGTGATACACCATGAGCACTAAAGATGACGATACTGTCATCGGGAACCTGATCCAGCTCCTCGACAAATACGGCGCCGCGGTCTTTAAGGTTCTCGACCACGTATCGGTTATGCACCACTTCATGGCGAACATAGATAGGTGGAGAAAATAGCTCAAGCGCGCGCTCGACTATGCTGATGGCTCTATCGACACCGGCACAGAAGCCTCTGGGATTGGCAAGCTTGATCTGTAGACTATTTGGTTTATTCATACACTAAAGTACCTGTATCACTTCCAACTCAAATGTAAGTACCTGACCCGCTAAAGGATGATTTAGGTCGACCGTCACCGAATCACCGGCAACTTCACGCACTACGCCAGGGATCTCACTGCCACCTGGGCCTGCGAAACTCACGATAACACCAGGCTCGAGTTCCATATCTCCGGGAAACTTACTTCTATCCATATAATGAATCGCGTCTGGATTAGACTCGCCAAAGGCATCGACAGCTTCTAGAGTAAAGCTATGGGTATCACCTTCTTCCAGAGAGTTTATCTGTGCCTCAAAAGCCGGGCTTAAACTTTCATCACCGATATTAAGCCTCGCGGGTTTACCCGAAGCCTTAGTGTTATCGGCGGTAGAGCCATCTTCAAGCACGATATTCATATGACATAAAATAGAACGTATATCAGTCAATTCAATTACTCCTTTGCAGCACTTTTTTCATCTTGCGCTTTTTTCTGTTTCTCGAGGCGATCTGAGATAAATGAGTCCACAATAATAAGTGCAGCTCCGACACAAATTGCAGAGTCTGCAATATTGAACGCAGGAAAGTGACTTTTATTCCAATAAAAATCCAAGAAGTCGACCACGTATCCATGTTGCAGGCGATCGATAAGATTACCTAAGGCACCACCGATAACTAAAGTATAGGCAAGATTGAGTCGCCACATCTGCGCTGGCTGTTTTCTCAACCAGAACGTCAGCAAGGCGCTAAAGCCCACCGCGATAAAGGTAAATAACCATTTTTGCCAACCACCGGCATCACTCAAGAAACTGAATGCAGCGCCGTAGTTACGCACATAGGTAAAATTAAAAATCGGCAGTAGCGTTACAGACTCATGAAGGTCAAAGTTAGCTAAGACCCATTGTTTAGAGACTTGATCGGCAATAAATACCAGTACAACCACCCAGTACCAGCGTATACCACTCTCTTTCCAATTAGTTGGCATAGGGCCTTCCTCTTAAAAAAAATGACGCATAGCAGCGTCACTTTCCATAGTTCAAATATCTAGAGCGGCTGAATGACTCAAGCCGCAGTCCATCAAAGTATTGAGCCTGACAATTTATCAGGCTCAATGCAGCGCAAGTTAGGCAAACTGACGCACTTCACCCTCGCCTTCGATGTTCGTGACACAACGGGTACACAGAGTTGGATGTGCTTCAATTTGAGCAACATCTTCTCTGTGATGCCAGCAACGTTCACATTTTGCAGACTCTGACTTCAACCAAGCGAGTTTAAGCGATGCAAGTTCAGTTTCAATCGCATCACTTGGCGCTGCCGATAACGCAAGCACTTGAGTCTTAGACGTCAAGAGTACAAATCTGAGTTCATCGCCCAAAGTGTTTAATATCTTAGATAACTCATCATCGGCATATAGGGTGATCTCAGCTTCCAATGAACCACCGATCAGCTTTTCACGTCTGGCTTGCTCGATAACCTTGTTGACTTCACCGCGAACGCTAACCAAGTTATCCCAGAACTCATCGCTAAGGTCTGACTCTAGAGTTACCGATTTAAGTCCATCGAACCACTCTTGAGTAAATACATAAGCATCTCGCTCACCAGGAAGTAGCTTCCAGATCTCATCGGCTGTGAAAGATAGGATAGGTGCAATCCAACGTACCATAGCTTCAGAAATCAAATAAAGTGCACTTTGACAACTACGACGTGCATGACTGTCGCCTTTAGCCGTGTACTGTCTATCCTTGATGATATCGAGATAGAAACTGCCTAGCTCAACTGAACAGAACTGCATTAGCTTCTGCGTCACTGTGTGGAAGTTATACTGCTCGTATGCTTCTAACAGCTCTTCTTGCAAAGCTGCTGCGCGACGCACTACCCAACGATCCAAGGCTACCATATCTTCAATGGCTACCGCGTCTTTTACTGGGTCAAAACCATTGATGTTAGCCAGCAAGAAACGTGTAGTGTTACGAATTCGGCGATAGGAATCGGCGCTACGCTTGAGGATCTCATCAGAAACCGTCATTTCACCGCTATAATCTGTGCCAGCAACCCAGAGGCGTAAAATATCTGCACCTAGCTTATTGGTGATGGTTTGCGGAGCAATCACATTGCCCACAGACTTTGACATCTTACGGCCTTTACCGTCGACGGCAAATCCATGAGTCAGCACTTGTTTATACGGCGCTTTACCATTCATCGCTGTCGATATCATCAAAGATGACATAAACCAGCCACGATGCTGATCGCTGCCTTCTAGATAAAGATCTATGCCGTGTCCCTGGTATTCAGGGCGAGCAGCAACGACCGATGAGAATGAAGAACCAGAGTCAAACCAGACATCTAAGGTGTCAGTCACCTTACGGTATTGGTCTGCTTCGTCACCCAGAAGCTCTGCAGCATCAAGATCCCACCAGGCTTGAATGCCCTTCTGTTCGATCTTGTTAGCCACGCGCTCCATCAAGGAGATAGTATCTGGATGCAATTCTTCTGTTTCACGGTGAACAAACAAAGTAATAGGCACGCCCCAGGTTCGCTGACGCGAGATACACCAGTCCGGACGGTTCTCTACCATTTTTTCGATTCGGCTCTGGCCCCAATCAGGGATCCACTGAGTCTTCTCGATTTCACCCAAAGCTTGCTTTCTCAGGCCCTTTTGGTCCATAGAGATAAACCACTGAGGTGTCGCTCTAAAGATAATAGGAGTCTTGTGTCTCCAGCAATGAGGGTAGCTGTGAAGAATAGTCTCGTGCTTGATTAAGGCGCCCTTCTCATCAAGAAGAGTCACCACATTCGCATTGGCTTTAAATACGTGCTGTCCGGCAAAAATTTCAGTGTCTGACTTATAAACGCCATTATCGCCAACTGGATTAGCCACTTCTAAGCCATATTTCAGGCCAATAATGAAATCGTCTTGACCGTGGCCCGGTGCGGTATGAACAATACCCGTACCCGAGTCGACAGTGACATGATCGCCCAAGATGACTGGTACATCGAAGCCATAGAAAGGATGATCGAAGCGTAACAACTCAAGTTCCTGACCTTTAACCTGGCCAAGTACCTTATGAGAATCGACTCCATAACGCTGCATACAAGACTCAACTAGTGCCTCGGCTAAGATAACGACTCTGGTGACATCGTCCTTAACAAATTCAACCAGTGAGTAGTCTAGATCCGCCGCGATTGAAAGTGCGCGGTTTGCCGGTAAGGTCCAAGGGGTCGTGGTCCAGATAACCATAGAGACATCGGCTTCAATCTCGACGTCAGCAAACTTAGCCAGCAGTGCCGCCTTATCTGTTGCTACAAAAGCAACATCGATAGCCGGAGACTTCTTATCTTCATATTCGACTTCTGCTTCTGCTAGTGCCGAGCCACAATCGGTACACCAATGCACAGGCTTGACACCTTTATGCAAGTGACCACTCTCGATCACCTTAGACAATGAGCGCACTATGTTAGCTTCGGTACCGAAATCCATGGTCAGGTAAGGTTTATACCAATCGGCAAAAACCCCGAGACGAATAAAGCCTTCACGTTGACCATCGACTTGCTTAGCCGCATATTCACGGCACTTCTCGCGGAACTCAGCGGCGGTAACCTTATGGCCAGGTTTACCCACCTTCTGCTCAACTTTCAGTTCAATAGGTAGACCATGACAATCCCAGCCTGGAATATAAGGCGCATCGAAACCGGACAGCGTCTTAGATTTTACAATAATATCTTTGAGGATTTTATTAACTGAGTGACCGATATGAATATCGCCGTTGGCATAAGGAGGACCATCATGCAAAATAAATGGTGTACGGCCAATACGGCTATCACGGATCTTTTGATACAGCCCGTCTTCAGTCCAGGCTTTCAACATCTCTGGCTCACGATTAGCCAGATTACCACGCATCGGAAACTCAGTTTCCGGCAAATTCAAAGTAGATTTATAGTCGCTCATTGATCCTATACCATTAATTTAGCCAAGCAGTTTAGCCTGCGTCATTGCCAAGCAGAGCCTTGGCTTTGTCAGCGTCATTGTTAATTTGTTTTTTCAGCGCATCCAATGATTTGAATGGCTGTTCATCTCTAATCTTAGCAACCAACTCGACCTCGACGGTACGACCATAAAGATCATCATCAAAATCGAACAGGTGCACTTCTAACTGACAGACCTGACCATTTACTGTCGGTCTAAAACCCACATTGGCCACGCCATCATAAATATCACTGCCATCCCAATACACCTTAACGGCAAATACTCCCCTAACTGGAGACACTTGACGTTTAAGCGCTATGTTGGCAGTAGGAAAGCCTAAAGTTCTGCCAATTTTCTCCCCATGGGCAACTCTACCACACAAGATGAAAGGATGGCCGAGTAGACGCCTTGCTTGTTCCAAGTTGCCTTTAGCCAACTGATTTCTAATCTCGGTCGAACTGACTCGTTTGTCGCCTAAAACGAAACTTTGAGTACTCACCACGGCAAACTGGTGTTTTTCTCCTGCCGACTGAAGCATCTCAAAGTTACCTTTGCGCTGCTTACCAAAGCAAAAATCATCCCCTATGACCAGGTATTTAACCCCAAGGGACTCAACCAATAATTTGTCGATGAAGTCCTGCGCCGATAGGTCTGCAAACTTAGCATTAAAGTTAATGCATACTAACCTGTCGATCCCCAGCTCTTCGAGTAAAATAATTTTATCTCTGAGAGTGCTGAGCCTAGCTGGCGCATTATCACCTCTGAACATCTCTTGCGGCTGAGGCTCAAACGTCATCAAGGTTGCAGGGACATTTAGCTGTCTCGCCTTCTTGACTAACTTAGTGATAACCTCAGCATGGCCTCGATGCACGCCATCAAAATTGCCGATAGTGAGAACACAACCGTGATGTGCAGGTAAAATATTGTGTATACCGCGGATTAGTTCCATTACATTACATAACTAGCAGGCCTGAGTGGGCGGATTATATACCAGCTGACGAGGATAATCAGCAAGGATCTTTCCTTGGGATAATTGATGTCGGCTTTAATAAACAATCAAACAGTAAAATGCCTCCCAAATTAAGCAGGCATGTAACGGCTCACAGGGCTCAATATCAGGCATGACGTCATCAATTCGCACTAGCTATAATCCGGTTTTTATTTTCCAGACCTGACTCCAAAGAATAATTCAAAGTAATCAGGTCTCTAGTTCCAGCAAGGCGCTAGGCGCGACTCAATGTCTGGTATCTACTCCATCAATTCACAGAGTTACAGGCCGGTTTTTATTTTCCAGGGCCTGACTCCAAAAATCACCAAGGTGATAAGGTAGCTAGCTCCACCAGCTGCTATTAGCATTAGCAAGGTCAAGGCTCGTTCATGGAACACCTGTCCTAGCCACACCTCTTGGGATGGAAGGAAGTACAGCAGCAAACCGACCATGACAGCACAAGACAACAGCGCCTTGATAAAGAACAAACCAGTTTGTCGACTCACTCTGTAGACACCGGCCTTATGCAGGCCACGATAAAGTAGACCCGCATTGAGTAGTGCAGACATCGAAGTTGCCATGGCTAGACCGACATAACCAAAGGGAAAAGCAAGGATCAGGTTAAACACCATATTGCTGACCATAGCTATGATGCCATAGCGTACTGGTGTCCTGGTGTCTTGTCTCGAATAGTAACCAGGCGCCAACACCTTAATCAACATGAAGCTCAGTAAGCCACAGCCATAAGCCACTAAGCTATATGACGCCATTTCAACATGATGCAAAGTAAATTCACCACGCATAAACAACACCATCAACATAGGTTTAGCCAGCACAATCAAACCACACATGGCAGGCATCCCCAGCAATAAGATGGCTTTCACTCCCCAATCCATGGTGGCCTCAAACCCCTTGCCTTCGGCATTGATATGCTTCTTAGACAAAGCTGGCAAAATAACCGTTGCGATTGCGATCCCAAATAAACCCAGGGGGAACTCGAGCAAGCGATCGGCATAATAGAGGTAACTGATAGAGCCCGTCATCAGAAAGCTGGCAATGAAAGTATCTAATAGCAAGTTTATCTGAGAGACAGACACACCAAAGAGTGCAGGTATCATCAAGGTACGAATTTTAGTCACACCTGGGTGTTTCCAGCCCCAGGTGGGTTTGACTAAGGCTTTTTCTTTTATGAGAAAAGGAATTTGAAACAAAAACTGAATTAAACCACCAACAAATACACCAATAGCCAGTCCAATCTCGGCCTGTTCCATACGGGGTGCGAGAAAGATGGCGGCACCGATAATGGCGATATTTAAAAATACCGGCGTAAATGCCGACACGGCGAATCGCCCCCGGCTGTTTAAAATAGAACCGGCAAGGGCGGTAAAGGTGATAAACCAGAGGTAGGGGAAGGTTATTTTCAACATCAAGGATGCTAACTCATATTTAGCCCCATCAGGCTCCCCATTGACCCACGCGAGAAACCAGCCGCCACCGAAAAGCGCCGTTAATACCGGGGAAGCGATAACACCGACTAGCGTCACCACAGTAATGATAACGCCTAATGTCCCCGCGACCTTAGACAGTAGCTCTCTTATCTCTTCGGAAGTCTGTTTCTGTTGATATTCAGTTAAAACAGGAACGAATGCCTGAGCAAAAGCACCTTCTGCGAACAGACGTCTTAAAAAATTTGGAATTTTATTAGCGAAGAAAAAAACATCAGCGCTGGTTCCAGCACCCATAAGATTGGCGATAACCACATCTCTGACTAAACCCAACACACGAGAAATCAACGTCATAGCACTCACTATCATGCCTGACTTAAATAAAACTTTACTCAAAACACCCCCTGATCTGAGCGGTACATTTCAGGCGAGTAGTCTCAAGAATTGATTTTCCCCCTGTCACTGGCTAACAATTACTGCTAGAATTACGCCCCATATTACACGAGTTAGGTTGAAGATAGCCAAGTCTGGTTGGATTAATTTATCTTTAAGATAAAGATTCAATCATTGTCATTGACAAAGTGACAAAAAAGAGGCATATTCCCGACCTTTAAAATATCTAACCCTATTTAGGAGTTGCACCTTGGCTAATAGCAAGTCTGCAAAGAAGCGCGCGCTTCAATCTGAAAAACGTCGTCAGCATAACGCTAGTCGTCGTTCTATGTTACGTTCGTACGTAAAGAAAGTTATCGCAGCAATTAAAGCTGGCGATCACAAAGCGGCTACTGAAGCATTTAATGCTGCACAACCAATTGTTGACCGTATGGCGACTAAAGGCATTATTCACAAGAATAAAGCTGCTCGTCAGAAGTCTCGCCTAAACACTAAGATCAAAGCACTTGCTGCTTAATCTTTAAGTTTATGCTTAAAAAAACCGGCCTTGGTCGGTTTTTTTATGTCTGAAATTTGTTAATACCTAAATTTCAGGCATAAAAAAGCAGAGCCTTCAGGCTCTGCCAATTTGATTCCCTTCACTGTTTTTAATGACAGTATATGTTGTTAAGCAACTTAATAATCTCCGATACTTCTTTACTCTTCAAGGAGTAAAATACCGTTTGAGCTTCCTTACGGGTCTCAACTAAATTGTCTTTTCGCAGCCAGGCTAGATGCTGAGACAGAGCCGATTGACTCAAACCCATTTTCTTATTCATCTCACCAACACACATCTCTCCTTCACTAAGAAGGTAACATAGGATAAAGAGACGACGTTCGTTTGCCAAAGCCTTCAACATCACAACGGCTTGGTCTGTTCGCTGCTGCATTAATTCAATATTCATTACGAGCAATTTCTCCTAAAACAATCCCCGGGACTAATATAGCGTTGCCTTACAGATATAGTCGGGACATAAAGCACACTTTTTGCTAGATTGTTCTCAAAAATGGGACATGAGTAATAAAAACAAAGGAAACTTATGAAAAACACACCCCGTACCTTGGTCATTGGACTCCTCTTTGGAAGCCTTATTGGTTGCCAGCACACACCAGCAGAAAAATCCGCTATCTTAATACCTCAGCAATTGCAGCAAAAAGCCTTGAGCTCAAATTTGGCATATGAGTTAGTCGAATCCCTCACGGTAGAAGTTGGCCCCAGATTGGCCGGCAGCGAAAAAGACCTGATTGCCGTTCAATGGGCAGAGGACAAGCTCAATAGCCTGGGATTCGACAGAGTCTATAAGGAAGCGGTTCAAGTTCCGGTCTGGAGTCGAGGGGAAGCGAAAGCAAAAATTCTATCCCCTTACAGTCAGCCTATCGTGATAACCGCTCTTGGCGGCAGTATTGCGACGCCAAAAGCCGGAATACAGGCCTCCATCGCCCGATTCGATAGTTTAGCGGCATTGAAACTGGCTTCTAAAGCAGAAGTCGAAGGCAAGATAGTCTTTATCGATCACATCACCGAGCGCCATATCACAGGCAAAGGTTATGGGAAAACCGTAGGTGGCCGTTCTCGCGGCGCTATCACGGCGGCGGAGAAAGGCGCATTAGCTATCGTGATCCGCTCCATAGGGACAGATCATGACCGCATGGCTCACACTGGTATGATGCGCTACAAAGAAGGTGTAGCTAAGATCCCTGCGGCGGCGATGTCTAACCCGGATGCAGATCTGATCACCTTGATGCTCAAACGTGACCCTAATGTGGTACTGGACCTATTCATGTCTCCACAGCGTTTAGGATACGCGACCTCATACAATGTCATCGCTGAAGTCACTGGCAGCAGCAAGCCAGATGAGATCGTACTTATTGGTGCCCATCTAGACTCATGGGATGAAGGTACGGGCGCCATCGATGATGGCGCCGGCGTGGCCATCGTCACATCTGCGGCTAAGCTCATTCAAGATTTAGCAGTCAAGCCTGCACGTACGGTTAGAGTCGTACTCTATGCCGCCGAAGAAGTTGGCCTGGTCGGTGGTAAAGCTTACGCTAAAGCACATCAGGATGAGCTAGCCAAACATTACATAGCTGCCGAATCTGATTTCGGTGCAGGTCGCATCTATCAGATCGATTACAGAGTCAATGAAAAGGCCTTCACGGCATTACAAGCTCTCAGTGCCCCCATGACCAATAATGGTGTAGTAATGGGCAGCAATACGGCCTCAGGTGGTCCTGATGTCTCTATGTTGCCAAAGCAAGGTGTACCAGTGGCATCCCTAAGACAAGATGGACGTGATTACTTTGATTATCACCACACACCCAACGACACCTTAGATAAGATAGATCCAGCTGCGCTACAGCAAAACGTAGCAGCCTACGCTCAGTTTGCATATCTGATGGCACAATCGGAAATTGAGTTACGCCCTTTGGCAACTAAATAGCTGTTAGCGCTTCAGCTGGTTTGGGCCTTGGCTCGATTCAGCCTTCTATTGGTAATCTACTAGGCCACTGTTTATCGTAACAGTGGCCTTTTTGCTTCAAATGAAGCTTGAGTACATTTTTCTTTGCTTCATTTGGCTGTTTTGGTATTGGGTGGTGTATTGAAAGTTTAATCTTCATGGTTATCTATCGCCTGCAGCGGGTGCCGTGCAGGGATGCACCAATGTCGTGATCACATGGATGTGAGTGAACGACCTTATGTGCAGATACTTCTACGAAACGGTGAATATGGCGTAGCCATGTGCTTATGAACGAGAGGCATGGTGAATATGGTATAGCCATAAGCTCATGAACGAGAAGCATGGATGCTGAACTGGCATTTTTATAGGGACATAATTGGCCGAACTGGCCTTTAGATAGGATATCATTCAAGCACTTCCATGTGGGCTCTACCAAAACATCTGACCACCACGGGCCAATGATACTCCCGGTATCATTATGGCATTCTCTACATCCATGTAGGTCAAGGTGGAAATGCCGAAAAATGTAGGGAACATTTTCGGCCCTGTTTTGGAAGCTCGTAGCCGCATATATGGACCCATCCCGTTTGCAAGACATTTGATATCAATTTTGAGAAGAGTTCATTGCACCCATATATTCGGCCTGTTTATGAGGTTAACCTCTGGCCCTGA
>JAKVHY010000014.1 GCA_023284085.1 Shewanella benthica
ACAATAGCATTGTGGCCCCACCTGATCCCATCTCGAACTCAGAAGTGAAACGCAATCGCGCCGATGGTAGTGTGGGGTCTCCCCATGTGAGAGTAGGTCATTTCCAGGCGCTCATTAAGTGAAAAAGCCACCTGAATAAGGTGGCTTTTTTGCGTCTGGGATTTAATAAGGTTTTGGCTGTTTAGCTCGAACTTATCAGCACAGATATCAGGTGACTTATCCACTTAGGAAGGCATGAATACCTACCCCCGATGTCGCCCCGCCGCTGAGCGGGGTCCCCCGCTACGAAACGAAGTTTCTCCGCGTTCAATTAGGGCTGAATACTGCGTATTCAAAGCGCCGTAATTTCACCCCCATGTGTCCACTTCGTGGATCGAGTAGGTCATTTCCAGGCGCCTAATTTCTCGTAAAGAGAGTCGATAAAGCCCGTTGCTAACGCAACGGGCTTTTTTCGTTTTTAGCCTGGAAATGACTACTCGAACATGGGGAATATAGATAGCGCATGCGGAGCATGCATCCTTTCATGTGATAGGCAGTAAATAGCTCCTGCATTTACTGCATTCCCTACATCCATGTAGGTCATAGGGTGAAGACCTTGCGCTTATCAAACGTAGTTTGATGCTGGGTTGGTAGAAAAAATGTTCCAGACATTTTCTACATTCCTCACATCCATGTGAGTCAACGCGGAGAATTTCGATAACTGCTCCTGCGTTATTCTACTTACCGCCATCCTTGGCGGCATATCCGAAGCCGGGCCATTGGAAGGCGCCTTCGCTCTTTGTTCTACGTATATACGCTCCGCGAAGGGCCTACCCCCGATGTCGGTCGATAAATGCTCCTTCAATATCGACACTTCCGCCATCCATGGCGGTCGCCACGCCGCTGAGCTTGGTCAGAAATTGCATCCATGCATTTCTGACATTCACCACATCCATGTGGCTTGTCCCCAGCTTGCAGCAAAGCTGCTGCGCGCTACGACAGTGCAATGTACTGCGTACATTAAGCACACTGTCTCCACCCCCATGTGAGGTAGGTCATTTCCAGGCGATAGTAGATCAATCATGCGCCTCGAAGCAGGGCCATTTCCAGACATCTTCGAGAGCCAAATACTGTAGATTCAAAGACCCCGTTTCTTCCCTATGCTCTAGGCATAAAAAAGCCTACTTTTATTAGTAGGCTTGGTTTTTTGGGAAGGAAGAGTCGTTATTAATCTATCGAGAGTTCTTTGAGCTTGCGGGTGAGAGTATTACGCCCCCAGCCTAGTCGCTTGGCGGCTTCCTGTTTATGGCCATTGGTGTGGGCCAGCGCCGTTTCAAGTAATATGCGCTCGAATGCGGGCTGTACTTCGGTAAGAAGATTACTTTCACCAGCACTGAGTCGCTCATCAATCCAAAGTTTCAACGATTCTTGCCAATTTGACGGATCTCCCGATGCTTGATTTCTGACCTGGCTTTGCTCCTTTAGCAGTTCGGGAGGAAGATCTTGAGGTAGTATCTCTTGTCCCGATGCCATCACCATGAGCCAACGACAAGTATTTTCAAGTTGGCGGACATTACCCGGCCAAGGCAGTTCCGAGAGTTTCTTGGCTGTCTCTGCTGTTAGGACTTTAGGTTCGACAGCTATCTCTTTTGCGGCCGATGAAAGAAAATGTCTGGCGAGTTGTGGTATGTCCTCTCTTCGTTGTGACAATGGCGGCAGGTGGACCTTAATGACATTTAGCCTATGATACAGATCTTCTCTGAAGCCTCCCTTTTGTACTAACAGCTCTAAATCTTGATGTGTTGCGGCTATAATTCTCACATCGACTTGTACTGGAGAGTGGCCGCCGACACGATAGAACTGACCATCTGCTAAGACTCTGAGTAATCGGGTTTGAACATCCAGAGGCATGTCACCAATTTCATCTAGAAAGAGTGTGCCATCATTAGCCTGTTCGAATCTGCCCTGTCTCACTCCAGCTGCACCGGTAAAGGCGCCCTTCTCATGGCCAAAGAGTTCAGATTCGATCAAATCTTTGGGGATGGCTGCCATATTGATGGCGATAAAGGGTTTATTTTTTCGTGGGCTGTGTTTGTGTAGAGCGCTGGCGACTAGCTCTTTACCTGTGCCAGACTGTCCGTTGATGAGTACGCTAATAGAAGATCGTGATAAACGACCTATCGCACGAAAGACTTCCTGCATAGCCGGTGCTTCACCAATAATTTCAGGGGCTTTAACTTGTATCTCTTCTACCGTATTGATAGTTTGGTCTGTAGAGTGAGTTAATGCTCGTTCGACTAAGGTTACGGCTTCATCGATATCAAATGGTTTAGGTAAGTATTCGAAGGCCCCCGCCTGATAGGCACTCACCGCACTATCCAGGTCAGAATGAGCGGTCATTATGATGACCGGGATATTTGGATAATGAATTTGAAGCCTCTCTAATAAAGAGAGTCCATCGGTACCTGGCATGCGAATATCGGAGATGATCACCTTAGGCTGTGACAATTCCAGTGCTTCCCATAGAGACTCAGCCGCGGCAAAGCTTGCTGAGGAGATCTTCGCGCCCTTCAATGCTCTTTCTACGACCCAACGAATAGAGCTGTCGTCATCGAGTACCCAAACTTGCTCCGTCATACTGCTCTCCCGTGATGCTATTCAAATTTTATTGGTGTCGAGCTTGTTGTCATCTTTTTACAGCTGTCTTTTATGTGGTTTTTATTGGCAGTAAAATTGTAAACTCGGTTTCTCCAGGCTTAGAATCACAGTCGATTCTGCCACCATGCAATCTGGCAAAATTATGGGATATGGATAAACCTAAGCCCGAGCCTTGAGCCCTACCTGTCACCATAGGATAAAACAAGGTATCCATGAGCTCAGGTTTGATGCCTGGACCATTATCGATAATAGACAAGGCAATCACGATTTTATGCCTCTGGGTGCCAATAGTGACTTGGTGTTGGGTGCGTGTCTTTATGGTTATATTGCCACCAATACCTTCCAACGCCTGAACCGCATTTTGCACAATATTAAGCACAGCTTGCTGAAGCTGTTCCGGATCCATATTGATATCTGGAATTGATGGGTCGTAGTCTTGCTTGAATTGGATGTTTTCCGGGAGTGCCATGGTGACAAGTTTAAGCACTTTTTGAATCACTTCATGAATATTTTGCAATGTATGTTGGGTGGGCTTCTGCGGTCCAAGCAAGCGATCGACGAGGTTTCTCAATCTATCGGCTTGCTCGATAATCATGTCGGTGAACTCATTTAATTCGGGATCATGTAGCTCACGAGAAAGCAGTTGTGCCGCCCCCCTAAGTCCACCTAATGGATTTTTTATTTCGTGTGCCAAATTACGCACTAGATATTGCGCTGCCTGCTGCTGTGCGTCGAGAGTCAATTGCTGATGAATCCGACGCTGCTGATCTACCTGTCTCAATTCGAGCAGGCCTAATCCTTGCTCATCTTCTAATGGGGTTAAGGTTATATCCACAGTATGATGTTGATTATCCAGTGTCACTAAAGGTGCGGTGTTGATGGTTAACCCTTGGTTATCCCTAATTGCATTACTGAGTATTTGTGTACTTACGCCTAATGCTTGAAAGTTATCTGCAAGAGAATGCTCAGTTAAACGATGGCTGCTTACGCCTAATAACTGCTCGGCTGCTGCATTGGCATAACATAACCTAAGATCAACATCTATGACCATGACTGCGGTAACAAGGTTATTGAACAGGTGTTTTAGATCCATTAGAGCTCCCAGCAAATACGATGCACCATCACAGTGCACCATTTTGGTGCGCTGTGCAATACCCTTCACTGAGTGCTCTATAGCTAGATATTACCTAACAACCTGAAATAAATGATTTTTTATTTCACACCGTTAAAAGGTGTAGGTATTGCCTGGCGATTAATGATAGCTCTGTGAAGGAATATCTTTCTTGGAGGTGTTGATGCAAGTTGTTTGCCGTTTTGTGCAACAGCCTTGATAACAAAGCTATGCTCGCCTCTGTCGATATCTTTGAGGCTAAATATAGGGCTGGTTTGCGGGGTACCGACAACAATTCCATCCATCAAAAGAACCAATACGTGTTTTGCCTCTAAATCCGGGGAGATCCTCGCCATAATCGTTATCTTGCCTTCGTTATTCCGAATGGTTTCCTCTTCGTCGGGAGAGGTGATACTCAAGTTATATTGAGTTGATGAATCCTGAATGTCATTGCTAGCCGAAGAGTTAGCCTTAAATGTCTGCAATTTTATCTGGTTTTGAGTATTGCTCTTAAACTCGACGGCTTCAGAGTTTTCGATGGGTTTATCCGAATAATGTATCTTGCCGTCTTCGTCGACCCACTTATAAACCGTGGCTTGGGCGAAGAGGGTAAAAAATAACAGGAAAATAGTAAGAGAGAAGCGCATAGAAGTTCCTTTGTTACATATTTGTATGCTCTTCAAGGTTAGCTTTTTTTCAGTTAAAAATCAGAAGTAAATCATTTTGAGCCGATTAATCTTTATGTAATATCTAAGCTGAAGTCATATGTTCACTATTAGCTGGTTAATGGCTGTTAACAGTTTTAGGCCTATAAGAAATTCAAGGCCTGTAATATAAGGAACATTTTATGGTTTAACGGATCTGAGATGCACTTTTCGGTAATCAAATTGCTGGTTGATACGGTTAAGTTCACCTAAAGTCATACTGGTAAGTAGTGCATTACCTTCTTCTTTTACGATATATTTTTTTGCGGTGCGATTAACGAAGTCAACGACGAAGACGCTCTTACCTTGCAGTTTGTTTGCAGCACGTTGAGATGCCAGGCTCGAGCAATCGTTACATTCGGCGAGCATATTTATGCCAGCAAAACTCGCAGTTGAAAACACTATTCCAGCGCTGAAAAGAGCTGCATAGGCTATGATTTTTTTCATATCTAGGATCCTCATTATTAAAGTGTGAGCTGTGTCACGCTTTAACTTAGCGAGTGTTTCTTGAACTGTCTACTAGTAATTGAGTTAAGTTTTTGTTTAAAAACAGCTTATTAGTTATCACTAAATAAGTTAAAGCCTAATTTATGGCTTTAAGTGATGCGTTCATCTCGATCTTTAAGCTGGCCGTGAACCTATGACTTTGAATCCGGCCCCCAAACTCTGGACTATAATGGTGCGCTATGAAGCTAACCCTTATTGATAGCGCTTGCCATTGAGCCGCTCGATGATCTGTGTCGCATTTAGGTCGTGGATCACGTTGATTAAGGTCGCTGGTGCATCGGTAACTGCGCCGATTATCACTAGGATAGGAATGACTTCAATAGGCAGGCCCAGTGTGGTGACAATAAAAATCTCCCCTAAAAATGCACCACCGGGCACGCCACCTATAACGAAGGCAGACAAAACCGAAATCAAAATCGTGATGGCAAATACATCCGGGGTGAACTCTAAGCCTAGTAGTGAATAGATGAAGACGATTTTAAGTGCGGTGGTCATCGAGGCGCCGCCCTTGTTTAAATTGACCAGTAGCGGCAAACAGATATCGGCAATTTCTTCTCTGATCCCCATCTTACCTGCAGCACGGATATTGACCGGAAGGGTGGCCAGCGAAGAACTGGTGCCCAATGCGGTAACCGAAGGTTCGATAGCATGTTTCCAGAACTGACCAACCCCCTTAACGCCACCTCCAAGCCAGGCATAGAAAGTGGAGCCTATGGTGAAATAAGCGATGGCAGCGATGAAAAATAGGCCTATAGCGCGGGCAAAGGTACCGAGTAGATGTGTATCCTGACTCGCCATAGTCGAGGCAAAGTAGGCGCCTAAGCCTACGGGGGCGGCGACCATAAGAATGGAAACTATCTTCATGATGACAGTATTAAGGCTGTCGAGCATACGGGAGACTCTTACCCCATCTTCACCAGATTGACCAATGGCAATACCCGAAATCACCGACATAATAATGAGGGCTAAAATATTCGATTTTGATAATAAGCCGACGAAATCATTAGTGGTAAGCAGTCCTACAAAATCCATCTTGCCAGGGCCTGTTTCGACGCTCTGATGAAGGTCCAATATGACACCTTGAGCAGGGTCAAAAGCCAGTGCTAACCCGACTATGGACAGTGCTGGAATAATTGCCATCACAATCGATACCAGCAATATAGTGACTAGAATAACACCGAGCTTTTTCAAATCTGTCATGCGCGCAATTGATGAGGTCACGCTGATGGCGACGAGTGGCACGATGATCATAAACAGCAAGTTAAGGAAAATTTGCCCTATAGGTTTGAGTTTAAGGGCAAACTCGGGGGCGAAGACTCCGACACAACCACCGATAAGCAGAGCTGACAGTAAAATGATGGACGAGCGATAGGGTTCAAGTTTTTGCCACATACAATAGATCCATTAATTATGTCAGATCACAGACTTACAGTGACCTTGAGCCTCCAAACTATATAAGAGTGTCAACTCACCTGAGAAGTCGCGTACTCGCTAAAGCTGGTCTGCAAGATCGCAGACCTGCTTTAGTCTAATACCATTCCATATATGTATCTGGTCAGTTCAGATACTTACTCGGAATGGTATAACTCATTGCTCGTGACTAACGTCCTCTCCTGCCTTCTCTCATCATGCCGTGTTGCCTGGCATTGCGAGAACGATTTAGTCCTTCACGATCTAAGTTACGATTATTTATCTGGTGACTGACATTATTCGGTCTGGCAGGCATAGTCGTAGGCATGCTGATATCTCTATTACTTAAACCTGTATCGATTTTCTGGCGCACCTCTGGCGTGGGAGTCCAACTGCCTCTGTCACGGCTCTGCCATTGCCCTTCGTTATCTCGAGCCAGGTTGCCATTCTTGTCGGCAAAGACATTATTGGCACGATCAGCATTATGAGTCGCTTGCTTAAACTTATTATTGAGCTTAGCAGGATCGGCATTACGCTTTCGGTTCTCCGGGTGATTATAGAGGCTATTTCTATTCACTCGATTGCCTGAGATATGGTTATTTTTAACCAGCTTATTGGAGATATTGGTTCGGTTACCTATGCTGATGCTATTACCAATATTAATGTCACCTGTGTTAATCACCACGGGTCGGCGATAACCACCACCATAGTAACCGCCGCAGCAGCGACCCGGATAATAGTGGTTACCCCAGCCTGCATTCCAGCCAACACCTACACTGAAGAAGCCATTACTCCAACTGACGCCGACATTCCATCCAGTCCATGGGTTGTAGCCCACATGTAGCCCCCAAGTCGGTGGACGCGGGTAGTAGTATCTACCCCAGTAAGGAGGGTAATACCAGCCAGTGCCGTAGACGGGCACACCGTAGTATGGATAGGACCACATATAACCAGGGGTGTATCCTACGTAAACGATCTCAGGTGTGGAATCATAGATTTCTACATAGGTGGTGTTGTAGACAGGCGAGCTGGGGGGGATCTTGGCTAACTCTTCAGTGGGGATTTTATCCGCGACTTTCCATGGGCCATTTGCCGAGCTGGCGGTGAACCAAACGCCGTTGTCGACTGCGTAATATTGCTCATTAATCTTCAAAACCTGAGTGCCGGTGTTAACGGCATAAGCCACCTTAGTACCAGGAATGGATTCGAATTTAGGCTCACCATCATAGGTAACGTTAAGTTTTGCTTCGCTACGTTTAATGGCCGCTGTTTGTGGGATCTGTGCATCGAGCATAGCCTGATCGGCTTCCGATGTGCCGGCGACGGAGACTCTTAAGCCGCCTATATCAGACTCTGGCGGGATATCATTAAAACTGGCGGGCAACTTATCGGCGCGGACAAAGGTCCAAGGTCCCGCCTCTTTCTTCGCTTTAAACCAGCGTCCGGAGAGGAGTAGATACATGTCACCAGTCGTTGTCTCTCTTATCCATGCCGTCTCTGTATTACTTACATAAAGTAACTTGCCTTGGGTTAGGCTCTTCCACTCAGGCTTTCCGTCGGTTGCCACCAGCTCGCTGGGTGCATCGACGGCGATCACAGCCGGAGCCTTGCTAGCCTTAGCGCTTGCTTGCTCGGATGAGGGTATCATCTTCACCAGATCTGCTGGCGGATACTGGGTAACCTGCCAGGGTCCCATTGGCTTATCCGCGACGTACCAGAATGTACCACTGCTGAGATACACCTTGTTAGTCTTAGTATTGCGCGCAACAGCAAAAGGCGTATTTAACGCACGTTCATAGGGGCTGTTTTCTATCTCCCTAAATTGAGGGCGGCCATCATATGACAGTAAAACGCTGAGCTGCTGACGGAAAAGAATATTGGGGGCATCATTTTTAATCGCTTGTAGGCTTTTCTTTTCTTGTTTGGCATTGGCAAGACTGGCGGATAGTTTGTCCATAGATATCTCGAAGCTGCTTGCAGCCAAAGCTTTCTCTACGACTTGGGTAAACCTTTGTTCGTCAGCTTGTGTCGAATCTGGCCACCTTACTCGGGTGACTTTTACATTTCTGACTGTCGCGCGGTCATTATCGGTATCGATACGTGCACTGAACCAGAACGCTCCAAATATGGGGTCCTCTGTGTCGATAAGCTCGAGTGACATAGCCGCTCGTCCCTGAAGGATATTACCGGAAAGAGATTCGGGTTGCGGTTGGTAAACAACAATAGTTCCTTCCTTGTCAGTGACTTCCTGAGGCCATTCTATGGTGCTGGCGTTGACATTGAATGTCCCCATGGAGAGGAAAGCAATAGCGATGAAGATAAGGCGTAAACAAGTTGAGATTTTGGCAGACATGACAGTTCCTCTATCTGATACTGATCACAAGCTAACATAATTGCTCGATTTAGAAGCGATTTTTATTGTTTATACCGATTAGTATTACTCTCGCGCTCCGATGAAGCGGGATGTAGGAATGAAGCTAGTGGCATGAAAAAGGCCCTAAACAAGATGTTTAGAGCCTTTAAATACTAGCTGCTTAACTTGCAGCTATGGATACACCATTGAGATTACAAGCTGTAATAAAGCTCGAACTCGACAGGGTGAGTTGTCTGATTAACACGCTCAACATCTTCAGTCTTCAGCTTGATATATGAATCGATGAAATCGTTGCTAAATACTTCGCCGCGAGTCAGGAATTCACGATCCGCATCCAGACATTCGAGTGCATTCTCAAGTGAAGTTGCCACTGTTGGAATTTCAGCAGCCTCTTCAGGAGGCAGATCATATAGATCTTTGTCCATGGCTTCACCTGGATGGATCTTGTTCTGAATGCCATCTAGGCCAGCCATCAGCATAGCCGAGAATGCCAAATATGGATTAGCCATTGGGTCACCGAATCTTAGTTCGATACGACGTCCCTTAGGGCTTGGAACCAAAGGTATACGAATCGAAGCGCTGCGGTTAGCCGCAGAGTATGCCAGCATTACCGGCGCTTCGAAATGTGGGATCAGACGCTTGTACGAGTTGGTGGCCGGGTTGGAGAAGGCGTTGATAGCGCGAGCATGCTTGATAACTCCACCGATAAAATAGATGGCCAACTCGCTTAATCCGCCGTATTTGTCACCGGCGAATAGGTTAGTGCCATCTTTAGCCAGCGAGATATGAACGTGCATACCGCTACCATTGTCGCCAACGATAGGCTTAGGCATAAAGGTGGCTGTCTTGCCGTAGACATGGGCGACGTTATGCACTACATATTTTAATACCTGAACTTCATCGGCCTTGAGCGTTAGTGTGTTGAAACGTGTGGCGATCTCGTTCTGACCGGCCGTCGCAACTTCATGGTGATGAGCCTCGACAACCTGACCCATCTCCTCGAGGATAAGACACATAGCGCTACGGATATCTTGTGAAGAGTCGACAGGAGGCACAGGGAAGTATCCGCCCTTAACGCTTGGACGGTGACCCGTGTTACCACCTTCGTAGCTGGTTCCTGAGTTCCAGCTGGCTTCTTCGGCGTCTAGCTTATAGAAACAGCCGGACATATCGGCGCCATATTTAACGTCATCAAACAGGAAGAACTCAGGCTCTGGGCCGAGCAAAACAGTATCCGCTATACCGGTAGAACGCAGGTACTCTTCGGCTTTCTTGGCGATAGAGCGTGGGTCGCGATTATAACCTGTCATGGTGCCAGGATTGAGAATATCGCAACGTATAATAGCCGTGGTATCTGCGGTGAAAGGGTCCAGTACAAAGCTTTCAGGGTCTGGCATCAACACCATGTCTGATTCGTTGATTCCCTTCCAACCATTAATAGATGAACCATCGAACATCTTGCCGTCTTCAAAAAAGTCTTCATCGACCTGATGCGAAGGGATTGAGACGTGCTGTTCTTTACCACGGGTATCGGTAAAGCGTAGATCAACAAACTTAACTTCTAATTCTTTGAGTTGTTGTAAAACTGATTCAGCTGACATTCTAAGTCTCCGAGTAGGGTAAAGGCTAAGCCCTTATTTATATCTAAACTTCTATTAGCGCTTCTTATGCGATTCTGACTTTTAATAAGCTAGACTCGTGCCAAAAGCGTAAGGTTATGATTTTTAAGAAAACAGAAGCGGCGTGCTGCACACAGATATGAAAATATGCACTATGATGGTGCGTCAAATGGTCTATTTTGGTGCGATCACCATGATGGTGCGAAGGCAGACAAAACATACTATTCATAGCTGACTAAAAAATAATCCTGTGCGAGAGCACTAGGCTAGAGTAGAATGGCACGTTTTTTATTGCAACAGCTATTATTAAGGCTGTTTCAAATATCCCACTATATATAGATGGTAAGAGGTTTATCAGTGTTAGAGAATTTACGTAACATCGCCATTATTGCACACGTCGACCATGGTAAAACTACCTTGGTAGATAAGTTGCTGTCGCAGTCTGGAACTCTTGAGACCCGAGGAGAAGCCACTGAGCGGGTGATGGATTCAAACGATCTTGAAAAGGAACGTGGAATCACGATTCTTGCAAAGAACACTGCCATCAAGTGGAATGATTACCGTATCAACATCGTGGATACTCCAGGTCACGCCGATTTCGGTGGTGAAGTTGAGCGCGTTCTTTCTATGGTTGATTCAGTATTGCTTCTTGTCGACGCAGTTGACGGTCCAATGCCTCAGACTCGCTTCGTAACTAAGAAAGCTTTCGCCCTAGGTCTTAAGCCTATTGTTGTTATCAACAAGATTGACCGTCCTGGCGCGCGTCCTGATTGGGTTATCGATCAAGTCTTCGACCTGTTCGACAACTTAGGCGCTACCGATGAGCAGTTAGACTTCCCAATCGTTTATGCTTCTGCATTGAACGGTTTTGCCGGTCTGGAACCTGACATCACCGAAGGCGACATGACGCCACTGTTCGAGACTATCGTCGAGAAAGTTGCTTCACCAGATGCTGATGCAGAAGGTGATCTACAGATGCAGATCTCTCAGATCGATTACAACTCTTATGTAGGTGTTATCGGTATTGGTCGCATCAAGCGCGGCAGTATCAAGACTAATCAACAAATTACTATCATTAGCGCCGATGGCACTAAGCGTAACGGTAAAGTTGGCAAGGTTCTTGGTTACATGGGTCTGGATCGTAACGAAGTTGAAGTCGGTAATGCCGGTGACATCGTTGCCATCACGGGTCTGGGCCAGCTACTAATTTCTGACACAGTTTGTGCAACTACTAACGTAGAGGCATTGCCTCCTCTGTCTGTAGATGAGCCAACTCTGACTATGACCTTCCAGGTCAACACCTCTCCGTTCGCCGGTAAAGAAGGTAAGTACGTGACTTCACGTAACATCTTCGAGCGTCTGCAGCGTGAATTAGTTCACAACGTGGCACTACGTGTGGAAGAGACTGAAAGCCCGGATCGTTTCCGTGTTTCTGGTCGTGGTGAGCTTCACCTGTCAATCCTGATCGAAAACATGCGTCGTGAAGGTTACGAGCTAGCCGTTTCTCGCCCAGAAGTTATCGTTAAAGAGATCGATGGCGAGATGTGTGAGCCATTCGAAAACTTGACTGTAGACATTGAAGAGCAGCATCAAGGTTCTGTTATCGAGAAGCTGGGGATCCGTAAAGCTGACATGAAAGATATGCAGCTGGATGGTAAGGGTCGTGTACGTATCGACTTCGTTATCCCAAGCCGTGGCTTGATTGGTTTCCAAACTGACTTCATGACTGCCACTTCTGGTTCAGGCCTTATCTACCATTCATTCGACCATTACGGTCCAGTGAAAGGCGGTGAAATCGGTCAGCGTGCTCGTGGCGTATTGATCTCTAACGCTACGGGTAAAGCACTGACTTTCGCCCTGTTTAACCTTCAAGCTCGTGGTCGTCTATTTATCGGTCACGCCGCAGAAGTTTATGAAGGTCAGGTTGTCGGTCTTCATGCTCGCGCAAATGACTTAACGGTTAACTGTTTGAAAGGTAAGCAGCTGACTAACATGCGTGCATCGGGTACCGATGAGGCGCAAGTACTGACTCCGCCTATCAACATGACACTCGAGCAGGCGCTTGAGTTTATCGATGATGATGAGTTGGTAGAAGTTACGCCGTTGAACGTTCGTGTTCGTAAGCGTTACTTGACCGAGAACGAGCGTAAGCGTCATAACCGTAAGTAATGTTACGTTAATCGAAGCGTAAGGTTTCGAGTTTCGTAAAAAAGCCCTGAGCATGCAAATGCTCAGGGCTTTTTGTTTTTAAGGCAAAGAAGATGCGAGGGTCCTAGAGTCTAGGACCTATAAACTGATTTTTAATGTCCAATCGATTTCAGATGCTGTATCAGATAGATGCGATCTTCATCCGGTGTTTGACTATGCCAAAACCCGCCCACATAGGCGCCTAATGGGATGAGGAACATAATGAGTAGCAGGATTACGGTTAATCCCCTTGCGGATAGCTTAATCCCATTGCGGGTGCTGAAGTGGAGCGCTTCCTTCTTGGGGCAGGCCGATACGCAGCGCATACAGGCCTGACATTCGTCGGAGCGAATATTCTTCTGAGTGTGGACTGAAATATTGGCCGGACATGCGCGGGTACATTTGTCGCAGTTCATTCCCTTAGACTCGATCAAGCAGTGTTGTGTGCTTCTGCGTATCTTAAACGGGCTCAGGAAGCTGATTAAACCTAATAAGGCACCATAAGGGCAGATGTAGCGGCAGAAGCCCTGACGTCGCCATGCAGCGAGCCCTAAGATGAAGGCAAAGCATGCGAGAGTGGCAAGCCCCGGGGTGATGAAGAATAGGCCCATCTTGAGATCGGCTATCTTGTGGTAGTTTCCCTCCAGATAGTGCGGAATAGACTGAGGCGGCATGCCAATGATGATGTAGAGCAAGGCGGCTAACAGCAGATATTTGAGCATACGAAGGGGCCAGTCTAACCAGGCTGGTGGTAGCATCTCATTCTTAATGAAGCGTTTTCTCAGCTTATACAAGTATTCCCCCGCGAGTCCCAGAGGGCAGGCCCAACCACAGAAGGCGCGTTTGCATAGCAGTCCGGTCAGCAAGACCACGGCTAACATCACGGCAGCGGCTGGATGTGTCTGATCCCACAAGCCTAGAGTCAGTATGGCCTTGAGTTCTATGCCTCCGGCGATGGGTAAAAAGGCGTCGCCGACATCTGGCCTCATTAGCCAAGGCGTGATGCCAGCTTTTAATAATGCCGTGTTTATCGCAAATTGAACTCCGACCAACAACATAGAGAGTGCCAGTAGATGTTGAATTGCATCTCGCAGGGTATTTATCCTCTGTTCACCTCTGGCTAGCTCAGGTTTAAGTTTAGTGAGCAGGAAGATTGAAGATGCTGCGATAGCACTCGCGAGCATCAAGGGCCAATACAGTGAGCTTATACAGGCGCCAATAGCCAGAATGATAGTGGTCAAGGCTCCCGATTTTTTCCCACTCCAATAAAGTAAGCTTGCGCTATAGGCGAGTGCAAGCATTAAGGTTAATGATTCTACAAAGGTCATAATGATCTGATATGAGTGACAAGGTGTATCAGTCAGAGGCTTGAGGCGGAAGTAAGTTCTTCACATAACATGCTTTTGTGTGTCACCTCTAAATAACAGATGGTGTTTAGGGCTAGGCTAGGAGCTGTATCACAAACTTATGATTGAATGGCTTGTGTATATTGGTATCTGGGGTAGGGCGAAAAAACGAGTATATAAAAGCTACAAAAGCCCTGAACCTAGATGCTCAGGGCCTTATTATGTTGTTTAATTTTCTAGTTCCTAGAAACTAGTTTCCTTCCATGGAAGCTATAAACTTATTCGATTCTTCGATAGATTTGTTCATTTCCTTGATCAGGCCGGAAATATCTGTCTTCAGGCTGGCAAACTCACCCTTGATGGCTCCGATCGCTTGGGCATTCAAGTTATGCTTCAGATAAAGCATATTGTCTTTCATTGCGGTTAAAACTGGTGCCATCTTACTTTCGGCGCGCTTCATGGTACGAACTAACTGCTCGTACGAACGCTGAGTCTCACGCAACTTACTCTCACTGCTACGGCGTAGGCTTGCCTTACTTATTTCGCCTATTTCGGTTTGCCATTCATCGAACAGAGCATCGGCCACATCTTCTACTTTTTCGATGCGGTTGCTGACGTCATCAGCCGCATCCTGAGATGATTCATATTCATCCTTGGCCTTGTTGTAAGCCGTCTCCAGATCGCCACCATCGTGGTTAATCAGGGCCTGCATCTCTTCGAGTGCCGAGCTAAATTGCTTCTGCGCTTCTTCCTGAGACTCTCTGGCATCCTCAACCCGGTCGACCATGATGTCACGCTTGTGATAACCCACTTTCTCCATGGCACCATAATAGGCACTCTGACAGCCCGTCAGGAGTAAGCTGGTGGCCACGATGGCAATTGATATGTATCTCTTCATGTTTGGATAGTCCTTGTCCATAGCTGGAAACTGAGTTCGGTCGAATATAAACGATTAATCGGCTTTGAATCGTGCGGCGTCAATGATGCACCAAAGGTGTAATGGTAATGCGACGATTAAGAATATGCCAAAAGTGAAAGTGGCAATACCGTATGAGACATAGGTGGCTATACAAAAGATTATTGCAGCGAATATGCGCCCCTGAACGAGTTGCCCTAAGCCTGCGAAAAAGAAGCTTGCGATAGCGGCAATTACGTTGCCTGCCGATCCTGGTTGTGACATCTATTTATTCCTTACACTTGTAAATCTTAGGTTATAAGCTTTATTGTACGAATATACGTATTTAATACCAAGTCTTCAAATCAACACAATCAAGAGATCGCAGTGATAAATAAGATAAATGGAACACATTTTCGTACCTTGGGGCTAAGCATTTGGCATTTCATGGTACATCTAAAACAGAGATTAGCGGAAGATCAGATCAATATTCGTGCGGGGCATCTAGCCTATGTCACCTTATTGTCCTTGGTCCCCATGGTGGCAGTGACCATGTCTATGTTGTCAGCCTTTCCTGTGTTTAGCGAGATTAGGGGTCAGATAGAAAGCTTTATCTATGATAACTTTCTGCCTGCTGCCGGTGACAGTGTTCAGGTTTATATCAATGAGTTTGTCGACAATGCTTCCAAGGGGACGGCAGTAGGTATTGCGGCATTGATGGTCGTGGCGATCATGCTGATATCTAACATAGATAAGTCCCTTAACAGTATTTGGCGCACCACGGAGAAGCGCTCCATGGTGGTGTCATTTTCCATGTATTGGATGGTGTTGACCCTTGGTCCGGTATTGATGGGGGCAAGCCTGGTGGCAACGTCCTATGTGGTGTCACTCAAGGTATTCAGTGGTGCAGATATCTCGGGATTTGTGCCCTTATTAGTTGAGCGTTTACCTATGTTTTTCTCGGTCGCCACCTTCCTGCTCATCTATATGGTTGTGCCTAATACTAAGGTTAAATTTTTGCATGCCCTGCTAGGGGCGGTTGCTGCGGCACTATTGTTTGAGTTTGGCAAGAAAGGCTTCGCCTTCTATCTGACTCAGTTCCCAAGCTACGAGGCGATATATGGTGCCTTGGCGGTGATTCCCATCCTGTTTATCTGGGTGTATCTCTCCTGGATGATAGTCTTGATTGGCGCCGAAATAACGGCGGCCTTGCCTGAATATCTCGATAAGAAATTGCCAGCGTCTTCTGAGCCGTCATCTGCTAAAGATGCGATAAAGACCAGCATCTCCTATACCAGCCATATCTTAGACGTTGGGCCAGAGAAGAAGGACGAACAAAAAGTTGCAGATAAAGCAACAGAGATAGCGACCAAGCCATGAGGTCCTTACCCACATTTATTCGCCGAGATTGGCTAGATGTGGGTGATGGCCATCAGCTTCATTTGGCGCAATATGGCGATCCAGCGGGTGTCCCCGTGCTATATCTCCATGGTGGGCCTGGGGCGGGTTGTATGAGTGAAGAATTAGCCCTGTTTGATGGCGATAACTGTCATGTGTTGATGTTAGATCAGCGGGGAAGCGGGCGTTCTAAGCCCCTGGGTGTGATAGATAAAAATAATGTTTTAGCCTTGCTTAAAGATCTGGAAAAAGTACGCCTATGGCTGGGCATTCCGGCCTGGTGCTTAGTTGGGGGCTCCTTTGGTGCCACCTTAGGCATGCTATACAGTGGTTTGTATCCTGAAAAAGTGCTGTCTCAGGTATATTGGGGGCTGTTTATCCCCAGTGAGGATGGCACAAATTGGCTGTATTCGAATAAAGGTGCTGCCAACTTGTTCGCTGATGAGTACTTGGCATTTACAGCTGTTGCGCCTTTCTGTTCCCATGTAGATCAGTTATTTGAAAAATATCGGCTTGGACTGAAGCATAATGATGCCGATACTCGTCATCATTATATCCGTTCTTGGCTTGTCTGGGAGGCGGCACTTGCTATGCCCACAAATGAGGGGGTTAGCTCAGATGCATTTCTGAGTAAAAGTTTAGCTGCAATAGAACTCCATTATGCGAGTCATCAATATTTTGGAGCTTATTCATTAATGCGAGAAATATCAGCGGGTATTCAGGCTCCAAGCCGTATTTTACAGGGGGAGCTGGATTGGGTCTGCCCCACTCAAATAGTCGAAAAATTCTTAACTCAGTTTGGTAATGATTGCATAAATTACTCTGTGATTAAAAGCGGGTATCATGGATTAGCCGATGATAAGATGTTTCGGGAAGTCGTCTATGCCATACGGGAAATGGCAAAAAATATTAAGGAAGTATAGATAAATGAAAAAATTGATTATCGCTGGCTTGGCCATCACATTGAGTGCCTGTGCGGCGACGGAATCTAGCGATGGGGTTGCGACTGCTGTTGTGGCGCCGGAGAGTGTCACTTTAGGCGGCATGACGAATGAAGAAGCGACTAAAACCTTATTCGAGGCATTGATCCATAAGAATTATATGGCGACTATGGCGAGTCCAAATAGGATTGCCCTGCAGTTTGATGATAATCAGTTTTTGCTGCAGCCAAGCATTAACCCGAATGGTATCGATCGCATCATGATGAATCGCTTCTATGCAGTTCATCCCAAACTGAGAGGCAGTAAAGAACTGCTTATTCTAATCGGTACTCTCAACCATAAGCTGAATTTCGCAAAGTTCACTCTCAGAGAGAATGGCGCAGTGATTCAGGTACAAGGCGCAGCGACCTTCGTCAACACCATAGAGTTGGAAGAGATCAGAAGATTTATGTTGTGGACCGATGAAGGTCTGCGTCAGGTTGGTCACTCTCTACCCAAAGGCTCGGAGCAGCTAATCAAGCCGATCCCGGTGATGCAGCAATCTCAGTCTTTGTGATCCACTTAAGTTCCTAGTTCCTAGTTCCTAGAATCTAGGACCTAGGAACTTCTTAAATAAGAGTAATTTGATACGTGATAGCCCTAATTCAGCGTGTAAAACAGGCCAAGGTCGATGTCGATGGTGAAACGATCGGTGCAATAGATAAAGGTTTATTGGTATTGCTTGGTGTAGAGCGTGAAGATGACACGGCTAAAATGGAAAAATTAGCCACTAAGGTGATGAACTATCGTGTCTTTTCCGATGAAAATGGCAAGATGAATCTAAATCTGCAGCAGGTGGGTGGCTCCTTGCTGGTGGTCTCTCAATTTACTCTGGCGGCGGATACCGGGCGTGGCTTGAGGCCGAGTTTCTCCGGGGCGGGCACGCCGGAGCAGGCAAGAGTACTATATGAAGAGTTTATCGCATTCTGTCAGTCTAAAGGTGTGGCAACTCAGACCGGTGAGTTTGCTGCCGACATGCAGGTGAGTCTGGTCAATGATGGTCCTGTTACCTTTAACCTTACCGTGTAGGCTCTGTTACTTTAGCCAACCCGTCACACTAAGCCTTTGTTTATGATTTTCTACCACCTCATGTTCGATGAGATGACTCTTGAAGATGACAGTTTTGCCAAAAATAGGCTCGACCTCGATGACTTCACCGCCGAGGTGCAGCTTTAGCTCGCCACCATCTCCCTGTTGCCAGCTATCATTCAGATAGGTGATAAAAGAAAATTTTCGATTGGAGTCATTCTTGAAGCGATCTATGTGTTTCTGGTAAAAGGTCCCTTTCTCATAACAGGCGTAATGAAATTCAAAGTCAGAAATTCCGGTGAAGCAGGCTCGGTTCAGATAGCTATAGAAGGCATGTACAGCTTGATAATAAGCCTGTTCACAGGGAACCTTAGAATGGGTGTCGATCCAGGAGATTTTATCAGAGCGGATAAGATCATTGACTGAGCTGTTGGCACCATTGCCGATCTCGGCCCGTTTCAACTCTTCCTCGCTGTGCTTATTGAGGAGTTCAGTTTTCAACTCGAATAAGATTTCTGGCTCGATCAGACCATCGACTACCACATAGTCCTTGGTAGCTAACTCATCTATGATGTGTTCGTAAGTTGCAACTGGAGTCATAATTTATCTTCTTAAATAAATAATACCATTCCATATAAGTATCTGGTCAGTTCAGAGGCTCTCAGTTTTTTCAATTCAAGGCACATTGATGAGGAAATGGTTACTCCTTTTTAAGCCAATGTAACGCAGAAGTGGAAACACTGAGAGTCTCACGCAGTGCGGGTTTCAAAGCCCTTTATGCTGCGTTGAATGTTCTTGATATAGAATAACTATTAGCTTCAAACATTCGCCTTGCCTACAGCGCTTTGAACTCCCGCTGAATGATCAGATACTTACTCGGAATGGTATAAGTTACTCATAGATACGAATAGCCCTGTCTAATAACTTTTGCCCTAAGCTCAGGTTAACCCTAGCCGAGCTGGTATTTTACCTTAAAACCCACTGATATCGACATAGTTCTATTTTTTAGGATGTTTTGATAGATTTTATCCGCTTTTATTCTTTTTTATCGTTTATTAAACTAGCTTCATCGAATTGAGAGATGATTTCTCAATCACTGGATCAGCTGGAGTTTATTATGTCTAAAGTTTTAATATTGAAATCGAGTATCTTAGGTGGCTACTCGCAATCGGGTCACTTGATTGAACATTTAAGTCAGCTTTGGACGGAGCAGGGAGCCGATATCACGGTTCGCGATCTGGCGGCCGAGCCTTTACCGGTTCTCGATGGTGAAATCGCCATGGGCTTGAGAGGTGGGGATGGTCTTACTGAGCGTCAGCAAGAGGTGTTAAACCTATCTAATAAGCTGATTCAAGAGCTTAAAGATCACGACACCATAGTGATAGCTGCTCCTATGTATAACTTCTCCATTCCGACTCAGCTTAAGAACTGGATAGATCTGATAGCCCGCGCCGGGGTGAGCTTTACTTATACCGAGAATGGCCCAGAGGGACTGATCACTGGCAAGCGCGCCATACTGATCACAACCCGTGGTGGGGTGCATAAAGACAGCCCTGCGGATCATGTAGTCCCCTATTTGAAGACAGTGCTGGGCTTTATCGGTATCGAAGATGTTGAAACAGTCTATGGCGAAGCGCTGAGTATGGGTCCTGAGGCGACAGAGAAAGGCATAAGCGAAGCAAAAGCTGCATTGAATGCTATAGCGGCATAAAAAAAATAGGCGCCATGAGGCGCCTATTTTTTTAGAGGTGATTCTAATTGTTAATTTTTACAGCTGATTCCAAGAGTTAGTAGTAACTCTTAATGTATTTAGTGGCATATTTACGCAGCTTCTTCTCGCTACTGCTTTGCGCTATCTCTTCAATCGTGGCCTTGTATGCTTCATCTTCTGAACTCGCCAGTGCTTTGGCCATGTAGGCATAAGCCTGAATTGCTAGTTTCTCATGTTTTAGCAAATGAGGATTTTTCAGTTCGCTATTTAGTATTTCAAGGAGTTGATTATTGTGTAAGTTATCATTGATAACACGCTTGGCTGCATTGAGTTTAAGTTCCAGAACATCGCTTCTCAACGCATTAGCTAACACGTTACTCGCTTGACTGAACTTATCATCATATAGACTCTTGTTGCTTAATATCGGTGCCCAGACCTTGTATTGGTCTAAGATCTTGAGTGACTTTCTAGCGTACTTTTGTAATTTACTATGATAATCACCCGCTATGACCGCATTAAAGGTCGCTGCATATTTCTCATTGCCTGAATAGGCCAGACCTTTCAGTAACCAGGCACTGTAATCTATGGTGTGACGATCGACGGCCAATGGCAGTGACTTCTGCAGGTTCTCTTCAATCTTGTCATAGACCTTAGGATCAGAGATTCCCGCCATGACTAAGCTAGCGAGGGCGCCTTTCTGCTGCTGAATATCTTCACTATGAAATACCTCGATGTATTGGGCTTCAGTCATTGGTTTTGCTGCGGCAATGAGGCTGAACAGGCTTAAGCTTAAGCCGATGAACAATAATAATATTCTCATTAGACTTCCTATCTATTCCATCGTTTAAAAATCAGGGAGGTGTTGATGCCACCGAAGGCGAAGTTGTTACTCATCACATGATCTGTGTCGATATGGCGAATGTCATCTCGGATGTAATCTAACTCGCCGCAAGCGGGATCGATCTCGGTCAGGTTTAGTGTCGGCGCGAACCAGCCTTCATTCATCATCTCTATGCTGACCCAAGCTTCTAGTGCACCGCAGGCACCTAAGGTGTGACCCGTGTAGCTCTTGAGGGAAGAGATTGGCATGTTAGGACCAAACACTGAACTGGTGGCTTGAGTCTCGGCGATATCGCCTCTATCTGTCGCGGTACCATGGGCGTTGACATAGCCGATGGCATCGGGAGCTAATTGGGCATCTTTCAACGCATGTCTGATGGCGATTTCCATGGTGGTCGCATTGGGCTGAGTCACATGTACACCATCAGAGTTAGTACCGAAGCCGACGATCTCGGCATAGATCTTAGCGCCTCTGGACTGAGCATGTTCCAGCTCTTCGAGCACTAAGGTGCAGGCTCCCTCACCGATAACCAGGCCATCTCGATTCTTATCGAAGGGGCTGGGACTCAACTCAGGTGAGTCATTCTTGGTGCTGGTGGCAAACAGGGTATCGAAGACGACGGCTTCGGTGGCGCATAGCTCTTCGCCGCCGCCGGCAAGCATCAGGTCTTGCTGACCATATTTTATCGATTCATAGGCATAACCTATTCCTTGGCTACCCGAGGTGCAGGCGCTGCTGGTGGTGTGTACTCGGCCCTTGAGACCGAAGAAGACGCCTACATTGACAGCTGTAGTGTGGGCCATCATGCGAATATAGCTGGTGGCGGTAATGCCTGACATGTCGCCATCCTTGAGCATGTCGCCGAAGGCTATGATAGGGTCCGTACTGCCTGTAGATGAACCATAGGCTATACCCATGGCGCCGGAACTGACAACCGGGTCATCGAGTAGGTTTGCATCTATGAGGGCGAGTTCACTGGCTCTGGTTGCCATTAAAGAGACACGTCCCATGGAGCGTACCTTTTTACGCGAGTAGTGTGCCGGTTTCTCGAAATCTGTCACCGGAGCCGCTAGGCGGGTGTTGAGACCATCATATCTGTCCCATTCGTCGAAGCGAACCACGCAGTTTTTCTGAGCTTTTAAATTTCTGGCGATAGTCGGCCAGTCCTGGCCTAGGCTGGATATACCCCCTATGCCGGTGATCACTACGCGTCTGGACATTAGATCATGCCTCCGTTGACCGAGATAACTTGCCTGGTGATGTAAGCTGCATCTTCAGACATCAAAAACTTAGCGAGCCCCGCGATTTCAGCTGGTTTGCCCATGCGGCGCATAGGTACGATATCCTTGACCATATCTTTGGGGAAATCTGCCACCATATCTGTCTCTATGAGCCCGGGAGCGATACAGTTTACGGTGATCTTACGTTTAGCCAGCTCAAGAGACAGGGCCTTAGTCGCGCCTATGATGCCGGCTTTCGAGGCGCTGTAATTGACCTGGCCTCTGTTACCAGCGATACCTGATACCGATGCCATAGTGATGATGCGGCCGCCTTGGCGAGTCTGGATCATCGGCATTATGGTGGGATGAATCACATTGTAGAAACCATCTAGGTTGGTATGTACCACCTTGTCCCATTCATTTTCTGTCATGGCGGGAAATGCGGTATCGCAATTGATACCCGCATTGAGAATCACGCCATAATAGGCGCCATGCTGCTCGATATCGGCTGTGATAGCGGCTTTGACTCGCTCACGATGGGCGATATCAAACTGCAGGCAAGAAACTGAGACACCCAGCGCAATAAGCTCGCGCTTCGTCTGTTCGGCTGCTTCGACATTGCTGTGAAAGTGCAGGGCGATATCGAATCCGGCCTCTGCCAACTGTAAGGCGATGGCTTTCCCTATGCCGCGGCTAGAACCTGTGATCAGTACTCTTCTGTTTTTCTTGTTCATTATTGCTCTTCCTGCTTGCTCTGTGAGATGTAGGTTTCGACATTCTGAGGCTGAAATACATTCACATTCGCTGTAGCGACTAAGGTTTGCCGATGAAATATCTGGCAATCGAATACCGCCAGTCCGGACTCTTCTTGGTAGAGCCTGGTGACCCGAGTCTGATAACTTTCCCCCAGCCGGTAGTCTGGTATGTGCATCTGCAGCTTACGTGTGCCAAGCAAGAAACCGACGCGGATAATATCGCCACGAGACTTAGCTTCCACACCTGCGAGGGCGGCAATGCTCTGAGCCATATACTCGATACCCACATAATTGGGCACGCCGTTGAGCTCTGCATCGAAATAGGGACTGAGCTCGCTGATATCCACCTGGGTCAATAGGCTGTCAGTTTCATAGCTGATGAGTCGGTCGATCAAGATCATAGGATCTCTATGGGGGATCACATCTGCAATCGCCATCTGAGAGAGTACTTGGGGTGACATCTGTTGTGGACTCATTATTTATTTTTCCCTCGCTGGTTTCTGGCGAGAATGAGGCTGGCATTACTACCGCCGAAGGCGAAGGAGTTGCTCATCAAATAGTTAACTTCAGCACTCTGACCTTGGCTGACGAGGGGGAGTGACGGATCTTGTGGATCTTGGACGCCGTCCCATATCTGAGGCGGTAAGGTCTGTCGGCTGCTCTCTTGGCTCAATAACAGGTAACAAAATGCTGCTTCGATGGCGCCAGCTGCGCCTAAGGTGTGGCCTGTGATTGGCTTAGTAGAGCTACAGGGCGGAGGCGTCGAGCCGAACACCTGCTTAATTGCTCTGCTCTCCATGGCATCATTTTTCTGTGTCGCCGTGCCATGTAGGTTGATGTAATCGATATCTTCAGCAACCAGACTGGCATCTTCCAGTGCCGATTGAATGGCTGCTATGGCGCCGCGTCCTTCGGGATGTGGTGCCGAAATATGGTGGGCGTCACTGGACTCGCCAATACCCGCTAAGATCACACTGTTAGTGTCGTCAGCTGTTAGCTTTTCCAGAGTAAAAAGAGCTGCACCTTCACCTATGTTGATGCCATCTCGGTTAACACTGAAGGGTTGGCAGTGACCCTTAGAGACAGATTCCAGCGAGCTAAAACCGTTAAGGGTTAGCTTGCAAAGACTGTCGCCGCCGCCGACGATCACCAGGTCGCACAGATCGGCTTGCAGTAAGCGTCTGGCACTGGCGAAGACCTTGGCGCTGGATGAGCAGGCGGTGGATACTGTGTAACAAGGGCCGGAAAGGTCGAAGTAGTGACGTAAAAAATCACTGCTGTTACCTAGCTCTTGCTGGGAATACAGATATTGTTCAGGAAAGGCTCCGGTTTGTGATTTTACCTTTAGGGCATCTTCACCTGCTCCGATCCCGGATGTGCTGGTGCCTATGACAATACCTATCCTTTGAGGCCCCCAGTCAGCTATTGCTCGGGCAACTCTGTCGGCAATCTGCTCTGCTGCGCACAGGAGTAGCCGATTGTTGCGGCAGTCGTATTTGGCCAGGAGTTCGGGTATCACAGGCAAGTCGAATGTGACTTCTCCCACTAAGGTCTCGGCATCAGGAATGATATCGGTTCGATTCTTCATCGCGCCGATATCTCCCTGAGAGACTCGGTATAATACGCTTGCAGCAGTCTTGCCCAGAGGCGTACACAGGCCTAAGTGTGAGATGGCTATTTTAGTCATTGTCTCTATTTATCTTCACGTTTTGATAATGTGGGCCATGGCAAATAGCGGTGAGCTAAATTGGTGTTAGCGTTAACTCAAATTTAGCTTCCGGTATCTGCAGCGCTATTTCTGCCTGCCAGGGGTCATCATGACTGTACTCGATATTCACAATACTGTCATTCTGCGTACCTGTGTTTACCTTCATTGTCGGATTGATAGTGTCGGCATATATTTTGCGGCATTTAGACGTCCCACAATCCTCTGAGGTTAGTCTAGCCCCTTGTAAATGGGCATTTACCGTCTCTTCGGGCCAATATATCAACTGAATCAGTGCTAGCAGATATTCGGCCTTGAACTCGCTTCCCAATAAAACACTCTGCTCACTGGTGAGCGTGCTGCCGTCATAGATCAAGGTAAACAGTGCCTGACCCAAGGGGGCCAGTCCGACTAAGGTGAGCCCATTGGCGTCAATCTCGACTTGTGTCATCAGTTCATGTTGAGATGAGTCGACTCTAATGCCGGCTTTTTGCGTTGCCGAGCGTACCCAAGTCTGATTCGTCTCGTCTAAGGGAATAGGGGCGAGACAATAATTCACCTCTTTGGCCAGTGCTACACAAGTTTGTCTCTGAAACGTCTGACTGCAGGCAGACAGCATGAATGCCAACAGGATAACGGCACTCAGAGCTATCACACTCTTAAGTTTGTGTTTAAGGCCGGTAAGCAAGCTCAGTGAAATCACCATGAAACCCTTATCTGCATAATTCGACAATCATGTTTAAGCGGCGCTCGGAGTCACTCACGAAGGGGTTGGTCTCATCCCAGGCGTATCCGGCTAAGATGGAGCAGATCATCTGCTTGATCTTATTATTGGGAGCGTCGAAAAATATGACCTCCTGGAAACGGCCATCATACCAAGCCTCTACATAGGTTCTAAAGGTATCTACACCGCGCATAAGGGGTTTTGCATACTCGGCATCCCAGTCCAACTCTTCACCATTGAGTTGTCTGACGACACATTTAGCCGCCATGGAGGCTGATTGCATAGCGATAGTTACCCCAGAAGAAAAAACCGGGTCGAGAAACTCTCCGGCATTGCCGAGTAAGGCAAACTTGTCGGTGGCAAGGGTGGTGACATTAGCGGAATATCCCTTGAGCATTGAGCATTCCCTTACTACCTCGGCATTGGCTAAGAGTCTGTGTAAGCTGGGTTCCTGTTTTATCATCTCCATGAGTACCGTCTGCAGATCCGCTTCTCCATCCCCTAAGAGATGTGGCTCGGCCACAACGCCTAATGAACACCTGCTGTCACTCAAGGGGATCAACCAGTACCAGATATCTTTATTTTCAGGATGAACACTGATCAGAATTTTCTGCCGATCGAAATGAACATTATCCTGAGCACCGGGGGCGATATTATCCTCAATATGGGTAAACACGGCGGTGCGGCTCGGTAGGCAAGAAGGCTTCTCTAGCTCCAGTAATCTAGGTAGAACTCGACCAAAACCACTGGCATCGAGGAGGTATTTAGCCTGAATACAATAGTCTTCCCCCTCCCGGTCTCTTATGGTTAGTATCGGGTCTTGGGTTAGATCTATGGCTTGAACCGATTCACCGAAACGTATCTCTACCCCTTGGGACTCGGCCGTATCAGCCAGTAGTTTGTCGAAACTTGCACGCTCTACCTGAAACGTCGTGCCCGGGCCGGTGGAAAATTTATCGGTGAAATCGAAGTGGGTATATTGGCCCCGAGAACTGAAGGCGGCACCATTCTTAAACTGAAAACCTGCGTTATTAACGGCCTCAAGCATGTTGGCTTCTTCGATGACTCTCATGCAGGCAGGTAATAGACTCTCACCGATAGAGAAGCGAGGGAAATCTTGCTTCTCTATGACTATGACTCGCTTTCCTTGCTGGTGGAGCAGGCTGGCGGCAATGCTACCCGATGGACCAGCACCGATAATTGCAACGTCATAACTTGCTCGTATGTCTGGGTTTGAATGGGGTGCTTGCATCACTTAACAGTCCTTGTAAACGTTTGAATAAAGGGGGAGAGCATAAAGGTGAAACCTATCCCTATCAGTAGGGTCAATCCAAAAAAGTGTATCGCTGGGGTACTGCTAAATGCCAGTAAGCCAAATGCCAGTATCGTAGAGCTAGCCGACATAAACACGGCCATCATGACGCCTCGACTCTGTTGTTTAGATTCGGCGAAGAACACACTGTAATCTACGCCGATACCGAAAACGAGGATCAGCGCCAGGGAATGGAATAGGGTGAGTGAGGCCCCCATTATTCCGAGTGTGGCTAAGGTTAAAATCGCCGATAGTGCCGGTACGGCAACGACCAGACAGGCTAATTTTATACTGAAACGGCTGCAAAAAATCAGTGCTGCAGCCAGCATGGCCAAAGCTAGCAGTATCAAGGTTAACTGACGATACTTGCCCATGACCTTAGATATATCGCCGACCTTATCGACCAGCTGCACATGGGGGTAATCTGCGAAGAAGTGACTGAGTTTATCTATATCTGAGATCCCGCCGAGTAAGACTATGGCACCAAATTCTTCTTGCCCTGCTGAAGGTGCGATCCATAAGGGGGCGAAGAGTTTTCCTGCTTGGGAAGTCAAGAAGGAGCTAGCATCGATATAATCCCCCTTGGCTGCCAGGTACGCGTGTCTGAGCTTAGGGGCTAGCTCATCATTCAGACCTAGAGCGTCTATAACCTGGCTTAGATTCTGCTGATAAATCTCACCCTGAAGGCGATAATTTTTCTCTTGCCTGTCATGGCTAGGGAGATAGTTACTCAGGCTAAATGAGTTACCAATTAGTCGTTGATTCATCGCACTGTTTAATCTTGGGGCCAGATTCTCTAAGTGCTGTAGCAAAGCTTGCTCGCTGTCGCCCCTGACTAACAGAAATTGATTATCCGTGCCGCCACTGAGCAGAGCTCTCAAGGTGTTCTCTTGTACTTGTACCTCAGGTGGGCTCTGCTGCAGGTTGCGGATATCATCATCGCTTGTCAGTCTCAGTATGCCAAAGCTTGATACCGATAAGCAGATGATAACGATTAGGCTCAATCCTTTAGGTGTGAGCTTTCCCTGTAGGGTGTTGATTTTTTGTAGATATCGGTCTGCTAATTTGAGTCGCTTCTCACCCTTAGGCAAGCTGCCCGATGCCAATAGTGGATAGGCAAGGATTAAGGTGATATAAGCCGACATGAGCCCGGACGCACAGAAAACGGCGACCTGTTGCATGCCGGGAAATGGTGCAAAACCTATGCTGGAGTAGGCTAAGACGCTGGTGATAAGGGCCAGAGTGATCGCGGGAAATATGTGTTGGATTACTTGGGCCGCACTGGCGTCAGGCTTATTTAAGCGTTCGCAATAGAAGTGAAAACTATAATCGATGGCTATGCCTATCAAGCTAGTGCCGAAGACAAGCGTTAGCAGATGCAATTCTGAAAATACCCAGGTAGTCATGACCACGGCGACTAACATGCTAGTCGAGATCGTCAGTAAGGCTATGGTCAGTGGCATCAGGGAACGAAATGCCAGCCAGACCAATAGACATACGCCTATGAGGGAGGCCAGGCCTAAGCTGCTGACTTCACTCTTAGCCAGTTGGGTTGCGGCCGCTGCATGGAAAAGTGCGCCTGCTCTGAGTATCTCTATATCTGTATCTTGTAGCGCTAATTGCTCGAATGCCTGATTGAGTACCGATATCTGCTGATCTTGCACCTTAGGGTTGAAGGCGCTGCCGACTCCTTTTGCCATGACGATGGCAGCCACTTTTTCCTTTGAATCTGCTATCGGCAGTCTGGCAATCAAAATACCTTGATGTACTTCCAATGCCTGTTTGGGAGCTAAAGCTTGCAGGTTTTGCGGGTAGAGTAGCAGGGGGTCATTGGCTAACAGGCCGCTATTTGCGTAGCTAAATGCGTTATAGAGTTGCTGCTGAGCTTGTCCTATAAGGCTATCTAGCTTACCGCTCTCCAGTGTTTGAGCCTGATCTGGCGTTAACAGGCTAAACCTATGGGGGAAATAATAGTGATTGAGAGACTCGGCTTGATTGATGTCGGCACTCTTTATATCGACAAAGATGCCTTGGCCATGTTCATTGAGTTCTGCCATCACTCCTTGTGCAGCTTGGATAGCTTGTGCCTGGTTATCGGCAACAAAACCAAGGTAGATGGAGTTTGATAGCTGTTCTTCTACCCGCGACAGGGCGATATCTGTGAGGGGATCCTCCTGAACATTTGGCAACATGGCCAAGATATCACTCTGAACTCTAGCGCCACCTTGCCAGAGTGAGCAGCCGAGAATCACAATGAGGGACATCATGGTGAGCCAGATGGAAAATTTAAATTTTGCCGAATATTGGCCCAGCAGAGCGGCGAGCTTATCGATCATGATGCCTGCTTAGGCTTAAGTTCTGGCTCGGTGATGGCTTGAGAAGGCTTGTTTTGTTCCTGAATGAAATCAGGTGAGAATCGCTCTAACTCAGTTTCCGCCAGGGGACCATTGTTGATCTCCTCGAATTCGATTCTGCTGGTGTCCCCATTAGCGCTGACTAGCGTGAGCGCCGAGATCTGCTCGGTACCTTCTAATATCATCTGAGGGATGGCTTTTAGCATCAAGGGATCTTTGGGGATCAAGCCAAGTGTCCAAGCTGCCTGTGGATCTGCTGCCAGCAGGTAAAAGTTAAAGTGCTCATCTAAGGTCTGCAATTCGCCACCGAGTAGGGCTTTTAGCAAGGTTGGTAAGGTCTGCGCCAGGGCGCCGGCTCCTTGATTACCGCGGGTTTGAGAGACCTGTTGCTTGCCCGAACTATCAATTTGAATTAATGCATCGTCCTTGAGTATCAAGGTGGATTTGAAGGGCGTCTCTTGACTCCAGACCAGACCCAGTTGGGCATCGAATATAAAACTCCCCTTGCTAATCAAGGGCTTTTTAAGCACCTTGAGACTTCGGTATTGAGTAAACTTTCCCTTGGCATGTTGGCTCAATGCGAGTCTCTTGCTGAGCTTCTCTATCTGTTGATTGTTCACTTCAGATTGAAACAGAGCCGCAAACTTGGCTGTTTGTGCACTCTTAACCGATAATTCACTGGTGTTAGCCTGAACTGAGCTGCTGGCCATGAGTGTCAGTAACATCGCCGATAGCAATAATAGCGTTGGGGATAATCTGCTTCGTGAGCTGAAATAAGAGCCAATCATCCCCCGCTCCTCTCATTATTTTTTGTTTTAATGCTTTCAGTTTGAGTGCTATCGGTTTCAGCACAGTCGATTTCAGTACTATCGATTTCAAGACTGGGAATTAGGTGGGCTAGCTTTTGCCTGAATACGGTCGGAGTCACGAAGCACAGCTCATTGTTACTATCTACGGCGGCTTGGATGGTATAGCCTTTAGTGAGACGTTTATTGGTGGCCAGATCTCTGACTTGGTAGTTGATCTTCATGCGGTTTTCCCACTCGACCAAGGAAGCTATCACCTTCACCCTTTGATCGAAGGTGCTAGGTTGCACATATTTTATCTGTAGATCTACGATTGGCCAGGAATAGCCCGAGGCCAACATTTCACGATAGCCATAGCCAAACATATCCAACAGCTGACATCTGGCCATCTCGAAATAACGCAGATAGTTACCATGCCAGGTGATCCCCATGGAGTCGACATCATGAAAGGGGATCAAGATCTCCAGCTCTGTGGTTAAGATGGATTTGTTGGACATAGGGGTCATGAACAGACTTCCCACTCACCGGCCTGGATTTTATCTACCGTTTGTCTAAGCACAGACTCTAGAGGTCTATCTTCGGTTAATAGCTCGAAATCAGCCTTGACCTGGTCTAATGTTTTCGCCAGCGAAGGAGTGAGTGAAGACTGGCATAGCTCATCCTGCGAGATACGTAAATTGATCCCTTGAGTCATGGCCAGCAGGGCAGCTGCCGCGACCTGCTCAGTAAGTTGTAATACCCGCATGCAATCTCGCGCGGCTATGGTGCCCATGCTCACCTTATCCTGATTATGACATTCGGTGGAGCGGGAAAACACACTGGCTGGCATGGTATTTTTCAGCGCTTCGGCGGTCCAGGCGGATGCGCCTATTTGTACGGCCTTGAAGCCATGGTTGATGGAGCGTCTGGCTCCGGTCGCCGCCGATAAATTAGCGGGAAGACCATTGTTGAACTTAGGATCCATGACCAGAGCCAATTGACGATCGATAAGATCGGCGATGTTGGCCACTGTGTTCTTCATCGAGTCCATAACGAAGGCGATATGACCGCCGTAGAAGTGACCACCATGAAGTATGTGCTCGCCTTCGGCATCGACAATCGGGTTGTCGTTGGCACTGTTAAGCTCGGTCTCGATAAACTGACGCATGAAGGGCAGTGCATCTTGCATCACACCTATGATATGCGGGGCACAGCGAATGGAATATCTGTCCTGAAGCCGGTCGGAGTTACGCGGATGCTCATTGTGATTGAGATCGGTGCGGATCCAGGCAGCTATCTGGTTCTGACCCGGATGAGGCTTGGCGGCAAATAAAATATCGTCGAAGTGGTTCGAGTTACCCTTCAGTGTGAGTGAAGCCATGGCCGTGAGACGACTGGCCAGACGGCAAAGGTACTGACCCCTGTCGAAGGCGAGGCAGGCGAGTGCTGTCATGACGGCAGTGCCGTTCATCAAGGCTAAGCCCTCTTTGGGGCGTAGCTTCAATGGCGTGATGTTAAGCTTGGCATAGACATCGGCAGTTGGCTGACGTTCGCCTTGGTAGATCACGTCGCGCTCACCTACAAGCACGGCGGCAAGATAAGATAAGGGGGTAAGATCGCCACTGGCACCGACTGAGCCCTCTTCGGGGATCACAGGAATAATATTTAAGTTCAGTAGCGTCTCTATGCGCTGCAGTAGCTCATAGCTCACACCCGATTTTCCAATGGCCAGTGAACTTAGACGGCAGGCCATAACGGCTCTGGCTTGTACAGTGCTTAGGATGTCACCGAGTCCACAACCGTGGAAGCGCAAAAGATGTAGAGGCAGTTCGTGAACTAGATCGAGTCCGACTGTGACAGTACAGGAGTCGCCATAGCCTGTGGTTACGCCATAGACGACGCCTTCTTCATTGAGCAGGCGGTCAATGAACAGAGCACCCTTCTGGATGTAGGTCTGAAAATCGCCAGTATCTTTTAATTTTGCCTTAGCGCCCTTGGCTACAGCTACCACATCTTCCAGGGTTAACGCCCTGTGACCAAATTGAACAATCATGTCCGTTGGGTTTGATTGATTATTCTGAGTCATCTATTTATCTGTCCTATCTTTACCCTGAGAGTTGGCGCGTTGGATATCGTCATCGTTATGCCAAAAATCAAAAAAATTAAACCATTGCAAGGGCTCTCGCCGTGCAAAATATTCGAGTCGAGCACTGTAGTGATTGACGGCTTCTTCGAGCCTCTGCATGCGGCCTTTTCTGGGGCCTTTAAGCGTGTTTGAGAATGTTTCCAGGTGGACCACATAGCGGCCCTGTTCCCGTAAGCAGAACATAAGGTAGACAGGACAATCGAGCAGACCGGCAAGAATAAAGGGTCCCTGAGGGAAGGGGGCCGATTCTCCCATAAAGGGGGCATATATGACCCGCCCTTGGGTGTTGGACGAGGTCCTGTCTCCGGCTATGACGACCAATTCGCCGTCTTCTATCTTCTGCTGCAGTAGCATAGAGGTGCTGGGGCCGAGTTCGCTGACCTGGATCAGGTTGACCGAGCTATCCGGGTTCAACTGTTTCAGTACCCGGTTAAAGTTCTCGGCATTGTCGGTCAGTACCATGACGTTCACTTTCACCTTTTTTTGGTGAACCGATATCGCGCGGCACAGCTCTAAATTACCTAGGTGAGACACCAGTAATACGGCGCCCTGACCGGCTTCGAGTCGATCCGCCAGCAGGGCTCTATTAGGAAAGTCTACCTGGCTGAGTTGGATGCGGTCGCACCAGGCATCGATGCGGTCGAGGGCCGCATTACCAAAGCTAAAGAAATGTTTGAGGCCGTGCTGCCATCCCAAGTCCCCCTGCAGTTGAGGGTGCTCTGGATCGAATGCTTTGACTCTGTTGAGAAACTCGAGGGAGGCCTTTCTCGCGTTGCGTCCGGTGAGGAAGAAATACAAGATCACCGGATACATGATGGCGCGACAGAGCCAGTGGCCACCGAGTTTATAGCTTGATGCTAGCAACTTGATGCCCAAGTAACTGCCTCGCTCGCCTATGCTGGACCAGTGAGAGTCTGATTCATCTCGATTGCTGCCACCCATAATCTTGCGAGGTAAGCGTCTCAACATGCCGAAGAAGAGGCGAGTATGCATGGCTGAAATACGTAAATTATCCCATAAGCCCTGAAAATGGCTGATGCCGTCTTCGGGGTAGATGACTCGGGTCGGCAGATGAATGACTCGAACGCCTTGCCAGTGCAAGCGAACCATGATTTCTGTATCGAAATCCATGCGCTCGCCTAAGGCTGAGGTGAGAAAAAGCTGCTCGGTTACTGCCAGAGGATAGACTCGAAAACCGCACATAGAGTCCTGGATATCAAAACTTAAGGTTTCAATCCATACCCAAAAATGGGTGAGGTAGCGGGCGTAAAATCTAATCTTAGGCACAGACTCATCATATTGAGGTAAGCCGGAGATGAGTGCCTCTGGGTCTTCCGTGGCCCGAGCTAGCATGGCCGGAATATCGTCTAGATTATGTTGGCCATCGGCATCGACCTGTAATGCGTGGCTGTAGCCATCCCTGTAGGCGGCCCTCAACCCTGTGGTAACCGCGGCGCCTTTGCCTCGATTAAAGGGGTGGTGCAACAGGGTGACCCAGGAATAACGCTGGGCCAGAGATGTCAGCAGGTGGCGAGTAGCATCATCGCTGCCATCGTTAACTAAATAGCAAGGCAGCTCAAAATGTGCCAGCTTCTCGAGGGTTTCCTCGATGGCGACAACATGGTTGTAATTAGGGATGACTAATGCAAATTGCATCAGCTGGCCTCACTAAAATGTGTTGAGTCAGTCGCGAGTGCGAGGCGGCCCGATGCGAAACGCTTGTCGCCATCGAAGTAACGGAAAATTAACTTGGTCTTTGCCTTGTTCTCGCTGATCTCCAGGGTGACTTCAGAGTCAGGTAACATCAACTGTTGAAACTTGAGCACCTCTAAGGTGGCAATATTTCGCGGGTAGCCGAAATGCTGACAACCTAAGCGAATGGCCCAATCCAGTTGGGTCACGCCGGGAAGCACGGCCTGTTCGGGGAAGTGACCATTAAAAAAAGGCAAATTTGCGGCGATGAAGAGGCGAAATACGATGGCATCGCCATCACTGCTCTTAGTTAGGATCTGAGGCAAACAGGATTTAATCATGGTCGAATAACTCGGTTAGCTGTGCCTGAATGCGTTTGCCTTGTTTGTTGACCGGCAGCAGATCCGGATAGCGCCAACGTCTGGGTAAGGTCACTCGTTCAAATTGGCTCAATAGCTGGGCCTTGAGTAAATTGTTCAGGCTCAGCTTGCCTTCACTCTCGAGGTGGGCCTTGCCATGTTCCGATAATTCGATGACGGCGCCCAGTTGAATACGTGGCTGGTTTAACATCACCAGGGCGGCATGACTGACGAGGGGATGGCTCTCGAGTAATGTCTCCATCTGCACCAGAGAGACACGTTTCTCTTCGATCTTGATGATGCGATCCAGGCGTCCTTCCAGCCGAAACATCCCAGGTTCGATGAGGGTTATCTTGTCTTCACATCTAAGCCAATCCTGGTTTTCTAAATAGGGAGACTTGACTGTGAGGGCACCATCTTTGGGGTCTGGTGATATTTCAACATTGGCAAAGGCTTGCCATGGTTGATCTTGTCTCATCTGGCGTCGGTAGCCGATACCACCGGTTTCCGTGCTACCGAAAACTTCGATGGGCTGACGTCCATAACAATGAGCTATGCCCTGAGCCGCGTCGAAACTCAATGGACCGCCGGAACTGAAGACTAAGCTGGGTGATCTCAGCTGCTTCTCGTTGTCCAGAGACTCAGGCAAGCGGGACAACTGAGCCGGGCTGCTGATGAGGCACAGATTAGGAAACAGACTGGTGTAGTAGGTCAGGGTCTCCGGATATTCGATGATATCACTCAAGAAGGGACGCCCGGCGGCCAATGGCCAGAGGATCTTGAATAATAAGCCATAAATATGTTGATGTGAAACCGTCGATACCACACTACATTGGGGCAAGTGCTTGGCGAACGTGTGCTCTAATGCGGTGACTTCGGCGTCTAATTGAGCGAGTGACTTACGGACGGCTTTGGGCTGGCCACTACTTCCTGAGGTATACAGCACCAGCTCGCCCCATTTCTCACTCGCCGGCCATTTGCTGGTAGCCGATGAGAGCTCTTTCTTAAGCATGACTAAAGCCTTTCCTTTACATAAGGCCTTATCTGAAATCACTCCATCGAATTTATGGGTCAACTCACTCAAGCTACCCGCTTGGGTGTTAGCAGGTAAGATGATCTCTTTTCCGGCGAGTAGTGCGGCACATAAACCGACAGCAAACAGATCACTGGAATCACAGGCTAATAACCAACGTTGGCAAGGTGATTGGCTCAGCTGCCGATGCACACTCGCAACCTGGTTGGTGAATGCACCGCCAGTGATAATATCATGATGGTTAAAACTGATAAGCTGTTGGCTCGAAGGCCCCTTGGATAACCAAGATTTTAGTAACTCTGTCATGATTTATTCAACCAAATAGTTCTATACAACCACTCGCCACCCAGTAGCGAACCGATAAGCAGATAGGCGATGAGCCCGTTATACAGTGTCCAGATCTCTAATGAGGCGTAGTGTGCCGTGTACAAAGCCACTGACCCGTTAAAAACAAATAAGCCACACCATATCTGGGTGACTTTTTTCAGGTAAGGAATCGCCTCGTCCGGAAGTTCGGGCTCCTTTAATCTTGCGAGTCTCTCTATCATGCTAGGGCCTAACTTTAGAGAGTAAACAAACAGCATCAGCATACTGAGGTTTATGACCACAGGATAATAGAGTAACCAGTCATGCCGTTTGGCAATAAAACTTGCTGCGGTTAATCCTATGCCGACTAGGATAGGCAAGATCATGGCTTTGACTTGTTGCTTCTGAATCAATAATCGTAGGATTAAGAAGCAACAAAGCACCATGGCTATGGTGCCTGTAGGCAAATAGTTGAGTCCGAAATAGACTGCTAAAGGGTATCCCAGCAGCAGAGTGCCTGTGACTATTTGCAAAAATAACCGCATTACTCTTCGACGAGTCCTTCGATGGCAGAAACCACATCGTCTACGGTGCGCACGGCTTTAAATTCTTCAGGTTTGATCTTCTTACCTGTCATCTGTTGTAGCTTGATGACGAGATCGACAGCATCGATACTGTCCAGATCGAGTTCTTCATATAGGGAGGCTGATGGTGAGATATCAGCCTCATCGATCTCAAATTCATCGACTAAGATGCGAGTTAAGGCTTGCAGTATTTGTTCACGGCTTTGCATAATCTCTCCTAAGCTCGCTGTGATTCGATAAAGCTGGCCAGACTCGACACGCTATGAAAATGTGCCTTAGTGGCATCTGAATTGGCTTCGATTTTGACATCGAACTGCTTCTTTATCGCCAATCCAAGCTCCAGGGCATCGATTGAGTCTAGTCCCAGGCCTTCACCGAATAGCGCCGCCTCGGTGTCGATGTCATCGACAGTGACATCTTCGAGATCCAGGCAATCTATGATTAATTGTTTTATTTCGTTATGTAGTTTCATCATTTTCTAAGTTCGTCTTAAAGTAATCTTCCAGATCCCGTGTCAGTTGACGTGCCATTTTCGCATCGCCACCGGCAATCGCATCATACCTGATATGGTCGATGGTTTCGCCTACTTCGACTCGCATGCCTATGGTGCGACGGGGTATTTGATACCAGGCTTCTTGTTTACTCAAGCCTGGTGCATCGGTACGAAGAACCACAGGCAACAAATCTGTCTTGGTTCTTAGTGCAATATTGGCGGCGCCTCTGGCAAAGCTGTTAATGCTGGTGCCTAAGACTGTGCGTGTGCCTTCGGGGAAAATAATTAAATTGGTGCCGCTTTTTAGCACATGCCTGCAATCTTCGAGTAGCAATTCGGCGCCTCGATTGGGGATATAGCCGGCACAGGCGACTACACCTCGCATGAAAGGATTTCGCCAGATCCCTTGTTTAACGATACAGCCCGCGTTGGGCATCAAGCTGATCAACACCACCACATCGACCAGAGTGGGATGATTAACTATGACCACTCTGCCTTTAGCCGAGGCGAGGCGCGCTATATTATCAGGACTAACCTTGATGACCCCCGTCCAGGTCAGCATATAAACGAAACCGCGAAACATGATGTGCACCGCTTTCTGTACACGGCGGATTCGCTCTAATTCTGTGCCTGGCCAGAATCTCAACAGAGGTAAGATGGTTAACGAGCTCAGCAATCCACCGATACCGAAGGTGATATAACAACTGACGCCGCCTATCCATCTGGGAACATAGGCTAGCCCAGTTAATCTGACTGCAGGCGTATCAGTCAAAGCTGAGTTGCCAATGATAGTTACCCAAATTACCGGCTAGAGGCCTGGCAACAGACAAGCCATGTACTAGCTCACCATAACTAATATTTTTCCCTTCCTGGGTCTGATTGAGCGTTAATTGAGGCTGGGTACATGTCTCATCGTATCGCTTGAGAACTAAGGCGAGAGAGAGGGGAAGGTCTATTTCATCAACAAACTGTGTGTATATGTCAGGCACAGGCTGATCGCCGAAGACGAGTAATACCGGCGTTGGATCTTCATAGAGCTGGGCATATGCTTCGATAAGCGCCTGTGGCAAGCTTTCTTCACCCGCGGCAATAGAAGTCGATGGGGCTCGATTATCCGTAAGAATACTGTAAATACCGCTTGCGGTGTTGTGCACTGATTGGCTAAAGGCCGTCGGAGAAAGAGGTTCTTCTGCTACTAGGTTGTCCAGTAAGCCTAGGGTGCGATGTAACTCTCCGTGCCTGGAGGCAAAAATTGTGCGGCATGAATTAGCTGCATCGGCCTGAAATGCGGCCTCGAGTTGCATCTTAGTCAAGGCGCTATAGCGTCGTCGCTTCATCGCTGGGACTTGAGCTAATTTAGGTGCATCAGGCAGGGAGGAGTTTTGCTGATCATCGGAACTTTGCCAATGCTGCCAATCTTGGGGTTGCTGACGTCGGGGGGACCAGGCTCCCCAAGAACAAATGTTAAACCTTAACTGCAACGGAATGCCTCTAACACGACTAATAAAAATTAAGAATGTAACCTGTTATACCAATAGATTATCTAGTCAATTCCCTAGCCAGCTAATTGTTATTTGAAGGTTATTCTACACTAGATTAACTGGGATGATGAAGTGTTTTGATATATAGGTGTTGCCGACATGTATACACTTGTGTAGTCTCAAGTGTTAAAGCCCGCAGCCTGAGCTGCGGCTTGATTTGTTGGGGTTAGCCTGCTAAATATCTTTTCAGCTTACGCAGTGCCGCTTTCACTTTCTTGGTGTTTTCAGGACCCATGCGCACCAGAAGTTTCTGCGCGTTGGGTAGTGCTTCGAGCTGAGGATCGACAAACTGATAGTTTACGCTGACGCCATCTAGTTCAATGGGCTGCTCTATGACAGGTGCCGCCAGCATGATGTCGATCGCTTGCAGTAACCTCTGATTGAAGCTCATGTCACCGTAGCCTAATTCCTCGAATGCCTCTTCAAGCAAGGGTGTTAGCTCCTTGTAGGTCGCTGCGAGTTGTTGTTCATCTAAGTTGGCGACAAAATTGGCGTACAGATCATATCTGTGATAGCTATCGGGGTTAAGATAGGTCTTGTTGGTTATGTCAGAAACGGTGAAGATTCTTTCGGGGGCCTTGAGAGGGCTCACTTTTCGTGCCAGTTCACCCTGAGCTAAGTTATCGACGAAGACCACGAAATGCCTGACCAGATCTTTCTCCACTAGCAGTGGCTCGATCTTCATGCCATCGGCAATTTCGACCGTTTTCTTATGTACGTAGCCATCGCTGTTACTTAGCGTTGGCAGAGGCTCCACTTGAACTTGTGGTTCTACCTCGATGATTTTAGGCTCTATGACGTCTTCAATCACAGGTTCCGGAATATCCGCAATCGTTACCAGGGGCTCTTCTGGAATAATATCCTTCACTTCAACAGGCTGTGGCACAGGCTCACTGGCTTGGAAATAATAATAGGCGCCTCCCGCAATGATCGCCGCAACTGCAACGGCAACAATGGCTAAGGTATTGGTATTCGCTGACTTCTCTTGTGGCGCGATTCTATCTTCTTGATTGACTTGCATGTAATACCCTTTGTAAATAGGACTCGGTTACAGGAGGTGGCAGCTCTAAGAGAGCTTCTCCATTTTGCAAAATTTAGCGGCCTTGTCTATATGTATTGGCCGAATTAAAGAATAATTAATCGAATAAAAATAAACGGATTTATGCTCGCCCTCTAAGCTTGGACGTACTGCTCTCGATCACCCAGCCAGCGTTGCACTATGCCATCGACATTATCCGGGACCTGTTCCATGATATGTACGGCCAGTTTCTGAATGTGGGGGATCAGTGCCTGGTCTCGAACCAGATCAGCAATCTTCATGTCGGCAATGCCAGTCTGCTTGGTCCCTAATACTTCGCCCGGGCCCCTGATCTCCAGATCCTTCTGAGCTATGATGAAGCCATCGTTGCTACTCCTAAGTACCCCCAATCGCTTGGTCGCCGTCGGTGATAAGGGCGCCTTATACATGAGTACGCAGTGACTGGCGACGGCGCCTCGACCGACTCGTCCCCTGAGTTGATGTAATTGAGCCAGGCCTAAACGTTCCGGGTTTTCTATGATCATCAGGCTGGCATTGGGAACATCTACCCCCACTTCTATGACTGTGGTGGCCACCAGGAGGTGCAGTTCGCCAGATTTGAATTCGGCCATGATGGCCTTTTTCTCGGCGGACTTCATGCGGCCATGGATCAAGCCAATTTTGAGTTCGGGCAGTGCCAACGTCAGCTCTGCGGCGGTATCTTCTGCCGCCTGGCATTCCAGTACTTCCGACTCTTCGATCAAGGTGCATACCCAGTAGGTCTGTCTACCATCATAGGTGGCGGCATGGCGGACTCTCTCTATGACCTCATTGCGTCTCATGTCGGCAACGGCTACGGTTGTCACCGGAGTTCGCCCGGGCGGCAACTCGTCTATCACAGAGGTATCGAGATCGGCATAGGCCGTCATGGCCAAGGTGCGCGGAATTGGCGTAGCAGTCATGATCAATTGATGGGGATGGAAGCCCTGGCTAATGCCTTTCTCTCGCAGACCAAGTCGCTGATGAACGCCGAATCTATGTTGTTCATCTATGATGATCAGGGCAAGATTATTGAAGACGACCTGCTCCTGAAAAATGGCATGGGTGCCGATAACGATATTAGCCGTACCGGACTCAATATCTTGCAAAGATTGTGCTCTGGCCTTGCCCTTGAGCTTACCGGCTAGCCAGCCGACTTTTAGTCCGAGAGGCTCAAACCAGAGGGTAAAGTTCTCAACGTGCTGTTCGGCTAACAATTCTGTCGGAGCCATCATGGCTACCTGATAGCCATTTTCTATGGCTTGCAATGCCGCTAAGGCTGCCACTAATGTCTTACCCGAGCCCACATCTCCCTGAACCAGACGCATCATAGGCGAACTTTTTTCGAGATCGCTGCAGATTTCAACGCCGACTCTCTGTTGCGCCCCGGTAGGCTTAAATGGCAGTGCCTTCAGGAAAGGGTTGAGTAGTTTACCTGTTGCCGCGAGGCTCACAGCATGATCGCGATTGCTGCGTTGACGCAATTTGAGCATGCTGAGGTTATGAGCCAGGAGTTCCTCTTGGATCAAGCGTTGCTGCGCTGGGTGGTGACCTTGCTCAAGATCGAACTGGGAAACTTGGTTGTTGGGTCGATGTAATAGCTGTAAAGCCGCATTGAGACTCAGGTTATTCGGTTGCAGTTGCGGTGGGAGTAGTTCCTGCAATCCGCCTCCGTCGAGCATGGCCAAGGCTTGATCTGTCAGCTTTATCCAGCTTGCCTGCTTTAAGCCTTCGGTTGTCGGATAAACAGGTGTCAGGGTATCACTCATTACCTGATCGGCATCGCCGTGAATGAGTTTATATTCGGGGTGGATTATCTCGGCTTGATGTTTGCCGCGACGTATCTCACCATAAGCCCTGATGGTCATGCCATTCTCTAGACCATTCTTCTGCGCCACAGAAAAATTAAAAAACCTGAGGGTTAAGTAGCCAGTGTCATCTCGTACCGTACAGGTCATCATGCGCTTACGCCCTTGGATGATCTGACTGGACTGGATCACGGCTTCTATGGTGCCGTAACTGCCTGGATAGAGTGAAGCTATGGGATATATTTGAGTGCGGTCTTCATATCTTAATGGCAGGTGGAATAGTAGATCTTGTATCGTGTGGATGCCGAGTTTAGCCAGACGTTCGGCCATCTTCTTGGCAACGCCCTTAAGATCTGTGACAGGAACAAGATCGAGTCTCTTCACGCCCGGTACCCATTTTATCAATTGAATGTTATCTGAGCAAAACACTCAAACACTGTATTTATATACATATACTATCAGATAAACCCATGATGGCAACGTTAGGGCTGATTTAACCCTTTATAGCCAGCCTTTTTGTCTTGCTATTCGGGCTGCATCGATTCTATTGCTTGCGTTAAGTTTGCCGATCGCCTCCGAGAGGTAATTGCGTACCGTGCCCTCAGCGATGAAGAGGTTGGTGGCTATTTCGGCCGTTGTTTTCCCCTCTCCAGCTAAACGAAGTGCACGACGCTCTTTGTCATTGAGGGGATCAATCTCATCACCTATGGCCATGACAGCCAGTTCAGGATCGATAACCCGTTTACCTGCCATCACTTGTTTTATTGTATGAATAAGGCTGTCAGAGGGGGCATCTTTGAGCAAGAATCCTCCGGCACCAGATTCGATGGCGCGTTTGATATAACCGGCTCTGCCGAAGGTGGTGAGAATAATGACCTTGGTGGGTGAGTCTTGCCTTTGGCACCATTTAGCCAGTTCGAGCCCGGTTAATCCCGGCATTTCAATATCGGTTAGCAGAAGATCATAGCGGTTGGCTTTGAGTAGAGATAGGGCTTCATTTCCGTCACAAGCTTGCGTGATTTCAAATTCACCATCTAAGCTTAAAAGTGCAGCCAGTGCGCCTCTGACCATAGCCTGATCTTCTGCCAATAAAATTTTCATCCCCGAGTGACTCCTTATGATGCTTGCTGAGGTGGCAGCGTGATGGTGAATCTACTTTGCTGATCCACCATGTAATCTAACTTTCCCTGAACGTCTTTCAAGCGCTCTCTTATGCCTTTTAAACCATTACCTTCAACAATTTTTTCTGCTTTACCGTTATCTGTGATGCTTATGGTGAGCTCGTCTGCTGATGTGTTAAAAGTAAGGCTACAATGATCGGCCCGACTATGGCGGATCACATTATTGCAAAGCTCTGTGAGACTTAAAATAACTTGAGTTTCAAGTTTGAGGGGGAGTAGGGGAATATCTCCCTCCAGGCTCACGCTTAATCCCTTGTCTCGCAAAATTTGGCAGAGTTGCATGACACTGGAACTCAGTCCTTTATGTTTGTAGCCCGAGACGGTTTGCCGTACCTGACTCAAGCTATCTCTGGATATTTCGTTTAATTCTTTTAGATGTACTTTAGCCTGCTCAATTAGATTTTTGTCTAAGAGCTTTGCGGCCAACTCGGCCTTCAGAGAGATGCTGGATAGATTGTGACCCATGATGTCATGGAGATCTCTTGCGATACGTTCTCGCTCCAACATGGTGGCCAACTGACTGATTTCGGCCTGACTCTTCTGTTCACGACATTGAGCTTCGACACGCTTTCGCTCGGCGACGCCGAATAAGCCCACCCCAGCGATCAGCAGTCCACCGTAAGTGATAAAGTAATAATGATTTATTTCCAGAAATAAAGTGAGCGCAGCAAGCAGTGCCACAAAGCCTAGCAGGCTGATAAAAGCCGTTCTCAGTGGATAGTAGAAACCGATGAAGAAGCCGGCGAAGGTGAATAGAGAGAGGGAGCCGGTATTGATCGGAGTAATCGCTATGCCCAGAATTATCATGGCTAGAATGGGATAGATAGCTTTATCTTTCGGGCTACGATATGCCCAAAAATAACAATAAATGAAGGGGACCAGAGTTAGCAGGCTTATGGCTACTTTCCAGATAGGCTTGTCACCTATGAACAGAGGGATCAGATAGAAAATTAGGTTTACCAGATAAACCCAGGCGAGTTTATCTTCAGGTGAACGCTGGTTTGAATCGGCGATAGTATCAAGGTTATTCATCACTCTTTCCTTTGAGATAAGGCCGCTCAGCTCATCACTAAGCGGCCTGATTCTGGTTACTGGTTTGCGTCTCTGTCTTGTTTGAGTAGGAAGAGAGCCCAGGTATAATCCGTCTGCACATTAACCGCCGCATGCCAGTCGTCAAGCGCACCTTGTTTATCGCCACTATTTTGTTTGGCCAGTCCTCGCCAGGTATACGCCTCGGCGTGACCCCAACAGATGTTATCGCAAGGATTCGCAAAGAGATCAATAGCCTTACTGCTTAAGCTAACAGCATTTTCCATGCTGCCACCATAGGCTGCCGGCGTATTGAACGCCGAGATGGCTTTAATCAACAGGACTCTGGGATTATCGGGTTCCAGCGTTTGCGCCTGATTTAGACTAGTGCCTACCTTGGGACCATAGATGGCACCTTTACTGGTATCCAGACCTATCTGCATACCATAGACCGAGGCTAACAGGGCTAGGTTTTCCGCGTTGGCAGAGCCTTGAGTCAGGTCTTCCAGCTGATTTTGTGCCTTGTTTAATGCGGCGCTTGCCAGTGTAGGCTGACCGAGTATGTTGGCACTTATGGCTAAACGATAGTTTGCATAAGCCTTATCATAATCTTGGCTTTGCTCACCGAGTGCTTCTAGTTGTGCCAGGTTCATGGTGTTGGCTGCTGCATCTATGGCGGTGATCTGATTTGCGCTAACGGGCAAGGTAAAGATTGCCGCTGTGCTGATGAGGGTGCCGACCAATAAGAACGTCTGCATATGTTTCTCCTTGTAGTCCCGAGTGCTCGGGTGGATTAAGTCCCTTTATGGGGTCAGGACTAGTATCAAAGAGATTGGCAGAAACTTGCAGACACAAAGGTCATAAGATCATGATGACATTTGTCACCATGATCTTATTCTCAGGCTATAGATGAGTTGAATATTAGGCTGAGGCTTGAACGATTAGATAGCCCATATAGCTGAGATAAGTGATTAGCAGTATGGCTCCTTCGCGGCGGCCTATCCTGAATCCTGTCCAGGCGAAGGGCAGTAAAATCAGGGATAGCGCCAGCATGACGATAAAATCGAAATCCTGAATACCGGCGGAGGCAATAGGATGAACCAGGGCGGTTACACCTAAGATACCCAAAATATTGAACAGGTTAGAGCCGACGATGTTGCCTATGGCTATGTCACTCTCTCCTTTACGCGCGGCCACAATTGAAGTGACTAGCTCAGGCATGCTGGTGCCTATGGCGACTATGGTTAACCCTATGATGACTTCACTGATCCCAAATGTCCTGGCGAGATCGACCGCACCATCGACGAAGAGTATGCCACCGCTGACGAGCATGGCGATACCTATGATAATAAACAACACAGAAAGCACAGGTTTTTGTGGACTATCATCTATCTCTTCGCTGTCACCACCATTGCGTGAGCTGATATAGCTGAAGCTGAGATAGCCGACTAATAAGCTGAAGAGCAGGGCGCCATCCCAGAAGCTGAGATCGCCATCGACGAGTAAGCCCCAGAAGAGCATAGAGGCAGCGATCATGATGGGGATATCACGCTTGACCATCTGTGACTTAACCTGGATTGGACGTATGAGGGCTGTTATTGCCAAGATGAGTCCTATGTTGGCGATGTTAGAGCCAATGACATTACCTAAGGCTATGCCGCTATTGCCAGCCAGGGCAGATTTTAAGCTCACGGCTAGTTCGGGGGCGCTGGTACCGAAGGCGACTATGGTAAGGCCGATAATCAGAGGTGCAATGCCCAGTCTGAGAGCGATAGCGCTGGCGCCTCGCACTAAAGCTTCGGCACCTAAGGTGAGGATCACGAAGCCACCTATGATATAGAGAGCGATTAACATCTTAGTTCCAATTATCCTGTGGTAAATTTTCGATTAGCTAGCTTAAAGTTTTTTCACCATAAGGCAAACATTAATGTCATATTATGTCATTAATGTTTCTATAGGTTTCAGATTGGGTGATTACATAGAAAAGCACGCTCGGCGCGTGCTTTTCTACTATTTTGTCTTAAATAGAGTCAGAACTAGTCTATTTCATCTTCCCAGCGTATCTTGCCGCCACGTATGCCGTCGACCCTGTCAGTGAATCTTTTTTCCAGTACATGACGCTTAATTTTAAGTGTCGGAGTCAGCACATCGTTATCGACATCCCAGGTGTCTTTGACGACTATGATGGCATCAACCGTCTCATGGGATTCAAGATTGGGATTGATCGTGTCCAGAGTTGCCTTAAGTGAGCTACGAACCTCTTCTCTTGGTTGCAGGGAGGCGCCTTGGGATAGTTGTACTAAGGCGATAGGATGTGGCAGGCCAGAACCTATGACGCATAGCAGTTCAATATGGGGATCTTGTGCCAGCTTGCGCTCGATGGGCACGGGGGCAACATATTTACCCTTAGAGGTCTTAAAGTTATCTTTGACTCTGCCGGTAATTGATACACAACCATCGCTGTCGATGGAGCACAGATCCCCGGTGCGGAAGTAACCTTCTTCATCGAATGAGGCTGCGGTCAGCTCATCTTGCTTATAGTAACCTGTCATCAATCCCGGGCTTTTTACCAAGAGCTCGCCACTGTCGGTTTGTTTGATAAGGCAACCTTCGACGGCGCGGCCGACGGTGCCTATTTTACCGGCATCGAAGGGATAGTTGATGATGGAGTAGGCGCTGTTTTCTGTCATTCCCCAGGCTTCACTGATATTGAGACCTATGCTGTGATACCAATGAATGAGTGATGGTGGAATAGGCGCAGAGCCGGATCCCAGTAGGCGACAATGCTCCAGGCCCAAGCCTGAATGGATCTTCTTCTTGATGATGCCGTTAATAATAGGAATTTTCAGGAGGAAGTTCAGCTTACTGTTGCCTATCTTGCCGATAATATTTTGTTGGAACAGGCTCCAGAGCCTGGGGACCGAGAAAAATACCGTGGGTCTGGCACGTTGAACATCGGCAACGAAACTGTCGAGACTCTCGACGAAGGCGACGCTGCTGCCGGAGTAGAATGAGGAGCCTTCCATCGCCACACGCTCGGTGATGTGGGCTAGAGGCAGGTAAGAGATTAATCTATCGTCGACACCTGTTTTAAGATCTCTTACCACCGCCTTACAGGTCCAGGCATAGCTGGCGAAGGTCTGAATGGCACCCTTAGGCTTGCCGGTGGAGCCGGAAGTATAGATCAGCGTCATTATCTGCTCTGGGGTGGCAAATGGGGCATCTAACAGGGGCTCGCCAAGTTGCAGTAAGCTTTGCCACTTATATTGAGCCGGCATAGTGTCGTAGGGCATGGCCATTCTTAAGATATCGCCGCCAACTCCAGCTTCTTGATCGGCCCAGTAATCTAGCTTACCAATAATGATGGCCTTGGCTTCGCTGTGCTCCAACACGTAACGTATGGTATCTGCGTTGGCAGTTGGGTAGATGGGCACACTGATATAGCCGCCATGCATCAGGGCAAGATCGGTAATAAACCATTCGGCACAGTTTTTAGAGAGCACGGCGATTTTATCACCTGGTTTTAGGCCTAAGTGTCTCAGCGCACCGGCGAGCTGCTGCATCTTCTGTTGTACTTCGCGCCAGCTAAAATCTTGATATTGGCCATTGATCGGTTGTCTTAGGTAGGTGGAGTCACCTAGTGTGTCGACCCAGTGGTAGAGCATCTCTACAGGTGTTTTGATCTGTGATTCCATCGGCAACTCCATACTTGTGATTATTAATTCCATTCCAATCGGCAAACTTTTGTTTTTATAAGGCTTGTGTTTGCTGTCGGTATTAATTTTAGTATGGCGAAAATTGTGATCTATGACAAATGGTTTGAATAACTGTGAGATGAATCGATACAAATTGGTGCTAGCCTTCGAATGAAGGCTGATGACATTTTCTGTTTTAGCTTCTGGCATCGTTTATACTTGGAAGTGTGTTTGAAAGTCATACCTTCATGGTTATCTAACGCCTGTCCGGCGAGGATTGTGCAGATGCTTCTGCGAGACGCTGTGAATATGTCCCTATACGCTCTGCCAAAACGTCCCTGTTTTGGAAGCTCGCAGCTGTATCTACACTCGTTGAATCACAAGAAAACTTGGCCTTATTCGCTCCGACCCCTTTGTCGTTTCCTGCATCAAGATACTGAGTTAGCACCGATAAGTGCACATTGGAACAACTGTCGTGGCTACGGCCCTCCATGGGAAAAGACTTACGCAAAAAACCAAGAGTTATTGAAGTAATGGGGTGTTATTTGGAAGCAAAATGCCCTTTTGTTCACCTGTGGTGAAGTAGCATCTTAAATTGTCGTTGTTTGCTTTCTCCATCAGTTGTGTAAGCATTACTATTTCGGTAATCTCATGCTCCTCAAACGTGTGCATATATCTATTCAACTCTGCCATATTAAGCAATTGAAGAAGTCGAGATTTTATACCTACATCCATGACATACTTACAAAACCTTGGTGATATCCAATATAGAAGCTCCATCATATTGTTTAGCCTATCGATAAGAACAACTATCACATCCTCTCTACTTTTGACATCATCGACTCTCCAGGCAGGTTCATTGTGAGAAATTCGATTTCGAAATGCACGAACCTCTTCAATTCTACGACGAATTATATCTCGTTGATGAAACATTGGATTTTTTTCTTTAGTACGAGGTAACTTCCTAAAAGCCTTGGATAGTCCATGTGGCCAGAAGAAGTTATTATCCGAACCATTGTAAAAATGCTTATCAAAAAGATACTCCCAGGTAGAGAAGTCAGTTTGAGATATAATTTGGTCTAATGTTGGTTCAACATCGCCACGTCCTTTCTCTCTAAGAGATTTTTTTGCCGATTGTTTTGCATTACGAATTTTATTTTTAAATTTGATCACTTGTTCAGCGTTTACATTATCCCCATTTTCATTTCTATCTTGTGTGTGTAAAATACAATCAAACCAATGCTGACCTGGCTCACATTTAATTTTATTATGAGCAGCAATGCTGATGGCGTTCCTTAATGCAACTTCTATAATCTGAATCAAAGGATAAAATGCTCCAACAACAGCGAGATTCCTGCTGTATGAGCCAAATAACTGAGCATCATTCTCGGGGGTAATCGATGTTTTATAACTAGAAAGTCTTGCGGGGCTTAAGAGTCTTTCTGCTTCTGCATAGTCATATAAAAAAGGCATTATTGCTTGTTATCTTTGATTATAATCAGTTGTAGGCAGGGTAATTGTTTGAAAACATTATATCAACATAACATTAGAAAATTACTGACTTAGTTGACAGATACGTCAAAAGTGCGCTATCGTTGTTCTGTAGCTAGTTGAAGGTTCTTCTCCCATCTTAGTAATGGTGCCAGTTCCCCGACATAAAGCGAAAGATACAATGCCCCAAAATGACGCAAGTTGTTTTGGGGCTTCCTTTTTATGGACTAAATCCCTATTTATGCCAATGAGTTAGTGCCGAAACTCTCCTATTGGTAATGGGCATATACCTCACTTATCCCTTATTTGTATCACGCTTCCTTGAACATCCAGTTGTGGATGTTTTCTACATACCTCTGATTTCTCCATGTCGCTAGATCTGATACCATTCCATCTTAACACTTAGTCACTATTGCCCTGTCTCTTCGGCACAACGACATAACCTTATTGACGTCACTAATAAAGCTATTCCAAGCAATCGAACAGGCGTCCACTATATCTTCATACCCTTTGAAACTGCGATTAGCTAGATGATGTTGTCGTAACCAACTCCATACCTGTTCTATAGGATTGAGTTCAGGAGAGTATGGGGGCAATTTTATAATACTGAGGTTTGTAAGCTCATCCACGATATCTGCCGTATGCCAACCTGCACCATCCATAACCACTACAGCATGTCTCCCCGATCTCGTTCTTTGTGCTATCTGCGAGAGATGTTGGCGCATGATATTTTGACTTAAGTACGGAACCATTAAGACTTCAGTTTCTCTAGTTTTAGGGCTGACAGCACCGAAGAAATGCACATATTCAAACTGTTGTTAACGTATAGCCCGTGGGTGAGTGCCTCTTTTAGCCCATAAGCGAGTAGTCGTGTTAGAACAAGCACTCATTCACAATCAGTTTATTCGGATTTGTTATATTTTTAGTTATACGAAGAGGGACAGCTCGAGCTTCGAAATACTGCAAACCTAAGTGGAGCTGGCTTTAAGGAATTAGCTATTACCGTAACTCTTTAATAAAGCTTAACTTACAGTTAATTGGCAAGTAATATGCTTACAGTCAAAATTTATCAGGTGACGTAAATGTGTACTAAAGAGCTATTCGGAATGTGCTTTGTTCCCGCTGGGAGTGCTTCAGACTCTATATTCGGTTTTTCGTCGTTTATATCCGCTCTAGCACTACTTTTTGTGGTCTACACGATCACGGGAGAACGCTATAAATTTCGCATAGCAATAGCCCCTATATCACTCTACAAAACCTCGTTCTACATGATACCTCTTATTGGGATCGGAGTTCTTATATCAGAGGTATGGGTCAATTTAGGTTGGCTTACTCCTTATTTCAATTTTAGCCAAAGCATGTGGCAAGCAATCTTTGCTTTACTTTTCCTTATGATTATTAGCTTGTGGGCTTACTATGGTTTTATATCACCACCTAAATTTGGGAAAAGAAATTACAAACAATTCATGCATCAATTGTATGTGAGAATCTTAGAGGGGAATGTAGACATTCTTAAAGAGATTGCCTCAGAGATCACACCTTCGATTAGACATATAGTTGCTTATGCTTCCGGTGAAAAGGGCGAATGTAAGGATTATGCTCATGACATCATACTACTTCTGGGAAATAAAAGATTTTGCGAGGTAGTTGCGGAATATCATCCAAACTTAATAATTGAACTATACGAAAGCCTAACAACAGAAAATATTCAGACACTGCCATTTCGTCAATTTACTAAGAACACCGCAACGGCTGCAATACTCAACTCAAACTCACTCTTGCACCATGAAGGTGATGGTTTTAGCTCTGGGCTTATTGGGTATATAAAACCTTTAAGTATTTCCATGTATGGAGACATAGATAAGCTTGAAATCTTGAATAGACAGTTTGCTTCACCTTTAGATGCTGATTTACCATTTTTCAACTTCAAAAATGAGCAATTTCAAGTTTATTGTGATTCAGCTCTAACAGCAATTGAGTCTTATCTAAGCAAAGGGTGGTGGTGGAGACATTCATACGTAATAAATAACGCCTTTAGTAAAATAAAAGACCACAGCAGATACCTACATGAAATCAACAGTAACCCCACTAATTACTATGATCTTGAATGCTATAAAAACTTCAGAGTGGCTGTAAAGTTTGTAACATCTGCAATTGAACTATTAGAAAAGCATCCGTCTGTTGCAGATTTTACACCTCACAAACTACGAAAAAGGAAAGAGGACGGATACCAATCACCTGATTTATATGACTTAGTAGCAGAGTTAATGTTTGAGCTAACATTTACTGCTGCAAACGTTAGGGTTGATAAGGATACATGTTGGTCAATTCAGTACAACTCTTGTTGGAGTTACTTTATCGGTCACAGAGATAGCAAGGTCAGCTATTACATTCTCAAGAAATACTACAGATTGATGTATGAAGAAATCAAGAGAATGGAAAAGTACCCCAATTTCAAATCAGCTAGGATTCTGGGATTTTGCCTAAATATTTTTGGTGTAAAAATACCCACTAAAGCTGACTATGGGAAGGAGTATTACTCATTAAGAAAAGTGATTATTCATTGGACCATCCATAACTACGAAAATATCAGGAAAGAATACACTAGAGTCGCAGAAGCTTGTTTAATTGGCGGTATAACTTACGAAGACAAGAAGCTGACAAAAACATATGGCTTAGGTATTCGGGATGAAGCCACAAAAGAAACATTAGAATTAAAATAACGTATTTTTTGTATTGAATCGATCGATATTTCCAGTGACGTGAGCATTTTAGCACATATCGGTAAGTCCGTATTTGACGTAAATACTGCTAGGTGTAAGATACTTTTCCTCATGATAAAGACAATTGTTAGGTCAATAACTCTAGCACGTTTATGTCCATAAACGTGTTTAGTTGTCACAAGCCAGTAAAACTCAAATCGAAGAAGAAAGTACTCAGGTGTGAACGCGGCTGTGACCTTCGACAGCAGGGCGAGGTTTCACAGCGTGAAACTATCCGAGCGAGAGATAGGGTGAATATGGCAAAGCCATAAGCTCATGAACGAGAAGCATGGAAGCTGAACTATGGACATATTTTATCGAACTGGCTTTTAAACATGGAGGTTGTTTGTCACGGCAGAGCCCACAGGGCCAATTTTGTTCCATACAAAATTTGGCATTTCCTCCGTCCATGGAGGTCAGAGTGCTTGCGGCGTGTTACAGAAGTGTTTGCACTTAAGGTCGTTCATTCACATCCATGTGATCACGACATTCGTAAATCCATTTACAGCACCTGCTGCAAGCAATAAATACCAATGAAGCCATGCTTACCAGATAATAACCAAACACCAAACTTGCCAACTGAACCTAACTCAATGGATATTTAACTAACTTGTTATCCGACAACTAGACCAAATTTTTAGTCTAGAACAGCCCAGAGAGCTGGATGAACTAGCTCGAGTAACTATGCGGGGTGAAATTCCGGAGAGCGCATTTTTGCCCACCAGATGTCATCGGCGACGATTTGTCCCAGATCATCGAGCCCTGGATAGGGAATATTCTTGCGTTTGCAAGCCTTGGCATAAATGGGGTGGCCTTGTTCAAATAGCTTTATCTGACAGTAGTCATCATCTAGCTTGCGACTGCCATACATGCCGGCGGCTTGTCGTTGGCGCTGAGCTTCATACATGATGAGTGCAGATGCTACCGAGACATTGAGTGATTGCACCATGCCTATCATGGGAATAATAATATGCTGATCCGCTGCCGCTATGCCTTCGGCGCTCACGCCATCATGTTCATTGCCTAAGATAATGGCGGTGGGGCGGGTATAATCTATTTCACGAAAATCGACGGCCTCTTTCGAGAAGTTGGTGGCTAAGATTTGCATGCCCTGAGCGCGAAACGCAGCTTCGGCATCATGCATATGATAGTGCTTAATCGTTTTTACCCATTGTTGGCTACCGGAAGCGGTATTACCGGAGACACGCATCTCTATATCAGGCCATACCGCATGAATTTGATGGATGCCTACGGCATCTGCGGTGCGGATCACGGCTGCTATGTTGTTGGTCTTATGAACCCTATCTAAACAGAGGGTGAGATCTGGCTGACGGTTATCCAACATTTCATTGATACGTGCTAAACGTTCTGGGCTCATGGGGGGACTTCTTAAATCTGTGGCTGTATATGCATTTATGCAAGGTAAACAAAAGGGCGCCGAAGCGCCCCCGATAGAATTTTATGGAAATTAAACTTCCATCACTCCATCCATCTCAACAAGTGAGTCTTTCGGTAGTTGTTTAACCCCGATAGCCGCACGAGCCGGGTAAGGCTGAGAGAAGTAACGTCCCATGATCTCGTTGACCGTGGCGAAGTTGCTCAGATCAGTCATATAAATATTAAGTTTCACGATATCACTCAGAGAGCCACCGGCGGCTTCACAGACCGCGGTCAAGTTGTCGAAGACTTGCACTACTTGAGCAGAAAATTCATCGCTAACCATCTGCATCGTCGTTGGATCTAATGGGATCTGACCAGACAGATAGACAGTGCTACCCACTTTAACAGCCTGAGAATAGGTGCCGATTGCCTGTGGTGCCTTATCGGTTGCTATGATGATTTTTTCTGCCATAACGCTCTCTCTAATTAGTCTTGATGAGTTAACTATCGATTACGGGATGTTCTGAGTACTTCGGGCAGAACCCTGATACGTCGCATCACGTTTGCTAGATGAATTCGGTCTCTTACTGAGATTCGCAGGTTGATCAGGAAGACTCTTCCATCACGCTCTTCGGTACTCAGGCTGTGAATATTGGCACCTTCTCCGGCGACAATTGAGGTGATCTTGGCTAGTGCACCTTGGTGATTCACTATCTCTACCCGCAGATTAGCCTGGAACTCGACGCCTTCGGCATTATCCCATTGAACCGGGATATATTTGTCTGGTTCACCTTGATAGCCACGGATATTGGCACAGCTTTCCATATGAACGACCAGGCCTTTTCCAGGACTTACGTGGGCAATAACCGCATCACCCGGAATGGGGCGACAACAGTTGGCGAAGGTGACAAGCATGCCCTCGGCGCCACGAATAGGCATCATGTGGGAATCATTATGTTCCTGAGGTACGACTTTATCGCCCACTAACCTCTGCGCGATCACTATGCTCATCGCATTGCCCAGGCCGATATCGGCCAGCAATTCATCTAAGGTATTATGTTTAGTGTCGTTTACGACTTTATCGATCTGCTGTGGATCGATCGAGTCTAATTTGGTTTCGCCTAATGCATGATTGAGTAGACGTTTACCTAAGATAATCGCGCCGTCTTCGGTGAGGCTCTTGAGTAGCTGACGGATCTTAGCGCGTGCCTTGCCGGTCACCACGAAGTTTAGCCAGGCCGCATTTGGCCTCGCACCTTTGGCGGTGATGATCTCGATCGTCTGCCCCGAGATCAGCGGCTGACTCAAGGGGTAGGCTTGACGGTTAACGCGAGCGCCGACACAGGTGTTACCCACATCGGTATGAACTTCATAGGCAAAATCGACCGGGGTAGCCCCAACAGGAAGCTCGAGGATACGACCTTCAGGGGTAAATACGTAGATCTCTTCCGGGAAGAGCTCTGTCTTGAAATTTTCCACAAATTCGAATGAGGTGCTGGCGCTCTGCTGCAGTTCGAGCAGACTCTGCATCCACTTGCGGGCACGAACTTGGCTCGTCGTGCCTGGCTGCGCCGAGTTGCCTTTCTTATAGATCCAGTGAGCAGCAACTCCTTTATCCGCCATCTGATCCATATCTTCGGTACGTATTTGTATTTCGACCGGTACACCATGGGGGCCAAATAGTGAGGTATGCAATGACTGATAGCCATTGGCCTTTGGGATGGCGATATAATCTTTGAAACGGCCAGGGCGAGGCTTGTAAAGGCCATGCATGGCACCCATGACTCGGTAGCAGGTATCTATGGAATCGACGACGATGCGAAAAGCATAGATATCCATGACTTCCTGAAATTGAAGCTCTTTACTGCGCATCTTATTGTAGATGGAGTAGAGGTTTTTCTCACGACCGTTGACGGTACCTGGGATCTTGGTATCTTCGAGGCGAGTACGTACCGCGGCTTCTATGCTTTGGATTAACTCTTTGCGGTTACCTCGAGCGGCTTTTACTACCTCTTTCAATACGCGATAGCGCATAGGGTAGTATGCCTGGAAGCCTAAGTCTTCCAGCTCTATCTTGATATTATGGATACCGAGACGATTGGCTATAGGGGCATAAATTTCCAGAGTTTCCCGCGCAATACGGCGACGCTTATCGGGCCTTAAGGCTCCTAGGGTGCGCATATTGTGAGTTCGGTCGGCTAACTTGATGAGGATAACTCGGATATCTTGAGTCATGGCCATCATCATCTTGCGGAAGTTTTCGGCTTGAGCCTCTTTCTTGTCGCGAAATTTTAGCTTATCGAGCTTGGAGACGCCTTCGACCAGTTCGGCGATGGATTCACTGAAAATTTCAGCTAATTCATCTTTGGTGACCGGGGTATCTTCGATAGTGTCATGCAGGAGGGCGGCCATAAGCGTCTCATGATCGAGACGCATATCGGCCAGGATGCGGGCGACCGCAACCGGGTGGGTGATATAGGGTTCACCACTTGTGCGCATTTGACCTTCATGGGCATCACGCGCCACCTGATAGGCCTGCTTGAGTAATGCTACCTGATCAGGTTCTAAATAACTTGATGCAGACTCTTTGAGACCTTCAAACAGATACAAGTGGTTGTACTCCTTATATTATGTTGTTGCGACCTTCGGCAATCGCAGCAACAGCAGCAATTTCTGCTGCTTCACGTTCACGAACAGTTTGGCGCTCATCGGCATCCAAAGTGTCAGCAGTTACTAGACCTAATTCGATTTCGCGCAGGGCGATAACCGTAGGCTTGTCGTTCTCTTCTTCAACCATAGGGTCTTTACCCTGCACAGCGATTTGGCGAGCACGACGCGCTGCAACCAGGATCATATCAAAACGGTTGCCGATTTGGTTTACGGCGTCTTCTACAGTTACGCGAGCCATGTGTGGAACTCCAGTGTTAGGATGAAAAAATGACGCAAAATTGTACATGATGGCGGCTAGTCTGCCAACAGATCTTTAATCATATCATTTTGTGCATGAATTTGGCCAGCACCCGTTAGGCGTTGACTGCGGATAATTGCGACTAAGTCGGCTAAAGCTGTGTCGAAATCGTCATTAATGATGATGAAGTCATACTCGCCATAATGGGAGATCTCTGATGCAGCTTGCGCCATACGGCCGGCGATGACTTCGCTACTGTCTTGGCCACGACCCGTTAGACGTTTTTCTAATTCGGCTCTTGAGGGAGGAAGAATAAATATTCCAATGGCCTCTGACATCACTTTCTTGACCTGTTGCGCCCCTTGCCAGTCGATATCGAGAAAGACATCTATGCCATCGGTTAAGGTTTGCTCGATCACTTTTCGCGATGTGCCGTAGTAGTTGCCAAATACCTCGGCCCACTCGAAAAACGCATTTTCGGCGATCAAGGCTTTAAATTCTTCGGTCGTCACGAAATGATAGTGCTGTCCATTGACCTCACCGGGACGAGGTTTGCGGGTCGTATGTGACACGGAAACTTGTTTATCGGCAGGCTGATCTTGGAGCAATGCCGAAATGAGAGAGGATTTACCTGCGCCGCTGGGCGCCGATACGATAAATAGATTTCCGCGTGCGGTCATGAGCTAAGCATCCAAAAATGTAAAACGAAATGTGGTTCCCGAGCATCGGGAAGCCGTACATTATACGCTCGACTGCCGCTGCGGCGCTAGTGGCTGTTTAATCTGAATCCTTTTAATGTTTTTTGAGTTAACGGGATAAGTGAAACAAGTTTAATGCGCACTTTAGCTGCTTTATTCAAGCTGGCACTGACTTTGAGCAATAAATTGGTTAGTCTGTATACGGTTAATTTGACCGTTTTAGGTGTATTAGGCCTAAGAAATATGAGACCTATTGGTCGCTTCGTTTTTACTCTTAACTCCTAGGAGTGAGAACATTCAATTTTATTAGGTATTTTTTCCATGCAATATCAATCACTTTTTTGCTTCAAAGGCCTAGATAATGGTGTCAGATTTGCGGTAATTAGTGCCTCTGTGTATTTTATCTTACTGCTTGGTTTTGTGCTCTTGGGTCAAAGTGCAGCCCTCTTGGTACTAGGTTGTTTACTCGCCCCGGTACTTGGCTTGAGTGCCTATAGAAGGATGCGTGATGCGGCAGGGCCAAGTTGGTATGCCAGCCTGGCTTTAATCCCCCTATGCCTATTCTCAATGACACTCGTCTATGCCGCTAGCCTGGCGCTATCACTCGCTATTCTCGTTATCGCCGTTTTACTCAGTCTGTTTTTTGCCAGACTCATTCCAGTGGGTAAGGCTAAATTTTATCATCAAGGTTATGTAGGCCCGGCAGTCACACTTAGATCTAGCGCTAATCGTAGAAGGGTTGAACCTAGCTTAGGCGGTCATGGGGGCGTTGCAGATAGCGATGAGTATGACGCTGAAGCGCCTCATGTAAATGAAGGCGTGAGTGAAGAGGATAATCATCAATGGCAGACATCCTCCTCTTTGCAGGGATTTTCTGACTCTATGGCACTGAGGCAGTGGACTCATTGGGCCAAACAGAATCAAAAATTATTATTAGGTGTCGTAGCTGGTCTGGGTGCTTTAGTGCTTATAGGAGGCTTGTTTGAGGCATTATCTTCTGATGCTGAGCCTATAAGCGAGCTGGTTCAAGAAACATCAGAACAGGTAACGGCACCGATCAGAGAAGAGGCTAAAATACCGGACGGATTTAGCGTGTTGTTGGAAAACGATGTACTGATCATTCGCTGGTTAGGAGAGAAGGGATCTGAGGGCGAGATCTGGTCCCTTGCATCTGCACAGGGTGACCGCAGCTGTGCCAATTTGAGTTTCAACGATGGCAGTCATTATCGACCTATACTGGTGGAATATATGCCTGATACATCCATCGAGGCGCGTTTTTCACCGTTAGATACTCGAGGAATCATCTCTGACATCGCAATGCGTGGCAGCATCAAGCTATGTGGCTATGATTTCAGCCTCAAGGGGAGCCAGTCAGCCTTGTCGAAAAACGCCGTTTTCATCCCCTATTTATAGCTGGAATAAATGTCACTTAGTCTTTACACTGCTTGGCAGAGTAAGGCTCACAGTGTACATATACTTGTAGTTGAATATCTTAATATCTAGCAATTTCATATATGGCAGCTGAATTAATTCGTAATGACAATGCGGCTTTGACCTTGGTCATCATAGAGTCAGGGTGAAAGAAAAGCTCTCAGGAGTTTTACATAATAAGAGAAATGGAGTTGTTGAGTGATCGATTTTATCAGGCAGTCTGTGCTGCCTTATTTTGGTATTGGGACCAGCGATGCCAAAGTTTCCCCTCTGGGAAATGGTCATATAAATGATACTTTCCTGGTCCGTTGGAGTGATGGTGAACTCGTTCTTCAGGGGCTCAATACTCAGGTATTCAAGACTCCGAACGCCTTGGTTGAAAATGCTCATAAAATATCTGAACACTTAGCAAAAAAGCGTAAGACCAATGACTATTCGCTTAAAGTTGTTAAACCTGTGCGTACCGATAAAGGTCTACTGGCTGTCGATCTCGGTGAACAAGGTTTCTGGCGTGCCATTAACCATCTTCCCCATAGTCAAAGCATAGATGTGGTGAGTTCTGAAGATGAAGCCTTCTCTGCTGCCAAGGCATTCGGACATTTCGCATCGGCATTGAGCGATTTTGATGCGACTCAGCTTGAGGATGTGATTCCACAGTTTCATCACCTTCCCGGACGCATAGATCAGCTCAAGGCGGCGGTAAAAAATGATCAACATAATCGGTTAGAAGCCTGTTGTGACTGGGTCGATTTCGTATTTTCTCAGCAAAATATTTTGCAAGAGCTTGCCGAAGTTTCGACAATATTGCCTCTTCGAACATGTCATAACGACACTAAAATCAACAACATGCTTTACGATAAACGTGATATGAGCAGTTTGGCTATCATAGATCTTGATACCTGCATGAAAGGACATCTCATGTATGACTTCGGTGATATGGTGAGAACCTTCACCTCGCCTGAAGAGGAAGACTCGACATCGCTGGAGAATGTTCATGTTCGCGAATCTATTTTTGCCGCGATCTGCCGTGGTTATTTGAGTGAGCTCGGCACTGTGCTGACCCAAGATGAGAAGGCCAGCTTGTGGCTGGGTGCCCGGGTCATGTGTCTGATGATTGGGGTGCGCTTCCTGACCGATCACCTTAACGGTGATATTTATTTTCATATACACCATGAGAATCATAATTTAGAGCGTGCGGCGAATCAATTCACCCTATACAAGAGCCTGCTTGAGCAGGAAGTCAGGCTTAAGACTTATTTCAATTGAGTCTGCCGCACATAGGTCTCTCTATAATATAGTTTAGATATCTTGGTCACCACTTTGTTTGACCTGTAACTTGTTTATCATGCAGGTGTAGCGCCTCAGCCTTCCTTGGTATTCTTTCGTAATCACTCATTGGTTTTATTTTAAATCCCTTCCTGAAGCTACACGCTTTAGCGTGTAACCACTAATGTAACGCCTATAGCGTGTAAATACTCTTTAACGGTTCAAGCGTGTAAAACTTGATTTACCTGTTTTAGCGTGTAAAGTGGATTTAAGGATCAGTGCTAAAGGTAAAATTATCATGAAGGTGACTAACTCAAAACAGCTTAGTGCGTATCTCAAAGATGCTCGATTGAATATGAAGCTCTCGCAAAGCAAAGTGGGTAGTAAGGTCGGCATTCGTCAGGATACGGTTTCAAGCTTTGAGCAGAACCCAGATTCAACTAAATTAGAAACACTGTTTAAGATTTTATCCGCGTTGAACCTTGAGCTTGATCTGAAGGTGAGAAACTCACAACTAGCAGATCAACAAAACACTACAGTAAGCAGTGAGTCAGACAAAGAATGGAAGGAGGAGTGGTAATGGCTGTTCTCGATGTTTATATGAATGGCTATCTCGTCGGAGAGTTCACTAAATCCACTACTGGCTCTCATCTGTTTAAGTATGCTGAGCAATGGTTGGATACAGCAAGTAGTCGTCCTATCTCATTATCTATGCCGTTGCGAAAGCAAGCGTATAAAGGCGACGAGGTTTATAACTTCTTTGATAATCTACTGCCAGATAATATTGAGGTGAGAAACAGAATAGTTGCTCGTCACAATGCGCAATCGACGCAAGCGTTCGATCTACTCGCTAAAGTGGGCCAAGACAGTGTTGGAGCATTGCAGTTAGTGCCCCATGGTCAGCAAGCTTTTGATGTCAAAAAAATTGAATCTAAACCCTTATCTGATACCGAATTGGAAAAAGTACTAAAGGGTTATCAGTCAAATATTCCGTTAGGCATGCTAGCCGATGAAGATGACTTTCGAATCTCTATTGCAGGTGCGCAAGAGAAGACAGCCCTGCTTAATCTAGATGGTCAATGGCGGCTTCCTATTAAGGCAACTCCAACGACACACATCATTAAGCTAGCAATTGGTGAGATACAGAGTCATTCCCATACCATTGATATGTCAGACAGCGTTGAAAACGAATACCTGTGTATGATGATAGTTAGGGAGTTTGGCCTAGATGTTCCGCATTGTTCAATAATTAAAGCTGGCGATATTAAGGCGCTCTCCGTTGAGCGCTTTGATCGTAAGTTATCAAGTGATGGAAAATGGATTATGCGGTTGCCTCAAGAGGATTTTTGCCAGACATTAAATATTCCATCAGCAAAAAAATACGAAAGTCATGGCGGCCCAGGTATTGAGCAGATCATGCCGTATCTACTCGGCTCGATGAATTCAGAGCGAGATAGATATGACTTTATGAAGTCTCAGGTACTGTTTTGGCTACTTGCCGCAACTGATGGTCATGCTAAAAACTTTTCACTTTTCATTGAGGCTGGTGGCGGATATCGGTTAACTCCCTTTTACGATATTTTGTCTATGTACCCGGTCATTGGCGGTAAGGGTTTAAATATTCGCGATGCCAAGTTGGCTATGGGACTTAAGGCGACGAAAGGTAAGAAGTATCAAGTTGCACAGATCTTCCCAAGACACTTTATGCAAACTGCTAAGGCTATCGGTTTTGACACCCATGCTATGTCTGCCATCTTAATTGAGATTGCTGATACCGTTGATTTTGTGATTATGAAAGTTAAGATGCAGCTGCCAAAAGACTTTCCTGAGTACATACGGAACTCGATACTTGATGGACTAGCTAATAGAGCGAAACGACTTACAGTTGAAAGTGTTTGGGAAGCTTGTTGATCATGAGGTTAATACGTCACGTATTTTTCGAGCCTTCTCTTGTCCTATACCCTCTATTTTACTGAGCTCTTCTGCTGATGCTATGAATACGGCCTCGATGTTATCAAAGTGGTTCAACAGGCGTTGTGCTAATTTTGGACCGACTTGAGGAAGGCTTTGAAGTATGAAAAGTTGGCGGTTTTTTTTACGTTTGGGTTTTCTGCCATTGAGTTTTAATTCTGTTTCTCTGCTATGTAATTGTTTGGCAACAAAGTAGAGTACTTTAGCTGATTCAGCCTGAGACAAGCTACGTAAAATAGGCATGTTGAAGTTGATTGAAATAGAGCACAGCGCCCCTATCAATGCTTCTCGAGTAATATCATAAGATGCAATATCACGAGATGATCCTTCTATAAGCAGTGCTGTATTGTGGTCGCATGCAGATAGTCTTGCTATCTGTGAAAATAGCTTACCGTCACAAAGAGAAATGACCAGATCGGGGAGTGTCTTTCTTTCGATAAGCCAGTTACTTATCTGATAATCACCTAGGGCAAGGCGTTTTTTCACAAGACATAGATTGTCATGGAGGGATAATTGCTCCAGCAATATTTCCGCGTGTTCCCTGTCGTCATAGGCTATCTCAATTAGGTTTTTATTCATCCTGAATACTTAATCAATCCATCGACTATTGCTGAGTTTAGCCTAAATATGAATAAGGAAAATTCTATTTACCCTCCTTTTTATACGCTGTAGGTGTATATCTAATTAAGGGTGATAACATGATGGCCATCTAACGAGTTAATCTGAGTGACCTTGATGGCGTTGTTTTTAAGTCTGTCCAATTTCATGTGTAAAATGCTTAAGCAACCCCTTGAGCGAATGACAGACGCCGATAGCAATAATCCTGGTGTGCAGCCGATTAGCACTAATGCTAATCGTGTGAGTTGGCAGGGGCAAGTTATTCATTTATCGGGTCGTCAGTGGCAGCCCTATGATGATGGGAGTTGGCTAGTGGTGTTTATGGAGTCCCATAGCCGTTATTGCATGATGCTTCACTATCCTCTTAAGCCTGACTGGGCGCAATTACAGCAAGATTTTTATAGTCACTGGAAACTACATGCCATTGGCTGGTTGCGAGCCAATAGGTTTATTCGAAACGATGATCATGGTATGCAGGTACTCGATAATATGGAGCATTACTTTGAACAAACTAAGGTTAACCGTTTTCGCAATTTAGATCCCAGCATAGGTGCCCATATTACTGAGGTTCAGCATTATTTACATTCATTGTTTGATGACCACAAGCCGCGCGATTTTGACAGCGAGCAGGCGTGGGAACTGAGCATGTTTATTAATCAGCAACCGCGAAAGATCAATGGTCAGCGTAGTAAGAAACACCAGTTTATCCCAGTTGACCGCTTCATCGATGATGTCCTATACCGTTTTGCTAGTGGTATCTGCGACCAGAATTTTCCGGATATAAAATCTGGCGACTTTCCTTGCCCTTATCTGCAAAAGCCTGCATTAAGGGTGTTGAAGTAGAAATCAAATATTAGACAATGTTGAAAGATGATTGGAATGTTGGTTTGGATCAGAGGTTTAGAAATTACTTCCTGCACAGAAAAAAAAGCCCTGTAAGTACAGGGCCATGCTAGTCGCTTTTACCAAATTTAGCAGTTAAAAGTGACTATTCTACGTTCTGGATCTGAATGTGGAGTGCTGGCATTTATCTGATTAAAATCAGCTAAATGTGACTATCTTGTCTTTTTTATTGTGACATACCCACCGATATACTCACCGATTTGTTAAGTTCAATTCTAATTATTGATCCAATACTTTTTTATATTCTCTTCTTATTAACTTCTCAAGAGTTTTATTAATTTTACTATCACTACGTTCAGCTAATTCTTCCAACATACCTTGGACATCATTACTCATTGTAATGTTATAAGCTTTCTTCCCAACTAACCCATCTCTGTGCTTTTTTTGACTCCAGGCTTTTTTCATTCTGAGTACAAAGAGTTCTTTTTCTGCAGGGTGTCTAAGCCAAGAATCTAATGTAACTACTATGGCATTATAGCGTTCTACATCATTTAGTGGCTTCAACATGTCATTTATCATTTGTTCGGAAAGCAAGTAATTCCATGCCCAATCGGTTTGGATGGTATTCGCTGCAGAAAGCCAAGTTACACTTTTTCGGTCAGATAAGCAGTTGTGACTATAACTCTTAAGATGATCCAAGAAATTCTTTAGGCTTTGAGTGTCAGCATGGCATTTATCAAAGAAATCAATAATCTCCTTTAGGCGCTCTTTACTGTTTGCAGGGTTAAGGTTTCCACCCATTTTGTTGTATATACCATTTATAGATGAAGCTTCTGAGTGATACTTCATTATAAATAATGGTTGCGGGGGATTCCCAAGGAGAAGGAGGTCAGGTTCATCAGAAACCCTAAGGTAAAACCAGATAAAGTATATGAGGCGACTATTTTTTACGTCTAGCCAATCAAAGCTTGAATCCGGTAGCAAGTTTTTAATAATCGCACTTTCTAAAATTGGAACAACACGCTCAGCATTCTGAAGACCTTCTTGTCCAAACACTTCTTGGATATGGCTATTAATTATCGATTCACATCGACTTTTATTCTCGGGAAACGGGCGTGAAAAGTTACCTCTAAAATCATATGTTAATACTCTTAGACATAGATGACCTTCCCTGATGTTGTTCAACTTAATCTGTTCAATATTATTAATTTTTAACGCCATGATTTTCTCGGTTACTAAGTAGTTTTCAAGTTGTCTAAAAGTGTTTTTATATTTGTTTTAAAGTGTTTTTAAAATGTATCTAAAGTAGTGTTTATTCAACTGCAGTTTATAACTATCAACACCTTGAGGCAACATTAACCATGAATTTAGTATGTTTTGTCGAGTTTGTTAATGTAAGCATAGAGTGGAAGTCGTTTAATTGCTTTGGGTTTTGATACAAGCTCTCTATTGAGCATTGTTAATTGGTAGGCGCCTTGTGAGTAGGTCTACGCCAAATGACGTTCCACCTATAGGTTTTGTTATTAAGATTTTGCATAAGGCAAGAGTTGTTATCTTGAGGTCAGCTTTAGGGTATTCATTATTTATTAACTCCAGAGTAACTTGGGCGCTGTTATGTCAGTATTCCCTTTGGATTGACTTTGACAATAGTGGAATTGGCTTTGCATTAGCAGGGATCGCGAGGGGTGTTGTTTTCGGTATTAGTAATATACCTCTGTTCATAAATGCAGTAGTGGTTACATGAAGTGAGTAAAGAAATACATACATGACATAACCCTATGTAATAACCATAGGAGTACAAACATGTCTCAATCTAATAAATACCCTCAATTAAATACACCAATCCAATACCAGTATTATCCAAACTATCTTCAGATCCTTGAGTCAGTCCTAATGCAGCAACTACGGCACAATAATCGTGTGACATGTATGCGCGTTGATCTGCGCTTACCTAAAGCTTGGCACTACCAAGATCACAAAGTTATATCGCGTTTCATTGATGCTATGAAATCAAGACTTAACTCCTGGGGAAATAAACGATGTAGAAGTGGGTCTATACACCATCCAATAGGTTTCAGTTACCTATGGGTACGGGAGCGCAACGAAGCCCATCATTGGCATTACCATTTCGTACTGTTCTTCAACAAGGATGCCTTTGCTCATATGGGGGCTTTAGATTTAAATCGATATAATATGTATTCACGTATTGTGGGTGCATGGGCTAGTGCGTTAGACATGCATGATATCGAAGCCAAGGTCCTAGTGCATATTCCGCAGAGGCCAGTGTATTACTTAAAGCAAAACTCAAGTGACTTTCAAATTCAGGTGAATAGGTTTTGGCAACGATTTACCTATCTGGCTAAATCAAATACCAAAGTCATTGGTGATGGTCATAGAAATATTGGCTTTAGCTGTAAAGTGTTTAATGGATCTTCCAGTTAGACAAAAAATAAAGGAGGGCTGTAAGGCCCTCTTGAAACTTATATCTCAAGCTCAACGAAATCCTTGTCTACATCCTCTTGCGTGATGCCGATGTATCTTAGTGTCACGCCCTCAGAGCCATGCCTGAGCATTTTCATTACTCGGCCTATGTCTTTGGTCTTTTGATAAAGATGGTAGCCTCTGGTCTTACGCATGGAGTGTGTGCCTAGGGCCAGTTTTAGTTCTTCTCCCACGAGTTGAAATGCCTTCGTCACTGCGCGTCTTGTTAGCGGTTTGGCTTGGGAGTGTTTAGCTTGGTTATTTCGATAGGATTGAAATAGGTAGATGTGGTGAGGGTGCCTTGCCCTGACCTCTTCAACGGCCTTGATGACTTTGGGGTTCAGTTTGATGTTCGCAACTTTACCGGTTTTCATCTCTCTGAGGATGAGTCTGTCTTGCTGCAAGTCACTAAATTTTATCGAGAGAAGGTCTGAAATGCGCAGTGCGAGGTTTAATCCGATGTTCCACACGTCTGACATCTGTTTACTGTAACGAACTTCCAGCAAGTGACTAATGAGGTTGATGGTGTCTAATTTCTTGATTGCCTGGACTTCTGCCATGTCAGGTTCCTTTTTTCTGATATACCGTGGAATGAGGACGCTTAGAGGCTCGGGGATAGTAGAACCGCATGTAGCCTGGGTTTGCAGGTTCCCGTTTTACTAATATGGGAACCTACATTGGTGGATTAATCGATATTGCTGTGAACTTGATATACGTCCATGTTGTGGTAAGCCACAAAGTTGTCGCTAAACAGGTTAATGAGTGACTGACCTTCTTGCTCGCTTAGCCAGCCACTGTAGAGGCTGTATACCTGCTTGCGGTTAAAACAGATGTCAATCTGTTTGACTAATTCAGGGTAGGGTTGGCCGTGATAAGCAAAGTCTGTCACGTAAACTAAATGCCAATGTGCCTCATGTTTTTCTAATCTGACCTCAACGGGATGAAAGCCGCCGCTTTCAGCAGAGTGATCTGGGTCTCTAAAGTTAAGGGTGATAGCACTGGCTTCTTGGGGATTGATGTTGGTTAGTTCCTTTTCAATGAGCTGATAAAATTGAATCGGCATAGTGGGTGTTTGGTTACGGTTGATGGTGTGGGTCATTGTTTTTCCTTTTCATATATTGAAGGCAAGCGACTACAGCCTAAGAGTGGTTTTTAGGCATGGCGTGCTTGTGGGGTATAGGGGTGTTTATGTTGGGTGTTTAACTTCTGGGTGACGTGTGCATGGGTGGGGTTGTACTAGGGAGTGAGAGTCTCCGTGAGTGTGGCGATTGGATAGATAGCGATGTACAGGTAACCATGACTGCCTAAGGTATCGGCTTCACAAGTAAAGCCAGCGTGTTGCAGTGTGATGCTGCGCTGTTTACGTGCATCGAGATGGCCCAAAGACACCTGGTTTTCAAGTTGTTTGATGATGTCAGGAAAGGCGTTATCCAGCTGCCTCCCTTGCTCAGGTGTAAATGTACCGATAAAACCTGAGCGGTCCCAAAGAAAATCGAGTCCGCTTCCGTTTAAGATTAACCTTGCACCAAATCGTGGGGTGATAGTGCGTTGTAGTCCCCATTGATAGGGGCGTGATTGTTGATTGGCTGTCATGGTGAAACTCCTCGTTGATGGAAGTGGAGATGTTAGATGTGTTGCAAGGGCTTAGGTGTGGGTACTCCAGTTGGGCTTTGTATTGTTGCCATGGTTGAAGTAGATGCCGTTTATTGAGCGTTTCCATTGTTCTGTGGGTTGACCTTCGCCATTACAAACACAGGTAAATCGGCAAAAACCAATTTCCTTGGGCAGGTGCTCTACCATGTCCCTTGGGGAGACGAAGAGTACTGTCTTATGCAGTGTGGGATTAGGCTTGATAATGGGCTTGCCAATTTCTTGGCCGATGTCATTGAGCGGCCTGACAAACATGGGCAAGACTAGCTCGACCATCAGTCGCTTTGTTAAGTCGGGAAATGCGGCGCAGGCTTCAGCTACGCATGCTTGTGAAAAACTGTCTGTAAATTCAATCACGCTTACTCCTGGTGTCATGAGGACCGCAGTGTGGACTCTGGGTGAGTCGTGTGCTGCGTTGAGAGGAGCGGCTATAACAGGCCTCGCTCGGCAAAGGAGACTGGGGTACGACCGATGATGATGTGGTCCAAGACTCGAACGTCAATCAGCCCTAAAGCATCAGTTAATCGCTTCGTTATCTGTTTGTCTGCTGAGGAAGGTTCAGTTTCACCTGAAGGGTGGTTATGAGCGAAAATGACTGCAGAAGCGTTGACGGCCAATACGGCTTTGACCACTTCTCTAGGGTAGACGTGTGCAGTGTCGATGGTGCCGAAGAACAGTTCATTGAATTCAATGAGCTGATGTTGGTTATCTAACATCATGACGGCGAACACTTCACGCTCATATCCAGCAAGCTTATAGGTTAAGAATTCTTTCGTTGCATCTGGGTTATTGAACGCATTTTTGTTGATGTATTTTTCTGCAATGATGCGAGCTGCTGAGCCAAGGATATCCATGGCTGTTGTCGGTGCATTGTTGGGCGTATGCATGTCTCAGTTCCTTGTGGTGGTTCTTAGGGCTATTCACTGAGTTAATATAGGTTTGAAGTGAGTTCGAGTGAGCGAAGAACTGGATTTGCGTGAAGTTGTATTGGGATTGTGAAAGGTTTGAAGGGAGGAGGGCGAGTTAAAAAATACCGTCTTGGGTAATTAAATGAGATTAATAACCCGGACTTCAAAATGAATTTACTCAGATTAAAAGATGTTATCAAGTGTACTGGCTTAGCACGTTCAACCATTTACAAGTTTATGGACCAAGGGGCTTTCCCTAAACCCGCGCCTTTGGGGGCAAGAGCGGTTGCATGGGTAGAAGATGAAGTACAGGAGTGGGTGTTCGCGAGGATAGAAGAGCGTGACTTGGAAAATGATACGCTATCCTAAAAGTCGGCTTGCTGCATAAATGGAGGGCCGATAAGCCCTCCACGAGTTTAAGCTAATGGACGTTAACGGTCAGTTTCAGCTGCCCACTTGTAACCTGCAATGACACCTAAGAGGAAGAGCTCTGCGATAGGTCGATGCATAACAAAACTAAACATAGTTAGCCTCCTTTAATGCGCGATAGAGTCCAACCCCAACGGCAAAGCCTGCGATAAATGCTATAGGCATATTTTTTCCTTTTATAAGTGATGAATGGTTAACGCTACAGGTGGGCTAAGCCCACCTGTAGCGTTGTTGTGTCGTGAATGAGAGACAGCATAATGATGATATAGGGGTGAAAAGAATTGGATTAGGTTAATGTTTAGTCGTTAGTTCTCATCATTCACTCTATGTTTTAATCACACTGAATAGTTAGAAATAGGCTTGTTAAACTGTAAAATAAAGGGTTGTATGATTCTGAGTTAATCAACTACATGGTGGACGAGTTATATAAGGTTGAATAAATGTGGAGAGGAATAGCCTTTAAGTTAGAAGGGCTATTAATATATAGTTTATATTGGAGGTTTACAATTCGCAGAATAACTATATTTTTCTTTAAATACAGTTGAATATATCAATTATGGTGATATTGTTTAGGTGTTGTTTAGTTGCTGGAGTAGACTGAATCAGTAGCATAAATGGTTCCAGTGAAATGAATTTAATCCCACAGAGCATGTTTACAAGGATAGAAGCATGATGGATAGTAGGCCTTATCTCAGTTCATCATTTGATGACCTCAATCAAAAATCTCATTCTTGTGATAGTGATATCATAGTTCTCCAAAAAATCCTCCATGAGTTAACTTTTCGCAAGAAAAATAAAAGATCACCAGACCTTTCTAGTGCTATTCGTGATCGCATTCAAAGCCTTAGTAGTTACTCGTCAGTTGCCGATGAATCTGGAAGTAAAGCGCAATCTTATGACTCAATTATTAGTGAAGTATGTATAAATCAAGCTGAAAATATACCTAAATATTGGGATCCGGAGCAAAGAGTTATTATTGAGCTCAATGCTGATGAAAGTAAGATTGTTGAAGCTGGACCGGGTACAGGAAAGACTGCTGTAGCCTGTGCTCGAGTAGCTTATTTGATCGAAAAGTGTGGTCTCGAAGCGTCAAAAATATTCTTGATTAGTTTTACTCGTACAGCGGTGAAAGAGCTTCGAGATCGAATTGAGGCTTTTGCTCAAGATTCAATTAATGTTGCAGGATTGCAAATCTTCACGCTCGATTCCTTTACTTGGCAGGTTCTTAGAGGGTTAGGTGATGATACAGCCGATCTAATGAGCAGCTATGAAATGAATATAAATAAGTTGATTGAGCAGTTGAAACATGGCGACTATCACTTACTGGATTATCTAGAAGAGTTTGAGCATGTTGTTCTGGATGAAGGGCAGGATTTGGTGGGTGAAAGGGCCGACTTAATATTGCAGATTATAAGTCGGCTGGAAGAGGAATGCGGAGTAACAATCTTTGCTGATAGTGCCCAGGCTATTTATGGTTTCACAGATGATTCTGATTTGAGTGACAGTTATAAATCTCTTACAGTTGTAGAGCGAATTATGGAGGGGGAGTTGGATGGGATTGATAGAATCAAGCTTACTAATGTCCATCGGACCAATGATCCCCAATTAATAAAACTTTTCAAAGGTGGTCGTGAAAGGTTGCTTGATAAAAAAGAAAGTGATGTCGACGGTTGGTTGAGCATGAAACAGCTGATTAAAGAGTGTTCACATGGTGACGTCGAACGAATAAATAAGCAAAATCTTAGAGGGAAAAGAGATCATTTGGTGCTCTTTCGAACTCGTGCTGAGGTGTTAATAAATTCCTCTTATCTATGGTCTGATGACGTTGTACATAAACTTCGTATGTCTGGTATTTCTCAACGTATACATCCTTGGATAGGACGATTGCTAGGTCAATATGAAGGTGATTTTTTAACTAAAGACGAATTTAATGGTTTATGGGCCACAAGAATTGGAAAAGACAATAACAGCTTCTTTCCACACAGAGAGGACTCTTGGAATCTACTTCTGAATAATGTCGGAGATAAGAATGATAGAGTCAGGATTGTACGCTTGCGTGAGATTCTTACTCGTGAAAGACCTCCTATAGACTTTCTTGTTGATGAAAGTCAATTAGCTGGCCCTGTACTTGGGACTATCCACGCATCTAAAGGGCGTGAGGCAAATCAAGTTCATTTGATGCTTCCTCCTGATGATTTTATTGAGGGTAATATGCTCTCTCCATATGCTCAATCCCCCAGAAAGATTGCTGAAGAGGAGCGGGTTTTATTTGTCGGGGCTACCAGAGCAAAACAGAAACTAATGGTGGGGAAAGGTCAAAAAACGTATGCATCTAGGTTAGACAGTGGCCGTAGTTATAAAAAGCCTACTAACGGAAAACATCGGCGTATGGTTGAAGTAGGGCTTGTTGGTGATATTGATTCCCAAAGTATAGTAGATGGGCGCTTAGGCATTGATATCAATTATATACAAGACTGGTTTTGGCATCATGCAGCTAAGAAAGTAGAAGCTGAAGCTATTTTTGATTATAAGTTACAAGCGAGGGTGTTGTTCGCTAAAGATGATGGTATTCCTGTTGCTTTATTAAGTAATTCTTTTAATCAAGATATTTGGAAGTTAGCAAAAACAGTAGCAAAAAAAGAAGGCTTTAAAAAACTTAAACCAAGTAAAATAATTAATAACATTAAGATAGTTGGTGTCACTACCATTGTGATCCCTGAAGTTCATCGTAGTAGCTTACCAGCCCCGTGGTGCCATAGTGGTTTTTTGATTGTGCCAGTTATTACAGGCTTTCCCATGGTCTATTTCAACCAATGGAATGAAAAATAATATGCCAGATAAACAGTACTTGATTAACCGTCTAGCTCAAGACCTTATAGGACCGTTAAAAGATGATGAGCTACTATTCTCCTATCCCACCGATGTTTACTTAACAGGAATTTTATTTCCGCCCAAAAGTGATATTGCTGACGAAGAGTGTGATGAGCTCCAAGCTGAAGGTGGAGTAGGACATGATACTAATGTTCAGGGAAAGGGCGAAGTGTCTCTTGCAACTGTCAAGCGTCCAGCGAGTGCAGGCATATCTTTCGTTGTAAATAATAGTAAAACACCAGTGATTAATATAGAAGTCCGAGGAGCCATATATAGGCAAGAAGAAGAGTCGGCAAAGTTAGTGGAGGAAAATGGAGTTGGGATTAGAAAGGTTCCTTGGCGCCGAAAAGCGTTTAATACTTCTATTTCCACTATAGCACTTGATTTAGGCTCAAAAGATTACCCACCATCAGTGACTGGGATAGAAGGGCTTGGTTTACATATTCGAACTAGTATCTGGGACACTCGCTTATTAGTTACCGTTGCAATGATTAATCAACATAAGGTACCTGAAGTCTATGAGCGTACAAGTTATGAGGAGATTAGTTTTTTTCAAACTGAACTAGAAGTAACGACTGCTCTTGGTACTCAATTCTGCTCTAAGCCATTAGCAGGGTCTGCAATAGATGAAGATACACGTATGGCGCAACTTATTTACAGAGATGTAAAAGAGTATGCCGTTGGCCACACCTGTTCTGCTTATTGGGAGGAGTCAGAAAATCATATAAGTAAAGTTTTCTCTACTTGGTTGCCTTCAAGTAAGGTTAAATCAATGAGTAGCGAAGGGGTCAGAGAGTTTAGACCATTATCAGAGCAAGGTGTATTAAGTACGAAATGGCTATCAGAATCGAGTGGTGATGAGTTGGTCGCTGGTTTAAGGAAATTACCAAACTTATATTTTGAGTGGTATACGGCTCAAGCTAAGCAGATTGATGATTTGGAAGATGGACTTAAAGAGCAAGCATATAAGCATATAAATAATGCTGATAACGTACGTAATCGTATTGAGCAAGCCATTAATCTTATTGAAAAAGATAAACAAGTTGAAACTGCTTTTAGGCTTGCCAATAAGGCAATTCAGCTACAACGTACTTGGGCTGCACCATCAGAGGAAGATGCCCTCGTATGGTATCCATTTCAGTTAGGCTTCTTCTTACTTACTCTCGAATCCGTAGCGGATGAACATCATGAGGATAGAAATGTTGCCGATCTTCTCTGGTTCCCTACCGGAGGTGGTAAAACAGAGGCTTACCTTGGGTTGGTTGCATTTACACTATTTTTAAGGCGAATGCGCTATGGTGAAGCAGGAGCTGGTGTAGCTTCGTTTATGCGTTATACCTTAAGGCTGCTCACCGTTCAGCAGTTTCAACGTGCTGCGGCATTAATTTGTGCTTGCGATGCCCTCCGCCAACATCATGAAATGCCTGTAGATATACAGGAAAACTTAACTTCTATCCCTTTCTCTTTAGGTTTATGGGTAGGTGCTGATACAACCCCTAATAAGTTTAAAAATGCAGTAGTTGCAATGGCAGATTCTGCTGCTAAAAATAGACCGGATCAACTCAAATACTGTCCACGTCATATTAATACACTGCTGAAATGGCATGTGGATAAATCGAGGCAGGAAGTAACAGCGCACTGCGATGACCCCAAATGTTTATGGCATAAAAATCCTTTGCCAATATGGACAATTGATGAAAATATTTATGAGAAGAAACCATCATTAGTTATTGGAACTATTGATAAGTTTGCTCAAATTGCCCGCAATCCTAAGACCACGCAGTTATTTGGTCATAATTCAATCTATCGTCAGCCTGATTTGATTATTCAAGATGAACTGCATTTGATCTCAGGCCCTTTAGGGACTCTAGCTGGAATCTACGAGGTAGCAATCGATAAGCTATGTAGTCATGGCACCGTAATCCCTAAAATTATTGCATCGACAGCAACAATTAGACAAGCGTCTGCACAAATTCGTGCCTTATTTAATCGTGATACTTGTTTATTTCCACCTCCAATTTTAGATGCTCGTAACTCAGGTTTTGCCATCGAAGATAAGGACTCTCCTAGTCGACAGTACTTAGGGATTACAACTGCAGGTAGGTCCGCTAAATTTGCTCTTCAGGCCGTTGCAGCAAGTCTTATGCAAGGAGTAACATCTGATGTGATAAGCGATGATGCTCGTGATGATTTTTGGACTATGGTGACTTATTTTAATTCACTTCGAGAATTAGGCGGAGCACTAGTCTTAATGCAAGATGACGTTAGTAATTCTTTAATTGATTACGCAGCTCGTAGAGGTGAATTGCCTAGGAGTATTAGTGAGCCGATGGAGCTGACCAGTCGTGTTAGTTCATCTGAGATAAAGAACTACCTTGACCAATTGGCGACAAAATATAATGAACCCGGGGCTTGCGATGTGGTTTTAGCTAGCAATATGCTTAGTGTCGGTGTCGATGTGCCAAGGCTTGGCACCATGATTGTTAATGGTCAACCGAAGGGCGTTGCCGAGTATATTCAATCTACCAGCAGAGTTGGTCGCCGTCGTGGGGGACCCGGGGGCTTGGTATTGACAATTTATAATAATGCCAAGTGCCGAGATCGTTCACATTTTGAAACTTTTAGCTCTTGGCATTTAGCTCTTTATCGAGAAGTCGAAGCGACTAGTGTTACACCATTTGCACCACGTTCTCGTGAAAAAGCCTTGCATGCAATATTGGTTATTTTAGCCCGCCACTTAATTCCAGAACTTAATGAGGGAGTTTCAGTAGTCGGAGATTATCAAGATAAGCTTGAGGAGTTTATAGAATACATTGTAGACCGTGCCGAAGATATTGATCCTGAAGAGGCGCAGAATGTGAATTATGACCTTCAAGGCTTTCTTGAGCAGTGGATCGGGAATGGTAGTGTTTATACACAATACTGGAGTGATAGAGCTTTTAATAGAAGTCTGATGCTATCAGCGGAAAAAGCTGCCGAGATTAAATCTCGCTCAGGGGTGTATAAAGGGCGAGCGATACCAACACCAAACTCTATGCGTAATGTAGAGCCCAGTTGTCTTTATGTTCTTGAAGAAAAACTAAGGTAAAAATGACATGCCAGTTAATGAAGTAGGTAAGGTTCGCCAAAGTGCAGTCATCATGAACTATGGGTCTGGAGCTATAGTGGATTTTCGAGTACCTAGTACCGGAGCGGCTGTTTCTATTGTTGCCGGAGGGCTAGAGCAGTGGACTAAAAAACTCAATGAAGCTGGGGGCTCTTCGCAAGATATGAAACGTTTAACAGAACCGCGTTTGGCTGAAAAACTTAAGGTCTCACATTTTCGTTTACCTCCAGTTTGTCCTGATAATCCACAGGAGGGTGACGTTGTCATTCCGCTTGTGGGGGCTAGATTTCCTAGTTGGCTTCAATGTCCTGCTTGTAATACTGTTAAACCTGCACGTAAGTGGGGAAGCGAACCGGGTAATCCATCACGGTTTTGTAGTCCCTGTAGTTTAAAGTTAACTTCTGATATTAAAGCATATGTAGTTCCTGTCAGATTCGTTGTAGCCTGTCGTAATGGTCATTTGGATGATTTTCCTTGGTCTGAATGGGTACATCAAAATTCACAATGCAGGTCCAAGGAATTTAAGCTTAAATCTGAAGGGCCGGGACTAGCTGGTTTATTTTTAAGCTGCCCTAAGTGTAAACAACGTCGCTCTATGGAACATATTTTTACGAAAGAGGCACATGAAGGAAGAGGGTGTAAAGGTGATCGCCCTTGGTTGTCTGATGGTCGAGAAGATTGTCAGCAAAAGCCTATTTCAATGCAAAGAGGTGCATCCAATCTATATTTTCCCATTATGGAGTCGGCATTAGTTATTCCTCCTTGGTCAGAAGAAGTTATTCGTCAGTTGGGCTATCGCTGGAATGATATTGTCACAGCTGTTTCTGCAGAAATGAGAAGTAATTATATCGATGCAATTTGGGATAAGCTTGTTGATGATGTAGGTGATATTGATATAGCTACGTTTAAAATTTTGGTAGAAGAAAAAGTTGTGGATTCTAAAGCTGCTAGTAGTGGCAATTTACGTTGGGATGAATATCAACAATTCATGGTCGCCAGTGGTCGAACGGTAAAATCTGGTGATGAGTTTGAAGTTAGAGTTGAAACACCTTCTACAAGTATTCCTCATTTAGCCAATCTTCAGCGTGTTGTAAGCTTACGTGAAATACGTGTTCTTCGTTCATTTACTCGTATAGAGCCTTTGCCTGGCAATCCACCAGTTAAGCAACAGTTTTTATCTCATAACAGAATGGGGTGGTTGCCAGCAATAGATGTAAGAGGAGAGGGTATATTTATAGCGCTTGAAAAAAGTCGCCTCAAAAAATGGGAATTAAATAGAGCTGTTACTAACAGGGCTGCTGAAATTACAACTTATTCAGAGAGTCGTGTACTCAATCCTGACAATATTAGTGAGTTTAAAGTTAGTCCTGAGCTAGCTGCGCGTTATTTGTTATTACATTCCTTGGCTCATATTTTGATGAAACAACTTTCCCTTCAATGCGGTTATTCATCGGCATCTTTGCGCGAACGGCTTTATCTCGGTGAAGGTGATAAGGATATGGCCGGTATAATGATTTATACGGCAACTAGTGATTCTGACGGAACTTTGGGAGGGCTACAGCGACAAGGGCAATCGGCACGATTTACTCCAATGTTTATAGAGGCTATTAGGTCCCATGAATGGTGTTCATCAGATCCACTTTGTATAAAGGGTTTAGTCGCTGCGACGGAGTCATCGACATTAGCTGCCTGTCATAGTTGTTTATTAGTACCGGAAACTTCCTGTGAAGACTTTAATCGGTTTCTTGATAGAGCTATGTTGATTGGTACACCTGAAGATCGCAGTATCGGCTTTTTTACTGACTTACTGTCTAAAGGAACTAAATAAATGGCCAAAATGTTTCCTAAAAAATTACCCTTAGAAGTATTAAGTGAGCCTAAACGGTCTTCTGAAGTACAAGTATATAATGCTTTGAGGGAGCAATTGGATGACGATTATCATGTTTTCTATTCCAGTCCATGGTTGGGTACGAACAGCGATGGTAGTGAGATCGATGGTGAGGCTGATTTTTTAGTTGCTCATTCGGAAAAAGGAATCCTTTCGATAGAGGTAAAGGGCGGGATTGTTGAAATAGATAGTGATGATAACTGGACTAGTACAGATAGATACAAGATTAAACGACATATTAAAAATCCAGTAAACCAAGCCCGTAGTAGCAAGCACCAGCTTCTTAAGAAACTCAAAGAATCTTCGTTATGGTCAACACGTTATATTTGTGTTCGCCATGGCGTAATTTTGCCGCATAGTGCTCGCCCTAGTCGTGATTTACGTCCAGATATGCCTTTAAATTTATTCGCTTTTGATACCGATATGGTAAGACTTAAAAATTGGGTTGATGAACGTTTTCAGTCTTTAGATAATGGTGGCAGAGTAGAAAAGCCTCTGGGGATTGATGGGCTTTATGCTTTAGAAGATATGCTTGCTCGTGTTATAAAATTACGTGTACGTCTTGGGACTAATGTTAATCAGGATCTTAAAGAGATTGCGCTAAAAACAAATGATCAAATTTTTATATTACGTGAAATGGAGGCTAATAACCGTATGGCTATCGCTGGTGCTGCAGGTACAGGGAAAACAATCCTTGCTATTGAAAAAGCAGTACAGCTAAACGATCAAGGAAAGAGGGTTTTATTGCTCTGTTTTAATCGTCCATTAGGTGGGGAGTTAAGGCGAACTTTTAAGGATTACCCTTCTGTAACTGCTACTCATTATCATCAGTTTTGTAGGGATGTTGCTTCAGGTGTTAAGAGATTCGGTTCCAGTTCTGAATTAGTTGATAATTTCATTGATAACTTCACTGAGGCTGGTCTTGAAGAGTTTGATGCTGTAATCATTGATGAAGGCCAAGATTTTAAAGATGATTGGCTAATGGCTTTAGAGGTCGTCATTAAAGATAGTAGCAACGGTGTTTTATACATTTTTTATGATGATAACCAGAATGTTATGACGTCGAATGCTAGTTATATCAAAGCCCTACCATTAGCAAAGCATACTTTAACTCGAAACTTTCGCAATACAGAATCAATTTTCAAAATGGCAAAGCAATACTATAGAGGGGATTTCGTTCGGCCAATAGGCCCTCGAGGCACAAAGCCGATATTGCACAGCATTAATAATGAAGCCGAATTGAAAGTTAAACTTGCAGAAAGGGTTGGGAGTCTGACAAAAGCTGAAGGATTAAATTATGGTGATATAGCAATATTATTTCCCTGTGAGAAAAGTATGAAATGTATGAGTGATGGCGCTAAACTTCGAGTTGGGCGACACAGTGCTTCAGATGCAGAGAATAGAAGTAGTGATCATGTTGTTATTGATACTATTCGCCGCTTTAAGGGATTAGAAAGTTCAGTTGTCTTGATGGTAGTTAACAGCGAAACCAGTAATCGAGATGAATTATTGTACACTGGTATAACGAGGGGGCAGGCTATTTTGGAAATTTTTGGCCCCTCACATGTTTTGCACCAACTTGAAAAGAATAATGTTTAAATCGAACATTAACGTAAACTATTTATACCAGTTATTATGTGCCGCCATAGTAGATATGGCGGGCTTTATGTCCAATGACGGTTTTCCATTGAATTAGATTATGCCACTTTCGCTTGAGTCCTGTTTATTTGTTTTGCCTGTAATATTCGAGACTTCATTAGTTCTGCAACAGCTGTAAACACGGGAATAATAACTGAATTACCAAATTGACGATATGCTTGGGTATCTGATACAGGAATAATAAAGTCGCTGCATTTAGGTTTATCAAATCCCATTAGGCGAGCGCATTCTTTAGGCATGAGCCTACGGGGCCTATTGTTTTGGTTTTCTTGATTTGAAAAGTCTTGTTCTCCGAGTATTTTATCCCACCCTTGGTCGATTAAAATCTCTGAACCGTCTTTATGGTAGCGAGCAGATAAAGTTCTGGTTACTACGTCACTATTTTTTGGGTCTACTAAACCGTAGCCAAAACCATTGCCTTTAGCCTTATGCTTTTTTGCGTAACCATATAGATATTCCCATAAACGTGGAGTCAGGGTATATCTTGCCTTTTCTTCTTCAGTAAGGTTATCAAGTAAGCTTGCAAAGGAGGGAACAGTCTCAGGAAAGTGAATGTTTTTAAGCGAAAATCCTTTAGTAATATTTAAATCTCTTTTGAAACCAACTAGTATAATTCTTTCCCTGTGTTGAGGAAGGAAGTGTTTGCCGTCAATAATTTTAGGATCTTTCGTTCCAGATCCCTCAAACTCAATATCTGCCACGTCATAACCTAATTCATCAAGTGCTTGGGTTATTATTTTAAAAGTATTGCCATGGTCATGACTTTTTAAGTTTTTAACATTCTCAAGAACAAATGTGCTCGGTTGTTTAGCTTTGATAATTCTGCAAACATCGAAAAATAAAGTGCCTTGAGCTTCGCATTCGAAACCATGTGCTCTGCCAAGAGAGTTTTTCTTTGATACTCCAGCAAGTGAGAAGGGCTGACAAGGAAAGCCTGCAAGAAGCACGTCATGGTCAGGAATGTGCTTTTGTATATTATTTGTAGCTTCAGTTTCAGAAACCGTGTCACTTTTATCTGTTAGAGTTATTTCACGTATATCTTGGTTAAAAGAGTGCTCTTCAGGATCACTGTAGTAATTAGCTTTGTATGTACGAACTGCATACTTGTTCCATTCGCTAGTAAAAACACATTTACCACCAATAGATTCAAAGCCTTTACGTATGCCACCAATCCCGGCAAACAGGTCTATAAACTTGAAATCAGGGTTATCATAGTGTTTAGGACGTTTGGGTAAGAGGCCTTTTAGAATACGGGTCTCTTCATTGGTAAGACTCTTATCTGACTTTCCTTTCAAAATACGGTTGATGGTTTCTCTACACCAGTCATTTTCAGTCCATGGATTTAGCTTGGCTGCGATTTGCTTTTGGTCATATATTTCGAGAAGTGTAGTGAGTAATTTAAGTGTTTTTTCGTTGCTAGCCATGAGAGCGCTTCTTTAACCAAGTTTGAGAACACGTACTCTATCACTCGTTTGACCCAGAGTAAAACGAAACTACTGTATAAATAGACATAGGTAATGCATTAATGAATGTTCAACTATTGATAAGTAAATAGCCCAACAAATGAATTTGCTAACCAGTTAAAATCATAAGATAATCTAGTCATCACCATAATGTAAGGTTATTAACTGTGTACGAAACATTAGAAGATATTTTTGAGGCTGTAGCAGTCAAGTACCTAAAAGCAGTTGATGTAAAAAGAGGTAACAATAACAAAAAGGGCTCAAACCAGCATGAAATCGGTGGGTTAGTTAAAGCAGGGCTTGGACGAAAACTCGGTTTAACTAATGATGGAACCATCTTAAATTTCTCCGCCAAAATGGTATATATCTCTGATGACGAAAGTGAACCGGTTGTCTGTGAAGATACCGTTTCGTGGTATGACACCCGTTATAAGGACCCCTCAAGGGGCGCAGAGTACAGGCTTTATTATCATGATAATGAAGTTACACAGAGTTTTAGAGAAAGTGACTTTTTGTTGATAGCGCTTACAAAAGATCAAACATTGCTTCTTATTTTTGCACCAAAAGATAGTTCGGCAGAGGTTCAACTCAAGAGTATCTTTGGGGCCTTAAATCTTGATATTAATACAGCCTTGATAAATATTCCTGTCAATGAGACCTCTTTGGTCATTCCTGTGCGACTAGTATTAGCTCAGCTTGGTATCGATGTTAATACTTCAAAAGAAGATGATGAAAGTAAGCTTACTGAGCTACTAAATCGGTTTGATTCAAACTTTCCTAAAACACGTGTTTTTTCTGATTATTCACGAGAATTAGTTCAAAGTGAAATTTGTGCTGTTGAAGACCCAGATCAAACTTTACTTGCCTGGATGGAAGCTGAAGAGCAAAATTTCAGATTGCTCGAAAGGCACATTGTATCTGAACAGCTGAAGCTAGGATTCGGAGCTTCAGGGCATGACGTTGACGCTTTTATCAAGTTTTCTCTTAGTGTTCAGAATCGTAGGAAGTCTCGGGCTGGACATGCTTTTGAACATCATATAGAGGCTATTTTTATAGCAAATAACCTTTCTTATAAGCGTGGTGGTAAGTCAGAGGGGAAGCAGACTCCAGACTTTCTCTTTCCAAGCCAAGAGGCATATCAAGATGGCAATTTTGATGAGAGTAAACTGAGGATGTTAGGTGCTAAAACATCGTGTAAAGATAGGTGGAGGCAAGTACTTGCAGAAGCAAAGCGCATTGAGATAAAGCATCTTTTAACTTTGGAGCCTTCTATTTCTGAAGAGCAAACAAAACAAATGGCAAGTTTAAAGCTTCAGTTAGTTGTCCCAAAGCCCCTTCATGAAACATATTCCTCTAATCAATTAAATTATTTGCAGACATTAAAGAGCTTCATAGATGAAGTTCAAGCTCTTTAAAATTGAAATGAAGACTTGGGGGAGGGGGCGGAGCATGGCAGGTAACTTGAATAGAGAGCTGATAGAAGTGGGTTATTTTTTATCTCGTCTGGGAGTGGATAAACCTCCCCAAGCTTTGAAAGCTACTAGCTGGAAGGAAGCATATTCAAAATTTTATTCATCATTTGGAATCTCAAAAACAGAAGAGGGGTTTAGAAATAGTCTGAAAAACTTGAGGGACCATTTTGATAGTCATATTGATAACTCGCGAGTTGGCTGGATGAATGAGGCTGGATATCCGCAAGAATTATCTCAGATAAATCAGCAAGTCTTTGATGATTTAGAGAGATTAGATGAGAAAAAATTATGGAAAAAAATTCAACCCTATGCAGTAACCTCTTATAATTCAAAACTAGCTAAAAGCAAGAACAATGAAGTAAACGAGAATGGATTGAAATTCTTTTCGTCAGAGTTTAGTGGTACCACAATATTTTCTGGTAGAGAAGAGGGATTTGCGACAGTAGAGCATGGCATGATTGTAGATCATCTGAAAGACTGGGGTGAAGAAAGGTTCCCAAACCAAGTTATCTATAATACTCAAAAAGTTGATTTGGCGATTGAAATTTCTGGTACGTTAGAACATATTTTTGAAGTTAAAACCTCACTTGATACCCAATCAATTTATACCGCCGTGGGACAACTTTTTATGCATACAGCAGGAAATAATAATCTGTTGAAGTGGATAGTTTTACCTGAAGTTGGTTGTAAAAATGAATTAATAGAGTGCTTTAAGTTATTGGGACTAAGAATTTTGTTATTCAAGGTTATCGACGGAGTTGCCAAGTTCAAAGTTATAAACCATTAAGGCTAGTATTTCAGGCTCTTCTTTGTGAAAAAGACTTTTAACTCTTCAAAATAATCAGCTTCAAAAATAATCAGAGCATTATTACAGTTTAATTCGGGATGAAGGTCATCTCCTTCACTTTCAGCACTTGTGATGAGATACCTTTTAGTTTCATTCTCCCTATTTTCAACTAAGGCATGGTCAACCCATAGTACAAAATACTGACTGTTAAGTTTATAGTAAAAACTGGGGCTTACATCGTTGTGCCAGCTTTTATCTTTAAGAAAGGGGTAGTCAGTAAGGTTAAAACCAAGTTTGAAATTAAAACCAAACTCTTTTTGATATAGCATGTTAGTTCCTTTGTAATATTCATGTATATGTTATCGCGTTAGCTAGAATTTGGCGTTATTAAATAAAAGCAGGGCACAGCTTGATTAAGTTGGGGCCACCATTATCGTAGATGGCATCTACAGTATTCACATGTGAACTAGGATGACCATTTAGAAGTCACACCAAGTTGTTATGCTGCTTGATTCACATCAGGCCGGATTCGATGTCGATATCATTTCATTTAAGAAGTCTTGAGTTGCTATGCTATTGATTGCTGTTCTTGCTGTATGGAAAACACGACACTCAGAATCATCCCACTCTTCGTCACATTCTGCATACATACAAATTTCAGCAGGCGATTTTAGAGAGTCAGGAGAGCCTGCATCCTCTGTGTCTTTGAGTACGAACAGATAACCCTGATGGTTTAGTACCATATAGTCGATACCGCCACCTGTAGCTAACGAAGTCATGCCATTGGCAATAGCATAATCATAAATATCATCTGGAATGTTCAAAATAAACTCCTTCAAATTTAATATTAGTTAAATCGTAAAACTGAGTGTATGCATGATTCAGATTACTCTGAATCATGCTAGCGTAATTACTATCCTAACCTGAATTTGGGGTGAGAAATTGAATTAATAACTCTAATTGTGATCAGGACTTTAGGCCAAGATTCATCAATCACGTTGGGTAATATGATCGATGATATAGCAGTACTTTATTTGGTAATGATTAAGGTGATTGATGCTCACTAAAAGCTTTTAAAAAGTCGTGTGCAGTTGTGTTACATGCTAGGCATACTTGCTCCAACTCTAGGATTTTAAGCTGCCTTTCGCCACTTTCATACTTTGATACGAAACTTTGAGGCTTGTCTAATTTTAGAGCTAGCTCACTTTGGTTGAGGCAAGCTTGTTTACGAACTAGTTTCAATTCGTTACGGAGTAACTCTTCTCTATCTGACCACTTAACTTTTTTCATGGGCTGATAGTATTTCAGTTTGCAAAATATCCCATTTTGGGATATTTTGTTTGTGTAGATATCAACGAAAAATTGCCTTTAGTCTACATATATCTAACTGTGAGGATCGGAGTTATGAAGTATAGAAGTTTTAAATTATTGACAATGAGTTCTGGAAAAAAATGCCCTGATTGTGGATCTTCAGACGATATTATTCCGTGGGATAATGGGTGGTGTTGCCGCGATTGTGGCTGTGAGTGGGACTAGTATTAACAACATAAGAAGGCCTTGCTAAAGCGAGGCCTTCTTATGTTGTTAAAGTGTTCAATGAGCAGAATTGATTTTAGGTAAGTATAGACTGGATCGTTTTTGATAATGTTTCATGAGCGGATAGTCGTTCTTCAAAATAATCATGCTGGTTATAAATCCCCTCAATGCCTTTTAGTTTATGATTCAGGCATCGCTCGGCTACATGTCCTAGGGTGCCTTGTTTCGCGAGCTGGGTGCGGCAGGTACGACGTAAGTCATGGACGGTGAAATGGGCCATATCACCCATTTTATTGGTGGGTTGTTTCTTCTTACCGGCTTCATGGCCAAAGAGTTTGGTGATAGCTCTGTTTAACGTATCTGAGCCCATGTGAGGGTTCTTGCTGGTTCTACGGCTTGGGAAGAGATATTCGGAACCACAGGCTCTAATCTTTAATTCTTGTATCCACTCCATAACGATTTCAGGTAATGGAATTGCGATACCGACACCTGACTTGCTCCGCTCTTTTGGTAACTTCCATATCTGCTTTTCAAGATCAAATTCCTTCCATGGCGCTTCAGCCAATTCTGACTTTCTAACCCCTAAAGTAACAAGTAGTGCGCAAGCTAGATAATTATCACGGCTAAAGCTGTCGTTATTGTCACGTGCTGCACGGAAAAACTGAGTGAGTTCTTCAATCGTTAAGGCTCTGTCTTTACTCTTTTCAACGCCACCAGCATCAGACACCGAAAATGCACTCGCTGGATTTGCTGCAAGCAGATCCAGTTTTATGCCGTGATTGAATAGTTGCTTACAGTACATGAGCGCATCGTTAGCGATAGCGGGGCGGCCAGTCTTTGCGATGACTTGCAATAACTCTCTAATGTCTCTGGCGGTCACGCTAGCGATGCTGACGTCACCTATGTGTGGGGCAATATCTTTGCGATAGATACGTTCGGGGATTTGGTGGTGTTTGAGTCTTTTAATGTTACCGATATGCCAATCTGCAAAGAGATCATCTACGGTTTTAATTTCAGCTTGTTCAGCACGTTTTTTAGCAAGGAGAGGATCTAACCCTTCACGGAACTGTTTCATTTTTATCGCAGCTTCGGCGCGTGCATCGGCCAGTGAAAGGTCACTGTATTTTGCTAGTGTCATTTCTTTGCGCTTTTTGTTGGCCGTGTACCTTAACATCCAAAAGGATTTACCAGACTTTGGGACAACAAAATATAACGCTTCGCCATCAGCGAATCGTCCAGGCTTTCCCTTGGATTTTGCAGCAACTTCTTTTGCGGTTAACTTGCCCATAAGCCTTTAGTCTCCAGTCAAATATAAAGGTGGGTAACTTACCCACCACTACACATTGGCTGAATACTAACATACTCGCCATATTACCCACCAATTAGTTCGAGAAGATGGTGGGTATCTATGGACCTCTATGGACTGTGTTTATATAAAACCCTTATAAAACAGAAGGAGTAATGCTTTGTTGGATGTCTTTAGACCCTATTCAACGTTCTGGATCTGCTCGCGCATCTGCTCGATTAGCACTTTAAGCTCGACCGCGGCAGCGGTGATCTCGCCGCTGATAGATTTAGAGGCCAGTGTGTTCGACTCGCGGTTGAACTCCTGCATCATAAAGTCGAGACGACGGCCCTGGGCGCCACCTTTCTTGAGGATGCGCTGGGTTTCTGCGACGTGGGCGTCGAGTCTGTCCATCTCTTCTGCCACATCCATCTTCTGGGCGAGAATGACCATCTCTTGCTCCAGACGGGCAGGATCCAGTTCGCCGGTGATCTCGGCCAGACGGTTAGTTAACTTATCACGCTGCCATTGCATTACCGTGGGCATGTGTTCACGAACTACGGCGACTTGCACGACTATGGCATCCAGACGCGTTTGTAGCATGGTCTTAATGGCATCACCTTCGCGGCCGCGAGCTTCGATAAACTGGTCGATGGCGCTGTCGAAGGCAACCAATAGCTCCTTGCTTAATGCATCCATATCTTGCTCTGAACCTGACATCACACCTGGCCATTTAAGGATATCGACCAGATTGAGTTCCCCTTGACCGGCTTCCTGTTTGATCCAGTTGGCTGCGTTTACCAGCTGCTTGGCAAGATCTTGGTTGAGATGAAGTTCGTTGCTCTTGTTGTCGGCAAGATCGTATCTGAGGTTAACTTCAATTTTTCCACGGTTTAAACGCTTACGTAATTTGTCTCTGAGTATGGGCTCTAGGCTACGGAAATGTTCAGGCAGACGCAGATAAGTCTCCAGATAGCGCTGATTGACTGAGCGTATTTCCCAGGAGGCATTGCCCCAGTCTGCTTTATGCTCGATACGTGCGTAGGCTGTCATGCTTTGGATCATGGTTTTTCCAATTGTTTAACCGTGAAAGTGATCTGGGATTATAGACCTATGGCTGTAATGGTCAAAGCAAAGCCGTGCAGCTTTACTTTGTTGGGCTAAATAACATGGTATCCGTGGCCACATGCCCTTATACTATTGACCGAAAATAAGCAGCAAAAATCGCCAATCGATCCATGAATACAGGAATTATCTATGCGCCCTAGTGACAGAACGCCAGCTCAATCTCGCCCAGTGACGATCACTCGTCAGTTTACAGCTCACGCTGAAGGCTCTGTTTTAGTCGAGTTCGGCGAGACAAAAGTACTTTGTACGGCTAGCTTCGAAGTGGGTGTTCCTCGTTTTCTTAAAGGAAAAGGCCAAGGTTGGGTTACGGCTGAATATGGTATGTTGCCTCGCTCGACTCATACTCGCATGAACCGTGAGGCGGCCCGTGGTAAGCAATCTGGTCGTACTCAAGAGATCCAGCGTCTTATCGGTCGCTCACTACGTGCTGCCGTGGATATGAAAGCCTTAGGCGAAAACACCATAGTTATCGATTGTGACGTGATTCAGGCCGATGGCGGCACACGTACAGCGGCTATCACCGGCGCCTGTGTAGCCTTGGTCGATGCGCTTAATTGGGCTCGTGGTAAGGGTATCTTGAAAACCAACCCGCTTAAGTTTCTTATCGCCGCGGTAAGTGTTGGTATCTATAAAGGTGAGCCAATCTGCGATCTTGAATATATCGAAGACAGTGAAGCTGAAACGGATATGAATGTGGTCATGACCGAAACCGGTCAGATGATTGAGATTCAGGGTACTGCCGAAGGCGAGCCATTCAGTCATGAAGAGTTGCTTAGTATGTTAGAACTGGCTAAGCACGGTATTCGTGAAATAGTCGATGTACAGAAAGCGGCATTGAACTAAAATTGAATTAAAGATAAAAAGGACCCAATGGGTCCTTTTTTGAATAAGAATGTGTTGCTCAAACAAATATTAAAAGAGTTAAATTGAGGAGAGATTGTGAAAGGCTATCAGCGTGAGTTTATTGAGTTTGCCCTAGAGCGTCAGGTGTTGAGATTTGGCGAGTTTACGCTTAAATCCGGCCGTATCAGTCCCTATTTTTTCAATGCTGGTCTGTTTAATACCGGACGCGATCTAGCCCGTCTGGGGCGTTTTTACGCGACCGCTTTGGTCGACTCGGGCATAGAGCACGACCTGCTTTTCGGTCCTGCTTATAAAGGCATCCCTATTGCGACCACGACGGCAGTAGCCCTATGTGAGCATCATGATATCGATATACCATATTGCTTCAACCGTAAAGAGAAGAAACAGCACGGTGAAGGTGGCAGTTTAGTCGGTAGCGAGCTCAAAGGTCGTGTCATGCTGGTCGACGATGTGATCACTGCCGGCACCGCGATTCGTGAGTCGATGGAGATCATTCAGGCCCATGACGCTTCGCTAGCGGGCGTGCTTATTGCTCTGGATCGTCAAGAGAAAGGTAAGGGCGAGCTATCTGCTATTCAGGAAGTTGAACGTGACTTCGGTTGTGAGATCATCTCAATCATCAAGCTAGGCGATCTGATCAACTACTTGTCGGAAAAGTCGGGCATGGAAGCGCAGTTGGCTTCGGTGAGTGCTTATCGCGATAAGTACGGGATATAACGCTTTTTTGAGTTCCTAGGGTCTAGGTTCTAGGAACTCGAATCTTGTGTTGTTAATTACTCACTTTTAATTACTTAAGAATTCTGCGCGGGTCGCCGGGTTTGATTTGAAAATCCCACCCAGTGCGGTGGTAGTCGTCGAGCTGGTGGAGTCCATGATGCCACGAGACTTAACGCAGTAATGCACCGCATCCATCTTCACCGCCACATCTTTGGTTTCCAACAGAGTCTGTAAGGCCACTAACACCTGTTGAGTGAGGCGTTCCTGCACCTGAGGTCGTTGGGCAAAGAAACGCACGATACGGTTAATCTTGGACAGACCTATGATGTTCTTGCGTGGCAAATAAGCCACGGTCGCGAAACCATCTATGGTGACCAGGTGATGCTCACAGGTACTGGTTAGGCTGATATCTTTGACCTTAACCATCTCATCGAAGCCCATCTTATTTTCTATGACGGTGATCTTGGGAAAGTTAGCGTAATCTAAGCCGGAAAAAATCTCATCCACATACATCTTAGCGATTCGACGTGGGGTATCGATCAAACTGTCATCGGTCAGATCCAGAGACATCAAGGTCAAGATCTCGCGCATATGATGCTCGATCTTCTCCTTACGCTCCTCTGCGCTGAATTCTGAAGGTAGCATAGGTGTCTCGAGTCCTCGGGCTAGTAAGGCCGTCTGAACTTGTATTGCTGACTCACTGAGCTGTGCTTCTTTCGATGTCATAGTGTCCTCCACTATTCTGATAGTGGTTATTTTCGGTGCGTATTTATGGCTGTAAATGTCGAATGTTAATTCGATTTAGCTAAAAGCCATGGGCTAGTTAGCATGGTCGTAGAATAATAAACGGACGGGGAGGATACCCTGAATCGATGATAAATTATACCCAGAAAAGGCCTAGATAGAGAAAAGCCGATACTCAGTATCGGCTGTTTAACGATCATTATGTCTATATATTCAGATTTTCTTTTAAGAAGCTCAACATTTCGTCATAATATTTTGCCCTATGGCTGTCGTTATAAAAGCCGTGGCCTTCGTTACTCATGACCAATTTCTTATACGGATAGTTGATGGCTTTCAAACTGTCTTCTAGGGATTCAAGCTGCTCGACAGGGGCTCGCTCATCTTCTCCTCCATGTACCAATAACAATTTAACTTTAAGTTTGTCGACATTGTGACTGGGAGACATTTTGACCAGCATGGCTTCGTCGGTACCAAGTACTTGTTTCAGGTACTTTCTACCGGCCTTTCGTCCCTGAACATCTCCTTCTTCAAACATCAATTCAAGATCATATACCCCAGCAAAACCAATAGCACATTGAAAAAGTTCAGGGGCTAGTATGGAGCTTTGTAGCGCCGAATATCCGCCAAAACTTCCGCCGACGATACAGATCCGGTTTTTATCGACATATCCTTGCTCTATGACATAGCGAGTGGCATCTATGATGTCATATTGAATATCAGTACCCCACTTCAGGTAACCTGCTGCTTGAAATGATTCGCCGTAGCCACCAGAACCGCGGAAGTTTACTTGTAGTACCGCCATTCCTTCTCTGGCAAGCATTTGATTTTGTGGATCGAAGCGCCACCAATCACGTGGGCCGTGTGGGCCGCCATGTGGGTTAACGACCAGAGGTAAATTTTTGGCATCTTTTCCATGGGGAAGTGTGATGTAGCCATGAATCAACTTACCGTCGCGGCTAGTAAAGCTAATTGGCTTTACCTCTGCCATGAGTTCAGGGTCTAGCCAACTTTTTTTAGAAGCGAGATATTCGAGGGTGATTTTTGTTGTATCAAACACATAGTAATCACCTGGGTTACGGTCATTAAAAGCCATGATGATCAGTTTTTTTGAGTGACGCGACTCGCTAACGATGCGAACCTGATGACCGGGGATCGATGCTAACAGTTGTTTTAATAATTTAGCGTGACCCTCTTTTTTGTTCACAAAGGCATATTCAGGATAACCACTTTCAAACTCAACTGCATAGAGTTGTTTTGTTTCTTGGTTGATCCAAAAATTACTAGGGTCGACAGTCTCATCTTGAATTATTTGTTTTTTAAGGCCTGTTTCTAGGTTTATCTTATATACACCTAAAGTCTGCCCCTGTTCACGGCCTGCTGCATAAATACTATTTTTGTCATCGGCGAAGGAGATGGGGCTGAAGTCAGTGAGCTCAAGGTCGAGCTTATCGGTATTTTGCCAGTCACCATCTTTACGGTAAAAGATCTTAGTAATGTTGTTTTTATCTTCGCCAGTGACAAAACGTACTTCGCCATCGTTATCCGTTAAAAATCGAGAGTAGCCAATAGGCGCTCGAGTAATTTTTTTACGTGTCCCTTTATATAAATCAACCCGATAAACATCCTGATGCTTTTCATAATCCAAATTTCTTGAACTGCTCCATGGGATGGCATTAACCAGCATATAGCGATTATCATCCGGTAGCGGATCTAAGATATAAGCCGTGGCTCGAATAGGGGATTGTTTTTTTATATGGCTGCCTGTTTGTTTCTCGCCACCATTGTAGCCAAATAGATACTTTGCCTTAGAGCCATTTGCATTGACCGCGAAGAGCTCACCATAGTAAATAGGGTGGTCTTGCCAACCTTTGAGGTATTCTTTTTGCAGTACAATGCGTTCGTCATTTACCCATGCATAATTACCGACTTGAGCATTGCCTGGAAAGAACACTGCGTGATGCATTTTTTTTGTTTTGGCATCGAGAATGAGTAGTTTATTTTTTCCATCATGTTTAGTTATCGCGCTGATATAGTCGCCTGTCGGAGATATTTTTATATCTGAAAATTCAGCACCGCGGCTAAATTTTTGGGCGATAAGCGAGGTTTCGGCGGCAAGTGATGTGGCTAGTAGACTAAAGCTAATAAGCAGTAAGCCAAGTGGGCGCGTGAGTCTTATGTGACTTCCATGTAATGTGATTTTCATGTGTGTAACTTCCGTGTGGTGTAAATGTAAGCATTTCGTTTGATGGTAAGACAAAAGCCTTAGATGTTCAATAGAAACAAAGGAGTTGAAACAGAAGGAATCTGAAGAATAAGTGACGGCTGGGCCGCCACTTAGGTTGTTCTTTAACTTTGTAACAGTTGCTGTTGAATAAATATCCACTGTTGGTCGAAGTGCTGAGTCGGTTTTTGCTTGAACTCGCTGCGAACAAATTGAGCGATACGTCCTTCGGCGACGGCGAGTAATAGATTCGCCAGAATCGCCTCGTCCAGTTTGAAGCCCTTGCCTTCACGTAAGGTCTTCTCGCGGAGGATCTGTTTCAGATGGGTCTCTATCTTACAAAATATCAAATTAACCCGGCTGCGCAGGCGTTCATTTTCACCTAACAGGGCGTCGCCATTGAGAATTCGAGAGATCCCCGGGTTACGCTCGGAGAATATAAGCAGCAGTTGCAGCAATAACTGGCAGCGTTTCATGGTGTCTTTCTCCTCATCCATGATGAGGTTGATGCGTGACAGCAGCGACTCTTCGATAAAGTCGATTAAGCCTTCAAACATGCGGGCCTTACTCGGAAAGTGACGATATAAGGCCGCCTCGGATACACCAACTTCGGCAGCGAGTTTGGCTGTGGTAATTCTTTGTCCTGGATTGGTTTCTAGCATGGTGGCTAGACATTGGAGAATATGTTCGCGGCGATTAATTTTTGGGCTTGCAGCCATTTAGTTTTCCTTCACTCGAATACGACAGGAGCTAGGTGATATTTTCATTTGCCTTTGAATGGAGCTTAGGCAAATGAATGTCACTCTTATTGATCACACTCAGTTAGCTAATATTTAGCTGACTGAGTGTTTTTCTATTGGGTACCTGAGTGGCCAAAGCCACCTTCGCCACGACTTGAATTATCAAATTCATCGACAAGCTTAAATTCAGCCTGTATTACCGGCACAAAGACCAGTTGGGCTAACCTGTCACCTATCTCTAAGGTAAAAGGTTTACTGCCTCTGTTCCAGCAAGAGACCATAAGGGGGCCTTGGTAGTCGGAGTCGATCAGGCCGACTAAATTTCCAAGCACTATGCCATGTTTATGGCCTAAGCCCGATCGCGGTAAAATCATGGCCGCAAGTCCGGGATCGGCAACATGAATCGAAATACCGGTTGGAATTAAGATGGTTTCACCCGGCTCGACGATCATACTTGTCTCAATCATGGCCCTAAGGTCCATACCCGCACTGCCTGGTGTTGCGTAGGCGGGGAGAGGGTACTGTGAACCGATACGCGAATCGAGGATTTTAACTTCTATGGGTGTCTTCATTTCTTGTCATCTTTTAAAATGGCTATTCGTTCGGCGACGATGCCGAGTAGTTGGCCAGCCAAGGTTTGCTTATCAGTTGCCGGAAGATCTTTTTGGCCCTTGGCCCAAATGACCTTGAGTGCATTATTATCGGCATTGAAGCCCAACTCAGGGTTAGACACATCATTGGCGGCTATCATATCGAGTTTCTTGCGCACCAGTTTATCTTTAGCGTAGCGTTCGACATCTTGGGTCTCGGCGGCAAATCCTAAAGTAAATGGTCTTGGACTATGGCTGGCAACGGTGGCTAAGATATCAGGATTTCTTACCAAGGCAAGCTGCATATCCTTGGATGATTTTTTTATCTTATCTGTTGCGACATCCGCCACTCGATAATCGGCCACGGCGGCGCAACCGATGAAGATATCGTGATTGTCGACCCGGCTCATCACGGCCTCGAGCATGTCTTGGGTCGAGATAACATCGACTCGTTTGACCCCAGCTGGTGTCGCCAGGTTGACGGGTCCGGAGATTAAGGTGACCTCGGCGCCCATGTCGGCTGCCGCTTTAGCGATGGCGAAGCCCATCTTCCCCGAGCTATGATTGGAGATATAACGCACAGGATCAATTGCTTCTCGCGTCGGTCCGGCAGTCAGCAGTAGTGAGTGGCCCGCCAGTAATTTAGGCGTGAAAAATTGCACTGTCAGAGCGACGATATCTAAAGGTTCGAGCATGCGTCCCGGGCCTATTTCGCCACAGGCCTGGCTGCCGGATGCGGGTCCCCAAATCCTAAGACCGCGTTTGGCTAAGTTTGCCAGGTTGTCTTGCGTCGCCTGATTGCGATACATCTGCTGGTTCATCGCCGGGCAAAGTATCACGGGGGCCTCGGTAGCTAAGCAAGTGGTGGTAATAAGCTCATCGGCCATACCTGCGTTTATTCGGGCTATCAGGTTGGCAGTTGCTGGGGCGACAATCACCAGATCCGCCCACCGAGCCAGCTCTATATGACCCATGGCCGCTTCGGCCCTAGTATCGAGTAGATCCGATGCCACCGGATATCCCGATAAGGCTTGCAAGGTAAGTGGAGTGATAAATTCCTTCGCGCTCTGACTCATTACTACACGTACGTCGAAGCCGCGCTCTTTTAAGCGTCGGATAAGATCGGCAGATTTATAGGCCGCGATTCCGCCGCCTATAGCGAGTAGGATATTTTTATTGGTCTGGCTTGAAGACTGATTTGAAATCTTACTTTGGCTCATACTTTTGCTCATAGACGGTGGCTCATAAGGATGACTCATGAGCAACAATGCAGTCGCTAAATTGAATTGCTGCCTAAGATATCACAAAGCTTAGGCAGTGGAGGATACAAGTTTTAGAAAACTCGACCATACTCTGCAGAAGATAAAAAATCACGCAAGGAGGGGTGATGGGGATCAAAGATTGGCCGCCGGGTGAGGGGCCGCGAGATAAATTACTGAGTCATGGAGCGGGTCAGTTATCAGATTCTGAGCTGTTAGCTGTGGTGCTTAGAAATGGCTTAAAGGGATTAAGTGCCGTTCAATTAGCTAGGAATCTAATTGCAGAGTTCGGCGGGATCAGGGAGCTACTGAAGGCGTCTCAGCATGAAGTTTGTAAATTGCCTGGTATGGGACCGGTAAAGTTTGCTCAAATTCAGGCTGCGGCCGAGTTGAGTACCCGGATTTCGGCGGAAAAGTTAAAAAGAGGCAAAATATTGAGTGATCCTGATTTAACTCGGGACTATTTAATGAGACAATTGCAGGATCGTGCCTATGAAGTGTTCGCCATTTTGTTGTTGGACAGTCAGCACCGAGTCATTCAGTTTGTTGAATTATTCCGTGGCACCATAGATTCGGCGTCAGTTTATCCACGAGATGTGGTGTGTCTGGTGCTTGAGAAAAAAGCCGCGGCCGTGATTGTCTGCCACAACCATCCATCTGGAGTTGCGGAGCCAAGCTTGGCCGATAGGCGAATTACTGAGCGATTAAAGTGTGCCTTGGCAACCATAGATGTTTCCTTGTTAGACCATATGGTTGTAGGCGATCGCGAGATAGTTTCATTTGCAGAGCGGGGATGGATAGACTAACTATTCCTTGATCTTTGCTTTTAGATCCTGTATAAAATGCGCCCTCTGTTGTGTGCCTCAGGCGACGGCCGTGTTCGAGGTGCATTAATGCTCGAGCGTTAAAATATATTGTTTTGGAGAAGTTTGACATGTCAAGAGTATGCCAAGTAACTGGCAAGAAACCAATGGTTGGTAACAACCGCTCGCACGCGAAGAATTCTACGCGTCGTCGTTTTTTACCTAACCTACAAAACCATCGTTTTTGGTTAGAAGGCGAGAAGCGCTTCGTTAAGCTACGTCTTACCCCTAAAGGTATGCGTATTATCGATAAGAAAGGTATTGAAGTTGTTGTTGCAGAACTTCGTGCACGCGGCGAGAAGGTATAATAAACCATGGCTAAATCTAAAAGTAATCGTGAGAAGATCAAGCTAGTTTCTAGCGCTAAGACTGGTCATTTCTACACGACTGAAAAGAACAAACGTAACATGCCTGAAAAGATGGAAATCAAGAAATTTGATCCCGTTATCCGTAAGCACGTTATGTACAAAGAAGCTAAAATCAAGTAATAACTTGTTGTTAACTTCTAATAAAGCCCCTGATTCAGGGGCTTTTTTTTGCTTAAAATTTAGTTTGTTCAACTCATTGTCATATAGATCAAGTAAGATGAATAATCTAAATTGTTATTCATTTGTGCTTTTTTCATTTTATTAGTCCACGCCCTATTTTAAAACAGTTTTTACATATCTATAGTTAAATATAAATGCTTTTATTTTGCATTAAAATGCAATATCATGCTTGTTATAGCCTACGGCTGTGGCCGTCTGTTTTGCATAAATGAATCAAAGTGAGAATATATTCGTGCGTACCACTGAACTCGTTGATGGATTTCGTCACTCAGCTTCCTACGTCAATTCCCATAGGGGCAAGACCTTTGTGGTGATGCTTGGGGGCGAGGCGTTAGCTAACAAACAATTTCGTTCGATCATTAATGATATTGCCCTCTTGCATAGTCTGGGGATCAAGATTGTTCTGGTGCATGGTGCCAGGCCGCAGATTGATGAGGCTTTGGCGGACAAAGCCATCCTGCCTGAGTACTACAATGGCGTAAGGATCACCGACGAAGATGCCTTTAAGGTGATCAAACAAGTTGTGGGTGGACTGCAGCTGGATATTACCGCCAGGCTCTCCATGAGTCTGAGTAATACTCCGATGCAGGGGGCGCAGATCAATGTGGTGAGTGGTAATTTCGTTATCGCTCAGCCTCTTGGTGTCGATGATGGTGTCGACTATTGCCTGAGTGGCAAGGTCAGACGTATCGATGTGCAAGGCCTCAAGGGGCAGCTGGAAAGTAATAGCATAGTGTTACTCGGGCCCGTTGCCGCCTCTGTTACGGGAGAGAGCTTTAATCTGACCGCCGAAGAGGTCGCCACTCAGATCGCTGTGAAACTCAAAGCCGATAAGATGATAGGTTTTAGCTCACAGAAAGGCATCCTGGATAGCACAGGTCAGGTGCTGGCTGAGTTGATGCCAAATGATGCTCAAGCTATCTTGAACGATTTAGACTTAAGCTCGAGTGTCTGTCGAGGTACTAAAGCCTTTCTCAAGGCCAGCATAGATGCTTGCCGAAATGGTGTCTCCCGGTGTCACTTCGTTAGTTACCTGGATGATGGTGCCTTGTTGCAGGAGCTCTTCTCCAGAGATGGCATAGGTACCCAGATTGTAACCGAGAGTGCCGAACGTCTGCGTCGTGCCGGTATTGGCGATATCGGCGGGATCTTAGATCTGATCCGTCCGTTAGAGCAGAAGGGCATTCTAGTCCGTCGTTCCCGTGAGCAGCTGGAGATGGAGATTGAGCAGTTTATGCTTATCGAACGCGATAATCTGGTCATAGGCTGCGCGGCCTTCTACCCGTTCGAGGAAGACAATGCCGGTGAGTTTGCCTGTCTGGTGGTGCATCCAGAATACCGGGATGCCGACAGGGGCAGCATACTGCTGAAGAATATTATCGGTCAGGCTAGAGTTAGGGGCTATTCAAAATTGTTTGCCCTGACCACGCGTAGCATTCATTGGTTCTTGGAACAGGGTTTCGATATCGTTGATGTGGAAACCTTGCCCGATAAGAAGAAGCAACTGTACAACTATCAAAGAAAATCCAAGATACTCGCCTTAGAACTATAAGGTTCTGAGTCGCTGTAGATAGAAAATGCCAGCATTTGCTGGCATTTTTATTGGGAATTGATCTGTCTAATGATTCATTTGTCAGCCTGAGCTCTCAGGTATGCGGTATTGATGAGGATCTTTCGATATCCTATGCTGATAAAGCCATCCTTCTCTAATCCCACAAGTAGTTTATTGGCAGTTTGGCGTGACAGGTTGAGGAAGGAGGCCAAGTGTTCCTGAGTAACATCCACCTGTAACCAGCCGGGCTTGTCATCCATGGGCGTTGCACTGATCTGTGCCAGGATCTGGATCAGCATGCTGGCTCTGTCGCTGAGAGAATGCAGGGAGACAAACTCGGTCCAGCTCATGAGTAACTTAAATTGACGGTTAATCTCCGCCATTATCTTGGGGTATAAGTTGGGGTTCTTGCTACATAGTTTTCGTATTGCGATACCCGGGATGACTATGATGTCTGAGTTCGCTGTGGCCACCCAATCATGGGACAAGGCTTGGTCATCGAAACAGGATATCCAGCCGATCCATCGGTTCGGTCCTATGGGAGGAAATCTCACCTCTTTACCGTCTAAGCTAGTGGCGACTATGTTTAAGCTGCCCTTGATCACGAACCTAATCTGATCTCCCACATCTTCTCTATGAGCAATAACTGTTTCATTATCATAATGATAAATCTTGAGTTGTTTAAGAATGTAATCGACATCCTCAGACTTACAGGCATTAAAGACCTCCGAGCATTTCAGAAAATCTTTAAGCTGTTCATCGGTGACTTTTATCTGAGATTGTCTATTTGGCGACAATTGACCCTCTCTATATCGACTAGGTTAATAAGCTACATACTTTTACGAAAATGTAACATCTGTGTTTCATTTCCGATGGGGAGAAAGATGAGTTACGCAATGACTAATATAATAAACACGCATCGCCTTAAATGGATATCTGTTTTTTTTCTAGGCATCAGCAGTCTGTCAGTTCAGGCTTCGCCTCAAGTACAGACACAGGCGTTAGACTATGAGAAGCCGACATCCGATGTCGGTGGCCCACGTACCTGTTTCTGGAATCGAGGCCCTTTCAGTGCCGATCCCTATATCAATGTGGCCTATCCGGATGCAAACGTCTTCTATTGGGCGGCGACTTTCACTATACCTAAGGGAGCTAAGTTGCAGATCGATGGTGAGTTTGCCCATGCACGCTACCAGTCATTGATCAGCTATGACGAAGGTGGGCGTCCTATGGACTCGGTTGCCGATTATCTGGTGGCACCTAAGCTGAATAATATTAATCCTTATCAGGCTGGCGCCGATCGTCAGGCAGAGAAACGCAGTTACCGCATCGCGGTGCAGACTGGCATGCCGCCGATCTTAACCTAGCGCTATTTTATATGGAGTTCAGCGATCTGCAGACATCGACATTCGATGGCAGCACAGGCTTCTATGTGGAAAATGGTGCCAAGGCAACCTCCTTCGGCCTGGAGCTGGATGGTCGTTGGGCGTTTGCCGATGATTGGTTATGGTCGGGAAGTCTGGGTTTACTCGATTTCAGTTGGGATGAGTTTACCGGTGCCAAGTGTTTTACTAGTTTGAGTCAAACATCGGAACTGGTGGAGGCTAATGGCAGCTCTTGTGACCTGTCAGGCCAGTCAAATGCTCTGTCGCCTAAGGTTTCGGGGAGCACCTGGCTCGAGTATCGTACCGAGTTGAGTAGCGACTATGACATTCGACTGATGGCGGAGACTGTGTTTAAGTCCAGCTACTTCACCAACGCTGATCTTAATCCTTATACCGAGCAGGCTGCATTTGCTAAATACAATGCGCAGATAGCCCTGATCAATACCGATTCGGATTGGCAGTTGGGCTTGATACTGAAAAACTTGAGTGATGAGATCACCATCAATAGTTCCTATGATATGCCGTTTACTCCAGGAGGTTACGTGGTTGATACCGAGCCTGGGCGCAGTGCGACTCTGCAGTTTAGCTATAAGTTCGAATAGTTGGTGCTACTAATGCTATAGAAAAAACAAGGCCCCTATTTCTATAATGAGAAATAGGGGCCTCTTGATGATTAGCTTGTAGGTTGCTGTTTCTTGCGTTTGTAGAACATATCTATGGTGAATACGACCAAGGCTCCCCAGATAAACAAGAAGGTGATTCCTTTCTCTAGATCGAATGATTCGCCATAGAGGGTGACAGCTAAGATAAACATGATACTAGGGCCGAGATACTGAATGAAGCCCAATACTGATAGCGGGATCCTCACCGCCGCAGCGGCGAAACAGAGCAAGGGTATGGTGGTCACTATGCCTGCCGCCAATAGCAGCAGATTGAGTGACATCTCGTTGGTCATCATGTTGGTTAATGAGCCGCCCACATTGGCAAGCAGGTAGATGAGTGCAACCGGGAATAGGATGGCTGTCTCGACCAGCAAGCCTGTCTTGGCATCGACATTAACCTTCTTACGTAGTAGACCGTAGAGGCCAAATGAGCAGGCAAGACCCAAAGATACCAGGGGAATTGAGCCAAACGAGATCAACTGAACCATAACGCCACTAGCGGCCAGTGCGACGGCAAACCATTGCAGTTTCCGCAGTCGCTCGCCCAGAAAGGCCATGCCTAACATGACATTCACCAGAGGGTTGATGAAATAACCTAAGCTGGCATCCAACATATGATCATTATTGATGGCCCAGATAAACAGCAGCCAGTTAGCCGCGATCAGGATTGAGGTCAAGGTTAGCACCATGAGCTGCTTCGGCCGCTTCAACACTTGTCTGAGGCGAGAGAAACCACCGAATACCATCATGAGTATAGTGACAAACACGAATGACCAGATCACCCGATGTATTAAGATCTCGGTTGCAGAAACCTGTCCCAGCAACTTGAAATACAGTGGCGCGAAGCCCCAGAGAGTATAAGCACAAATAGCAAAGACTATGCCTTTGCGGTGTTCAGAATCGAGCATGAATAGAACTACAAAATGAGAAAGTGCCTCATTGTATTCCTCAAGCCTTACAGCCTCAAGGTTAAAACTGTGATTAACAGTTTCATGCCTGCCTACTGAAAATGACACTAGGAAAGTCAGGTTGACAGACATGAACGGATTGGCATTAGCCAACCATGTAGGTGCCAGTGCCGAAGGCGATGTGATCGCCACGCTCGTTATGCAGTTCCATGCGGCAGACTGACACACGATTTCCGGCGCGGATCACAGTGCCAGTGCCGGTAAATATCTCACCTCTGCCGGGCCTGAGGTAATCTATTCTTAGATCTATGGTGCCTAAAGTTTGCAAGCGGCTCTGTAGTTCTTCTACGCTCCAGTCGTCTCGGCTGGCGACTAAACCCGAGAAGGCGGTCAGTCCACCGACAACGTCGAGTACCGTGGCCGTGACGCCGCCATGGAGGATCTGCTGGTGGATATTGCCGATAAGCTCAGGCTTCATATTGACGCTAACTTCGACGCCATCGATATCATAACGTTTGATGTCCATGCCCAAGAGGTTATGAAACGGCACTTGCTTATCGAACACCTCGGCCACTCTCTTAAGAATTTCGGCTTGCACTGGATTGGTCATAAGCATCCCTTAATACGACTTTAAATGGGTCGTTGATTATTATTAGAGCAATTAATCTATCGCTTATTTACCTTGGTATGCAAGATTATTCTCAAACATTAGCCGATCATGAGAGACAAGAGGCGCGAGCTTTAATAGAATGGTCGGCCTAATTTCAGACTCCCGATGCCCATGGACCAAGTGATGCCGCAACCTCAATCAGATCCACTCTCTTCGAGCCTGCAGTCGGTATTCGGCTACCGCACCTTCAGAAAGGGCCAGCGGGAGGTGATCGAGCAGATCTGTGCCGGTGTCGATTGCCTGGTGATCATGCCGACAGGTGGTGGTAAGAGCCTGTGCTATCAACTCCCTGCATTGCAGATGCCCGGTTTGACCATAGTGGTCTCACCGCTGATCTCCCTGATGAAAGATCAGGTCGATAGCCTGCAGCAGATGGGAGTCAATGCCGGATACCTAAATTCATCTCAGGCAGGGGAAGAGCGCGCCAGGATCCTCAGGGAGATGCACAGCGGCGAGCTAAAACTGCTTTATGTTTCTCCGGAGCGTTTGCTGCAAGCCAGCTTTATCGACCGTTTACATGAACTGCATATCTCGCTTTTCGCCATAGATGAGGCCCATTGTATCTCCCAATGGGGTCATGATTTCAGGCCCGAGTATGCGGCGCTAGGCAGGCTGAGACAGTATTTTCCCCATGTGCCTATCATGGCGTTGACGGCCACGGCGGATCAGGCCACCAGACTGGATATCTGCCAACGTCTGACCATTACTCCCTTCTCCTTTCTCACTAGTTTCGATCGTCCGAATATTCGCTACACAGTGGCCGAGAAGCTCAATGCCGCTAATCAGTTACGTCAGTTCGTTACTGCCCAGAATGGTAGCAGTGGCATCATCTATTGTGGCAGCCGTAGACGAGTCGATGAGGTAGCGGAGCGTCTGAGACTCCAGGGTCATAATGCCGACTCCTATCATGCGGGCAGGACTCAGGAGGAGAGGGCCGATGTTCAAGACCGCTTCTTGAAAGATCAACTCGATATCGTGGTGGCAACCGTGGCATTTGGCATGGGCATCAACAAGTCCAATGTTCGCTACGTGGTGCATTACGATATCCCCAAGAGCGTAGAGTCATATTATCAAGAGACGGGGCGCGCCGGACGTGATGGTTTAGATTCTGAGGCCTTGATGTTGTTCGACCCCGCCGATATCGGCCGGGTACGCCATCTGATACAGCAATCTGAGCCGGGTCCCCAGCAGCAGGTCGAGTTGCATAAGCTCAATACCATGGCCGCTTTTGCCGAGGCGCAGACCTGTCGTCGTCAGGTGCTGCTGCACTATTTCGACGAGAGTGCCGAAGAGCCCTGTGGTAACTGTGATATCTGTTTGGACCCGCCTAAGCGATATAACGGCATTCAAGATGCACAGAAGGTACTCTCCAGCATCTATCGTTTGAAGCAAGGCTTCGGCATCAATCACCTCATCGAGGTGTTGCGTGGCTCTAAGGCCGCCAATGTGCTGGACCGCGGCCATGATAAGTTATCAACCTGGGGAATAGGCAAAGACAAGACTCATGAATATTGGTTGAGTATCATCAGGCAGATAATCCACTTAGGCTTTGCCAGTCAGGATATTACCCGGGGTTCGTCGGTCAAGTTGAACCCCTCGGCGCGAGCGGTGCTCAAAGGAGAAGTTGAGTTATTGTTGGCAGAGCCGAGAATCATACTGCAAACCACTTCTAAGCGTCGTAGTGGCAGTACTCGTGCGCCATTGAATTATGATCGTAAGTTATTTGCCAGATTGAAGCTGCTGCGTAGACGCTTGGCTGAAGAGCTGGATGTGCCGCCTTATCTGGTATTTAACGATGCGACCCTGGCCGAAATGGCGGCCATGACTCCCACGAGTCCAGGCGAAATGTTGGCTGTTAACGGTGTCGGTGAGCGTAAGTTAGGCCGTTTCGGTGGTGAATTCCTCGATGAGATCGCTAATTACCTGGCTGATAGCTAGGAGTATGAACTAAGCCGTTTCGGCGGTGAATTATCTTGATAAGATCGCTAATTATCTAGCTGATAGCTAGGTAATCCTGATGCAGGTGAGCATGGGCTAAGCCGTTTCTGTGCTAAGGCTTGCCTGTTTCCGGTTCTTCAACATTAACAGTTTTACCTTGGCTCGTTTTATCAAAGACTCGAGGCTGTCCTGCTGTTGTAATTTTGCATAGCCAATATTAGCTCGATCACCTTGCTGTAGTGGCAGCATCACTGCTTTAATCTGTTCGATAATCTTTAAGGTGCCTTTCTCCTGTGTATGGGGTAACAAGATCACCAACTCCTCGTCGATAGTCGTGGTGATTATGTCTTGCTCTCTGAGGAGGTTCTCCAGTCTCGTTTGCAAAATAGGTCGATCGGCATGAAAAATATGTCTGGAATCGATAAGAATAAGACTCAAGTGGACACCGACAAGTTTGCTGTGGCCGATCAGTTTATCTATTCTCTGTTCGAGTGAACTGGCTATTTTGGGTGCTTGCGCGAGCTTAGTCGATTTTCGTCTCTGTCTTATGGTTATAAGAGCCACGAGGATGAATAGAGTCAGTAGCATATATTCACTCTTAAACTGAGTTTGACTGCCTAATATGGGACTGTGTTTATCTAGGGCAGAATGTGCAATCTGTTGTCGGCTCAGGCGAGTATTTAATTGCTGTAAGCGCGTATCCTTGATGAAGTTAAAGGTATTTTCTGCAGCATCGAATTTGAGTACCTGGTAATGATATGCCTGTTCGAAATTGCCCTGATCAAGGTAATAGGCACTCAAGACCTGATAACAAAGTACTAACTCATGATATTTAGAGGTTTGTAGACCCGTTGCTATGGCTTGGTTCATCAGGGTCATGGCTTTGGGCTGGTTGCCGCTTGTCAGTAGCACTTCGGCAAGTAGACGTTGGGTACGTAATTTTTCTATGGTGCTTTTTTGTTTAATGAAGGTATGTAAACTGATCTCTAATAGTTGAATCGCTCGATTGTAATTTTCTCTACTATATTCCAGCTGCGCAATATCCTTGTAACTCACGGCAAGCTCGAAAGCCGTTTCGAGTTCTGGTAATAAATTTTTTGCCTCTTTAATCAGTTGGTCACTGGATATGGAGCGGTTAAGCTGAGCCATTTTTGCCACTTGTATGCTGGCTGTGAGTAGCACCTTACCCTTGGGAGCATCTCTAACAAGGGCTTTTTCTAATAACAGGTAGGCTGGTTTAAATTGACTGTTTTTGGCTAGCAATTGGCTCATGGCGAGTGTGATACTGATCCTCGGTGCCAGCACCCAATTGACTGCTTGAAATTGAGTATCGGCATAGATATCACTGGCTAAACCGAGATCTTCGAATGCGCTGCTGTAGCTGTCCATCTGAGTGTCTATTATGCCTCTAAGCCTTAATCCATTCACCAGGGACTGAGGTTGTTTCAGCTCTCTGGACAGCATTATAGAGCTGTCTAGTATGGGTAATGCCTGTCGGTAATCACCATAGTTACTGAATGCGCCTGCCATACAGTTGAGAAAATAGGGACGTGCCTGATCTAGCTTGAGAATCTTCGCCTTAGCTTCATTCATACGGGCGATGTTAATTGCCGCCTCATTTTCGCCTAATTGCAGGAAGGTTTCACATCTCAGTAGCGAGAGCCTTAATTTATCTGTCTCAGTAAGCTTGATGGGGGAGGTAATGTTTTCTAGGGTGTTAATCTCACTGAGGGCTTGACTAGGATATTGATAAAGGAGCCTGTCGATCGTATCGAGTCTGTCTTGTGTGTTTGCCCATGCTGGCGCTAGCCAGAACGTGAGGCAAAGCACTAAGAGACGAAAGATCATTGGGTGAAGCTCCGTTTACTTATTCGAAATCCATGTGGCAGGCATTATAACTAATTTGATGCATTAAAAAACAACAGAGTATGATTTAGAACTATTTGTTGCAAAATCGACTTATTATCGAGATATCCTAGGTAAATGGCTGCTGATTATAGGGTTAATGAAAAGACAGCCGAGGTTTAAAGGTGTTTACTCTGGTCTAATCAGGTGAAAATGAAAAGAATGGGGTTGACACTTGAGCCGCCACACGTTAAAAATTAACCGTTCTTTACGAAACTAACGTCATAATCGAGTATTAACTTGCTGCATAATTAATTATGCACACTGAATAAATAAGACAGATGAATATAAAACGTGCATTACTCAACCTCCTCATTCTCATTCTCGCAGGTCCTGCGCGGAGGATGTAGTGTTGCACACTCGATAGAGAAACAGCATTCACAAACCCCGCGCTAACAACCGCGGGGTTTTTTGTTTTTAAGCGCAAATAATAATTAGGTCTTCCACGGAGAAACCAGATGTCTAACCGAGTAATTATTTTTGATACGACCCTACGTGATGGCGAACAGGCCTTGGCGGCAAGCTTAACGGTTAAGGAAAAGCTACAGATAGCGCTATCTCTGGAACGACTGGGTGTTGACGTGATGGAGGTGGGTTTTCCTGTTTCATCTCCGGGAGATTTTAAGTCTGTTCAGACCATAGCCCGTACGATAAAAAACAGCCGAGTCTGTGCTCTGTCCCGTGCCTTGGAAAAAGATATCGATGCAGCGGCTCAGTCACTGTCGGTTGCCGAACAGTTCCGTATTCATACCTTCATCTCCACTTCTACCATACATGTTGAAAGTAAGCTGAAGCGTTCTTTCGATCAGGTATTAGAGATGGCGGTTGGCGCCATCAAGTATGCACGTCGATTCACCGACGATGTCGAGTTCTCCTGTGAAGATGCGGGTCGCACGCCTATTGACAACCTATGTCGCATGGTCGAAGAGGCGATTAAAGCGGGTGCCAGGACGATTAATATTCCCGATACCGTAGGTTACACCATACCAAGCGAATTTGGTTCCATCATAGAAACCTTGTTTAACCGAGTACCTAACATAGATCAGGCGGTGATTTCGGTTCACTGTCACGATGACTTGGGCATGTCTGTCGCTAACTCGATAACGGCCATACAGCATGGTGCACGTCAGATTGAATGTACGGTCAATGGCATCGGCGAGCGGGCGGGTAACTGTTCTCTGGAAGAGATAGCCATGATCTTGTCTACCCGTAAGGCAAAACTTGGCTTCGAAACCGGTATCAATGCCAAAGAGATCCATCGTACTTCAAATCTGGTCAGCCAGTTGTGTAACATGCCAGTACAGGCTAACAAGGCGATAGTCGGTGCTAATGCATTCACTCATTCATCGGGTATTCATCAAGATGGCATGCTTAAGTCACAGAATACCTACGAGATCATGACGCCAGAGAGCATAGGGCTACCCCGTAATAATCTCAATATGACTTCGCGATCGGGACGTCATGTGATCAAGCATCGCATGGCCGAGATGGGTTATAGCGAGAGCGATTACGATATGGATACCTTGTATACCTCCTTCGTCGAGCTGGCGGACAAGAAGGGTCAGGTATTTGATTATGACCTCGAGGCACTGGTTTTCATAGAGGCTCAGGCCGATGAGGACGCGCATTATAAATTGCAGCAGCTGGTGGTCCATTCTGATTCTACCCAAGGAAATGCAACTGCGACGGTTAAAGTTGAAATCGATGGGCAGACTGTCACAGAGGCGGCCACGGGTAACGGTCCTGTGGATGCTGCCTATAATGCCATCGCCCGTGCCAGCAAGTGTGAAGTGAATATTACCAGCTATAAGCTAAGCGCCAAGGGTGAGGGACAAGACGCCCTGGGTCAGGTCGATATCGAGGCGAGCTATCAGCAGCAGAGCTTCCATGGTGTCGGGCTAGCGACCGATGTGGTTGAGGCTTCGGTTCAGGCGCTGATACATGTGATGAACCTGACTTGGCGTGCAGATAAGGTTGCCGATTGCAAAGAGAAGATTCAGCAGAAGCATAGCGAGTTAGGCGGCGTATAAGAAAGTTAATAATTATTTGAATAGTAAAATTAAAGAGTTGGGAGTATGTGTCGTATGAGTTATCAAATAGCGGTATTAGCCGGAGATGGAATTGGACCCGAAGTGATGGCCGAGGCACGCAAGGTATTGGCTGCGGTCGAGAAGCGTTTCGATCTATCAATCGAATATAGTGAATATGATGTTGGGGGCGCGGCCATCGATAATCATGGTTGTCCTCTGCCTGAGGCTACTCTAAAGGGTTGTGAGGCGGCCGATGCCGTGCTGTTTGGTTCTGTTGGCGGTCCTAAGTGGGAGCACCTTCCGCCAAACGATCAACCTGAGCGTGGCGCGCTACTGCCTCTACGTGGACACTTCGAGCTTTTCTGTAATATGCGTCCGGCTAAATTACATACGGGCCTCGAACATATGTCGCCACTGCGAAGCGACATCTCAGAGAAGGGCTTCGATATTCTCTGTGTGCGTGAACTAACCGGCGGTATTTATTTCGGTAAGCCTAAGGGTCGTCAGGGAGAAGGCGAGAATGAAGAAGCATTCGATACCATGAGATATAGCCGCAAAGAGATCAGGCGCATAGCTAAGATTGCATTCGAATCTGCCCAAGGTCGTCGTAAGAAGGTCACTTCGGTCGATAAGGCTAATGTCTTGGCCTGTAGCGTACTTTGGCGTGAAGTTGTCGAAGAGGTCGCTAAGGATTACCCGGATGTAGAACTCGAACACATCTATATTGATAACGCCACCATGCAGCTGTTACGTCGTCCAAATGAATTCGATGTCATGCTCTGCTCTAACTTGTTCGGTGATATCGTCTCGGATGAGATTGCCATGTTGACCGGCTCTATGGGTCTACTGTCATCGATTAGCATGAACAGCCAAGGTTTCGGCATGTACGAGCCTGCTGGTGGCAGTGCGCCGGACATCGCCGGTCAGGGAATCGCTAATCCGGTGGCACAAATTCTGTCAGCCGCCTTACTTCTGCGTCATAGCCTGAAACTCGAAGACGCTGCTCAGGCGATAGAAGCCGCCGTGAGCAAGACACTGAGCGATGGTTACCTAACCGGTGAGTTATTGCCTGCAAGCGAGCGTAGCCAGGCTAAATCTACCCGTCAGATGGGTGATTATATCGCTCAAGCTGTTGCCGAAGGGGGTTTAAGATCATGATTAAGACGTTATATAAACATGACATGAGGGATGGTTTTACTGTCTCGGTTATTACATTAACTGTAGGGGAGAGCTAACTCATGGCTAAGACTTTATATGAAAAGGTTTGGGATGCGCATATCGTCATTGAGAATGAGGGTGAAGCGCCACTTATCTATGTAGACAGACATCTGGTCCATGAGGTGACATCACCTCAGGCATTCAGTGGTTTGAGGGCGGCGGGTCGTAAAATGCGTGCGCCAGAGAAAACTTTCGCAACCATGGATCATAACACCTCGACTAAGAGTGCAAGCCTGGATGCTTTGAGTCCTATGGCTCGAATCCAGGTAGAAACACTGCAGGATAACTGTAAAGAGTTTGGTGTGCGCCTCTATGACATACATCATAAGAACCAAGGTATAGTGCATGTGATGGGGCCTGAGCTCGGCATCACCATCCCCGGTTCTGTTATCGTATGTGGCGACTCTCACACCGCCACTCACGGTGCATTTGGTGCACTGGCGTTCGGCATTGGCACCTCTGAAGTTGAGCACGTGATGGCGACGCAAACCTTGCGTCAGTTAAAAGCTAAGACGATGAAGATTGTGGTACGTGGGCATGTCGCTGCCGGGATCACAGCCAAAGATATCGTGCTTGCCATCATAGGCAAGATTGGTATGGATGGCGGCACGGGTTATGTGGTCGAGTTCTGTGGTGAGGCTATCGAAGCCTTAACCATGGAAGGTCGCATGACTGTGTGTAATATGGCCATTGAGATGGGGGCTAAGGCGGGAATGATTGCGCCGGATGCTACTACTGTCGAATATATGAAAGGGCGTGAATTTTCACCCAAGGGCAAAGCTTGGGAGCAAGCGGTAGCGGATTGGGCCGAATTAACAACCGATGAAGATGCAGTTTTTGATGCGATAGTCATGCTCGAGGCCGGTGATATAGCGCCGCAGCTCACATGGGGAACAAATCCGGGACAAGTCATTGCCATCGATGGCGTTGTACCAAACCCAGCAGATGAGCCAAACGCTACGGTTAGACACAGCATCGAAAAAGCGCTCAAGTATGTGGCGCTTTCAGCCGGGACTTGTATGACAGATGTGAGTATCAACAAGGCCTTTATCGGTTCATGTACTAATTCTCGTATCGAAGACCTACGTGCTGCGGCCGCACAGGCTAAGGGCCGTAAGGTTGCCGCTGGTGTGATCGCGATTGTAGTACCAGGATCTGGCTTAGTTAAAGAGCAGGCGGAGGCCGAAGGACTGGATAAGATCTTTATCGACGCGGGATTCGAGTGGCGTCTACCGGGTTGCTCTATGTGTTTAGCGATGAACGATGATCGTTTAGAGGCTGGCGATCGCTGCGCCTCAACCAGTAATCGTAACTTCGAGGGTCGTCAGGGACGAGGTAGTCGTACTCACCTTGTTAGCCCAGCTATGGCCGCAGCGGCAGCTATTGCTGGTCACTTCGTAGATATTCGCAAACCTTACTAGGAGCACCGAGATGTATGAATTTTTTATAGCCGATGATGATGTCGTCGATATTCACAGAGCTTACTAGGAGCACAGAGTAATGAATCCATTTACCTCACACACTGGGCTTTCGGTCATGATCGATAGCGCTAATGTCGATACCGATCAGATCATCCCTAAGCAGTTTCTTTCTAAAGTTACTCGCGATGGTTTTGGTGTACACCTCTTCCATGATTGGCGTTATTTGGACGAGGCTGGCGATCAGCCAAATCCAGAGTTTAGCCTCAACTTTCCCAGATATAAGGGCGCATCGGTTCTCCTTACTAAGGAGAATTTTGGCTGTGGTTCTAGCCGTGAGCATGCTCCATGGGCGTTAGCCGATTTTGGTTTACGCGCCATTATCGCACCAAGCTTTGCCGATATCTTCTATGGTAACTCCATCAACAATGGCCTACTGCCGGTACGTTTGACTGATGTCGAAGTGCAGCAGTTGATGGATGAGGTTGAGGCACTAGAGGGCGCCGAGATCAGCGTCGATCTTGAGGCCTTAACGGTCACATCTCCTTCGGGGGCAAGATTTAGTTTTGAGATTGAGACTTCGGCTCGACACAACCTACTCAATGGCTTGGATGCCATTGGTTTGACGTTAGGTTATGTCGATCAGATTGCGGCTTATGAAGCAAAACTCCCAAGCTGGAAGCTGTAAGCTTTTTTAAGCGTACATTTGTACTTAAGTGTTAAGAATCCTGAGCCGGGTGAACAAGTGTTGATCCGGCTTTTGTTTTAAATCCTAATCTACTTGCTTTATCTTATTGAAAGTATGGTTGTTTTATTTTTTCCGTGAACTAATGCAAGGTTTTGTTATTTTTACTAGTGATTTTAACTGCCAGATTTTTCCTGTTTAAGCTAACGTGTGTAAGTTGTCTCTATGGTGGTTGGCTATTGATTTTTATCATTATTTTTGTATCTCTAATCATATTCTCTCTATCCTGTGGTGACACAGCCTCATCATTGTTGACTCGAAGACCGTTTTAAATAGCCATTTCATCTTAATAAATACTGCCTAGCTCACCATATCTAGTTAATTACTCTGAGTTATCTCTGTTGCTTGCAAAGATATTCTGCATAAGTACACTCCAGATGCTAAAAATCGAGCTATTACTCTAAAGCTGATGTCGATTAAGAAAGATAATAATTATGGGAATAAAAACTAAGATGATGAACAAGCGCATAATATCTCTGGCCGTGACTGGGGTGCTCCTGGGAAGTGTATCTCATGTACAGGCGGCTGGTTTTCAATTAGCCGAGTACTCAGCCACGGGTCAGGGCCGTGCTTTCGCCGGTGAAGCGGCTATGGCCGATAATGCATCTACTCAGGCACGTAACCCTGCCATGTTGACCTATCTGGAAGGGACGAGTTTCTCAGCTGGTGGCATCTATGTGATGCCAAATGTAGATGTGACTGGTGATATCTCTATCGCTTCTCCGCTGTTCGGTTCACAGGCGATGACGATGAATGCCGATGCCATAGATGTTGCCGATAATGCTCTGGTACCTAATTTTTATTTTTCTAGTCAGATTGATGATAGCTGGACTTGGGGGATGGCGGTTAACTCTAATTACGGTTTGACGACTGAGTTACCGGCCGATCATGCGGCGGCTATCTTCGGCAGCGAGACCTCGGTGACAACTGTCGAGTTTAATCCCAATATTGCATACAAGATCAATCAAGCATTCAGTGTCGGTGCTGGCCTGAGAATCGTATACGGTGAGGGAAGTATCGGCGCATCGGCTCCTGGCTGGATCGATGGATTGAAGGCTCATCCTTCGCTGCCAGCAGACGTCGCAGCGGCTCTGCCAGCTGGTGGAACCAGCCTTAAGAGCATGGAAGGTGACGATATCGCCATGGGTTGGAAACTTGGTGCTAGCTGGCAGATAAATCCTGCACATCGTCTGGGTTTCGCCTATCACAGCGGTGTTGAACTGGAACTTGATGGTTCGGCTTCGGGACTGCTCTATACAGGTGGCCAAGATGTCGATATCGAAGGTAACTTGCCTCTGGAGTTACCGGCATTTGCCGAACTGGCTTCTTATCATCAGCTCAATGACAACTGGGCCATGCATGCCAGTGTGAACTGGACGCAATGGAGTGTCTTCGATGAATTAGTCGCTTATTTCCCGGGTGATGTTAAGCCTGTGGGTGGATTGGAGTCTGATCTGGTTAAAGAAGAGAACTTCAAAGATAATTGGCGCTTCGCACTGGGCTCTACATATCAATTAAATAATCAATGGCTGTTACGCACGGGTATCGCCTACGATAATACCGCAGTGGATGATGAGTATCGCACCATGACTATTCCGGATTCTGATCGTTTGTGGCTCAGCGTCGGTGCCGGTTATCAAGCCTTTGAGAATCTGACTGTGGATTTTGCTGTGACTTATATTAAAGCTTACGGTGATGCACCGATCAATGAGTCGATGAATCTAATGGATCTGGCTCAGGTGAGCTTCGATGGTGAAGCTGTTGGCGATGTTTGGTTAGTCGGTATGCAGTTAAGCTATAAGCTATAAGCTATAAGCTATAAATTTGAATGGGTATAATATAAAAGAGTGCCTCACATATGTGGGGCATTTTTACTTCTGTTACATATATGAGGCTATATAAATCAGTGAAATGAGCTTACTCAAATCTCACTTTATCCTGTGTTTGCTGCATATATTCATCTTACAATAGCTTACATATTGAATAGGCTCGAGGAATTGTCTATATTTTGTTAGTAAAATGAACTTCATAAGATTATATTCATCTAATATGATGAACTTAATCTGTGATCTATTTTAGATCGGCAACTAACAAACTAGAGGTGTGATATGAAGCCCTATCTACTTGCGGCGACCCTGTCTTTACTTCCTTTTACCGCAATGGCTAATCAGACCTCTACCGAGATCGTCGAAGGATTTATCGCTGCTTATAACAGCCATGATGTCAAACAGATGGTGCAATACACGTCAGATGATGTGCGTTGGATGCATGTTACCGGGACCAAGGTTGAGGTCGAAACCTCTAGCCAGAAAGAGTTTGCGGCCGCGATGGCGGATTACTTTGAGACATTGAAAGATGCTAATGCCACTATTCTTCAGATGATCGATTCGGGCAATTATGTCAGTACTGTGGAAAGGGTGACCTGGGACAATGATGGTGAGCAACTTAGTCAGTGCAGCATCGGCAATTTCCATATTAAAAATGGCAAGTTGGCCGAGTTTTGGTATCTGCCAGCTCATGCCTGTGATGAAATCACGGTTGAAGCCAATGCTGAAGAGCTCGATCCAGCGAATGCTGTGGAACCAGAAACAATAGTGCAACCCGAAATAGGAGTGTTACAGGAGACTCAGCAATAACCTGTATGGTTGTGACTGAGAAGTGGCATCAGCAATTAGTTGAATGTTTTGACTGAGAAGTAGCATCAAGCATAGGAAAAAGTTGTGACCAAGAAATATGTGATTGCGTTAGATCAGGGGACTACAAGCTCAAGAGCTATCGTATTTGATCATGATGCCAATATTGTTGCCATGTCTCAGCGCGAATTTACCCAAGTATACCCTCAAGCAGGCTGGGTCGAGCATGATCCTATGGAGATATGGGCATCTCAAAGTTCGACCCTGATCGAAGTGCTCGCCAGAGCCGATATTCACAGTGATGAGGTGGCCGCCATAGGCATAACAAATCAACGTGAAACTACGGTCATATGGGATAAAAAAACAGGTAAACCAGTATACAACGCCATTGTTTGGCAATGCCGCCGCAGCAGTAGTATCTGTGATGAACTCAAGTCACAAGGCTTAGAAGAATATGTACGTGAGTCTACCGGGCTCCTCTTGGACCCCTATTTTTCAGGCACTAAAATAAAGTGGATATTAGATAATATTCCCGGCGTGAGAGCTCGGGCGGAAAAAGGTGAACTCCTGTTTGGCACTATCGATACCTGGTTGGTGTGGAAATTGACCGAGGGCAAGGTTCATGTCACAGATCCGACGAATGCGAGCCGCACCTTACTATTTAATATTCACACGCAGCAATGGGATCAAAAGTTACTCAAAGCACTCAATATACCCAGCTCCCTGTTACCCGAGGTTAAGCCATCTACTTGTATCTATGGTACGACAAGAATTGCAGGGGAAGGCGGGGAGATAGACATTGCCGGTATTGCCGGTGATCAGCAATCGGCCTTGTTTGGTCAGCTCTGTATCGATGAGGGCATGGCCAAGAATACCTATGGCACCGGCTGTTTTCTGTTGATGAATACAGGCAAACAGGCGGTGCGATCTAAACATGGCTTGTTAACTACTATAGCCATAGGTGCCAAGGGGGAAGTCAATTATGCCCTGGAGGGAGCTGTGTTTATGGGGGGCGCGACTATTCAATGGCTCAGAGATGAGCTTGGCCTTATTCGTGATGTTCAAGATACCGAATACTTCGCTTCCAAAGTAGCAGATACCAATGGTGTTTATTTGGTCCCCGCTTTTGTCGGTTTAGGTGCGCCTTATTGGGAGCCAAATGCTCGTGGTGCCTTAGTCGGTTTAACAAGAGGCTCCAATCGTAATCACATTATCAGAGCCGCACTAGAGGCTATAGCCTATCAGAGTCGTGATCTTCTCGAGGCGATGAGCAAAGACAGTGGAGTCATGTTAAAACAGCTTAACGTCGATGGTGGTGCCGTTGCTAATGACTTTTTAATGCAGTTTCAAGCAGATATCAGCAACGTAGAGGTGCATCGTCCGGTTGTCACCGAGACTACGGCAATGGGAGCCGCTTTTTTGGCTGGTTTGGCTGTGGGGTTTTGGCAGTCTACGGCTGAGCTGAAACATAAAGCAAAGTTAGATAAATCCTTTAGTCCTGGTATTTCTGCTGAGGCTAGAGAGAGTCTTTACCTCGGCTGGAAAGAGGCTGTTGCTCAAGTTACGTCAACCAATACCTAATTAAGGAAAGATCTTAGTGTGATTGGTTTTAACTATCTCTATATAATCAACTGCTTACTAGGTTATATATCGATATCAATTCTGGGGAGTGGTGAGTTCACCGCTTCATGTTCGACGAGATCCCTGTTGGTTGCGTCTTCTCTTTCTCTTTCTTCTTTACTTGCTGGGTCACTACGGCGATCTCCGCGGCGCCTGTCTTGCGGTGATTTTCGTCGGTTAAGACTCTGTGGCAGTTGCGATTGTGGGGTCCCATGATCATCGGCAGCAATACTCGCACTATTGTCAGTTTTTTCTACCATCAAGCGTTTACGTTCAATGCTCCGCTGAATGGGGCGTGCAAGCATGGCATAAAGGCTATCTAAACCAACCATAATATCTCCCGTTAATTGCTCCTACTTAGTACTATCGGCAGTTCCTGCTTAATATTTAGTCATGATTAAGCGTTAAAGTTTGCTTTTCAGCTAGACCAATGATTAATCTTTGTTTATCTGGGCTTCTTTATTTATGAGCATTTTGGTGAGAATACGATGTAAATAGAGCTTTGATAATCGAATAGGAACGCTTAATTGCCAACTGAATCGAATATTTCTGGGATTTTCTACCACTTCTCACTTCTAGTATTCGACATTAGTTTCCTCTTCTGTCTGTTTTTTCAACTCTTTAGGGAGATAGGTCCACTTTTCCCCATCTAGTTTCGTTCACTCAATCATTTTTTAAACATGCTGCTAACCCGCTTGAGTACTGGATTTTTAAATAGGTGGTGCTCTTGACAAGTCTTGTGTTCTGTCTCTAGAATTAGCAGTTGTGGGAATTTGTGGATATATGTGGATCATTTACTGACAGCAAGGACAAGCTAACGTGTTTCGTGGTGCGAGTGCTATAAACCTTGATACAAAAGGGCGGATCGCTATTCCTAAGCGCTACCGTGAGTCATTACGTGCCGAATATAATGGTCAGTTAGTGATTACTGTTGATTTTCAATCATCATGTCTTCTGCTGTATCCATTAGATGAATGGAACAAGATTGAAGCAAAACTGCTCCTGCTCTCCGATACCCAAGCTTCTGAACGAGCGATGAAAAGATTGCTATTAGGCTATGCACACGAGTGTGAGCTAGATGGTAACGCTAGGTTATTACTTCCTCTGCCGTTACGTCAATATGCGAATTTAGATAAACACGCAATGTTAGTGGGGCAGTTAAATAAATTTGAGCTCTGGGATGAGGCTGCATGGCTGCAGCAGATAGAGCAAAGCCGAGAGACGATTCGTAGCGAAGAGTTCGCCAATAATGAACGTCTTGCCAATTTCTCACTGTGATCAGTGACGCAAAAATAGATAGAAGATACTAATGAGCCAAGAATTTTCACATTTATCAGTACTGCTTTCTGAAACGGTTGCAGGCCTAAACATAAAACAAGATGGCATCTATATCGATGGCACCTTTGGCCGAGGCGGGCATTCTCGTGAAGTGTTGAAGCACTTAGGTGAGAATGGCCGTTTAATTGCCATAGACAGAGATCCACAAGCCATTGAGGCTGCTAAGCAGTTTGCCGACGATAGCAGATTCAGCATAGTGCATGGTGGTTTTGGTCAATTGGCTACTTATGTTGAAGATCTTGGCTTGAAGGGCAAGATAGATGGTGTCTTGCTCGATTTTGGTGTTTCATCACCGCAACTGGACGATGCTGAGCGTGGATTCAGTTTCTTAAGAGATGGTCCACTAGATATGCGTATGGATAACTCTCAGGGTGAAACCGCTGCAGAGTGGATCGCCCGCGCCGAAATTGAAGATATGGCTTGGGTATTTAAAACCTATGGTGAAGAGAAAAATTCTCGTCATATCGCAAGATGTATCGCTGCAGATAGACAAAAGACTCCTTTCTTGAGAACCAAGGAACTGGCGGATCTTATTGCTAGGATCTGTAAGAGTAAGGAACGCAATAAGCATCCAGCCACACGAGTATTTCAGGCCATACGCATCTACATCAATAGTGAATTAGAGCAGATCGATCAGGCATTAGAGGGGGCACTTGTAGTGCTGGCACCTCAGGGACGTTTATCGGTGATCAGTTTCCATTCTCTCGAAGATAGAATGGTGAAACGCTTTATTCGTCGCCATACCCAAGGGAAAAGTGTTCCTCATGGTTTACCGATCACAGAGGCCGAACTCGATAAAACACGTTTGTTGAAGGGCATTGGTAAGGCGACCAAGCCTTCTGCCGAAGAGGTCGAGAGAAACAAGAGATCTCGTAGTTCTGTTTTGCGAGTTGCAGAGAGATTAGAGTATTAATAATGGCTGTGGAAGCGAATGCTAATACCTGACTCATTGGTTATAAGCGTGTGTGGTAGGGAGTGCTGATATGGGGCAATCTCAGCTTAACCTGACTCGAATCATCCTACTCGATCTTTGGCATCATAAGTGGGTATTACTGCTTGCGGCGGCTGTGGTTGCTAACGCGATCACCATTGTATATACAAGCCATGTGAGCCGTAAATATATCAGCCAATGGGATCAGATGTGGCAGGAGAGAGATAGGTTAGATATCGAATGGCGGAATCTATTGCTCGAAGAGCAATCTCAGTCTGAACATAGTCGAATTACCCGGATTGCGAGTAAGCAGTTAGACATGAGTCGGCCATTGCCTAAGGAAGAGGTCGTGGTAAGGATACCGTGATAATAATCCCGTTTATATATTGAAAATTTATAAACATCCACAGCTATAAACAATCAAGGATAGGTGATAACAAGAGCATCATGAGGAAGATCAAGCAGGCTAAAAGGAAGCAAAAACCACAGCTCATTCACTGGCGTTTATACGTAGTGGTGGGGTTCGTCTGCCTGTTATTCACCAGTTTGATTGGTCGTGCCGCCTATATTCAGATTATCGAACCTGAAAAGTTGCGCCATGAAAGTGATATGCGCAGCTTAAGAACGACCAGTAGAGAGGTTCAGCGGGGACTCATTACCGATCGTAATGGTGAAATGTTGGCTGTCAGTGTACCGGTGAAAGCCGTGTATGCCGATCCTAAAGTGGTTTACGACAAAAATGGCTTTGCCGATATGCGTCTTTGGCAGGCATTAGCCGATGTGCTCCATGAGCCTAAAGATAAGATTTTAAGTCGGATTCAAGCTAATCCTAAGCGACGTTTCACCTACTTAAAGCGTCAAGTGACCCCTGCGGTTGCCGATTACATCAAGAAACTCAAATTACCCGGAATATATCTTAAAGCCGAATCACGCCGTTATTACCCTACCAGCGAAATCACCGCCCAATTGATCGGCATTACCAACATAGATGATGTCGGTATCGAGGGGATTGAAAACACCTATAACGACTGGTTAACGGGCACGCCTTCGAAACAGAAGGTACGTAAATCCCGAGATGGACACGTAGTAGAGCGCCTGGACATGGTGCAAGAGGGTGAGAGTCCCAATGACTTGGTGTTGAGTATAGATCAACGTATTCAGCAATTAGCCTATCGTGAGATCAAGCGTATCACTAAGATCAATCAGGCTACGTCTGCTTCGATAGTCGTCATCGATGTCAATACTGGTGAAGTATTGGCGATGGCGAATACCCCATCCTATAACCCTAACTCCCGAGAAAACTTACAAAGTTATCGCATGCGTAATCGTGCGTTAACCGATGCCTATGAACCGGGTTCAACCATTAAGCCTTTCGTGGTCGCAGCAGCATTAGAAGCGGGGACCATTGACAAGGATCAGATATTTAAGACCTCACCGGGACGCATTCGGATCGGCGGTAAGATAGTGCGTGACGGCCGAAACTATGGTGACCTTTCTTTGGGTGAAGTATTGGTTCATTCCAGCAACGTTGGCATGACCCAAATAGCCCTATCTATGCCGGTGCAGGAACTATTAGGTTATTACCAGGCCATGGGCTTAGGTAATTATTCAGGCATTAACCTTGCGGGAGAGAGTACGGGCTTGCTTCATGACCGTAGGCGCTGGTCTGAGTTTGAACGGGCGACGCTTTCTTTTGGTTATGCTCTCACAGTGACTCCGTTACAGATCGCAAGAATGTATGCCATGTTGGGCGGTAAAGGTGTCTTGTACCCATCTTCGATCTTGAAGCTCAAGCAGAAGCCTGAAGGCGTTCAGGTGATATCTCCGGAAGTTGCCCAGCAAGTGATGGAGATGCTGATAGGCGTGACTGAGGCTGGAGGCACAGCCAGAAAAGCTCATATTGAGGGCTATCCAGTTGCGGGCAAGACAGGTACGGCGCGAAAAGCCGTTGCTGGCGGCTATGGTGAAGACTATGTCGCCCTGTTTGCCGGTGTCGCTCCAGTGCATAACCCAAGACTTGCGATTGCAGTCGTGGTGAATGAGCCCAAAGGAGACAAGTATTATGGTGGCGATGTGGCTGGTCCTGCATTTGCTAAGGTGATGTCCGGGGCATTACAGATGCTGAATGTGGAGCCTATTTCCTCGAAAGAAAAAGTACGTCTACAGAGTCATGTCAGGAGAACAGAATAATGCGGCTAAGTGATCTTTTAGCGCCTTGGCTGCATTACTCAGGGCCGGAATCATTCAATAACATATCATTGGACAGCAGAGCGATTACTGCCGGGGATCTATTTATTGCGGTTGCTGGACATCTTGTCGATGGCAGAAAGTTTATTGGTGCAGCATTCGAGCAAGGTGCGGTAGCAGCCTTAGTCCACACCGACGATCCTGCAGAGCATGGTCGGCTCAAGCTTGAACAAACGGGCTCACCTCAGGTGTTGTTTTTCCAATTAAGCCAACACTTGTCGGCAATCGGGGCACAAGCATATCCATTAGGCGCACAGAGACTCAAACTCATAGGTGTTACCGGAACTAATGGTAAGACATCCATTACTCAATTGATGGCTCAGTTAGTCGCTCTTTTAGGCAAACAAGCTTCCTTGATGGGCACTTTAGGTAATGGTTTATGGGGGGACTTAGTCGACAGTGGCAATACCACGGCCGATCCCATCACTATTTCCGCCCAGTTACAGGCTTATAATCTGGCGGGTGCGGATTTGTGCGCCATGGAAGTATCCAGCCATGGTCTTATTCAGGGGCGGGTTGAAGCCGTTCCTTTCGATGTCGCCGTATTTACTAATCTGAGCCGAGATCACTTAGATTACCATGGCACTATGGAGGCTTATGCCGACGCAAAGAAAAGGTTATTCAAGTTTACATCCTTGCAAAGCAGCCTGATAAATCTCGATGATGAAGTCGGACGCCAGTGGCTCTGTGAGGAGCAATCGGCTAAGTACATTGGTTTCAGTATCTGTTCGGCATATGCCGATACAGCGAGTATTTACACCCTAGATAATCACCAACACCATCAAGGCGTCACGGCGACGCTAGTCTGGCCCGAGGGGCAGGCTAAGTTGGCATCACCTCTGCTAGGTTGTTTCAACCTCTCCAATTTAGTCGCCGCATTGGGTGCCTTATATTTGATTGGCTACGATATGCGGGCGATGGTGGCCATGGCGCCTCAGCTTAAACCTGTTGCGGGAAGGATGGAGCGTTTTACCACAGCAAATGGTGTGACCCTAGTGGTCGATTATGCCCATACCCCGGATGCTATAGAGCAGGCTCTCAAGGCGTTGAGAGGCCATTGTGAAGGTCTGTTATGGTGTCTATTTGGCTGTGGTGGCGATCGCGATAAGGGTAAACGGCCACTGATGGCACAAGCTGCCGAAGCCTATGCAGATAAGGTGATGGTTACCAGTGATAATGCCAGGAGTGAATCTCCTGAAGTCATCATCGAAGAGATATTAGCGGGTTTGAGCGTCCCAAAGCGAGTGCTAACTCAAGTCAATCGGGAGAAAGCCATCAGACAAGTTGTTGCCTTAGCAAAGCCGGGAGATCTCGTCTTGCTGGCGGGGAAAGGACATGAAACCTATCAAGAAATAGCAGGTGAACGCTTGGATTATGATGAGAGAGCATTAGCTAAATCATTGGCTGGAGAGCGGATATGATCCCATTGAATTTGTCGGGTATATGTCAACGCTTGAATGCCAGGTTAGTGGGGGCCGACGGTGAGTTTTGTCATGTTTCCAGCGACAGCCGCGCTATCCCAGCGCACACTCTTTTTGTCGCCTTGAAAGGCGAGAAATTCGATGGACATAATTTTGCCAATATGGCAGTGGAAAATGGGGCTATGGCCTTGTTGGTCGACCACGAATTGCCACTGAACATAGCGCAACTGATTGTTAAAGATACCCAGAAGGCGATGGGAGAGCTGGGTGCTTATCTAAGAGAGCTTATTCAGCCAAAATCTGTCGCGTTAACCGGCTCAAATGGCAAGACCAGTGTTAAGGAGATGGTGGCGACCATCTTATCTCAAAGGCACAAGGTCTTGTACACCGCAGGTAACTTCAATAATGAGATTGGCGTGCCTTTGACACTCTTACGCTTAGAGGCCGATGATGAATTTGGGGTGTTCGAGTTAGGTGCAAATCACAAGGGAGAGATAGATTACACCTCTTCCTTGGTCAAGCCTGATGTGGCCTTAGTGAACAATGTGGCGTCGGCGCACCTGGAGGGTTTTGGTTCTCTTGAAGGCGTTGCCAGTGCAAAGTCTGAAATATTTAATCATTTAGCAGCGACTGGGACGGCCGTTATCAATGCAGACGATCAGTTTGCGTCAGTAATGATGTCGGCATCGATGAGTTTTACTCAGTTGACGTTTGGAGTCGAGTCAGAAGCAGATATTCAAGCATCTGATCTTGAAGCCGATTCAGTGGGGTGTTACCGCTTCAAATTGAGTTACATGCAAGAGTCTGTTTTGATAGCTCTGCCACTATCTGGACGTCACCAGGTGAGCAATGCCCTAGCCGCTACGGCCATCTGTTTATCTTTTGGATTAACGCTAGATGAAATAAAATTAGGCTTGTCACTTCTGCTGCCTGTCAAAGGTAGAATGCTGCCCACTCAATTGGGGCGGGTCCGTGTGATCGATGATAGCTATAACGCTAACCCTGCTTCTGTCACCGCTGCAATCGACTGGCTTCAAGAAATTGAAGGTCATCGCTGTTTAGTGCTGGGTGATTTGGGAGAATTGGGTGACAATGCGTCCCTTTTGCATACTGAACTAGGCGAACTGACAAAACAAAGAGGCCTGGATTCGCTATTTACCTTAGGTGAACTCAGTGCTAATGCGAGTCGTGCCTTCGGGGTCGATGGCCATATTAGCCTCGAATGTTTGGTAGAAGATTTAATAAAAAATATTAAGCAGTTTCAAGGTGATGTAACTGTTTTGGTCAAAGGATCACGTAGCGCCAAAATGGAGCGCGTGGTCGAAGCTTTAATACTTGCCTACGGGCGCGGGGAGTTTGTTTAATGCTGGTCTATCTGGCGGAGTATTTAACTCAGTTTTATTCTGGGTTTAACGTTTTTTCTTATGTCACTTTCAGAGCCATCCTAGGTCTGATGACCGCTTTGGTCTTCTGCCTTTGGTGGGGACCAAAGATGATCGAGCGTCTACAGACGCTACAGATTGGACAGGTTGTGCGCAGCGATGGACCAGAATCACACTTTAGCAAGAGTGGTACGCCAACCATGGGCGGTATTCTGATCTTGGCTGGTATTTTTATCAGTGTATTGCTTTGGGGTGATCTGGGTAGTCGATATGTTTGGGTCGTGCTGTTCGTATTGGCGAGCTTTGGTCTTATCGGTTTCATCGATGATTATCGTAAAGTGGTTCGTAAAGATACCAAGGGATTGATTGCAAAGTGGAAATATATCTTGCAGTCAATAGCGGCCATCGTGATCGCGTTTTACCTTTATGCCTCTGCGGATACTCTGGGTGAAACCCAGCTCGTGGTACCATTTTTCAAAGATGTTATGCCGCAGATGGGGGCTTTCTTCATTGTCTTAGCCTACTTCACCATCGTTGGCTCGAGTAATGCGGTGAATTTAACCGATGGGTTAGACGGTTTGGCCATCATGCCTACGGTCATGGTTGCAGCTGCATTTGCCCTGATTGCCTATCTGTCTGGTCATGTACAGTTTGCTAACTATTTGCATATCCCTTATCTGCCTGGTGCTGGTGAACTGGTCATTGTCTGCACCGCGATTGTAGGTGCGGGTCTTGGTTTTCTCTGGTTTAACACCTACCCGGCTCAAGTCTTCATGGGAGATGTTGGATCCCTTGCTCTTGGGGCCGCATTGGGAGCCATCGCAGTCTTGGTACGTCAGGAGATCTTACTGGTCATCATGGGCGGTGTGTTCGTGATGGAAACCGTTTCGGTGATTCTACAGGTCGGATCATACAAGCTTCGTGGTCAGCGAATCTTCCGTATGGCTCCTATCCATCATCATTATGAATTGAAAGGTTGGCCCGAGCCCAGAGTGATCGTTCGATTCTGGATCATCTCACTGTTCTTGGTTCTGCTTGGCCTTGCCACGCTGAAGTTAAGGTAATTGACTATGGAACTGCACAATTCGCACTTAGTTTTAGGATTGGGAGCCACCGGCCTCTCGGTTGTGCGCTATTTGTGCCAGCAGGGCATCACACCTCTAGTCATGGACAGTCGTGAACACCCTCCAGGGGCTAAGCAGCTAGCGCTCGAATTTCCTGAGGTGAACTTAATTACCGGCGGCTTCGATTGCCGCTATCTGGTGCAGGCCAGTCAAATAGTGATTAGTCCAGGCATAGCGATAGATACACCTGAGATCCGTGCAGCAATAGACATGGATATCGAGGTTATCGGTGATGTCGAGTTGTTCGCAAGAGCAATTAAAGACAGTAGCCCATGCGTCATAGGGATCACAGGATCGAATGGTAAGTCAACGGTCACCACGTTAGTGGGCGAGATGGCCAAAGCTGCCGGCCTTAATTATGCGGTGGGTGGCAACATAGGCATCCCGGTTCTGGATCTATTACAGAGTCCAATCGATCTTTATATACTCGAACTGTCCAGTTTTCAACTCGAGACAACTCATAGCCTGAATTGCATTGCGGCGACTTGCTTAAATATCAGTGAAGACCATATGGATCGTTATAGAGATCTAGAGGCTTACAGGCAAGCTAAGTTGTCCCTTTACGATCAGAGTAAGAGGGCCTTGTTTAATCGTGAAGACTCCCTGACTCAACCCAATGACCCGATGAACCAAAACAGCTTTGGTTTAACCTCGCCAGTCAACGATGAATGGGGCGTCAAGGATGGCAAGATAGTCCATGGGACAACCGAGATTGTCTCATTACATGATGTTGCGATTGTCGGCAGTCATAATCATGCCAATTTAATCGCCGCCATGGCTCTGGCTTATCATGCCGGTATAGAAAAAGAATCCATGATTGAAGTGGCTAAGCATTTTACTGGCTTGGCTCACCGATGTGAGTTAGTGGCAAATATAGACGCAGTCTCTTATGTCAACGATTCAAAGGCGACAAATGTCGGTGCTACGGTTGCTGCATTGGAGGGCTTGAGTGAGCATTTAGGTGACATTATTTTGATTGCCGGCGGCGATGGCAAAGGGGCCGACTTTAGCCCATTGGCAGCCGTATTAGATAAGGTTACTCACCTCATTACCTTGGGTAAAGATGGCGATGAAATTGCGGCATTAAAAGATAACTCCAAGCGAGTCGACTCAATGGCTGATGCCGTCAAGCAAGCCGCTGATTTGGCAACGGCTGGCGACATTGTCTTATTGTCTCCGGCTTGTGCGAGTCTGGACATGTATAAGAATTTTATGGCTAGGGGCGATGATTTTCGTCAACTGGTACAGGCGTTAAGTGCCAAAATCTTAGATCCTGAGACTGGTACAGATGTCTAGCCAAGAGAGGCAAGTTAACTTGTTTGGCTCGTCTGTTACATGGCGCTGGCCCAACTTGTTTAAAGGCAATGAGGCTCCAGGCACACAGCTGTACGATCGTGCCTTGCTGTTCTCTATCCTCTCATTGATAAGTTTTGGTTTTGTCATGGTGATGTCGGCCTCTATGCCTGAGGCACAAAGCCTGACCGGTAATCCTTTTCACTTTGTTATCAGGCATATTGTTTATCTTATCGGCTGCGTGGTTATTTCTGCCGTAGTTCTGCAGATTGAGATGAGTCGCTGGCAGAAGTTTAGCCCCATGTTATTGCTTATCGTAGGCATCATGTTGGTTGCGGTGTTGTTGGTAGGGACCACAGTGAACGGGGCTAAACGTTGGTTAACGATAGGGCCGATTAGAATACAGGTAGCAGAACTGGCCAAGTTTGCATTTGCCATCTATATGTCAGGCTACCTGGTGAGACGCCATGAAGAGATTAGAGAAAATGCCAAGGGCTTCTATAAGCCTATTGCCGTGTTTGCGGTATATGCGGTGCTTATCTTGTTGCAGCCAGATCTTGGTACGGTTGTAGTCCTGTTTGTGGGCACAGTAGGCTTGCTATTTTTAGCCGGAGCTCGACTGTTTGATTTCTTTGCACTGATTTTGACCGGGGTGTTGGCGTTTGTGGCCTTGGTATTATTGGAGCCATATAGAATGCGCCGGGTGACTTCTTTCTTAGACCCGTGGCAAGACCCGTTTGGCAGCGGTTATCAGTTAACTCAGTCTTTGATGGCCTATGGTCGTGGCGACTGGTTTGGGCAGGGGCTGGGTAATAGTATTCAAAAGCTCGAGTACCTGCCGGAAGCACATACAGATTTTATTTTTGCTGTAATAGGTGAAGAACTAGGTTTTGTGGGCATTATTGTCGTCTTGTCTGTGTTGTTCTTTGTCTCGTTAAGAGCGATTCGGTTAGGTAATTTATGTATCGCGATAGATAAGGCCTTCGAAGGTTATCTCGCCTATTCCATCGGCATCTGGATCTGTTTTCAGACGGTTGTGAATGTGGGAGCGAGTATCGGCATGTTACCGACCAAGGGCTTGACCTTGCCATTTATCAGTTATGGGGGCAGTAGCCTCTGGGTTATGACGGCCGCAGCCATGATATTGATCCGCATCGATCATGAGCGGCGTTTGAGTTGTATCCAGGCAGTACAAGGAAAAATTAATTAATGACAAATGTCTCCGCAGATAAACGTATCTTAATCATGGCCGGCGGTACAGGTGGCCATGTGTTTCCTGCATTAGCTGTCGCCAAATTTCTAAGCCAAAAAGGCTGGAAGGTGAGGTGGCTGGGTACGGCCGAGCGCATGGAGGCTCGTCTGGTGCCTCAGCATGGCTTCGATATTGATTTTATCGATATCAAGGGTGTCAGAGGCAACGGACTACTGCGTAAGTTAGCCGCGCCATTTAAGGTGATGCGCTCTGTGATGCAAGCGAAGGAAGTGATACAAGAGTTTAAGCCGGATGTCGTCTTAGGCATGGGTGGTTTTGCCAGTGGACCAGGTGGGGTTGCAGCGAGACTGATGGGAATACCTCTGGTGTTACATGAACAGAATGCCATCCCCGGGATGACTAACAAGTTGCTGTCTCGCTTTGCAAGCAAGGTATTATGTGCCTTCGAAGATACCTTCGAGCAAGTATCGGCTCAGGTCGTCGGTAATCCGATACGTAAAGAGTTGGTCGAGTTAGGCCAATCTGCAAAAGAAGACTGCGTCGAAGATGCATTAAAAGTATTAGTCGTTGGCGGGAGTTTAGGGGCGAAAGTATTTAATGATCTTATGCCCGGAGTGACTGACGCTGTGAGTAAGACTCACTCCATTACTGTCTGGCATCAAGTGGGTAAAGGCAATCTGGTATCGGTAAAAGGTGAGTACCAGCATCTAGGTCAAGACGGAAGCGTCATCGTCGCCGAGTTTATTGACGACATGGAAGCGGCCTATCGTTGGGCCGATGTCGTGTTATGCCGGGCCGGTGCCTTGACGGTATCTGAGTTAGCCGCCGTCGGTTTACCCAGTATTTTAGTGCCTTACCCGCACGCGGTCGACGATCATCAGACAAAAAATGCTCAAGTGTTGGTGAATGCCGGGGGCGCATTTTTACTGCCTCAGACCATTTTGGATGCCGACAAATTAATCAATAAGTTACAGATATTAGCCTCCGACAGAGCCGAGCTTTGTCATATGGGCGCAAGAGCTAAAGATGTCGCTGTCATTGACGCCACCGAAAAAGTGGCTGAGGTTTGCATCGAGTTGGCGCAGAAGGATTGAGATGAGTAAGAGCAAAGAGAAATATTCACAGTTAAGAAGCATCATTCCTGAGATGAGACGAGTTAAGCATATCTATTTCGTCGGTATCGGTGGTGCGGGCATGGGCGGAATAGCCGAAGTACTGGTCAATGAAGGCTACCGCTTATCCGGTTCTGATATTGCCGAGAATACTGTCACTGAAAGGCTGAGAGCTTTAGGCGCTCAAATTTATATCGGTCATCAAGCAGAGCAGGTTCATGATGCAGATGTTGTGGTGGTATCGACCGCCATTGATGCTGAAAACCCTGAGCTAGTCGCGGCGAGAAAGCTGAGAATACCCGTTGTTCAGCGTGCAGAGATGTTGGCTGAGTTGATGCGCTACCGTCACGGGGTTGCCGTTGCAGGCACCCATGGTAAGACAACCACAACTAGCTTGATTGCCAGCGTATATGCTCAAGCCGACCGAGATCCTACTTTCGTCATTGGTGGTCTGCTAAATAGTGCGGGAACCAATGCGAGATTAGGTCATAGTCGTTACCTTATCGCCGAGGCTGATGAGAGCGATGCGAGCTTCTTGCACCTGCAGCCCATGGTCAGTGTGGTAACAAATATTGAAGCCGATCATATGGATACCTATGGCGGAGACTTTGAGAAATTAAAATCCACCTTCATAGATTTTCTGCATAATTTACCATTTTATGGTGTCGCAGTGATGTGTATCGATGACCCGGTTACCCGTGAACTACTGCCTAAAGTAGGCCGGAAAATTGTGTCTTACGGTTTTAGTGAAAATGCTGATATTCAGGCATTGAACTTTGTTCAGCAAGGTTATCGCAGTCACTTCACACTCAGACGAGAGGGTGTGGCAGACATAGAAGTGATGGTGAACTTGCCTGGTGAGCACAATGTACTCAACGCATTGGCGGCAATAGCAGTGGCTACCGAAGATGAGATAGAAGATGAGGCCATTGTACGTGCCTTGGCTGAGTTTCAGGGCATAGGAAGACGTTTTGAGCAGCTGGGTACCTTTGCTACTGGCAAGGGTGAGGTGATGCTGGTCGATGATTATGGTCACCACCCTAGTGAAGTCGCCGCAACTATTAAGGCGGCAAGGCTGGGTTGGCCAGAAAAGCGTCTTGTGATGATTTACCAGCCACATAGATATAGCCGCACTCGAGACCTTTATGATGATTTTATCGAGGTACTATCTCAAGTTGATAGCTTAATCTTACTCGATGTTTATGCCGCTGGAGAAGCGCCTGTACCGGGAGCCGATAGTCGGGCATTATGTCGCTCCATTCGCTTGCGCGGGCAGCTAGATCCAATTTTTGTTGCTGGAGCAGAGCAACTGCTTAGCTTATTGCCGGATGTTCTACAGGGCGGTGACTTGTTACTGACTCAGGGGGCTGGCAATATCGGCGCCTTGTCAAAGTTAATTGCCCAAACAAACTTAGGTTTTGAGGCTGCAAGAATCGATACGGGTGGAGTGTGATTTTGTATTCTATGCCATTGAAGAAAATAGAGGTTTTGACCCTGAGCATAAGGTCTATATAATGACCGGTTTTCCTTGGCGTACCGATGAAAGGCATTCACATCGAAATAGAGAGGTAAGGTGGGGTAATTGTGTCTTGGGGTGAGGTAGGTAGCCGTTGGAAGGCTAAGCTTTCGCGGGTGGATTGGTACCTCTGTTTTGGGGTGATATTTCTTTTCCTTGTTGTCATGGGATTATCTATGGCTGCGTGGAAGTTGAATTTGATACTCCATGATGCAGACGCCTTGCCTATCGAAGCTGTTGCCATTAAGGGTGAGCGAACGCATACCTCAGACGAGGAGATACAGACGGCCCTGCAGGGCTTGATGCAGAGAAGCTTTTTTTCTGCCGATGTCAATCAAGTTCAAAAGGCATTAGAGGCATTGCCATGGGTTTATCAAGCGTCAGTTAGGCGGGAATGGCCTGCTAAATTGAAAGTCTACTTAGTCGAGCAAGATGTGGTTGCCCATTGGAATGGCGATGCCTGGCTTAACAATCTTGGGGAGGTTTTCGATGCTCCTCAAAAAGAGGATATTGGTCCCTTGCCAAGATTAGGGGGTCCTGAAGATCAGGCTAAGATCGTGTTGACCACGTACCGGCAAGTGAGTGAGTTACTGAACATTAATGGCTTTGACTTAGAGGGATTAAGTTTGAGTCCCAGACATGCGTGGCATGGTGTCCTAAGTAGTGGAGTCATGCTAGAGCTAGGTAGAGAAGATAAAATGGCGCGGATACAAAGGTTCATAAACGTGTATCCGATGCTGATTAAGCAAGATAAAGACGTTGCTAAGGTAGATTTGCGCTACGACACCGGATTAGCCGTGAGTTGGGTTAACGCACAGAAGAGAGCCAGTAAATAATGACCAAGAATCAAGATAGAAACCTGATCGTTGGATTAGACATAGGAACGTCAAAAGTTGCTGTGATTATAGGTGAAGTGCTGCCCGATGGTGAGATCAGTGTCGTCGGTTTGGGGACCCACCAATCCAGAGGCATGGATAAAGGTGGTGTTAACGACCTTGATTCAATTGTACGCAGTGTCCAGCGAGCCTTAGATCAGGCTGAACTGATGGCAGATTGTCAGGTCTCGTCTGTCTACTTAGGCATCTCTGGAAAGCATATCGCATGTCAAAATGAAAATGGCATGGTGTCGATCAATGATGAAGAAGTCACCCAGGACGATGTCGATAACGTTATCCATACCGCTCGTTCGGTGAAGATACCGACAGAGCGCCGTATTTTACATGTGTTACCGCAAGAGTACGCCATCGATGTCCAGGATGGGATTAAAAGCCCTATTGGCATGTCCGGTATGCGCATGGAAGCTAAAGTTCACATCGTCACATGTGCCAATGATATGGCGAAAAACATCACCAAGAGTGTCGAGCGTTGTGGTCTTAAAGTCGATGATCTCGTGTTCTCGGCGATCGCTTCTGCCGACTCGGTATTGACCAATGATGAAAAAGTTCTAGGGGTCTGTCTGGTCGATATTGGCGGTGGCACAACCGATATCACGATATATACCAATGGTGCATTGAGGCATTGTGCGGTTATACCGGTTGCGGGGAATCAGGTGACTAATGATATCGCCAAGATTTTTCGTACCCCTCTGGCTCATGCAGAGCAGATAAAGGTTCAGTATGCTAGCGCTCGAAGCTCAATGGTAAGTCGTGAAGACAGTATAGAGGTCCCATCTGTAGGGGGGCGTCCGTCTCGAACGATGTCGAGACACACCTTGGCTGAAGTGGTTGAGCCAAGATATCAAGAGTTGTTTGAGTTGGTGTTGAAAGAATTACGCGATTCTGGTCTAGAGGACCAGGTCGCTGCCGGTATCGTTCTCACTGGTGGAACATCTTCCATCGAGGGGGCTGTGGATGTGGCCGAAGCTACATTCGGTATGCCGGTAAGAGTAGCAAACCCACTACCTGTGAAAGGCTTATTCGAATATGTTGATCAGCCCATATATTCGACAGGTATTGGCTTGTTACACTACGGAGCAAGAAGGTTGTTTGAACGTCAGTTTGAGCGTCCTGAGCGACAAGGGGTAACCAGTATTTGGAATCGGGTTCAAAGTTGGTTTAAAGGTGAATTTTAATACCAAGTTAGTACATTAACTTAGTGTTTGATTTGGTATTTCATATATAACGCAGGCAAAACGGAGAGAAGACCATGTTTGAGATCATGGACAGTCATACAGATGAAGCGGTGATCAAGGTCATCGGTGTCGGTGGCGGTGGCGGAAACGCAGTAGAGCATATGGTTAAGCATAACATCGAAGGTGTTGAGTTTGTTGCTACTAACACAGATGCACAAGCACTGAGAAAGTCATCTGCTGGTACAACTATTCAATTAGGACGCGATGTTACTAAGGGTTTAGGCGCCGGAGCTAATCCTGAAATAGGCCGTTTGGCCGCAGAAGAAGACAGAGAAAATATCAGAAATGCTATTAAGGGCTGTGACATGATTTTCATTGCTGCGGGTATGGGTGGTGGAACCGGAACCGGAGCCGCACCAGTAGTCGCAGAAATAGCCAAAGAAGAAGGAATCTTAACGGTTGCTGTCGTGACCAAGCCGTTTCCTTTCGAAGGTAAGAAGCGTATGGCTTATGCGGAGCAAGGCATCGAAGAGCTGGCTAAGCATGTGGATTCACTGATCACAATTCCTAACGAAAAGTTGCTTAAAGTCTTAGGGCGTGGCACATCTTTACTGGATGCATTTGCTGCGGCTAACAATGTACTTCTTGGTGCCGTTCAAGGCATTGCCGAGCTTATCACGCGTCCGGGTTTAATTAACGTCGATTTCGCCGATGTGAAGACTGTGATGTCTGAGATGGGCAACGCCATGATGGGTACTGGTGTCGCCAGTGGTGAAGACCGAGCCGAAGAGGCCGCCGAAGCCGCTGTCGCCAGTCCATTGTTGGAAGATATCGATCTGGCTGGAGCCCGTGGTGTATTGGTTAACATCACAGCGGGTATGGATATGAGCATAGAGGAATTTGAGACTGTGGGTAACCATGTCAAAGCTTATGCTTCAGATAACGCTACCGTAGTCGTCGGTGCGGTTATCGATCCAGAAATGAGTGATGAGCTACGTGTTACTGTGGTTGCTACTGGTATAGGCTCAGAGAAGAAGGCTGATATCCAATTGGTGACAAAACCTGCTCCTCGTCCTGAGTCCGTGGTGACTCCCGAAGTACGTACAGAGCCGCAAGGTGACGATTTTGTCCAGCCTATTGTTAGCGGCAATGTGGTTTCTGTGGCGCAGACTGCACCGGCCTCTGCACCAAGGAATGAAACTGATTACTTAGATATTCCCGCTTTCTTACGCAAGCAAGCTGATTAAGCTATTAGTGTAGGAAGGGGCAATAATTAAATTTCGCTGCATGTTTCTGCGGGTGAATTTTGGTTAATCTGCAAAGATATGCTAGCATATTCGACCAGCCACGCCTGAATCTAGTGATTCAGGGGGATCGGTTGATTGCTTTTTTTGTTGATATATACAGGTAAGACTATGATTTTTCAAAGAACTGTTAAAGAAATGGTAAAAACTACCGGAGTCGGATTGCATTCCGGCAATAAGGTGACTTTGAGCATCAAGCCTGCGCCAGTTAATTCGGGTATCGTACTAGTGCGAACCGACTTGGAGCCAGCAGTTTCTATTCCTGCTAAGGCGGAACTTGTCCGTGAGACCACTATGTGTACGGCACTGGTAAATGACGATGGCATACGTATATCAACGATCGAGCATTTGTTTGCAGCGCTTGCGGGACTCGGTATCGATAATGCGATTATTGAAGTCGATGCGCCTGAGATACCGATTATGGATGGCAGTGCCAGTCCATTTGTTTTCTTATTGCAATCAGTAGGAATTCAAGAGCAAGCCGCGCCCAAGAAATATTTAAGAATCAAGAAAAACATACGTGTTGAAGACGGTGATAAATGGGTAGAGTTAAAACCTTATAAAGGCTTCAAAGTCGATTTTACTATCGACTTTGACCACCCGGAAATTGCACGTAGTAACCAGCATATGGTGATGGATTTCTCATCTTCAGCCTTTATTCGTGATATCAGTAGGGCGAGAACCTTTGGGTTTATGCGTGATATTGAGTATCTGCGTGCTAATAATTTAGCCTTAGGCGGCAGTATGGAAAATGCCGTTGTGCTTGACGAATATAAAGTTCTCAACCCCGATGGCCTGCGTTATGAGGACGAGTTTGTTAAGCACAAAATTTTAGATGCATTTGGTGATTTGTATGTTGCAGGCTATGCCATCGTCGGTGAGTTCTGCGCATACAAGACTGGGCATGCGCTAAATAATAAATTGGTACGTGCTTTATTGGCTCAGCAGGATGCCTGGGAGTTAGTCAGCTTCGAAAAAGAAGGTGAAGCTCCGGTGAGTTTTTCGGTTCCTGGCGGCGCAGTATTTGCCTGATAATGAACTAAGATTGCCTTGAACGGCTGGCTAAAGCAGCCAGTCGTTTTAGTTTTATCCCTAAAGATCCTTCCGTATGTTCAGCTAGTGCCTCAATGTGTTCTGCAGCTGCTTTAGTGATTATATTGTTATTTGTTTTGGGTTTTATAGTATACAAAAACAGACTCGGGTTGACTTTAACTTCGATAGCGGACAGCATAGGTAACGTTTCGGCTTGAAGCTGTTGCAAAATTTTGGCTTTTTGGAAATTTATTCTTGCAGCCCATGCAGCGGTTGTCGTTTCGATAACTAGAACACCCTGACGGAGATTGGCAACCTTGAGTTGCTGTGTCACTGGACCGGTCAGCACTTGCTTTACGTGTTTATCCAAGTGCAACAGAAGTTCTGCTTTTTCAGCTATCTCAGGGAATTTCCCTTGCTGATGCAGTAATTGGCTAAGGTCTCTAGGGGGCTTTTTCATATGATAATAAAATGGCTTAATTAGGCTATGAGTGTAACAGTTTTTATTCAAGGTCGAAATGGCGCCACAAGATGGCAGCCTGGTAAACGTTGGCTATTATTGCCCGTTCTGTTGCTCGCAGCCGGAACTGGCTTGTATCAGCACAACGCCAAACAAATTCAGCAACAGCAGACTAATAGCGATAATGAACGTGTTGCTCGTGAAGAGCAGAAACAAGAACTTATTGAGCTTAAAGGTGCGACTGAATCACAACTAGCCATGCTGGTAACTCATGTTGCCCGTATGCAAGCTAAAGTGACTCGTCTCGAAGCGCTCGGTCTGCAAATCGCTAAGAACAATCAATTAGAAGATCAGTTTGATTTCTCTTCCGAAGTCGGTGTTGGAGGCCTGAGTGATTTGGGTGCCAACATTGAACTCGATCAACTTATTCTGGATATGGATAAGTTAGTGTCACGAATAGATAATAATAATGCTCAACTTTCGATACTTGAAACTGTCTCATCTAATCTCCATATAGATGAAGAGCGTTATATATCTGGGCGTCCCATCCGTAAAGGTTGGTTATCGTCGCCCTACGGTTTACGTAATGATCCTTTTAGCGGGCGCAGAACGATACATAAAGGTATCGATTTCGCCGGCAAAGAGGGCACCAAGGTGGTTGCGACTGCAGCAGGAGTGATCACTTGGGCAGGAAAAATGTTTGGGTATGGTGAGTTGGTAGAAATAGACCATGGTAATGGTCTGCGAACTCGCTATGGACATAATAAATCTCTGTCAGTAACTGTGGGTGATGTCGTCGCCAAAGGCGAAGGTATTGCGCTTATGGGGAGTACTGGTCGTTCGACTGGACCTCATGTGCATTACGAAGTGTTGCGGGGTGGGCAACAGATAGATCCACAGAAGTTTGTCTACCGCAAAGCAAGTTAACTTAATAATCGGCTTTCAGACTCGACAGGGACTAGGCCAATAACATAAAAAGTGGTTCAGATGTTTGGTAAAATACTGACAAAATTATTTGGTAGTCGCAACGATCGTACACTTAAGTCTCTTAGCAAGGTTGTTACTGAGATTAATGCTTTCGAAGAAGATTATGAAAAGTTAACTGATGATGAGTTAAAGGGGAAAACCTCGGATTTTCGTGAACGTTTAGATAAAGGTGAAACATTAGATGATGTTTTGCCAGAAGCGTTCGCCGTCGTTCGTGAAGCATCTAAGCGTGTATTCGATATGCGCCACTTCGATGTGCAGATGCTCGGTGGCATGGTTTTAGATAGTAATCGTATTGCTGAAATGCGTACCGGTGAAGGTAAAACTTTGACGGCGACACTACCTGCTTATTTGAATGGATTAACCGGTAAAGGCGTACATGTCATTACGGTTAACGATTATCTCGCCCGTCGTGATGCCGAAAATAACCGTCCACTTTTTGAGTTTCTAGGCTTAACCGTTGGCATCAACGTAGCAGGCTTAGGTCAGCAAGAGAAGAAAGACGCATATCACTCAGATATTACTTACGGAACCAACAATGAGTTTGGTTTCGACTATCTGCGTGACAACATGGCATTTTCACCTCAAGAACGTGTTCAACGCCCACTTCACTATGCCCTGATTGATGAAGTTGATTCGATTCTTATCGATGAAGCAAGAACACCACTGATCATCTCTGGCGCGGCCGAAGATAGCTCGGCACTCTATACTAAGATCAACACACTAATTCCCTTGCTTGTCCGTCAGGATAAAGAAGATACGGAAGAGGTGATCGGCGATGGAGATTATTCTATCGACGAGAAAGCGAAACAAGTACACATGACCGAACGTGGTCAGGAGAAAGTTGAAGTTCTGCTTACCGAGCGAGGCATGTTAGCCGAAGGCGACTCTCTCTATTCGGCAGCGAATATTTCTTTAGTGCATCATGTTAATGCTGCGCTTCGTGCTCACACACTCTTCGAGAGAGATGTTGACTATATCGTTCAGGACAATGAAGTCGTTATTGTCGATGAGCACACCGGGCGCACCATGCCGGGTCGACGCTGGTCGGAAGGCCTTCATCAGGCTGTTGAAGCCAAAGAAGGCGTCAATATTCAGAATGAAAACCAGACACTGGCTTCAATCACTTTCCAGAACTTCTTCCGTCAGTATGAAAAGCTTGCGGGTATGACAGGTACTGCCGATACCGAAGCGTTCGAGTTTCAACATATTTATGGTCTAGATACGGTCGTGATTCCGACCAATAGACCTATGGTTAGAAAAGACAATGCCGATCTGGTTTATCTAACACCGGATGAGAAATATGCTGCAATAGTAGAAGATATTCAGGGTTGCCGCGAACGTGGTCAGCCAGTGCTTGTGGGTACCGTCTCAATCGAACAATCTGAGCTCTTAGCTCGTTTGATGCAGAAAGAGAAGATTCCCCATGAAGTCTTGAATGCCAAGTTTCATGAGCGTGAAGCCGATATTGTTGCTCAAGCGGGAAGGAAGGGAGCCGTGACCATCGCTACCAATATGGCGGGTCGTGGTACAGATATCGTTCTCGGTGGCAACTGGGCGATGGAGATCGAGGTAATCGATAATCCAACGCCTGAACAGAAAGCTAAGATCAAGGCCGATTGGCAAGTTCGCCATGACGAAGTCGTTGATGCCGGTGGATTGCATATCTTAGGCACCGAGCGTCATGAGTCACGTCGTATCGATAATCAGCTGCGTGGACGTTCGGGTCGACAAGGTGATGCGGGTTCTTCGCGTTTTTATCTTTCAATGGAAGATAGCTTAATGCGAATCTTTGCTTCCGAGCGTGTTTCCTCGATGATGAAGAAACTTGGCATGGAGGAAGGTGAAGCCATTGAGCACCCTTGGGTATCACGCGCTATTGAGAATGCTCAACGAAAAGTAGAAGCCAGAAACTTCGATATCCGTAAGCAGTTACTCGAATTTGATGATGTAGCCAATGATCAACGTCAGGTCGTTTATGCTCAGCGTAATGAATTGATGGATGCCGAAGACATTCAAGATACTATCGTTAACATTCAAGCCGACGTAGTCAATGGCTTAATCGATATGTATGTGCCACCTCAGTCACTAGAAGAATTGTGGGATGTGCCAGGTCTTGAAAAGCGTCTGGAGCAGGAATACGCGATTAAAATGCCGGTGCAGGAGTGGTTGGAGAAGGAAGACGACCTTCATGAGGAGACACTTCGTGAACGTATCGTAGATACTTGGGTCAAAGCCTATCAAGCAAAAGAAGAGATGGTCGGTGCACAGGTTCTGCGTCAGTTCGAAAAAGCTGTCATGCTGCAAACCTTAGATGGGCTCTGGAAAGAGCACTTAGCTGCGATGGACCATCTGCGTCAAGGTATTCATCTGCGTGGTTATGCGCAGAAAAACCCTAAGCAGGAATACAAGCGTGAATCTTTTGAGATGTTCCAACAGATGTTGGAATCATTGAAGCATGATGTGATCAGCGTAATGTCAAAGGTCCAGGTACAGGCACAGTCAGATGTTGAAGAGATGGAAGAACGCCGACGTCAAGAAGAGGCTAAGATTCGCCTAGACTATCAGCATGCAGCCGCAGAAGCGTTAGTGGGTGGAGAAGAAGCTCAAGATTTAGCTACGCATATTCCGACTGTACGCGAAGGTGCTAAAGTGGGTCGTAACGATCCTTGCCCATGTGGTTCTGGCCGTAAGTATAAGCAGTGTCACGGTAAGCTAACCTAGGCTAGTTAGTCAGGAAAGCAGAATAAATCTTAAAGCCACTCATCTGAGTGGCTTTTTTATATTAAGTTTCATAGTAAGCTTGAAACAATACCAAGGGATAGAGTCGGTTTTATGCGCTGAAATGCACGTGCTGTGGATAAATCTGGGGGTAAGTGGTGGGTTAGTTGTTACTATCAGAAGAGATCTAAAAAAAATCGTTTTTCTTCATAAAACTGCTTGCGATCATTCTAATACTGCCTATAATGCGCATCCACTGACACGGCAAACCAGTCCTACTAAACATTAAGTTGAGTAAGACGCAGTCGAGTCAAGGCAGCAAGTAAGCTTGTTTTTTTCTTCGTTTCAAACGATTGAAATTAAATTTTAAAAAGCCCTTGACGCCAACAACGGGGAGTGTAGAATACGCCTCCTCAAGCCAACGACCTAGCGTCACGGCAGCATATGAAAGATGATGCAACGCTCTTTAACAATTTATCAAGTAATCTGTGTGGACACTCACAGGTGTTGAGTTATTCGAAATTGCTTTTTAGGAAGCAATCAAAAATTTAGCTCGATGAACCACTGAGTGACCATAGCAACTTTGGTTTCTACTTTCTTACTCTCACGAGCAAGCAAAGTAAATTCAAAGAAGCAAAATATGTAAGCTTCATTAACCTTAGGGTTAGTGAAAAACAGTATAATTCATTGAGCCGATGTCATTTTCGAAAGGGAATGCATCAAAAGAACTTTAATTGAAGAGTTTGATCATGGCTCAGATTGAACGCTGGCGGCAGGCCTAACACATGCAAGTCGAGCGGAAACAGAAAGTAGCTTGCTACTTTG
>JAKVHY010000015.1 GCA_023284085.1 Shewanella benthica
TATAGAGATGAACGCTTCAATGGAATTCACTATGGGCTTATCGGATGGTATTGCCTGGCCTTGGTCAAGTTTACGCTACATAGCTATTAATAAGCTGGGGGTATAGAGATGAACGCTTCAATGGAATTCACTATGGGCTTATCGGATGGTATTGCCTGGCCTTGGTCAAGTTTACGCTACATAGCTATTAATAAGCTGGGGGTATAGAGATGGATGGATCGATGGAATTCACCATGGGGTTTGATGGTATCGCCAGGCCGAGTTTGCGCTACATAGCGATTAATAAGCTGGGGGTATAGAGATGAACGCTTCAATGGAATTCACTTTGGAATTCACTGTGGGCTTATCCGATGGTATTGCCAGGCTTTGGTCAAGTTTACGCTACATAGCTATTAATAAGCTGGGGGGATAGAGATGGATGGTTCAATGGAATTCACTATGGGGCTATCTGATGGTATCGCTTGGCCTTGGCCAATCGCGGTATACCTGTTCTTTGCAGGGATTTCAGGTGGTGCTATAGCAACGGCGATATTTATTCGTTTTTACAAGGGACAGACTGCAAACACGCCATTTTATAAAGCTGCTGCACTGATCTCTTTAGTGACGATTAGCTTAGGCATGCTCTGTTTGGTTTTGGATTTGACTAACCCACTGTTTTTCTGGCGGATATTGGTTTTCTACAATCTTAGCTCTGTGATGTCGATAGGTGTGATAGCACTGACAGCTTACATTCCACTGGTTGCCTTGATCACACTGCTCGCGTTTGAAGGTGAGATACGTAAGATCCCTGCTCTGGGTATGTTACTGCCAATCATCGACAAGCTAAAAGCTGTGCGTCGCCCATGCGAAGTCGTGGTATTGATTTTAGCGATGGCGGTGTGTGCCTATACAGGTTTCTTGATCTCAGCATTAATTCGCTTCCCCATCATTAATACCTCTGTATTACCGGCGTTATTCATTGTCTCTGGTATTTCAGCAGGTGCGGCAAGTGCAAAAATGCTTGCTGTTTCAATGTTTAAGGAAGAGCTGCATAGCCAGGATATGAAACTGCTTCATGGGGCTGAATGGCCAATCATGGCCGCTGAGATGTTGTTTATCTTTATGATCGCTATGTCTCTGTTTTCTGGTAATGCTGGAATGCAGAATGCTTTCTCTGCTTTTCATACCGGTGACTGGGCGGGTGTATTTTGGCTTGGTGTTGTGGGAGTTGGTTTTGCTGGCCCGTTACTACTTAATTTTGCAACGAGTAAGCGTTTTAGTCACTCAGCGCAAGCCTTTTATGCATCGGGTGTATGTGCAGTCAGTGGCATGATGTGCCTACGACTATTCATCATCTATGCGGGTCAAAATTTTGCTATCTAACGAGCACAGATAGGTATCCCACCTAATCCACTATCCCTGCAAGGTTAGTATCAGGTGGGATCACCACACTGACTGGTAGAAAGTAAAACGCTCAAAGTGTCACCTGTTACTCATACCTCTCTGGTTGTTCCCTGCAAGGTTGCTAGAGAGGTGTTGAGTCACTTTATTGCTTGTTGGAATTATCATGAAAAAATTTATTATATTATGCTTAATACTGCCGTCTCTTTTTGCTTGTAGTCAGAGTGAAAATGATACGCCAAAACAGCAAGCCGAAATAATTAACCAGCATGATCGCTGTCACCAATGTGGCATGATGATCAAGAAATACCCTGGCCCCAAAGGGCAGGTTCACTTGCGAGGCGAGCAGTTAGTCCCTAAGTTTTGTTCGACGCGTGATATGTTCAGCTTTTCACTTCAGCCGGAAAATCAGCGTCAAATATTAAGTCTTATGGTGCACAATATGGCGATAACAGATTGGGATCACCCTGTAGATTCAAGTTTTATTGATGCTAAGACGGCTTGGTATGTTTATGGCACGAGTAAGCTGGCGGTAATGGGTCCTGCGATTGCTTCATTTGGCACAAAAGAGACTGCTGAGCAATTTGCTAAAGAGTTTGGTGGAGCTGTGTTGCAATTTGAAGATATCACCCTTGAAGTTCTAGCGGGCTACTAAGATGATTTGTTTTTCTACACTGTAACGTGTTTGGAGAGCCGTAAAATGTATCGCATCGGACTATTAGTCTGCCTACTGGCTTTCTCTCATCTTTCACTGGCTAGCATCATAGATATTTATGATGCCGGTGAGCTTAGGTACTATCTGCAACATGCCCAACCCGGTGACAGCTTGCAGCTTAAAGCCGGCCTTTATCAAGGTCAGTTTAAGGTAAACAAACCCCTATCAATCTTCAGTATGGAAGCGGTTACTATCGATGCATTAGGTAAAGGTAGTGCTTTTACTGTGTCTGCTACCGATGTGAGTATCTCTGGATTAATTATCCGCAATTGGGGTAACGATCACTATGAGAGTGACGCGGCGATTCTAGCCCTAGCGGGGAGCGATCGACTCACAGTAACCAGTAATGTGTTAAAGGGGGACGGTTTTGGCATCTATGGTCGTGATATCGAAGGTATTCAGATAGTGGCGAACACCATAGAGGGTAACCCAGAGCTATTTAAATTAGATCGAGGTGATGGTATTCACCTGCGACATGTGAAATCGCCTTCCATCTGCGATAACACCATCTCTCAGGTTCGCGACGGCGTCTATCTGGAGTCGACTCTGTATAGCAAGGTGCTGGGAAATCGCTTCTTTGAACAGCAATATGGCATTCACTACATGCATTCAAAGCATGATGAGGCCGCGAATAATCAGAGTTATCGCGTCGATGGTGGCTATGCCCTGATGAACTCTGAGAAGATCCACCTGCACCATAATAGCGTCTGGCAAGCCGTGGATTTCGGCATTCTGCTCAATATGACCAAGGATTCTCTGATCGAGTCTAATAGCGTAGAGAGGATCGTTAATCCCGCAGAAGACGTGCTACCAGGCAAAGAAGGTAAAGGGATCTTTATCTATGGCGCCAGAGATAATAGCGTGCGCGGCAATCGTTTTGCTCATAGCGATATTGGCTTTTATATGGCCATGGGAGGCGAGGGAAATAGGGTCTATGAGAACCAGTTTCTCGATAACTTCAGCCAGGTTAAATATGTTGGCGATAAACTGCTTGAGTGGAGCCGAGATGGTCGCGGCAACTACTGGAGTGGCTATTTAGGTTGGGATCATAACCTAGATGGGATCGGCAACACTCCATATAGGCCAAATGACAGCATTGATAAGTTATTCTGGCTCTATCCCGAGGCGAGTTTTCTGATGGATAGTCCCATAGTCACGGTGCTGCGATGGGTGGATCGCCAGTTCGAAATCGGTGCTGACAGTGGCATTATCGATAGCTACCCCCTGTTGAATTCGATGTAAGTGTAAGCCAGAGATCATGGTTTTCTCCAATCTCTGGACGAATAGTCAGTGTTAATTAGGATAAGTGATGAATAACGAGCTCGTGGTTATCGGTCGACATATTAGGCATGAATTTGGCGATTTTGTGGTGCTGGATGATGTTAGCTTTAGTTTATATCAGGGACAGACCATGGCGCTTCTTGGTCATAACGGTGCCGGTAAATCGACATTGATTAAGATACTGCTGGGCCTCATCTTACCATCGAGTGGTGAGATAGATATCTTGGGTAAAACCCAATTAGCTAAAGATGCCAGAGCGGATCTGCGTATTGGCTACCTACCGGAAAATGTCAGCTTCTATGATAAGTTGACCGGTGAAGAGATCTTAACCTATTTTGCCGAATTAAAGGGCATAGGTCCTCGTAAGGTTAACCAACTTATTGAGGAGTTTGGCTTAGGGTATGCCAAAGATCGTCGCCTCAACACCTACTCAAAAGGGATGGCACAGCGACTCGGTTTTGCTCAGGCGATATTGAGTGAGCCTGAGCTGTTACTGCTCGATGAGCCCACAGTTGGACTCGACCCTGCGGCCTCGCAATTTCTATATGCCAAGATTGATGAGTTAAAACGTCAAGGTACGGCTGTGATTGTCTGTACTCATGAGCTCTCCTTGATCGAAAACAACCTAGATAGTGCACTTATTCTAGCCAAAGGACGCAGCTTGGCTGCCGGAGATATGGCAGCTCTGCGTCAACAAAGTGAGTTAAAGGTAAAGATAACCTCCCCTATGCTTGAGCAGGCAATCCAAGGGTCTGCACGGTTACAGCAGATTAGTCAGGGTAATGCGCTTTATGTGGATAGCATGGATAAGCCTGAATTGCTTGAGTACCTAACTTCACAGTGTGGTGTATTTGACCTGTCGATTTTTGAGCCTGGGTTGGCCGAGATTTATCATCATTATAATAATCAAGCCAGTGGCATCTGTAGTCAGTTAAAGTAGAGTTTTAGTATGTTTATGAATAACAGTCAGTTTCGTCGTTCTCCTGTGATGGTCATCGCCAAAAAAGAGGTGAGAGATAGCCTGAGAAATCGATGGGTCCTGTTTATTTCACTGATCTTCCTCGTGCTATCACTTAGCGTGACTTTTGCGGGGAGTGCTATAAAGGGAGAGCTATCTCTACCTGAGATATCAGCCTTGATGTCTAGTCTATCGACCATCTCGGTCTTTATCATTCCTCTAGTGGCAATGTTGATAAGCCACGATGCCTTTGTGGGGGAAGATGAGGCTGGGACGCTATTGTTACTGCTCTCCTATCCATTGACACGCAGGCAGATCTTGCTGGGTAAGTTACTGGGACATAGTGTGATTATGATCTTTACTACCTGCTTTGCCTTTGGCTTTACCTGTATGTTATTGCTACTGCTCGCTGATACCTACGATGGCTTTAGTACTCTGGTTCATTTCATGCAGTTTATTTTTAGCAGCATCATGTTAGCGGTTATCTTTATTTTATTGGGCTATGTCGTCAGCCTAAAGGCGACAGAGAAGGCAAAAGCGGTGGCAAGCATTTTACTGCTCTGGTTCCTCTTTGTGCTTATTTATGATCTCCTGCTGTTAACCTTGTTGGTTGCAGACTTGTCATTTATCAATCAAGGGGTGTTCAAGGTTTTGATTGTGTTGAACCCAACAGATATTTATCGGGCAATGAACCTGATCGGCATCGAGGGTGGTAGCGGCAGTCTGTCGGTATTTTCAGATTCTGGCTGGGGCTTTTCTGGCTTATGTGGCGCAATGTTGACCTGGATTTCTATTCTGGTGGCAGCATGTTACGTCATATTTAATAAGCGGCCCCTATAGCACTAGCGTTATAAATTACCTTGGCTAAATTAGGTAGTTTTTACTCGTATGCATAATGTAAAGACACCATAAAAATGTGTGATAACCTTCTATTTTGAAGGAGTGTTTTCTAGACTAATTGCGAAAAGAGTCACATTATCCAGTAACTAAAGTAAGTAGACTAATGTGTAGTCGATCTATTACACCAAGAATATTATTGCCGATTAGTTGAGGTTTAAAGTGCAAAAAATCACTCCCTATTTGGAGTTAGACGCAGAAGCCAAGCAGTTGCTGGATCGTGCTGAAAATAAAACAATTACCTTGACCCCCTCAGAGTCGGCGGTGTTAAATCAGCTCATCATCTCCTCAGGTGCTGTGTGCACTAAAGAGGAACTATTGGCCGCAGGTTGGGTTGATCGAGTTGTTGCCGCAACTTCATTGACTCAATGTGTTAGCACTTTACGAAAAAAGCTGGAGCCATACCCTGAAGTTGTTCTAAGAACGATAGCAGGAAGAGGTTATCAACTTAATATCTCTAACCGTTCCCATATCACAATGTTGGCGGTAAATGATCCCATTGCGGTGCGTGATGCGATTATTGATGTGTCCTTGTTGGTGAAGGTCAGCGGCATAGTCATTGCTGTAATGTTGATGACCTGCCTGTGGTACTGCAGTGACTATCATGGGGTCGTGAAAAATATCGCAAGCTGGAATAGTGAAAAAACCATTCCACTGAACATTGGTGGCATAAAGCAAGTGGTTCCTCTGTTATATAAGGATGATGTGGCGCATCTTCATCCCAGTATGTGGCAGAAACATCTAGCCCCAGAGAGTAATCACCTAGTCCAGTTAAAGCCCTACAGAGGATACGCAGCCACAGACGGTAATTATTACTCTATGGCTATCTGCCCTGATTTTGATAAAAATGGCTGTTCCGGCTATGGGTTAATCAATATTGCAGCCACAGATCTCACTCCTGCCGGTCTGCATATGGACAGCTTTGCTGAGTTGACCAAGACCATGGAGCAGAGGATCCGCTATAACCGGGTGATCATTCCGCCCACAGAGCTAGACCAGGGCAATTTTGTTGAGCATAACTATCACGCCGATATTTACTATCCGGTAAAAGGCGAGATGTTGGTTCGATCTGATATCAGCCTGTCTTTAATTTATGAAGATGATAGTAGTGGTAAGTTTTACTCGGCGGCCTGTGTGACCGATGAAGGCTGTTTGACCACGCCAATAAAATATAAAGTTAAAGGGCATTTTACTCAGTACAGAGAGAAAATTGGTGAACTTGACGTCGATGTGTTTCAAGTTAAGGTGACACAAAAGCAGCTATTCAAGCCTGATAAAGTGAGCTCTGCCGCAATGCCATTTTATCGTGAGATTAGAAAACATGAGATTATCGAAGAGGATCTCTATTTTTATCGACTCTACAAGGATAAAGAAACAGCTGTTTGGATAGTGCCTCTGCTTGGTAATACAGTCGCTTGGTATAAGTACGATAAAGTGAAAATTTAAGCTTGAGTAAAAGAAGGTGCGAGGTTCGAGATAAAAGCAGGACGCTTCGCTGCGAGTACCGAGAGCGGCTGCGCCTGCGAGTTCGGGCTACGCCCTACGAATGAGGAACAAGCTTTTGCTTTGTCCTCGTAGAAGAGCGTTCTCGTCACTTTTAGTGAGCTTGCGAACGCCCTAGTAACTGTTTCTATTTTATAAACGCAAACGCATCGCCGTAGAGGTGTTCTTCCTCTACACCAATGGCGCGGAAGACTTCTCTGGCTGCGCCCACCATGTCGAAACGGCCGGCAATATAGATATCATAGCCATGTAGGCTAACGAAATCGGCCTTGATCTGGGCTAATAGGTTAGCCTTCTTGCCTTTCCAATCTCCGCCTGCTTCTTCGAGCACAGGAACGAAATGCAACCAGGGATGGGCATCATGCCACTCACGGGCAATCGTTTCGTAATACATGGCATCGGCGTTACGACAACCCCAATACAGAGTCGTTTCGATCTTCTGTCCGAGTGCTATCTGCTGCTCGACGATACTCTTGATGTAAGAGAATCCAGTACCACCGGCGATCAGTAATCTTGGACGCAGGCTCTCGTGGCGCAGGTGAGCCTCACCGCCTGGTACTTCTATTTCAATCTTAATACCGTTTGCCAAGCACTCTTTCATGCGCTCGACCACTTGCATAGGGTAGCTTTCGCTGACCGCGGCGCCGATATGCAGTTCGATAAGTGCTGAATTTGGTGCCGAAGCGATTGAGAATGGGCGTTTATCTTGCTCACCCATGACAACACAGAGGTACTGACCAGCGTTGAAGTCGAACGCTGTTTCAGGTTTTAGAATGATTTGATAAACCGCATCATTGAATGGGGTAACAGTTTTGATTGTACAGCTTATGGTGTTCATCTAACGTCCTTTTCGAACCCCTCTGTGGGAGCTTTACTATTTATTAGTTCAAAGTTAATAGTTTAAAGTGGTTCAGAGCACTTGCTTCAGAACCAAGTTAAAACAGATACATTAATCATAGTCATTTTCGGCAGGTTAAGCGGGAAATAGCCAGCGTGCCAGAAGCTTGGTTCGAAGCCCAAGTTTGTCAACTCAAGCCTCTAAACTCTAGTCTATAAACTTACTTATCCAAACCTAAGTCGGCCCACATATCATCGACTTTTTGTTTTACCGCTTTATCCATCGTGATTGGGGTACCCCATTCACGATCGGTTTCGCCTGGCCACTTGTTGGTTGCGTCCATGCCCATCTTAGAGCCTAGGCCGGCAACGGGGGATGCAAAATCCAGATAGTCGATAGGTGTATTCTCTATCATTACGGTATCGCGTTTCGGATCCATACGAGTCGTTATCGCCCAGATCACATCGTTCCAATCACGGCAGTTAACATCTTCGTCCACGACTATGATGAACTTGGTATACATAAACTGACGCAGGAAGGACCAGGCGCCCATCATCACGCGCTTAGCATGGCCGGGGTATTCCTTACGGATAGAGATCACTGCCATGCGATAGGAGCATCCTTCGGGTGGCAGATAGAAGTCGATGATCTCCGGGTACTGCTTGCGCAGGATCGGCACAAATATTTCGTTGAGTGCGACACCTAACATGGCTGGCTCATCCGGTGGACGGCCTGTGTAGGTACTATGGTAGATGGCATCTTTTCTGTGGGTGATATGAGTCACGGTGAAGACAGGGAACTTGTCTGTCTCGTTGTAATATCCCGTATGATCGCCATAGGGGCCTTCTTCGGCCATCTCTTCCGGATCGATATAACCTTCTAAGACGATTTCGCTGGTGGCAGGCACCTCTAAGTCACAGCTTAAGGCTTTGCAGACTTGGGTACGCTCACCGCGAAGCAAGCCTGCGAAGGCATACTCACTCATGGAATCTGGTACTGGTGTGACAGCGGCTAAGATAGTGACCGGATCTGCACCTAATGCCACTACAACTGGGTAGCGTTCACCTGGGTATTTCTCTTTAAAATCTTTAAAGTCTAACGCGCCGCCGCGATGATCTAGCCAGCGCATGATCAACTTATCTTTACCCAGCAGTTGTTGGCGGTAAATACCCAGATTCTGCCGTTCTTTGCGGGGCCCCTTAGTGATGGTCAATCCCCAAGTCACCAGAGGGGCTGCATCTCCGGGCCAACAGTGTTGAATTGGCAGTTTAGTCAGATCAACGTCAACACCTGTTTTTACCACTTGCTGACAAGGAGGATTACGCACTGTCTTAGGTGGCATATTCAAGGCTTGCTTGAATTTAGGGATCTTAGATATCGCATCCTTGAAGCCGCGAGGTGGTTCAGGTTCTTTAAGGAAAGCCAGCAGTTCACCGACTTCACGCAGTGCCAGAGGATCATCTTTACCCAGTGCCATGGCGACACGTTTAGGTGTACCGAAAAGGTTAGCCAGCACAGGCATCTCGTTGCCGACAGGATTCTCGAACAGCAGAGCAGGACCTTTAGCACGAAGCACTCGGTCGCAAATCTCCGTCATCTCAAGGTGAGGGTCGACGGGATGGCTGATACGCTTTAGTTCACCCTGGCTTTCCAGGTGTGCGATAAAACTGCGCAGATCCTTAAAACTCATTGATTCTTGCTGCCATAAAAAATGTGATATGGCGCGCACTATAGCATTTTTAGTACGCATGTTTAACTGCTTAACTTTATATAGAGGAAGATAATAATTAGTTAAGCAAGGGGTAAATTATGCTGGCGTTTAATTAGCACTGTAATAAGCGTAATATAGAGGCAGAACTAAGTTTTCATGCTATCAAAGGCTGAGTTTTGGAGGCGGTAATGGCTAGAATCACTCGTATAGGGCAGGCTATCACGCTGTCTGCTTTGCTGTCTCTTGCCAGCTTAGGTGTGCAAGCCAGTGATCGCTTCAATTGGAGCAGCAATGTCTGGGTTCAGCCTAGCTGGAGCAGTAGTTGGGGCACTGGAATCGGTGTCGGCATAGGAACAGGCTCACCTTACTGGAGTAATCACTCCTTGAGCCATGGTTGGAATAATAGCTGGAACCATGGTTGGAATAATAACTGGTACCGTCCTTATTGGCGTAACAGTTGGCGTTATCCCTATCGTTATAATCGCTATGATAGCTACTATTATAATGATCGCCGAGCGGTAAAAAGAGAGCCCACTCCAGCAAAAGCTATCTCTGCACCTGTGCGAGTCACCACCAGTGTGCAATACGCATCCGGTTTGAAAAGCCTACCTGAAAATGCCCGCGTCATGCAAAGAGATGGCCGCACCATCTATGAATGGCAAGGCGTTGAATATGTGTTTGATTGGAACACTGAGACCTATAGAGAGTTGCAATAGCATTCTTGTCTATGGGCCTGCCAAATCTCATATGGTTGGGGATACCCAGATGTGAAAGCATGACAAAAAATTGTGGTAGTCACCGACTTTAAATAAGCTGATAAATGGTTTCTTAGTCGATAACATTAAGATTTTAAGTAAATCTCATAACGATTGACGGTAAATTCATCCTCTTGATACTGACTGATATAGCTCATTCCCAGCTTGAGTAGCACATTAATGGATCCCAAGTTTTCGGCTACGGCGTCTCCGAGCACATGGTTGAGGTTCATGTGCAGTTTTGCATATTCGATACAGGCAAGGTTGGATTCGGTTGCATAGCCTTTCCCCCAATGGGCAGGGTGGAAGCGGTAGCCGATATCGACAGCCTTGATACGGCTATCATTCTTGAAACCGCAAAAGCCAATCACTTCATCGCTCTCTTTAAGCACCACGGCCCAGCGGCCATAGCCGAACTGACTGTATTCTTTTAACCAGATATCACCAATGATCTTCTCCGCATCCTCAATGCTGTTACACATGCCTGCATCTCCGGTAAAGCGGTTGACCTCTTCAGGGGCATTGAAGAGGTAAACAGCTTGGGCATCCTTGAGATTAAATTCTCGAATAATAAGCCGCTGTGTCTCGGTAATTATCTTGCTCATCTTGGTCACCTTTTTCGTTTGATTCTTTAGCTATCTCAGTAGCAATTTAGTACTACAAGGGCTTCTGTGTTGCTTTTTACTTTAGCTGGTGCCTTAAACCCAAAACAGATACAGTTGCACTCAATAAAACCCAATACAGATTGCGATGCCTTGGCTAAATTTAAGTATCAGAACATTGTCGACGAGATCATTCGTGCTATAGAGTCAGGCATATTCTCAGATAAATCTGGGAGTAATAAACTCGAGTCCGTGCGTCGTTATGCCAGGGATAAAGGCGTTGGGGTATCGACTGTGACTCAGGCTTACTATGAGCTTGAACGGCTAGGTTGGATCTACTCCGAGCCTAAGCGCGGCTATTTTATCGCTTCAAGGAGAGCGCTTACGCAACCTGATTATGGTTCTAGCATCAAGCGAATTCATGCGGAATTAGATTTAGCCAATGCGGTGCAATATTCGTTTAACGACCCGGATATCTTACCTCTGTCCTGTACGGCTCCTTGTACTGTTATCGATCAAGAACTCCTGCTTAACCGTTTGCATAAACAGGTATTGAAGCACCGCCCTTACAAACTCTTGATGCAAGATCCTATCGAAGGGATTCCTGAGCTGAGGCATGAGATATGTCGTCATCTATTACGCTCAGGGCAAGTGTTTCTCAAAGATCAGGTATTGATAACTAATGGCAGGCAAGAGGGCTTGTTGCTGGCTCTAGCGGCCGCCAAAGCCATAGGTAAAACGGTGGCGGTGGAGTCTCCTGTGTCATTTTATTTTCAGGCGATGCTGAAACAGTTCAATACCGATGTGATTGAGGTGCCAATGCAAGGTAGCTATGCCGATGAGTTAACACTGCTCTCCAAGGCGCATAAAGAACAGAAGTTTGATACCTACCTGGTCAATCCTAACTTTGCCGATCCTACCGGGCGAGTCTTATCGGTAGAGGATAAGCAGGCCTTGATTGCGTGGGCAAGTGAGCATGATGTCACCTTGATTGAATATGACCGCGGTGAGTTATATTTTGGCGCAACTCGTCCTGTGGCGATTGTAAGTCTAGTGACTCAAATTCGCCCCTGTAGGGTGATAAGCATAGGTGATTTCTATGACACCATCTCGCCAACGATTAGCTTAGGTTATTTGATATGTAACGATACGTTCATCGCCTGTCAGTGTACAAAACAAATCATTGCCGAGGAGCCAAGCATTGCCTTGCAACATATGGTGGCAAACCTGATGTCATCTGGTGAGTATCATACGCTGACGGGGAAACTCAGAAATCAGATGAACACGAATTACCTTAAAATGAAAAGCTCGATGAGCTCTGTGCTAGGAGATTCGGTTTACATGAGTCAGCCAAAGGGCGGCCCCTGTATCTGGTTTAAGTTACCAGAGGGGTATTCCAGTGAGGCTCTGTGGTCACGAGTCATATCGGCAAAACTATCGATTGCGCCAGGAAGCATGTTTTCTTTTTCATCAAATTATACCTGCTATTTTCGGATCACCTTTGCTCTGCCTTGGAATGAAAAAATGGAGTCTGGGGTTATCCGGCTAGCTGAGGTTATTAGAGATTACCTTAAAGAGAAACCAAAGCTCACCCCTTGTTAAGTGGAGGTTCAGCTTGTGCTGGTAGAGTTATACCGTATGCAGTGCCTTGCTGTATCTATCGAGCATAAGGATGATTGAATGATAAAAAATATAATGCAAAAAGTGATGGTTTTAGCCTGTTCGTTTATCTTCTCTACCAGCCTGGCATTTGCCTCGACTCAAACCGCGGTTACCGCACAATTAGTTAAATCAGAAGTCGATGGAACAGTACTCATTTGTCAGTATCGCACCATGCAAGAGATACATTTCAAGGTGGTTTTTACTAATCAAGTATGTCCATTAACTATGCAGGTTGAGCACTAAGCCATCTCCCATTTTTTACTATTCGGCTTTAATCTGGATATCTTTGCTCAATTGCTCGAAATGAGCGTAGAAAAAGCCCAATCCCGCCTACGCTAAGCACTAAAATCACGATAAGATCGAAGGCACTCATATGGGTAAAGCGGAACTGAATCGAGCTGATCACGCCAAAAACAAGTGCTATTAACGAACCAAAGGTGAGTACCCAGCCAAGGATATTTTTGTAGTTGTAAAACATGATGCCGACACCAAAAATAAACGGGATCATTATCATGCCGCTGGTAACATTAAAGCCACCAAAGTTTGAACCGTGATAAAGGCTGCTACCCATGCCAAAAGAGCTGGTTATCTTGATGGCATTGAGCAACATATAGAAGCCGCCACACATCATTATTAGGCCTATAAAAAACTGACCTATACCACCGGATGTTCCACCTGCACCATTCATATGTAATCCTTTCAAATTTAGCGTTCAATTTATCGCTTGCATCAGATATCGCCAGCTTTTACCGATTGGGAGTTACCACTGCACTTCGGCCAATGGATTTTCACCTTCGGCTATTATGGTCTTAACTATGGTGTTATTAGCATCGAGTAGAATGAGTCTGGGGATCCCGGCATTGGCAAACTTGGCATAGATAGCTCTATCGGTATCGGCAATAAGCGGAAAGTTTATCTCATACTCGCTGGCAAATTTTTCTAATGCTGCGATGTTTTCTTCGCGGCCTATCGCAATGATATCTAGATTAGGGTCTAGGTTGAGATCTGATGCTTCCAGCGCCTTCATGGTTCGCTGAGAATCTGGACACCAGGTGGCAAATAGCACCAGTAATTTGGCATTGCCAGACTCTTCTAGATTGATCTTATTACCTTGGGTATCGGTAAATTGAGTCACAGGAACAAGTTGTCCCGCTTTGACATAGGTTAGATATTCAATCTGTTCATTATCAGTAGTTGTCGCACAACCGGAGACAAGGAGGGCTAATGAAAGTAAAGAAGCCGAAATGAGCTGTTTCATCACAAATCCATTTAATAGAAAGTGGGCTTAAAATAGCAAACATCGACTTTTTTGTGTAGATAATTACTCAAATGGAGGCTACTAAAGATGTGATCCCCCTAGAGTTTGGTTATAGCGTATGCATAAACCGCTCGGGCCTAAATAGATAGTAGTTATCGTAGTCGTTAGAGAAGGCCACTGTTTTTGCTCTGCCGGTTATCTCATCTCGCGGTATAAATCCTATTACGCGTGAGTCGGCGCTGGAATCTCGATTATCTCCAAGTGCCAGATAGTAATTATCAGGCACTGTGACCGGGCCGAAATTGGCAAGTCGAGAGGGGGTGTCATGGGTTCTTATCATATGATCTACGCCTAACAGATGTTCGATGCTATCAGTGTTTGAGACAAGTTTGTTTTGAATTTCATAGTCCAGCCCTTGCCCATTTATGATGAGTTTGTTTTGTCTCATTTCGACGATATCACCGGGTACACCTATCACACGCTTAACGAGTTTCTTATCTGCTTTGACTGAATCGAAGATGATAATCTCCCCCCGAGCAGGATCGGCAATTTTTACCAGAGAAAGATGGGTGAAAGGTACACGTATATCATAGGCCATCTTATTAACCAGCAGCCTATCTCCTTCGAGTATGGTTGGTTTCATCGAGCCGGTAGGTACCGAGTTCCAATCCGCAACAGCGCTTCTAAATACCAGCATCAATACCATAAACAGTAAGAAAGAGCGGTTATTTTTTAGTAGCTTGAGTAATCCTTTTATCATTCATCAATTCCTTATTAATTGCATACATACCTAGTCTGAGACTCTTGTATAAGCTTGTCAGTTCCATTTAATGACCTAAATAACTTGGAATAAAGGTAAGTGGATGTGACTGATAAAATTTTTTTGTTGAGGGGAAGGAAAAGCCTGCGAGGAGAAGTTTGACACACGAGTATTGGCAGATTATTGTCGGCGCATTATGAATGCTTTGCTTTCCTGGCGCTGAGCATTTACTCAATTAGATTTATCTGGAGTGAGCAATACCATGAAGTACCAATGGATCTTATTTGATGCCGATGAAACCTTGTTTCATTTCGATGCCTTCAAAGGCTTACAGCTGATGTTTTCGAAGTTTGGTGTCGACTTTACCTTAACTGATTTTCAGGTTTATCAAGAGGTGAATAAGCCGCTGTGGGTAGAGTATCAAGATGGCAATATCACCGCCTTGGAGTTACAAAATACCCGCTTCGATTCTTGGGCGGCGAAGTTGGCGGTGACGACTCAAGAGCTCAATAGCGGTTTCTTAGCCGCTATGGCGGATATCTGTAGCCTGTTACCCGGTGCCAGAGAGTTGATCCATGCATTAACGGGCCGAGTCGAAATGGGGATCATTACCAATGGCTTCACCGAACTGCAAACCATACGCCTACAACGTACTGGCTTATTGGAGTGTTTTTCCCCTGTGGTTATCTCTGAGCAAGTGGGCGTCGCAAAACCCAATGTGGCGATTTTTGAGCATGCCCTCACTCATATGCAACATCCACCGAGAGATAAGGTATTGATGGTGGGCGATAACCCACATTCAGATATACAAGGTGGTTTGAATGCCGGGTTCGATACCTGCTGGCTAAACAGTGATGGGCGAGATGTACCTGCCGGGATCAATCCTCATTATCAGGTGAGTTCATTGTTGGAATTGCAACATCTGCTATTAGCGCCGAACTAAGGCCTGCAGCATGTTACCGGGTCGGGATAATTATCCCGGCTCGAGCCGATTCGCTACCGGTGTATTTATTTTCATCGTTATAGCCGTCAGGATTGACAAGGTATGGCCGAGATTATAATTTAGATGTAACAATGCAACTCATTGTTACAAAAGAACATCCTATTAACAGTACCCTTGAAAGGTGTCAACGTGACATTAATAGAACGCTATTATCACTATCTGTAGCCACAGTGGCATGGATAGAGGGTAATTCAGATAAAACCTACCAGCTAAATTCTCACCATTGTGGCAATGCTATTTTCTTTTCGGAATCTGGCCAGCCGGTGTTGTGCCAGTTCCGAGCTCTTCTCTTCAGTTTTGGAACTGTATAAATGAATCACAGTAAGATCGTCGGCAGCACACTCATCATAGCTGGCACGACAATAGGGGCCGGCATGCTGGCTCTTCCGCTGGCCTCCGCTGGGCTTGGTTACGGTGTCACCAGCTTGATCATGTTGCTCGTTTGGGCCTTGATGATCTATACCGCCTTACTGATGATTGAGGTGCATCAATTTGCCCCTATCGATGCGACCCTACACTCGCTGGCGTATAAACTTCTAGGCCGTAAGGGCCAGGTTGTAGCCAGTATCGCCATGATGTTGCTGTTTTATGCCTTGTGTGCAGCCTATATCGCCGGCGGGGGAGAGCAGCTGCATAGTAAGTTAGCGAATTGGCTGGGTCTTGATATACCAATACAGGCGGGGGCCATTATTTTTACCTTAGTTATTGGCAGCGTGGTTACCCTAGGGACTGGATCGGTAGACATAATCAATCGTAGCCTGTTTGCCTTAAAACTCATCGCCCTGGTGATAATCTTAGTTCTTTTGATGCCTAAGGTATCGCTGGATTATTTGCTTGAGTTACCCGTACACCAGGGGGTCATCATGGCTGCACTGCCAGTGATTTTTACTTCCTTTGGTTTTCATGGATCTATTCCGTCCATCGTGCGTTACTTGGGTAAAGAACCTAAGGGCTTGGTGTTGGTGATGGTTGTTGGTTCAGCCATACCTCTGGTGGTTTATCTGCTGTGGTTGGTGGTAAGTCAGGGGGTATTATCACAAGCTGAGCTTATGCAGAGCCAGAGTCTTAACGGTTTCATAGGCTCCTTGAGCCATTTGCTGCATGCACCAATGATAACCAACCTGGTATCTATATTTGCCGACTTGGCCCTGATGACATCATTTCTCGGTGTGAGTCTGGGCTTGTCTGATTATATGTCCGATCTATTGCAACGCCAGGCCAAGCCGAGTAACAAGCTTCTGGTGGCGCTGGTGACGTTTCTTCCCCCGCTTGGATTTGCCATGTTCTATCCCCGCGGCTTTATTGTGGCACTAGGCTATGCGGCATTTTCCTTGGTCGTATTAGCTATTTTTCTGCCGGTGGCTATGGTGGTGTCGCAGCGAAAGCAAACGGGTCTCGGAGGCTATCGTGTTAAAGGTGGGCAGGCAGGATTAATCATTGCTACTTTAGCCGGTATTTTTATCGTGATGGTGCAAATACTAGAGATGATGTGAATGGTCATCCTGTCACCCTGCATGAGCCTGACAATATCCAGGGGCATTAAATTCAGGCTGTTTTATGGCCATTCAGCTTAAAAAATAACCGCTTAAACGTTATTATGGCTTATTGGCCTGTTTTTTGGTCGTTTGATTCATGAAGGGCTTTACATTGACGCTAACAATCCCTATTATCAGCGTCGTTCGGAGGGATGGCAGAGTGGTCGAATGCACCGGTCTTGAAAACCGGCATGGGTTTATAGCCCATCTAGGGTTCAAATCCCTATCCCTCCGCCACATTCAAGACGAAAGGCTACTCGAAAGAGTAGCCTTTTTTCGTTTAAGAAAGAAATAGCTTGATAGGGAGGTGAACCCTAGGGTTCCTGTTGTTTAAAGTCAGCTATCCCTCCGCCATATTAAAGACGAAAGGCTCATCAGAAATGATGAGCCTTTTTTCGTTTAAGAAAGAAATAGCTTGATAGGGCGATGAAGCCTAGGATTCCTATTGTTTAAAGTCAGCTATCCCTCCGCCACATTCAGATGAAGCCCGTTATCGAAAGATAACGGGCTTTTTCGTTCTTGTTTTTTAGAAATAACAATTTGCCCCCTCAGGGTTCCTATTGTTTAAAGTCAGCTATCCCTGTGCACATTCAAGACGAAAGGCTCATCACTTCTTATTAGAGAGGGTAATGAGCCTTTTTTCGTTTAGGAAAGAAATAGCTTGATAGGGAAGTGAACCCTCAAGGTTCTTATTATTTAAAGCCCGCGCTTTTTCCTAAATGAGGCGACCTTTGCTGCCTCGGGATCCATTTTTCTCTTAGTATCTTCTTGCGGCGGCTTATCATCTGTGGTGTGTACCTTGAAGGTCTTCTCGGCTATGACCTTGCCTTTAAGCTCTAAGGTCATGCGCCACTTACCTAGCTTGTTGTACTCAGGTGCCCAGATTGTATCGCCGAGATAGAATTTCCAATCGTTTTCTTTCACGTAGACCTCGCCATCGAAAGGGGGCCTGATATTGCCGTCTGCATCGGGGATATCGGGGTGGTAGATGCAATACCTGAGTTTCTGGTTCTTGGCCTTTTTTATCCGGGTAATGAAACCAAATTCGATATCGATCTCTGCGGGTACATGCACGGTAGATTTAGTTAATCTGGGCAGGGCACCATCATGCTCGTCCCACTGGGTGAAGATTCCGCTATGAATAATAGTGACGTCGGGTTTGAGTTTAGACACCTTGTAGGCTCATTTAGGTTGTTGACTGGCTATTGTGATAGGTAATTCTAGCAAGTTAGCGATTCTTGAACCAGAAGCAAGATCGGCTCATTCGCATAATATGAGGCAAGTGTAAGGGGAGGTAAAAGGAGGAGCGAGTTGCCACGCCCCTCTGTGAGGGTGTTGGCCTATTCAGGCAATAGGGCCGCCATCATCTTCTGACCCAGCTCGACATGGTGCTGCATGGTTGAGAATTGCTTAGTGACACCGTATGGGCCAAAAGCATACACAGGTACTGGTGCAGAAGTATGGGTGCCTGTGCCCCAGACGATATTTTGCTCTGGGGACAGGGCGCGGCCTATCAGGTTGCCATGGATCTCATCGCCGTAGACGTAGAATTCCTTGAAGTCATTTATCAGTGGAAACTCGGCGGCATCAAGATATTTGTGACCCGGGACATAATATTCGTTGGCTTCACGTAACGCGATTGGCGCTGCGCGCTCGGGGGTGACTTTGAAGACGCTGTAGTTATTGATGGCCTCGGCCCACTGATCACCGGTTGAGTTGCCAAATTCCCAATCCGAATCCACTCGATACATCATGTCATAGAAGGTACCGCTCTGAGCATAGAGCTTGTCTAAATGGGACAGGGCACCGAAGTTGAAGTTAGGCTTATAGTCTTTACCTTGCATGCCATCACCGGACAGGGTCTGAGCTTCGGGTAGGTTATTGCGTGAGTAACTGAAGCCGAAGCTGCCGGTTTCATGATCTGCGGTGATTATCACTAAGGTGTCGTCACGATCTTTCACCCATTCGTAGACGGCATCGACCGCTTCGTCAAATTTGATCAGTTCATGTAACATCCAGCCGGCATCGTTGATATGGCCGGCCCAGTCGATCTGGCCACCTTCTACCATCAGGAAGAAGCCGTCTTCGTCTCTGGAAAGAATATCGAGTGCTTTTAATGTCATTTCACGTAGGGAAGGCTGGGTACAGGTATTATCTGACTTACAGGCTGAGTAGGCGATGCCGTCGGCCATGGCCGAGTTGGCAAACAGGCCTAACAGCTTATCACCCTCGGCCTTATCGAGTTGCTGTGCATCGAAGGCCAGGCTATAGCCATGCTGGTTCTTGGCTTCCAGGATCAAGTTGCGGTCATCGCTACGTTTTGACTTCTTATACACACTCAGAGGGGCGCCGATATCTACCATGGCCTGAATGGCGGCATCATCGGTCTTGATGTCGGCGGGTAGGAATACACGAGCACCGCCGGAGAGAAGGACATCGACACTGCCGGACTCAATCAGCTGCTCGGCAATTTGAGCCTCATAGGAGCGGTGCGGCTGGTGGGCCGCGAAGGCTGCCGGAGTGGCATGGGTGATGCGGGTATCAGAGACCAGACCGGTCGCCTTGCCTGCGGCCTTAGCCTTCTCGAGTATGGTCTCTACTATGTTGCCCTGATCGTCCAGACCTATCATCTCTGAGCCTGCCGCCATACCTGTGGCCAGCTGAGTTGCCGAACAGGCCGAGTCGACGACCAGGCTGCCATTGCTGCCATAGGGGGCATTGAGTGACAGTCCAAGTTGACCGGCGTCGCCAAATTTTGACAGTGCAGTTTTATGGGACTGGTATATCGAGTTCGGTGCACGTCTGGCATATTCCTCAAGAAGACCGACCTGCTGAGCGCCCATACCATCACCTATCATAAGGATCACATTCTTGACGCTGGTGATCTCTACCGGAGCCACTTCCTTAATGACTTCGACTTCCTTAATCACTTCGACCTCTTTGATGACTTCGACGGTTTTAACTTCGTCATCATTACAGCCCGTGAGTAAAATCGTTGAAATTGCTATTGCGAGTATGCTTTTGTTTATACTTGTCATTGTCCGATTCCTGTCTTGTTTGTCGAAGACACTTTTGTTGATGGTATGTGATTAAATTGCTGATTAAGATAGGGTGATCAGGTTGCACTAATAAGACGGAAATGTTTCGATTTGAGTATGGACTCTAATTTTTAATTGATGAGGTAAAGATGTCTAAGAAAGTTTTGAAGTTTGAGTATGAGAAAGAGACTAAAAATAGCGTGCGCTACCAGGAGATGCCGGAGCCGGGTCAGGCACCCGTGCTTGGCACCCTCTATGTGCAGAAATGGTTTGCCACAGACAGTAAGATATTAGAGATCACCATAGAGAAAAAAGATTAGCGTTATGGCCCTATTCGGCTAGCTTTAATAAGGTGTACCAGTTGCCTGTTACTGCTTTGCTGATGGATGGGGTATATATGTCTAGAGTAGCCATAGTTCAAGAGTCTTCGATTGTATTAAATCGTGATAAAACCATAGAAAAAGCGGTGCAGCTTATTCAAGAGGCGGCCTTGTCAGGTGCCGACCTAGTGGTATTTCCTGAAGCCTTTATTTCCGGATATCCTGCATGGATCTGGCGATTGAGGCCTGGTATGGACTGGGGGACGAGTGAGGCATTGCATGGGCTATTGCTCGAAAGCTCAGTCAATATTGAAGGCGGCGATCTTATACCCTTGTACGAGGCGGCCAAAGCAAATCGGGTGACTGTGGTTTGCGGCATCAATGAGCGAGATAATGAGCGCAGCAGGGCGACCCTGTATAACACAGTCGTCATCATTTCTGCGGAGGGTAAGCTAGTCAACCGACACAGAAAGCTGATGCCTACCAACCCCGAGCGTATGGTGTGGGGGTTTGGCGACGGCTCGAGTCTTAAGGTTATCGAATCGCCCATTGGCAGGCTGAGTACTTTACTCTGTTGGGAGAACTATATGCCCCTGGCAAGGTACGCTCTCTATGCACAGGGGGTTGAGATCTATATCGCCCCTACCTATGACAGCGGAGATGCCTGGCTAGGCACCATGCAACACATAGCGCGGGAGGGACGCTGCTGGGTGATATCTTGTGGCGTGGTACTGGAACACAGGGATCTCCCCGATGATTTTCCCGAGAAAGATAACTTGTATCCAGACAGTGATGAATGGATAAATCCGGGCGATTCTGTGGTTGTCGCCCCTGGCGGTGAGATTATTGCTGGCCCCCTAAGAAAGGAGAAGGGCATACTCTACGCCGAAATAGATATTAAGTTGGCAGCTATCTCTAAACGGGCATTAGATGTGGTGGGACATTACTCTAGGCCAGATATATTCACCTTAAGTGTTAATACCCAAGTACAAAGCCCGATTAAGATTAAATAGAGGAGAATATTTGATACTGGCATTTGATTTGTTGCAGACGCTGCATTGAATTATTTCATAAGGGCATCTATTTTAAAATACACCTTATAGGCCAGTAACTCGACTGAGGGCGACGCATTCATCTGCTAGCCTATTGCGAAAGCTGTGGTTCCCGAGGGACGGCAAAAGAAAGCCAAGAAAAACGGGGAGCTTGGCTGGTATTTACTCTGCTCTTATCACTTATCACTTATAGCAGATATCTGTTTCGAGAATTATGAGTGCTTAGTGTGCAGCACTTCCAGTAACTCATCTTCTAGTTCGAAACGGGTTTCCATTGCATGACCCAGTGATGACAGATCTTTATCGAGTTGATACAGGATTTGGTCATCGACGGATTCGGTATACTTGTCATTGAAGTCTAAGGCCGAATCTGTGGTTTCACTGATGCGTGGGACCAGATTCTGCGCAAGAGATTTACTCGATGTACCATTCCTCTCACATGCGGTGACGACTCGATCATAAACTTCGAAATGTCCTTCGGACACATAGTCCACTAACAGGTCACAAAACTCTTTAACTGTCTTAACGGTAGGAAGTGACTTTTCAGTCGATTCATAGGGCGGGATACCGGCAATTTGGCAATAGTTGATCAGTAGTTGGCGACGATTATTAAGCCAATGATCGATAAGAGTGTTAGAGCCACCCCATTTTCTTTCAGCTTTTTCGAGTTGTTTTAACATGATTGTTCCCGTTTTAAAGTGCTTCCCTGACTTCTAATGTAGGTGACAAATAGGGTATTGATCAACCATTTTCGCTGATATAAGTGAGATATTCGTAAATAGTTAACATGGCTGTTTTGTATACAGAAAACTAAGTGAGATAGAGAGTTGAATCCCCTAGAAAATAAAATGCCCAGCGATAGAAATCTATCGCTGGGCGAGTAAAGGTTTTGCGGGCTCGATGAGACGAGCTTCTTGATTGTTCTTGCTAGCGCAGACTTTTTATACCAAAGCCTGGAGAGGTGTGCAACTTTTTTCTGTCAAATTGGGAACATTAACACTATTTTTTGTCAGGATATTTTACTTTATGACACTGGATAGTGCGCTGAGGCGGCTCATTGGGGGGGATTTTAGTATCTGGGGGGCTTTGTCACATAAATACTCAGATTAAGGTTACTTTATTAACGTAAATGCTAAACTAACGACCCAAGCGGATATCACTATAAGTTTAGGAATCAAGCCAAATGGCAGAACTAAAGAATGATCGTTATTTACGTGCGTTACTGCAACAACCTGTCGACAGAACTCCTGTTTGGATGATGCGTCAAGCTGGCCGTTATCTGCCAGAGTATAAAGCCATCCGCGCTCAGGCCGGTGACTTCATGTCTCTTTGTAGGGATAAGGATCTGGCTTGTGAAGTGACGCTACAGCCACTACGTCGTTATGATTTAGATGCCGCTATCTTATTCTCTGATATTCTGACTATTCCAGATGCAATGGGTTTAGGTCTATATTTCGAGACTGGTGAAGGCCCACGTTTCCAGCGTCCGACCGACACTATCGATGCCATCAAGAAGCTATCTATTCCAGATCCTGAAGATGAGCTAGGTTATGTGATGCGTGCCGTAAGCACTATTCGTCGTGAGCTTAAGGGTGAAGTTCCGCTGATTGGTTTTTCTGGCTCTCCTTGGACACTTGCCACTTATATGGTTGAGGGTGGTTCAAGCAAGACGTTCGAAAAGATCAAGAAGATGGCCTACGAAGAGCCTGCCACACTGCACATGCTGTTAGATAAGCTTGCCGATTCTGTGATTCTGTATCTGAATGCACAAGTCGCTAACGGTGCTCAATCTTTGATGATTTTCGATTCTTGGGGCGGCGCACTGTCTCACCATGCCTACCGTGAATTTTCACTGCGTTATATGCAGAAGATCGTCGATGGTCTGACTCGTCATGCAGACGGTCGCCAGGTTCCTGTTACCTTGTTCACTAAGGGTGGCGGTCTATGGTTAGAGTCTATGGCTGAGACTGGCTGTGATGCACTGGGTCTGGATTGGACTGTTGATATCGGTGACGCACGTCGCCGTGTCGGTCATAAAGTCGCGCTCCAGGGCAACATGGATCCTTCGGTACTCTATGCTTCACCTGAGCGTATTCATCAAGAAGTGGATCAAATCCTTGCCAGCTACGGTGAAGGAGCCGGCCATGTATTTAACTTAGGCCATGGTATCCATCAACATGTTGATCCTGAGCATGCTGGTGCATTCATCAAGTCTGTACATGAGCTATCGGCTCAATACCATAAGTAGCTTATAGCTAAAGCATTAGCGATAAGTTATTCGAGAAGACTCGCCCACAGGCGGGTCTTTTTTTGCTCTGTCATTTATATTTATCAAACTCAAACCTAGACTACACTTTCTGTAATTCAATCTGGAAGCAGCTGCCCTCTCCCGGGGTGCTATCAATATCGATATTGCACTCAAGCAGGCCTAGCAACTGCCTCACTATCGCCAGTCCTACTCCGAGTTGAGGCAAGATATCATCACGTTTAAAGCTAGGTTTATTACGCATCTGTTGCAGTGCCTGCAGCTCATGTTTATGCATGCCGGACCCGTTATCGGATATGCTGAGCCAGATACCTTGATGACCTCGATCTTTCGGACTTGAGTTGGCGGCGCTCAACTTGATACTTATGATGCCACCCGTTGGCGTATAACGAATCGCATTGTCGACCAGGTTAGACAGGACTCGCATCAATATCTGAGGATCGGTGATAATTGCTAGGTTCTGGTCTACTTCGAAGTCGAGCTGCACCTTCTGTGTATTGGCGCGGGGGGCAAAGTATTGTTTTAATTGCTCTAGCAATAAACTCAGTTTGGTCTCCTTAAAATCAGGCGTTATCTGGCCGTTTTCCAGTGCCGCTAGCTCCAACATCTGACTCAGGAGTTGTTGTATATACTTTCCCGAATTGGCGGCAACTTGGATGAGGTCACTGCTACGTTCATTGGCAGGCAGTAATAGCCAGGTATCGATATATCCCTGTAGCGAAGTGAGCGGGGTCTTAAGATCATGTGATAGATGCAGCATGAAGTCATGTCTCGCTTGCTGCTGGCGATTGATGGCCTTGTGTTGCTCGCTTATTTCATTGAGTAAGCGTTTTATATGTAAGCTTAATTGGCGGATCTCTATGCTACCCCGGTAATCGTGAGATAGGCTTAAGCCATCGGCGAGTTTTTGGGTTTCTACCAGACGCAGGTCTTGTTCGAGTCTGGAGAGAGGAGCGGTCAAATATCTGGCCAATAGGGCAAATAAAAGTAAGGCGAAGATACTCGAGCCTATGAGCATGCCTCCCCAGATCCGCGGCGCCTGGTGTTCACTGACCAAGGATTGCCACATATCAAAATCTTCACCGCCTATGATGACATAGAGGTAACCTGTGATCTTGCCTGCGGCATCTTGAAGGTGGGCGGCGGAGAATATCTTATTGCTATCGAGTGATCGAGGATCCATGCCTTTAATTGGCAGTTCACCGCCTTCGATAAAGGCCTCTATGGGCAGAGTCGATACCTGTGGGCGTTTTATTTTCTCTTGGTTTGCATCATAGGCGATGACATTGCCTTGAATGTCTAAGGTGTAAATCTCGAAACTTGGTCCCAGAAGCATGAAGTCATGAAAGGCTTCTTTTAATGCTGCATCTGAGGTGATCCCTTGAGACAGCAAGGGGTTGATGTGTGCCATATGCAGGGCTAATTCTTGGTGCAGAGACTGCTGTACTTGATTACGGCTAAAGTCTTGGCTGAATTGAAACCATTGCCAAACCGCGACTATTAAGATGAAAACAATCACACTTGCCGACAAGAGCAGTCGGCTAAATAAACTTTTCATGGTTTAGCCCTTAGATCGATTCACCCGTTTATCGAGCTCATCATCCAGATTCATTAATGGTTCATGGCTTGGGTTGGTGGTGAGAATTTATATCCAACTCCCCAAACGGTTTTAACCAGATCGGCAGTCGATGCACAATGGGATAATTTGGCTCTCAGGCGGTTAATATGACTATTGACCGTATGTTCATATCCGCTATATGAGTAACCCCACACGGCTTCGAGCAACTGCATGCGGCTGAAAACTTGCTTGGGATGCTTAGCCATAAACATCAAGAGATCAAACTCTCTGGCTGTGAGCTCCAAGGTAGTATCGAAGGCAATCACTTCTCGTGTGGTACAGTTAATCGTAATACCATAGAAATCCAGCCGTGACTCTTGCTGATCTTCTATCAGGTGACTCCTGCGCAGCAAGGCTTTGACCCTAGCTCTCAATTCTAAGACACTGAATGGTTTAACTAAGTAGTCATCTGCTCCCGCTTCTAATCCGAGTACGATATCGGCCTCAGAATCTTTAGCCGTCAACATCATGCATGGCACCGTTTGGCCCGACTCTCTGAGCTGCTGACACAACATGATGCCATCTCCGTCGGGAAGCATGCGATCGATAAGAATGAGGTCAAATTGCTTCCTCTCTAATGTTTCTCTGGCATGTTTCAATGTCGTGCTATGGGACACACCATAGCTTAAGGTATTGAGATTGAGCTTGATCAAGTTAGCCAGATCAGGCTCATCTTCCACGATTAATATGTGGTGGCTGTAGTGTTCACCCAATACCTTCTGTGTTCCATTCATCTCGAGTCACCCAAAGCAGATCCGTAAATCAATAGACCTGATTCGGGTGGTATTTATTTCGAACAATTATCTTGTCATGTTTATCTCAGTCGTTCGATTGAGATAGTCAGAACAGGATTATCGAACCTATGGGAGGCAGATAATACCGAGTCGGCTAATCCATCGTCGGCGCTGATGACACCTGGATGAGCATGAACCCTATCGACATCGTCTCGCGTGGCATTAAATCCTTCTCCACTGTCCGCAGGCCCGGGAATGGTCCCCTTGGCTTCCGAGTTAGCTTCGGTGCCTGCATCGTAGGCGATGGAGTTGAATGTCACCGTGGCGTTTACCGCTAAATCCACCAGAGACACGTTGTTTAGTCCGGCAAAGGCGTCATTAGTGTTGACTAACATGGTTAACACCGAGATTGAGTCGACCTCATCCGGGTTAAGCTTGAACTCGATACTCTCCTTCATTCCAGGGGCTAAAATTCCTTGACCCTTGACGAGTGCATCGACGCCCTCCATCTCGGCAAAGCCGGCGCTATCACCAGACTCGGCTAAGGTTTCCAGGGGGAGACTCGCTGCCCCGCCTGTTTGCCATGCTGTCATGTCTGCCTGATGTCTTATTAAGGCAATGGGAGACATGGGTTGATTGGCAGTCAAGTTCGTCACAGTGACTCGGTAATCTTGTGTCGGAACCGGTGGCGGTGGCGGTTCGGGTGTATCCATGGAGTCATTGTCATTATCTGAACATGCACTCAGAGTAAACAGGGTGGCGAACACCATAGATGCTGTGAGTCGCTTATGGGTCATTTGTTTGATTATGCTCATGATTCATCCCCTTATTTAACGACCACGACGACTCTTGCGACCGGGTTAAGCCATCTGTGGATGCGACTATCGACGTCACTCATGCCACCAGCTGTATCTGTATCACCTAATACTCCCGGATGGATATGGACGTTTGTATTACTGCTGCCGTCCATGATTCCGGTGCCGTTAGTGCCGCCATCGCCTCCAGGTGCTGCCGGGATCCCCGGTGTACCTGGCATGCCGCCGCCATTAATGATTTCATCATTCGCTTCGGTGCCAGCATCATAAGCATTGAGGTTAAGGGTATAGGTGCCTGCTGTTGTAGGTATCTCCCATGCGTCCAAGCCGATGAATGCATCGTTTGTCGGTAACACCATAGCGACTATCGACAGATGAGTCATCGTCTGGGTATCTAGCATTATACCGCTGGTTTTCGCACCCGCAGCTAAGAGTCCCATGGCCGGATTCTCCACCGTTATCTCATTGTTGCCCATCGCTGCCGCGGCTAAGTCAGCAATGTCTCCTCCCTCTGCCATTTTCTGCAGCGCGGGACTGGCCATCTCACCTGATTGGAAAAGATGACTGGCATCATCATGGGCTGTGATGAGGATCGGGGTAAAGTGGTTGCCATGGGTCAAGTTGGTGATGCTTATCTCTAAATCGGCGGCAGAGACTGGAATGCTCATCATACTGCCGAGTATTAACAGGCGAGTGGCGTGGTGTAGATTCATGGTGGATCTCCTTGTAGACGAATCGATTAGGTATCATTTGATTGTTACAAAGTGATATCACCGGGTTGTCGCGACTTAATCACAAGTTGAATAAGAAAGTATCACGAAAGTATCACATCTCATTTCTGAGTTAATTCTGATTGTTTCGCTGTTTATTGGTCGCCTTACTGAGCTATATCAAGATAGGCTGCTAGGAAAAAATGCACTCTATTGCCTACTTTAGCAACGGGTAAAACGAAACGGGTTTTCTCGGTGATGTAAATGGGGTATTTTGCATGCCGAAGTTATGGAAGCGCTAATCAATTTAGTGGTGTCCGCCGTTAATTTTCAACGTTTATCGCTGCGAGATAAAATGCATATAGGCAAAAAACTGATCGTCTTTGTTGTAGGCTTCTGTATGCCTGCAGTGATTGCTGTGTCCTACTGTTTAAGCATGTGGTTCGATCATAGAGTCGAGTCGTTACAGCAAAGTGCAGTTAACATTGAGTTAGTCAGCATTCAGTCTCAGCTCGATAAAGATATTAAGCAGCTAGAGTTACTAGCCAATATCTATGCTGTGCCTCTGTCGGAGTTAAGTCCGCTTAAGAGAGTCACCTTAGATGAAGCCTGGCGAGCGAGTCGGGTATCTGATCACCTCAGCCTCTTCTATCTTAATGAGGGGCAGTTAACGCCATTTTCTCCACTCTATGATGACGTGATGTCATTCGAGCTTAAGCCCATTCCCGCCTATCTGTCACACGGGACCTCTCCCCATTCCGGTGTGTATATGGATAAAGGGAATAGCTATATCGTGAGTGTCACGCCGATCGAGCCAGACAAGTCGGTCATTATGGTGAGGAGGCTGACTGCTGAATATCTATCGAGCTATGGCTTACAGGGCATAGTGAGCCGGATGACCATAGTCGGTGGGACTAAGCTGGATTTACAGGCTAACCCGATTAGGGACACCTCGTTTCTCGAGTTGCCAAGCCTGATCTATGATAAGCCAGTGCACCTGGAAGTCACCTTCTCTGACAAGGCTTTCAATCAAGTTCAATTAAAATATGATCTGGTATCGATTGGTATCATTTGTGCCGGGATATTGATACTCATTGCTGGTTATATCTGGTTGAACCTAGGGCTTATACGTCCATTTCAGCGATTGATGGCACAGCTGGAGGAGATAGATCCCACGGCTAAGACTTATACGCCGCTGATAGGAGCTGGTTGCTCAGAACTCGTGGTGATGGCGGACAGGATTAATACCTTGTTGGCAAAGATTTTTCAACTGAAAGAGCGTTCAAAAACCACATTAGAGTCGATTGCCGAAGCCGTGATATTGACCGATATCGAGGCAAAAGTGGTGTATTTAAATCCCCAGGCGGAGCGATTACTCGGAGTAAAGAGTACCTCTGCCATAGGGGAGAGTGTCGACGTCTTACTTAAAACGGATAAGAGTACCAATGAAGACTTATTCAAGTTTATGGCGAGTCGGGCACAGGATCCGGTACTGAGTAAGCTCAAGCTGCAAGGCGAATCGACTCGGATAATGGAGCGCAGCATAAGTAACCTGCTTAACCATAAGCAGCGAGTAATGGGCACGGTTATTTTGCTCAGGGACATCACTCAGGAGGAGCTACTCAAGCGTAAATTGCGTCAGCGAGCCAACTTCGACTCGATAACGTCCCTGCTCAATCGCCGAGCTTTCGAAGAGAGGTTGGCGGCATTTAGCCTTGGGGCTCAATCGGTCGCTATTTGCTATTTTGACTTAGAGCAGTTCAAGTTAATCAATGATTCTTGTGGCCATAGCGCGGGAGACAAGATGCTGGTCATGGTGGCCAGGGCGATGCAATCTTGCCTGACACAAGATGAGATGCTAGCCAGGCTAGGTGGTGACGAATTTGGCTTAGCTATCCGGGATCATAGCGCCTTGGAGGTGGCTCAGTTAGCCAAACGTATAGTTGCCAGTGTGTCGATGCAAGTGCTGCGGGATAATGCCTGTCATTATAAAGTTGGTGTCAGTGCCGGGATAGCGATAGCCAGGGCCCCTTACATTTCGGCGAAAGAGCTGCTGAAAGATGCCGATATCGCCTGTCTTGCCGCAAAAAGTAAGGGAAGTAATCAGGTTCACTTCTATGATGATAAAGATAAAGACCTGACCAGCCAGCGTAATGCGCCAATGTGGGCGGTAAGAATTGCTCAGGCGCTAGAGCACAATGAACTCTTGCTTTACTATCAACCTATTAAAGGCATGGGCTCGGGTAAGCATAGGCAGCGGATGGAGATCTTGCTGCGCATTCAGGAGCCCAGTGGACGAATATTAGCTCCGGCGCAATTTATTGCCGCCGCTGAGCGCTTTAAGTTGATGAACGATGTTGATAAAGAAGTGATTAGAAAGGCTTTTCTCTGGCTATCTCTGCATGAAGAGATCTGGGAAGACCACTGTATCTCGATTAATCTATCGGGCAATAGCCTGGGCGCCGAGGGCATGGTGGATTACATTATTCAGCAGTTCGAACGTTTCGCCATACCCAGTGAGTGTATCTGTTTCGAGATCACCGAGACCAGTGCGATTCAGAACCGAAATCGGGCCATGGATATGCTTGAATACCTGAGGAAGCTTGGTTTCTCTTTCGCGTTAGATGATTTTGGTAGTGGCTTCGCCTCCTATGGTTATCTCAAGGAGCTGCCTGTCGACTATGTGAAGATAGATGGTTGCTTCGTGAAAAATTTAGCCACTAACGCGAAAGACTACGCCATCGTTAAGTCTATACACGATGTCTGTGGTGTTATGGGTATAGAGACTGTCGCTGAATTTGTGGAAAATCAAGATATTATCGATAAATTGCAAGAGATAGGGATCGACTACGCTCAGGGTTATGCCATAGGCCGCCCCCAACCTCTATCCAGTTATCGGCCCAGCACAGTGGTATCTCAACGCCTGACTGCATGAAGCAAATCACAGTCAATCTTTGAACTCGGTGTGTGATTTTATCTATGCTATATACTTAGATAAAATCATTATTCAAGGAATGAATATGGCAGGTCTGACAGATAAAGTCATCCTGATCACTGGAGCCTCAGAAGGGATTGGACGAGCGCTGGCACTCGCCTTGGCACCCTTGGGCTGTAAGTTAGTTTTAAGCGCAAGAAATGAATCCAGATTACTCTCACTCGCTCACGAGCTTGCCAGCCAAGGGCACGATCCTTGTGTTTTTGTCGCAGATGTCACCAATAGGTTTCAATGTCAGCAACTCATCGATACCAGTATCGAGCATTTCGGTCGCCTCGACATCTTAGTCAACAATGCAGGCATGAGCATGTGCTCTAAGTTCGATGATCTTATCGAGCTGGATATTCTTGAACTTATGATGAAGGTCAATTATTTAGGTCCTGCCTATTTGACCCATGCAGCCTTGCCCGAACTGAAGAAAAATCAAGGTCAGGTGGTTATCGTCGCCTCGGTAGCTGGCCTCACCGGAGTACCTAGCCGCTCAGGATATGCTGCCTCAAAACATGCGGTAATAGGCTTCTTCGATTCCCTCAGAATCGAGCTTGTTGAAGATAATGTTGCCGTTACCACTATTTGTCCGGATTTTGTCGTCTCTGAGATACATAAACGTGCTCTGGATAGTCATGGACGGCCCTTAGGCGATGCGACTGTGCAGGAGTCGAAGAGACTCACGGCGGAGGAGTGTGCGAAGATGATGGTGCCTGTGATATCCAGTCGAGGCCGATTTTTTATCACTTCGATGAGAGGTCGATTGGGACGCCTGCTCAAGCTTTTTGCGCCGCGTTTGATAGACAAGATAGCAAGAAGTGCTGTAGCGTCAGGGCATTAGGCCTGCAGCTAAACTAGTCCACAAAAAAAGCCCTCGATGGAGGGCTTCTACATTAACCTTGGGAGCTTAGCTGTTAGCTTTCTCTCGATATCGCTCGGTATGCAATATCGGTACGGAAGTAGACATCATCCCAATGGATAGTATCGACTAAGGCGTATGCGCTGGCTTGCGCCTCTGTCACTGTGTTACCTAAGGCGGTTGCACAAAGCACGCGACCACCATTAGTCACCACATGGCCGTCTTTCATGCTGGTACCGGCATGGAATATCTTGGCATCATTGTTGCCAAGATTTAAACCTAAGATCACATCATGCTTTCGATACGCTTCCGGGTAACCACCGGCGGCTAAGACAACGCCTACGGCTGCACGCGAGTCAAACTCGGCGGTGACTTTATCTAGCTCACCACGTGTAGCCGCAAGACAAAGTTCTACCAGATCGGACTGGAGGCGCATCATGATAGGCTGAGTCTCAGGATCGCCGAAGCGGCAGTTATATTCTAAGACTTTAGCGCTGCCGTCGGGAGAGATCATCAAGCCGGCATAAAGGAAACCTGTGTAGACGTTGCCTTCGGCAGCCATGCCATCAACCGTTGGGCGAATCACATGATTTATCGTCCAATCGTGTACGGCTTGAGTCACCACGGGCGCAGGAGAGTATGCACCCATGCCGCCTGTGTTGGGGCCGTTATCGCCGTTATCACGAGCCTTATGATCTTGGCTGGTGGCCATAGCGAGTATGTTGTTGCCGTCAACCATGACGATAAAGCTGGCTTCTTCGCCCTTTAGGAATTCTTCGACAACCACGCGGGAACCGGCTTCGCCAAACTTATTACCCTCGAGCATATCTTCGATAGCTGCATCGGCCTGAGCCTGATCTTCGGCGATAATCACGCCTTTACCCGCCGCTAAACCATCGGCCTTGATCACGATAGGGAAGCCTGTGCTTGCTGTCATCTCGGTGACGTAGGCTTTAGCCGGTTCAATGTCGGTGAAATTTGAATAGGCTGCCGTGGGGATATTGTGACGAGCTAAGAAGTCTTTGGTGAAGGCCTTAGATGATTCCAGCTGCGCCGCACCCTTAGTCGGGCCGAAGATGGGTAATCCGGCTTCATTGAAAGCATCAACAATACCCATAGCTAATGGCACTTCCGGGCCCACTATGGTGAGCTCGATCTGCTTATCTTGGGCAAAAGCGACCAGGGCCGCAATATCTTCGACATTAATAGCCAGGTTTTCTAACTTAGGTTCACTCGAGGTGCCGGCATTACCCGGTGCAACAAATACCGTGTCAACTTGAGCCGATTGCGCCGCCTTCCATGCGAGTGCATGTTCACGACCGCCTCCACCTATAACTAATACATTCATTTTTTTATCCTTAAAGAAGTTCCTAGGATCTAGGATCTAGGAACTAGGAACTAAACCCTAGTTCCTTATTTCAATTAATGACGGAAGTGACGCATTCCAGTGAACACCATGGCCATGCCGTGTTCATCGGCTGCGGCTATGATCTCTTCATCACGAATCGAACCACCTGGCTGTATGATACAGCTGATCCCCGCTGCTGCGGCCGCATCTATACCGTCACGGAATGGGAAGAAGGCATCGGATGCCATCACTGAATCTTGCACTTCCAGTCCTTCATCTGCGGCCTTGATGCCGGCAACTTTTGCGCTGTAGACTCGACTCATCTGGCCGGCGCCCACACCGATAGTCATGCTGTTCTTGGCATAAACGATGGCGTTAGACTTAACGAACTTAGCCACTTTCCAACAGAACATAAGATCTTTCATTTCGGCTGCTGTGGGTTGACGCTTACTGACAACCTTAAGCTCATCGATTGCTGCCATGCCCTGGTCGCGATCCTGTAGAAGCAGTCCGCCGTTGACGCGTTTGTAATCGAGACTCTTAGTCTTAGTGCCCCATTCGCCACATTCAAGTAGACGAACATTGGCCTTAGCGGCAATAGCATCGCGAGCGGCTTGGCTGACTTTAGGTGCAATGATCACTTCGACAAATTGACGTTCAACGATAGCGCTGGCGGTTTTCTCGTCTAGTTCACCATTGAAGGCGATGATGCCACCGAAGGCCGAAGTAGGATCGGTTTGGTATGCACGGTTGTAGGCATCCAGTAGGTTGCTACCGATAGCAACACCACATGGATTGGCGTGCTTGACGATGACACAGGCTGGCTCACTGAACTCTTTAACACACTCGAGAGCCGAATCCGTATCGGCGATGTTGTTGTAAGACAGCGCCTTGCCTTGCAGCTGAATCGCGCTGGCAACCGAGGCTTCATCGATATGAGTGTCAACATAGAAAGCGGCCGTTTGATGGCTGTTTTCGCCGTAGCGCAGATCTTGTTTCTTGATGAGTTGAGTATTGAAAGTGCGTGGGAATTTAGAGTCTTGAGGACACTCGTCTTTACTGTGAGCTGGGACCATAGTACCAAAGTAATTTGCGATCATGCCATCGTAAGCAGCAGTGTGCTCGAATGCGGCAATCGCTAAATCGAAACGAGTCTCAAGGGTCGTGCTGCCTTCATTGTCATTCATCTCTTTGATCACGCGATCGTAATCTCGAGTGTTAACTATGATGGTGGTGTCTTTGTGGTTTTTAGCCGTAGAGCGAACCATGGTCGGGCCGCCGATATCGATATTCTCGACGGCATCAGCCAGAGTACAGCCTTCTTTGGCGACTGTTTCTGCGAAGGGGTACAAGTTAACCGCCACAAGATCGATAGGCTTGATGCCGTTCTGTTCCATGACAAGTTCGTCGATACCGCGGCGTGCCAAGATGCCACCGTGCACTTTAGGGTGCAAGGTTTTGACACGACCATCCATGATCTCCGGATGTCCGGTATGCTCCGATACTTCAATGACAGGCACACCGTTGTCAGCCAAAAGGCGGGCGGTGCCACCAGTAGATAGCAGTTCTACGCCCTGAGCATGTAATGCTTTAGCAAACTCAAGGATTCCGGTTTTATCTGAAACGCTTAACAGCGCGCGACGAATGGGTCTGGCATTATTCATTTTGGGTACAGTGTCCAGTAGTTATATTTAAGGATCTTTCGGAAAACTCAGTGGCGTCAAGGTGTAAAACGCCTCACCACTTTCCAAAAGTCCCTCAATTCTAGCTGCTTTGATGAGCCCCTATTCGTGCGCGCACATTTTACCGTAAAATGGGTTAATAGGCTTTTTTTTTCTGCGCGATTTCACAATACGCATAGGAGAACAAGCACAGGTTATAAATAAGTCGCATAATAACCCTTGACCTTAGATTTAACTCCAAGGTTTATACTTGCCATAAAATTAGAGCCAATTAGGCCAAATGGAGCCGAAAAATGTATCGAATTGGAGAGTTGGCGAAGCAGTGTGAAGTGAAAGCCGATACCTTAAGATTTTATGAAAAACATGGCCTGTTATCGCCATCTTCACGCACAGATTCCGGTTATAGGATCTATACGGAAAATGATGCAGAGCGATTGCGTTTTATTCTGCGGGCCAAGGCGGTGGGTTTTACCTTAGCCGAGATCAGCGAATTGCTCTCCATCGAGTTAGATAAATCGAATTGGGCATGCGCCGATGTGAAGGGCATGGTGGACAGTAAACTCGCTCATGTCGAGGCTAAGATAGCCGAGCTTAAATACTTTCAGGTATCGCTGCAGCGATTATCCGATGCCTGTTGTGGTGGCCCTGAGAGCGCCGAGCATTGCTCCATATTGGAAGCGCTCGAGACCAATACAGATAATATTAAATGTGAGAATCATGACCATCACCATGATGATTCTCAGTACACAAAAAATTGCCAAAGTAAGGGTTAGGTATGTTGTTTGCGAATTTTATTGACCTCTTTTTAGATTCTGCTCCCTGGTTGCTGCTGGGGTTATTCTTGGCCGGCATGCTGAAGATGTTTGTGCCCATGGAGTGGATGCAGAAGCAGCTTGGTGGTCATGGGTTTAAGACCACGGTCAAGGCGGCTATTCTAGGTGCTCCCTTGCCCTTGTGTTCATGCGGAGTGATTCCGGCAGCCGTCGGCCTGCGACGCTCAGGCGCCTCAAAGGCTGCCACGACTTCCTTTCTAGTCTCAACCCCGGAAACTGGCATCGATTCTGTGGCGGTATCTTATGTGTTACTCGGCCCTTTCATGGCCATAGCAAGACCCATAGCGGCTGTCGCGAGTGCGATTGTTGCCGGACTCTTAGTCGGCAGGGATGAGGATCCGTTAACAGATAAAGATGCGGGGAAAACAAATTCGGCAAAGGTAAGTCCTGCTCCCTCATCTTGCTGTAGCAGTAAAAAAGAGAAGGTTGAGCCTAAGGTTGAGAGCTCTTGTTGTAGTTCAGCTTCTAAGGCTGGACCTAAGACAGAGTCGAAGGTGGCTCCCGTCGTGACTATGACGCCTATAGCCGCCGGTGAAAGTCTGTTGGCAACGCCTATGACAAGTCCAGCTTCGACAGCGACTGCAGACTCATGTTGTAGCAGTAAAACTAAAGTGCCAAAGAAAGAGTCTTCATGTTGCGGCTCAGCCAAGAGTGAGTCGGCTGCCAGTGATGATGAAAGCTGCTGTGAGTCGACCAAAGACATCGCCGCCGAGCTTCGCGGGACTCCTGTGATGAGCCGTATCGGCAAGGGGTTGCATTTCGCTGCGACTGACCTAGTACGAGATATCACTCTCTGGTTGTTGATCGGCCTGTTCTTCGCCGCACTCGTGCAGACGTATGTGCCGGCGGATTTCATGGCGCAGTGGGGCGACGGTATCTTAGCCATGCTGGTCATGGTGGTTATCTCTGTGCCTATGTATATCTGTGCTACCGCCTCTACGCCTATCGCCGCGGGCCTGTTGCTGGCGGGTGTATCACCCGGCGCCGTACTGGTCTTCATGTTGGCAGGGCCGGCGACGAACATAGCCACACTCGGCGTGGTGACCAAGGAGTTGGGTAAACGTGCGTTATTGGGTTACTTAGGGGGTGTGCTCGGGGTTGCTCTGATTTCTGGCATCATAGTGAACTATCTGGTAGACACCTTCGGGTTCGTGGTCATGCCTCAAGTTGGCGAAGATCATCATCTGTTGCCCGACGTTATCGTCTATAGCTCAGGGATCTTGCTAGCCATTCTTATGGCGAAAGTCATGCTGGAGAAACTGCCTAAGAATTGGTGGCGCAGAGATTGTTGCTCATAGTGAATTAATTTTTGCTAATAGCTGCCTTCATAGCCATTTAAGCCAATCATTAAGCCAGCCAGAGAGCTGGCTTTTTATCGGGAAAAAATAATTAGAGAAACTTGATTCTCGTATATTGCAGTTTTTGTTCTAATTAAAATATTATGGCATTTTCATTTGTTCTTCACGACTTGATAATTTAGTCGTAGCTAAATTAGATTATGTTTTTATCCTTATGTTTCATAAGGGGTTTAAGCTATGGTTAAGATTCATCTCAGCGTACATTAATTGAAGCCTTTGTGTCTCGATATCCCCCTATCTTATTAAATTTCGTAAATTTACTTTTTCTTGGTTGCTGCCTGTGACGATTTAGATAGCACCTCTGTTGCCTGCTTGTTTTTCGTTCGAAAATGTTATGACTTAGGTCTAGTAATCACTCAATTCATTACAAGTAGTAAGGTTTTTTTAATATCGTATTCCAAGGGGAGTAAAAGATCTGCATATAAAAATGATGAATTAGGAGTGGCGATGAAAGATGTGAATAAGCGCTATCTGGCGTTGATAGTGGCGGGGGCTATGGGCCTATCTGCATGTGGCAGCGATGGGAAAGATGGTTCGGACGGTGAAGACGGCAAACCAACTCCACCACCAACAGTGGAAGCATCAAGTGTGACTAACGTTGAGATGATTGCTCACACGTTAGAAGAAGGCTTGGTGAGATTTGAGTTTGAAATCACCGATGAAGAAGGCCAATTAATATCGGGTCTCGTAAAAGCCAATGCAGAAGTTGCTGAGTTAACCGAGAAAGGTATTGGTCGTAGTCGTGATGATTTTGAAGGTACGATCCTGGGCGGCAGTGCAAGTGAAGCGACCGAAGGTGCAAGCCTGACTGAAGTTGAGTCTGGTCGCTATGAGTTTGTGGCACCTATGGCTTCAGTGAATGCCGGAACTGAAGGCTTGATCCGCCTAGCTGTTGGCGGCGGAGAGAGGATTGCTAAGTCTCGCTATATCGTCGTTGCTAAGAGTGATGATATCCATACGACTTCGACAGCGACCTGTCATGCTTGCCATACTGACTATGCGGCATCTTCATTGAAGCATCCTAGCTATACCGCGATTAATCCGGAAGGTGAAACTGATTTAGTCGCAGGCTGTATGACCTGTCACGGTAACATAGCACGTGATGATGGTGGTTATGCGCGTAATACACTGCAGAAAATTGGTCATATCAATCACCAGAAATTTGAGAAGGACTTTGCACCATCTAACTGTTACACCTGTCATGAAAAACCAATCACAAGGGTTTATTCTATGCAGACCTGTACGGATTGTCATGATGCTGCCGATGTAGGTACCAGGGGATTAGCGACTCAGTTCAATGCCTTTAATGAAGGTGAAGATGCGCGCTTATTTCACAAGCAAGTAACCGCACGAGCAGAGTTACGTGATACCCATTATACAAGGACATCGGCTCCATATATTAATGATGGGCTGGAGTGGGAAGAGTATCCAAATGGTGGCTGGTGTACCGATGTTGCTCTCTTTAATACAGCAGCTGAATCCGAAGTTCAGCTAAATATCGCAGCCCTATATTCAGACGGTACCCTTACGTATGCTGGTGCCTATGTTCACGGTTATCAAAATGATTCGTTAGTTGGCCGTCCAAGCCCACGTGGATCTGAGCAGTACATTGAGAATATTGATGGTAGCCGCTCAATCTGTTATCCGCATCTTGATGGTTTGGAAACTGATTACCGTTTAGCAGGGTTAACAGCCAGTACTCGAGTGACATTTAAACAGCAAGATGAAGATGGCGGTTACGATGGCGTCTCCTTCACTAGTTATTCAGATGTCGTCGATCATGCAGGTCTAAAAATCCAAGCGTTTGAGCGTCGCCACAGTGTGACGGCCGATAGTTGTACGACTTGTCACACTAACGAGACTAATTACCATAAGAATGGTAGCTATAACGAAGGTGGTAAAGACTGTGTCGCTTGTCATAACAATGGCCAAGATCGTAGTGCGAAGAACTCTGCACCAGGTTTCGGCCCTATGGTTCATAGCATGCACTGGGGTGTAGGTAATACTGCAACCAGTCCTGAAGGTGAAGCAAACTCAGCCGCTAAGTTAAATGCTGAAAATTGTGTGGTTTGTCATGCCGAAGGTATAAACCTAGAGGCTATTCCGAACCAGTATATCTTGTCAAAAGCTTATAATGGCGGCGCATCAGGTGTGATGACTAGCCCAATAACAGCAAACTGTTTTGCTTGTCATAATGATGACTCGGCGAAGAACCATATGCTTCAACAAGGTGGCGAAATCAATGTTGAGAAGTTAGAAGATTGGTACACGCTGCCAACTTCTGAGTCTTGTGCAACCTGTCATGCAGAAGGTAAATCATATGGTATCGATAAGTTCCACGTTTTTGACCGTGCGCTGTAAGCATTGGTCCTATGGGTTACTTCAGGTTTTAATCTCTCGGGTCCCATAAGATTACCGCTTGAGTGGTAAAAGGGGATGGGAAATGGCTACCCTGCAGGCTGTCACTTCCATCCCCTATTTCATCTCTTTAAGGCCCTTAGGGGCCTTTTTTGTTATCGGAACTTTACAGATTTACGCGTTTCTCGGCTTGAGTATATTGATGAACGAGTATAAATGACTCGTTTTTTCGCCAGCTATAGGCTAGCTTGCTATCTGGTCACTGTTTCTATATCGAGAGTTTTTATTCTCTCGTTAGGTGTTAGTGGCGTGAAGTACATGGATTTTGACGATCTTTTTCGATGAAAACATAAGAGGAACACAATGAAAAAGTCTCTTCACCTTAGCGCGCTGGCGCTGGCTGTTAGCTTAGGTTTATCAGCATGTTCTGGAACTAATACCGGAACCAACCAAGTTAATACAGGCTCAGAGGGTACTCAGCTGTTTCAGCAGGCTGCCCAGCAATATGATGCTCAGACCTTCTTCGAGACGACCACCTATTTCGGCTCTTCCTTCTCTGCAAATGGTGAGTCGATTCTCATCGGCTCGGATCAGTCGGGTATCTTCAACTTGTATAAGCTGGATGCGGCGACAGGGGCACAATCAGCCTTAACCACATTTAAAGATACCACCTATCCAGTTTCCTGGTTCCCCAATGATGACAGGGTACTCCTGACCCAAGATAACGGTGGCAATGAGCTGTATCACCTGTTCGTACGAGAGCTAGATGGCAAGATCACCGATATTACTCCGGGTGATGAAACCCGTGCAGGCTTCGTTAACTTCACCAACGAGGGTCAATACTTCTATGCCATGACCAACGAACGTGATGCTAAGTTTATGGATCTGTATCGTTATAATGCTAAGACCTATGAGCGTGAGCTAGTATTCAAGAATGAGCTGGGCTTTGACATCTCAGAGGTCTCGAAGGATGGCCGTTTCGTGTCTCTGTCTAAGACGCACACCAATAGAGACAGTGATACTTACCTGTTGGATTTTAGCAAGCGCATCGTTAAGCCGACCATCATTAGCCAGCATGCAGATCCAGCCAACTATAATCCGATGACGTTCTCGGCCGATGGCAGTGCCTTGTATTACAGCACAGATGCCAAGGGAGAGTTCTCCCAGGTGTGGAAATACGATATCGCCACCGGTGAGCATAGTCTGGCGGTGAAAGATGACTGGAATGTCAGCTTCGTTTACTTCTCCGAGTCGGGCCGCTACCGAGTCTCCGGCGTCAACGCCGATGCCAGCACTAAGATCAGCATCTTAGATACCAAGACGGGCAAAGCCCTTAAGCTACCTCTGCTACCCGACGGCGATCTCAGGAATGTGAACTTCTCTAAGGATGAACAGACCCTCGCCTTCTATATCAACTCGGATACGTCGCCGTCGAATTTGTTTGTATGGCAGCTAGGCACAGATTCAGCTAAACAACTCACTCAAGCCCTGAATCCTAAGATTAACCCAGATGACCTGGTTGCCAGTGAAGTGGTGCGTTTCAAAAGCTTCGATGGTCTGGAGATCCCTGGGCTACTGTTTAAGCCAAAGGGCGCCAGCGCAGATAACAAACGACCCGCTGTGGTATTTGTCCATGGTGGCCCGGGTGGTCAGAGCCGCACCGGCTACAGCGCCATGCGCCAGCATCTGATCAACCATGGCTACGCCGTGTTTGCGGTGAATAACCGTGGTAGCTCAGGTTACGGTAAGACCTTCTTTCACCTCGATGATAAGAACCACGGCGAGAATGACTTGCAGGATATCGTTTACGGCAAGAATTACCTGCAGACATTAGATTGGATCGATAAAGATAAGATTGGCATCATGGGTGGCAGCTATGGTGGCTATATGACGGCAGCGGCTTTGGCCTTCGAGCCGGAAGAGTTTAAGGTGGGTATCGATATCTTCGGTGTCACCAACTGGGTTCGTACACTAGAGTCTATACCACCTTGGTGGGAGTCTTTTAAGAAGGCGCTCTATGACGAGATGGGCGATCCTGCCACCGATGGCGAACGTCATCGCGCCATCTCACCTCTGTTCCACGCGCAAAACATCACTAAACCCTTGATGGTCATTCAGGGAGCCAACGATCCTCGCGTGCTCAAGATCGAGAGTGATGAGCTGGTGGAAAAGGTGAAACAAAATGGCGTGCCGGTGGAATATGTGGTGTTTGACGATGAAGGTCACGGATTCAGCAAGAAACACAACCGTGTCACCGCCTCTGAAGCTTATGTGAAGTTTCTCGATACCTATCTGAAAGGTGATGCAGGTCAGCTTCCTGGTGAGCGGGTTGCGACTAAGTAGCGGCTAGAATTTGATATAGAAATCGAAAGGCACTCAATTGAGTGCCTTTTTACTATTTATTACTGTTAGGTATCTGGCTCGAAATTCATGGGGAAATGACGTTCTGTGATTGTTCCTTCTGTGACTTCTACTCCTTGTTCATCGACATGGATAAAGAAGGCATCAGTGACATCTTCTGGCGTGTTAGCCATTTCTGGGTCATCATTTTGCGCAACGCAGGTATAGCCTAAGCTGTAATCTCCGGCGACGACGAAACCAAATTCATATTCATGGCCTATTACTGCCTCTGATTCATCGGTTATCTCATTGACTCTAGCCGAAGAGATAGGCGCCACTTCAGTGAGTAGGTAAGGAACTTCATCCCCTCTAAAATCTGCCATATCGGCTAATGCGGTTGCCGTCGGGTAGAGATAAACAGCCGGGCTGTACTCATCGGGTAAACCAAGCTCAACGGCGGCAGATTCACAGCTCGCCATGGTTTCAGGACTAATCTGACCCGTTATGGCCCCGACATCTGAGATATTAACCAGCTGCACTGAAGTTGGTTTGAGTGTCCAGTAATCATGAGCGCCATGAGGGGCTTGCAGACCTTTGGCTAAGTTAAACTCGGCGACAAAGTTGTTAGTGCCAGCGGCAATGGTGAATGACTTATTAAAAAATAGTCGGCCAGTGTCTTCATCTTCTGCCCCAACGCCACCACAGCTACCATTGCTATTGGTCGTTAGGCCTTCAATTCCATCGGCTGTTTCTACATATGAACTGTTGGCATTAGCGGTTTCACTTTTTTGCATGTAAATACACATCTGGTATTCACCCAAGGGTACAGATTCACCGCTTACCAGTGTAGCCACCTCAGCTCCTTGAACCGTCAGCAGATCCACATGTTTGAGTTCACCATCTTCTGAGACATCAAATGAGATAGAGCCTTCGCTATTTTTTAACACGACTTGCTTAAAGGCAATATTGACGACTTCAGCATCGGCTGGATTATCCGATACGCCCAGGTTAAATGTTCCTGTGGTGGGATCGGGTGTGCTGCTATCGCTGCCACCACAACCTGCTAGCAGGCCCGTCAGGGCTATAGCGAGTATTGTCTTGGTATGTTTCATATGTCACCTAATATTCTATGTTTGAATCGAAGAGCGCTTTTTTAATCTTGTTATTTAGCCTCTAAGTATGATATTCCGTTAAATATAGTTCTCCGAGGGAGATTAGGATAGGGATTGAGGGTGAAAAGTCTATTAAGAATGATGCTTAGGCGCGGAAGATGTAAAAGGTTTAATCTGGGATAAGGGAAAGGTTAATATTCCAAGGCGCTATAAGGGAAATAGCACCTTGGTTTGGCGGTTTTACTCAGGTAACTCTGCGTTGTGATAGACGTGCTGTACGTCGTCACAATCTTCCAGGGCCGCTAAGAACTTTTCAAATTGCTCAATGACTTCAGGATCTGTGATTTCAGTAAAAGTTTGCGGCACGAAGGTGATCTCTTCCACTTCGAAGCTAATATCCGGTGTCTCTTCGGTCAAAGAAGTCTTCACCTTAAAAAACTCTGTGTGCGGTGCAAAGACACTGACGATACCATCTTCAACTTCAATATCGGTGACATCGACATCGGCCATCATCAGGGTTTCAAGTACGGCTTCTTCATCTTCACCCTTGAAGGCAAAAACGGCTTGATGGTCAAACATGTGACCAACCGTACCTGGTCCACCTAGTTTGGCATCGTTTTTAACGAAGGCTTGACGCACTTCGGTGAAGGTACGCTTACCATTGTCGGTTAAGCAGTCAACTATGACCATGGCGCCACCTGGGCTGAAACCTTCGTAACGAGCTGTGACATAATCTTCGCCGCCGCCGCCTCTGGCCTTCTCGAGAGCGCGCTCGATCACGTGAGCCGGAACCTGATCTTTCTTAGCCTTGGCGATCATTTGACGAAGTGGCAGGTTGCCGTCGGGGTCGAAGCCACCATTCTTAGCGCAAACGTAAATCTCTTTACCGTATTTTGAGTAAATTCTGGTTTTTTGGCCAGCAGTTTTAGCCATAGACTCTTTGCGGTTTTGGTATGCTCTTCCCATCTTGATCTATCTCATTATGCTTAAAAAATTGTCTGCAATGTTAGCAGCTTTAAAGCCATTTTTGCAGGGGAGGAGTTTTTAATTTGAGACGCAGGCTCAGATTTAGAAAAATTAGTCGATCTAGTGATAGATAAAGTGCTTTGCTCTCACTCTGCATAAAACAATCTGAACCTAAATTGGATCTATTTCTCCTTCAACTCTGCTTGAAGTATTGGACCGGTATTCACCTTCTTTGCTGATACCTTTCTCGATTGTTCTCCTGTTCTGCCTGATTTTCATGCTGCAAAATTAAGGTAATGCCCTATAAACGTCGACAAGATCACGTTCTGGTGATGCGCTTTGATACATTTTTGATTAATTTGTTTTCCTCTGTATGCCGGTATTTTGCAAAAGCGAACTTTGTGTTGCCTGTAGGTTTAGCGCTTGGCGGTATATCTCACTATCTGGGCTTTTTATTCTGGTTGGACTTGCTTGAAATGGCGAGATCTACGAGTGTTTAAACCTAAATTAGAGCGTGCCAATAAAGTGAATATGAACATTTATTGTTTTTAAGTTCATCTGGTGTTCATCGAGTCAATGACTTTGAGCTGGTTGCTGCACTTGGGGACCCACTGGTCTTGTTGGGAAAAATATCACGCCGATACTTTAAGAACTGAAGGAAACAAGCATGTCTAAAAAATCCATATTAGTTGCTGCGGCGCTATCGACTATGGCATTGAGCCCCTTAGTCCAGGCACAAAAATTTATCACTATCGGAACAGGCGGTGTCACGGGGATCTATTATCCTGCTGGCGGCGGCATGTGTCGCTTAGTGAATCAGAATAACCAAGAACACGGCATGCGCTGTTCAGTTGAGAGTACCGGTGGTTCAGTTTACAACCTCAATACCTTACGAGCGGGTGAGCTTGAATTCGGTATCGCCCAATCTGATCAGCAATACAATGCAATTAAGGGTAAAGGTGCCTTCGCTAATGCCGCGCCCTACGACGAGCTACGCTCTGTATTTTCCATCTACACCGAAGCATTCACAGTCGTAGCCCGTAAAGATGCCAACATCACCACTTTCAACGATCTTAAAGGCAAGCGCGTTAATATCGGTGAGCCAGGCTCGGGTCAACGGGCCACAATCGAAGCCATTATGGATGCCAAAGGTTGGACGCGCAGCGATTTTCGTCTCGCATCCGAGCTAAAAGCGGCGGAGCAGGCCCAGGCACTTTGTGATAACAAGATAGATGTCATGGTCTATTTCGTGGGTCACCCCAATGGTGCGGTGCAGGAAGCGACAACATCGTGTGATACGGTTGTCGTGAGTGTCGATGACAAAGAAGTTCAGCAGATGGTCGAGTCTACGTCTTACTTTGTCTCTTATGAAATCCCAGGTGGTATGTACAGTGGCAATGATAAGCCCGTGACCACCATTGGCGCCAAGGCAACACTGGTGAGCAGCACTAAGGTCTCAGATGAGACTGTTTATTGGGTGGTTAAGTCAGTATTCGACAGCTTCGATAACTTCCGCCGCCTGCATCCTGGTTTCGCTAACCTGACTAAAGCAGAGATGTTGGAAGGTAACACGGCGCCACTTCACCCTGGTGCCGAGAAGTACTTCAAAGAGGTTGGTTTAATCGACTAGGTCAGCAAATCGCAAGACAAAAATTGGTTAAATTTTAGGGCAGTGTAGTGTTTCTACACTGCCCTAGTGTGTCATTAAATTTCTAAAATTCTATTTTTGTGCTGCCCGTCGAGGGATAGAACAATTAGTCCAAGCAGGTTATTTATATGCAAAAAACACAAGAGCAAGGTGCAGTGGCAGACATGGCCGCCAGCAGCGATTCCGGAGCTCGGCAGTTGAGGGGACTCGCTGGCAAGCTAATTACCGCTATTGCCTTATCTTGGGCCTTGTTCCAACTTTGGTACGCCTCACCGCTGCCGTTTATTTTCAATTTCGGCATCATTAATGACACTCAAGCCAGGGTTATCCACCTGGCATTTGCCATTTTCCTCGCGTTTACGGCATTTCCAGCCTTTAAATCATCGAATAAACACAGTGTCCCCATCTTAGATTGGGTGTTTGCCTTCGTGGGCGCAGGCGCCTGCCTCTATCTTTTCTGGTTCTATGAGCAGTTATCGACTCGGCCGGGTGCCCCTATCTCCATGGATATCTATGCGGCAGTGATTGGCATGGTATTGCTACTCGAAGCCACTCGTCGCGCCTTAGGCCCGCCCTTGATGATAGTCGCATGTCTGTTTTTGGTTTATATCTTCGCCGGTCCCTTGATGCCGGAGGTGGTCTCCCATCGTGGCGCATCACTTTCCAAGGCTGCTAGTCATATGTGGATCACCACCGAAGGTGTGTTTGGCATAGCGTTAGGTGTCTCTACTAGTTTCGTTTTTCTGTTTGTGCTTTTTGGTGCCCTGTTAGAGAAGGCCGGAGCGGGTAACTACTTTATCAAGATGGCTTTTGCCTTGTTAGGCCATATGCGTGGCGGGCCAGCAAAGGCGGCCGTGCTCGCATCGGGGATGACGGGACTCATCTCAGGTTCTTCGATCGCCAACGTGGTCACGACCGGCACTTTCACCATTCCCCTGATGAAACGTATGGGTATGCCAGCCTACAAGGCCGGCGCAGTTGAAGTCGCTTCATCCTGTTACGGGCAGATCATGCCGCCGATAATGGGTGCCGCGGCGTTCCTTATGGTGGAATATGTGGGCATTCCTTATGTGGAGGTGATCAAACACGCCTTCATTCCGGCGATTGCTGCGTATCTGACCTTCCTTTACATCATGCATCTCGAGGCATTGAAGGCTAACCTGCAAGGTATACCGCGCACCGAAGCGCCTGCACCGTGGAAGGTACGCCTGTTACGCTCGGGCATCACCATATCCAGCCTGATAATTCTCGCCGGTGTGGTGTATTTTGTACTGGATTTTATCAAGATGAATACCGGAGATGCCGCGGTTTGGCTCATCTCTGTGGGCACCTTGCTGGCATATATCTTCCTGGTTTCTCGCAGTGCTAAGTATCCGGACTTAGAGATCGACGATCCTAACTGTACTACGCCTGTGCTGCCTAAGCTTGGGCCTACGGTTAAGTCTGGACTGCACTTCTTGTTACCTGTGGTTATCTTGGTTTGGTGTCTGATGGTGGAGAAGCTATCTCCTGGACTTTCGGCCTTCTACGCCACCGCCTTTATGATCTTTATTCTGCTGTCACAGCGACCGCTATTTAGCTTCTTCAGGGGACAGAATAGGGGAATGGCTGATATCAAGGCGGGTGTAATCGATCTGCTCGATGGCTTAGAGACCGGGGCCAGAAACATGATAGGCATAGGCGTCGCTACGGCTGCTGCGGGTGTGGTTGTCGGTGCCGTAACGCTAACGGGCTTAGGCCCTGTGATGACCGAGCTGGTGGAGGTCTTGTCAGGTGGTAGCCTAGGCTTGATGTTGGTCTTGATTGCGGTGATCAGCCTGATCTTGGGCATGGGCTTGCCGACGACGGCCAACTATATTGTCGTGTCGAGCCTGATGGCGCCGGTAGTGATTAGCTTGGGTGCTCAGCATGGTTTGATTGTGCCGCTTATCGCGGTGCACCTGTTTGTGTTTTATTTTGGCATCATGGCGGACATTACTCCTCCGGTGGGTTTGGCGGCCTTCGCGGCATCGGCAATCTCTAAGGCCGATCCGATTAAGACCGGGGTGCAGGCCTTTAAATATGCCATGTTGACTGCGGTTCTGCCGTTTATGTTTATCTTCAATACCGACATCATCTTGGTGGGCATAGACAGTATCTGGCAGATGATATTCATCTTTAGCTATACCTTAGTGGCCATGTGTCTGTTCGCTTCGGCAATGCAGGGCTATTTCGTTACCAGCAATAAGCGCTATGAGTCAGTGTTGCTTATTCTAGTGGCCTTTAGTTTGGTTCGTGCCGATTTCTGGGTGGATCAGGTACAGGCCAAGTTTATCGATCACCCGGGTAGTGATATCACTCAGGTTGTCGATACGCTCAAGGATGATGAGCCATTACGTCTGGTGCTGGGCTATGAAACCTATAAGGGTGAGAGTAAGCAGAGGGTGGTGATGCTGGAGTTGCCACAGGCTGATACTGCCCAGCAACGACTCGATGCTGCAGGCTTGATGTTGATGCAAAACGATAAAGGCCAGACTGTGGTGGATATGGTTGGCTTTGCCAGTAACGCGCAGAAGGCGGGCATCGACTTCGATCAGCAAATTCTCGCAGTGCAGCAGACGAATGCCCGCTTCGCTAAAGAATGGATATTCATTCCGGCCCTGATGCTGGCAGGATTTGTTTTCTGGCGTCAGCGCAGGCGAGCGGAAGCTGAAACTGAAACTGAGCTAGGCGTTGAACCTGTGACTGGTTACTAAGCAATTTGAGTTAACATCATTGAATCAGCCGCAAAAGTTATTCTTTTGCGGCTTTTTTATGCCTGTTTACTTCTGTGATTTTGAGATGAAGTCCGGAGTTTCGAGCAGGGTATTATTCGGGTTTTGACTCAGACTCTCATAGATAAACTCGATAAACACCCGATATTTTTTGGGTAGATAGGCTCGTTGTGGAAAGCTCATGATGACCTTGGTTTGCGTCATGGGAAAGTCCTCCAGCAGAGGGATAAGTTGCTTATTATCTAAGGCCTGTTGGGCGATGATATTGGGCACGGTCGCTATGCCTAATCCCTCTATTGCAGCTTCTCTGGCTAAGGTGACATTATTCACCGTCAATTGTGCTTCCGGGTCTAAGGTTACCCATTTATCTCCGTCAAACAGGGTCCAGCTGGCATCGATATGCGCGGACTTTAATTTAATGGCCTTATGTTGGTTGAGATCTTGCGGAGTCTTGGGGGTACCGTAACGAGTCAGATATTCCGGGCTCGCCATCAGGGTTTTAGTCGTGTTGAGTAGATCATAACTCTGCAGCCTGGTATCTGTTGTCGAGGTTATCTGAAACAGAATATCGACATCTTCCTCAATCACATCGACCTTGCGGTTGCTGAGTTCGGCCTCTATGGAGATGTCCGGATAACGCCCAAGGAAGCGGGCAAAAATTTTCCCCAAAAATAGCTGGCCCAGCTCTATGGGGCAGACAATTCTGAGCTTGCCCTTGATCACCTCTTGGCTGGCGCTGAGTTGAACTTCCGCCTGCTTGAGATCTGCCAGAATACGGTGAACCCGGTTGTAATAGGCTGAGCCAGCCTCGGTCAATTTGAGTTTTCTGGTGGTACGAAATAAGAGCTGCACCCCGGCATCGGCCTCTAATTCGGCAATCTTACGGCTCACCGTCGCCTTGGTCAGACCCAGGGCCTTAGCCGCTGCGGTAAAGCTTCCCTGCTCGACGACTTGATCAAACATCTGTACGCGATTGAGATCCATTATTGTTACACCTGTGAAACAGTGGGTAAGATTTTAACTATCTAATAAACATATGGAGACAGTAGTAGACTATGAAATACTAATCAAGGAGTCATATATGTCCAAGAGTAAATTATTCATTCTAGCACCACTCTTCATCGCAGCCATTGCGGGTGGTGGCTATTACTGGTGGACTCAGGTGCGCTTCTTCGAATCCACAGATAACGCCTACGTGGAAGCCGATATCTCCAATATCAGCGTTAAGGTGCCCGGTTATGTGGTGATGACCGATATTACCGATAATCAACATGTGGAAGCTGGCCAGCTACTGGCTCAGCTCGAAGACAATCAATATGAGGCTAAGGTCGCCCAGAAACAGGCGGAGTTGGATAGCACTAAAGCCGAACAACAGACCTTAGTGGCTAAAGTTAACCTGCAACAGGCACTGATTTCTCAGGCTCAGGCCGGGGTGATCGCTGCCGAGTCGGATCGTCTGCGTGCACAGCAGCAACTGACTCGTTCGCAGAAGTTGAAGGTCAAGAATTATAGTTCTCAAGACGATGTCGATGAGAGGCAGGCCGGATTCGAATCTGCTAAGGCGCATTTGGATGAAGCCAAGGCAGCGCTGATCGCTAAACGCAGAGAGCTCGAGGTGTTTTATGCTCAACTCGTACAGGCCGATGCCAATGTAGTGCAAGCCAGAGCCGGACTGGAACTCGCTAAGATACAGTTAGCAGATACCCAAGTAAGGGCACCATTTTCGGGTGTGATAGGTAAGCGCGGGGCCATGAAGGGCCAGTATGTGCAGCCTGGTCAGGCCCTCTACAGTTTGGTGCCGGATGGGGCTGTTTGGATCACGGCTAATTTTAAAGAGACCCAGATCCAACATATGCAGCCCGGTCAAACGGTGAAAGTTAGTCTCGATGCGTTTCCCGACAAAACCTTTACAGGTGTTATCGATAGTCTATCACCCGCATCCGGTGCCAAATTTAGTCTGTTGCCGGCGGAAAATGCCACGGGTAACTTCACTAAAATAGTACAGCGCATTCCGGTGCGGATCCGTCTCGACCTCAGTGAAGAGGGGGCGAGGGTAGTTCCGGGGTTAAGCGCCGTGGTTAAGGTCGATACCCGCAGTGCCTCCCTCGAGCACGCCCTCGCTGCTAATTCGGAACGCTAGTCATGAGCGCCGCTGTAGAGTCAGTATCAGAGCAGTCATCCACTGTGACGGTCAAGCCACAGGGTTATGAGAAGGGCAGTCGCCGGGCTTGGATTGCCGTGTTCGGTGGTCTTATCGGCGCCTTTATGGCGATTCTGGATATTCAGATAACCAACGCCTCCATGAAGGAGATACAGGGCAGTCTTGGCGCGACTTTAGAGGAGGGCTCTTGGATCGCGACCGCCTATCTGGTGGCCGAGATGATCGCCATTCCTCTGTCTGGCTGGTTGAGCCAAGGCCTGTCGGTACGACGCTATCTGTTGTGGACCACAACCGCCTTTATCGGCGCATCGATACTCTGTTCCATGTCCTGGAACCTTGAATCTATGATCGCCTTTCGGGCCATGCAGGGTTTCTTCGGTGGTGCCTTGATCCCCTTAGCTTTCAGATTGATTTTAGAGTTTCTTCCCGATGATAAACGCGCCGTGGGCATGGCCTTGTTTGGCGTGACTGCCACCTTTGCACCGTCTATCGGCCCGACTCTGGGGGGCTGGTTGACCGAGCAATTTAGCTGGCACTATCTCTTCTATATCAACGTTCCCCCAGGGCTGCTGGTGATGGCCATGCTCGGCTATGGTCTGGAGAAGAAGCCGATTGTATGGGACAAACTGAAAAATATGGATCTGTCCGGCATCATCACCATGGCACTGGGCATGGGGTGTCTGGAAGTGGTGCTCGAAGAGGGCAATCGCAAGGAGTGGTTCAGCTCGGATCTGATCCGCAACCTGAGCCTGGTTGCCGCCGTCAATATCGTCCTGTTTATCTATATACAGCTAAAGAAGAAAGAACCTCTGGTCAATCTCAGGCTACTGAGGCACAGAGACTTTGCCCTCTCGACCTTAGCTTACTTTCTGCTTGGCATGGCGCTATTCGGTGCCATCTATCTAATCCCCCTCTATCTGTCACAGATCCATGACTATAGTCCGCTGGAGATAGGTGAAGTGATCATGTGGATGGGTTTTCCTCAACTGCTGGTACTGCCGTTTATTCCTAAGCTGATGGAGCGCTTCGATGGTCGCTATCTGGCGGCATTTGGCTTCGCCATGTTTTCTCTGAGTTACTATATGAACAGTCATATGACGATGGATTATGCCGGTCATCAGATGATAGCCTCTCAAGTGGTGCGCGCCCTGGGTCAGCCATTTATTCTGGTGCCTATCGGAATCATAGCCACCATGCATATTAAGCCCCACGAAAATGCCTCGGCATCGACGGTACTCAATGTGATGCGAAATCTGGGAGGGGCATGTGGTATTGCCTTGGTGGCGACCATGACAGATAACCTGTCTCGGGAGCATCTGGCCCATATTAAAGAGACATTGCCGGCGGTGAGCTCTATGGCTAATGACTATTTCACTCAAACCACCAATGTGCTTATACAGGCGGGTTCAGATCCTGTGACGGCATCGGCCCAGGCCCATGCGATGCTGAGTCAGACCATGACGCAACAAGCCTATATTCAGGCCTATAATGATGTGTTCTACATGTTGTCGGCTCTGCTGTTGATTGCCGTGGCATCGGTACTCCTGATTAGAAAGCCAACCAATAAAGGTTAGATTGCATATTTGGATGTAAGAGGTCTGTGATAGACTATTACTTCTATAACTCGGGATAAACATAATGGCTAAAGACTTAAATTTACTGCGTTTGTTGATTATTTTAGCTGAAGAGAAACAAACGGTACTAGCCGCTAAACGCATGAATTTAAGCCAACCGACGATCAGTATCATGTTGAAGAAATTGCGGGATCAATTTGACGATCCCCTCTTTATCAGAGATAAAAACTTTCTTGTGCCGACAAGGAAGTGCACCCAAATTTTATCAAGCTTACCCGATATTTTTATTCAACTAGATAAGCTGTATAGCGATAACACCAAGTGGGATATCTCAGAGCTTAGTGGGGAACTTCATCTCATTCTCTCGCCGCCTCTGATACCGACCCTTGGGGTTCATTTAATAAAAAAACTCACCTCATTAGCCCCCGAACTCACGGTGCAATGTTCCCATTGGAGTCTGAGTACGCCGCAACAGCTCGAGTTAAATGCTCTGCATTTCGGCATTACCTATCTTCCCATGGAAACCAATAAGACCTTAATGGAGCAAGAGATCGGCAGTGATGAGTTTGCCTTGGTGGTGAGAAAAGATCATCCCCTTAAGGAAGCGACGGTCGAAGCCCTGCTGCCGTACCCTATTTGTATCAGTATTATTCCGGGTGTCACTGGGCCATCTAAGGCCGAGAAGCTCATTCGTCATTTCAAGCTGAAGAAAAAAATAAGCCTGAGAACTGGTGATATATCCTTGATGACTAATTTAATGAAAGAGAGTGATTACATAGGTATCATGCCGCGTTCACTGCAAGCCTCTATTGGCGACAACTTTCGTTTTCTCCCTCTGCCCCAAGAGTTAGTTCCGAGAGGCTATCAAAGAAAAATTGCATTTTTCTGTCACCAAACTAACCGTAAACAGCCCTTAACCGAATGGTTAATCAGGGAGTCGAAAGAGATATTATCCCAAATTTGTCCTTAGGTTTAGAGACATTAGGCTCCAAACAAGGAAACTCGCTATCTCATTATTTTAATTTAACTAAGTATCTCTATTTAAATTGATAATAGAGAGTATAGAGATAAATTTTAGCGAAAATACGTAAGCTACTCCTATCCACTTGAGAGGAGTAGCTTATGTTTAAGAAACGAATGACTGCCGTTATTGTGGCAACGGTCTTAATGCATTCTATGGGCGTTAGTGCTCATGAAATGAAATCATCCCCCTCGTCTGCAGCCTCACAGATCCAAGATAATCAAGCTAGCACCTGGCTAGACCAAGAAAGCTATCTACTGGCAACCGATGCCTATTTATGGGGCTCGACCTTAGTGAGGATGGAGCAAGTTGCACGTCAATATACAGATCTATCACAGGCTCAAAATGATACTAGCTATCGTGCGCCCTTAAATCATTTTGGCCATGCCCGTCGTCTTCCTACCGATGAAGATACCGACATGCCCACCGCAAACCGCGATACCTTGTATTCGAGTGCCATTGTCGATGTGTCGACACAGCCAATGATTTTATCAACGCCTGAAGTCGATGACCGCTATTTTGTCATCGACATGTTTGATATGTGGCATAACCTGTTTAAGTACGTGGGAACCCGCACCACGGGAACATCTGCGCAAAAAATTATGATTGTGCCACCAGGGTGGCAAGGTGATGTGCCTGAGGGGGTCATGCTGGTAGAAGCGCCGACCGCTAAGGTCTGGTTATGGGGGCGAACTCAGGTCTTTGGTGAAAAAGATTATCCTAAGGTTCATGAGATTCAAGATCATTACACTCTGACACCATTGAGCATGTATCTGTCGGGAAAAACCAGCGACTTTACCTCTACTCCTTTATCGCCAAGGGCTGGAATCGCTAAAGATCCTCTTAGATTCTATGAAGAGCTAGGTACTTATCTAAAAGCCAATCCTATTCCTGAACGGCAGCAAGCTCTATTGGGACAATTCAACAAAATTGGCCTGACAGAACATGGGTTCGATCCCAGTAAATTAACTCAAGCGATGCGGGTGCAACTGGAGAAGGCAGTCAGAGACGGACAACAAATTGTCGCTGCGCAAACGTCAAATCCAGTCACTCTGACTCAGAAAGATGACTGGTTCTACTCTTTTGTGCTTGACCAATTTGGTGATGACAACGCCTTACGCTCACTTATTTCGCACCCCTACCTTGGCGGCCAAGGCGCGAAAGAAGCCATGTATCCGATCGCCTATACCGATTCACAAGGTCAATTGCTAACGGGTAGCAAGAATTACAGCATGCACTTTAGGAGTGCGCCGCCGGTTCACTCGTTCTGGTCCGTTACTCTATATGATGCAAAAACAAAGATGTTGATTGGTAATGAAATTAATCGATTCAGCATCAGCGACCAAACCCCGATCACCAAGAATGCTGATGGCTCGTTCGATCTTGTCCTATCCCATAAGAAACCTACAGGCAGCAGACAGGTCTCCAACTGGCTACCAACAGCCAAAGGAAACTTCTATGCAATCACTCGTTTATATGTTCCATCACAACAAATTCTCGACATGAAGTGGACTGTACCAGCGATTAATCCGTCGAAATAATCGATTAATTGCAGCCATGATTCTTTAAATTTATAGGTACTACTCAATGAAAAAAACCAGCTTAGCCAAGACAGCCTTAGCGATCGCCGTGACCTCTTTTGGCGCTCATGCGGCTCATACACAACCTAACATTGTCACTATTATGATTGATGATGTTAGCCCAATGGATATCTCAGCCTATCACCGTGGTTTAGGGGCAATCGAAACCCCCAATATAGACCGCATTGCCAAACACGGCATGATGGTGAGTGATTATTATGCTCAAGGTAGTTCTACTGCGGGTCGAAGTGCCTTCATTACCGGCCAATATCCCTATCGAACGGGTCTGACAACAGTGGGGCAACCGGGCTCAAATATTGGTTTGCAAAAAGAGGATCCAACCTTGGCTCAGATGCTGAAGGCCAAAGGTTACTCGACGGTTCATGTGGGTAAGAGCCATTTAGGGGATCGTAATAAATTTCTGCCTACGGTGCATGGCTTCGATGAGTTTTATGGTTTCCTGTATCACTTAAATGTCATGGAAATGCCCGAGCAGGCTAACTTCCCTAAAGATCCCAATTTTGTCGGACGTCCACGAAATATGATCCACAGTTATGCCACCGAACATTATGATAAAACCGTGCAGGCTCGCTGGGGGGAAATTGGTAAGCAACGCATAGAAGATAAAGGCCCCTTGGGCTCTGAACGCATGAAAACTATAGACGATGACTTTGTGAAATTTTCCACGGATTGGTTAGATAAACACGAGGCAACTCAGCCCGATAAGCCCTTCTTTATGTGGTTTAATCCATCGCGTATGCATCAACAAATTCATGTCAAAGATGAGTATCTAGGTGCGAGCGGACATACCGAATACTTCGATGCATTGAAAGAGTTAGATGATCAAATTGGGGTGCTGTTAGATAAATTGGATGCCCTCGGAGAAACTGACAATACCATCATCATGTTCACCTCAGATAATGGCATTAACTTAGATCACTGGCCAATGGCTGGGTCGGCTGAGTTCCGTGGCCAGAAGGGGACAACATGGGATGGTGGTTTTAGAGTGCCTATGCTGATCAGCTGGCCGGGACACATTCCCGAAGGGAAATATACAGGTGGCTTTATGACTTCCGAAGACTGGGTTCCTACCCTGATGGCTGCAGCCACCGGCGATACTAAAATTAAACAGGAACTACTCAAAGGCAAGAAAATTGGCGATACAAGCTACAAGGTTCATTTAGACGGTTACAACCAATTAGATATGCTGACAAACAATGGAGCGAGTAAGCGTCACGACTTCTTCTTTTATAACGAGCAAAATTTGAATGCATTTCGTGTCGACAAGTGGAAAGTGCACTTGAAAACTAAGACAGAGTGGACCGAACCTGCCAAAGCCTGGCCTTTGGGCATCATACTCGATATTAAGGCGGATCCTTTTGAGCGCAGTATCGATACCAATGGTTGGTTCCTATGGATGAAAGAGCGTTCTTGGGTAGTGCCAATATTGCAAAAATCAATTGTGGAGTACAAAAAATCATTGAAAGCTTTCCCTCCTCGTCAGAAGTCGGGTGGGATCGGCATGTCGGATAATTCAGTCAAATAGGGTATTTGACTGAAGCCAGATATTGAAAAAAGGAGCATTTCGCTCCTTTTTATTTCTCTTCATTTTTTAAGCAAGGTGTCCGATGAAATATATACCTCTATCTCTGTTAGTGATTGCTTTAACTCCATTCTATTGTGCTGCAGCTACAACCGCTGATGATGTGGATATGTCTGATCCCATGGCTGTATACACTGGCGGAGATATTAAGGCTGGCAATCAGGGCCTGGGAGGGTCGCTACAATTCTCTGCTGGCAAGAAAAACTGGGCTGTAATGGGAAAAGTGGAAGCCACCAACAATTTTGATACCTATCGCGCCCGTATTTTTACACCAAATAAAATTACCGGTACAGGCATTTACATCGATGCGGGTAAAGACAACCACATCGATAGTTTAAGTTCTAACTACGCTACAATTGGCGTATTACAGGTGATCCCGGTCAATGATAAGTTGAGATTATATGTTGGCCTTACTTATGGGAAGTCTTGGGAAGAGAATAATAAATATCAAGATACTAAGCTCATCAATGCTCAGTTTTACGCTAAATATAAAATCGATGAGAAGTTTTATATTATGGCCGCGCCGCAATATAAATACGGTCTGGATGGTGAGGAATTTCGTGATTTCTATGCCGAGCTTAGCCTAGGTTATAAGATAGACAAGAGTAACATCATCATGTTTACCGGCAGTACAGATCAACAAATGTGGCTGACCTATAAATTCAAAATATAATAATTTGGATTATTTACGGGGGTCTACACCAGAAAAGGAAACAGTAAAGGGAGTGGTTAAAGTAAGTAGTTTAAGGGAAGAGTTAAAGGGAGTAACTCCCCCCTTAAACGAGATTAGGCTGGTATCGATTGGGTGAGTAGATAAGCGTTGCGTCGGTTACTTATTGGCGGGTTACTTATCGGCGAGTTAGTTAAAGGCCATGTTCATGGTGATTCCGAAAAATTGATTCGAGTTATCAAATTGTCCGTTCATGCCATCATTATTAATCTTAGGTTCGCCATAATCCACATAGCTATAATATGTATTGAAGGTGATGTCTTTGGTCCATTGATACGTTAGGCCAATACTGTAGCGGTGTTGGGTATCGACAGGCAGGTCAGCACCTTGGTATTCAGGCACATCCAATGGAGAGCTCGCATAGCCTATGCCGGCTTCCAGTCGCACCCTAGACGATAATTGATAACGAGCGCCCAGGGCACCAGTCCATACATTGTCAAAATCACGAGCTATTTGAGTCACATTATTGCCATTAATTGATATCCGGGTCGATTCATTATCACTCCACTGTTCAAAACCTAGGCTCCAAACAAGACTCAGAGGTTGAGATAATTGATGCAGTCCGGAGATTTCAACTTGACGTGGGTTCAATACGTTTAAACCTGCCAGGCCAGATTTGGCAGAGATGCTTGGATCCAATCTGTCTGGCACATTCGGTAGATCTACCTTGATAGCATCACTATTAAACATTCCGGTTAAGTCATGATCCATTCGAGATCTATAGGTAATACCAAAACGTGTATCTTTATCCCACTGATATATGGCACCAAGGTTATAACCCAAAGACCAACTGTCTGTATTCACATTGGCTTGACCATATAACAGGTTTTCTTCAAACGTCGCGTAGTCAATTTGAAGGCCTGCACCTAAAGAGAGCTTTGGATTAACTTGATAAGAAACACTTGGATTAAACTGCATTACCGATAATCTGAGATCATTTAAATTTAATGCTCCTCCATAGCTGGTTCCATAGTCTAATGCGCTTCCTCCCTGGACTGAGATGCTCATGCCAAGATGCACATCATCATTTAGTTGATGTACATAATAGAGGGAGCCATAGGGTTGCAGTCCTCCGGCATTGCCACTATCCAAGCTAGGATCTGATGCATCTTTATAGTTAACCCCGAGATCCATCACGGCCAGGTTAACGCTCAGTGCATCACCATCGAGGTAACTCATACCGGCGGGATTCGAATATGCTACCGAGGCATTTTCGGCTATCACAGCACTGCCTGCTCCGGCTGTGCTCACTGTCATGGTACTCATTTCTGGGATTAAGGTGCCGGCCGCATTTGCCTGACAGGCGAGCAGCAAGGCTGAACTTAATAGGGTTAAGGAGTGTATTTTCTTCATAGAATGATTCTCTTTCTGTGCCTAGAGCCAAACAAAAAGAGTATCTTGAGCGAACACCCAAGATACTCTTCATCGAGACCTGTCGTTACTCCCATTCCATATAAGTCTCTTTTTAGTTCAGAGACTTACTCGGAATGATGTCATTACTGTTTGATTACTTGGGGAAGTTGGTAGGTGTTGTCTAATACAGCTTGGGTTGGCTCATACAAACGCATATGTAAGTAGAAATTATCTTCTGGTGTGGGTAGCCAGTTACATTGTGCATCTAGTGGCTTATCGTGCTGAATGCATACGGTTAATGAGCCATTCTTGTTGTAAGTCAGTTCATCTTTACGGCTGCTGGATATCGAGTAGCGGTTAATACTGTTGGGTACCATAAATAAGTGCTTCGCATCGTACATGGTCAATGACCAGAATGCTTTTGCCGGCGCATCGGCTGGCATCGTCATTCTGTATTGATTCTTTCCTGACAGTTGTTGTCCATCCTCATCCGTATAACGATTGGGGTATAAGGCTCTCTCTTTAGTATTTAATCCCCCGGCGCGGAAGTTAATACTGGCCCGGCTTAAGAAATCATTACCGTACTTACCTCCCTTAAACATCATCGACCAGCCATTATTCTTGGTGCCTAAATTCCGGCCTGCGTATTCGATGATCTGTGGCGCAGCATTGAGTGCACGCATCAGGCCTTTTTTCTGATCTGCGGTTAAATTATCAGGGTCGAAGGGCTTATCTTTACCTATGTCTATGTACTTAAATTGATCGACGATAGAGGCATCGGCAGGAATGGGATTATTGCGTAGCTCTTTATCAATCAGTTTATACCAGTCCAATCCTTGAGGGCGGGCCATAGGAGGGATGCCACCTTTAGCATGGGTTAATTTCACACTTAGATGCTGCTGTCCAAGTTCTGATAGGGGGTAATTAATGAAGCCATCATGAATTTTTAATGCAGCATTTAGATCTTTATTACCGGCAACTCCGGTTCTTTGAATGTACCAGACAAAGGGGGTTCTCGACTCTATGATGCCGTCAATTCCGTCAGGGGTTTTGCCGCTAGCGCTTTTCCAGCCCTTGTTTACCAGTAGGTACTTACCACCATCTTTACCGACATTATCTTCAATTAAATTGCCTACGGCTTCGGAGTAGTCATCCAGTAGCTGCACAATGAAATAACGATTGTTAGTGGGCGGTATTTCAATCACCAAGGGGCCAGTTTGATTTAAATTTATGTGTGATTGCGAATACAAGGTATCGTTATTCACCGTTGGAACAATTTTGTCATCTGGCCCAGCTAAGCTAACGGTTTTACCCATCATGTTCATCGGTGCCATGCCATTATCCATTGGCGTCTTTACGCTCGTCGAGGTTTGTCTGACTTGCGCTACGGTCAGTGGCCCTGCACCGTAGATAAAGGCTTGTAGACCTAAGTTATAAGCCAATTCTTCCTGGGGGTTTATTGGTGTCAATTCAGCCGAAAATGCCGCTGTGCTGCTCAATAAACTTGCCGCAATGAGTGTAGAAATTATCGCCTTTTTCATATTAACGCCTCTTTCATAAATATCAGCAAAGGCTAGCGACTCTTAGTCGTAATTAACAATTAAAAGAATGAATAGCCGCTATTAAAAATATCAATTCGACTGGTGCAATAAAATTGCATAAATTAATAACAATCGATAATTTCTATGAAAGAAGGTAATGGGATGACAGTGACATCTAATCCGGCACCAATAATGCCATATAGCCTCTTTATCAAATCTGAAAGTGCTAAATGCAATTTGGATTGTCACTATTGCTATTACCTTAAAAACGAAGATAAGCAAAAACCAGGGATGGATGAAGCGACATTAGAGAAAATGATTGTCAATCATATGAAGTCACAACCTGAACAATCTGGTGTTGTCGATTTTATCTGGCATGGCGGTGAGCCTATGATGAGAGGATTAGACTTCTATCGCTCTGCCATTGAATTACAGCAGCAAAAATCCGCCACACCCATCCAAAACACGATTCAAACCAATGGCACCTTAATTAATGATCGTTGGGCCGCTTTCTTCGCTAAGCATCACTTTATGGTTGGGATCAGCATAGACGGTCCGCAACTTATCAATGATATTGCTCGTATTGATAAAAGCGGACATTCCTCATTCGAAAGAACCATGCGCGGCATACGTCATCTGCAACAGCATAAGGTTGATTTCAATACACTCACAGTGATTAATAATAAGAGTTATCGCCACGGGAAGCTGATCTATCAGTTTTTAAAGGATAACGGCAGCACTTATCTGCAATTTCAGCCTTGTATCGATCATGAAATGGATCGCCGATTCGATTATGACTGGACCATTTCGGGTAAACAATGGGGACAATTTCTGTGTGAAGTATTCGATGAGTGGGTAGAAAACGACATAGGTAAAATTTATGTCCAATTCTTTGAAAACTGCCTGATGATTCTAATGGGGCACCAGAGCCAGATGTGCCACCACGCCGATACCTGTGGTCAGCAACTTATGATCGAGTCCAATGGAGAAGTTTTTAGCTGTGATCATTATGGTTATGATGAATACAAGCTTGGTAATATCCACCAGGACAAGGCGTCCTTCGCGACTATGGTAAGTTCAGAGCAACAAGTCAATTTTGGCCAAGATAAACACCAGTCATTAAGCCAAAAATGTCTGCAATGTGATTTTAAACCCTTATGCAACGGTGGTTGTCCAAAAAACAGAATCGCTAGCACTGATAATGGTGAAGATCTCAATGTTCTCTGCGAAGGTTATGAAATCTTCTTTAAGCATTCACTTCCTGTGATGCTGAGAATGGTTGATGCAATGCAGCAAGGCTATTCACCGCTGCACTATCGGGTGTTTTAAAAAGCATATTTGGATTCAACAGGCCTGTGATAGACTGAGTTTTTACTCTGACGGAGAATGGAAATGCAGTGGAGTGAATTGGCGTTTAATGCACTCTCAGTCGATGAGTTATATGAGCTGCTAAAGCTCAGAGTCGATATCTTCGTGGTGGAGCAAAATTGCCCCTATCCGGAGCTAGATGATAAAGATAGACACAGTGAAACACGGCACTTGCTGGGACGAAATCCTCTGGGTGATATTGTCGCCTATGCGCGAGTCTTGGCCCCGGGTGTGAGCTATCCAGAGGTGAGTATAGGTCGTGTCGCCGTGGCGGAGCACGCTAGGGGCGCTGGTGTCGCCCATCAACTGATGCAAGAATCCATAAAGCTAGCTAAGCAATATTGGCCCAATGAGAATATTCAATTAGGCGGACAAGAATATCTGCAGAGTTTCTATCAGAAGTTAGGCTTCGAACCTGTGTCTGAGGTGTATCTGGAGGATGGGATCCCACATCTGGATATGCTCTATAAAACCGGTAAATAAAAAGAGCACTCCGGGGATAAGTGGAGCGCTCCTTTTTGGGTATGACCACAATAAATTGAAGTTTATTCCCTTAGCTGGACCTTAGTGTCGAAATCAACTGCACCATGGTGGCGGATACTGGCCACTTGGTTATGCTGTGCGATCACTGCTAATGGTCCAGAGGGCAAATGGCGGACAAACAAGAGCCGATATCCGAATCGATGTAGGCTGTATAGTGCCATCTTTTGCTCGGCGCTCATTGAGTGCCAATGTTCGCTTTGCTCCAGCTTGGTACTTCGCCTATCTTGCACTTGTTGTGCTATTTGCATATTTTTATCTTCACGTATGCAGGCCGATGCTGCCTGTCTGTTTTCGCACTTTTTGCGCTCACTTCCTCTCGAGAGAGGTAGGTGAAGTGTTATAGTAACAGTTCAATGCTGAACGAAAATTGAACTGTATCATCGTATACTCATTTATAAGTAGATGAAAGTCTTTCCTGAGAGCTAGTTCACAGTTTATTAGGTCTGAGTTTATTAGAAGAGGTTAACTTGCTGAATTATATCGAGCCTGTGTTTCGCCCCCCATCTGAGTGGAAGTCACTTATCTTGCAGGTGACTAATGGTTGTAGCTGGAATAAGTGCAGCTTCTGCGACATGTACACGGCACCACAGAAACGCTTTCGCGCCCAGAAACTGGATAAAGTGGCCGATGATATTAAGGCGGTGGCTCGTCGGGGAGTGAGTGTAGCTCGTGTTTTTCTGGCCGACGGCGATGCCATGAGTCTGCCTTTTTCCAGGTTAGAAGAGATCTGTTTGTTGATCCGGGAACACTTGCCTCAAGTCACGAGAATAAGCAGTTACTGCTTGCCGAGAAACTTGAAAAATAAGAGTCCAGAACAGTTGCTTAGATTGAGGGAACTTGGCTTGTCTTTGCTCTATATCGGCTGTGAGAGTGGTGATGATGAGGTGCTTAAGCGTATCGAGAAGGGGGAGACCTATGCGTCTTCTCTGGAGGCGCTGCATAAGATAAAGGCTGCCGGTATAAAGTCTTCTGTGATGATCCTCAATGGCTTAGGCGGAACTGAGCTCTCTGAGCAGCATGCAATCAACTCGGCTCGCTTGATGAATGCCGCACAGCCGGAATTCCTCTCGACTCTAGTCGTGACGCTACCCTTAGGCACACAGAGAATGGATAAAGCCTATGACGGCCTTTTTCAGCTGCCAGATCAGATGGGGCTATTCAGGGAGATGCATACCCTGTTACAGAATTTGGAGTTGAATAAAACGATATTTCGTTCGGATCATGCATCGAATTATTTGGTGCTCAAAGGCATATTAGGCAAGGATAAGAGCGAGTTGCTTGCCCAAGTCGAAGGTGCAATACACAGACCTCAGCAGACCATACTCAGACAGGAATGGCAGCGGGGTCTCTAGCAGCCTAAGTTAGACTTCTGAGATTTTTCTGGTCAGTCTCTGAGGCTGCTCGATCTGAGTGAGTCGGTTATGCTTAGGCAGTAATCTTTAAACCACTGGATAAGTGGATCCTTATGCACTCTTGCATGCCAATATAAGGCACTCTCAATTACCGGCATCTCTTCATGGTGAATGAAGGTCAGTTTATCTTGCCAATAGGTATTCTGGATAATGGTATCGGAAAGAAAAGCGATATGTTTTCCCGCCAGTAGTCCGTTTCTGAGTACCAGCATAGAGCTACTGGAAAAACTGGTTTTACGAGTCAGATTATTGGCCTGCACTAACTGATTAACCTGTGTTTCTGCTGCACTTGAAGCTGAATACTCCGCAGTAGCGAAACTGAAAATCTCCTCCAGACTAGGATTGACCAGCTGATTGATGGGATGATCCGGACTGGAAGCGATACAATATTTATCTCTGGCGATATGACGACCGTATATGTTTGCCGGGGGAGCTATTTTACCGCCGGCGCAGAGGTCAATTTCCCCTGATTCCAACATGGCAAACATGTCTTTCGGTTGATGTAAGAACTCCAACTCGACGTTCGGTGCTGCCTGCATTACCATTTTGAGTATCTGGGGAACAATTTCAGACGTCATACTATCGATGAATGCGATTCGAATGACGCCATGTACTTCTTGAGGATCGAAGGTTTTCTGCAGTATTAGACGACTGCTCATCTCCAGCCATTCCAACAGATTTGGCAATAAAGCCAGAGCCTTCTCCGTCGCCTTAATGCCTTGGCCATGTTTCATAAATAAGGCTTCATCGAATAAATTACGCAGCTTCTTTAAATTTTGACTCATGGCGGGCTGCGAAATATCGAGGCGTTCGGCACTCTTGGAAACGCTCTGCTCTTCGATCAATACTGTCAGACTCAGCAGTAGATTAAGATCGCAGCGTTGAATTATTTTTAGATCCGAGTGGTTCATTTAATGACATCTTTATCGGTTAACTGTTCAATAAGAATCGATGAAATAAGCTTTCTAAACCATTTCTGCAATTTACTATTACGATGTTGCATGTTCCAACACACTTTAAGTTCCAAATCGATAGGCTCCCCGAGCCAGATAAAATCTTCTGTATTACGTCCCTTTAGCACGCTAGTTGCGAAATGGGGCACTAAGGTCGCCGTGTTGGGGGCGGTCAAGGCTTGTATCATAGTACTCAAAGAGCCAGATGATAGTGAGTAAGAGGCATCCTCGGCGTTGATGGTCTTCAGCGCATTGATAACATGAGTCTGGTTATGTTCCTGATACAGGTATCTCAGCAGTTGAAATGGACTCTCATCTCGATGTCCACCTTCATTATACCGAGCGGCACTCTTATCTAGCGTCACCATCTGCCAAGGGTATTGAGCAATAACCTGGCTTTTTATTGGTTTAGGCACATTGTCATAGAAACCGACAATAAGATCTATGTGCCCTCGTCTGAGCATTTTAAATCCTTGGGTCTTCTGAGTGACATATTCAAGCTCGATGCCTGGGGCATACTTGTCCAGATCTTTGATTAAACGTGTGATACAGACCTGACCGATAACGTCATTCATCATGACTCTGATCCGTCCCTGCGCCGTAGCTGGATCGAATTCATCTCCCTCTAGTATGCTGATGACTCGATTTAGCAGAGGCTTGAGATCTTGCTCTATAGCCGTAGCCTTGTTGGTGAGTGTCATGCCGTTATGGCCTTTCACCAGTAGGGGGTCTTCGAACATTAATCTTAGACGTTTGAGTACCTGACTCATGGCCGATTGAGATAACCCAAGCTCTTTCGCTGCTTTTGTTACATGTGCTTCTTTTAATAGCACAGATAAGGCGATCAGTAGATTCAGGTCACATTCTTTAAGTAGATCGAAATTTCTTTTTAATGGCATTCAGCAGCTCTAAGGTATGATCTCATAACTGTTTGACTATAGATGAAAAGTTGCTTTCAGCATAGATATAAGAGGTGAAAAAAGGCCATCCTTGGCCTTAGGGGTCACAAACTTGCATCTTAACCAAGTGTACTGATTAAGAAGGATAAATTATTTCCTTTTAGCCTAAATCCTTTTAAAAATTCCATCTTGTTTCACTGCCTAGCTATCCTTACCTGGGCTCAGGCGTCCCGCCTGATTAAACTGTGTCATCCATATCTGGTACAAATTCATCGTTTATATCAATTTCACTTCAAACCAGCACGTCCGGGTCCTGGATGCATCCTGCATAAATGAAGTAATATGTTCCATTTGCTTCTGACTTACACATCCTGTGCAACTAGCGTCCTGCCTAGCCGAAGTCTATCTATCCATGCTTAATAACCTATTGTCCTTAATAGGTGTGCCTCCTGGCCTCTGGTATTCCCTTTCCAGAGATAATGAATCCTTTCTATAGTCAGATACTCAATCCTAGAGTGGTCGGGTCCATATGCTCTGACAAACTTGTGCGCTAACACACTAAAGGCCTATCCCTGGCCTCCAGAGTTACATCTCAAGTCTAAGATGCAATAACTTGGCTTTCACTGGTCAGAGTGATGATAACGCGACGTTCCAGAGCACGCTCTTGAGTCGAGTTAGCATGAGCATCTTGCTCACCAGATGCTTGGTGATCTAGCTGCTGAACTTCAACACCGTGAGAAGTCAGGTAGTCTTCAACATGTTGTACACGTGCTTCAGAAAGCTTCTGGTTGTAGCTTGCATCGCCTTGGTTATCAGCCTGGCCGATAAGCATGATGGCATCGCTGTCATTCTTCTTAGAGATACGAACGACTTCGTCAAGTTTCGCCTGAGCAGTGCTGCTTAGCTCAGAAGAATCAAAACCGAACAGTACGGCAATGCTGCTCTTCTCTACTTTAGTCTCGTAGATTGGCTCTGGACGTGGTGCAGGCTTAGTTTCTTTGATCACTGCAGGTAGTACGGCCGCAGTTTGAGTTGGAGTCACACCGAAACGGTAAGTCATTTGAATGCCTACAGTTTGTGCATCCATATTTGCCGTGTTCCAATCTGTCTCATCGATACCTGCAAAGCGACGGTATTTGGCTGATATAGCTAGAGAATCTGTGATGTTGTAACCAACACCTGCACCGAAGTAAGCTGCAGTGTCGGTTGCACTGACATATTGGTCGGCATTCATCTGATGGGCGATGTGATATTGATAAGCACCAGCTTCACCAGTTAAGAACCACTTTTCGTTAAGTGGAAGTGTGCCAACTAAGCCCAGTGTGAAACCGTCGACTTCGATGTTTTGGCCATTGTCGGTACGCATGTGAGCATCATCAAGAGTACCAAGGTCTTGCCAGCCCGCTTCGACGGCGAAGTATCTGTTTAGCTGGTAACCTACGATAGCGTTCCAAGCTAGGTCGCTGTCGTCGCTTAGGTAGTCGCCTGTTACATCAACACCCTCGAAGTTGCTCTGGCCTGCGCCGGCACCTATGTACCAAGTGTTGTCGACATCTGCTGCGTTTGCATATGAGAAAACGCTCATCAATGCGATAGCTAGTAGTGATTTTTTCATCTTTGTGCTCCCTAATGGAAATTTCAAAATCATTATGTGTTTTGTTTCTATGGGACGCATTTTGGGGGATACAAGGTATTTGATCGATAGAGTATCTCTTATAATGATTATTTGAATTTGTTATATGTACGGGCAGACCCATGCAGGGCTTAAGATTCTCTTAAGCTTTTAGCTGGCTTTATGTTGTTGCTGGTTTTGTTTGAATGGAGGTGAATCTAACGAAATCTAGCTTATATTGTTGAATTTAATGTGATTTCATCTGCAGCCCCCTTGTTTTTCATTTTGTTGATGAGGTTTAACGCCTTATTAATAATAAGCCTGAACTTAATATTAATAAGGAAAACAAATTAACCTTTGCTGCGGCCCACATAGAAGCTGGCATTCGATTTCGATGCCAGCGACGTTAAGCGCCTTATATATGGCTACCTTTCGATGTGGACTTCTGTTACTGGGCAGGGGATTTCGATGCCTGTTACGTTAGCGCCTTATATATGGCTACCTTTCGATATGGACTTCTCTTACCGGGCATGGGATTTCAATGCCTGTTACGTTAGCGCCTTATATATAGCTACCTTTCGATGTGTACTTCTCTTACCGGGCATGGGATTTCAATGCCTGTTACGTTAGCGCCTTATATATGGCTACCTTTCGATGTGGACTTCTCTTACCGGGCATGGGATTTCGATGCCTGTTACGTTAGCGCCTTATATATGGCTACCTTTCGATATGTACTTCTCTTACCGGGCATGGGATTTCGATGCCTGTTACGTTAGCGCCTTATATATGGCTACCTTTCGATGTGTACTTCTCTTACCGGGCATGGGATTTCGATGCCTGTTACGTTAGCGCCTTATATATGGCTACCTTTCGATATGGACTTCTCTTACCGGGCATGGGATTTCGATGCCTGTTACGTTAGCGCCTTATATATGGCTACCTTTCGATATGTACTTCTCTTACCGGGCATGGGATTTCGATGCCTGTTACGTTAGCGCCTTATATATGGCTACCTTTCGATGTGGACTTCTCTTACTGGGCATGGGATTTCGATGCCTGTTACGTTAGCGCCTTATATATGGCTAGCGTTCGATATGGACTTCTCTTACTGGGCAGGGGATTTCGATGCCTGCGGCGTTAAGCGCCTTATATATGGCTAAGTTGGTTTGGTACTTATCCTGATAATAGGTCTGTGTCGGCACCCAGTAGCGTATGCCTATTTCGATACCTATACTGTTAAAGCCATTGATGCCCACCAGGGCGCCCTTGTCCTGATATACATTCGGACTCGCGGCTAAGATCTCTTGAGCCAGTGCAGTGACCTGCTCTGGATCGGATTTATAACTGATATTGAACTGAGTTTCGACCAGCTTGTTGGCAAAAGAGTTATGCAGTATCTCGCCGACGATATGCTTGTTGGGTATATTTATCTGCTCCCCCTCCTCATTGGTTAGCACAGTCATGCCCAGGAAGATGTCTTTGACTACACCCGTGACCTCTTTCACAGTGATGGTATTACCTACCACAAAAGGCCGAGTCACTATGATAGTGATACCTGCCGCGTAGTTAGACAGCATGCCCTGTATTGCCAAACCCGCTCCGAGAGAAGCGGCACCTATCGCAGCAACCATAGGCGTGATACTGATCCCCAGTTTTCCTAAGGAGATGATGGCCACCATGATGATAATCAGTATGCGTACCAGATTACTGACGAAACTGCTGAGGGTGAGATCTATGCCGTGTTTTTCAAACTGTCTGGTGACTAGGTTTGAGACTTTAGCTGCGAGCCAAAGGCCTAGCAAGAAGATGAAGAGTGCACCCACGAGACGGAAACTGTATTGAACTAAAAATTCGGTGATCAGCGAATATACATTTTGTAGTTGCTGGATCTCCTGTTGCAGATGATCTTCCGTCATAACTTGTCCTTTATATCACTGTAGAGCTAGATGCTGAGTCTGGATGATCATGTTACCCATATCTGTTGATATTTGTAGTTATATTGTTAGTAATTTTCCAGAGTTCCAGTTGGCATTTTGTGCAACTTGAGATTCAACGTGAAGAAGATCATGAATTGGTGCGATGCTTGCGGTGATATAAGTAGCGGTAGGTTACTCTGTTGCCTTATATGACGTAATTCAGGAGCTAATAAATCATGAGAGCGCTTATTTTTGCCATCTGTACCCTGTTTGCCGGCTTTGCTCAGGCATCTTTTTATGCCGAGGGCGAGCTTATCTCCTCGTTCCAACTGCAAGATCAGTTTGAAAATGAAGTGGCAGTCTCTGCCGCGACTAAGGTCCTGTTGTTTAGCCGCAGCATGAAAGGTGGTGATATCATCAAGGACGCCCTCGAACAGCTCAAGGTCGATAATCAACACAGCTTTGAGAGCTTAGTGTATGTGGCAGATATCAGTGGTATGCCCTCACTTATTGCCAGATTCGTGGCTATTCCTCAGATGAAAGATCTGCCTTTTTCCATGGGGCTGGATAGGGAGGGGGATGTGACTAAGATGCTACCCGGTGAGGAAGATAAGGCGACATTGATCCGGTTAGATAAACTTAAAATAATCGATGTGGTCATTATTGAGTCGAGTGAAGCTTTGCTCAAGGAGTTGAAATAATCTAATTGGCGCCTTGTGATGGCCGTTTTGATATTCTCGTGTCGGGTAAAACAGGTTATAAATAAAAATGGGCGCCCTGCGCCCATTTTCAGTGAAGTTTCACGGCAAGCCCTAGTTTATTCGGTTTGCTTCAGGATCGAGAATATCTCCTCCTTAAGGTGCAACTTTTTCTTTTTTAATTCGTGGATCTGATTTTTTGAATCGCAGGCGCTGTGAAGTTCAAGTTCTTTTATCTGATGATCTAGCGCATTATGCTTGTTAAAGCTATTCAGAAAATGGGCATCATCGCTCTTAAGTTTAGTGATTAATTCTCTGTATTCTGGAAACATAGTTTATCTCCCTCCTGCTGTTTTTTTCCTCTATTCCAAGTTTAAATTAGCTCAGTTTTTTAGCGATGAATGTGATCTGTGTCAACTAGACTAAAATTAGTTAATTTGAATGAGTTGGCTTCGCAAGTGTGCCTATATTACTGAGTTCTATGGGCATCTATGCTATTTAGATACGATAGGCCAAGGAATCGTTCTTGTAACTGGATTACATCAAAGTATTTACCTGTTGCCAGAAAAAGTGTGATCGAGTTAACCTTATCTGCTTCGATACTAGGTTAAAGTCGAAATTAGCAGAAATTTATAATCAAAATTGAAAGGGGTTTTCACCATGTCTGATGTATTTCACTTAGGCTTGACCAAAAAAATGTTAGATGGAGCAAGCTTGGCGATAGTGCCAGGGGATCCTGAACGCGTAAAGCGCATTGCCGAATTGATGGAAGGGGCGACATTTCTAGCCAGCCATCGTGAATATACTAGTTACCTAGCATATATAGACGGTAAAGCTGTGGTTATCTGTTCAACGGGTATCGGTGGTCCATCGACATCTATTGCCGTTGAGGAGCTCGCTCAGTTGGGTGTGACTACTTTCTTACGAGTCGGCACTACGGGCGCAATTCAACCTCAAGTTAATGTTGGTGATGTGATAGTGACACAGGCATCGGTACGTTTGGATGGTGCAAGCTTGCACTTCGCTCCTATGGAGTACCCTGCCGTTGCTGACTTTGAATGTACTACCGCTATGGTTGCAGCGTGTCGCGAATTTGGTCTTGAGCCACATATCGGCATTACCGCATCCTCCGATACTTTCTATCCAGGTCAAGAGCGTTACGATACAGTTTCCGGTCGAGTGACTCGTCAATTCAAAGGCTCGATGCAAGAGTGGCAAGACTTGGGCGTGTTGAACTATGAGATGGAATCATCGACGCTATTCACCATGTGTGCTTCTCAAGGCTGGCGTGCAGCCTGTGTTGCGGGTGTTATCGTGAATCGAACTCAGCAGGAGATCCCTGATGAAGCTATGATGAAGAAAACTGAGGTCAGTGCCATCTCGATCGTTGTTGCGGCGGCGAAGAAATTACTGGCAGAATAAAATCAGTTAGAGCTTCCCTGCAATTAGCTCTATTTGATTCTATTTAGCTCTAATTAGAGCTAAATAGCGAGTAATACAGATATAAAGAAGGCGCCTCAGGCGCCTTCTTTATTATTGATTAGAAATGGTATTTGGCTATCACCGAATAGAGGTTCTGATCTATGCCGTTAACACCACTAAATAAAGCCATTTCGTGTTCATCTCAAATCCTTTCTATATGTCTCTACGGCGTGTTTTTTTATCTATAATATTAAGTGCTTATTTAAATTTACAGAAAATTTAATTTACTCATTTCTGCTAGTCAGTTTTTATTCGAAGCATCTAAGGTAAAGTATCGTTAGTACTTGGCTAGACCGAAACTGTCTCGTGCAGCCAGAGCTAATGCGATGAATAAAAACGATAATCAATAGTTAGGCTAATTATTTTTAATCAAGCTCTTGGGACAACTGCAACTCAGTTTATGTTCATGTTCGACATATTATGTCGCGAAAACTGTTAACTGCTGATATAGTAGTTTTTTATGGAAACCACTATATCAGGGGGAAAATATGGAGTTTTCTAATCCCATTATCATCTGGGCCTGCCTAGGTGTTATTTTGATGCTGGCAGAGATAATTATCCCGGGTGGCATTGTCATCTTACTCGGCGCTGCATGTTTAGTGGTTGCTGGAGCACTGTCTGCCGGGTTCGTCGATGGAATCGTGCAGGCATTGACCCTGTGGTTTATCGTATCTATCGTCCTATTGCTGAGCTTTAGACAAGTGACTCAGAAATTGGTCGGTGGAGATGTTCATGTGGCCAATACTGACGAGGAGTTGGAGCTCTATAACCAGATAGCGCTAGTTAAAGAAGCCATAGGACCTGCGCAGAAACAGGGTCGTATCGAGTTTCAAGGAACTGAATGGTCAGCGCTGGGGGATGGCAGCGAAATCGCAGCCGGAACTCGAGTGCGTATCATCTGCAGGGAGAATATAGCCTTTGTTGTCGAGCCCTACGAAGGGACTGAATACACCAAATAAGCCATTATCAGTTAAAATCCTATTAATCAATAAGTAAGGATGGAATCTATGTTTGTGTTTACCCTATGTGTGCTGTTTATCTTTTTTCTGCTCTATAAGCTAATGTTGATCGTCCCCATGCGCGAAGTGAATGTTATCGAGCGTTTAGGAAAGTTTCGTGCCGTACTGCAGCCGGGATTTCACTTCCTGATCCCCTTCTTCGACAGGGTCGCATATAAGCATGAGATCCGTGAACAGGTCTTAGATGTGCCACCCCAGAGTTGTATCTCGAAAGACAACACTCAGCTTGAGGTCGATGGTTTAGTCTATCTCAAGGTGATGGATGGCAAGCTTGCCAGTTACGGCATTGAAAATTACCGCCTAGCCGCGGTTAATTTAGCCCAGACAACCATGCGTTCTGAGATAGGCAAATTGAACTTGAGTCAGACGTTTTCTGAGCGAGATACCCTCAACGTGTCTATCGTTCGTGAGATAGATAAGGCTTCGGCCTCATGGGGTATCAAGGTACTTAGGTATGAGATAAAGAACATCACTCCCTCGAGACACGTTATTCATACCTTAGAGAAGCAGATGGAGGCAGAGCGAAGAAAGCGCGCCGAGATCACCTTAGCTAATGCCGAAAAAGCGGCGATGATCAACCTATCTCAAGGTGAGAGACAAGAAGCGATCAATGTCTCCGAGGGTCAGAAGCAGAAGCGTATCAACGAGGCTAAGGGCACGGCGAGGGAGATCAGCATAGTCGCCAAGGCGAAAGCGGAAGGTATGGAAATGTTGACGGCGGCATTGGCCGTTAATGGCGGTAATGATGCAATGAATATGCAGTTAAAAGAACAGTTTATCGGACAGTTGGGTAAGATTTTACAGGAGGCCGATGTCTCAGTTGTGCCAGCCGAGATGGCGAAGTTGGAAGGTTTTTTTGAGGGGATGGAGCAGGTGACACATGCAGTAAGCTCCTCTTCGTCAAAGACTAATACAGTGAAAGGAGCCCGCTCATGATTGCAGGAATAAATACAGATTTTATCGTCTTGGGTATTTGGGGACTTATCTTCGCCATCTTCATCATCAAATTATTTCAATCTATTCGCTTAGTACCAACAAAATCGGCTTTTATCGTCGAGCGTTTAGGCAAATATCATTCTACCTTAGACGCAGGCTTCCATGCCTTGATCCCCTTCGTCGATAAGGTGACTTATATCCATGAGCTAAAAGAGGAAACCATAGATGTGCCACCACAGGAGTGTTTCTCAAGCGATGAAGTGAATGTTGAGGTCGATGGGGTGATCTATATCTCGGTGATAGATCCGGTTAAAGCCAGTTACGGAATCACAGATTATCGTTACGCGGCCATTCAGTTAGCCCAGACGACGACGCGTTCTGTCATAGGTACTTTAGCCTTAGATCGTACCTTCGAAGAGCGTGATGTGATTAGCGCCAAGGTGGTCGAAGTATTAGACCTGGCGGGGGCCACATGGGGTATTAGAGTCCATCGTTATGAAATCAAAAATATCACTCCACCCGATACGGTAAAAAAAGCCATGGAGATGCAGGTGAATGCCGAGCGAGAACGCCGTGCCTTACTCGCCAAGAGCGAGGGTGATAAGCAGAGTAAGATCAATCGCTCAGAGGGTATCAAGGCTGAGATGATTAACCTTTCTGAAGGTGAGATGCAACGTCGCATCAATGAAGCTGAGGGTAAAGCAGAGGAGATATTAACTATTTCTCGCGCAACTGCCGAGTCTATCGAGCGTATAGCAGAAGTCATCTCCGCCCCAGGGGGGCAAAATGTGGTACGTATGCAACTCGGGGCGCAATACCTTAAGCAACTCGATGGCTTGAGTCATAGCGCCAGTAAAATAGTGCTACCTGGCAATATGATGGACTTCGATTATTGGATGGGCAGCATTGGCCTCAAGGAAGATAATCCCAAGGCCTAGTGAGCTGTTATAGCTAATGCTATTAATGGTTTGAACTCATATTAAAAGGCGTGCTCGACTCGAGTACGCCTTTTTTTTTACTCATTGTTCCGTCCTGAGTGCATGATAAGTGGCGCCTTTATTGGCTTTATATAAAAGGAATGGTTATAGCTAGATGTCTATTTATCGTATTCGGACTGTTTTTTTCTCCCGGCTTTTTATTGAGCTTATGTTTGAACTAATGGTAAATTGAGTATGTGTAAAGGTAACCCGTTGATTTTATATAGAGGAGTTGTTATGGCTAGGTGTTTATTTATCTTGTTTGGGCTGTTTTTCCTGTCTTCTTGTAGCTCATTTGTGAGTGAAAGTGCCAGAGGTAAAACAGTATCGAGCAGCCTGATGGATTTTCTGTACCCAGATGAAAAAAGCCGTGAAGCGCATAAGCCCGAAATTCCAACCTTACGCCTACCCGTCAATGTGGGTATTGCTTTTATTCCTTCAGAAAGCTTAAGCCGAGATGGTATTAGCCAAAGAGAGCAAATCGATCTACTTGATAAGGTGAAACAATCATTTATTAAGTATGATTATATTGACCGAATAGAGCTGATCCCCAGTACGTATTTAAAAGGTGGCAATGGATTTGAAACCTTAGCTCAAGTTGCCAGATTACATGATGTCGATGTCATGGCACTTATCTCATACGACCAAGTAACCCAAACCCATGATAACAATGCAGCTTTGTTGTACTGGACCATAGTTGGCATGTATGTGATTCCAGGGAGTGAAAATACGGTGCAGACATTTGTCGATACTGCAGTTTTCGATGTGAAGAGCCGGAAAATGTTGTTCAGGGCTCCGGGTATAAATAAGCTTGAAGAGCGCTCTACTGTGATTGGGATAGATGAGACCATTGCTGAAAAGTCCTATGAAGGTTTCAACTTGGCGGTCAAAGACATGGTCATTAATCTCGATGATGAATTAGCTCGCTTTAAAGTTAGAGTGAAAGAAGAGAAGATTGCTAAAGTTGAGCATAAGCAAGGTTATAGTGGCGGCGGACTTGGAGGTCTAATACTACTTTTGTTAAGTTTAGCTGTCTTTTTCAGGCAGTCTCACTACCGGACATAGGCTTGAGCTGAGTTTATTGTCTCGATATCATATTGAGGCTCAGGGCTAGACATGAGCAACTTGACGACCGGGCTTGGCTTACTGAAGAAATAACCCTGAGCATAATCACAATTGATGCTCTTCAGGTAATTGAGCTGGGCTTCGGTCTCGACTCCTTCTGCAACCACTTCTATTCCCAGGGCATGAGCCATGGCCACCATGGCCAATACTAGCTCCTTGTTCGCCGTGCTAGTTTCTATATCGTGGATAAAACTTTTATCTATTTTAAGTACGTTAAAAGGATAGGTTCTCAGATAGCTAAGTGAGGAGTAGCCGGTGCCGAAATCATCCATGGCGATTGAAAATCCCGCCTTGCTCAGGGCTTCTAACGCCTCGGTAATATAGTCATGACCACTGAGTAAGACTCCTTCGGTGATCTCCAACTCTATGTCTTTAGAAGATATCTTGGATTGATTGACGTTATCTATGATGAAAGAGACTAGATCTGGGTCTCTAAATTGGCAGGGAGAAAGGTTGATGGCAATTCGAAATGGACTCCGATGTTTCTTCTTCCACAATGTAGTAGCGACTATGGCCTGTAGGAAAACAAACTTTCCCAGTGGAATGATCACCCCAGTTTGCTCGGCAATGGGGATAAACTCATCCGGTGATATTCTGCCTAATGCCGGATTTCTCCACCTCAGTAGAGCCTCGGCTCCCATGATGATGTTGTGGGTAATATCTACTTGGGTCTGATAGTAAACCTCGAACTCTCCGCGCTCCAAAGCACCATGTATCTGCTCCTCGATGGCGAGTCTTCTGGATACTTCCTTGTTCATTTTATCAGTGTAATAGGAATAGGTATTTCTGCCTTTCTCTTTGGCATGATACATGGCTGAGTCGGCATTTCTTAGTAACTCAGAGGCGTTTTGACCATCGTCTGGGTAGATGGATATGCCGATACTGGCCGTTAAGATAAGCTCGCGCTCTCCCACCAGAAAATGCTGTCTAAAGCTATTGATTAGGTGCTCGGCTACGGGTCTGGCATCTGTAGCTCGTTTGAGTCCGTGCAGCAGTATGATGAATTCATCTCCGCCTAAACGGCCAACAGTATCTCCGTTTCGAATGGAGCTAAGTAGCCTCTCGGCCGACTCTATGAGTAACCTGTCTCCGGTCTCATGACCCAGTGAGTCATTGATCTTCTTGAAGTCATCGAGATCGAGAAATAAAACCGCGATACTCTCTTGGGAACGTTCGCTCTCCTCGAGCATTTGAGATAAGCGTTCCAAGGCGAGAAATCGGTTGGGGAGATCGGTCAGTGTGTCATAGTGGGCTTGATGTCGTATCACCTCCGCCGCTTTTTCTCTGTCAGTGGTATCCAGAAAAGTCACAACGGCACCTATTATCTTATCTTCACGCTCTATGGGGTAGGACCAATATTCGGCGGTGAAACCACTGCCGTCGGCTCGCCAGAGTTTTGCTGAGTTGATATGGACGCCTTCACCCGAGCGCAGCACATTGAGAATGGGACAATCTTCGACAGGGTAAGGAGTCAGGTCTGCATATTTATAATGTATGAGTTCATGCATGTCCTTGCCTAGCAGCTCACCTATATCCCTATAGCCGAGCATCTTGATGCAGGTGGGGTTAGCGAAGATACACTCCCCTTTGAGGTCGATACCATAAATGGCCTCGGCGGTAGAATTCAAAATATCCGTGACTAAGAGTTTCTGCTCCAGGGTGGCTATTTCGGCTTGTCTGCTCAGCTCAAACCTTTCCTCTAGCTGAGTGGCCATATCGTTGAAGGACTGACCCAGCAGTGCGATCTCTCCCTGCCCCTGGATTTGACAGCGAACACCTAAACTTCCATCCGCTAGATTCTTTGAACGTGTGACCAAGTGTCGGATAGGTCGGGTGACGAACTGGTCGAGAAACAGGCTTATTGTCAGCATGGCTAGTAGAAGAAGCAGGCCTATAGGAATACTAATCAGGCTCACTTTTGACCAGATCTGTGCCTGTTCGGAGCTAAGATCGTAGACGACAAAAATAGCCCCGGTACGAGAGGGGCGAATCTCATTGGCTGCACGAGCGAGAACCAGAGGGGAGTAAGCAAAAATTTGGTGACCATCCTCTGAAAGCCGAATATCCATCTGTTTATTTTTCTGCACCTGGATAAAACGTTTCATCTCAAAAAAGGGCAGGGCTGAGTTGGCTATAAGTCCTTTAAGGGCGAATCGAGTCGAGTGTAATATCTTGCCATTCTCATCGAGAGATAACAGGGTCTTGTAGCGAGTATTCACGCCTCTGGCTGACAATGATTGTTCGGCTTCCAGTGGGCGATGACTGCTGAGTTGTTTTTCCATCTGCCTTTGCAGAGATGAAATATCTTTACGGATAAAATTAAGACTCGAATTTACCAGATCAGACTCGAGATCTTTGTAAGACTGCAAAACAACAAATCCCCCTAAGGCACTAAATGTAAATAATATAAGCCCGGGTAACCAGAGCCTCAGAGAGAGGGTCCTTATTCGTTTCATGGGTTTACTTCTAAGGTGAAACGATCGGTTGCCAGTGCCTGCACGGAGACTTTATGGCTAAGCAGTCGACGTTCATGCATGAAGATAGACAGCTCGATGGCAATCTCCTCCAGTTTCGATGTTTCCCCCCTGAGAAGATCTAGGTTCTCAGCTAAGTCAGGTAAGTGCAGACCTTGGTAGCTCTGCAGGACTTGTCTGGGAGTCAGCTGTAATCTGGCCTTCATTAATTCAGCTGCCGCTTGAGGTTTTTGGTTTAAGTAATTTATTGCCTGGAAATAACCAGTAATCAGCTGCTCTAGTGCCTTGGGATGAGAATCGAGAACATCAGAATGTACGGCAAGCACATCGATGATCCTTCCCGGTATTTGGCTGCTATCGAATAGCTGATTGGCTCCCAGGGCAAGAATGTTGGTTCTATTGGGCTCGAAGGTGACCACAGCATCGGCTTGTGTGTAGCAAACCTGATGCTCATCGAAAGAGCAGGCGATGATGTTGACATCTCGGACGTTAAGCTCAGCCGCATTCAGGGCACCGTTAAGTAGAATAGCGCCAACGGCTGTGTATTCTACGGCGATATTTTTGCCCCTAAGTTGTGTCAGGGAAGTAATCTCTGGCTTGCTGAGCAGAACATCACCACCATTAGAGAAATCCATGACTAAGATGACTTTCAGCTGGTAACCATCTTCCATCACAGTTAATACTTCATCGAGAGTTAGCGCGGCGCCTTCTATGGTGTGATTACGTAATGCATGAATAACTTCAGATGCAGATGTCATCTCAACTAGGTTTACCTGAGAGTCTTGATAGTAACCTAAGCTACGAGCAAGATAGAGAGGTTCATATCCGGGCCAGGTATTACTGGCAATGCGCAGTGGTGCTTCAGGCATTGGCTTACAAGAAGATAGAGGCAGCATTAACACTAGCGCTAAGAAGGTGAGTTTCAAGCTGTGAAATAGGGACTCGCTAAAACGAGTCCCTATTCTGTGAGGGAATGGGGAGAGGTTCAAGAGTGAAAGGGAATTAGTCACTAAACGCACCATCCTTTAGTCCATTATTTAAATCTATATCATCTCAGCATCAGCATGGAGCCGATATTTATATCGGTCAAAAACAGTTCAGCGATTAGCTTGCTTATGATCTTCATGAGTATAGTTGAAAAAATTGAGCGGGTTTGTATTGGCGAGTATGACTTTTTCAGATTACTCAAGATCATCCATTAGTTCGAGTAGCCCAAGTCTAATCTTTCTATAGTTTATGTTAATGCATGCCCAAGATGGTCGATTAATTGCTGATGAACCTTGCCGCTTCTCTGTCTCATTTTCAGCTATCAATGCTCGATACTTGAGGTTCTTATCGGTAAGATAGCCCTCTTTTTAACTCCCCTTATTAAGGCATTCCAATGACAATTGAACGTTTAGAAACGGCTACCCGTATGAGTCGTATCGTTAAGCATAATGGCACTATTTATCTCTGTGGTCAGGTATGCAAAGACGCCAATCAAGGCATCGCTGAGCAGACATCCAGCATGCTGGAAAAAGTTGATGCTCTGCTTGAACAGGCGGGAAGTGATAGAGAGCATATTCTTTCTGCGACAATTTATATCAAGGATATGCAGTACTTCGCCGAGATGAATGCGGTATGGGATGCCTGGGTTCCCGAGGGGCATGCACCGGCTCGTGCTTGTGTCGAGGCTAAGATGGCTCGCGATGTTTTGCTCGTCGAAATATCAGTGGTGGCGGCTGAAAAGGTCTAAAACAAGGTTTTAGACCTTAGAACCTAGATCCTAGGGCCTCGTTCCTAGGATCTCATCCCTCGCTCCTGTTATACTGCTTCCTCGATTTTTTGGAGGCAAGAATGGACGTATCTTCTTTACTAGACGGCCTGAATGATGAGCAGCGAGCAGCCGTAGGGGCACCCCTATCCAGCATGTTGGTATTGGCGGGGGCTGGCAGTGGCAAGACTCGGGTATTGACCCACAGAATTGCCTGGCTGATGCAGGTCGAACAGCAGAGTCCATATTCAATTTTAGCGGTAACCTTCACCAATAAAGCGGCGGCAGAGATGCGCGATCGAGTGGAGAAGGTTAGTGGCAGCAATATGGGTCGCATGTGGATAGGGACCTTCCACGGTTTAGCTCATCGTCTGCTAAGAACCCATTATAAAGACGCTAACTTGCCACAGACGTTTCAGATCATCGACTCAGATGACCAGTTACGCCTAATCAAACGTATTCTTAAGAGCCTACATTTAGATGAGAAGCAATATCCGCCTCGCCAAGCCCAGGGCTACATCAATGGCAAGAAAGATCAGGGATTAAGACCAAAGCATATCGATGCGGCTGGTTTCCCAATAGAGCAGACTCTATTACAGATCTATCAAGTTTATCAAGAGTCCTGCGATAGAGCCGGTCTGGTCGACTTTGCCGAAATTCTATTACGTGCCCATGAGTTATGGCTCAACAAGCCCCATGTACTTAAACATTATCAAGACAGGTTTAAGAATATTTTGGTGGACGAGTTCCAGGATACCAACGCGATTCAGTATGCCTGGATCCGTGTGCTGGCGGGCGAAGGTGCCAATGTGATGATTGTCGGCGATGATGATCAGTCCATCTATGGTTGGCGGGGTGCTCAAGTCGAGAATTTACACAAGTTCCTGGTGGATTTCCCCAAGGCTACCACCATACGTCTGGAACAAAATTACCGTTCCACCGGCCATATTCTTAAAGCCTCTAACGCATTGATCGCCAATAACCCAGATCGCTTGGGCAAGAAATTGTGGACCCAAGATAAAGACGGCGAGCCCATCTCAATATACTGTGCATTTAATGAGATGGATGAAGCGCGATTTATCGTGGGACGCATCAGTGATTGGCACGATATGGGCGGAGATCTAAGTGGTTGCGCTATTCTGTATCGTTCTAACGCTCAGTCTCGAGTATTAGAAGAAGCCTTGCTCCACAAGGGCTTAGCCTATCGTATCTATGGTGGCCTGAGATTCTTCGAGCGCCAAGAGATCAAAGATGCCATGAGTTATCTGCGTCTCATCAATAATAAAGATGATGATGCGGCCTTCGAGCGAGTGGTCAATACTCCTGCTCGCGGGATTGGTGGGCGAACACTAGATATCTTACGTGCTACCGCAAGGCAGCAGCAATTAACCCTGTGGCAAACTTGCTTACGCGCCATCGAAGAGAAGCTGCTCAGTGGTCGTGCGGCTAATGCTGTACGTGGCTTCATGGACCTCATCGTAGAGATGCAGCAAGATACTCAAGAGATGACCTTGCATCGTACAACCGACCATATCATTGCCAAGTCAGGCCTTAAGGCCATGTATGAGGCAGAGAAAGGCGAAAAGGCGCGTTCTCGTGTGGAAAACCTCGAGGAACTCGTGACTGCTGCGCGTACCTTTATCATGCCCGAAGAGATAGAAGATATGGGTGAGCTTAGTGCTTTCCTATCTCATGCGGCGCTAGAGGCCGGAGAGGGGCAGGCGGATGCATTTACCGATGCAGTGCAGCTAATGACATTGCATTCGGCTAAAGGCCTGGAGTTTCCTGTGGTGTTTATGTCGGGTGTCGAAGAGGGACTATTCCCCAGCCAGATGGCTATGGATGAGGGGGATAGACTCGATGAAGAGCGTCGTCTCTGTTATGTAGGCATGACCCGAGCCATGGAGAAGCTGTACATCAGTTATGCTGAGACGCGTCGAATCTATGGCAGGGAAAATTTCGCCAGACCATCACGCTTCATCAAAGAGATCCCAACTGAGCATGTGGTGGAGATCCGCCTTAAGACTCAGGTCAGCGCCCCCCGAAGAAGCACTAGTACCCTTACTCGCAGTATAGTGGTGAATGATTCGGGCTTTAAGGTTGGCCAAGGGGTGATGCACCATAAGTTCGGTGAAGGAAAGGTGACCAATACCGAGGGCAGTGGTTCCCAAGCCAGAGTACAAGTCAATTTCTATGATGTCGGCAGTAAGTGGTTGGTTGTTGCCTATGCTCGACTGGAGACTTGCTGAAAAGCGGTATAATCCTTGACTGTGTCGGTCATAATGCCATTTATGATGATTAACCAGGTTAGATTTAGAACGTTAAATTGAGCGTTTGAGCAGTATTGGGAGAGCCTGAATGATGAGTTTTTTAAAGGGAAAGTTAGACGTTTATATGCGTCTTTCCCGTATGGATCGCCCAATAGGGACCTTATTGCTGTTGTGGCCGTGTCTGATGGCGTTGATATTAGCCGCAGATGGCATGCCCGATCTCAAGGTGCTGGTGATCTTTATTTTAGGTGTGGTGGTGATGCGGGCTTGCGGTTGTATCATTAACGATTACGCCGATAGGGAGCTCGACTCTCACGTAGACAGGACTAAGTCCCGGCCTCTGGCCAGTGGCGAGATATCCAGTAAAGAGGCGCTGCTACTATTTGCGGTAATGGGACTATTTGCCTTCGGCTTAGTCTTGATGCTCAATCCTCTGGTGGTCCAGTTATCTGTCGTTGGCATCATACTGACTGTCATATACCCCTTTACTAAGCGCTTTACCAACATGCCGCAGATGTTTCTCGGTGTGGTATGGAGTTGGTCAATTCCTATGGCCTACGCGGCGCAGACCGGCAGTGTTCCTGCCGAGGCTTGGTGGTTATTCTTTGCCAACTGGTGCTGGACAGTAGCCTACGACACCATGTATGCCATGGTGGACAGAGAAGATGATTTGAAAGTTGGTATCAAGTCCACGGCTATCCTGTTTGGACAATATGATAGGCAGTTCATTGGCTTGTTTCAGCTTGCCGCGCTAGCCTGTTTTATTACGGCGGGTTGGGCGGCAGACCGTGGCCTGGTATATGGTTTAGGTGTGATCACTTTTGTTGGCTTTAGCCTCTATCAACAGAAGCTTATTTTCGCCAGGGAGCGGGCTCCCTGCTTCAAGGCATTTCTCAATAATAACTGGGCAGGTCTAGCCCTGTTTGTTGCCTTAGGTGTCGATTACCTTATCTAAACTTTTCGAGACATTGAGCCTGGTGGTTCAATGTCTTTCCCCCTTAGCTTTCTCCTGTTTTTCTGCTTCCTTCTCTATATTTCACCGAGTACTAGCTAGCGCTTTTTTACGTCTATGGCTGCACCTTGCTGAGATTAAATGGAGTGTTTCTGGTACCAAGACTTATGAATGGTGAGGCATGTCTCTATGTGTCATTTTATTCGATGGCTTAACTCTATTTTACCGTTGAAATTAGACACATATCTTGTTTGCAGTGATTAGTTTGGTATTACACTACAATGTTAGGTTATTATTTGTTCGCTCCCTCATGGTTAGAGTGAGTTTTACTGCAAAAAGTAAATGGATTTAGTTATTTATATGGAGGGATTCATGGCCTATTCAGGTACGGCTTTCGAAGCTGGAGAGTGGCAACTCTTCGAGCTTATTTTGGCTATCGGTGTCGCCGCACTTATCATATTTTGGTTGATTTTGACTCATTTTAAGCGCCAGGGATTTTTGTCCTGGGGTCTGGTGATTCTGGCGAGTGCCGGGATGGTGAGTCTATGTATACATAGCCGGTTGAATGCCTTACAGCTAGATAGATTGCTGTCTCAAGGGAAGAGCATAGAGATTATCGATGGTGAGTTTCATTATGGAGAGTATCATTTTCCCTACATGGCGGAGCATGGTATTGATTATCGTGAGATCAGCCTGGATGACAGAGTCATAAAGCTCTATCACTCAGGTTACCTGCCAAATGCTCGCTGTTATCGTGATTTTTACAGTGACAACCACTTCGATGATAATGTGAATCTGCGTCTCTACATTCATTGGTTCGAGCGTGATTATCAATTTCAGCAACAGACTTACACACTCAAGGCTCCTTGCATCATTAAAATTGAACGGCTCAAAGCCTCTGGCCAGCAAGATCTAGTGCCAGCTGCACAAATTTAATACTGCGTAATTAAATCTAACTTTATCCTGTGTGGCTAAGCCCCTGTGGCTGAATGTGTCATCCCATTTTAAATGTCTCCCTAGTTAGCAGATATCATGTAACATGATGACAACATCTGTTCGCTGGGGGACCTATGAGACGTAGCATAAAGTTCAGGCTGATTTTTCTTATCAGTGCAATCATCAGTTACACATTGGGTTTTCAGTTACTCCCTGAAAACCTTGATGGGACAAACAGCCATCTCTATGTATTGATCTTCGCAACGCTCTACTTTTTCATACTGCCTGTTATCTATTGGTATTGCATCATTAAGGTGGGTGGGCAGAAGCTGTGGAAGATGCTACTCATTTTTAGCTTGAGTAGCTTGATGGCAAGGTTGAGCTTTCCGACTGAAATAGCCAGTTATTTCGAGTTTATCGCCTGGCTGCGTTACCCGATAATTGCCATATTACTGGCTATCGAGTTATATCTTATGGTGAGTATCATCAAGGCGTTGTGGCAGGCGCGTAACTTATCTGGTGATCCCAGAGTGCACATCTTGGATACTTTCCAAGAGGAAGATGATAAGAAACGTTCTTTGGCATTAGTCTTAGCGTCGGAGCCTGCGAGCTGGTACTACGCCATTCCTTATTTGTCACGAAATCATGTCAGCAGTATCACCCATTTAAAATTACGTTCAGCTGCCAGATGGCATTGGTTGATGATGACTCTGGGAAACCTGATCATGGCCGCCTTAGCTTATGTGATCATCTCTTCCTGGAGTGAGCTGTTGGCCATTATTGTGTCGAGCATTATCAGTTATGGTGTGATCATGCTGGCTGCCAATTACAGGATCTCCCGTCATTTCTCTATCTATGGACATCGAGATAAGCTGGTTATCAACAATAGTATCTGGGGCTTTATATCGATAAAAATTGAAGAGATAAAAAGTGTTGAATTGGGCAGTTATCCGAGAAAGAGTGACAAGGAAGGGCTGCATTTCGGCTATGGCGAAAGTAGCAATATTAAGTTGAGCTTTATCAGGCCTCAGACTTATTTCGGTGGCGGGGGTCAGCTCAGCGAGCTAGTCAATGTTATCGATATGCATGTCTCTGAGCCTCAAGTATTAGCCGATTATATCCAAAAATATTCCGACAATATTTTTGCTAAAGATGCGTCGGTGAGTCAGAACCAAGAGAGTGAACTCGCGTGTAAACCCGATGACTTCCCGGCTCAGGTTAACTCGGGTGTGAATCAATGAAAAACGGCATAAATTTTTACGATTTGCTCCTGTCCTTTAATGAGTAGCCTAGGTAGGTTGGCTATTACGCCACATTAATTTACGCCAAGACTAAACAGGGATAGATATGACGTTAGTATTATTAGGTGAAGATATTTGGGCCCACGAAGATACTATGCCGTTAGGAGGAACTCAGTTAAGGCTACGTATGACTGTGGTTAAGCTAGCCTGTGGTGGATTATGGCTACATACGCCCACTCAACTCAGTCCTGAATTGCAGGCGGCCATCGAGACACTCGGTGCAGTTCGCTATCTGGTTGGACCGAGTAATGGCCACAATATTTGGTTAAATGACTGGAAGAGCGCTTATCCTGAGGCCAAAATGTATGTGAGTGGAGGCATACCAAAAAAAATATCTATCGATAATTACCATGTGCTCGATGAACATTTCGATAATATCTGGAGTGATGACTTTGAAAGACTATATATGCCTGGCGTAAGCTTCTTTAATGAGTCAGTGTTTCTCCACAAGAAGTCAAAGTCACTCTTGGTAACTGATCTTATCCAAAATCACAGTGACGCTTGTCCACCTGGCTTTGCAGGCTTGATGACTAAGTGTGTGCTTAGGCCTCTTGGTTTCAAAGATCTATGTATCGCTCCCCCCTTGAAAATGAGCTTTACCATTAAGGACAAACCAGCATTTTCTCTGTTTATTACTCAGATCATGGCTTGGGATTTTGACAAGATAATTGTCACTCATGGTGATGTGATCACCCAAGATGCTAAAGCCGTATTTGCTGGTTTAGTACAGAGGTTTATCGATTAATTTATCAGCTTATTCATTAGTTAATATTTAATGTTACTCGGTTCCCAACGCTCTCATGTCTTACGTTGCTGGCTTCAGTTTGTTATGCCATATAGCGATTTACTCTTATAGCTTGATGTTTTATTCACAGATTAGGTTAGACTTTACGCTGCTGCATTTTTTTTATAGATATTTCATTTTTACATCTTTTTTGTTCATTATTTAAGAGTTTACGTCATATGCGTTATGAAGTTTGGGAACAGCTTAGGGTCGAAGCCGAAGCCTTGGTTCGTAAGGAGCCTTTGCTTGCCAGTCATGTTTATTCATCGATTCTTAATCACGATTGCCTGGGTTCGGCGCTCAGCTTTATCGTGGCCAATAAACTCTCAGATGGAGTGGTGTCGCCTTTTACCTTCCGTGAATTGTTCGATAAAGCCTTCATCCATTGCGAGCAGATGCTAACCAATGTGGCCACAGATATTAAGGCGGTGAAAGAGCGCGATCCCGCAGTCGTGAGTTACCTGACCGTCATCTTGAACCTTAAGGGGTTCCAGGCTATTCAGGTGCATCGTCTGGCTAATTGTCTTTGGAATCAGGGGCGCACCGAGTTAGCACAATTTATTCAGAGCCGTAACTCGGAAGTATTTGGTGTCGATATTCATCCGGCCTGTAAGATGGGCACTGGCATCATGTTTGACCACGCTACGGGTATTGTCATTGGTGAAACTGCGGTTATTGAAAACAATGTGTCTCTACTTCAAGGAGTGACATTAGGTGGTACGGGAAATCAGCAGGGTGATCGTCATCCTAAGATCCGTGCGGGTGTGATGATCGGTGCCGGCGCCAAAGTATTGGGTAATATCGAGGTTGGCGAAGGTGCCAAGATAGGTGCAGGCTCTGTGGTCCTTACGGATGTTTCTGCCCATACGACCGTTGTCGGAGTACCTGCGAAAGTGGTAGGTAAGCCCGAGTCTATGTGCCCGGCAGAAACGATGGAACAAAACATATTCGAGTCTGACTGCTAAGCAGTTTACGCTCAGATGAGGTGTGTGGCATATATCTGGTAATGTTCATCGTTCTTCTTAGCATGATACATGGCTATATCCGCACTCTTCATGATACTTTTTCTGCTATCGCCATCTTTGGGGTATTGAGCTATTCCTATGCTAACGCCTATGGTGAGGCAATGGCTTTCACAGCTAATCTCTTTTAGTAACTCGCTTTGGATGACTCGAGCGACTGTGACTGCATCTTCGGCCAAGGTGCATGGGAGCACTAGGGCAAGCTCATCGCCACCCAGTCTCGCCGCAATGGCACCTTGTGGCATTACCTCGATTATCCTCTCTGCAACGACCTGTAATACATGATCGCCTTGGGCATGACCGAAGGTATCGTTAATCATTTTAAAGTCATCGAGGTCCATCATCAGGCAGCTAAACATCTGGCCTTCGTTTGCGATCAGCTTATCGATATCTTCATAAAATTGATTGCGATTGGGCAGGTCGGTTAATGGGTCATGGTGAGCTTGGTAGTGTTTCTCTCTAATGGTTTGCTTTAGTTTAAAGATAGTCTCGCGACTCATCTTAGTCACTAGGTAGACGAAACCACCACCGCCACAGAAGATGATAGCTATGATTAAATCTAAGGTATCAGTTTCGTGAGTAAACAGGCTCCATAAGAATCCCAGATAGCCGAAAATAAACATAACGATCATGCTGATCAAGACTAGCCAGCCATTATGTTGATGATCGGGAATATTGCAGATCTGGTGAGTGGGAACCAGAGAGGCAATGAGGCCTGATAATCCAATAATTACCAAGACAATCGCAAGGATATCCATAGTGTCTCTAGATAGCTCCAAATAAGTTAAGTTGGCATCTTGTAGACATATTGTGTCTGGATGAAGTATAGATGAACTTATTATAAGGGAGAGAGCTGCGAACCAGACTGAGATTCGGTGTCAGTCTTTTACCGCTTTGTGTGTAATTTTAGTTATATCACTTTCAGAAAGGCCGCGACTATCGGGTCGTCTAATTTATTATTTCTGCAACAGCAACCTAGCTCGAAGGGGGGGATATCTATGGGAGTCGGGATGATCTGAATTCTATCTCGTACCGGACTGTTATTAATCACAATTTCAGGTGTGATACTCACCCCACATCCCAATGCCACCATAGAGGCTATCGCCTCTTGTCCCGAGACCTGAGCATAGATGTTGGGAATGAGGCCCAGCTGCTTAAACCAGTTGTCGATGCGTCGTCTCCCCGGCCCATGTTCAGGCACGATAAAGGGCAGACGGTCCCAAGGAATATAAGACTCTGTTAATAATTCCTGAACCTGGCAGCGGTATGTTGGCGCTATGATGACCAGGGGAATGTCATCTATCTTGGCGAAGTGTAGATTTTCCGGGAAAGGCTCCGGCAGGGCTGCTATGGCGATATCGACGCGGTTATTTTTCACTTCGCTAACCGCGTTGGCGGCGTCACCAGTCGTCAATGTTATTTCAACAAGAGGATGCTCCCGCCTAAAGCTATCGAGTAGCCCGGGAAGGTGGCTATAAGCGGCTGTTACCGAACAGTAGAGGTTCAATCTTCCCCTGAGTAGATCTTGCTTAGGATCAATCTTAGTCTTGAGCTTGGTCCAGTGATCTAAGGTCTGCTCGGCGAAGTGGCGATATTCGACGCCGGCGCTGGTCAGGGCAACACTGCGGTTATCTCGTAGGAAAAGCTTGGCACCTACCTCGTCCTCCAGCCTCTGCATGACTCGACTCAGGGTTGAAGGACTGACATGCATGGCCTGAGCCGTTCTGGAAAAATGCAGGCTTTCCGATAAGTGCAGGTAAAGTTTGATTGTTTTTATATCCATTTTTATCTCATCAGAATTTAGGGCTGAGCCATTCAGTGTTGCAATAAATGCAATGCAGCATCCCGAATATATCATTTTAAGCAATTTAAATCATGAGCTATAGTGATCTCAATCACTGCTAGCTTGGATTTTATCCAAGCGTATGAAGCAACTTTCCTAAATTCGATACAGAAGGTGGTACATCAGATGGCTAACTATTTTAACTCTCTGAATTTGCGTCAACAATTAGAACAGCTGGCTCAATGCCGCTTTATGGATCGTAATGAGTTTAGCGAAGGCTGCGACTTCATTAAGGGGTGGAATATCGTCATTCTAGGTTGTGGTGCACAAGGCCTCAACCAAGGTTTGAATATGCGTGACTCAGGCTTGAATATCGCTTATGCACTTCGCGCCGAGGCAATAGAAGAGAAACGTGCTTCATACCAAAAGGCGACTGGAAACGGTTTCCGTGTCGGCACTATCGAGGAGCTTATTCCTGATGCCGATCTTGTGCTTAACCTAACGCCAGATAAACAGCATACTAACGCCGTGACGACTATAATGCCGCTTATGAAGCAAGGTGCAACTCTGTCTTACTCTCACGGTTTCAACATAGTTGAAGAGGGCATGCAGGTTCGTGAAGATATTACGGTCATCATGGTTGCCCCTAAGTGTCCGGGTACCGAAGTACGTGAAGAGTATAAGCGTGGTTTCGGCGTACCGACTCTGATCGCGGTTCACCCTGAGAATGATCCTAAGGGTCAAGGTTTCGATATTGCTAAGGCATATGCCAGCGCAACCGGTGGCGACCGTGCGGGTGTGCTCCACTCATCATTTATTGCCGAGGTTAAGTCTGACCTTATGGGTGAGCAAACTATTCTCTGTGGCATGCTACAAACTGGCGCTATCTTAGGTTACGAGAAGATGGTCAGCGATGGCGTAGAGCCAGGCTATGCGGCTAAACTGATTCAGCAAGGTTGGGAGACCACCACAGAAGCGCTAAAGCATGGTGGCATCACCAACATGATGGATCGCTTGTCTAACCCAGCTAAGATCAAAGCATTCGATATGGCTGAAGAGCTTAAAGTCATTCTTGCTCCTCTGTTCGAGAAGCACATGGATGACATCATAGGCGGTGAGTTCTCTCGCACCATGATGGTCGATTGGACCAACGACGATGCAAATTTACTTAAATGGCGCGCCGATACCGGTGAAACCGCCTTCGAAAATGCCCCCGTTAGCGATGAAGATATCGACGAGCAAACTTATTTCGATAAGGGTATCTTCCTTGTCGCCATGATTAAGGCGGGCGTCGAGCTAGCGTTCGATACTATGACGTCTGCCGGCATAGTCGCTGAGTCGGCTTATTACGAGTCGCTACATGAAACACCACTCATAGCTAACACCATTGCACGTAAGCGTCTCTACGAGATGAACGTGGTTATCTCAGATACCGCCGAGTATGGATGTTACTTGTTTAATCACGCCGCTGTGCCTATGTTGCGTGACTACGTTAATACCATGTCTCCTGAGTACCTAGGTCGCGGACTAAGCGACAGCAGCAATGGTGTCGATAACCAACGCCTGATCGAAGTCAATGCCGCCATTCGTGGTACTGGTGTTGAGAAGATTGGTGCCGAGCTACGTGGTCATATGACGGCTATGCAGCAAATCGTCGAAGAGAAATAAAAGATAATTTCAAGATTGAGGCTAGGCTAACCGAAAAATCAAAGGATCATTTTTGGCGTATCGTTTGAATAATGAAACTAAGTGTTTCTTCTCGGTAAAAGGTTTTTGTTGTGTTTTTTATTGGCTTTGTGGTATTGATTAATGGTCTCGCGATCTTAATCGAGAAAACACCGAATTCAAGCAAACTAATTAGGAAACAGTCAAAGCATGTTAAACCAGGCAGCCCTACTCATTATTGAGATTATTACCGTGGTGATTATTAGATCACAGCGGGGGGCTCCCATGGCGCATCGATAAACCTGATTAGGTAAAGATTGCAACTAACCCCCCGCTCCGCAAGGACCGGGGGGTTTTTCGTTTAAAGCCCGACTAAGAAAGATACAACACGGCTTTACCCTACAAATACTGAACCGCTAAGGTTCGGCAGAGAGTGAGAGATGCAGATGGAACAAGGGCAGACACAGCAAGGTAATTCTGAGGCAGGACAAGCGGATAGTGGGCAGATGATGCGCGGCGCCGATGCCGTGATCAAGGTGTTAGTCGACCATGGGGTGACGAATATTTTTGGTTATCCTGGCGGCGCCATCATGCCTATTTATGATGCGCTTTACGGTGCGCCAGTGGAACACCTTCTGAGTCGTCATGAGCAGGGAGCCGCATTTGCAGCCTTAGGTTATGCCCGCGCGACAGGCAAGACTGGAGTGTGTTTCGCGACATCGGGTCCGGGAGCGACCAATTTGGTGACCTCATTAGCCGATGCCTTGCTCGATTCGGTGCCTGTTGTCGCCATCACAGGCCAGGTATCTACCGCCGTGATAGGCACAGATGCCTTCCAGGAGATCGATGTTTTAGGTATGTCGCTGTCGTGCACTAAGCACAGTTTCATGGTGACCGAGATTGAACAGCTAGTTCCCACCCTGTATAAGGCGTTCGAGATTGCGGCTTCGGGGCGTCCGGGTCCTGTGCTGGTGGATATTCCTAAAGATATCCAAATCGCTATGTTCGAGTACTCTACTCCCATTCAGGAGAAGTACCCTCAGCCTCAAGCAGATCCCAGCAAGCTCGATGATGCATTGACTCTGCTCAAGCAAGCCAATAAACCTATGCTCTATGTAGGAGGTGGCGTAGGTATGGCCAGAGCCGTTCCTCAATTGCGTGCATTTATCCAGGCAACGGGTGTGCCCTCGGTGGCAACCTTAAAAGGCCTGGGTACCATAGAAAAAGACACATCGGGTTATCTGGGCATGTTAGGCATGCATGGCTCCAAAGCGGCCAATATCGCCGTCCAGGAGTGTGACTTGTTAATCGTGGTAGGCGCTCGTTTCGATGATAGGGTTACCGGTCGTCTGGCGTCCTTTGCCGAACACGCCAAGGTGATTCATTTAGATATCGATGCGGCGGAGCTCGGTAAGTTACGCCTGCCGGAAGTGGCCATCGCCGGCGATCTATGTCAGGTGTTGCCCGCATTGATGACTGAGTTGGCTATTGCTCCCTGGCGCGAAGAGGTTGAGCAACTGAAAGCCGAGCATACGTGGAAATACGATCGCCCCGGTGAGCTAATATTCGCTCCCGCCATGCTGAACCGGTTAGCCGATAAACTGCCGGAAGATAGCGTGGTGACTTGTGATGTTGGCCAGCACCAGATGTGGGTGGCGCAGCATATGTGGTTCCGTAATCCTGAAGATCACCTGTCGAGCTCGGGTCTGGGTACTATGGGCTTCGGTCTTCCTGCCGGCATCGGCGCTAAGGTGTCCCGTCCCGATGCGACCGTAGTGGTCGTCTCCGGCGATGGCTCGTTTATGATGAATGTGCAGGAACTGACTACCATCAAACGCCGTAAGTTGGCGGTTAAAATCTTGCTGATAGATAACCAGAAACTAGGCATGGTGAAGCAGTGGCAGCAGCTCTTCTTCGAGGAGCGTTACAGCGAGACTGATCTTTCCGATAACCCAGACTTTGTCACCTTGGCATCGGCATTCGATATACCCGGCCGCACCATCACCACCACAGATCAGGTAGAAGAAGCATTAGATCACTTAATTAGCTGCGAAGGCCCATATCTGCTGCATGTGAGGATTGATGATGCTCACAATGTATGGCCTTTAGTCCCTCCAGGGGCCAGTAACAGAGACATGATGGAAGAGATGGATAAACAGACTTAAAGCACAACGCAGGTATGAACAAGTGGATAGGGAGTAGAGATGAGTTATCAATTGAGCTTAACCTTAGTGCAGCAGCCTGAAGTCTTGGAGCGTGTATTGAGAGTGGTGCGCCATCGCGGCTTTAAAGTGACCAAGATGGATATGCAGTTAGAAGGTGAGCAAGGTGTTCGACTCGCTATGCATGTCGAGAGTGAGCGGGCCATCGAGCTGCTGACTAATCAGCTCGATAAGCTTTTCGATGTGATCGACTGTCGGGTACAGGCTTAAGGCTTCTAGATTATTAGATTAGCGATAATAACAAAGTAAACAGTTAACGCCTGTTGCAGTGAATATTGACAGAGAGTGAGGAAATAGAGATGACCGCGAAGCGAGTAGAGTTTATATGGTTCAATGGTGAGATAATGCCTTGGGCTGATGCCAAGGTGCATGTGATGTCTCACGGCTTACATTATGGCTCTTCTGTCTTCGAAGGGATCCGTGTCTATGATACCCACCTGGGCCCGGCGGGATTCCGCCTTACCGATCATATTCAGCGTCTGTTCGATTCGGCTAAGATCTACCGCATGCCAATTCCCTATACACATGATGAGCTTATGTTGGCCTGTCGTGATAGCGTGCAGAAGAATGGTCTCAAGAGTGCCTACATTCGTCCTTTGGCTTTTTATGGTGATGTAGGCATGGGGATAACCCCACCTAAAGATGCCGTGTGTGATGTCATGGTTGCGGCCTTCCCCTGGGGCGCCTATCTAGGTGAAGACAGTATGGAATCTGGGGTCGATGTGGCTGTGAGCTCATGGAATCGTCTCGCACCCAATACCATACCTACCGGCGCTAAGGCCGGTGGTAACTATTTGTCATCGATTCAGATCTCCACCGAAGCCAAGCGTAACGGCTTCGATGAGGGCATAGCCCTAGATGTGAATGGTCTGGTCAGCGAAGGTGCCGGTGCTAACCTGTTCGTGGTCAAGAAAGGAAAAATCTATACACCGCCTTCGACGTCGGCCATCCTTATGGGCCTGACCCGAGATAGCATCATCATCCTGGCTCGAGAGAAAGGTTATGAAGTGGTCGAAGAGGCCATGTCTCGTGAGTTTCTCTATCTCGCCGATGAGATATTTATGACCGGCACGGCGGCTGAAATAGTGCCTGTGCGTAGCGTCGACAGAATCGATGTCGGTGCAGGTAAACGCGGCCCCATCACTCAGTCGCTACAGGAAAGCTTCTTCGGCCTGTTCAGCGGTGAGACCGAAGACAAGTGGGGTTGGTTAGAGGTGTTATAAAAGAAGACCCTAGGTTTTAGGACCTAGGGTCTAGGAAAGACAAAGAATAAAGACACTTAAGATGCATTCAGTCTTAGGTTTAAGAATTAACTAGAAAGGTAACAGCAGAGGGCTCCTAGGCACTAGGAACTAGCACCTCGAACCTTCTCAATAAGGATAATCGCAATGCCTAAATTACGTTCAGCTACCAGTACCGAAGGTCGTAACATGGCCGGAGCTCGCGCCCTATGGCGTGCCACCGGCGTCAAAGATAGTGACTTTGGTAAGCCAATTATTGCGATTTCCAACTCATTCACTCAATTTGTTCCCGGTCATGTGCACCTCAAAGATATGGGCTCGTTAGTGGCTGGCGCCATCGAAGCAGCGGGCGGAATAGCCAAAGAGTTTAATACTATCGCGGTTGATGACGGTATCGCCATGGGGCATGGCGGCATGCTCTATAGTCTGCCTTCTCGTGAACTTATTGCCGACAGCGTCGAGTATATGGTCAATGCCCACTGCGCCGATGCCTTGGTGTGTATCTCAAATTGCGACAAGATCACCCCTGGTATGCTGATGGCGGCTCTTCGCCTCAATATTCCGGTAATTTTCGTCTCCGGTGGCCCAATGGAAGCGGGTAAGACTAAGCTTTCGGGTAACATCATCAAGCTGGATCTGGTGGATGCCATGGTGGCGGGAGCGGACGAGCGGATATCGGATGAAGACAGCGATAAGATTGAGCGTAGCGCCTGTCCTACCTGCGGATCATGTTCCGGCATGTTTACCGCTAACTCGATGAACTGTTTGACCGAAGCCTTAGGCCTGTCTCTGCCGGGTAATGGCTCTATGCTTGCCACTCACGCCGACAGACGCGAGCTCTTCTTAGAGGCGGGTCGCCGCATCATGGACTTGGCTACGCGTTACTACAAGCATGACGATGAGTCTGCATTGCCACGTAATATCGCTAACTTCAATGCGTTCGAGAATGCCATGACCCTAGATATCGCCATGGGCGGTTCTAGCAACACAGTATTGCACCTGTTAGCCTCGGCTCATGAGGCAAAAGTTGATTTCACCATGGCCGATATCGACAGGCTGTCCCGTCTGGTTCCTCATCTGTGTAAGATGGCACCTGCGAGTCCCACGTATCATATGGAAGACTTGCATCGCGCCGGTGGCGTTATGGGGATCCTAGGTGAGCTCGACCGAGCCGGTCTCATTCATAACGATGCCTACCATGTGGCGGGCACAAACTTGAAAGAGGTACTGGCCAAATGGGACATCGCCCAGAGTAAAGATGAGGCGGTACATAAGTTCTTCACGGCGGGACCTGCGGGGATCCCAACCACTCGAGCCTTCAGCCAAAATTGTCGCTGGGATAGTTTGGATGATGATCGTGAAGGCGGTTGTATCCGTAAGCGTGAATTTGCTTTTAGTCAGGAAGGTGGCCTAGCGGTGCTTTCCGGTAACATAGCCATCGATGGCTGTATCGTCAAAACTGCGGGTGTGGATGAAGATAATCATACTTTCGTCGGCTCGGCCCGTGTGTTCGAGAGCCAGGATGATGCCGTTGCCGCTATCTTGGGCGGTAAAGTGGTTGCCGGTGACGTGGTGGTCATTCGCTATGAAGGCCCTAAAGGTGGCCCAGGTATGCAGGAGATGCTTTATCCGACCAGTTACCTTAAGTCTCGGGGGCTGGGTAAGGCTTGTGCGCTTATCACAGATGGTCGTTTCTCTGGTGGTACTTCCGGACTGTCTATCGGCCATGTTTCGCCAGAAGCGGCGGCTGGTGGCACCATAGCTCTGGTTGAGACCGGTGACAGAATCGAGATCGATATTCCGGCGCGCTCGATCAAACTTGCCATCAGCGACAGTGAATTAGCGGCTCGCCGCACTGCAATGGAAGGGCGTGGTAAGCGAGCCTGGAAACCTGTGGATCGTGAACGCTCCGTTTCTCTGGCACTCAAGGCCTATGCCTTGCTCGCAACCAGTGCCGATAAAGGCGCGGTGAGAGATGTCACCATGTTGGAGGATTAATATGTTGGCATTAGCCTCAAAATCTAAGTTAGATCTGGCCCACTATTATTTGCAGAAGATCTTATTGTCTTCTGTCTATGATGTGGCCAAAGTCACGCCACTCTCTAGTTTGAATAAGCTGTCGGCCCGCTTGGGCTGTCAGGTGTTCCTCAAGCGCGAAGATATGCAACCCGTGCACTCCTTCAAGCTGCGTGGTGCCTATAACAAGATATCTGAACTCACAGCCGATGAGTGTCACCGTGGTGTGGTGTGTGCCTCTGCGGGCAATCATGCTCAGGGTGTGGCCATGTCGGCTGCTGCGCTTGGTATCAGCGCGGTGATCGTGATGCCGGAAACGACTCCGGATATCAAGGTCGATGCGGTCAGGCGTCTCGGCGGTGAGGTGGTACTTTACGGCCAGGCCTTCGATCAGGCTAATACTTATGCTCAGGAGCTTGCGGCTGCAGATGGTCGCGTCTATGTGGCGCCATTCGATGATGAGGCTGTGATTGCTGGGCAAGGCACCATAGCCCAGGAGATGCTGCAGCAACGAAGGGACTTAGAAATAGTCTTTGTTCCCGTGGGCGGTGGCGGCCTGATCGCCGGCATTGCCGCGTTTTACAAGGCTGTGATGCCTGAGGTTAAAATTATCGGCGTCGAGCCGGAAGATTCTGCCTGTTTAAAGGCGGCCTTAGCGGCCGATGAGCGGGTTATTTTACCTCAGGTCGGCTTGTTTGCCGATGGCGTCGCAGTTAAGCAGATTGGCGCCGAGCCATTCAGACTAGCACGGGAATATGTCGATGATGTGATCACTGTTAGCTCGGATGAGATCTGCGCCGCAGTGAAAGATATCTTCGAAGATACTCGCGCCATAGCCGAGCCAGCCGGCGCCCTGGCTCTGGCCGGCCTGAAGAAGTATATGGGCGATGCGGGTAAAGGTGAGAAGGTGGCCGCCATTCTCAGTGGCGCTAATGTGAACTTTCATAGCTTGAGATATATCTCCGAGCGCTGTGAACTTGGAGAGAAAAAAGAGGCTATTTTGGCGGTTAAAGTCCCCGAACGTCCGGGTGTCTTCCTGCGCTTCTGTGAGTTGCTAGACAAGCGAGTGATGACTGAGTTTAATTATCGCTTCAGCAGTCGGGATAAGGCGGTAGTTTTCGCCGGGATCCGTCTAACCGAAGGCCAGAGCGAGCTGGATAAGATCATTGCAAGATTGGAGAGTGATGGCTTCGAGGTGCAAGATCTCTCCCATGATGAGACGGCGAAATTACATGTGCGCTATATGGTGGGCGGCCATCCGCCGGAGAAGCTCGATGAGCGCCTGTTCAGCTTCGAGTTTCCCGAGCATCCCGGCGCCCTATTTAAGTTTCTGACGACCCTGCAGAGTAAGTGGAATATTAGTTTGTTTCACTATCGAAACCATGGCGCCGCATTCGGCCGCGTCTTGGCTGGCTTCGAGGTTCCCGAGTCCGATAACCTGGCATTTCAGCAGTTCTTAACCGAGCTGGGTTTCGTTTATCATGAAGAGACCCAGAGTCCGGCTTATAAGCTCTTCTTAGATAACAGAGACTAAGAAAACAGAGTTTAGATTCTGCGCTCGAATAGCTAATAAAACTGAGGACGCCAATGCGTCCTTTTTTTATGTTATCTTTTAAACGCTGGTTTGAATTTGGACATCAAGCATTAGTCTTAAGTCCACTTGTGAACGGTATAGATAGAAAATAAGATGCCAAAAGGCACAAGAATCGCTTCACTATAGTCAAAGTGACTCTAGACGATTTAATGCGTAGGGAATGAGTATTTTGTCTTAAGACTAGATACTAATCAAATAGTTTACCCTTATCTTTAAGGATTTTCGAGGAAGTCATATGTTAGCAGCACCCAGTATCGATGCGTTTAATCCCCCGCGTAGAATCTTGATGGGGCCTGGCCCCTCCGATGTCTATCCTGAAGTATTAGCCGCTCAAGCGCGTCCCACTATCGGTCATTTGGATCCCTTGTTTATCGCCATGATGGACGAGCTTAAGGCGCTTATTCAGTATGCCTTTCAGACTAAAAATGAGATGACCTTAGCCGTGTCGGCGCCGGGTAGCGCCGGCATGGAAACCTGCTTCGTTAACTTGGTCGAGGCGGGTGAGAAGGTGATTGTTTGTCGCAACGGCGTGTTTGGTGAACGTATGCGCCAGAATGTCGAGCGCGTCGGAGCCACGGCTGTGATGGTCGATAATGAATGGGGAGAGGCGGTCAGTCCTGCCGATGTCGAGGCGGCATTAAAGGCTCATCCGGACGCTAAGTTTCTCGCCTTCGTTCATGCCGAAACCTCTACCGGTGCGCTTTCTGATGCTAAAACTTTGTGTGCCCTGGCGAAGCAATATGACTGCCTGTCTATAGTCGATGCCGTGACCTCTGTGGGCGGCGTCGAGCTTAGGGTAGATGAGTGGGGCATAGATGCCATCTATGCCGGCAGCCAGAAGTGCCTCTCTTGCGTACCTGGGTTGTCGCCGGTGTCGTTTTCTCCGGCCGCGGTTGAGAAAATCAAGAGTCGCACCACCCCAGTGCAGAGCTGGTTTTTGGATCAGACCTTGGTCATGGGCTACTGGAGTGGTACCGCCGATAACAGTGCCAAGCGCAGTTATCATCATACGGCGCCGGTTAACGCGCTTTATGCCCTGCATGAGTCTTTGCGTATACTGGCTAAAGAAGGCTTAGAGGCTTCGTGGCAACGTCACGCCGATATGCACCAGGTGCTCAGACAAGGACTCGAGGGATTAGGGCTTAAGTTTGTGGTCGAAGAGACCTGCCGTCTGCCTCAGCTCAATGCCGTCTATATTCCAGAAGGTATCGATGATGCAGCAGTGCGTAAGCAGCTGTTGGAAAACTATAACCTGGAGATAGGAGCTGGTCTCGGCGCCCTGGCAGGTAAAGCATGGCGCATCGGTTTGATGGGCTTTGGCGCTAGAAGAGAGAATGTAGCGCTTTGTCTTAAAGCGTTGGAAGAAGTATTGAATTAGATCTAATATTGGCCAAAATAATCCGTATTCGAATGCCAGTAAGTTAGACTTACTGGCATTTTTATCAGTTAACCGTTTTGCTTATCGCGAGTTAAGTTTGTTACCGTAACAGCTCGCCTGAGGTAAAGGGGTGTCCTCTGTTATTTTTAATTCGCCAAAGCGTGCTGATATTTGCTGGTAGAGCTCAGGGTATTTGAGCCGTAGCAGTGCTAATGCTCTTTTATGGTAGTCGTGTACAGGTGGCGAGAGTTGCATCAATACCTCAAGGTAATCCAATACTTTATTTGGGTTGAAGTAATAGCTTGAATCTATTACTAAGTATAAAGGATCTGTGCCGATAGGGTTATCATGATAGTCACTCCTTTGGCTGACTAAATAACTGAGTAAATCTAACTTACGTCTCTCGATGCTAAGATAAATAAGCGTTTTTCCTGTGTAATCCCTTCCTGTAATGTCGAGTCCATTGATGTGTAACTCTTCGAAATAAGTTGAGTTATTTCCTCCAAACATCATCAGTAACGTAAAATCTATCTGCTCCTGCCTAAGTTGACTACTTTGCAAAGCTTGATAATAACTGGCATCCCATGGGAGGATTTGATAGAAAAACCAGCGCAGCTGTGCTTCTGTTAAATTAGCAGCTTCAATTGTTTTTATTGCTTCGACAATTTTATTGTTACGGAGCTGCTCATCAAAAACCTTGGATTCTAGTTCTTTATTTCTCGGATGGGAAAGTGGGAGAGCCATTTCTTGGCGGGTCATAAAACATTGTGCTAATACTGGATCGATATTGTGAAGGTTGATCGCATTCACTACTCTATTCTCATTTTCTAGCTGAGCTATATAATAGTTAAGCGTTTTTGGTTGCCATTTTTTATCGATTTTCGAAATTCTAGCTTGGCAGGAAAGTAATTGTTCTGGTGAAGCCTCTTTCTCAAGTAACAGATCTCGCTCTTGCCTGAGTCTAACGATCAGTTTTGCATCGGGGTCGAAAGGTAACCTTTTTCTCGCTTGTATTTGAGTGAGGTCTAGCTGATAGTGCGCCGATAGTGAGGCGAGTTGTTCTTCAGTAAAATGATAATAGTTTCGCGGGAAGGAGCCTGATACTGATTGATCTGTTTGTGTATCGAAGAAGGCGGGTGCATTTAGGCCTTGTAGTTGTTCAATAATATTAATCTGACTGATAACTGCACCATCCTCAATGCCTTTTCCTAGGACATAGCTCAGCTTGGCTAAAGCATGCTCCATAGTTGAGCCAAGATAAGCATCGTTAGACGTAGTACTGTGTTGTTGTAAAAGCTGGCTGACAACACGATCCCGCCCCTCAAAAGCAGCGACATCAATCAATAGAAGCTGTTCTCCACCCATAGTCCCATAGCCAAGCAGTTGGCTAATATCATCTAATTTGTTTATGGCTTCAGTTAAGACTTGTTGAGAGAGCTCTTCCTGTTCGACTAACCAAGCGACATCATCAATGCTTAATTCTGTCGTTTTAATAAGTTGTAATGCTGCTTTTTCGGTTAAATCGGCAATGCTTTCTAATGCTGGTTTGGGGACCGCTACTGTAACTATAAAATCTTCAGGCAGGTCAGGGATTTCGTTTTTTAATAATTTATTTATCTTTAAATTATTTAGGCTCAGTTCTGATTGTTTCTTTAATTGTTCGGCGCGCCAGCTGGCGGCAAAATTCGAGTTTGAGAAGTGATCGATTGCCGATGTGATGTCATCAATCGAGTATCCGTCATTGAGGTATTTACTCCAGTCTTGGGAACGACCAAAATTATTCGATTTAACACGGCTATTCTCAATGAGTTGCTTGCACTGCTGATAATCGGTGACGGATAGGCTGGGAGCATGAGTATCCATCTCTTCTGATGCATTAACTGTGTTGGCCACAGTATCAATATCGCTCACACTAGGCTGAGCCGGCACTTTTTGAGGGGTAGGCCATAAAAAGTAAAATACAATAGTCACAATTATGGTGACCATTGTGATGAGCTGGGTACGTTTTTCTTTCACTTAGTTTCTTCCCTAAAGCTGAGTAAAATTAATTGAGGTATTATCTCTTGTTAGTCATTGATAAGAGAGTGATAGCTGACCTGTATCAGCTATCACTATGAGTTTACAGACTTTAATAATCATGTGGAAATATTTTCACAGCTCATAATTACACTTGATATCCTTAGCCCTATAAAGCTAGGCCTATGTATTAAATAGCTGCACTATGATCAAAATGATCAGTAGAGGGCAGACAAACTTCACATAGATAGGCCATAGACGCCAGAATAGGCTGTTGCTATCAACTCCCTCTTGAGCCTGGATCTCTTTTAGTAGGTCGTTGCGTTGCCATACCCAGCCTAAATAGATGGCGATACCCAGGGCGATGAGTGGTTGAGCCCTCTCTGTGGTTAGGGTGATCATAAAGCTAAATAACAGCTCAAAATTCCACACTAGGCTCAATGATAACACCATGATTAAGGCGCCAATTAAGTAGGTGGCCTTGTTGCGGCCGATCTCTTGTTTCTCCATCAGGTAGCTGGTGGGCACCTCCACGATAGAGATGGCCGATGTCAGACCTGCGATAGTCATCAACATGAAGAATACGAAGGCTAGCAGGTATTGCAGGTTGCCACCTAAAGTATCGAATAACGCAGGTAGTACGGTGAAGACTAAGGTATCAGAATTAAGTAGGCTGCCATCTGCGGCGAAAATCTGTACGCCGTTATGCTGCGCCACATACATGGCGGGAATGATCATCAGCGCGGCTAAGAAGGCCACACTTGTGTCCATTAGGGTGACATAGGCGGTGAGCTTAGCTATGTTCTCTTTTTTATTCAGGTAAGCGCCATAGACCATCATGGCACCAGTACCTATGGTCAATGAGAAGAAGGTCTGTCCCAGAGCTCCGACGAGCACGTCGCCATCCCAGATTTGTGAAAAGTCAGGGACGAGTAGTACCTCTAGCCCTGTCATGGCGCCGGGTAGAGTCAGTATGTAGACAACGCCTAAGACTAAGATGCCTAGCAGCAGAGGCATTAAACGTTTAGACCAGCGCTCGATCCCCTGTTGTACTCCCTGACGTATCACGTAGATCACCATCAAGATGAAGATGGCAGTAAACACTAAGTTGCGCGATAGTGAGAAATCCATTAACCAGGCGGAGGCCTGTGAGAACCCGAATATCTCCGCTATTGGGGCTAGAGCGAAGCTGACAAACCAGCCGGATAATATGGTGTAGAAGGTACAGATAAGGGTTGCGGTAACGATAGAGGTGAAGCCAATCAGCTTACCTATGGAGCGGCTTATCGGGCCCGTTCCTATCTTGCCCATGGCGTCGGCGGGATTAGTCTGGCCATGACGGCCAATCATCAACTCGGCGACGAGCATGGGATAACCTAAGATGATAATAAGCACCAGATAGACTAAGAGAAATGCGCCTCCCCCATGGGTTGCGGCTTGTGTCGGAAAGCCCCAGATATTACCGACACCAACGGCGGAGCCTGCGGCGGCCATGATGAAGCCTAGTCTTGAGCTGAAATGCTTGTTGTCTGTGGAACTCATGCTTATCTCTCACTTTTTGATGAGGACGCATCATAGTCTTTTATTTTAGCTGGTCAATGGCGGTTTATATCAATAAGTTTAGTATTTTGGATTGTATATCCTGACAATGTTTCAATACTTGGTGATTCCATTCGCTTTAGTGGGTTTTTGTGAAATAATATTGCTATGAGCTTGTTTGTGCCGTGAGATACGCAAGAATATTGCGTATTCAACTTTATGCATTTTTGCGATCGACAAGCGACAAATTAGGCGATTTACGCCTTTGGCAGAGGAATGCTGGTTTGGCTTTTCACTTGCTTCAATACGAAGCTGGAATGGACTCCGGCTATATGAGGATGTGTGGTGAGTTTATCCAGTAAGAAGAGTTTGAACTGGTTCATGTCCTTTACTAATACTTTTAGCTGATAATCGGCATCGCTACCTGTGAGTAGGCAGCATTCCTGCACCTCGTCATAGCTGCTTACCTTGGCCTCAAAAGACTCTAGAATTTCTTTCGCGTGTTTCTCTAGTCGTACCTGCACATAAGCCGTGAGTGACAAGTTAAAATGTTCGGCAGAGAGTATGGTGGCATAACCTGAGATAAATCCGGATTCCTCCAAGGCTTTCACTCTGCGGGAGCAGGGGGAGGGCGACAAGCCTACGCTTTCGGCCAGTTCCTGATTGGATAGTCGCCCTTTGCTCTGTAGCAGGCGTAAGATATCCAGATCAATTTTGTCGAGTTGCAGTTCTGCCATAGGGAGCTCATTGGTGTTTAGGAAAGATATCAATCCAGATGTTGTCGAGTTGCAATTCTGCCATAGGAAGCTCATTGGTGTCTAAGTAAGATATCAATTCAAATGCTGTCGAGTTGCAGTTCTGCCATAGGGAGCTCATTGGTGTTTAGGAAAGATATCAATCCAGATGTTTGCCGCTCATGATATCTCATTCTATCAAGCTAGGGTTAGCCAAAGAGAGCGATGAACACTTTGGCATGATGACTATTGATTTTCTTTTCTCTTCTGCGGCACTCGCCTGTTTGAAATCGACCAGATAAAAAGAAATACCTTGTGAATAACCAATAGACTGAGAAGTCCGATGATTCCGCCGAGTAGAGTAGAGGCGAGTACATCTTGGCTCCAGTGCATTCCCAGTAGCATTCGACTGAACCCCATGGCAATGCTCCAGAAAAAGAGCAAACCAGGTATCCATATATTACCTGCTATCAGGAGGTAATAGCTGGCAACCATGGTCAAGGTGATAGCAAATAATGTGTGCCCCGATGGAAAGGAAAATCCTATCTCGTGTTGCCAATGTTGCTTAACTAATGGCGCTAAGGTGATTTCTGTGTTGGCGTGTTCAATCTGATTGACTGCCGTCATCATTTTCTCTTTACGCTCAGCTTTAGAAAGAGTGTAAAAGCTATCGGTATTAAGTAGGTAATGTTGATCTAGCCAGACCGCATTAGGGCGGGCTTCGTTGAAGAAAGGCTTAAGGAAATGGTTGATTCCGAGTGTGGTACACATACTCAGTGAGATAGCGAGAAACAGACTAAAAAATCTTGAACGTTCCAGTCTCCGATAGCTAAGGAGTAATACTAATAGCACGGTCGCTACGCCATAGGGAGCCGTTCCGGTCGAAGTGATCCAAAATAGTGTTTCGGCGGCTGTGGAATCGAGAGACAACCAGGGAAATAGCGATGCGTCAGAGACAAACAGTATGCCGGGTATGATAAGTAGAATTAACCAGCCAAGCATAATAGGCAATAGCACGGCAGACTTAAAGGAGAATGGACGCTTCAATGGCATGGCCTCATGTTAAAAGTGCGTAGGCTAACTTGCGCATTCGCGGCAAGCTAGCCCAGTGGGCAGAAATATCAATTAAATATTGTTAACTTGATGGGTCGACTCGGCTGGTTTCTTCGGGTTTATTTGAGTTCAAAGTCTCTTGTCCTGCCCCTCGAGTGACAAACATAAGGATCAACATGATGACCACTAAGAGCCCGGTTCCCATGAGCAGGGCATAATCTTCCAGCTTGAGGATGGAGTAGAGCACAGTATATAGGGCAATCAGCATGGCTGACATGATTCCACCGCGTTTGATACAGGATGTAGCACTTGCAACATAGGCCGAAACTGAAATGACCGGGACGCTGGCCGCTATGATGTAAGCCAGTGAAAAGGTTAAGTGCTCAGATAGAGACAGTAGCAAGAGATAAAATAGTGTCATGGCACATCCCACCAGCAGATATTGAATCAGACTCAGACTGGTCTTCTGACCCAGTTCAAATATCAGTAATATGATGAAGCTGAGTACGATGAACAGCAGGCCGTATTTCACCGAACGCTCAATTTTACCGTAGTGGGTGACAGGCTCGAACAGTACCGTATTGGCTTCTATCTCCCTCAAGTCGATCTCTTGATTCTTGCTGAAAACTTGAGGAAAGTTACGGCTGAGATGGCTGATCTCCCAGTTGGCACTGAAGCCTTGCTTGGTGACTTCTCTATGTGCCGGAAGTATTCCCTTGAAACTGGGGTGGGGCCAATCGGCGCTGATCTTGATGCTGGTCTGCTCGCCCAGAGGGAGTGCGCTGATAGATTGTGAACCTCTTAGCTTCACGGCAAAGTTCAAGGTTAATTTCTTCTGCCCATCTTCTAGCTTAATGGGTTGGTGGAAGCCCCGTTCCAGTCCTATTTGGTTTGACAGGCCTGTGCCCGACATTATGCTGGATTGCATGATTAACGCCCCTGTAGATTCACTTATCAGCTCAAAAGTCTCTATTTTATCTATGGCTTGATTGGCCGATATGCCGAAGACGATACGGGCATTTTCGATATCGAACTTAGACATGTTTGGCACCTTGGCTGCTTCGACTTCAAAGTTCGCCGAGCCTGTGATGCGAGCATTGTAGACCAGAGACTGAAATATGCCTCTGGAACGAAAGTCATGGATGAGATCGATATTTAGCGCTAGCAGCTTAGGTAAAATCACCAGTTCATTTTGATAAGTGCTGGTAAATTTTCTCACCTTGCCTTCGTCATTGATCGTCTCTTGCACAACTTGATAGGTATAGGGCACGACCAGAACTGGCCCGGAGATCTGCTGTCGCTCCCCCCAAGATTGACCTATTTCCTCCACCACTTGATGGTATAAATTCTCCCTTTCCCAAACCATATCCATCACTAATCCCAATGGGATGAGTGACAAAAGAGACAAGAGTGCAACCAGTAGTATTTTATGGGTAAGATTAGTTTTAGCCGAAGTTAAAAGATCTAACATGAAAAATCCCTCTAATGTGATAGGCGCCATTTGAACAAATTTCTTCATGGATATGGGGGCTAAGTTATGGTCAATGATGGCGAAAACAGGGCAATCTGGTGAAGAATTGAGGAGCTTATATTTATCGGTAATAGTGTTAGATAGATAATTTATTCAGTTTAGATGAAATAGCGATTCCGATTTAAGGGTCTATTGCAGCATCTGAATTGGAGATTGAAATGTTTGAGATTAAATCTATACCTGCGTTAGCCGTTGCACGCGTGTTATTGGGATTTTTCCTACTGACGACAGCAATGAATCGATTTACAGCCCTAGATGTCGGCTATTTGTCTAAACAACTCGCGGCCATAGACTTGCCTGATTTCCCTTGGCTATCGGCTTTGTTAGGCGTCATGCAGCTCATAGTGGTCGCTGCATTAATCTTTCCTAAGCATAAATTAAGTCATGCAGTCCTCTATCTCTATTCGCTAATGGCTTTGATACCTATGCTGATGTTATTCACCCACCCGGTTTGGCTCGATAGTCTGGGTGGTTTCCCGGCTATCGGTGCCGGACAGGGATTGATTAAGTATCTGGCCATCGTCGGCGTCTGTGCTTTTATTGCCTCTCATTACGCCGGTCATCAAAAGTTAAATCGCTTCTCACTTAAGATTATCTGGGCCGGAGTGGTATTGGTGATGTTGTGGATTGGCGGCATGAAGTTTACTCAGTTCGAAGCCGATGGCATCGAGAGGTTGATGGCAACGAGCCCACTCTTCAGCTGGATTTACGATCTTTTTAGTGTACTTCATGGCTCATACTTTATCGGAGTGGTTGAGTTGCTTGCGGTCTTTGGTCTTATTATCGGTGGTAAATATGCCTGGGCCAGGACATTGGGCTTAGCGGTTGCGGCATTAACTTTCATGGCGACACAGACCTTTATCATCAGCTTACCCGCCTATGAGATGAGCCAAGGTTTTCCTCTATTGGCCGGGAGTGGTCAGTTTATCGTGAAGGACCTGGTCTTGCTGGCAGGATGTATATTGCTGTTCGTCAATAATAAACCTGAAGCCAAACAGTTGAGTTAAAAGTCAGGCAATAAAAAGAGCGCTTAGGCGCTCTTGATTTGTGTCATGTCTTATATCGATTGATATAAGGTTAAACTTATTCGCTGTCACTCTGGTTGAGTCGCTTTTCCAGTGCGTTGACCTGGGCCTGTAAGGCTTCGAGCTTTTCACGGGTCTTGAGTAAAACATGCTGCTGCACTTCAAACTCTTCATGGGACACTACATCCAACTTCATCAATTGGTTTTGTAGGATCTGTTTACTCTTATCTTCAAATTCACCGGCGAATTGCTTCAGACCGCTTGGCAGGCTTTCGGCTAATTGCTTAGCAACTTCTTCAATTTTCTTTGGATTTATCATTATCTATGGTCCGCCGTTGGCTAATGCTATAAATACGAGTGCTTTTAATATTAGCTGGATTGTACCTGAGCATACTCGCTATTGGAAAATAAAAAGGCCTGAATTAACTATTCAGGCCTTAGTGTTTTAAAACTTAAAACTTAAAACTTAAAACTTAAAACTTAGAGCCTAGAACCTAAGCTTTTGATGTATCGAGCCTTGCTTCCTCGTCAAACACGGGGAGTGGTTCGTGTCTCTCTGCTAAATAGGTGTAGATAACCGGCAGAACAAACAGGGTGAACAGGGTGCCAATGGCTAAGCCTGACACTATCACTAGACCTATGTTGAAGCGTGCCACCGCGCCAGCTCCAACTGCGAATAGCAGAGGGATAAGGCCGGCAATCATGGCCGCCGTCGTCATCAGGATTGGGCGTAAACGTACAGTTGCCGCAAGCTTAATCGCATCCATTTTGCTCAAGCCGTTATGGAGTTGCTCCTCCTTGGCGACTTCACACATCAAGATACCGTGCTTGGTAATCAAACCCACTAAGGTGATCAGACCAACTTGGGTATAGATGTTCATCGACGACAGACCAAAGACATGGGTCCAGCCCAAGGCGATGAGTGCACCACTGATGGCGAGTGGCACCGAAACCAAGATCACCAGAGGGTCGCGGAGACTCTCGAACTGACTCGCCAGCACCAGGAAGATGATCGCCAGTGCCAGGCCGAAGGTGGCAAACAGGGCTGAACCTTCGGTGACATACTGACGAGATTCGCCCAGGAAGTCATAGCTGTAGCCTTTTGGCAGATCGGTATCACCTATATTCTGCAAGAAGGTGATTACATCCCCCATAGCCACTCCGGGTGTGGCTACACCGCTCACCGTCAGTGAATTCATCTGATTAAAGTGTGGCAATGATCTCGGCTCCGATATCATCTCAATCTCCACCAGGCTAGATAGTGGGATCGAACGGCCGTCGGCGGCTGTTACGTAATAGCCGTTGAGTGATTCCGGATTGGCACGGTACTTACGCTCAACCTGAGGAATAACTTCATATGAGCGGCCATCTAAGTTGATGCGGTTAACATAACCATCGCTCATCATAGTGGTCAGGGTCACGCCGATATCTTGCATGGTGATGCCGTAAGTGCCGGCTAAGTCCCGTTTGATATGCAGCTTCATGGTGCCCGAGTCGAATTTGAGGTCGATCTTCGAGTAAACAAACAGCGGACTATTTTTCACCTTATCAAGCACACCGCTACCTATCTGGAACAGGCTCTCGAACGAGTTTGAGGTGGTGATAACGAATTGTATGGGTAAGCCGCTGGATGCACCTGGAAGCTCAGGCATCTGGAAGGTGGTGACCGCCATACCCGGAACTTCTTTAACTTCTTTACCGAGTACCTTCTGCATCTCTTTCTGAGATTTATCACGCTCACTCCAAGGGACGAGTGGTGCGATACCGAAGGCTTGATTAGAGTTTGGTACGCCGACAAAAGCCAATGATGCGGCGGCTTCCGGATGGGCCTTGATCATGTCGGTGACTATCGCCATATTAGCCTGGATATAGTCTAAGTTAGCCGTCGATGGTGCTGTGCCCATCATCATGACCACACTCTTATCTTCGTTCGGCGCAAGCTCAGACGGGATAAAGTGAAACATCACCGGTAATGAGGCGAAAACGATAGCTGCGAAGCCGATAACCACGGGACGTTTTTCCATCACGGCATTGAGCATACTCTGATAATGCTTAGTCATAGCCGCAAGGAAGTTCTCCACGCCACGCTCGAAACGGTTAGGTGTGGTGTGAGGCTTGAGTATTTTTGAGCACATCATAGGTGACAGTGTCAGTGCCACTATGCCCGAGATAAACACCGCGCCGGCTAAGGTGAGGGCAAATTCTTTAAACAAGGATCCTGTAATGCCACCCATTAAGGCGATAGGTGCATAAACGGCTGCCAAGGTGATGGTCATGGATATCACGGGAAGCGCGATCTCACGGGTACCAATAATGGCAGCCCTGAACGGAGTCTCACCTAGCTTGATATGCCGGTCGACATTCTCTACCACCACGATGGCATCATCCACCACTAAGCCGATGGCCAGCACCATGGCCAGCAATGTCATCAGGTTCAGAGTAAAGCCGAACATCAGCATGATGATGGCCACCCCGATCAGTGACAGAGGAATGGTGACTATCGGGATGATGACGGCGCGAAAAGAGCCCAAAAATAGGGTGATTACCACGATAACGATCAGCGAGGCTTCACCAATTGTCTTGATCACTTCGCTGATCGACTCATCGATGGCGAGAGAGGAATCATACAAGATGCGTGTCTTCATCGAGACCGGCAGGTTACGCTCGATATCTGGCATCATAGCGCGTGCATCGGCTGCGACGACTAAGGGGTTAGCCGTCGGAGTGACATCCAGTGCAACGACGACAGCTTCTTGTCCATCGGCCAAAGCGCGGTAGACGTCGTGACTCTTCTCCAGACTCACATCGGCAATATCACCGAGACGAATAATCAGACCATCTTTACTGCCTATGACGAGTTTCTTAAGCTCATCGACGGTGGCGACTTGAGTATCAGCCGTGCCATTGAACAGGGTAAACACCCCATTGGCCTGACCCACGGCAGATTGATAGTTGTTCGCCTGTAGTACCTGCATCACCTCGGATGAGGACAAGTTAAAGCCCCCCATACGAGCGGGATCTAACCATATTCTCATGGCGTATTTGATGCCGCCATAGAGGTTAACTTTAGCAACCCCATCTATGGTGAAGAGTTCAGGTTTTACCACCCGTTCCAGATAATCCGTTATCTGGCTCGAGTTGATCTGATCGCTATAGAAGGAGATATACAGGACGGATGTCTGTGAACCTGTCGACATATCCACGGTGGAGTCTTCGGCCTCTTTAGGAAGCTGAGATCGCACCGAGTTAACCTTAGCCAGAATATCGGCCAGGGCACCATTGGGATCGGTGTTGAGTTTCATGTAAACAGTGATCTTGGAGGTACCAAGGGAGCTGTCTGAGGTCATGAAGTCGACGTTATCGGCCTGAGCCAGCGCTTGTTCCAGCGGCTGAGTAATAAAGCCCTGGATCAGGTTTGCGTCGGCACCATAGTAGCTGGTGGAGACGGTGACCACGGTATTGGTCATCTCAGGGTATTCACGGACCTGCATGCTGTTAAGGGAGTAAAGCCCTAATAGCAGCAGGAGCAAGCTTATCGAGGCGGCGAGTACCGGCCTGCGAATAAAAATATCAGTAAAGCGCATTGCCAGCTCCTATTAAAGTTGTGGCATCGTGGCCGGAGGAGTCAGAGCATCGTCCTCGGTCACTTTGACTTTGCTGTTATTGTTTAGTCTGATCTGGCCGGAGGTCACGATAAGATCGTTAGCCTTCAAGTCACCACTGACTAAGGCGTTATTACCATTACGCTCGAGTACTTCGACATTGATCTGCCTGACTCGTTTTACCATGTTTCCATCTTCACTCACCTCATGGATGATATAGATAGAGTTACCGTAGAGAGTAAAGTTGATGGCTGTCTGTGGCAGCACAAATTGGTTGGTCAACTCTGGCAGCAGAATGGCGACACGGGCAAACATGCCACTGCGTAGCTTAGCGTCTATGTTAGGTATCTTGGCTTGAATCTGGATCAAGCCGCTTTGATAGAAAACGGCGGGCTCGATTGCCGATATCTTGCCTTCGAACGGATGCTCAGGATAGGCATCGACATAGACATGAATCGTTTGTCCTTTTGAGATTCGTGGCAATTGGTTCTGGGGTACGGTGAAGCGAATCTTCATGGTGCTGATATCTTCGAGTCGAACGATATCTGTACCTGTCTGCAGGTATTCTCCTAAATTAACACTACGGATCCCGATAAGACCGGCAAATGGCGCATCGATCTCTCTGCGATCTATAGTGGCATTCAGGCTCTCGATATCAGCCTTCAGTGCCAGGTATTTAGCTTCACTGTTGTCTAGATCTTGCTTAGATACCGACTTTTGCTTATACAGGAGTACCAGTCGCTTATAATCGGCCTCTGCAGCCGGAAGCTGAACCATCTTACTCTTAAGGTTGGCCTTTTCTACCGCTGAGTCGAGTACGATTAAGCTCTGGTCAAGCTTGACCTCACTGCCGTTTTCGAAGTTGATTTCAGATACTATTCCAGGGAGCTCATTAGCAATGGTCAGGCCTTGATTGGGCTCTACAAAACCAATGGCATCGATTGTGGGTTGCCAGTTGACACTCGTTAGCGTCAGTGTCGTAACTGGGGATTCGGGTTCTGGCATATTGGCAATGGCATCGGCAATTTTAGCCTTAACCATCAAGTTAAAGCCTATCACTGAGCCGAATGCCAGCAGAGCGATGATTAGCATAATCAGGGTCCATTTTTTCATAGTCCTGATAGCTCCTTGTGAGTTAAGTTAGGTAAATCGGTTTGGCTGAAAACGCCGCTGGCAGTATCAGGTTGGTTCATATCATTCATAGTCCTGATAGTTCCTTGTCAGTTAAGTTTGATAATTCTGTCTGGTAGAAAACGCCGCTGGCAGTATCAGGTTGGTTCATATCATTCATAGTCCTGATAGCTCCTTTTGAGTTAAGTTAGTTGAATTAGTTGCACTGGTAATGGTTTGCCAGCATAAATTACAGACAAGCTCTAGCTCTGCCTTATCGTATTTTAATTGACCTCGACGTATGCTGCGTCCGAGAGCGACGGCGGGCTCCAGAGAAATGGCATAGAGAGCCTTATTTTGCAGGGAGTGAAACAGGCCTTGAGCCTTACCTTCTTCGAAGAACATATGTAGATCGCCAAAAGTCGTTTTTTCGAACGTCTGATGGGGATCTGAGTCTATGCCCGGAAGATGAATATACTGCTCGTAGCTGAGATTTGTCTGTGTGCGCTTACGACCAAAATCGACAATGTTAAACCAGATGCGTTTGAACCTCTGCTCCAGTGTGCCTACACGGCTGTCTTTTAAGATATGGCCGGCGACGACACGCAGTACATTCTTCCTCAATTCACTGATAAGCTCATCTTTATCTTTAAAATATCTGTAGATGGTTCCGGCGGCAACACCAGCTTCATTGGCTATTTGCTGCATCGACAGGCCTTGCAACCCTTTGGTGGAGATGATTTTCTCGGTCGCATCGAATATCAGTTGGCGTTTGTTATCCATGATAGGTTTACACTTCGTATGAATGAACGTTCATTCACTATTCTATGTCAGAGGATTGCCGAGTGCAATTCTCAATGTGTAAATATAATTAAACTGGCTGAGAAATTTAAATTGTCAGATTGAAACGTGAGAGTTTCTGGTATGATCGCCTGCTCCAAACCCCTTTTAATCTTGGTAAAAATAACCCCATGAAGCTAAACCCCGGACAAGATGAAGCCGTACATTATGTATCTGGCCCCTGCCTAGTACTTGCGGGGGCTGGTAGTGGTAAGACTCGAGTGATCATCAACAAGATTGCTCATCTGGTACAGAACTGTGGTTACAAGGCTAGGACCATCGCGGCGGTGACCTTTACCAATAAGGCTGCACGTGAGATGAAGGAGCGTGTAGCTAAATCCATGGGGCGTAAAGAGGCTCGCGGCTTATGGATCTCGACATTTCATACTCTGGGTTTAGAGATTATCAAGAGGGAGCGTAAGGTCGTTGGCCTCAAAGCTGGGTTTTCCTTGTTCGATGATCAAGATACTTTAGCTCTGCTCAAAGATCTCACCGAAGATGAGCTCGATGGAGACAAGGATCTACTCAAATCCTTGATGACGACGATTTCCAATTGGAAAGGCGATCTGGTGATCCCAACACAGGCGGTGAAACTCGCTAAGGATGAACAATCACAACTGTTTGCCGCTCTCTACGCAAGATATGCCCAGCATATGAAGGCTTACAATGCCCTGGATTTTGATGATCTGATTTTAATTCCGACACTCATACTCAGGCACAATGCCGAGGTGAGAACGCGTTGGCAGACCCGTATTCAATATCTGCTGGTGGATGAGTATCAAGATACCAATACCAGCCAATATGAGATGGTGAAGCTTCTGGTGGGAGACAGAGCCCGTTTCACCGTGGTGGGCGACGATGATCAATCTATCTATTCATGGCGAGGGGCGAAGCCACAGAACCTGGTGTTATTGGGTAAAGACTTTCCCGCTTTACGTTTGATTAAACTAGAGCAGAACTATCGCTCTAGCCAAAGGATCTTAAAAGCCGCCAATATTCTCATTGCTAATAACCCCCATGTATACGAGAAGACACTGTTTAGTGAGCTGCCTTATGGTGAGCCGTTGCGAGTATTGATCGCCGCCAATGAGCAGCAAGAAGCGGAGCGGGTCATCGCCGAGATGATACGTCATAAATTTATGGGTAAAACCCAATTTGGCGATTATGCGATTCTCTATCGGGGCAATCATCAATCTCGTCTGCTGGAGCGGGCGCTGATGACGAACCGTATCCCTTATAAACTCAGTGGCGGCACCTCATTCTTCGGCAGGGCCGAGATCAAAGACATCATGGCCTATCTAAGATTAGTGGTGAACCCTGATGATGATAATGCCTTCCTGCGCGTGGTGAATCTGCCGAAACGTGGAGTAGGCCCATCCACTCTAGAACGTTTAGGCACGTTTGCCAATGAACGACAGATTTCTATGTTTGAGGCCAGCTTCGACCCTGAGTTGAATCATCATCTGCCCCCAGCAGCCATGGCTTCTCTCTACAAGTTCGGCAAGTTTATTGTCGATACCGGTGAAACTGTGACTCGAGGTGAGCCCATTGAGGCCATCAAGCACCTGATCCGCAATATCAATTATGAGGACTACCTCTACGAGACCAGTACCAGTGCCAAGGCGGCGGAGATGAGGATGAAAAACATCTCCGAGTTGTATCGCTGGGTCACTGAAATGCTCGAGGGAGATGATCTTGACGAGGGCATGACCTTGCCCGAGGTGGTTACTCGATTAACTCTGCGTGACATGATGGAGCGTAACAGTGAGGATGAAGATGGCGATCAGGTTCAGTTGATGACGCTGCATGCCTCTAAAGGCCTGGAGTTCCCTTACGTGTTTATGGTGGGCACCGAAGAGAGAATATTACCCCATCAAAGCAGCATAGATGAGGATAATGTCGATGAAGAACGTCGTCTGGCCTATGTAGGGATCACCCGAGCGCAGCAACAACTCTGGTTTGTACTGTGTCGTGAACGTCGTCAATTCGGTGAGACTATGCGTTGTGAGCCGAGTCGTTTTTTGTTGGAACTCCCTCAGGATGATCTCATCTGGGAAAATCGTAAACAAGTGCAGAGCGAGAACCAGAGGCAGGCAACCAGCAAGTCTAAAATCGCCAACTTGAGAGATATGTTTAAAAAATAGCCTTTAGTTAAACGAAACATTGTGCATTTGGTCTGGAAATAAGATCGAGTTATTGCGTTTAACGACATAGAGTTAAGCGCAAATTAAATCCTTGGTGATAGAGTTTAGATGGATGACTTTGCCAAGGGCTTGCCCCTGACCTAGCTCGAAACCTATCTCTAGCAGTGTCTCTTTTTGCTGTATAGCACCAATCCCATCCACAAAAACCACCAGTTCCAATGCCTGGGCGGTTAAGTAGTGGGCCTTTAATAGCTTAAGATGTTGCTCACTGTTGAGATGGCTGGTGTAACTAGGGTCAAGCTTTAGGCCTTGCAGTGGTAAGAAGGTTAAGCTGCTCAAGGCACTATTAGCACTGCCATAACCCGTCAGCCCAAGATTAACCTTTAGCTTTTGAAGAACTTCAAATGCATTGATATGGTTATCCGTATCTAAGATAAATCCTTTCTCATCGAAAAACAGCCACAGCTGCTCAGGGGGGAATATAAGCTCCTTAAGCTTATTTTTCAGCTTTCTGACGGCATGTTTATGCTTCAGGTGCATGGCTGCAATGTTGAGATGTAGGGGGAGATGGTCTAAGGATTGTTCGCGCAGCAGCCGATGATCTGAGTTGAGTTTTTCCAGTAAATATATATCCAGTTCTGTGGTTAAGTTGCAATGCTCGGCAATGTTATTGAGCTGGACCTGCTTTACTTTACCTAGCAAAGGATGATTCCAATACAAGCGTGGCTCTAAGGCTACCGTAGATAGCTTTTTAAAATTTTGAATCGGTAGATAACTCAGGTGAAGCTCTCGGTTCGATATTGCTTGTTTTAATTCAATTTCAAGTTCGATATCTTTGACTAGCTGTCGATGCGACTTATTATCGAAGATAACATAGCAACCTTTGCCCCTGGACTTGGCTTGATACATGGCTGCATCGGCGTCACGCAATAGGGACTCCGCCGTATCTGATTTATGATTACAGCTAAATGCGATTCCTATACTGGCTCCTGAGGTGAAACTTTGGTTGGCTAATTCATAGGGGCGTGATAATTCAGTGAGAATACGCTCCGCAACCTCTTTCGCATCATTGGTGCCATTGATGGTGTCGAGTAAGATCACAAATTCATCTCCACCGATCCGCCCTAAGGTGTCATTATTGCGAATACACAGTCGTAGGCGCCTTGAGGTCTCAATCAGTAAACGATCTCCTTGCTGATGACCTAAGGTGTCATTAATGAGCTTGAATCTGTCGAGATCGATAAACAGCAGACCGAAGCGATCTAGCCCATGTCGGCGAATATGTTTTACGGCTTGTGTCAGACGCTCCATAAACATGCCGCGATTTGGCAGCCCTGTCAGGCTATCGTGACTCGCGTCATAAACAAGTTGTTCTTCCACTTTACGTCTTTGGGCTACTTCTTTCTCTAAATCTTGATTTAACATAGCCAGAGCCCGGGTCCGAACGACGACTTTCTCTTCTAGCTGTTCGTAGCTGGATTTAAGCGATTCAGCGGAGAGTTTCTTCTCGATCGCGGTGGCTATGTGTTGAGAAACGAAAGTTAGCAGATCGAGATCTTTGTCTTGGTAACTCTGAGACATGCATAGGCTATAGATGGTTAAGGCACCACGAACCTGTCCATGGATAAATAAGGGGATGCCAATCCACTGATATACGTCTTGGGTATAGTTGAGTTCAGGCATCTTGGAATAGACAATTCCAGCGTCTATCAAGCCATCCAGGTCGGTACGTTGAAGTAACAAAGGCCGACGGTTCTTGATGACGTACTCAGTTAGGCCATCAGATGTGGCTCTGGGTTGTGGGGCCGTAGAGTCATTTTGAGTCACATAAAAAGGAAAGTGTATACGAGTCAATTTATCATCGAGCAGGGCTATGTAGCAGTTACTCGCAGGCATTAGATGGCTGATCACTCTATGAATTTCCGAGTAGAAGGAGTCGCTATCTAGGTTAGAGGTGGCAAGATCTGCAATCTCGAATAAAGATTTCTGCAGACGCTCGGCGCGACGTCTTTCAGACACTTCACGTTTGAGCTTGTCGTAAGCAACGCTTAACTCTTTGGTTCTTTGCTCTATTGCCTGTTCCAACTGTTCTCTATGTCCTAAACGCTCTAGCACACCTGAGATTTGATAACTGACAAAGTGAAGTAGTTCTATCTCCATTTCGGAAAAAGTGATACTGGGGGAATAACTCTGTACTACTAATACACCCAAAACCAGATTATTGACTTTAATCGGCACGCCTAACCAAAGGTGGCATGGCGCTCCTCTACTGACAATTTTTTTAGCGGCGAGAAGCTGTTCAAAGGTCGTGTTATCACAAAGAAGTGTTTCACCTGTCTTGATCACGTATCCCGTGAGGCCGCTTAACAGGGTCTCGGAAATTTCATCTATAGAATAGATCTTGTTGGGATGCGGGTCTTTTTCGTCGAGGAAAAAAGGAATATTCAATTTGTTAGAGCTTGGGTCTAACAAGGCGACGAAAAAATTATCTGCTGGCAGAAGTAAATTTAGCGAGCGATGAACTTCTGAGAAAAACGCGCTAGGCGAATCCACATGAGCTGCTAGGTTTGAGATCTCTAACAGTAGATTTTGGGTGACTTCGGCTCGCTTGTATTTAAGAGCCAAACTCTTTAAGCGAGCAATCCTTTTTTGCAAACGTTCAGCTTCACGGTGTGAATGTTGAACTAATTCTTCCCTAAACATGATTTCCGCCAATCGCTATTTATTATGTGAGATCTAGGATTTGGACTAAATTTACACAATAGATATTGATAGCACGAAAAAACAACAGTGCCAAGTCATTATTTTGACGTTTGTCAGTTTAAATTTTGTCCTAAATGGATTATTTTGCTCAAGTTAGTCAAAATGTGAGCAAACAGACGAGAAAAATGATTTTAACTGTAGACGGCGGGGCAAATAATTCATATTATGTGCGCCGCTAACAAGGCAGGCACCCATAGCTCAGCTGGATAGAGCGCACCCCTCCGGAGGGTGAGGCCGAGGGTTCGAATCCTTCTGGGTGCACCAGATTGAACAGAACGCCAAGTTAGTGAAGAAAGTTGTTAGAAGTTGAAAGTCAGTGGTGATTGTAGCTCAGTTGGTAGAGCCCCGGATTGTGATTCCGGTTGTCGTGGGTTCGAGCCCCATCAGTCACCCCATTTCAATCCCTTATTTAGATTTTAGATAAGGTAGTTGTAAAGATACAAAGACTCGGTGATTAGCGCAGCCCGGTAGCGCATCTGGTTTGGGACCAGAGGGTCAGAGGTTCGAATCCTCTATCACCGACCACATTTAAAGGTATTGAATCTAGGTTCGGTATTTGAAGTTAAAGTTTAACTGTGATTAGCGCAGCCCGATAGCGCATCACGATTTGAAACAAGAGTGGACCAGAGGGTCAGAGGTTCGAATCCTGCTTTTTTATAAAAGATAAGGCCGACCACACTCAGTTTCAATAAATAAAGATTTACGGTGATTAGCGCAGCCCGGTAGCGCATCTGGTTTGGGACCAGAGGGTCAGAGGTTCGAATCCTCTATCACCGACCACTTTCGAAAAGCCTTCTGAGAAATCAGAAGGCTTTTTTCGTTTAGGCCAAAAAGATCAGAGGTTCGAATCCTAACTCTCTATAAATGCATGGCCGACCACATTACTAGAAAGCCCTTCGAGAAATCGAAGGGCTTTTTTGTTATTTAAAATTGGCTAGAGGATTAGAATCCTCTCTTTTTTCGTTTAGGCCAAAAAGATAGGGCCGACCACGCTCAGTTTCGGTAAACAAGTTTACGGACTCTTAATGAGAGAAAGGTGCGCAGCCCGGTAGCGCATCACGATTTACTCTCTATAAAAGAGAGTAAGAGCGGACCAGAGGGTCAGAGGTTCGAATCCTGCTTTGTATAATAAAAAGGCCTCAGAAGTTAGCTGAGGCCTTTTTATTGGTTGGTAAGTATATGGGGTTAGATTTCTTCAACTTCCACTGGAGGATTGATATAGCCCATATAGGCACTGGTTTTTAATGGTACGAAGCGTTCTAATTGCTGCTTCTCTTCTATACCTGTGACTATGACCTGAATATCTAACCCTCTCGCGACATTGATTAGGGCTCGACACAGTTCGCTACTATGTTCACTCTCGTCATAATAAGCGAAGGACTGGTCGAGTTTCACATAACTCGGTCTGAGAGTTTGTAAGTAGGCCATGGAACCAAATTGGCGACCGAAGTGATCGATACCGAAGTGGGCACCATTATCACGAATGATAGTACATAGGGCTTCACAAGAGTCTGGGTCGCTATACACGCCTGCTTCCGGAATGTCGAAACAGATCCGCTCAGAAAGGCTAGATGCGCGTAAAAAGCCATTTAACCATTCATGGAATTTGGGATCACTTAAACTGTGGAAGGTTAAGTTAATGGCAATAGGTTCATAGTTTCTTTCGAGTAACTTCTGGGTGGTTAGCGTTTCGATAAGGCATTTATCGAGCAGGGCACCCAGAGACAGCAGCTCTACATAGGGCATAAACTGGCCAGCATGTATGGTTTTATCGCCGATTTCCAACTGACAGTAGAGTTCTCTCTGGGTAATAGAATCACCATCATTGAGATGGACAGGTTGCCACTTAAATTTAAACTGTCGATTGTTAATCGCATTACTTAAGTGCTCACGCCACTGTTCACGAGTAAATAGCTGTTTCTCGTTGGTTTCGAACCAGTGAAAAATCTTATCTTCTTTGATTGCTTTTTGAAGGGCATTATCAGTTTGGGCTAAGATATCCGACACAGACATCTGTCCAATACGTTCGGCAATACCGATAGAGAAGTTTTCATTTGGCTTACAGCCAGCTTTAGACATCTCTTGGTTTATGGTACGAATTAAGGTTTGTAAGTATTTACTGGTTTGCTCGTGCTCTGCGCTGGAGATTAAAAATGCAAACTCGTAAGCCGAGATTCTAGCGATAACTGAGGTGGTAATAACGTCTAAATGCTCTTTCATCTTCTGAGAGAGTAACTTTATGGTTTCGTCTCTGACCTGGTATCCGTACTTACTATGGACTTCTTCTAACCAGTCAAATTTTGCCATCACTAAGGCACCACTCTTAGGCTCACTAAGCCAGCTGCTAAGGTGTCCCATCATATATTGGCGGTTAGGTAAGCCTGAGACTTGATCGATCAGGTTTTTCTTTCTTAGCTCACCAACCTCTTCATCCAGAGAGTTAAAGATCTGCTTGAGTTGATCCGACATGCTATTAAACGCGAGGACCACAGATTTAAGTTCCATGGTTTTGGGGACTTTCATGTCCGGGCCAAATTTACGCTGGGCGATATTTTTGGCATGCTCGGCGATCTCGTGCAAGGGTCGTAGGATCCAGGTGAGACCGACACGTGCACAGACAATGGCGATAAGGAAAAGAATAGAAAACACTAGGATAGCGTTTGTCATGGTACCCCATAACTCGTGATAACCAAATCCCGGGTGGGCGGTTATCTCTAATCGGGCAAGTTGGATCCAGCCCGACGTAATAGTGCTCTCCTTCTTGATGGTTTCAAAAAAGTCCAGGTCGATAAACCATTGTGGCACACCTTGAATATTGACTGGGTTTTCCCACACTTGCTGTTTTCCATCGACAAGCCAGGTAAGTTTAACTTGTTGGTAGTAACCACCTTCGAAGATAACATTAATCAAGGTTTCGGCGCCGACAATATCCCCCGCTTCAAGATCCGGAATTAACATGATCCCTAAAGAGTTACTGGTATTGTTGAGATCTGACTCCATCTGCTTGGTCAGAAAGTTCTGTGTCTGGGTAAACTGTACATAGCCTAGACTTGCCACCACTAATAAAAATAGGCCAAACAGTAGTGAGTATATCTGTCGAAACAGTGTCATCTTTCTAGCTACTCCAATCTTAATTTGGGTTTTCTGAGTCTTTCGACACCCAATCTATATTTGAGATCGTTCCACTTCGCCAGTTTCTTAGATGAACCAGCAAGAACGCCTCGTCCTTTTTCTTTGTTTAGCCATAGCTGTCGACCATTAAAACTGTATACCGGCAGCAAGTCTTTTCTTTGAGTCGCAGGTTTTATTTTTCTATCTAAATTGTCGAGTACCAAAGGAATCGAAGAGGGCTTCTCATAGTAAGCAAGGACCATGTGATATTGATTCACTGTGGTCGCTTTTACCATAGTAATCCTCAGCTTATCTTCAGGTATGCCTAACTGAAGCAAGGTGAAATATTTTGCAATCGAGAAATCCTCACAATCGCCGCCATTGACACCAATAAACTCCATAGGGGTAGACCAATAATTGCTATCACCCCAGAGCTTGATGTCATCAACAAAACGGAAAAGATTGAAGAAGTTATTCACCTTAGTAAGCTTCTCTTTTTCGCTGAGACCTTGAGCGCTATCGAGTACTTTAAACCAGGCCCTGGCCCTTTTCCCTGCTCGTTCACCATATCTCGACTCGAGAGTCGAGACTATGTGCTCTTTATTCAATGTTTGCGTGGGAGAGGCATATAGGCACGAAGCTACCAGAGCCAGTGCCACTAAGATGAATTGGCAGACCTTCTTGCATGATAATTTACGACTAAGCCTGCCTTTCATGGTGCTCGGTTAATTTCCCTATTCCACTTCTTCATCAACGGTATAGATATGCCATTTCATATCTGCCGTTGTGTCTTCTCCAGTGACTTCGGCAATAACGCGTCTATTTCTAGTTCGTGCTATATCGGTGCCACTTTTATCTACTGGACGATCGTAGCTATAACCTATCGCGGTCAGCCTATTGGATGCAATACTGAAACGTTCGGTCAATAGCGAGGTCACAGCATCGGCTCTATTTTGTGACAAGCTTAAGTTGTGCTCGTAAGATCCTGTCTTGCTACAGTGGCCTTCGATGGTGACTTTAGTATTTTTGAACTCGTTCATAAAACTCGCAATGACTTCAACTTGATCGTAATACATAGGCTCTATGTAGTAGGAGTCGTTGGCGAATAATATTTTCAATTCAGATCGTTGGTGAATAGGCTTTATCTTGCCACAACCATAGTTGTCAATACTTGCACCCATAACAGTATCGTTACAGCGTTCGCGGGCGACAATGACACCGTCTTTGTCCATATCGTTAAGATCTTGAACCTGTGTCGTATTGCCATCCATGGTCACTATGCTTGAGCATGCACTTAGCAGAGTGATGGCTAAAAGTGTGATGAAGGTTTTCATTAGTTTACTCCTCCTGCGTAACTACGCTCGCCTTGCCATACATCCGGGCGAGTGACTCGCAGAGACTCAAGTAATCGACCCGTAGCATTTAAAATACGGTATTCAGATAGAATTTCGTCGTATTCGGCTTCAAGATAATCCTTACGTGCTTCGAATAGCTCGTTCTCGGTGTCGAGCAAATCGAGTAAGGTACGTTGGCCTAAATTGAATTGCTGGCTATACGCGACTTGAGTATCTTTGGCGGCGACCACATGGTCTCGAATATACATTTTCTGTGGCACTAATAACTCGTAAGCATTCCAGGCTAGGCTGACACCTTCGACGACTTGACGATAAGCACGCTCGCGGATCTCCTTGGCTTCACCTATCTTGTAGCTTGCTTCTTTTTCTCTGGCACGATCTTTACCGCCCGAGAACAGGTTGTACTTTATTCTCACCATGGCGACGAGATCGTTGCTGTGTCCGCCAACGTTTTGTGAAAATTGGTTGAAGCCATCTTCACCATCCAAATCATTGTTCCAGTTACCATCTAGCTCTAATGATAATTTAGGATAGTAATTAGACAGGGCCGATTCACGTTCATTCTTGGCGGCGTTGATGTCACTGGTGGCCGATTTCAATATCGGGTGATTATCTTGAGCCAATTGAACACTGGTAATAAGATCTTCCGGTATCATGTCATCATCGGGAACCGGCACAATCAGATCTTCAGGTTGCTTCTCTACCACTCGCACAAATTGTGCCCTAGCATCATAGAAGTTATTTTTTGCCGAGATTACATTGGCATTAGCCCTGGCCCGACGCCCGGTGATCTGGGAGAGGTCGGCAATTGAGCCTAAACCTGAGTCGGTTCTTTCTTTGATCTGTGCATAAATATCTTGATGACTTAGAAGGTTTTTCTCTGCCAGAGTGAGGACTTGCTCACTTTTTATATAATTTACATAGACCTTAGCGACATCCAGTGCCATATCTTCTGCAGCTGCAAACAGTGCCCATTGCTCGGCGCTGGCTTCGAAGCTGTATCTGTCGACTTCGCTCGAGGTATAGAAACCATCGAACAGCATCTGCTTGATACTAAAGCCGGCCTCGCCACGCTCTAGCTCGATAACACCTTCATTATCTACATCACCTTGCCCTGCTTTTCTTCTCGTCGATGGGCTATTGGTCTGCTCCCAGCCGTAGCCACCGCTGATGTCTATCGTAGGCATATAACCGGCAATTGCCTGGTTAACTTGCTCTTCACGGGCTTTGAAACGGTTGAAGGCGATACGAATTTCTGGGTTTGTATCTAGTGTATGCGCGACAGCTTGCTCCAGTGTTTGGCTATATGCCGAGGCTGGTAATATCAGCGCGCCAACGGCTAGCGCAAGAGCGCTGCGTTTTAACTGCCGAAAAGTACTGGTTTTCATGTTAACCCCTCCAGGTCGATTTTCTTGGGCTTAGCGTTCTCTGAGCGCCGTATCTTTTGCCCTTAGAATTGGATTAAGTATGTACTCTAGAACGGATCTTTTCCCAGTAATTACATCAACCGAAGTCAACATACCAGGTATAATCGGCATTTTAGTGCCATCGTCCTTAGTCAAACTTGATAAACCAGTCCTAACCCTTACAAGATAGAAACTGTTTCCCTCTTCGTCCTGTGTTGTGTCTGCACTAATATGCTCTACAACGCCATTTAATCCCCCATAACGGGTGAAGTCATAAGCGGTAACTTTGACTATGGCGGGCAAGCCAGGATGTAAAAATGCGATATCTTTCGGTAGTATTTTCGTTTCGATAAGCAACTGATCCTCTGATGGAACAATTTCAATAATATCGATGCCAGGTTGGACTACTCCACCTAGTGTATTGATATGGATGGTTTTTATTGTTCCGTTTACCGGAGATTTTATCTCTGCTTTATCTACTTTATCTAGTGCGCCGACCTGTGCCTCGTTCATTCGAGAAAGCTTGGTCTGCAGTTCGTTGAGCTGGGTTCTGGCGTCAGCCGCGAAATTTAATACGGCTTCGCGCCTTTTTAATATCGCTTCATCCTGAGAAGCTTTGAGTTTGGGTCTTAATAATCTAAGAGAAGCGAGCTCACCTTGAATGTCGTTGACTACACGCTCGACTTTTATTAATTCGACCTCTGGCACGATACCTTTATCGGCTAAGGGCTTGGTGAGTGCCAGTTCACGGGAAACCAACTGATAACTTCTTGATAGTGTGTCTATCTTTGACGCTAATTCTTTAGACTCTTGTTGTCTCTGCTGTATCTGGCGCGCTAAAATTTCCAGTTGATTAATCAGGCTATCCAATCGGCCTGAATATTCATTAGCCTGACGCTGAACTAAGGCGGGCTCCTCTTCGATTAACTCTCCGGGAAATTGCAGTGGTCTTGGGGTTATCTTGACCTGCTCTCTCCAGTCGACAGACATGCTGGTGATAGTGATGCTGGATAATTCGGACGATAAACGGACCACGTTGGCTTGTAGGCTATATACCTCTTGAGCTTGCTGATCATAGTCAGAACGAAAGCGAGTGTCATCGATGCGCATTAAGGCCTGACCTTTAGTGACCATCATGCCTTCTTTGACATACATCTCCTGCATGATGCCGCCATCCAGACTCTGAATCACCTGGATCTGTGAGGAGGGGATGACTTTTCCCATGCCTGTGGTGACCTGATCCAATTCAGAAAAATAGGCCCAAACCAGGAAGCAAACAATCATTGCCGAGAGTGACCATATGATCAATCTATGGCTAGTCGGCGCGTCGGTCATCATGGCGCCATATACGTCATCGATCATCTCTAAATCTTGGGTCGTCAGATGCTTAGTCATTTTTCGGCTCCAGCGAGTAAGCCTTTACTCAGTTTATCCAATACCTCGTCTTTGGGGCCATCTGCGATGACATGGCCTCGGTCCAGTACTATGATGCGATCCACAAGTTTAAGCAGATGCATCTTATGGGTGATAATCAGTAAGGTTCTGTCCCGACTGACATTCTGCATCGCACGAATGAATTGCTTCTCGGCTCTGGCATCCAGGCTGGCCGTGGGCTCATCCATTAACAGCACAGGAGGATCATTCAGGGTTGCTCTCGCTAACGCGACAGTCTGTCTCTGACCGCGGGAGAGGGATTGACCGCCTTCGCCAACTTGTTGATCTAGGCCTTCGGTCTCAAGATCGGTAAACAGATTGATTCCGGACAGCTGTACCGCTCTAATGAGTTGATGTTCGGATACCTGTCTGGTGCCAAACAAGATGTTATCTCTTATGGTGCCATGGAACAGGGTGATATCCTGAGGCAGGTAGCCAAAGTTCCTGCGCAGGTCTGTGGGATGTATTTGAGCCGAATCTAACCCGTCATACCTAAGACTTCCTTTTGTCGGTTTGTAGAGGCCTACAAGCATCTTAGCCAGGGTGCTCTTGCCTGAACCATTACGGCCTATGATGGCTATGCGCTCACCGGGTTTAATATTGAGTGACATGGTGTGTAGTACAGGCTTTTCAGACCCTGGATAGGAGAAGCTGATGTGGTCGGCATCTATTTGGCCTTCCAGACGTTGACGGCTGACAAGGTGACCTTTGTTTTCAAACTCATCTTCTTGAGCCATGATCTCATCTAGTTGACGCAAAGCGCTGGCGGTATGATTGCCTCGGGTCATCAAGCCTGCCAATTGAGCCATAGGAGAGATGGCACGACTCGATAAGATAACCGCAGCTATGATGCCACCCATAGATATCGCATTATCGGCGACGCGGTAAACCCCTAAGATAACCACACACACGACTGAAAGTTGCACGGTAAAATTGGCTAAATTGGTCACTGAGGTTGAGATTTTTTTCGACTTCAGCTGCCAATTGGCCGTATGACCTATCATCTGTTGCCAGCTTTTTTGAACTAAGCCTTCGGCGCCACTGGATTTTATTGACTCCAGAGAAGCGAGAGATTCAATCAAATGACCATGTTTGAGGCTAGAGAATTTATTACTCTCCTCAATGGCTGCTTTTAATTTAGGCTGCATAATGAGGGTATAGCCAATAATAATTATTCCGCCTATTAGCGGGATAACCGCCAGATCGCCAGCAACCACATAGATGATGAGCATAAAGAAGATAGCGAAGGGCAGATCCACCAGAGTCGTAATCGTCGCAGAGGTTAAGATCTCCCGGATGCTATCAAATTCGCCTAGCTGTTTAGCCATTCCGCCAACACTTGGAGAGCGTTTTTCGAGTGGAATGCCGATGGCTTTAGCAAATAGTCGTGAGGAGACGATGATATCGACCTTCTTACCTGCGACGTCAATAAGATAAGCCCTTAGTTGCCGCATTATCAGGTCGAATATATAGGCAATACCAGCCCCAATCGCGAGTACCCATAGAGATTCAAAGGCTAAATTAGGCACCACCTTGTCGTACACATTCATAATGAAAAGTGGTGATACTAAGGCAAACAAGTTGACTAACACCGAGGCGATTAATGCATCGCGGTAGATAGGCGCTGAATCTTTAAGGGTTTGTAAAAGCCAATGACTGTTATTGTCATGTTGATGAACATCGAAACCCATGTCTCCACGATATTGCTGTTTAACCAGAAACAAGTAACCGACGTAGATAGCTTCTAACTCTTCTATAGATAAGACTTGCTCACCACCAGTTTCTGGCAGCTGAATCACGGCTCTGTCTTTATCGAAATCTATCTCCCTCAGTAGGCAGGCTTTCTTATCTTTAAGCAGCAAGATACAAGGTAAGAAGATAGGCGATACTTGATCTAGTCCCTTACGAGTTAATTTCGCCGTTAAGCCCGCACGGCCAGCCGCTTGGGGAACCAGATCCGGAGTGAGGACGCTAGCGGATAGGGGAAGCCCTGCCGCCAGCGATTCGCTGGAGCATGGGCTACCGAAATATTCGGTAAGCAGAACTAAACTGTCTAGCAAGGGATCGACAGAGACTCTTTGTGACGCAGAGACTGTCCATTGCTCAGTTTTCTGAGAAGCAGTTACAGACACCTAAAACTTATCCTTAAGGATTATGCTAAGAATTTATTGAATTTATATTATGAAATTATTAATCATAATGACCTATATTGCTATAGGCCATTGTTAGATTTAATTTATTTAAGGGACTAGATGAGTCACTTGGTCATAATCATGGCTAGGTGTTGAGTTAGAGACTTCAGCAAATGTAGCAGATGTTGTACCTGCATCTGAGTCAGAGATAATCAAGGCTCCATCACCATTGCCCAGTAGCCCTTCGATAATATCGCTTTCATTATTACTATTGAATGCTGCTGATAGATCCACACCATCAAGAACAATATGTTGCTCAAAAATACCATCTCCGTCAGCATCAATCTCTATGGTGGTTGTATGGCTTGCATCATCAACGGTGAACTGTAGGTACTGACCGAGGTTATCGGCATTTTCATCTTGTAGTAGGTCACTGAGATCAAGCTTATCTTTGCTTAAGTTAAAGTCAGTAATGTGATCGGTTCCCGTAGAGCCTGCTGACCATACAAAGGTATCAGCACCTGTGCCATCGGTGTTATCGACACCCGTTCCACCTGTCAGTGTATCGTTGCCTAGGCCGCCAATAAGAGTATCGTTACCTAAACCACCAATAAGGACATCATTACCGCCTTGGCCGAAGAGAATGTCATCACCACTTCCACCATAAATGGTGTCGTCCCCATCATCGGTGCGAGACACATCGAATACTCCTGGGTTAGCCGAGATAAACTCATGGACGTCTTGCACTGAAATATCGGCGATATTTTGATTCATCTCTTGAGCCACATATTTTTGTAGCGCGGCGTAGCCTTGACCTTCGATATTATCGAACTTGACCAGGTCGCCGAAGATGATGTCATTACCAGCTGCCGCATCGACGGTATCATCGCCTTGAATCAGTGTTTGTTCTGAACCGAGAATGATGTTTGCGAGATCCGATGCATTGATATTGGCATGAGCCTGACCATCGGAGTCATATGGGAGTAGGTCTGCTAAATCAATTCCACTACCTATGCCGATTGCATCAACTTCTGAAATGGTGTTGAGTACAGCGAATGCTGCGAGAGCTTCTGCTTCTGCATTACCACCTTCACCAATTGTTTTAACTATGAAGTTACCATTTGCATCAAGTGCAATAGTCCCTTCATTATCAGAGCTCCATTGGTGATCATTACTTTCCCAACTATAAACATTTCCATTAGCATCTATGATTAGGTGACCTTCGTGGCTTAACTCTTGGCCTAATTGATAGTTATAAAGTGCTATCAACTGATTAAGATTAAGATCAACCCCATGATGCCCGTCGTTATAGTCTAGATTATTCATGTAATCAATAACTTTGATATCACTTGTAGGTGTATCTTTTACATAGTTATTTGGTTTGCCATCTGTGATGAAATAGGTAAGGTTATGACCTAAATTACTAGCAGCATCTCCATTGTTAAACCAATTTATAACAGTCTCAAATGCTGACTCATAGTTAGTTCTTCCGCCGCTATGAATAGTATTAAGAGCCGTTTCTAAATCTGAGATCGCATTATCGTCGGCAAGATTTACGGACACAGTAACCTTAGTTCCACTATCGAAATCGACGAGTAGGATATTCACTACACCAGCATGAGAACCAGTAGCACTGGCCTTAAGGGTATTGAATATCTCTAGTAATTGATCTTTGGCTGTATCCACATTAGTGCTGCCCATACTGCCAGATGAATCGAGAATAAAGGCAATATTGTAATTTTCACCTTCCACAACCTGAATACCGGTAGTATCACTGACGATAACGTCATGATTTTCAGTACCGTCAATCGTATTGTCACCGTCTGTACCGGATTGTTGTTGGTATCCGCGATTTGGAACGATATCGAAGAACACAGTTGCTGTATCGGTCTCACCATTGGGATCTGCGATGGTGTAGTCGTAGCTAGCAGGCCCTGTATACCCCGTCTCTGGAGTGAAGATGATATTCCCGTCATCATCAACAGTGACTGTGCCGTGGCTTGCATTGCCTGCACTGATGATCTCGATAGCGTCACCATCGGGATCGCTATCATTGCCTAAAATTGTCGAGGCCTGGAAGGTAAATGCGGTATCTTCGAAAACTTGAATCGGTTGAGTCACTATCTGATCACCCAGTGGTGTATAGCCACCAATCTGGGTGTTATCTTGTGCAAACTGCCCTAGCTCAATATCTAGCTGGTATGCACCGCCTTGATCCCAATAGATAATCTCGATTTCATAGTCACCAGCTGTCTCAATATCAAAGTAGATATGGCCTGGCTCACCTGGGAATGTTTCGTTAGCTGATTGATTTTTATCTACAATAGCAACCAAGACACCATTAATCTTAATGGCATATCCATCATCAGCAATGACCTTTAAGCCAAAGCGCCCCGCGTCAAGTTGAACAGTCCCTTGCATATGCAAGATGGCATCTGAAGTATCATCTGGATCTGCTGTTAGACTTGCAGCATCACTGCCTAAGAAGTTCTGTAAGCTCTGCCCTGTACCTAGATCACCATTTCCCCAGCCATAACTTAGTGTTGTCGCAGTAAATTGAGCATCTGGATCATTGTTGTTGATAAAGTTCATCACCTGTTCAACTGATGACAAGTTACCTCCGTCTGCACCTTGATCATAGCCATAGTAGCTACTTGCTAAGCCGCTACCAAAGTAATCATTTTCAGCATCTGGAGCTAGATTGTGGTCAGCAACATTGACGGTGACGCTAGATGTTGCACTCTCTCCTGCAGCATCTTCAGCAATAACAGTAAAGCCTGTTATTGAGAGATTGTCGGTATCAACGTTATGTGGGAACTTTTGTAAAAGCTCAGCTGTAACACTGATGTTACCCTCTGTCCCAGCAGTGATCGTACCAGAGTTCAATGTTAGTTTAATAACATCACCGCGGCCGTTCATTGAGCCAATCAGCTCACCATTCTCCACACGCCACGAGATTGGGAAATTTGCATTTAGCCCAACAATCTCAATGTTATCTGTGTTGCCAAAGCTAAAGCTATTAAGATCACTATCACCTGCTCTAAACCTAAGCGATTGAGTATCAACTTCTACACCGTCAGCGACGAGATCTGCTTCAGCAAGAGTGTTAGTGGCCATTGAGGTTAGTGCAATAGGGCTGTTAGGAGCATCAAGATGGATGTTGATTGTATCTTGGCTGGTATCACCATCGCTATCTGTGACTATGACATCAAATGCTAAGTCGAGGTCGGTTGTAGTGCTGGTTATGGTGCTAACTGATGTTCCCGTGAGTTGGAACTCGGAGTTACCTATAGCCGTCAGTTTGATGTAACTTATCGCACCGATATCAGAGATTGATTCACCTGAAGATATGGTACCTGAACCCAATAAAGTACCATCAGCAGCATATGCTTCATATTGTACCGGGGTTGCTGTGGCATTAGGTTTATAGTCAAAGGTGAAACTGGCAGTAGAGACATCCTCTGCATAGTTCACTATTAACACTTCAGAGCTGTCGACCATTACACCATTTTCAACGCCAAAAGCACCTTGATTGCCATTGACTCTTAGTGTGGAACCATCGCTAGCTTCTGCAGAGAGTGTGAAGGTCAGCTCTGAACCAGATGGTATCTCTGATAGATCCTTATAGATATCATAATTTCCTGCTCCATCAGATGCGATAAAGAATGATTCTTCCATACCTCCTTGACCTAGAATGGCACTAACTGTGACTCCTTCAACCTGATCTATGCTTGATTCTAGATTTAGTTGGTACGTACCGCTATTGGGATCTACGTTTAACGTAAGTATGAGTTCATAATCTGAATTTGTTGCATCATACTCCTCAACAGAAGCACCGTTTTTGACTGTATAGCCAATAAGTTGATCAGGGTTTTCTGGGTCAACAAAGTAGTAAACCACTTTGCCTGCTGCAGTTATTCCTGAATCAACAAAGTTACGAACCTCACCAGATTCAAGTTTATCTATGATGTTGTTCATCAGGCTAGCAGAGTAAACATCCAAATCAAGATTGTCATTGCCATCGGCACCACTGACTGCAATTGTGCCGTTGATGGTGTTAATACCGTTAGTGCCAATTGTATCTTGAGCAACAGCGGTCACCGTATCATCTTCGATGGTGATATTAAGGTTATTGGTAATAACGCTCCCATCAGCACCGACAGCTTCAATGATAATACCGTCTAGTAATGCTGAAACGTTGATATCATTGACATTGAGTACATGTTCGAGATTATCAAGGAGAGTAACCTCAAGGGATATCTCACCAGAGCTATTCGCCGTGATACTACCTGTGCCTAGTGTTAGCACAAGTATATCAACACCATCAACTTGACCAATGAGTTCGTTGCCGTTGACGATCCAAGTCAGCGTGCTGAGTAATCCTGTTATTGCAATAACATTGGCATCACTATTACTCGCTGCGAACCTGAACTGAGTCAGATTGCTGTTACCTGCAGTGAAACTAATATTCGTTGTCTGTGGATTGGCGATATTATCGCGCAGATCAGATTCACTGATAATTAGATTTATTTCTTGTGCTTGGTACACGGTCGCAGTATCTGAACCCGGTTGCGAGGTATTGCCCGCAGTATCCGTCTGCGTAGCAGTGACCGTGATACTGTCGCCTTCAGCTGGCGTGTCTTCTGTCCAGGTGATAAAGCCCGTGTTGGCGTCATAGCTAAAGTCTGTGGCCGGATTGCCATTAGCCAATTGCAGCTCACCGTTAACCAGTTTAAGCTCAAGGTTAATGATGCTGCCGCCTTTATTGATGCTCAAGCTGACGCTGCCACCATCGGCAAAGTCGCTGGCATTGATGCTGACTTGAATTTGTACATGGGCGCCGTTGGCATCGATTTCAGCTTGGGTGAGAACTCCATCACCTGGATTGCCATCATCCAAAATCAGTACGCTTGGTGCACCTTCAGAGTCTGTATCGATCACCATGACTTGGGTCGCGGTGTCGGTGTTGCCGGCGACATCGGTGATGGTGGCAGTGATGGTATAAGTGCCGTGAACCAGATCGGCAGCAGGGGTAAATACCCAGCCATTGCCTGACATAGTGACGGTGCCGCTCACTTCATCGCCATTGCTGTCGGTGACAACCACAACGAGGGTGCCATCGGTGGCATCAAAGCTGCCGTTGATAACAGCATCAGTATCATTACTGATAAAGTCAGAATCAGAGCTGCCAGTGTCATCGGTCATGGAATCGATAGAGACAGTCACGCCGTCGCCATCTTCATCAATCTTGGTATCAATCACCATCACTTGGGTATCGGTAGCGGTGTTGCCAGCGACATCGGTGATGGTGGCAGTGATGGTATAAGTGCCGTGAACCAGATCGGCAGCAGGGGTAAATACCCAGCCATTGCCTGACATAGTGACGG
>JAKVHY010000016.1 GCA_023284085.1 Shewanella benthica
ATCAGGGCCAGAGGTTAACCTCATAAACAGGCCGAATATATGGGTGCAATGAACTCTTCTCAAAATTGATATCAAATGTCTTGCAAACGGGATGGGTCCATATATGCGGCTGCGAGCTTCGGTTTCAGGGATGAAACCGCAGAGCGGCCAGGGACGGCTTCACAGCGTCTCGCAGAAGTATCTGCACATAAGCCCACCGCAGGTGATAGATAAAATTGAAACTACGAAACTCAAACACACTACTCAATACCAAACCCGCCAAATGAAACCACAACAAAAATGTCATCCAGCTTCATTCGAAGCAGCTAACTTATTGGGGTAACCAAAGCTTCACACAGAGTCCCGCTTCTTCTCGATTATGCAGGCTGATGCGGCCATCGTGGGCCTCTAAAATCTCCCGACACAGGGGCAAGCCCAGTCCGGTACCCGATTGTTTGGTGGAGTAGAAAGGCAATAATGCCTGCTTGAGCACCTCGGATGACATGCCGCTGCCGGCATCACAGATGCTAATGAAGATGCCCTTATTGCCACTTGTTCCATCGACTCCATGACTGGGATTAGGATTGGCCTCGGCGATACTCATGGTGATCTTATCGACAGCAGAGCCCGACTCGTGAGCATTCTTCAACAGATTAAGTAGCACCTGCTCCATCTGAATAAGGTCGAAGTAGCCATCACTCTCGGGTAGGTCGCCATCTAAGGTGAACTTATAATGATGACTCAGGTGATCGGTCATCTTCAGCCAATTAACCATAGATTTTTTAGGCAAGGGTAGCTTAGCGAATCTGGCGTAATTGAAGATAAACTGGCTCAGGTGCTGGGTGCGATCATCTATGGTGTCGAAGATCATCTTGAGTTTGGGATCATTGAGATCTTTGGTGATCATGCGGCCCGAGTTAACCATGGAAGCTATCGGGGCCACCGAGTTATTGAGCTCATGACTTATAATGCGGATCACCTTCTTCCACACCGCCACCTCTTGTCGATTGAGCTCGTGGGTCATCTGTTTCAGCAAGAGCAGATGATGAAACTGGCCATTGAGCTTGAAGCGTCCCCGGGACAGATGCCAGGTCTCATCCTCATTCATGGTCTCATCGCTTGTTCTGCCTTGGCCATCTGTGCCAAATTGGTCATTGGCCGCCAGGGTAAACAGGCCATCTTTGGGATTATTTAGCGCAGTGATGAGTTCGGGGGAACTGCCTTCGAGCAGCTCATTCAGAGTCAATCCTTCTATACGTACGCCTTGATTGAACAGGTGTCTGGCAGCGTCGTTAGCGTAGATAACCCTCTGTTCATCATCGAGCAGTATCATCACATTGGGGGAACTTTGGATCACCTTATCGAGTAACAGCTCACGCTGATAGATGAATTGCCGTTCCCGCCTCAGGGTATGTGCAGATTCATTGAACAACCGAGCCAGAGCGCGCAGTTGCTCATCTCCTTTCACTGGAATACTGATACTAAAATCATTGTCTTTGAAGTTAAGCAAGCCCACCTCCAGCGCCATCAAGCTGTCCGCCAGATTACGGGTCATGTAATGGCTCACCGCCCACGCCAACACCAGCGATAACGAGGCGATCAGCACCAGATAGTCCTGACCCAGCCAGTTAAACAGTAAACCTGCCGAGACTAAGCCCAAGAAACAGGCCAAAACGGAGCCCAGAATCAACTTAGATCTCAGCGTCATTGCAAAATTACCCATCATAACTACACATATTTGAATCCATTATTAATCGACCCTAGCGTCTCCCGAAATCCCGAGAGATTCGAATCTCAGCTACTTATTGATACCAAACTTATCCATGCGGCGATACAGGGCCTGCCTGCTGAGTCCCAGAGATTTTGCCACACGGGCTATGACGCCTTTATGCTTGTTTAACTCGGCTTGTATGCTCGCCTTGTCGATGACGCTAGAACTGGTGCTAGCACTGGCACTAGCAGAGTCTGGCACCCTAAGCGTTTCGGCTAGCGGCTCAATTATTGATTCTGGCTCTGGCTCAAACTTAGGCTCTGGCATAGAGTCAGACGTTGACTCTGGCTCTAAATCTGGCTCAGATGCTAGAGACTCCGCGCTCAGACCGAAGTCGGCTGCGGTCAGTATCTTCGACGGTGCCAAGATCACCGCGCGCTTACAGGCATTTTCCAGTTCCCTGACATTGCCGGGCCAAGTGTGGGCTAGCAGTGTGCTCTGAGTCTGTTTATTAAGGGAGAAGTCGGGGCCGATAAAATGACTGACCAGAGGCAGAATATCATCCTGGCGGTGATTGAGGGGAGACAGCTCCAGCTCGATAACATTGAGACGATAAAAGAGATCTTCACGAAAACGTCCCTCGCGAATGTCGAGGGCGAGCTCGGCATTGGTGGCGCTGAGCACGCGCACATTAACCTTACGGGTCAGATGACTGCCAAGGCGTTCAAATTCACCGGTTTGCAGCACCCGCAACAATTTAATCTGACCCGACAACGACAAATTCCCTATCTCGTCCAGGAATAGTGTGCCGCCATCGGCCGCCTCGAAACGGCCTATGCGGGTCTTGTTGGCACCGGTAAAAGCACCAGCTTCTGCGCCGAATAGCTCGGCCTCCAACAGGTCCGTGGGCAAGGCGCCGATATTCACCTTGATAAAAGGCTTATTTTTCAAGGGGGAGTTAGCATGGATAATATCGGCAAGCTTATCTTTACCCGCACCATTGGGGCCGGTTATCAACACTGACACATCTGAACGAGCGATCTGCAGGGCAAGGTCGACACTGCGCTGCATCGAACCACTCGCGAACACGATTCCACACAGATCCGCATCCTTGATGGCCACCATACGTTGACTGTCGACACGCTGCAGTTGGGTGTTTTCCCGGGACAGGGTATGCAGTGAAATAAGGTTACTCACGCTATTGAGTAACTTGGCATCGTCCCAAGGCTTACCCATATAATCCGCCGCCCCCTCTTTGACCAATTCGACGGCGATATCCAGCTGAGTCCATGCGGTGATCAGCACAATTGGAAGTTGGGGCTGCAAGCGACGCAGATCATAGAAGAGTGATTTTCCTTCCTCACCCGAGGTGGTGTCCTGAGTGAAGTTCATATCCTGGATCACTAGGGCAATATCATGGATTTTAACCAACTCCAGAGCCACTTCCGGGGATAAACAGGTGTGGGTCTTATACCCGTGAAGTTCCAACATCAGTGCCAATGCATCACACACGGCCTGGTTATCATCGACAATGAGAATCGTATCCATACTGCTTTTATCATTCTTCTTTTAGTAGTGTAAAGTCGTTTTCGACAAGCGTTTTAGCTCAACAAGTTAGGTTCAAACTAACTGAAAGCGAAAGAGAATTAAAGGCTAATTCTCTTTCGCTTATTTCAGCACTCCCCAAACAGAGGAGCCGATGTTTAAGATCCTGCTAAATACACATTAGCTAGAGTGACCGCTATACGCTTCGCGTCGCTGTAGCTGGCGAGATACTCGCCGCCTTTCTCGCCGGTAAGATGACCGCGATGGTTGTGAGCACCATCAAGCCAGCGATCGTCACTATCGGGTAGATGAGCTCTAGCTTAGGCAAGCTGTATAAGGTCATCAGCTGCTGACCCAGTTGTACCGCCACCAGCCCACCTATGATGCCGCCCACGATACAGATGATGTAGTTTTCGACTAAAAACAAGCTAATTATATCTCTGCGCTTAGCCCCTAGAGCACGTCTGGTGCCTATCTGCTTAGTGCGTCGCTCGATATTAAACATCACCATACCGGCCAGCCCTAAGGAAGTGATGAGTAGCAGTAGAATCACCATCATAGACAGCACAGTCGCCATCAACTCATGATTACGATACACCCTTTTTCTATGCTCGCTGATCAAGGTAAAACCTTCGATAACCCGATTGGGTTGATCTTTATGTAGCACTGCCGGAATAGCCTCTTTGAGCTGGGCTAAAGTGCCGACTTCGGCGCGGACTAAGACCTTAGTGAACACGTTCACCAGCCTCACATTCAATATCACACTGTTATCCAGATATGAACTGTTGACCCAAGCGCCCTGAAGCTTATCCACCACGCCTATGACCTGCAGCGGCTTATCACCCCAGTCTCCCGCATACATGATCTGACCAATGGCAGACTCATCTCCCCACGTCGCCTTGGCAAACGCCTTAGACACTATGGCATGGGTCGCCAGATCCGGACTCCCGGTAAGGATCTCCGTCTCATAGAAGTTACGTCCCTCGATCAGATCCACACCAAAGGTATTGACCATATGATCATCGCCATAATAGATGGCGGCACTCTCAGTATCCTTAGCCGTTTTCTCGCTGCTACCTATGGTATAACCGGAGGACCAGCCTCCGCCGCTCAGGGGCACCATGCTGGTCGTGGTAGCGTCTATCACCCCTGGCAATTCACGAATGGCTCGCATATCACGCAGACTCTGAGACTCAATGTCGATACTAGAATCGAAGGCATAGAGGCGAAAATCAAACACCTCCTCTTCCACAGTCCCGGATTCACGATCCATCAAGGCAAGGCGCTCACCGATGATAAAGCTGGCATTGGCCACGATCGCCACGGAAAGAATAATCTGTATCAGCAATAAAATCGGGCCACTCTTGCTGCGCATCAAGGTATTGATGATAGGTTTAATGTGTAACATGTAGAATTCCTTTTACTGATTTCACGGGCAGCCTTACTGACTCTTAAGGTGAACGCTTGGATTCGTAGAGCATATGCGCCAGGCCGGATAAATACCGGCGATTAAGGCGGCGCAGATGGCAATAGTCGGTGCGATTATCCACATGCTTGGATCCAGGTGAGTCAGAGACTCTTCCAGATCGAAGCGTGCCGACAGCATAGACAATGACCCCCATGCCCAGATTAAGCCCAGTACACCACCACAGAAGCCAATTAAGCCCACTTCAACCATGTGCTGAGCAAATATCTGATTCCGGCTCGCGCCTATGGCACGGCGAACGCCGACTTCCGGAGCTCGTTTCAAAAATTTAGCCAGCAAGAGTCCCAACATGTTCACCAGACAGACCAGCAAAAACAGCGCGCTGAGACCGACCAATATCTTATTGTCTTCGGGAACCACTTCGTTAAGATCCAGCCACTGAGCAACATTCGAAAGCTGAGCCCCCGCCTCTGGGCTATCGAATCGACCCAAGAGCTGTTGCTGCTCCACATAACGCGTCAACCACTGGGCATATTCATCTCGCTGTTTATCGTCGGTCACCTCGGCCCAAAACTGTATCCAATGCATCTCTGAATTAAGGCGATCACTATAGGTATCCATAGATTCTCGCTTCCAGCTTTGATTATTGCCCCAACTCTGAAACTCTTCGATAGGCGCCAGAGAGAAAGGGATAAACAGCTGAGTGCTATCTTTGAATGCCCCTGTGGTCACATCGTAATACTGAGGACTGGGATTCCAGGTCTTAATCACTCCAACAACCTGATAAGGTTTACTGTCTAAGAACAGGGTCTTACCGACACTGTTTTCGCCCGAGAATAACTGTTTATTGATCTCTTCGTTGATCACCACCTGATAAGCGGCCTCGGTATCAACACTCTTATCCCAGGCTCCACCATAGAGAAAAGGCACAGAAAACATCCCGAAGAAATCGCTATCTGTTACCCGCACAGTCTCTAGCAGAGGAGAAAAATCAGCATCTTCTGTCTGTATTGCTAAACCGGTAACGAACATAGCCGTTTGACGTACAGGCAGATCACTCTTACGTAAGTTAAATGCATCCTGATAAGTCACTTGAGCATTAAATTCTTTCCAGGCATCCTTGCCCTGACTCCAAAGCTGCACTGCAATTAACTTATCTGAACGCTCTCCCGCAGGATTGACAGACATAAGCTGATAAACATTCAGAGTCGTTATGGTAGTGCTGATGCCAATAGAGATGGCGAACACCATCAACAATGACAACAGAGGCGTCTTCTTAATGCTGCGCCAGGCTAAATCGAGATAATAGAAAAACATGGTCACTCTCCTTAGCTTGCGACTCGTTGAGTCTGCTTTGAATCATCGCTACTCTTGTCTAAACCAGAAGCCGCACCGGCTACTAGGTGTGGCTTTTCGGCTCCCTGATACCCGCCGCCTTGATACATAGTAAAATCACAAACTTGGCCATCGACAATCTGAATATTACGCTGTGCACGGCGCGCAAGCTCAGGATCATGAGTCACCATGATGATAGTCGTGCCGGCCTTATTGATATCTTCCAACAGCTCCATCACCTGACGCGCCATCATGCTGTCTAAGTTACCCGTCGGCTCATCGGCAAGCAGGAATCTTGGCTCACCAGCAAGGGCACGGGCAATCGCCACACGCTGCTGCTGACCACCGGACAGTTGTGATGGCAGATGCTTCATACGTGCTGCCAGGCCCACCTGCTCTAATGCATGTTGTACACGACGTTTACGCTCCTTGGCGTTGAAACCACGATAGCGCAGAGGCACCTCAATATTTTCGGCTAAGTTAAGGTCTGGGATTAAGTTAAAACCCTGAAAGATGAAGCCTATTTTTTCGTTACGAATCGCGGCGCTCTTGTTATCACTCAAGTTGGAGATATTAACGCCATCGAGGAAGTAGTCTCCGTGGGTGAAGCCTTCAAGCAGACCAGCTATATTGAGGAAAGTGGTCTTGCCTGAGCCCGAGGGGCCTGTGACCGCCACAAATTCACCTTCTTTTACTTCGAGATTAAAATCTCGTAGCGCATGAGTCTCTACTAAGTCTGTTTTAAATACTTTACTGATGCTTTTCATCGATAACATTTTAATATTCCCTGTTTTATCGTTTAATTCTTTATGTTTCATTGTAGGAGCCGCTTTAGCCGCAATGCTCTTCGCCTCTCCCGGAGAAAGCCGGTCCTACGGATTTAATCCAAGGCACACTCGATAATTCCTATGACAAATTTCTGCGTGAAATTGCCTATGTCGGTGAAGATATTCGCTATATCTGAGTCAATAGTTAAGCCAGCACTTAAAGCAGAGCCTAAACCGGAGCCCAGGTCTGTATTTAGACCTGTAGTGACATTTGATACTTCAGTGAATACCGGCGTAAGAGGTGTAACAGGCGTCGTCATCTCTAACACGTTAAGGCCAAATACATACCAATCGCCGATGCTCTGAGTCGATACCTGAACGGCAACCAGCAGAAGCAATAATGCCGACACTGTGATCACTCTCTGTATGTTTAAGGCTGCTAAGAATCCGAAAGTTATATTCCCGCTGAGGGCTCTTGGTAAATGACTATGCTCAATTAATTTATTCATCTTGCTCTCCTTAGCGTACTAACACTTGCTCTGCTTTGTTAAATGGCTGGATACTGGAAATCACCCAGACATCCCCCGCCTTGCCGCCTTGCAATACTTCGATATGACTCATGCTGCGGGCCCCCAACTGAATATCTGCTTGCTCTGCGATATCGCCATTCATGGCATAGACTTCTCTGCCGCCACCGGTTGAGACAAATGCACCGCGCTTCACCATCAAGACATTAGGTCTGTTTTCTAATAGCACCCTAGCCGACAGACGCTGGTTCTGACGCAGATGCAAACGCTCGTCTTGCTCAAACCTGACACGAGCGCTAACTTCACGATTTCTCACCTCGGGTGAGATAGATGACAGCTCGCCAATCAGGGTCAGCTCGCCGAAACTCAGTTCCACCGCCATGCCTAGTCCTAACTCGTCGGCATAGGACTCAGGTACCGCTAGCTCTGCTTCGAAGGCACTTAAATCAACCACTGTGAGTATGGGTTGGCTCTGACCGATACGGGCTTTTTGCTCCGTTAACCAGTTACCTATGATGCCGCCAACGGGCGCCTTGATATTTAGTGCGCCGACCTGACGTTCAAGCTCGCTGACCACTAACTTCTGACGATTCACTTCTGACGCCTTATTCTTTATCTCGAAGGCCAGGGTGTCTCGCATCAGCTCAGCATCCTGCTTAGCATGAGCGGACAACAACTTGGCCTTATGCAGGTCATCCTTGCCCTTCTCGAAATCAATTTGGGAGATGAGTTTATTTTGGATTAGCTCATCACCGCGGCGACTCTCTCTGTCCGCCGCCTCCAGGTCGACCTTGGCCATATCTAAAGTTTGCAGTGCTTTAAGTTGCTCGCGGCGGGCATCGAGACGAGCTCTCTCTAGTGCGCTCAGCATGCCTTCTAACAAGGCTTCTTGTTGTTTAAGGCTGTTGGTCAATTTGTGACTCTCGATAGTGGCCACCACATCACCCAATTCGACTCTGTCACCAGGCTTTGCCAGCAGCGTCACTGTGCCTTGGTCTGTGCTGTAGAGGATGGGCGCGTTAGCCGCGACAATTTTACCTGTTGTGGCTATGTCTCGAGTCAGGGTGCCTTGCTCTAAGGTGGCAAATCTCAGTTCACTGCGTTTAATCGACTCGCTCACCTGACTGCCGCCAACACTGGACCAAACCAGACCCGAAACCAAAAGCACTGCTGCCCCGGCCACTAAAGGCCACTTTAATTTCTTGCCCATGTTTGGCTGAATCTCTGTGTCCTGTCCGCTGGTATCCTGAATCATCATCTTGTCCCTGTCCGCTTGTGAGTGCTGTATCACTATCTTTCAATTAATCAATCTTGCAGTGACTTACTATATACAAGGAGTGTGCCAGAAACAGACATTAGATAATATTCAATGGCTTAGAGTAAATAACAAGAAGTTAGACGCTAAAAGTGTCCGCGGACACATAGAAAAAGTGTCCGATTTTCTGCTCATTTGAGCAGCATGTGTCCGATCATTTACTCAAATGGGCATTATTTGTGTCCGATTTGTTAGCGGACACATAAACACCTTGTCCGTTAACTGAATTTTAAGTCACTCATCGCAGCCAGTCCCCTCTGTCTATTACAAAGCACATCGAGCAGTCCATCGCATTTTTCTAATAAACTGATTGCAAGCTGGAGAAAAGTCCATTAGAATTTTCTCATAAACTCTTATCAATCAGTTTGGGGTACTCGATATGTCCGCTAGCTCTCACCAATCCAGCCTAAGTTCGGCTGTGTTTATTACAGCCTTGCTTCCCCTGCTCTTCCTGGGTGTCAGCGCCCCTGTCCTAGCCGCAATATCTGGCTCAGAATCCATAGAGACGATTCGGGTATCCAATACAGAACAAACCAAGTGGGTCGAACTCGATGCCACACTAGAGGCAGTGAAGGCAGCGACAGTATCGGCACAAACCTCGGGGCGCATACTCAGGCTCAACTATGATGTGAACGATATTGTGTCTAAGGGGACTCCTTTACTCGAAATCACCAGCAAGGAACAGGGGGCTGAGCTTGCCAGCGCCGAAGCCGGACTAGCCAGAGCTGAGGCATTGAACACAGAAGCGCAACAGACGAAGAATCGTTATGCTGCACTATTCCCCCAAGGCGCCATCTCCCAGGGCAAGATGGATGAGGCCATTGCCCGGGCAACATCCGCCGAGCAAGAGGTCACCGCGGCCAAAGCCAATATCATACGTGCCAATGAATCACTCACCTATACTACGGTTTCCGCGCCCTTCTCAGGCATAGTCACCCAGAGACATGTGGAGCTAGGGGAAACCGTCAGTCCGGGTCAACCTCTGCTGTCGGGTTTCTCACTGAGCCAGATGCGCGCCATCACTCAGGTGCCCCAAAGATATATAGATGCGTTAAAACGTCAGCCTAAGTTTAAAGTCAGCCTCAAAGATGGTCGTGAGTACAGCTCAGATGAGCTCACCATCTTCTCCTTCGCCGATCCCCTCAGTCATAGCTATCAGGTGCGCATCGCGCTTCCCGAGAACGAGCCGAACCTGATGCCGGGGATGTGGGCCAAAGCCAGGTTCAGTTCCGGGGTCATTAAGCGTATCACTATCCCTAAGTCGGCACTGATCGAGCGTGGCGAGCTGAGCGCTGTGTATTGCAAAATGGGACAAGGTTTCGTGCTTAATCAGGTACGCATCGGCACATCCGATAACCACAAAGTAGAGATCCTATCCGGTCTGGATGATGGCGATATTATCGCCCTGGACGCCTATCGGGTGTTACTCGAACAACAAGCCAGCAAATAAGGGGAGCGCAACAGGATGAGCAGTTCACACATTCCATCTGATCCGGGTTCCTCGAAGAACCTCGGTATATCCGGCAAGATAGCCGCCGCATTTCAGCTTAGCGCCATCACACCTCTACTGGCCATACTCGGCCTGTTATTGGGACTGTTTGCCATACTCGTCACTCCAAAGGAGGAGGAGCCTCAGATAGATGTCACCTTCGCCGATGTCTATATTCCCTTTCCCGGCGCCACACCGGCAGAGGTGGAGAGTCTGGTCACCCTGCCAGCAGAGCAAGTTATTTCTCAGATCAAAGGCATAGACACTCTCTACTCCTTTTCACAGCCCGATGGCGCCTTGATCATCGCCATCTTCGACGTGGGAATACCCAAGAACGAGGCCATAGTAAAACTCTACAATCAGATCTACTCCAATCTGGATAAGCTTCCTTCGGGCGCCGGTGTGGGCGAGCCCATGATCAAACCCAGAGGGATAGATGATGTGCCTATCGTGAGCTTAACCTTGTGGTCGAAAGACACTCAGGTGTCGGCGGAAGACCTGACTCATGTGGCTCATAGACTGGAAACCGAGCTCAAGCGCATTCCCGGCACTCGCGAGATATATACTCTGGGCTCCCATGAGCTGGTGCTCAATGTGCGTATCGATCCGGTAAAAATGAACTACTACGGCCTGAGCTTCGATGCCATAGGTCAGGCATTATCGAGCAATAATCAGATCTCCATGCCAGCCTCTCTGGTGCAGGGAAATCAAGAGATTAAAGTGCAGGCGGGCCAATTTCTCCGTAGCTTAGACGATGTGAAACAGCTGGTCGTCTCTGTCTATAAAAACAATTCCGATCAGAGTGTTCCCGTGTATCTGGCCGATATTGCCGAGCTGTCACTCAAGGCCGATATCCCCAGTAAGAGCGCCTGGCATGGCGACAAGTCAGGCATGTACCCCGCGGTCACTATCGCCATAGGTAAGCAGGTGGGCGAGAATGCCGTCGGTGTCGCCGAGCAGATCCTCCAGCGAGTCGATAAGGTCAAGAATATTCTGCTGCCGGACAATGTCGAAATCACAGTAACGCGCAACTATGGTGAGACCGCCGGAGATAAGGCCAACACCTTAATATTCAAGTTAATATTTGCCACCGCCGCCGTGGTTATCTTAGTGTTGCTCACCATGGGTGCCCGCGAGGCTGTGGTGGTCGGCGCGGCCATCATCATCACCTTAGCCATCACCTTGTTCGCCTCCTGGGCCTGGGGCTTCACGCTCAATCGTATCTCACTGTTCGCGCTAATTTTCTCCATCGGCATCCTGGTAGATGACGCCATAGTCGTGGTTGAGAATATTCATCGCCATATGGCCATGGGCAAAAAAAGCCTAACTGAGCTTATCCCCGAGGCCGTCGATGAGGTGGGAAGTCCCACCATATTGGCGACCTTCACCGTTATCGCCGCCCTGCTGCCGATGGCCTTCGTCTCCGGCCTTATGGGCCCCTATATGGCGCCTATCCCTATCAATGCCAGCATGGGCATGTTGATTTCTCTGGCCATCGCCTTCATCGTCACCCCTTGGCTCAGTCGTAAACTACTGAAACATAAACGCACTACTCCTGACGGACTGGACAATGGCAATCAAGAAAGCACTGGCCTTATGTTCAGGTTATTCACCCGCCTTATCGGCCCCTTCGTGTTGGGCAAGGGAGCTAGGAAGGCCAGGTTCGGACTCGCGGCAGGCATCTTTGCTCTAATTGGCATCGCGGTCGCGCTGCCTATTGGCCAGTTGGTGATCCTTAAGATGTTGCCTCTGGATAATAAGTCTGAGTTTCAGGTGATGGTCGATATGCCCGAAGGCACGCCAGTCGAGCAGACTCAACGTGTGTTGCAGGACTTGGGGCGCTATCTGGCCACAGTAGATGAAGTCGATAACTATCAGCTCTATGCCGGCACGAATGCGCCGATGAATTTCAATGGACTGGTCAGACATTACTTCCTCAGGGAGAGTCAGGAGCTGGGCGATATTCAGGTCAATCTGCTGGACAAAAAACACCGAGAGCGTGATAGCCACACTATCGCTCAGTCGGTGCGCGGGCCTCTGCAGGAGATTGGCAAGCACTACAATGCCAACATCAAGGTGGTTGAAGTGCCACCGGGGCCACCGGTCTGGTCACCCATAGTGGCCGAAGTTTATGGCCCCAGTGAGGCGATTCGAGAACGGGCCGCTAATGAACTGCTTACCTTGTTTAAACAGACAGATGGCGTCGTCGATATCGATATCTTCCTGCCGGCCGCGCAGCAGAAGTGGCAGGTGAAGATCGACAGAAGCCGGGCCAGTATCCTAGGCGTTCCCTATCAAAATATCGTCGACTTGATCGCCACCGCTGTTGGCGGCAGAGACATGAGCTACCTACATGATGAAAAGCAGAAAAAAACTGTGCCGATCCGCTTGCAACTGAAAGAGTCGGCCAAGGTGGATCTCGATCAGGTTTTCAATCTCAAGCTAACGGGAACCGATGGCATCCGCATCCCGGTGTCAGAGCTGGTCACCATCCACAAGGGAGTCATAGACGCGCCCATCATCCACAAGAATATGATCCCCATGATCATGGTGGTCGCCGACATGGCCGGAGAGAATGATAGCCCCCTTTACGGCATGTTCGACATGGCCGCTCAGATAGATGCAGAGGACGGTCTGGGATTCGAGCAACATTATATCAAGCAACCCACGGGACTCGATTCCGTAGCGGTACTCTGGGATGGTGAATGGAAGATAACCTATGAAACCTTCCGCGACATGGGGATCGCCTATGGCGTAGGCATGATCGCCATCTACCTGTTAGTGGTGGGCCAGTTCAGATCTTACACTGTGCCTTTGATCATCATGGCCCCAATACCGCTCACCATCATAGGCGTCATGCCTGGACACGCCCTGCTGGGGGCTAATTTTACCGCCCCATCCATGATCGGCATGATCGCGCTGGCCGGGATCATAGTCAGGAACTCGATCCTGTTAGTGGACTTCATCAATAAAGAGACTGCCGCTGGCGTGCCTTTCGAACAAGCGGTGATCCACTCGGGTGCGGTGCGAGCCAAACCCATCATGCTCACGGCCTTAGCAGCCATGATTGGCGGCCTGTTTATCATAGATGACCCGATCTTTAATGGCCTAGCCATCAGTTTGATATTCGGCATCATGATATCCACCCTGTTAACTCTGGTGGTGATCCCAGTGCTCTACTATGCCGTGATGAAGAATAAGTTCAGTTAAACCCACTATTTAAATCAGTCACTTTAGCCCAACATTGGGGAGCATAGCTCCCTCCTAGGAGAATATATGTCAATAGAGCGTTTTATCATGGCCTTCGCCGGGACCATGGTACTGATATCACTGGCCTTAACTGTCTGGGTCAATCCACACTTTGTCTGGTTCACCGTCTTTGTCGGTGCTAACCTATTTCAGAGTGCCTTTACCGGCTTCTGCCCCGTTGCTATTGCGATGAAAAAACTGGGTATGAAAACTGAGGCCCAGCGCGCCTTGGCTAAGCCCTAAGCCAGTTAAACCATAGCAAACAGAAGAGGAAAATCTATGTTGAGATCCATAGCCGACATCATGGCCGAAGTGAAAGCCCCATTGAATACCATCACGGCGCAACAAGCCGCCTTAATGTGCCAGAGTAAAAATGGCGTATTAATCGATGTGCGTGAGACATCCGAGCGTGCCCAGCACGCCGTCGAGTGTGCAGTACATATTCCCCGTGGCGTATTAGAGATGAAGATGCTCAGCCTCTATCCTGACGAGAAACTGGCCATCTTCATTCATTGTGGCTCGGGGGTCAGAGCATGTCTTGCTGCGGAGCAGTTACTGAGACTTGGATATGAGAACGTGTGGGCGATCACCTGTAAGCAGGATGCCGTCTTCGCCGCCAATAGTTAGCGGCGCATAATGAACCAAAAAGGCGGTAGCCCTTAGCCTAGAGCGATTAAAACGCCTGGAAGAAGATGCCGAAGGAACAGAACACGGCCACAAACCAAGCCAGAGAACGTAAGGTCCCTTTATCGATAAGATAGAGTAGCTGATAAGCGATACGTGCAATCACATGAGTGATCGCCAAGGTCACCACAGTGGCATTAACATTGTCTGTAGCAATCACGATCACCACAGCCAAGCCAAAGATAAGCAAGGACTCGAAAGCATTTTGATGCCCCGCCACCGCGCGAGCACCGAAGCCAGTTAGCTTGGCCTGTTGCCCTCTTGGGTGGGCGTTATCGTAGCCACCCGCTTTAGCCATGGCCCAGGCCACAGGTCCTTTAGTCAGGTAAGGCAACAACATGGCAATAAACAAACAAATAAGTAAAGTAGTCATAGGGGACAAAGTCCTTTTAAAAAGTTTAACGTCAAAGAAAGGTCCTAGGTATCAGTTCCTAGGATCTAACACCTAGGAACTAGTCCCTTATTTTCTCGCCTTATCCAACGCATCACACAGCGCTTGCACGCCTTGAAGTGCGCGCGGTGTAGCTCTGTGTAACAGGTCGGCATTGAGCTGATAAATATGCTGATTGTTAACTGCTGGGATCTCCTGCCACTTACTCCAGTCGACGCCTAAGACATTGCCTTCATCCTGACTCTGCAGAATAACCTCCGGCATCTTCAGCAGTACGCTCTCCAGGCTCACCTGAGGATAATCACTGGCAGCATCGAAATAGACGTTTTCCCCATGACAGACAGCTATGATCTGTTGGATCCAGCTATTCTTAGCCACTGTCATCAAGGGAGTAGACCAGAGCTGATAGAAGACTTTCACCTCTGGCTTGGACAGATTATCTTTTCGCAGAGCCTCGAGCCCGGCAAGGTAATCATCGGCGACCTTGTTTGCCTCGACTTGATGACCGGTTAATTTTCCTAGCTCCTTCAACTCCTCAGCAACGGCTTCCAGGGACTTAGGGTCACTGTTATACACATTAAATCCCAGATCCTTCAAACGCTGCAGATCCTCGGCCTTATTGCCACTGCCCCAGACCACCACTAAGTCGGGCTCCAGCTCAAGCACCCGCTCGATCTGTATGCCATGATAGCCGCCGATTCTAGGGATATCCAAGGCCGATTTGGGAAAGTCAGCATGGTCTGTGGTCGCGAGTATCGAGTCTCCGGCGCCTATGGCATACAGCATCTCGACCGAGTGTGGCGATAGCGCAATGATTCGTTTAGCGGGGGCCGCCATGGATGAAAATACCGGCAGACAAACAGCCAGTAATAAGACGATTCTATTGATAGTATTCATTACCTTCTCTTATAAAAATACGCATAACAATTTCATTCAATGACAGACCAGACTCTATTATTCTGAGGATAGTTTCCATTACCTTCTCTTATAAAAAAATACACATAGCAATTTCAGGCCAATGACAGAGCAAGATCTATTACTCTGAGATTGATTGACAGCAATAACATAGAGCAGTACTATCAGTCTTGCAAGCAGTTGAAAAATAGATGTATTAATGAACTATTTTCTTGACTCTAAGCAATGCAGATGTGGTGGAATTGGTAGACACGCTAGCTTCAGGTGCTAGTGCCCGTAAGGGCGTGAGAGTTCAAGTCTCTCCATCTGTACCAAACTTTTCTTAATATCCAAGTACTTATCCCGTTTTACTATCCTCAAAAAATCTCCTCGAAAAATGAAATCGCCCTAGATTTATCTAAGCAATCCCCAAGATATTCTGTAAGAATCCAAACCAACTCTCTATAAAAAACTAAAGAACTAGCCCCAGAGCATACGCGCTATTCGCTTAGAGACGCTGAAGGCTCTTTACTAAAATCCGTTGAAGACTCTTTATTAGATAAGCTGACGGCTCTATGTTATTGGCTGAACTCTTTCATAACAGCAAGCCGGGCAGACAATAACGCCACAGAATCTAACAGGCAGAAATGTAATTTCAAACTGATCTGATGAGGGCTAAGCCGTCGAGCCCCAGCCTTCATAAAGAGCCAACCCCTGAGCATACGCGCTCTCTACCCAAAAGCCGCCGAAGGCTCTATGTGATTGGGTGAACTCTTTATAACTGCAAGCCGGGCAGACAATAACGCCATAGAAGCTAGCAGGAAGAAATGTAATTTCAAACTGATCTGATGAGGGCTAAGCCGTCGAGCCCCAGCCTTCATAAAGAGCCAGCCCATGAGCATACGCGCTTTCTACCCAAAATTCGTCTAAGGCCCTATGTTAAGAAGTAAACACAAACAATACGCCACTAGAGATATTTCAAAGTGATCGCCGCTGTGGCTAAGCCGTCGATTTTTTGCTGTCCCTGAGCATATGCTTTATATGTGATGGGAAGCAAAAATGAAGACAATAACGCCACAGTGGTTAGCACAAAGAAAGATCAGTAGTCGAAGCCGGGTTGGGCTTTAATTCCGTTATCAAATGCATGCTTGATCGATTGCACCTCGCTCACTGTATCCGCCAGCTCGATAATAGCCCTATGACACGCCCTTCCGGTAATGATCACATGCTGCATTGGCGGACGATTCTTCAGAGCCTCTATGACTCTGTCGACTTCGAGATAGTGATAGCTCACCATATAGGTCAGCTCATCGAGCATAAGACAATCTATCGACTCATCTTTGAGTAACGCTTCGGCGGCTGCCCAGGCACTCTCGGCGGCTTGAGTATCTTTGTCTCTATCTTGGGTTTCCCAAGTAAAGCCAGTGCCCATCACATGAAATTCGACCCCGGCACCTTCTAGCAAGGTACGCTCGCCGCATTCCCAGTTACCCTTGATAAACTGCACTACCGCTGACTTTTTACCGTGACCGACACTGCGCGCAATGGTGCCAAATCCCGAGGTAGACTTGCCTTTACCATTGCCGGTAAGCACTAAGAGAATGCCCTTCTCTTCTTGAGCCGCGGCAATCTTGGCATCGACAGCCTCCTTGACTTTTTGCTGTCTCTGCTTATGACGCTGGGCCTTTCTCTCTTCCTGGCTCATCTGTTTTTCTTCATCAATTGAATTCGAGTCTTGGTTATTATCTGTCATTGTATTCTCGTATTTTTAATAAGTTATAAGCTCAGGATAAAGCTAAGAAAGTTGTAAGCTATAAGTTCAAGACAGAAATAAAACAGCTTCGAGTCTCGAGCTCAAAATAAGACTAAAAAGTTTCGAGTTTTAAAGCTATTACTTACCACTTAAGACTTATAGTCTTATGACTCCTAACCCCTAGTTCCTAAGATCTGCTCTATCTTTTCCATATCTAAATCTTGTTCCAGCTGATCGGCAAATCGATTCAACTGCTGATCACGAATGGCATCTATGTCGACGGGGTCGGCATCCGACATACCGGCCCATTTAAGTAACAGCGCGCAGGCATCCGGTGAATCGAACAGGCCGTGCAGGTAAGTGCCTAACACTTGGCCATCTTCTGAGAGCAAACCGTCACTGAACGAGCCTGCAGCAGACTCATCTTCAACTTTTGACTCCACCGGAGATAAGCTCAGGGGCTGAAGTTGGCCTTCGGCTTGAGTTTTAAGTAACAGGGACTGGCCACAATGGATCTCATAGCCTTTCACCTCAGTCTGCTCACCGAGTAACGTCAGCTTACCTGTCACTTGGCGTAGGACTTTCTTGGGCTTTAGCTCAGTGACCAAGGGCAATAACTCCAGTCCTTCGCTCTCACCGGGCTCGCCTTCGACGCCGCTTGGGTCATCGATAAGCAGGCCAAGCATCTGATAGCCGCCACAAATCCCCAGCAGCTTGCCGCCGTATCTCAAATGCTTCTTGATGCCTATGTCCCAACCTTGCTCCCGTAGGAATTCCAGGTCGGCGCGGACATTTTTACTGCCGGGTAATATGATGAGATCCGCTTGTGGTAACACACCAAACTCAGATTGACTCTCGGCTTGGGTCTGCAGGGATACATAGTTAAATTCAACATGGGGGTTGAGCCGCAGAGGGTCGAAATCGGTGTGATTGCTGATCCGCGGGAAGACGAGTACTAAGACCTTGAGCCTGGTCTGAGTCGATTTATTCGGTGCAGGTGTCAGTGCATCCTCGGCATCCAGATGCAGATCGTGCAGATAGGGCAGTACACCCAAAACAGGCTTATTGGTGTACGCTTCCAGCCAGTCTAACCCCGATTGCAGCAGGGCTATATCGCCGCGGAAACGATTGATAACGAAGCCTTTGACTCTGGCCTGCTCTGACTCAGACAATAATGCTAAGGTGCCCACCAGATGGGCGAATACGCCACCTTTATCGATATCGGCAATGATGATCACGGGACAATCTACCGCTTCGGCGAACCCCATGTTGGCGATATCACCTTCGCGCAGGTTGATCTCAGCCGGACTGCCCGCCCCTTCTACCATCACCAGCTCATAGGCATGGGTTAAACGCGAAAACGAATCCAACACGGCAGACATGGCTTTGACCCGATAACCGGGCAGGTATTCATCTCCACTCCCATCACCCTGACCTTGATGCAGGCCGAAGAAGGTCTTAGCCTCCATCTGATCCAGTGCATGGCCCTGAACTATCACCTGAGCACCAGTATCTGAGCTAGGTTTAAGCAAGATGGGATTAAAATCTGTGTGCAGGGGTAAACCACAGGCCACCGCCTGTAATGCCTGAGCACGGCCAATCTCTCCACCATCGGCCGTTACCGCACTGTTGAGTGCCATATTCTGTGGTTTAAACGGGGCAACGTGCCTGCCCTTGCGGGCAAATAAGCGACACAGGCCAGCGACTAAGGTGCTCTTACCTGCATCGGAAGTCGTTCCCTGCACCATAAGCACACGGGCTGAGCCCATCTTTGGAATATCTCTATTATCGGGATTCATTTTTAGTTTTAGTTGTAGTTAGATAAGTTTTTAATTGATAGGAACGAGTTCCTAGGGCCTAGACTCTAGGAACTAGCAACTTCTACCCCTTCAATCTCATGGGTAAACCCGCTGTCACTTTAGTCACTGTATCAGCAATAGCCGCTATATCTTGATGCAGCCAACCCGCCTCATCGACGAAGCGGCGATTAATCTCACCCAGAGGCACAATGCCGCAGCCAACTTCATTGCTGACCAGATATATCTCACCGGGTAATTCGGTTAATGCCGAGAGTAAGGCTTGTTTTTCGTCGTTCCACTTACGATCGCAATCGGTGAATACCGTAGGAGAATCTTCGAGCATCAAGTGATTGGTTAACCAGAGTGTCAGGCAGTCGACTAGGATTACCCTATCCTCCCTGGCATATTCACTCAGGGTTTCCACCAGATTTAACCGGATCTCGACGGTTATCCAGTCCAGGCTATCAGCCTCTCGGTCGGCTTTATGACGAGTAATTCTGTCATCCATCTCGTCATCTAAAGCCTGAGCCGTCGCAATATAGACGCACTGATAACCATTTTCGCTACATGCCTTTGCCGCATTGGTGGCATAACCCGTCTTACCACTGCGGGCCCCACCGAGTACCAGATGTATCATGCTATACCTCCTGAGATGCTCTTCGCTCTCATAATAGCTCTCATATAATAGCTCTCAAACAGCTAGCGCACATCACCGAAAGCCGTTTCTATCATGCAAGGCTAGCTAACAAGAGCATATAAAAAACCAGCTCAGAGACTTGTTGTGCCGCTCCTAAAGTGTCGCCGGTATAACCACCTATCTGTCTTCGAAAAACAGTCACCAATAACCAGCGAACGAGGAATAAACTTACTACTATCAGTATGGCTGACCCCAGACCACTAAGCCATAAAGCCAGAACACCTGTGACCAGTAAAATAGCAAGTTCATTGGTGGTTTGGCTTTCGGCCAATGGCTTACTCTTGCTGCCCTTCTCTTTACTTTCACCTTCACTAACGCTAGTGGCGCTAGCATAAGCATCACTGACATAAGTGTCGGTAAAGATAATACTCGCGGCCAACACCCGGCTGAGGCAGTGACCCAGAATCAGCGCAACAATGACAAGTTCAGGATCATATAGCGCCAGTTCTAACAGCAACATGTACTTTAATATCATGGACAACAACAGGCTTACCGCGCCATAAGTCCCGATACGGGAGTCTTTCATTATTTTCAGTTTATCGGCAACCGCCCAACCGCCACCAAAACCATCGGCGGTATCGGCCAGACCATCTTCATGGAAAGCCCCAGTCACTGCCACACCCGCGATCATAGCCAATATTATGCTGATAGATGTAGGCAGAACAAACAGGCTGAGCTCGTAGACCAGAGCCGAGATCGCACCGACGAGTATCCCAACCAAACCAAAATACCTGCTGGCCTTATTGAGATTATCGCCATCAACTTTGACCCAAGCCGGCATAGGGATACGGGTAAAGAAGCCCATAGCGATAAAAAACAGCGTTAGTTCTCTGCGTAATACGTCCATAAATAATCCTTTAAAAGAAGTCCCTAAAAGCTAAGAAAGCTATAAGCTGTAAGGCCCAAGACAGAGCTAAGAAAGCGTCGAGATTCGAGCTCAAGACAAAACAAAGAAAGTCTCGAGTTATAGCTCGTAACTCGTGGCTAGCTAAACCTAAAACCTTCGCGGCTAAAGCCGCTCCTACACGGAGAAATAGCTCGTAACTTAAAACTTACGACTTACGACTTACGACTTACAACTCAGTTTCCTAGGCCCTAGAACCTAGCCCCTAGAAACTTTTTTAAGCTAAATCTCTATTCCTGCATCGCTGAAGCTGGCCATCTCATTGTAGAAACCCGCTGCGGCCTGGATTATAGGTAGTGCCAATGCTGCACCGGTTCCTTCACCCAACCTCATGCTTAATGTCAATAAAGGCCTGGCCTGAAGGTGCTCCATCATCAAGCAGTGTCCCCGCTCATCGGATTGATGGCCGAAGATCATATAGTCACGCACATTTTCATTGATCTGCACCGCAACCATAGCAGCCGCTGTAGCGATGAAGCCATCGACCACGACTAACATTTTTCTTTCCGCGGCGGCTAACATAGCGCCTGTTATCTGCACTATCTCAAAACCACCTAAACAAGCCAGAATATTCATAGGGTTGGTCAATTCAGGCTGATGAAGATGCAGGGCTTGCTCGACCAGAAGCTGCTTTCTCTTCAGAGTCGCAGCATCTATACCTGTGCCTCGACCGACACATTCGGACCCCTTTATATTCATTATGCTGGCCATGATTGCCGCCGCCGATGAGGTATTGCCTATCCCCATCTCACCACAGGCAATTAAATTTGTCCCTTGCTGGTGATGATATTCGATTCGGTTACGCGCCATCTCGAAGCCTTGTTTAACCGCACCTAAGGTCATAGCAGCCTGTTTGTGTATTGGATTTGTTCCCGCACCTAATCTCTGTTCGATAATTCCTTCGACACCTTCGAGTGGTTGCAGAATTCCGCAATCGATCACCTCTAACTCGAAGCCAACTTGGCGACAAAAGACATTGATTGCGGCGCCACCTTTGATGAAGTTCATCACCATCTGGGTCGTCACATCGCTGGGCGCTATCGATACCCCTGATGCTGCTATGCCGTGGTCAGCGGCAAAAACCAGCAGTTTAGGCTTGATAATTTCAGGCTTATCCTTGCCTAGCACTCGCGCCAATTGCATGGCAAGATTTTCCAGCTCACCCAGAGCACCTAATGGTTTGGTCTTATTGTCGATCTTATGCTGAATCTCTTCATCGAACTCATGACTCACCGGACTAATATCAAACATTATCGACACCCTGTTTATTTTCGTTATTTATTATTTTATAAAAGCAAAAACAGTTTTAAGTTTTAAGCTATAAGGCTCAAGACACAGCCAAGAAAGTCTCGAGTTAACGATGACGATTACTTACCGCTTAAAGCTTACAGCTTATAGCTAGATCTAAAACCTTCGCGGCTGAAGCCGCTCCTACATGGAGAGTTTTTACTTCCTTCGACTAAGAATTCCTAAAAAGAAGATACTGCCTATCACAGCTGTGATTATGCCTACGGGCAATTCTTGATGGCTCAGCATGGTCCGCGCTAATACATCGACCCACACCATAAACAGTCCGCCGACTAAGGCCGTGGTGATGAGTGGAAACTGACCGGGAAACAAGATTCTCACGGTATGAGGCACCATTAAGCCGATAAAACCTATACCGCCACAATTAGCAACGAGAATCGCGGTGATGATGGAGCAGAGCAGCAACATCTGCAACCGCAATCGACTCACGTTTATCCCTAATGTATGGGCCGTTTCATCACCGGCGCGCATGGCCATTATCTGCCTCTTAAACAGTAAGATGATACCTGTACAGCCAGTGACGATAATAAAAGGCGCGATCAATCCGCTCCAGCTGGCTTTCGAGAAGCTTCCCAGACTCCAAAACAGCACAGATGCAGCCGCCTGAGGGTCGGAGAAATAGAGTAACAAGCTGGTAAGCGCACCGAACATAAATGATATCGCCACACCTGAGAGCAACATCCGCTCTATCTGGCTACTCATATGCCGGCCACATAGAGCCAGCACCATAGCAACCGACAAACCGGCCCCCATAAAAGCACCTAAAGGTAATGTCATCCAGCTAAACTGTTCGAACAGATTTGAACTAGCAAAAAGTCCTGAGCCGGTAAATAGCGTCAACACAATCACAGCACCGAAAGATGCTCCGGAAGATATACCGAATAGATAAGGATCTGCCAATGGATTACGCGTTACAGTTTGCAGCACGCTACCTGCGATAGAGAGACCAGCTCCGGCAATAAATGCCAATATGACTCGAGGGAATCTCAGTTCCATCACTATGCGCTGGGTGATGCTAGCAACGTCACCAATCCCGAACATCTTATGTAAGACCACATCTAACGTATCCATAAACGTGATATTTGCAGCACCAAAACTCGCGGCAAACATCAGACTCAGCAGAGATAACGAGCTCAGGGAGAATAATATCCACTTATGAGCAAACAGCTCATGCTTTACCAAGTCGACTTCACCGGTTTTCATTTCAATTGAATCAGTTTCCGCCATTCCAACTCCAGCTGTGAGCTTAATACTGCTAGTCATGGCCAGTGTCCCCGAGAGAGACAGGGCCACTTTTATTAACCAGCCCCTTGTCATGCCCCTGCTCGTAAGCCGTCTCATATCCATAGTAGTAACAGATCTGTGGATTGCCATGTTGAGGATGAGGCGTGACGTGGGAACAGACTCCGAAGACCTCGCCTATGGCCTGCTCTGTGAGCACCTCTTTAGGTGAACCGTAGCTAATACATTTTCCCTCTTCCAGCAGAAGTAACTTGTCACACATTGCGCTAGCGAGATTGAGATCGTGAATAGAGGTGATCACAGTGATCCCGATTGAGCGCAGCAGCTCCATGATCTGGATCTGATAACGGATATCTAAATGATTGGTCGGCTCATCGAGAATGAGCAGTTTAGGTTGCTGCACTATGGCACGAGCGATCAAGGCTCTTTGCTTTTCACCGCCGGAGAGATGCTCATAACTCTGCTTAGCCTTATGGGTTAAGCCCACTTTTTCCAGCGCATCGGATATCAACACCCGATCGGCAGAATTAGTGAATTCGAACGGGCCCTTATGGGGGGTCAAACCGATAGCCACCAGCTGCGCCGTGGTTAACTCGAAGTGCTGAGGGGTGTCTTGCAATACTACCGCCACCTCTCTGGCAAAGGCTTTAGAGGAGAGATGAGTTATCTCTTGGCCAAATAGCTGTATTTGGCCGCTGTCAGGCCTGATATATCGATAGATACAACGAAGCAAAGTCGACTTTCCCGCACCATTAGGTCCGATAATGCCGAGCATCTCTCCACGTCTTATGGAGAAGCTTACCTGCGACAGAATTGGGCGTGACTCGACCTGCCAGCTGAGATCGCGCACATCCAAGGCGAGGTCAGGTGTGCTCTGTGACCTTGAGTCTGAAACTAATGACATCTATGACTCCCCCGAGTTACCCGCTCGAGTATTATCGCGACAAAATAAGGCAGGTATCCTGACTGGTGATTTTGAGAAGGTTTTAGGTCCTAGACTCTAGGCACTTCTTTAAAAATCACTCACAGTTGCGGGCACAGTTTGGGCTTCGAAAGCTGACAGCGAATGCTGCTAAAGCTATAAACTAAAGCAGCTAATTATAAGCTAGGAGCTATCGTCCCAATTCCCTTTTAAGTTTGAGTTAGCAATAAAATGGGCACACTTGATTAAGTGGCCAGATTAGCTCTCAACACCTCATATTGCGAACTTGAAATCTTCCTCTTAGAAGCTAAAAGGAATGAAAAATTTACATAACAAGTTCTAATGGGCGCTATTATGCCGATTTTACCCGCCTTAGCAAATTGTACCTGTGAAGTTAAATGGATGACTCAGGCAATCATTAGCAGGATTCATCATTAACAGTCATGCATTTCGATGCCCAACACAGGAGTAGGCATGATTAGCTCACTCGCGCGCCAGCATGAAGCCAGCTTAAAAAAACCTAGGCATCGCCCCAATGCAGCTTAGTGAAGTGGCCTTGAGGGGAGGTAAATACAGAGATCTTGACCACAGATGCATAAGTCAGCGACAGTTGAGTGTAAAAACCGGCCACACCACTCACGCCAAGGGCATTGGCCATCAAGTGTCTCATCACCCCGGCGTGGGTGATCAAGAGTAAAGTCTGTCCGTTATATTGCTGTAGAATAGTCTGCCATAAGGCATCGACTCTGGACTCAAACTCAAGCGTGGACTCACCATTAGGCGGCGTCACGGCCCAGGGATCCTTCCAATAGTTTTCTATCATCTGAGCAGAGTTTTGATACAAACTCTCTATGGTCTCACCATCCCAATCACCAAAATTAACCTCCTTTAAATCTTCCTCCAGTTTTAACGGCACCCCATTTTTCTGGGAGAGATTGAGTGCAAAATCACTGCAGCGACGCAATGTAGATGAGAACAGGTGGTCAAACTTAACATCATGTCGCTCGACGAGACGCTCGATAGCGGCGGCCATCGATGCTCGCCCCGTCTGGCTCACGACGACATCGGTATGCCCCCTGAGTATCTCGCCGCCTTCGCATTCGCCATGACGAAGAAGATAAAAGACAGTGGTGCGCTCAGCCTTATTCTCAACGCTGTGTTGGTTGTCGGCATTTTTCAAGATACTTGATACTCGTCAGCCATATTGGCTCCTTTGCTAGTTCCTAGAGTCTAGGCCCTAGTCTCTTGTTCCCAGAAATAAGTCTAACCCTCGATATTCTGCGGGAAGCGTATATGGTAACAGAGTCCCTTGCCTGGTGATGTTTCGACGTCGACTTCCCCCTTAAGTTTCTGGGTCACCAGGTTATGCACCAGATGCGTGCCCAGTCCACTGCCTCCCTGATTACGCTTAGTGGTATAGAAGGGATCGAATAGGTTCTTCTCACCATCTTCATCTAAGCCAACACCATCATCGCTGTAATTCATTAATATTTGCCCCCCGCTGGCAGATATCTCTATGGTGACCTTACCTACCTGCTCAGGCTTAAACGCATGCAGTAAGCTATTCATTATCAGGTTAGTGACCACTTGAGAGAGCATCCCAGGATAAGTATTACAGGTGAGATTATCCGAGCATATGACCTTCACCTCGTGGGGAACTTTCTTCAACGCCGGACGCAGCGACATTAATATCTCCTCGAGATATTCTTTAAGCCCGAATTCTCTAACCTGCTCACTAGACTGATCCACTGCGACCCGTTTAAAGCTCTGGATCAACTTAGATGCCCGAGCATTATTTTTGAGAATAATATCCATCGCCTCGGTGCAGGTCTGCATAAAACTCTGAAACTCCTCTTCACTCAGGTCCCCGGCGGCGAACATCTTCTTCAGTGCAACTACCTCATCGTGTAGGTGAGATGCAGCTGTCACACACACACCGATTGGCGTGTTGATCTCATGGGCTATTCCGGCCACCATCTTGCCCAGTGACGCCTGCTTTTCTGTTTCAACCAGATAAGCCTGTGCACTCTTTAATTTATCTAAGGTCTCTCGTAGCTCGCGGGTTCTTTCATCGACTATGCCCTCCATCTGCTCTGAGTATCGCTTAGCTAACAATTCTTTCTCTTTAGAATAGTTAAGCTGTTGTCTCAACTGAGCCGGACTTATTTTCAACTGTGCCATTAACTGACCGTAATAGCGCTCTAAAGTGCGGATTTCTGACTCCGAATAAAGGTTAGACTGAGCCACCACCATATGTGCCACCGCCGCCCCAGTGATACCACTCAACTGCCTCTCTGTGGTTCGCTCCAGATTCGCCAGCTCCTGCACATTGATCAGGCTGACCTCATTCAGATCTGCCTCGGTCAGACAAGCTGCCAATTTATTCTCAGCATGTTCAGGAGTCAGATACTGGCCGAATATGCCTTTGAGTAATTTAAGCTTGGGCTCAATGTCTATATCTCTGGGTAAGGTATCCATGATGGCTTCATCTTCTGCCACACGCTCGGCCATCACATCCATAAATTCGGCATTGTAACGCTTCTCCTCTCCGGACACCTTAGAGTACAAACTGCCCAATACCAGCGCCGAGATGTTCGCCGCCATGGACCAGAAGGCGCCATGACTAATTTTGTCCATCTCGCTCCCCAATAAATGCTCGGGATGTAGCCAAGCAATACCGAAAGGACCGGTTAACAAGATATCGGCATTGATCCAGCCGCTTTTCATGATCGCAGGTAAAATCAAACAATAGGCCCAGATGCCAAAGCCAGCACACAAGCCAGAAAATGCGCCTTTCGATGTCACTTGAGGCCAATATAAACCAGCAATAACCAAGGGCAGAAACTGCAGCACGGCGCAGAACGAGATCATCCCCATGTTAACTAACATGTAGGACTCTCCCAGATACAGATAAAACATCTGCCCGGCCCCAAGTACGATGAATACCGCCAGCCAGCGAGACTGTAACAGATATTTTTTAAACCGACTGTCCGGTCTGAACCTCTGTATGAAAGGTAAAACTAAGTGATTGCTGAACATGGTCGATAGGGTCATTCCCGACACCATTAACATGGCCATAGAGGCCGAGAAACCACCGATAAATACGAATATGGTCAATAGCTCTTGCCCGGCTAACATGGGAATAGACAACATATAGCTATCCGCAGTTTCGGGCCCTAATAACAACAAGCCCGCCGCCGCAATCGGCGTAACAAACAAGGTCATCAGAAAAAGATATATTGGCAGCCACCACTGGATTTTTTTAACGTGATTAGGATCCGGGTTCTCCACCACCAACACATGAAACTGGCGAGGCAATAACATGAAGGCTGTTCCGGCTAACAGTAGGTAGCTAAACCAGGTGACAAATGCGGGCTTAGAAGACATTTTAGCCGCAGCCTCGGGCATCTGCTGTTGCAACTGAGCAAAGATATCCAGGGGAGAGTCGAACATCACGAAACAGACAAATACCCCGACGGTCAACATGGCTGCCAGCTTAACAAGGCCTTCGACCGCCAGGGCCAACATCATGCCCGGGTGGCGCTCAGTAGGATCCAGATGGCGGATACCGAACACTATGGTAAACAGCGCGACGCCCAGCCAAACCAGCCAGGCTATCGTGAGCTTAGCCTCGGTTTGCACCGCCAGAAGCAAGTCGATAGACGTATTTATCGCCTTAAGTTGCAGGGCTAAATAAGGCACTATGCCGATCATGGCAACTAGCGCCGCGAGCCCAGCCAACAACACACTGCGATTATATCTGGCAGAGAGAAAGTCGGCGATGCTGGTCACCCTGTAGATCTGCTTAATCAGCAAGATACGTTGCATCAAGGGCCAGATCACTATCATCAACAGCGTCGGGCCCAGGTAGACAGATAGCATCAAAATACTGGACCGCGTGGCGATACCGACGCTGCCGAAGAAGGTCCAACTGGTACAATATATGGCTAATGACAGGGTGTAAACAGCGGCACTACTGGTGAGTTTCTGAGCTCGTTCGCTACCAGACTCTGCCCAGGCAGCAATTACATACAGCAAGCCAACATAAGCCAGTATGATCAGCAGCAGACCCGTGGCACTAATCATGCTGTCACCTCAGCAGTAGAACTAGCGTCACCACCAGATTCTACTCTATGTTCAGCAGCACTTTCACTGCAAAGAGAGCCATACAGCAAGCCAACATAAGCCAGTATGATCAACAGCAAACTAGTAGCACTAATCATGCTGTCACCTCGCCTTTAAGGTGAGAGACGTACACAAGTGTTTTTGCCTTGTCACTACCGGACTCTGCTCTATGTTCAGGAACTGCAATCACATACAGCAAGCCAACATAAGCCAGTATGATCAGCAGCAGACCCGTGGCGCTAATCATGCTGTCACCTCAGCAGTAGAACTAGCGTCACCACCAGATTCTACTCTATGTTCAGCAGCACTTTCACTGCAAAGAGAGCCATACAGCAAGCCAACATAAGCCAGTATGATCAACAGCAAACTAGTAGCACTAATCATGCTGTCACAGCCTCAGCTGTTACACATAACTCTCTGTTATAAGTAATTTGGGGATACCGAGCACAAAGCACAGGTTTTACTATCTCGAAGAGAGGCTGGAGATTTGATTTAGGCTCCAATTCAAGTCTGGATTTCATCGACTAACCTACTTAGTCAAAGCATATAAGAATAGAATTAAAAACAGCCAAATCAGTGTGATACTTAGCAAGATGCTAGATAGGCTGAATGATATGTTACCGGCGACTGGCCATGAGACAATAAAAAAACACATTACTAGGGCCAACAGCCTGAAGGCAGCTTGATTATTATTTTTCCTCCACACCACATTACTCCAGTAAAGATCCTGTCTAAAGCATAGTTCAGACCTTGAAAAGAGTGGAAAAATCATTCAAAAATAAGTCAATATACAAGGCGATATAACACACAATATGGCGACTCGACACAGATACGTGTCTGGTTTAGTATAGACGTCTATACGTATAAACATCCAAACGACACCACCCAGCGATTTCAATAGAGATGCAGCGCAGATCGATTAAGGCAGGTAGAATTTATGGCCAGTGACACCCTCAGCACCCAAAGATTAACCAAAGAGAAAGGTCAACAACTCACCTTAAAATTGACCCGACAACTCGAACAAGGGATCCTCATTCTCGATGGTGCCATGGGCACCATGATCCAAGACCTTAAGTTGGAAGAGGAAGATTTTCGCGGCGAACAGTTCAAACACTGGCATAAAGATGTAAAAGGCAACAACGACATGTTGGTGCTGACTCAGCCTGCTGCCATCAAGGGCATTCATAAACAATACTTGCTCGCCGGCGCCGATATCATCGAAACCAACACCTTCAACTCGACGCGTATCGCCATGGCCGACTACGACATGCAGGAGTTCTCGGCCCAGATAAACCTTGAGGGAGCCCGCCTCGCCCGCGCCGCTGCCGATGAAGTTGAGCAAGAGACAGGCCGCAGCTGTTATGTTGCCGGTGTACTGGGCCCGACTAACCGCACGTGTTCTATCAGCCCGGATGTGAACGACCCCGGATACCGTAATGTCACCTTCGATGAGTTGGTCGAGGCTTATGTCGAGTCCATTAATGCCCTGATTGAGGGCGGCGCCGATATCATCATGGTAGAAACCATTTTCGATACCTTAAACGCCAAAGCCGCACTGTTTGCCGTCGAGACAGTCTATGATGATCTCGGTGCACGCTTGCCTATCATGATATCCGGCACCATTACCGATGCATCAGGCCGCACCCTGACCGGACAAACCACCGAAGCCTTCTACAATTCATTACGCCATGTTAAGCCACTATCGATTGGCCTTAACTGCGCCTTGGGGCCTAAAGAGCTGCGCCCTTATGTGGAAGAGCTTTCTAAGATTTCCGAGTGTTTCGTCTCGGCTCATCCAAATGCGGGCTTGCCCAATGAGTTCGGTGGCTATGATGAAACCCCCAAGCAGATGGCCGATATTATTGGTGAGTGGGCCCAGGAAGGCTTCCTCAACATAATCGGTGGCTGTTGTGGTACCACGCCGGATCATATTCGCGTCATTCGCGAAGCCGTTATCAAGTACCCAGCCCGTCCGCTACCCGATATCCCAGTGGCCTGTCGTCTGGCTGGCCTTGAGCCACTGACTATTGATGAAAACTCGCTGTTTCTTAACGTGGGTGAGCGTACCAACGTCACTGGCTCGGCCAAGTTTTTACGCCTCATCAAGACCGGAGAGTTCGAAGAGGCGCTATCCGTCGCCCGCGAACAAGTAGAAAACGGCGCGCAGATCATCGATATCAACATGGATGAGGGCATGCTCGACGGTGCCGAAATCATGCACAAGTTCCTCAACCTTATCGCCTCCGAGCCCGACATCTCACGTGTGCCTATTATGATCGACTCCTCCAAATGGGAAGTAATAGAGGCCGGTCTCAAGTGTATTCAGGGTAAAGGTATCGTCAACTCCATCTCGCTTAAAGAGGGAGAAGAGAAGTTTATTCAGCAGGCCACCTTAGTTAAACGCTACGGCGCGGCCGCCATCATCATGGCCTTCGATGAACAGGGCCAGGCCGATACTAAGGCGCGCAAGATAGAGATCTGTACCCGTGCCTACCGGGTATTGGTAGATAAGGTGGGGTTTCCACCGGAAGATATTATCTTCGATCCCAATATTTTCGCCATCGCCACGGGTATCGAAGAGCACGATAACTATGCCGTCGACTTTATCGAAGCCACCGCCGAGATAAAGCGCACCTTGCCCCACGCGATGATCTCGGGTGGGGTATCTAACGTCTCCTTCTCGTTTCGTGGTAACAACCCGGTGCGAGAGGCGATTCATGCCGTGTTCCTCTACCACGCGATTCAGGCCGGCATGGACATGGGTATCGTCAACGCCGGTCAATTAGCCATCTATGACGATATCGATCCAGAGCTTAAGGAAAGGGTCGAGGCCATAGTAGGCAACTTGCCTTGCACCGCTGTCGATAAGAATGGCGATGTCACCAATAACACTGAACTCTTATTAGAAGTGGCGGAGAAGTTCCGCGGCGACGGCAGTCAAACCACCAAGAAAGCAGATCTCGAATGGCGCAGCTGGGAGGTCAATAAACGCCTGTCTCACGCCCTAGTTAAAGGCATCACAGATTATATCGACCAAGACACAGAAGAGGCGAGAGCGGCGTCGAGTCGTCCGCTAGATGTGATCGAAGGCGCCTTGATGGACGGCATGAATGTGGTCGGTGACCTGTTCGGCTCGGGCAAGATGTTCCTGCCCCAGGTGGTGAAGTCAGCCCGGGTGATGAAAAAAGCCGTCGCTTATCTCAACCCTTATATCGAAGAAGAGAAGACCCCGGGTCAATCGAACGGCAAGATCTTAATGGTCACAGTTAAGGGTGACGTGCACGATATCGGTAAAAATATCGTCGGCGTGGTTCTGGCCTGTAACGGCTATGATGTCATCGATTTAGGAGTCATGGTGCCGGTGGAGAAGATCATCGACGTGGCCATAACCGAGAACGTCGACATCATAGGCATGTCCGGGCTTATCACCCCGAGTCTGGATGAGATGGTGCATAATGTGAAGAGCTTCCATAAGGCGGGCTTAACCATTCCAATCATCATAGGCGGCGCGACCTGCTCGAAAATTCACACCGCGGTGAAGATTGCCCCCCACTCGCCGACGGGTGCCATCTATATCGCCGACGCCTCACGCGCCGTGCCTATGGTGTCAAAGCTGATTAATAACGAGACTCGTCAGGCCACCATAGACGCCGCCTATCAGGAATACGATGTGATGCGCGAGAAGCGCCTGTCGCAGACCAAACGCAAGATCATCACCACTATCGAAGCGGCCCGTGAGAATCGCTGCAAGTACGACTGGGACAAGTACACCCCGTTTATCCCCAATCAGCTGGGGCGTCAGGTATTCGATGACTATCCATTAGAAGACTTAGTCGAGCGTATCGACTGGACGCCGTTTTTCCGCAGCTGGGAGCTACACGGACACTTCCCTCAAATTTTAACCGATAAGGTCGTAGGCATTGAGGCCACTAAGCTGTTCGCCGATGGCAAGGCCATGCTTAAACAGATCATCGATGAGAAATGGCTCACCGCCAAGGGCGTTATCGGCCTGTTTCCGGCGAATACCGTCAATCATGACGATATCGAACTGTACTCTTGCGATGGGACGATTGAGACCCGCGAGAAACCAATAATGACCCTGCACCACCTGCGCATGCAGATAGAGCGTGTGGGCAACGACAACTTCTGTCTGGCCGACTTTGTCGCGCCGAAAGACTCAGGCGTTGCCGATTACATGGGCGGCTTCGCAGTCACCGCGGGGCACGGTATCGACGAGCATATTGCGCGCTTCGAAGCCGACCACGATGACTACAGCGCCATCATGCTCAAATGTCTGGCCGACCGTTTGGCCGAGGCCTTCGCCGAGCGCATGCACGAACGTGTACGTAAGGAGTTCTGGGGTTATGCCAGCGATGAAGTGTTAGATAACGAAGCACTGATTCGTGAGAAGTATAAAGGCATACGTCCAGCGCCTGGTTACCCAGCTTGCCCCGACCACACAGAGAAGGGCCTGCTTTGGGATCTGTTAAAGCCTGATGAGACCATCGGCCTTAATATCACCGAGAGCTACGCCATGTACCCAACGGCTGCAGTTTCTGGCTGGTACTTTGCCCATCCTAAGTCACGCTACTTTGGCGTGACCAATATCGGCAAAGATCAGGTAGAGGATTATGCTCAGCGTAAGGGGATGAGTATAGAAGAGACAGAGAGATGGCTCTCTCCGGTGTTAGACTACGATCCAGAGTAAGGAGTGATTCCAATAGGGAGCTCTGAGCGGGAAGGCGGACCTGTCCGCCTGGTGACTGAAGGTCTAAAACAAAGAGTGTGCCTGCTGGCTGATGAGATATCTGTATTTATTCTTGTTGGTGGCAGGTATTTTTGTATCTATTGCTTGCCGCAGGCTTATGCACTGTTACCCCGGTCTTTCCAGCAATGCTTCTGAGCTGGAACCTAGCTCTTTAGGACTTTCAACGAGGGATAACTGTCGCCTGCGGCTGCATTTGAATGAAATGAGGAAAGTATGATCTGGCCCCACTTTTTATTGAACTTCATAGTGCTATAGTGTAGGAAGTTCTAAAATAATAAATTTCAAATTACCGTTCAGGGGTTACCTATGCTTAATGAGAATCACGCGCTTATTTTCGATTTCCCAGAATATAAACAAGACATCGTTTATTTGAATTATAAAGACGAAGCATTCACAACATTATCCAAGCAATATCACCTACTCGATTATGATATTCGTCAGCTAGAACTTGCCGGTAGTCCAACCGATGACGAGCATATGCATCAGCTAAAATTACAACGCGCTAACTTGAAAGACGTCTTGTTCCAACGATTGAAAGCTCACCACGACACCCCAGTTACAACCAGCTAGTTCCAGAGCCTGAATACGCAATAAAACACAGGGCTGCCCAGAGCGTCCCTGTCTTCCCTCCGTCATTCCGGCAATGCTTGAGACTCTGTCATTCCGGCAATGCTTTTAAGCCGGAATCCATTGTGTCATCCCGCGTTTTTAGGCCGGAGTCTATTCTGTCGTCCCGGTGTTGTTTTAGGTCGGGATCTGGCTCCTTATGCTAATCAAAATTACTATGACACCCGTTCGAACTTGTCGTATTTTAGTAAGTAAATCCATTTACTTAGCCAGTTCGCTATCCCAACCTCTCGCTCATGAGCTTATGGCTACGCCACTTCTTGTAACAGTCAGAGCACCTTGCCAATGGGGATTGTGGCTCCGTTAATTCTTATGACCTGCTCATAGCAGCCATAACGAACTCTATGAAGACTCGCGTTTTCAGTGACAGGGCTTTGCTCTTATACATAAGATGTATTGGTGAAGGGGTTGGCACCTGATCACTCAAAATTTCAATTAGCTCTCCACGTACTAAATCTTCAGAGAGTAGCAAACGTGGCTGCAGTAATATTCCAGCTCCCTTCAGTGTCGCGACTTTCAGGGCCTGACCACTGTTCGAGGTCAATCTGGAGTGCTGTTTATCAAATGCCTGTGTATCTATTTGCAATGCTAGGCTAGCTTGAATATCACCATAGCTAAAGCCCAGACATTGATGATTCGTTAAATCAGTCAGCGAAAGCGGTATTCGATGTTTGGCAAGATAATCGGGGGATGCGCAAAACACCATTTCATAAACGGCAATCTGTCGGGCTATTAACGATGAACTGGCAAGGCCACCGATACGGATCACTACATCGACCTGTTCATGTAACGGATCGATTAAGTCGTTATCTAGCGTCAATTCGATATTGATATCGGGATATTGCTGCAGGAAGTCAGCCACTATCGGTGCGAGTACGATATTACCAAAAGTAACGGGGGAATTAATACGTACCTTGCCCTTGGGTTTATTTTCTAACGTTTGTAGGCTATTTTCGGCTTCGGCTATGTCATCCAATATTCGTCTACACTCCAGATAATAGAGTTGTCCAGTTTCGGTTAATGATTGCCTGCGCGTAGTACGGTTTATTAGCTTAGTACCCAGGTGTGTCTCTAAAAACTTAATGTATTTCCCAATCATGGTTGAAGTGACTGCAAAACTTGTTGCGGCGCCAGAGAAACTACCATGTTGCACCACATGCACAAACACCTGCATGCTCTTCAACTTATCCACATTAACAACCTAGAGTTCACAAAGAATAAACCAGATGGTAGTTTATCAACCCTGAGTTTTCAATTAAATTATCATCTGGATATCTGCTCATTCCTGTAGATTAACTTGGAGATAATATGTTTAAACAAGGCTTGTTTATTACGGCAGAACTACGCATAAAACCTGACATAGATCTCGATACGGCCATTGCTGCCATTCACTCTTTTTGTGAAGACATGAATAGCGAAAAGGGGTGTTCGATGGCAGTCCCACTGCAAGATAGAGAAAACCCTCGTCGATTTATCTTCTGGGAACGTTATGAAGATAAAGCCGCCTTCGATCAGCATTTTCAGGCCGAACACACTCAAAGGTTTATTAACTCAGGTTTAACGGATTTTGTTCAGGCGTTTGAAACCCAACTATTGACGATGGAGAGATAAACGATGAAAAAACGATTGAATTGGGGAATTCTTGGTACCAGCTTCATATCAGGGATAATGGCAGATGCCATCATAGAAGAGGGGAATACACATCTGCATTCAGTAGCTGGACGTTCAGAAGACACCTTGATGGCTTTTGCCGACAAGTACGGTATCGCGCAGGTGTACAAGGATTATGATGCCCTGATTAATGATGATGAGGTGGATATTATCTATATTGCATTACCGAACCACCTTCATCATGATTTTGTGGTGAAGGCGGCGAATGCAGGTAAGGCTATTCTGTGTGAAAAATCGTTATCTATTGATATGGAAAAAACGCAGGAGGCACTGGCGGCCGTTGAGAAGAATGACGTATTCTTCGCCGAGGGACTGATGTACCTCACCCACCCGTTAGCCGCAAAAATTTGCGACATGATTCGCGGAGGTGACATCGGTGATGTTCGCTCCATTAAGGGCCAATATTGTGCAGCTATTGCTCAATTCGTTAACCCAGATAGCAAGGGGGCTCTGTATAATCTGGGTTGTTATCCGGCGTCTCTCATGCACCTGGTCATGCAGCAAGCCTTTGGAGACTGTATTTTCGAAAATTACCATATTGCGGCATCGGGTCGTGTAGGTGAAGACGGCAATATCTGCGAGTCGGCTGCAACCCTTCAATTCAGTAATGGTGTTATCTGTCAGCTGCATACAGCAGAAGATTATGGCTTGCATGCAGGTTTTACGGTACTTGGCAGCAAAGGCAGTATAGAGCTGGCTTCTAATCCCTGGTTACCGGAGGCTGAGGGTAATCGCTTAGTTGTTACTGAGTATGAACAGCAAAGTGAAACGGTCTCAGTATCCGCTGATGGTAACGGTTTCCTATATCAAGTTAGATTGGTCCGTGAGGCTATAGAGTTAGGGAGAGCTTCACTGCAGCGCCCGGCAGCGACGGCGAAAGACTCTCGTCAAATTATGAAAATACTGACGGATTGGGAAGCTGCGACCAAAAATGTGCCACCCATTATTAATCAATAACATATCGAGCCTATGGCAGATTCTCAATTTTCTACGTGTTTATAAATCCGTCAAGAAGATCAATTGCACCTTTGAAGTCAATGAAATGGCCACAAGAGGGACTTTGGAGAGAAATTGATGAGATTCAGACACGACTAACTGACTCAATGTATATTGAGTCAGTTTCACCAGCAGAAATGGTTGAAACTATCAGTAAGCTTGAAGATACTGACAGCAGCTAGAGAAATGCCGTGCCGCTTCTCTAAATGTTCACAATAGCTGGTGAGCTCTTACAAGGTTCCTACTGGGCCATGAAAATTATTGCCAAAATCTGAGGTGATTTTTATCCAATTATCACTGGGAACATTTACCTGGGCAGAATATTTTCGGCATTGGAAGAGACTGCGCCGCGTTTGTCATCACGAATGATTCTTCCTGTTTCATCAACCACTTCTCTCTCAGTCCAGCTATTAGACTCAACACTAAGAACAAGATGTAAGTGGTTTGACATCACCGCATAGGCTGCCACATTTATTGCTAATACCCCAGCTAATATCAACAACTGAGATTCAACCCAGTCACGTCGATGGTCATCCTTTCTCCCCTGATCTTTACTACGAGAGGTTATCATCATCCAGAAACATGGCCCGTCTAGATACGCGTGAGCAGCAGTGATACATTGGTTATTAAATCAATAGCTCTAAACTAACCGGACTTCTTCTTGGGCGCGGCATAAGAACCTCTCACTTAAACTCATCATTTAAGCTGAGGGAGACGGCACAAAAAAGTGGAATAGGCTGAAAAATTACAGACTACTCGCAAATGTTGCCAGAGGAGTGAAATTTACAGATGGAATGAGAGAAATGGAAAATCTAGAACAGAGAGCTGCTTGAATTTCATACACCACTTTTAACCATAGCTCCCCCGTCACTCATCCCTAGTGTTATGCGGAAGTAACAGTATTTGCATTATGAAATATTGCAATGCGTGCTTTGCTATATGCATTGCAAATTACACTATTTATCGTTATTGAGAACACTTCTCAACTGAATTTATCAACACTCCACATTGAAACTAGCTACTTTTCTCTTTAGCCAACAATGATTTCCTGTTCTTATTGGTTTTAGCTTAACATCTTATTCATTAATGTTTTCCAGTTGGCGTAAACATTGCTGTTTAGAATTGAAGATTGGTTTTCGTGAAGCTATAACCGCTGTGCTTATCGAGTACCAACTCAAATTTTCTAAAAGGATATCGAGCAATGGGTAATCTAAGTAGATTAATAATATGCTGTTATGCAGTGTTGTTTATGATGCTCTTTATGGGGTGTTCTAACTCAGATGTAGAGGAAGAGACTGAACCCGATGTAGAGGTACACACTGAACCAGAGCCTGTGTTATTACCATCTTTTGACGAGGTGTTAATTGAGGATGGCTTTACGTTTGATATGCAGAGAACAGTGAACATTGATATATCTTTCAGTCAGATGCAAGGGTTTACGGTAATTTCAGTTTATTCAGCAACTGATCCAGATACTAATTCTCCTATCAATCTGTTAGAAAGATCTGAGATTTACAATGCGATGAAATATACCAGTTCGCTGCCTGTACCCAGTTATATCGAATCGATGGTAGTCGTTATTAATGGCGATAGTTATGCAGAGCTTGAGCTACCTATAGATAAAACAAATCATATTCATTATCTAGTTGAGTAAACGATTATGCTTAATATAAAAAAATATTCAGACGTGTCTTTATTTATCTTATTGTTAATGGCTGGCTTATGGCATCTTTCTCTCAATGCTGAGCCTACGCTGCAGAGCCAACTTGCTAATGATACAAGTAAATCATTTGCTAATTTTGGCACTTCAGTGGCTGTTACTGACTCTTTTGTTGTTGTTGGGACGCCGGGAAAACAAAGTGACCAGGGTGAAGCCTGTATTTTTTTACGAAATCAATCCACTTGGGCAATGATGACTTGTCTAGATCCTATCTCGGGTACTCTGACAGCAATTAAACAGTTTGGTAGTGCCGTGGCGATTTCAGATCAGAGTGTCATTATCAGTGCCAAGCTTCAAGGCGGAAAAAGTGGCGCAGCTTATATCTTTAATTACCAAAATGGTAACTGGAGTCTGCAGGGAGAGATGACGAAACCAGGGGCTGCGAGTAATGATTTTTTCGGACAATCAGTCAGTATATCGGGCGATCTTGCGGTAATTGCTTCGCCAGGAGGCGCGAATGATGATGGTGCTGTTTATGTTTACAAACGTACGGGCTCTAATTGGGTCTTAAATACCACTATCACTCCTGACTCAGAGTTCAAGAGTAAAAAATTTGGAGCCGCAGTCAGTATATTTGAAGGCTATTTGATCATTGGCGATGGTGAGTCAGGTAAGACTAAAGAAGGTTCTGCTTATATTTATAAATATGATGATTTTGATGATAATTGGACTAAACAAGCAACACTAAAAGGAGGCTTAGTGACTCGTGCTGCCAATTACGCCTTCTCAGTCGCTATTTCTAAAGATTATGCGGTTATTGGTGCCAGGATGGAAAATGACCCTCATGGAAATAATAAGACAAAAAAGGGGGCAGTTTACGTATATAAACGCAAAGATGATGTATGGACCAATCAAGCCAAGTTGACCGCTAGTACAGGGGTTTCAGGCGATCAATTTGGTAATTCGGTAGCGATTGTTGGCGAACATATAGTGATTGGCGCTGAAAATATGAATTCATCATCAGGAACCGTTGTTCTGTTCACTCTTGTTGGTGATATTTGGCTGGAGACATTTTCATTTATCGCCGCAGACGGTGCATCTCAGGATAGTTTTGGCCATGCTGTGAGTGTTTCTGCAAGCTATGTTAGCGTTGGCGCACATAATAAAAAGATCAAAAAAAGTTTATCTGGTGATGTATATGTTTACGCATTGAATGTGCAAACACAGCAGACACAAGCTGAAATAGATTTAGAAAATACCTTAGCAACATTGAATAACCCCATAGAGGAAGCGATTGTAAATCCAGATGATCTTGATGGAGATGGATTATCTAATCTCGATGAAACTGATATTTTACATACTTCTCCGACAGATCCAGACACAGATAATGATGGGTTAACTGATTATGAAGAGGTGATTATTTACGCTTCTAATCCGCTTTTAAGTGATACAGACCAAGATACGCTGACTGATTTAGAGGAAGTTATATTTTATAATTCAGACCCGACTTTATTAGATACGGATGGGGATGGGTTTTCTGATGACTATGAAGTGAATATCCTTAATACAGACCCGGGATTAATTGATACCGATGGCGATGGGTTACTTGATGCAGTCGAAGTGAACGAGTTAGCAACAGACCCGACACTGGCGGATACCGATGGCGATGGTTTGACCGATAATGAGGAACTTAATCTTCATCTTACAGACCCTCTCGATGCTGATAGTGATAACGATAATTTTAGTGATGGTCTTGAGGTTAATATTTATGATACCTCTCCGTTAGAAGTCGCCGATGTGCCTGTATCCTTAGTCACGAGTACTGCTTACTCACCCGCAGAAAATCAGATGGGGACCATGGCCTTTGAAGATTTTTGGCCCAGTAAAGGTGATTATGATTTTAATGATGTTGTGATTAATTATAATTCGACAGAGACAAAAGTTGACGGGCAGATAAGTAAAGTTATCCTTAAACTTCAACCAGTCGCGAGGGGGGCGTCATATAAAAACGGACTTCAGATAAGTATTAACACCCCCATTACCAATATAGCATCCGCAACCATGGGGCCAGCTTCTAATGCTGTACCATTAACGCCGATTGCAGATGGTAATCAGACTATGTTTGTTATTATCGATGATATTGCAGATGCCTTACCGGCCCCAAACGGTTTTCAATTTGCTAATACGGAACCGAATAGCCCTAAAGTCACAGGTGCCATGTTTATTGTTACCATCAACTTAAAAAATCCAGTGGATGAGAGTCTATTTGGTTCAGCACCTTATAATACGTTTATTTCACGAAAACTGGGTAATGGTGAAGTGATTGAGGTGCATTTCCCTGGTTATCGACCAACGAAATATGCATCGAAAAGACAATTTGGTACGGGTCAAGATGATACAGATAAAAGCACTGATAAATATTACCAAACAGAAGGTAATTTACCTTGGGCGATGATCATTCCGCAAATATGGGAACATCCAAAAGAGAAAGTGGATTTATCGCATGATTATCCTGAAATTTTAGACTGGGCTTCAAGTCGTGGTAAGAGTAAAAAAGATTGGTACAAACATAAAAAGAATAAAGGAAAATAACTTCGCTTGTAGAGTCCGGTGGTCATAGCTGTAGTTGGTGGATGGCAGCTGAGAGGAAACAAAAAAAATTGGGTAAATGGAAAGAGCACTAGGTCAATATAGTTAAGTTAGTGGCAGTCCAGATTTTCAAATTTGGAATAAATCGAGCTGTAGTGGCTGGACTGCCAACGCCGACAAAACAGGACAAGCATATCTTTTGTCCTTCACAATATTTACCACATACGACCTAGAAGTGCCCCTATACTGTTAAAAAGTAACAAGAGCTGCTTGCAGGAAAACATAACACCAGCAGAAGTATTTAGATGATTTGATATGATGCACTTAGATCTTAAATTCGGGAAACATGAATTCGGAAATAATGCCAGTCAAAAGCCTGACTGGCATTATTTTAGCTGGCATTTCAAACACTAGACGTCTAACACTGGGCTAGCCTAGTGTTTCAACATGACGCACAGTTAAATGCCGTCAATAACCTTAAAAAGTCCGATTGTATTGCAACCCGACCATGATGGCGTTGGCATGACTGCTAGCCTTAATATTGGTGGCCAGGTAGGTGCCGCTGGCGATATCTATCGGGAGCATAGGTTTCGATTCAACCACACTCACATCTTCGCCTAATACATAGGTAAAACCAAAATCCATATTAGAATTTGGCGTTAACTGGTAAGTGAAACCGGTTGAGAAGAACTGCCGATCGGAATCCGGCACCGAAATAGAGGTGAGCTGATCTTGCGCGCTGGTATCGTACAGATATCCCGCTCTAAGTGTCCAGGTGTTGTTTAAGTAGTACGTCGTGCCAATAGCGTAATGCCAGCCATCTTGCCACTGATAATGATTAATGGTGCCGCTGGTCTCGGCATCCAGACTTTCAAACACGCTCCAACCTATCCATTGGATACTGTAATGCAGCGCGATCTTGGTATTTTCGAGGTGATGGAAACCAGAAAATTCAACCATATCTGGCAAGGGGATCAACACAGTATCGTCGATGGGGCCGGATTCGGCTACATAGCCAGCGTAGTCGACCTGTCCCTCGGTCTCCATTTCCGGACTGTAACGGTAGGACAAACCGAAGCGGTTGTTATCATCGAGCTCATACACGGCTCCCAGATTAAACCCCAGTCCCCACCCAGTGGCATCTATCGTCAATAGTGTAGTGTCTGTAGGCTGTAAGCTTCTGTTGAGCTTGCCTGTACTGGCAATGATATCCAGTCCAGCACCTATGCTGAAATGCTCGCTCATTCGATAAGAAGCGGATAAACCCAGGTTGTAACTCTCAACTTTACTCAAACCACCATACTCACTGGCAATGTAATCATCACTGTATTGAGTTTTGGTGCCGAAGTTTGTATACGCACTAATGCCCCAGGCGAATTTGTCATTAATAGGCACGATAAGGTAAATATTGGGCGCGATAGCGTTGCCACCAGCATCATCATAATTTGCAGATTGAACCGACGTATCGACAAGCGCCCCCTGGCTATAAAACTCGCGGGTATAAAGCGCATCCTTTACTTCGACCATCGAAGTGATACTGACGATTCCCGCCGACAATGCGGTCTCATTAAACAGCGCCATAGAGGCGGGATTACGCGCCATAGAGGAGGCGTTATCGGCAATAACCGCATCCCCGGCAGATGCGCGTCCCAGGCCAGCAGTCGATTGCACATTTAGCTGAAAGCCGGCACATAATGCCTGTTGTGGTAACAATATCGTTGCGCCAATAATGATTGTTTTATTCCACCGACTCATCTTTCTCATAGATTACGACCCTTTAACTCCTGCCCTTTACGAGCTTATTTAACTTGGTTTATTGAACTTGATTTATCTAATTCGCTTGGTCGAATTAGACTTAATTTACTTGGCATATTAAACCCGACCTAACAGAGCAAACGCTGTAATATTAGGTTGGCGCCAAAATTAGAGTAAAAACACCACGCTGATAGTATGTGAATATCGGGCACATTAATGAAATTAAGGTCGTGTTTTGGACTAAAAAGTAAGAAATAAGTGAACAAGTGGCTGACATAAGCGGTTGAATAAGTGGACCCAGAGTAAAATTTTAGTAAAAGACATCTCTATTGTGCTTTAGAACATCCTCTACCAACCTTTAAATCATCTCGACTCAGTTTGGTTCAGGATAACGATTATGACTTCAGTTCGACGCACATGATTGTTAGGGCGATAGCGATGCAGAAACGACTCAGAGAGGGCTTTCTATGTGGCAAGGTAAAAGCTATGAGCATAGACGCAGCAGGGCTGTCGATAAAGTTAAAGACCTGTCTGCTATTTTTTGATGTGTGTGCCTATGCGGTGATGAATAACCACCACTATCATCTAGTGTACTGAGTGTGGCAGGCACCGTTAATTTTGCTCAATACCCCTAAATAGATATTATTAGGTGACATAGTTCACAATAAATACAATTAAGCTGATTATCTATTGAGCACCAGCCAGTTTCCATGTCATATTAATTGGGTGGTTCACTATTTAAATTTCATATTACATTCTTATTCACACTTAAAATAATTCATGGCAAAAAACGTATCTTTAATTAATGTGTAGCTAATAACCTTCAAAATAATTGTCTAAATCACGTGCATAATGTCTAGTCTGACAGTACAAATGGCAATTTAGTTTACTTCACTAAATAAGCAAATCATTAAACGGTCTGAAGATACCGTTCTAGATCATGAAATAAATCCGTGCGTTTCTTACAGCACTACAATTTATTTCTTCAATTGTAATTCCTGAACTACAAGATGAACATTTCTGTTGTCTAAAATATGGGAATTAATAGCCAGATTATTTTCTTAAGTACAAAGAATATTTTAAAAGCCACATAATTAAACACATACTAAATAAAGGAAAGATATCAACATGAGTGGCAATATCATAAAAGTTTCAAGAAACACTGAAAATGCACCAAAAAGTTCTGTATCGACACAAACTGTCGCTTTTTCTCATTACAATAATATTTCGGCTCAATTGCCTCTAGACTCTAAAACGGGTGAGATTGTCGTTGGCGATGTAAAAGTTCAGGCAAAGCAGTGCTTAGCAAATATTAAAGCCATTGTAGAAAGCATCGACCACGTTATGGACGATGTTGTTAAAATCAATATATTCGTTAAGAATATCTCCGATATTGACGTGATAGACGAAGTTTATGCATCATTCTTCCAAGGCGCTCTTCCTACACGGACGACAGTCGCAGTAGCAGCCTTACCCTTGAGTGACGCCTTAGTGCAAATGGATGCACTTATTTCAAACGGTGAAGGTACAGCTCCACAAGCTCCTTGCGAACTCATAAAAGTTTCAAGAAACACGAAAAATGCACCAAAGGGTCTACACTCACAAACTGCCGCTTTTTCTCATTACAATAACCTTTCTTCTCAATTACCTATCGATCCAAAAACTGGCGAAGTGGTAACTGGTGGTGTAAAAGAGCAGACTGAACAGTGCTTAAATAACATTAAAGCAATTTTAGAAAGTATCGACCATGTGATGGACGATGTTGTTAAAACAACTATCTTCCTTAAAGACATCTCGGATGCTGAAGCTGTAAACGACGTTTGTGCAACATTTTTCCCAAACTATGTTCCAGCACGAACAGTGGTTAATGCTGCAGCTTTACCTATGGGTGCTTTGGTACAGATTGATACAGCGGTATCGCACGGTGATGGCACGCCTCCACAACTGCCTGAAGACACTAGACTACTCGTTATGGAAGCAAGCAATACTGAAAATGCGCCAAAAGTACCATATTCGCACACTGTCGCTTTTTCTCATTACAATCATATTTCAGGTCAATTACCTGTAGACCCAAAAACGAATAAAATTGTTGCTGGTGATTTAAAAGCGCAGGCTGAACAATGCCTAAACAATATCAAGGCAATTATTGAAAGTGTCGACCACGTTATGGACGATATAGTTAAAATAAATATCCAAGTTAAAAATATCGCAGATATAGATGTTGTAAACGAAGTTTATACAACATTCTTCAAAGGCGATCTCCCAGCAAGAACTGTAGTTGGTGTATCAGCTATCCCTATGGATGCTTTGGTACAAATTGATGCAGTTGCTTCTAACTGTGAAGGTACACCTCCACAGGCATAATAGACACATGTCTATTAGACGTTAAGTCGGGACATCCATAGAGTCGAGGCGCGCTTCTACTTTGAACAAGGGCTTTGGATGTCCATTCTTACTTATTAAAACCAATCTATTAACCATATGAATAACTCCGCACCTCTAGGTATTCTAGACACTTTTTAGTTTATCAAAAACGGCCTTTTGAACTTCATCGGAGGCAGTCCGTTATTACTACCATGATGTAGCGACTAAATACGTGAATGGCGATGCCATAATCGAGGATGAGCCTTTATTACTTGATGAGTTATTGGCTGAGTGGCACGAATGTCTATCTAGTATCTCGCACTCTTGATTTAATTGGGAGTTGCGCAGCCTTAATAAAGAGATAGCCCGTAGAGCCTATAGAAATTAATAAGCCCCTTAGATTTTAACGACTCAAAGTACTTCAGACAGGTTAACTATGGCTAATCCATATGTACTCCTATATTTATACCTTCTTATCTGCCGGTGCACATAATGAAGAATTAAACCGGAACCTGTTCTTTAATGATATCGACAAAGAAGGATTTTAACGCTTGCTTACTCTCATCATCTAATGATTGACCATTTTTGTCAGAGACAAGAAATACATTGTCGACTTGCTCACCAACCGTGGTTATTTTTGCAGAGTGAATATTGAGTTCAAACAGCCTGAAACCGTTACAGAAGTGACTCATAAATTGTGGATTATCGAGTGCCGTAACACTGATAAGCGTTCTATCCTTTTTACGAGAGTGCAAGAACTCAACTTTAGCCTCGCTAACGAATGAGCCAATGTTGCTATTAAGGCGTTGTTTAGGCACTTTTCTATTTTCAAACAATACTTGTTTCAGTCTTTTCTTGATACGCTCACGTCGCCCAGCGGTTCTTATTGGGTGATGATCATAATCCAATATTTTTAAAGACTCCACCACATAGCCATCTTTAGTCCTGGAGATATTAGCTTGTTGAACCGAGATTTGTAGTGAGGCTAAGGTATTAAATAGTGTCACAAACAGGCCGGGTTTATCCTTCATATAAACGAACAGATCACTGCTACCTTTAGTACTGCTTTCATCGAGTAAAATAAGTGCGTGCTCAGTGGGATATTGCATCATAGCTTGGGAGTAACGGGCGATGTCACTGGGTTGAGCGTTGCTGAAAAATGATAGTGGTAAGCGTTTCCAAAGCTGTTTAATCACATCAGGCGTTTCACTCATCCCCATCAGCTCTAGCGCTTCATTTTTATGTTCTCGAACGATAGTTCGCTGTTCTAGCACATTTTCTAAGCCATTACGCAGTGCATAACTAATCGACAAATAGAGATCTCGAAGTAAGGTTGCCTTCCAATTGGTCCACAGGTCATCATTTGTCGCCTTAATGTCGGCAACCGTTAAACAGTACAGAGCATCGAGTCTGGCTTTAGTGCCTATCGCTTTAGCAAGATTCTTAACTTCCGAAGGGTCATATATATCTAACCTTTGGGAGGATAAGGATAACAATAGATGATTTTTAACTAACCAGGTGATCACCTTAGCTTGTGAAGGTTTTAGTTCATGAAATTTAGCAAATTGCAACGCGTCGACAGCCCCCAATTCACTGTGGTCACCGCCGCGTCCTTTGCCTAAATCATGGAACAAGGCGGCTAACAGCAATACCTCTTTATTCTCTATCGCTTTGTAAACGGCACTAGGTTGTGCAAGAGAAGGAGATTCAGGTTTGCCACTGAGTGAATATAAGTTTTTTAGTAACTTATGCGTATGCTCGTCAACGGGGTAAACATGATATAGGTCGAATTGCATCTGACCCACAATTTCGCGCCATTGCGGAAGATAGGAGGCTAAGATCCCATGTTTGTGCATTAATGATAGCGCGAGTCCCATGCCTTGAGGATGGCGAAATAGCGAGATAAACTCTTTGCGGCAACTATGAAAATCTTGCAGATCACCCAGTAATCGTCGCCTGACCTGACGTATTAATCGAATCGTCTGAGGGGTAATACCGTCAATATCGTTCGCGTTTTCTGCTATATGGATAAACAGAGCGATTAGCTGTTTGCGATCGACAAATACATCATCATGGCGAGCATTGATCAGTCGACCATTTATTTCAAAGTGTTGATTTAATGGAGTCGATTTCTTATCTGTTTGCTCCAGAATTTCATCTTTAAAATACTGTAATAGCATTTGATTGAGTTCGCTAATCCGCCTCATTGCCCGGTATAACTGACGCATCATTTTTTCGATAGCTAAGTGACTATTGTCTCCAAAGCCCATCAGCCTAGCCACATCACTTTGCAAAGAGATAAGTAATCGATTTTGAGAGCGCTGAGCTGCGGCGTGCAATGCCCAACGTGCGCGCCAGATAAAATGTTGTGACTCTAATAGTTCTGCATATTCGTCGCTAGTAAAGAAGCCGAACCGTCTTAACGCCGCCATATCCTCAGCAGCAAAATACTTTCGGGTGACCCAAATCAGGGTTTGGATATCACGCATACCACCTGGGCTATTTTTTAGGTTTGGTTCTAGGCTAAAAGCACTGCCTTGCGCCTTTAGGTGGCGTTCGTCTTGCTCACTAACTTTGGCTTTAAAGAAGGCTTCACTACTCCAGAGATCATCGCCATAAAGTCTGTCTAATACCTGATTAGCATGAGACTCAGGACCCGTTAGATGGCGAATTTCAAACAGTGAGGTAGCAATGGTGATGTCTTCTTTACACGCTTTATCAATTTCAGTCAGTGCTCGAACACTATGGCCTAGCTCTAGACCTAAATCCCATAGTTGGGTAAAAAAAAGGCCAATCTGCGTGGTTTGATGAGGACTAAGCTCTTCGGGAAATAACACACAAATATCAATGTCTGAGTGTAGGTGTAACGTTTGACGGCCATAGCCGCCTATGGCATTGAGAGATAAGTTTTCGCTAGCGAGATCGGCACATTCCCAGAGATGGAGAAGCAAGGCATCAAAAAAATCAGCGCGCAACTTTACGATTTCGTCGATAGCAACGTGGGTAAAGTTTTCATTAAGGTAGTTGTCGGCATCTTGGATTACTTTTTTATAATCGGCAATGCTCATTTTTGAACTGAATTGAGGTGATATATCAGAATCTGACATGCTTCTCCTGTGCCTGTTTGCTATGAGTATAATTAGGTTTTTTACTTTTTTTATACTAATTAAACCGTTCTGCAATGGCCTTAAAATGAACAAATAGGGTAGATGATCTAAGTAAAAATTACAAATCGATAACAGCGATATTAACCTTTAGCCACTAGAGTTTCCCAAAGCGAAGCCAACCATAGCTTTATTTTATTTTTGTGAACTGTGCACCTAGGTTTCAGCGCACACTTGTACGCATAATGAGTCATTAGTAATATTGACTCACGAGTGACAACTGGAGTTTGCAATGAAAAGTAGTGCTCGCCCATGCTCTCAATGTACAGAGTGCAGCCAAAAGACCGACCTTAATTTGGTCACCTGCCCCCAGTGTCATGCCGCTCAAGGGTTAGAAGCCCTCGCAGGAATCGATCCAAGCATTCATATTAAAAATCAAAAACTCGCAATATGGTTTAGCTTTATATTCGGCGGTTTAGGCCTACATAAGTTTTATTTAGGTCAATACCTGAAGGGCTGCTTGTACTTAATGTTTAGCTGGACGTTAGTTCCGATGTTTGTTGGTTGGATCGATGCTTTTCGCACCATGAAAATGAGTCCCTTCAATTTTGAGCAGCGTTATAGTCGTAGAGTGACTCAGCGCTACCTTTAACTAAAGACGACTGAATCACAAAATAGCATGGCCCCCATAATTATTGATGTATTGCTCCAATAAAAGCGCCTGTAGCCAAGATACCGATTGATACCTTTGTTTGTCTTTGGCCCATATATTACAAATTATTTAAGGCGCTGTAATAGTTAGTAAAATATGTTGAGCAGTCTTACTTTGACTGTGATAATGCTATTTTTTTCAGGTGTTACAAATGCACTTCAATAATAAAGGGCAGCTTCCCCTAACCCTCACTTTTCTCTGCCTCTCCAGTGCTGTAAATGCACAAACCGTTCGCCACATTGCAGACCCTCTCAATTTAACCACAACCTTAGGGGCTGGTTTCGATGCCGATGTTCTAAAAGTCGCTGGACGCTATGGCTGGGAAAATCAGAAAATTGAACTAAACACCAACTTTGGCGGAGATAAATGGAACTTGTCTTATCTTTATTCTCCTCAAAGCTCGTTAAGTAACTGGAATGTAAGCGCGGCAATTAAACATGGGAAAACGGATACAGAAATCGGCCGTTTTAACCATTACCAATATCAAGTTGGCATTATTAGCGAATTTAATGGTTGGATGGATACCGCCGTATTTACTGAATTAGGAGCAAATTACCTGAATGTAAAAGATAACTCGAGTAGTGACAGTATTACCGCAAATGCCAGTGCGACAATTCTCAAACCCTGGAGTGACAGGTGGTACAACACATTGGTTGTGCAGGGCAGCGCGGCTATTGATGGCGGTGAACGTTATGAAACTTATGCCAGGCTATCACTTGGGTACCGTGTGACCGAGCGCTGGTCCTGGGAGATCAGATACCGTTATGAGTCTAATCAATACGAGACTTATAATGAAGAGGAGACTAAGTGGGGCTTCGCTATGCAGTCTCAATTTTAATGAGATCAATAAAGAGCAATACAATATAAGCCATAAATAACGCTGTACTTGTATGTTGAATTCGGCGAGACAACAGGCTCAATTCGATCACTTATACTAAAAATAGGGGGAGTAAGTGATCGCAACCGCCGGAATTTACAACTCCCTCAGACTCAGCCCCCTAGTTTCTAAAACTTAATGCTCATACTTACACTTACACTGGGACGCCTAAATGTTCGCTCGCAACTTTTTTTCTTTCTACAAAATGCAATAACTCTTCCCTTGTTAGTCCACCTAATCCTAACGAAGCTAATGTTCTGCCTTCTGCATAAAAATCTCTCGCTAAAATACCGCCACTCATCTCGATCAAACGATCACACTCAGGCGTATTAATACCTAATGTTTCACCTAGTGATGATAATAAAACCAACCCCATAGGCACATCCTCAGTTATGTACCTATTATTGAAACTGTCAGGTCCTGGAGGTGATGAGATTTTATAGCTTTCAAAAACTTCTCTAGGGTCTTGATTAACATCTTGTTCATTTCTGAATAAACATGCTTCTAGATAAGGAATGGGTTCACATCCTAGCGCACTTAACACCGCCATTTTTTCCGCGTCCAATTTTTCTATCATTTGCCATGCCATTTCAGTCGAAAGCGCATCCCTATACATATAAGGAACTTCATCAGGATGATGTTTGGCACAATACTCAAGCATTGGATACATTACATACTGGCCCACGGTGTGAACTATGATATTGGGGTTATGTAGTGCCGATTCGAATATATGTTTTCGAACGCTGCTCATGTCAATGTTATAGGCAGGGAACAAGCGCGATGCGATGGCCATTCCTTCAGTTGTTCTTGTGGCGGGAAAAAATGACAGCGAATTTCTGACATTTTTAAATAAAACTTTCACAGTACCAGGTTCAACCACTCTAGCGTCATTTGGGGTGGACTCCCCTTCTGCAAATATCGGATTATTATCACAAAATTGATTATAGAAGATACTGCCTGCATAGCCAGGTATCAAGATAACCAACTGATCATCCTGGAAGTATTTTGCAATTCTTTCAGCCAAAGCCCGGTGGTATGTGGTTTGAATGAAAATCATGACTACATCCGCCCCCTCAATCGCTTCTTTAGGGTCTCGGGTAATCAATTCCAATGGTTGAAAGGTTTTTTCGGCATCATCGGCACTATCTGTAAAATGCCCTTTTTTGGTGTTATCGATGCAGTATATTCCCTTATTTCTGACCATAGCTTCAAAGTGGTCATCATGGGTAATACGATTCGAAGTCTTCAATAGTCTTACTTTATGTCCTGCTTCAGCAGCCATAAACGCACAAGCAGAACCAGCATTACCAGCTCCAATTATGGTGATTATCATTTTTTCTCCATTAAAATATTAAAATATTAAAATTAGTTAGAAAGTTATAAATATCACCTCTTTGTCAGTGTAAAACTGCGGAAATGGAATAACCAAGACACCCATAGTTATTCTTATGCTTTCTTACTCCGAGAAAGCAATAATTTCAAACAGACTAGCTCCTGTAGTTATGGTTATGGTGTCGTTATCACAATGCGATTTTTCAATATTTTCATGCTTTGAGAGTGATCGCAGCGTAAAGTATTCGGTGATCCGCAGGCACCGTACTCACTGCTAAAACTGTAGAAAGCTGTAGAAAGCTGTAGAAAGCTGTAGAAAGCTGTAGAAAGCTGTAGAAAGCTGTAGAAAGCTGTAGAAAGCTCAAAATCAACTTAACTGATAATAAATAATAGGGAAAGCATACGCTTTTGTAGGATTTTATTATTGATAGATATCAAAATGTACTGTACTTGTGAAATATCATCCCGATGCAAGTGTCCGCCAAAGCTCTGCTTTCTATGCGGTGTTAACCACCAGATAATTTTGGGTTTTATTCTTGCTTCGCCTATTTTCACAACCAATAAGGTAGCGGTCTGTATACAAGCTGTCTAGCTGTTTATACTTATATTTATATTTATAGTTAAATTTATATTGCCATTGATTTTAAATGACTTAGACTAAAGGGCTACCTAAAATTAATATTTTATTTAGCCCTTAGATTCAATATCACTCCTAACTAGAGCTAATATAGAAATACCTACTAGTGACTCAACTGTTGGGCCTGTGGGATCCCATGACAAAACAGCGGCGATAGCCATTATATTATATAAGGCATAATTAACGAGGTAGAGTGAAAGCGAGTAGCAGGTATTTTGGATGTTAAAATGATGAAATGTAAGACTTATAACTATATTAATTCCCCCTCATTTATTTACAAACCCAATATCTATTAACCATTGCGAAAATATTTTAGAAAGAGTAAGTGGACCGACACATCAGATCCACTTGCATTACATATTATTTAATTTAACTTAATCGGAGCAGTTTTTAATGACTCATCTAAATCGTCATTAATCTCAATATAGTTTTTACCTTCCATATCATAGATAGATTTTTTATCCGTGAGGATATTTTCTCCAGTCCAAAATTCAATAGGATTAAATAGTCCATAATCCGCAACTGTAGTAACGGCGTACACCGGAGCCATAAGTATTGTTAAACTACCTCTGGCATAACGATTATCTACAACATCCATATTGAATTTCATTGTTGCATTACTTACAGCCATTTGACCTGCGCAACCAGATAATAACACCGACAACATGACTAAGGCTAACGCTTTGACTTTCATTAACAAATTCCATCTTTAAAAATAAAAACGTCATCCTAATGGATTGCCAGCCATTATCAATATTTATATTATTTCTTATTTTATTCTTTGAGTTGAATCACAACACACCTATTCATATACTACTTACTTAGCTGAATTAAATTAACAATTAATGCAACTAAAAAACAACAATCCAAAATCAAATCAATAATACGCCTAACCAATATGGTCAGCCCACACTCTTGCTACATATAAAACAAATTCTAAACGTAACAAAACTAAAGTTGAAAAATTTATTTTGGAGAGGCAACAAGGCAATAGCTTTCCATTTAACGTCCTCCCTCTGCCACTACAATGCTTTTATTAAACAATAAAAACAACGTCATAATTAATTATTGGCATGGGCATTCTCTGCTAGTAGCATTGAAAGCGGTTAACATTAAAACTGAATACTGAGCAATATGGGTTTAGTGAAATTCATTCGAATATAAATGGCGCAACTAGATTATTTGCTTTAGATATTCTAGGCGATAACTAGGGCTCAGCAGCTAGATAGGCTAGCAATAATTAACCGCACGCCACTCGTCTATCTGGTGATCGACATTCAAGCGACTAACCAGGTAATCATCGCGGCTGACTCTCCCTCTCTTTTCGCTCCCGCTCCTCTTTTTGCAACATGATCATCCCACAGGTGATAGCCACAACGGCTTTAGATTTAAACTCTCGGGCGTAGAGGGTGTAGACAACCAGTAGACTAGAGGCAATAAAGAGTAGCGGATGGAAAAACCAGCTTAGTACCGCCATGGAAAAATAGTAAGCACGCATTCCATAGTTGTAGGAGTGGGCAGCTTGATCTTGGACAACAGCCATCTGAGTTGCGTAGTTTTTCATATGATCACTAGTCTCACGTCCTCTCAATGGGGTGGCACCAACCATCACATTCACGAAACCATATTGGCGCATCGACCAGGTGAACTGGAAAAATGCCATCACGAAGATAAAGGTAAGTAGGCTCAATTTTATTTGGATCAAAGCATAGCTAGGTGTAGCAGTAAAGGGGATAGAAACGATCACCGACTCCAATCGTTCTACATGTGCAAAGAGTGCCAACACACCGGCAAGTATTAACATAGTAGTGGAAGCAAAGAAGGTGGTATTTCGCTCGATGTTTGCCATAAGCGCAGCTTCACCCACCCGCATTTCATAGCGCATCAGTTCATTCATCCAGTGAATTCGGTGCTGATGCAGGCAGCGAGCGAGACAGTTGGTATTTTTCGCTTTCCACTTGGCAAAGTAGGTGTAGCCGATCCAGCTCACCACAAAACAGATAAATGCGATGAGATCTAATACTGAACCTGTCAACATAGCGACTTCCTCGAGGCCTTTGGTAATATCACCAGCGCCTCGATTATGGCAAGCTTTTCATAGTCTGACTGTGACGTAGAACAGGTCCAGTCGTTAATTATCAAGGATATATAGAGCTTTATTTGGGTTATCAAGTCTCAAGTTATCGCACTCACTGATGAACTAGCTCTGTGCTAACTGCTATCACCGATGAGGGGAAACGTCACGCATCCTCTTCATGCATATAGTCTTCAATCCGTGTCATTTGTTCGGCTAATTCATCATCCTTAGTGACGAGGCGATAACTGCCATGTGCCATCTTCTCGAGACAGATACTGTCTCCGGCACCAAGATGGAGCCGTTCTACTACATCTTGTGGTAACTGCAACCCTAAGCCTTTACCCACATTTTTGATCTTGAGTACTGTCATCGTCGCTACCTACTCGTTTTATCTGTCATTGGACACATCATCGTTAAACAAGCGTCATATTAAAAAGGACCTACTTAATGCAAATTATAGTTGTTCTACATAAAAATGAGACAAGCTAGAGACCTGTTTATCTTTTCTTGTCAGGCCAGCATCCTTCCCAAATTAGGGGCTGACAATTTAGCGAGAGACTCGCCAGACAAAACTAGATGAGGAGATATTCATAGCGGATAGCTTGTGTTCTGAATTCTGATCAAGCTTCTTCTTTATGCTTAATGGTTCCTTTAAGCATTTACCCAATAAACATCGGCATGTAAAGCATGAAAGATTAGTGCTATGTTAAATAGAGATAATTTAGTAAAAAGGATTTAACTAAATGGACAAACACGGACTTCATCAACTTGTCGCAGCGATTTCTGCTGCCGCAGCAGCGCGAGATCATTACACTGCAACCCATCAAAAGAAGGTCTCAGCTCTCGCTCGCCGAATAGCCCAACACCTTAAGCTACCGAGCGCTCAAGTAGAGTGCATAAGAATCTCGGCCTTGCTGCATGATATCGGTAAGTTAGGTGTTCCCAGCTCAATACTTTCAAAAACTGGAAAACTGAGAAAAGAGGAGTTCGACTTAATTAAGGTACACCCGGTAATTGGAGAAGAGATTTTTCAAGGGGTCAATTTTGAATGGCCAGTAGCCAGCATAATCCGGCAACATCACGAACGCTTGGATGGTTCTGGCTACCCTGATGGGTTGACAGGAGATCAAATTCATTTTGAATCTAAGGTGATTGCCGTTGCCGATGTGGTTGAATCCATCAGTCACTCTCGCGCCTATCGTCAAGCATTAGGACAAGATAAAGCCATCGAAGAGATCCGTAAAAACCGAGGGACTCTATATGAACCTTGTGTAGTCGATGCTTGTATCGCGCTGTATGACCTTAATCAAGGCGATCTATTCCCATCTTAAAGAAAATAAAACAATGAAGCCTATCTCTTTTTACTATATTACAGTTAAGCCTCTGACTATGGATAGTCCTGTTTGCGACATAGCCTAGACTCCAGTTCATCTACATCTGATATCTGTTTACATCTTTCATATACTGACTTAACAACTACCTTCTATTAAATATTCCTGAATCAAATCATTCACCATGCAAACAAGATCAACATACACGGTAAAAATGTAGACAAACGTTTAAATGATTGCTTAAATGGTTCCGGTGTTTTTGTTGTATTTTGAACATGTTGGTTTTGGGCGCAGACGATTTAGCGCTTCTAAGACAAGCTAATGGCTCAAAATTGAGGCACATGGATGGTAAGACTCACTCATAAACAAGCGGCTTTATGAGACAACAATAATTAGGATCTCACAATGGATTTAAACAAGATCATGCTGACTGTTGGCCTTGCTTCAACAGTTTTTCTTGCGGGCTGTGGTAACGATAGCGACTATTCAAAAAAACCAACGGTAAAGCCAACTCCCGAAGTCACTCCTCCTTTACAAGTCTTCGCACCTGACGGTCTGCTTAAGGCACAAATCCGTCGTACCACCTTTGGTGTGCCTCACATTCAAGCGGATAACTTAGAAAGCCTGGGCTTTGGTAGCGGTTATGCCCAAGCACAAGATAATTTATGTGTATTAGCCGATGGATTTATCAAGGCTAACTCTGAACGCTCTATGTACTTCGGCCCACACGCCTCAATCGATTTTACAACTGGCTTACCCACGGCTGAAGATAACGGTAACTTGGTCTCAGACTTTGCTTATAAAGCGATGAAGATCAGAGCTATGGCCGAGGCCCAGTATCCACAATTCAGTTATAACTCACGAGCATTGATGGATGGATTTAGCGCAGGCTATAACCGGTTTTTAGCCGACATAGAAGCCGGAGAACAAACAGGTGACCCCTTCTGTTCGGGCCAAGCTTGGGTTAAACCCATCGACGGTGTCGATGTTGCAAACTACCTATTTTCAATCGCACTGCTACCTGGCGCTGCCAACTTCCTCGATTTGATTTTTTACGCCAACCCAGGTGATGGCGAAGAGTACTTACCGCGCATAGTGGGCCCGGCACCATCGAGTGCGCAGATAGCCTACATTAAAGATCTGAACAACAAGCTCATTGCCCGAACGAATACCATCACCACACCCGACACTAATCCACGTAATTTAGGCTCTAATGGCTGGGGATTAGGTAAGGATAAAACCGAGAACGGCAGAGGCATGGTGTTAGGTAATCCCCACTTCCCTCATACAGGTAACCTGCGTTTCTGGCAGTCTCACCTGACTATTCCCGGTCACCTTGATGTGATGGGCGGGTCTCTAGTGGGCATGCCTGGGACCATTAATATCGGCTTTAATAAAGACTTGGCCTGGACCCACACCTTCTCAACCGCTGAACATTTTGTTATGTATAACCTCGAACTTGTTAGCGGCGATCGCATGCAGTATATGTATGACGAAACGCCTATGCCCATTACTAAAGAAACAGTACAGATTTTAGTTAATGGCGGCCCAGCTGGCATGCTCATAGCCGAGAAAGATATTTACACTACGCCTAAGGGCCCCATGATTGAGGCGCCAGTTGGTCTGGCACCCTTTACCTGGGACGATGGTCAAGCCTTCATGCTACAAGATGCCAACATGGCAAATAAAGACTCCATTGATCATTGGTTTGCAATGAACACGGCAACCAATAAAGATGAATTCCAGCAAGCCTTTAAAAACTATGACGGGGTGATTTTTAACAATACTATGTACGCCGATAAAGAGGGTAATACCTTCTATATCGACGACTCTACCGTGCCTGGTTTATCGGGTATAGCCATACACCTGTTAAAAACTCATCCCGGTATTATTGCCGCTAGAGAGCAAGCAGGCTTTACCATTTTGCCCGGCAATACATCGGTATTTAACTTCGATGGGCCTATGCCTTACGAGTTCGCTCCCAAACTTGAGCGCAGTGACTTTGTGCAAAACTCCAATAACTCATTCTGGTCAACCAATTTAGCCGAGCCACTGGAAAATTACTCACCCATGTACGGAGCAGAGCGTGGTCAATTATCACTGCGCACCCGAATGGGACTTAAGTTGATGGAAGATGCCGCCGGTGATGATGGTAAATTTAATATCGAGGAACTCGAGGCCGCGGTGCTATCGAATCGCATCTATTTAAATGAACTGGTGTTCACTGACTTAATCACTCAGTGTGAAGCCCAAGCCGATACACCTGTCATGGTCACCGACACGATATCGAAAGATATCAGTGCCGCATGTGATGCCCTGAAAGAGTGGAATGGCAAACAAGATAATACCAGTGTAGGCGGCGCATTAGTCCGTGAGTTTGCCCATCAATTCGATCAATCGAGCATGTTGACCGTGCCATTTGATGCGACAAAAGCCGCCACGACACCTAACAGTCTAGTGGCAGATGGTAGTGCACTCCAGGCCTTTGCAAGAGCTGCACTTAACGTTGAAGCGGCAGGTTTCGATGTCGATGCACCGCTCGGCAGTGTTCAGTTTATTGAAAAATCATTACCCGATGGCACAGCCTCTGGCACTAAACTGCCTTGGCCAGGAAGTCATAATGCCGAAGGTGGCTTCAACGTATTCTCCACCAGCTTATCTGGTGATGACACGCTGATCCCGCAGCATAAATACTCACCCGTGATGGATGCGGTGAGTGGCGCTCCTTTGGCATCAGGCTTAACGGCTGAAGGCTATCAAATCCGTTATGGTTCCAGTTGGATGATGGCGGTCAGTTTCACCGACCAGGGCCCAGTGGCTAAAGGTATTCTCACTTACTCAGAGTCGAGTAATGCCCTCAGCCCATCATTTGTGGACCAAAGCGTACTGTACTCGACTGAAAAGCAGTTCCGCCCATTGTTATTTACTGAAGATGAGATCGCCGCGGCGGTTGAATCGACTGTTGAGTTAAGCATGCAAAAAATGCAGTAAATTAAACCAGAAACATATTATTGCCCGCTAGTTGCGGGCTTTTTTTAGACTTTTATTCCACTTCACCCTTACGCTCTTCTACATCTTTACCAGCTTCTTACGCACTCTTGCTCTGATGCTTGATACCAGTATGGCTTACTACGAATTCAGTGATTTCCATGGGAAACTCCTTTTAAGATCCACTATCATTAAGGATACCGTTATCACATAAGCTGTTTTATCGAAGTAGGCTCATAGTTGTAATTGGAGGCCAATATGACAATAAACCAACTTGTATTCATACTCTTATTAATCACAGCCATCATAGGTGTGGTAATTTATTTGCGCTTTCCTCCTCGTTTTCTCAATAAAATTAGACATCCTTCCCACATTAAGCCTATCAGTCATATCTATGAAGTGCTGCCTGATGAACACCAAGGTACAAATAGGCAGACAATACATCCTTATCACAATGTCACCATTGAACTCAGCCACAATGCTTGTTGCGCGGTAAAAAATCTTCAAGGCATACATTTTTTATCTAAAGATGCCCCATCTATCCCCCTATCCAATTGCGATGCCTTTGAATGCCAGTGTCACTACAAACACTACCAAGACAGAAGGAGAGAAAAACTGGAGCGCCGTGTCGATTTTGGTATAACACACGATCTATTTGGTGCCTTCGGAGAGAAAAACCAAAGGGGAAATAAGCCTGATAGAAGAAACAATGACTGCCATTGATCTACCACACCATCGATTCTCAGTTACCTCAGCCTGAGGGACGTTACCCCATCATGAAATATTAATACTTGTATGACCCGATAGTTGAGAAAACACCAAATGACAGTAAGTGGCAGAAAAATAATCATCTTCTTCTCATCTCAGCCCTTAACCTTACAAGATATCAAACGGGTCCATGATGCAGCTTATGTTTAGATACTGGCCTGTGGTCGGCTAGCAGAAAATAAGATGCCCCGCATAGATTTCCCTTGGAGTGAAGCCCTGATGCAAGGCTCGCTGATTTCTGCCACAGCTCAGTGTTAACAGCCCATAAATCGACAGAGTCTGGGGTTGCGTAGCGGTTATCACCTTGGCGATGGCACGGCGACCTTATGTCCGGGAAGAGATGACATCATGACTCTGTCTTTCCACTGTGATCAAAACTTCCCCGCGCGTTAACCTGACTCAGTTCTTGATGTGCCTCTGGCAAAGGGGGCTGATGGCGAAACCTTTTAAACCTGCTTTAAATAGGTGGTTAAGATGGCAATACATTTACACTGGCCGGATCTGATTATTTAAGATGTCGGTGCATTTTAGTTATTACAGCGGCCCTAAATTTAGACTTAGACTTAGATTTGGACTTAAATTTTGATTTATTAAAAAATCAAGTTAAAACAAAAGCTTGTGGCGAAATCGAAATCAATAGCATTGGTAACCTAGCTGATACAAATTTTATTGACCTAAGTGATACCTTTGTTTCCAACATAGGTGACAGGCTAACCATCCCAACAATTCCTTGCTAAACCAAGAGTACATCGCTTTAATCTAATTTAGCTTTCATCCCTGCTGAATAACCAAGAAGTTAACTTAGGCCGCTGGTTAGACTCTAATACTTGGCATGCCTATTTTGCTTATTTGATAATAAAAGGACAAATTACATGATTAACAAGACACGAGTATTATGCGCCACCGCGGTGCTTTTCCCACTTTTAGTTAATGCCGGAACGACACAAGATGCAGGCCATAGCGTCTCAGATAAAGTGATAGAAAAGCAAAGAGCTGCATTGGCCGCTAATACTCAAGGTAAAGGTTATGGTCCTCAGTCACCAAGAGATATCGACTCCATTCAAGGCAATAACAAGCGTATATTTGGCGAGGCGCCCGACTACACGGAAATGAACCTATGTAACATACACTTCCATAAGAATGCCGAACACAAAGGTGGTGAGTTCACTAAATATGCCGGCAATGGTGATGGCCACGGCTACCAGAGCGGTTATCAATATACTGGTAAGTTATCTAAAAAAGAGTTAACTCCTCTTAACAATGAGGTCGGTGACAGTAAGCACGCGAGTCTGCATCCTGGCGATACGATAGAAGTGCACTATGTCCATTCAACCGCTAAAGTGAGCCCAGGCGCGACTTTGGGGGCCTGTCTCAGTGAGGCGAATAGCAACCCTCAGTTACGTGTAGAGACTCAGGTATTCGTGCTGGTAAATGACTCAAAAGCCATGAGCTTTATGAAGCTAACAAAGTTAGGCATCAAAAATGGACTTAACCAGGCCGTAAACATTCCAAGCAATACCGGTGAGCCAGTGGAATATGAAGGTTCAACCACAGGTCCTGGATATAACGAGAAAGCTTCACCACTACAGGTGAGCTGGAGCGTGCGTCCAAAAGTAATGAAAGTTGATATTAACACTGTTGGTAAGTGGTTAATGGGCAACGCCTTCGATGAAGATCATGCCCACGGCGTCAGAAACCTAGTGGTTAACCCAGATCTACTGTCAGGCAGTGACTAACTGCGACTATTCTAAACCATGACAGATAAGGGGCTGATTAACTCGGCCCCTTTTATTTTGTCTGTCATGCCTGTTCTAGGTTTTATGCCTGTTGAACTCTTCAACAGGTTTTCGCACAGCGACGGAATCCCGAATGACTAACCTGGGTGGCAATAGGGTACGTTGGCTTCCCCGTTCGGGAGCCTTTATTCGTGCCAGTAGCATGGCAATCGCCTGCTCCGCCAGTTGTTCCAATGGCTGACTGATAGTCGTCAATGGTGGGTTGAAATACTTAGCCCCGGGAATATCGTCATAACCGATAATCGACAGATCTTGTGGAATAATAAGCCCCTGTTTACCTGCCACCCGTATTGCGCCCATGACCATAAGATCATTGGAGGCAAATATGGCCGTCACCAGACAGGGCTGATCAAGTAATCTGCTCATGGCCTCTGCGCCACCTTCGTAGGTAAACTCACCGGATTGGATCCAGCGCTCATCCACCTCGGCATTCGCTTCGGCCATTGCCCGGCGATATCCGGCGATACGGTTCTGACTATTGGACTTATCCAGCGGCCCGGCCAACATGCCAATGCTCATATGACCCGACTCTAGCAGATGCTGGGTCGCCATGTAGCCACCCAGCTCCGAGTCATCCAAGATGCGATCATAGCCCGCCTGCTCCGGACCTGAATCCATCATCACCATGGGCATAGTGGCATAGGAAGATACGGGTAGCTGACGGGCATCCGAGCTCATCATTAACACACCATCGACCCGCCTCTGATTGAGCATGACCATATAGTCTTTGGCCCGCTCTATGTTGCCCTGGGTATTACACAAGATCAGGTTATAACCATGGCGGTATGCAACTTGATCCACCCACTGAATGAGATCTGCGTAGAATGGATTATTCGTATCCGTGATCAGCATACCTAAGACTCGACTGCTGCCGCCTTTGAGACTACGTGCAATAGTGTTGGGCACGTAGTTGAGCTCAATAACTGCCGCCTCGACCTTGGCCTTGCCCTCGGCAGAGACAAACCGAGTCTTGTTGAGCACGTGGGAAACTGTGGTAGTTGAGACACAAGCCAGCTTTGCAACGTCACGTATGGTGGTCATAGCAAATACCCCCCAGGCTTAGCTAAAATGCTACGTATGGTGGTCATACGATTCGACTCCTATCGAAAATTCACACAATTCACCCTAGAGCTAACAGTTCCAAGGTCGCTTCCCGAGTCGGGATAGAGCTTTGTGCCCCCATGCGAGTCACAGATAATGCCGCGGCGGCCTGGCCAAAACGCACCGAATCCAGCATAGATTGACCTTCCAGTAATCCGCAGACGAAACCGCCGTTGAAGGTGTCTCCGGCAGCCGTTGTATCTATGGCCTGCATCACGAAACCGGCAATGTGCTCACCTTCGCCCTTGTGTGACAACCATACACCACGCTTACCTAAGGTGATTAGCACCGTCTCGATACCAAATTGGCTGTGCAGCTTGCGGGCCGCAACATCCGCATCCGATAACTCCCTGATAGCCACGCCAGTCAACTGCTCGGCTTCGGTCTCATTGGGCGTGATGATATCGACATGACGCAATAAGCTTTCTGGCAATGCCTTAGCGGGCGCCGGATTCAACACCACTCGAGTACCAGCTGCTTTCGCTATCTTAGCCGCCGCGACTAAGGTAGTGACAGGGGTTTCCAGCTGTAGCAAGAGTAGGTCCGAGTCTTGGATAGCGGCCTTGTGCTCAAGCATCACCGTCTCAGTCAGGCAAGCATTAGCACCCGGCCAAATACCGATGCGGTTTTCACCCGAGTCCTCGACGTAGATCATCGCCACTCCGGTATTTTCACCGGATATAGTGGTGATGCCCTTAGTGTCGATACCGACATCCGCGAGACCTTGTTTCATCTGCTCACCTATGGCGTCGATGCCGATACAAGCAATCATAGCCACGTCCGCTCCCAACTTGGCCGCGGCCACAGCCTGATTCGCGCCTTTACCTCCGGCCACTATTTGGTACTGTTTAGCTTGAATAGTCTGCCCGCCCTTAGGCGCGGCGCCGACTTGCATCAGGTGATCTACATTGATGCTGCCCAATACGGATAATTTGGCCATCTGAGTCTCTCTTTGCTTAATTGGATAGCTGGCTGCTTACATGGCGGCGCAGCAAGAACCGAATAATCGGCTATGATGATCTCATCTCACGGATCGACTTCAAACTGTGAAATAACCGCGCAAACGATTGCGCAAACGATTGCTTGCATACTAATACACCTAAATCCGTATATCCAGACCAAAAACAAGATCTAAATCACGCTATTATAATTGTTAGTTATCTTCAAAATATGCACGATTTTGATCATCAGTATGGGAGAGTTTTGAACTGTGAGCTAATCATCATCTATGGCGATTAAGCCTTCCCGTTATGATTAAGCATATAACGCAGTTAAGCTCATGGATAAAGTATCGAGTAAACTAATACCAGTCCCACTAATCAAAGAAAGATATCGATTAAAGAAAGACAAGACTTGCTCCATCTACTGACTAACAAGCTTGCCGAGATATACTTCTACCCTGAACTTAGCTAGCTTATCTTGGCTGGATCAACAGAGGCGCGAAGAACGCCCTGGCATTGCCGCCCGCACCATAATGATTTGTGTAGGTCTCACCCTCTTGTAAGGTGTAATACACATCCACAAAGTCATCATCATTAGTGAACCAGGCATCGGGCATAGCACTGATGATCCCATTAGTGATCTTGGCTATGATGGCAAATCCCTGTACTTCAGGATCCGGATAGGCCTTCAAAATTTCCTCGGCAGCAACGAGAAGTGCGGTCGCAAGATCTTTATAGTTAGTCCCATCATCATGCTCCATGAGTACAAGATCGGCAGCAGCCCAACGGTAACGCTCCCAATGAATGGCGATCTGATTGGGATAATACTCGGTGCCTGAATAATCGAGATAAGGCATCTCAATGATATCCAACACGGGTTCATCACGGCTTGGGTTAACACCAGTCACGATGCCGTAGATCTCGGCTTTACCCGAAATCCAGGGCTCCTCATCATCTTTCACACTGATCTGTTTGATGACTGTGGTTGATATAGGCTGATCCGCAGCGGTAAAGGCACTCACCTGACGCTTAGCCCTCTTGAGCTGACTCTCAGCATGTGTGCTCAAGGCAAATGTGTCTCGCATCACCGCCAGACCTTCACGCATGGCTTGCTGCTTGTCTAACCCAATCACAATCACGGGTCTTTGGGGAAGCTTATACACATCCAGAAGATGAATATTACCTTCAACATCATAGGCTTCGATATTAGCCCACTGCTTATCATCACCATCAGGCTCGAATGCAAATAGCGGCGATTCGCCTTGTTGCCAATCGTTCAGCATGCTGGCATCGGCCAGACGAAATTGCACCAAACTGGGAGACAGAGATCCCTTACTGACAGTATTAACCTTAGATTCAGCGTGAGTATATAAACCTTTTGCTTCACGGATCGCCAACTCGCTTTGACGTAATGCCTTGGTGTCGCTGCCACTGGACCGAAACGCTAAATCAGCATCCATAGCCAAGTTGTATTGGTTGATATTAGATTGCAGCACAGGTAACACTCGAGTGTATTGGCGACTGAGCTCCAGTGCTATCTCACGTTTAGCGCTCGATACGCTGACACTGTATTGTGATGCTTGCACAATGGATAGATTTGTTTTGTCGGCTGGTTCGGCGGAACTAAATGGCGAAATAATAGAAGCCAGAGGTACCGTTATCATAAGCAAGGCGAAAGTCATTTTTTTCATATTATGTCCTTATTGAATATTACTCGTTTTATATTGCTTCCGTTCGGTCCTAGAAAACATATGAGCATACTTAACAAAACTTGTAAATAACAACAGCAACAATTATCAATTGTATTCACATCCATTTAATGAGAACTGGATCTTAATTTTAAATAAACAGTTTGAATAAGTTATTTTTTAATAAATAAAATAGAGTAGCTTCGATGAAATATTTTTAAATTGGGCTAACATTTGATTTTAAAGCGAATAAAAATATCTGTTTTTATTTCATTTACCCTGGTCATATGACTGTTATCATTGACTCCACTGAATTATACCAATTGGTATCAAATATAAATTATTACGCGAATACTATGACGAAAAATGCTATGAATAACCTGGCTGACAATGACCTTATACATCATGAAAGTCTCATCCATTACCTTTCAATATTAGGTGTCAGCAAGGATGCTATCGGGCAGGTTCAGGCACAGTTTAGAGCCATGAATGTAAATGCTGGCGCGGTTTTATTGTTACAGGGAGAAGAGCAAAAATATGCTTATTTTCTTGTCTCCGGTATTTTAAAAGCTTGTCACTATGGCAACTCGGGCAGCATTTTGTCGAAGGAGTTCTATTTCCAACATGAGCTATGTTTCCTATATTGTTCATGGTTGACTCAAGTCCCGGCAAAATACCAGATTGAATCGATAGAAGATGCACTAGTCATTCAAATCCCCCTAGAGCTACTATCTCATGCAGACTGGCAGTTAGCCAAGATAGCTTTACTTAGCCAGCAACTCATTTATAAAGAGGAAAAAGAAGCATTCTTCCTACTTAATACGCCTGAACAGCGTTACCTTTTCCTGGTCAAAAACAGGCCTCTTTGGGTCGATAAACTCAATAATATTCAGCTCGCTAGCTATATTGGCATCAACCCAGTGAGTCTTTCACGTTTAAAAGCCAGGCTATATACTATTGCTCCATTGTGAACAGTCGACACAGAGAATGGGTAAAGATAAATAAAAGTCATCACAATTAACTTAGGTTAATTCACTGTCCACGATTTTTCCCTATCCTTGACCTATCTCAGTTAGTTAGGTTGTTCTATGTCTGTATTTGCAATATCTCAAGGCCTGATCGCTGTTGCGATCATTTTTGATCTGATCTCATTCCAATTCAAACAGAGACAAAAAATCCTGGCTTGCTTGTGCGTTTCTGGCGTCTTAATCAGTAGCCATTTTTTTCTGCTCGAGCAGTGGACCGCAGCAATCTTGATGCTGCTTGCTTCAATCAGATACTTGGTCACAGTTTTTAGCCACTCGAAACCTTGGATGATCTTGTTTCTAGTCGCAAGCTCTCTGGTTACCCTGGTCACTTTCAGTGGGCTCCTGAGCTTAATCAGCTTTGCAGCCAATGCCACCCAGACCTGCGCGGCATTTTGTCCAAACGATCGAAGATTAAGACAGTTGATGCTGATAGGCACCAGTATCTGGCTGCTCAATAACGCACTAATTGGCTCTCCCACAGCAGTGCTAATGGAGCTGCTATTTATCGGCAGTAACTTACTGGGCTATTACCGGTATTATGGCTTCACTTTTTCGGCCAATTATAAGCAGAGTTAAAGCAGGTAGGACTCGAGTCTGATACTCAGTCACACCTGCAGAAAATCGATAAGTAATGCTCGACCATTTTCTGTATCACGTCAGGTATAATCGGCTTGTTGATGTAATCGTTAGCACCGAGTTTCAGCGCAAAATGACGATCCGTAAGATCTGGGCTCCAACTGTTTGTTCAACAAATGAAAGACAGTTAGAATGATATTTACTTATTGGAATATCATTACTGTGAACGAAGAGGATGCTATGGACATAGCCCAACGAAGCCGGGTGAATATCAATTTACTGGTCACGCTCAAAGTTCTGCTTAAAGAGCGTAGTGCCTCGGCAACGGCTGACAGGCTCAATCTTAGCCAGTCTTCGATTAGCAAAAACCTGTCCCAATTGCGTCATTTGTTTAACGACCCACTGTTTCACCGTACTTCCCACGGTTTAATGCCGACGCCACTGGCATTGGAACTCGAACCCAAACTCAGCGCCGTCTTGTTAACAATGGAGGATTTATTTGCCCCGAGCCAATTTGATTTGACGGATTATCAGGGCTGTTTTCGGATCTCGATGCAAGAAAGTGCCTTTGAATTTATTATTGCCCCCATTATCAATAAGCTATTGAGTTGCGCGCCGGGCATGCGCTTAGATACTTGGTTTAAAGACACCATGAGTCTGGAGCAACTCAATCAAGGCCAACTTGATTTTGTGATCTTGCCCCACGATGTGGGTCAAACACCCAATTTTGGTCATCATCTCAAGGCAAAAGAACTATATCGTGACAATTTGGCATGTGTCGTCAGGAAGGGACATCCGGCCTTGGCACATCAGTGGGATCAACAGGCTTACCTTAACTATCGCCATGTTCATGTGCGAGACAAGGAACTCGGGACACCTATATTTGAGCAGACATTATCCGAGCAAGGTTTACGGCGAAATATTGCGGTGCAGGTGCCCGACTTTTATTCGGCAACCAGTCTGTGTAGTCAATCGGACCTGATTTTTACCACCACCTCCACTTGGGCTGAATTTGCCATGACTAAGCAATCACTGGTCCACCTGCCCATGCCTGCACCGTCTGTGCAGGTGGTGTATTCGCTTATTTGGCACCAACGCAGTGATGCCGACCAGGCCCATCGTTGGCTCAAAGATCAAATCATCAGCACCACCCAAGGATTCTCAGCCGCGAACGCTGCACGATAGCGGCTTAACGATTAAAACCACGTAAGGCGAGTGCCTTAGGGTGTAACCAATTTTCTTTGGCATATTCGCTGCAGCCATCGGTGACGTGGAGTGTATATGCCTGACGCGATTTACTCGAGCGGTTAGGCGCGCTGTAATGTGGCAGACGCCCCTGAAATACCACCAGGCTACCAGCTTTTACTTCCACCGATTGACTAGTTTGCTCGGTCGGCCAAGGCGTATCGTCTAATTTAACCATGCTAGTGGTTCGACCGTCGAGATTGAAACGTTCCCGCAACGGCCCGCGGTGCCCACCGCGTTCAACCCACAAACATCCGTTCTCTAAGGTCGCATCTTCAATCGCAAACCAAAACGTCACCACACTTTGCGGGCTAGTGTAAAAAAAGGTCGCGTCCTGATGCCAGTTGACTACGCCGCCAATCCTGGGCTGCTTAAAGATGTACATCGACTGACGAATTTGTGGCTGTTGCAGGCCGACATCTGCCGCGATCTCACCCAATAAGGGGAGATGACTAAACTGTTCAAACACGGGGTCTAACTCATGCAAGGCATGGCCAATTTTGTTAATGCATAACTCACGTTCCTGGACTAGCTTGCCTTCGGCGTCAAACGCTTCCTCTTCGAAGAAACATTGGATTTGCTCGGCCGAGTCGAGAAAATGATCATCACCGCTGCGATTATTGTGTTTGGTGGTAAAGGTATGAGAGGCATGATCATCACGCCATTGCTCTACTATGTTTGCCGCCGACTCTTTCAGTTTCGAGAGCATCGATGGCTCGATAATCTCATTTAACACCACGAAGCCTTGCTCTTGATATTGCTTAATTTGTTCTCTAGTTAACATGGCTATTCGGTCCTACTGCTCGGGCAGATTATTATTATTTCAAGCCACTATACCGCCGGCCTTTCTTTGCGTAAATTGAATAGTAGTAAAAAAAAAAATTACAAATTGGAATATCAGATTGGCTGATTGTCGGCTATTCTAGCGCCAATTTTTAGCGGGTTAATCTTGTTAAGTGAGCAGAGGATTGTTGCGGTGAATATACATTTTCATAAATCATTTTGGGAAGCCGAGTGTACCAATGAGCAAGAGTTGGACCGACTCTTAGGGACGATAAAGCACGAAGGTTATCAAGGCAGTGAGCTGTTTTTACCCTTCTATGACATCAACGCCACCAGCACGCTCGCAGCCCACAGACGGCACGGGCTGAATATCATCACTGGCATCGCCACCGACGGTACGACTGCCAGCGAACACCTGGCAAGTTTAGCGCGTCAGGTGGAGCAGGCGATGACTTTTGAACCGCTATTCATCAACTGTCACACCGGGCGTGATATCTTCACCCTCGAAGAAAACCTGATGTTATTTGACAAGGCATTAGCCCTGGAGCTGAAATATGGTATCCGCATCACCCATGAAACCCATAGATTCAGACCCACTTTTAACACCCTAGGCACCGAACAGATCCTTAATCACTTACCCGAACTGAAACTTAACCTGGATATCAGCCATTGGATGTTGGTACATGAGTCTGATCTCAGTGATCAACAGCAACGCGTTGAAAAACTGCTGGCGAATGTTCACCATATTCACGCCAGAGTTGGCTTCGAGGAGGGACCACAGGTCACAGATCCACAAGATCCACGTTGGCGTGAACATCTGCACAATCACACTCAGTTATGGCAAAAAGTGGTCGATTTAGCCCATGGAAGAGGACAAACGGACTTAACCATCACACCTGAATTTGGCCCGTTTCCTTATGCCCATGTTGCTCCACACACGGATCAAGCTATCACTGACATCTGGGCAGCTAATCTATTCATGCAACAACACCTAAAGAGCAGCTTGATTATCCCCCTATAATTAACAGAGTAAATCATAAAGGGCTCGAAAATAACCAGTGCTTGCATTACGCTCGCTTGGCGGAGTTAAGTTTAAATGAGGAGCTGGGCCAGAATTAATTAGCCAACCGCCCTGCTCCACCACTGAATGACAGTGAGTTAACCGTGTCATATATGGCACGGTAATGATTAGATACGAATTGAAACAGCCCGCGGCGGTGACCTAGGGGCTGTTTTATGATGGCATAAACCACTAGAGCTTAAATTGACCGACCTGTGAACGCATACTCTCAGATAATGCCGCTAACTCTTCTACCGAGCTTGTGAGATCCTGAGATGCCAAGGTCGAACTAGTGGCAATATCGCTGATGGTTATGATACTGCGATTGATATCTTCGGCGACACAAGTCTGCTCTTCAGCGGCGGTGGCAATCTGGGTGTTCATATTACTGATGTTGTCGACCGAGTGCACTATCTCCGTCAGTGCTTTCCCAGCCAAATTGGCCTTCTCATTCGCTTCGTGAACCTGTTCTGTACCAAGCTTCATGGCGCTAACCGCTTCCTGAACCCCTTTCTGCAGGCTGTCGATCATGGACTCGATCTCTCGTGTCGACTCTTGGGTTCGCTGCGCCAAGGTTCTCACCTCATCGGCAACGACAGCGAAGCCACGCCCCTGCTCCCCCGCTCTGGCCGCTTCGATGGCGGCGTTTAGGGCTAACAAGTTGGTCTGCTCGGCGATGCCCTTAATCACGTCCAGTACGCTACCAATTTTCTGGCTTTCATTGGCCAAGTGAGCGATCACCTCGGCCGCTTTATCTATCTGAGTCGAGAGCGAAGACATGCTGGAAATCGATTGCTGCACGATAGCATTACCATTGGCGGCATTGTCATCTGCGTCTTTAGCCGAGTCGGCGGCCGCAGTGGTGCTCTGGGCGACCTCCGCAACCGTGGCCGTCATCTCATTCATCGCTGTCGCGGTCTGTTCGGTTTCCGCTTGCTGTTGCTGCATGCGCTCGTTGCTCTGTCGAGTAAATTCACTCAACTTTATGGTTGAGTCTCCGACGGTATTCGCGGCGGTGGCAATCGAGTTCAGAATACCACGTAGATGCTCTATGACAGATGTCAGGTTAGTGGAGATCTGCCCAAGCTCATCATCATTAAACCTCTTGAAGCTAACGGTCAAATCAGACTCTGAACGGATCACATTGAGATTGGTGACAATATTTTCGATAGGTCTCATCACGGACCGAGTAACCCAGAGCCCAATCAAGATACTCGCCGCAATCGCGATGAGCGTCAGGACAATAAATATACGCACAGACGAGGAGTAAATTGCGTGAACGCTCTCTTTTTCCTCGCCAGCCACCCTAATCTGTAGGCTAACGAGCTCGGATATCTTGCCGCTGATGGGATCGATAACCTCATACAGGGGCGTAATATTATCATTCAACTGGCCTGCTATTAGCCCCCGAAGGCCATCAAGCTTACCGATGAGTCGGTTGATTTCTCGATCCGCAGGGGCAAATAACTGGATGGCTTGCTTGGCTAATCTGGACTCTTCATCGGTCAGTTGAGTTGCCATGTAGCCATCCCACTTAAGGTTAATATTACGACTGGCATTGCTCAAGGCTTGACTGGCGTCTCTGGCGGTAAAGACCCCCGCATTGGCTTTGTTTATCGCATCGATAACAGAAATGGCGTAGTCATCACCTATTATCTTTAGGTCTTCGAGGGGAACGACCCTGTCGTCATATATGCTAACGACACCGGCTTCAATTTTCTCCATCATGTTAATGGCGAGAAAACAGATACTGACCAGGAGGGTTAACGGGACTAACAGACCTAAGGTCATTTTTTGTTTTATCTGTAGGTTGATCATCGAGTAGCCTTTACAACAATTTTAGCTCTCCATCATGCAGGCTCTGTTATTCCTTGAATCGAACCACTTGTTGCGCATATGATAAATTAATCCACAAAATAAACAACTACTAAACACAGGTTTGACCACCGAATCATCCAAGCGTGCCACGGCAAACAGTATAAACACTATTTATTCATAGGAATCAATAGTTAAGTAAATGTGAATACACCACCTATTCATAGCTAAAATATGAACCCCTAGATAAATCATGCTTAAACTGAAGCGCTATCCGCCAAGAAGCAAATATTGACCCCCCAATGCAGGTATCTATCTGAGGCGGCCTAGACACGCTCACTCTGCGACGCTGGCGATGAGGGTCATTGGGTCTTTGCGCTAAGACTGGATATGCTCACGCACCAATTAACATGTTTGTTAACTAGATGCTGTCGCCAGTTGGGGCCATTGAAGAGTATTTAACGCCGAGCCTGAGCTGCTTGTGGATGAAATAAAACCAATATGACATGACCTGCATCACACTGACTCAATAAACGCGATCTAACGCTCATAGCGCCGATAAGCGCTATAACTCTTGGCTCTGAAACAGCAGGTTTCATTCTAAGGGTATCAAGTGTAACGGTGTTAGCCTGCGCGCAACATCATACAGCTTAAAGTAACAAATGGATTTCATGAAAAATAAAATTGCAACCTTAACCATAGGTGCTAGCTTAGTCGCTCCACATGCCATGGCGGCTACAGAGATCACCAAAGTTGAGCGTATTCAGGTGATCGGCTCACGCATCGCATTGCGAACAGCCACTGACAGCGCTGTGCCTGTGGATATCATCACGGCGGAGCAGCTTGAATCAACGGGCATGTCAGAAACGGCCAAGGCACTGCAATTTGCCGCACCGAGTTATAACTTTCCATTTTCATCTATCACGGACGGTTCAGATGCGGTACGTCCCGCGAGCCTGAGAGGCATGTCGCCGGATCAGACCTTGGTATTGGTCAATGGTAAACGCCGTCACGGCTCCGCCCTGGTCCACCTTGGCGGGACTACAGGCAAGGGCTCATCGAATGTGGATCTTAACGCCATCCCGATGACGGCAATCAAACGTATCGAAATACTACGTGATGGCGCCGCAGCACTCTATGGCTCGGATGCCATAGCCGGCGTGATTAACGTCGTATTGAAAGACAGTGCCCAGGGCGGCAGCATATTGGCCCAAACCGGCCAGACCTATGAAGGCGATGGCGAGCAGATACGTGTCGGAATTAACCAAGGTATCAGTTTAAGCGAAGATGCGTTTGTTAACTTGTCGTTCGAGGCGCACCAGAAAAACAGCACCAATCGTGCAGGGTTAGACCCTCGTCAACAATATCCCTTGCTCCAAGATGGCAGTCTGGATCCCCGCGAAGATAGCTTCGCTCGTCTAAATCACCATGTCGGTGACAGTGATTATAATAACTACAGCCTGTTTCTCAATGGCGCACAAATATTCACCGACGACAGCAAATTGTATGCCTTCGGCGGGGTAAGTTCACGCAATTCGACCTCGGGGGCTTTCTATCGCCGCGCCAAGGACTCACGCAATATCATCGAAACTTATCCTGACGGCTTCTTGCCTCAGATCAGCCCAGAGATTATCGATTATTCGTTAGTGACAGGATATGAGTTTGACCTGGGCCAATGGAGCCTGGATGTCTCTGCCGGCTATGGCGGCAACTCCTTTAAGTATCAAGTTGAAAATACCTTGAATGCCTCTCTTGGGCCGACCAGCCCGACCTCTTTCGACGCCGGCACCCTGTCCAATTATGAGACTAACCTCAACCTGGATGCCTCGACCTACTACGATTTTTTCAATGAATCCGACATACTGGTGGCGATGGGGATTTCTTGGCGTGACAGCAGATATCAAATCGAGTCGGGTCAGGAAGAGTCATATATTAAGGGAGATTATCAAGATAAAGCCGGTGGTAGCCAAGGCTTCGGTGGTTTCAGCAAGGGATCTGAAATCGATATAAATCGCCAAAATACCGGTGTCTACCTGTCACTCGAAAACCAGTTCAGTGACGATTTTTACTGGGCGATGGCGTTGCGCTATGAGCACTATTCAGACTTTGGTGGCAACACCAGCTGGAAGGTCTCTGGTCGTTATGATATCACCGACCAGCTGGCAATCCGAGCCAGCACAGACACAGGTTTCCGCGCTCCCAGCGTCCAGCAACTTTATTTTACCAATGTATCGACCTTCTTCGATCCAGACCCGATCACCGGCGAGTTTGTGCCGAGAGAATCGGGCACATTTAACAGCCTATCTCCAATCACTACAGGCTTGGGCGTCGAGGCGCTGATGCCCGAAATTTCACACTCATACAGCCTGGGATTGGTCTACACCAGTAGTTATGGGTTGACCGCCAGCCTGGACATGTATCAAATCGACTTAGACGATCGCATCATTCTATCGGGTTCTGTCGATAGCGAGAGCTCTGAGGAAATCGCCGCCATCCTCGCCGATACCAATGCCGACTCGGCGCGTTTCTTCCTCAATGCCATCGATAGTCGCACTCGCGGAGTCGATCTGGTCATCTCCCAACAATTGGACCTAGGCAGCTTGGGTGACTTGGAAACCAACCTATCCTTCTCCTACAACGAGACAGAAGTCCAGGATATACATCTGCCGAGCATCTTAAGTGGTCAAGAAGAAGACTTGTTCGATCACCAAGAAGAAGTGAACATGACCGAAGGCACGCCACATAATAAGGGCAATATTGGTTTCACTCACAGATACGATGACTTCACCACGAACCTAAGATTCAGCTACTTTGGCTCTTACACCATTGGCTACTCGAGCACAGATGTCACCTATGGCGATAAATGGACCACAGACATCAGCATGCGATATCAGGCAACAGCCGGTCTTGCTTTGAGCGCGGGGGTGCAGAACTTATTCGATGTGTATCCCGACAAGCGTCCGGAAGATAATAACTTCAATGGTATATTCGTGTATCCCCTCACCAACTCTCCCTTCGGTTTCAACGGTGGTTACTATTATGTAGAGGCTAAGTACACCTATTAATCGATAGGCTCTAATTTTTGTTAAGTGCTATCCAAGGTGTAAGGAGTTGAGTTTAAATGGCTTTATGTGACAAAATTGCAAGGCTGAGTGATGTCTGCATATGCCAGTGTTTTGTCATAATCGCCAATCAAGATGGTTTGCACTGTTAATGTGCCGAGTCGATCAGTAAGGGAGGTATTGGTCGACCATTTTCTGTATCACGTCAGGCATAATAGGCTTGTTGACGTAATCGTTGGCACCGAGTTTCAGCGCAAAATCACGATCCGAGCTATCTACTAAGGTGCTGATAACAACCACAGGTATATTGGCTCGTGATGAGTCCGCCTTTAAGAACTTAAGTACCTGGTAGCCATTCACCTCAGGCATAGTGATATCCAGCAAGATGAGATCTGGGATCATTGAATTTAAGATATCTATGCCACCACTGCCGGAGTTGGCAGTGGTGACGTGATAATCATCGCCTAACATTGCCAGTAATACCCCGGTACAAACAGGGTCATCATCAATTATCAAAATTTTAGCTCGTTCCATTTAGCCCTCTCAGATCTAATTTCAATGTCTTTATTGTATCTAATTTAAGCGGAAAAGATACCCATGAGGTTAATCTAACCAAGGTTCTAAAACCTTAGTTAGAACAAGGAGTGCCTAGAGAACTTACTAGAAAACTTACTAGAAATTCTTCCCCCTTAAGTCCCACAGAATGTGGTGTAGGGTCCAAAAGTCGTGGGCGCTGACTTGGCATATTCCTCGGCCCCAGCCTGCGGCGTATAAGGGTTTTCGAGTACCCTAAGCAAGTTTTCAAACGGCTGATAATCAGCTCTTTGCTCTGCCGCTTCTATGGCATGCTCAACTTGATGATTTCTAGGGATATACACAGGGTTAACGGCATTCATCATGGCCACGCGATCTGGCAGAGAGCGCTTTTCTTGGGACGGCGTTTCGCTTAACGGCTTTTCTCTTGGTTGATCGTCTCGGCAGAGGCGCGCCATCCATAGCTTCTTCCACTGGATAAACTTAGCGGCATCATTGAATAGCTTGTCGCTTTCGCGGCTGGTACTCTCAAGATTAATATCTTCAGCACTCTTGCTCTCTAGATTGCTAGTTTCAAGATCGTTAGCGAGTTGGCGGAAGAGCTGGCTAAAGTCCACCTCTTGCCCCGACATAGACTCAAGCAGTTGCTCGCAAAGGGCTAAGTCGCCTTCCTCTGCAGTGGATATACCCAGTTTTTCCCGCATGCCAGTGAGCCAGTAACCTTGATACACATCCCAAAACTTGGTGACTGATTCAGTCGCTTTCGCTACCGCTTTCTCTTCATCATCGCTTATCAAGGGCAACAAGGTTTCAGCTAATCTGGCCAAATTCCACTGTGCTAAGATTGGCTGATTATTGTAAGAATAACGCCCGTCTCTATCGATGGAGCTAAATACAGCTTTGGGATCATAGTCATCCATAAAGGCGCAAGGACCATAATCTATGGTCTCGCCGCTAATCGTCATATTGTCGGTATTCATCACACCATGAACGAAACCGACCAGTAACCAGCGGGCGACTAACTCAGCTTGCTTGTCGCAAACGGCACATAAAAAGTCCAGGTAAACCTGTGGGCTGTTTTTGAGCTCTGGATAGTGACGTTCAATGGCGTAATCGGCCAGCTGCTTAACCTTATCTTGCTCACCGCGGGATGAAAAAAACTGAAACGTGCCGACACGTATATGACTGGACGCGACGCGAGTGAGAACGGCTCCTGGCAGGAGTTGAGTGCGCATGATCTGCTCACCTGTGGTGACTACGGCTAATGCCCTGGTGGTGGGGATGTTTAGGGCATACATGGCTTCACTGAGTATATATTCCCGCAGAACGGCTCCCAGTACCGCCTTACCGTCGCCGCCTCGTGAAAATGGCGTCCGCCCCGAGCCCTTGAGCTGAACATCCACACGTTTGCCGCCTTCATCCAGCACTTCCCCCAACAGCAGGGCCCGGCCATCACCTAGTTGAGGACTAAAGCCGCCAAATTGATGCCCGGCATAAACTTGTGCCAGTGAACTAGCACCTATTGGCGCCTGGCTACCCGAAAACACTTCGGCTAATTGCTCTGGGTTAGTATTTTTAAGACCTATGCTAGCTGCCAAGGACACGTTTAACTTAATAAGCTCAGGGTCTGGTGCTTGAGCTCCCGTACAAGATGCATAAAAACCTTCCAGCTCTTTTGCGTAACTGTTGTCGAATGTCAAACCTAGGTCAATCTTCATACTATTCATCTTATTTCCCATGCTATCGAGATCTATCTAGCCACAGAGCTATTCTTGTTACTTTAACCTAATCGACAAAAGAAGGTGATCATATCGAGCCGCTTGCTTAGTAAAAACCTAAGTACATAGCGCTAAAACAAGCGATTTTGTCACAATAAATAGATGATACTCAGGTCCAAACACGATGAATTAAGCAGTCAGTCAAATGAGTGGCTTTAAAAATATGAACTATGCTTTTGTTAGTTCGTAAGTCACACCAATTTGCTTTGGTATAGCAAAAAACCTTACTGAAGCTGACATGGAAGTTGAGAGCAAGTATGTGCCGATACTCACAAACATTACTGACTTAACGCTTCCCACTGGTTCTAATCATTTTACTTCTGGCCGAACTGTAGGCAAATAGACAGATATAACCCAATGCTTTAGTAATAAAAGCGGAGAGATTTTTGATGCTTAAAATGAATGTAGGGATGAAAATTGGTGCAGGGTTTTCCGTCGCCATTCTATTTATCTTAGCTATCGGCGCAGTCTCATATCAGAGTACGATTAAGCTGAACGAAACGGCGCAATGGAAAACTCATTCTTACAAAGTCCTAAATGCGTTGAAAAGTATGATCTCGAGTGTGCAAGACGCTGAGACAGGTCAGCGTGGTTTCCTTCTTACAGGCGAAGAAAGGTATCTGGAACCCTTTTACTATGCAGAAAAGAAAATTGATCTAGATTTAATTACCCTTTTTGAGCTGACCTTAGATAATCCCATACAACAACAAAGACTCAAATTACTCGAACCTAACATTCATGGGCCTGACAGCAAATTTGCGGAGCTAAAAGAAACGATAGCCATACGCAGAGAGCAAGGTTTAGAAGCCGCGTTGAAGATCGTGCTATCCGATAAGGGTAAATTAGTCATGGATGAGATCCGTCGGCAAGTCGCCCAAATGACAGTCGAAGAAAAAAGACTATTACAACAAAGATCGATTGAAGCATCTTCAACGGTTGAAAACTCAGAGTTAGCTATTACTAGTGGTGCGTTATTGGCGTTAGTTCTGCTAAGTATCATAGGTTCTTGGATCACTAACAACATCTCGGCTCCACTCAGAAAAATTGCGGCTATCGCAAAACGCATCACTACCGATGGCGTTAGCGATGGCGTTAGCGATAGCGATAGCGATAGCGATAGCAGCGATGTTAGTGCCAATTTAGCAATCCAATCCCGTCATGATGAGGTAGGGACCCTTGCCAAGGCTTTCTCTGAGATGACTAACTCACTGGCGATCAACTCTCTGGAACTACAAGAAGCCCTGCTACAGGCGGAACGGGCCAATGAAATTAAGAGTGAATTCCTGGCGAACATGAGCCACGAAATCCGTACGCCAATGAATGGCATTTTAGGTATGCTAAAGCTGTTACAGCATACAGAGCTGACCAAGCGTCAAAATGACTATACACACAAGGCACAATCCGCTACCAGCTCTCTGTTGAGTATAATCAACGACATATTAGACTTCTCCAAAATAGAAGCTGGCAAAATGACAATCGAACATGAAAATTTTGTGTTTGATGATGCCATGCGTGATCTTAGCGTCATGTTATCAGCCAATTTAGGCGAAAAAAATATCGAGATTCTTTTCGACTTAGACTCTGATAGCCCATTTAGCTTCAAGGGGGACTCACTTCGAATTCATCAAGTGCTACTCAATTTAACGGGCAACGCAATAAAATTCACTCATCAAGGACAAGTTGTACTGGCAACTCGTGTGCTCAGAAAAGATGAACACACCGTGGATATTGAGTTCTCAGTAACCGATAGCGGAGTGGGGATCTCTGCCAATAAACTACAAGATATATTTTCCGGATTTAGTCAGGCTGAATCATCGACTTCTCGCCAATTTGGCGGTACAGGATTAGGCTTAGCCATTTGTAAGCAATTGGTAGAACTCATGGGAGGTGAGTTACACGTTCAAAGCGAACTGGGTAAAGGCAGTCGCTTCTTCTTCACTCTGACTCTGGAGATAGGAACATCTATAGCGAAAGTTGCACCGCTAGAGCCGATGCGAGTATTGATTGTAGATGATAGCCTCTTGGTTCAGGAAGTATTGCGAGATATGGCCGAATCTAATGGTTGGCAATGTGACTGTGTCAGTAGTGGACGCCATGCCCTTGAACGATTACAGAGCATAGATGTACCTAACTATCAGGTGGTATTAATGGACTGGTGTATGCCAGGTCTAGATGGCATGGAGACCACGAGACGCATTCGTCAACTGACATCCGCTCAAGGAAGCACCCCCGTAGTGATTATGGTCACGGCTAAGGGACAAGAGGCCCTGGAAGATGCTTCGCATCAAGAGAGTGAGTTACTCGATGGTTTTCTAGTAAAGCCCATCACCGCATCTATGCTTTTCGACTCAGTCAAAGAGGCCATTTCGGGAGAAGAAAACGATGAGTTGACCAGACTAAGAAACACTCAGCATTTGTCAGGTTTACACTTACTCGTTGTTGAAGATAACTTACTCAATCAACAGGTGGCCAAAGAGCTCTTAGAAACCAGTGGCGCAGAGGTCACCCTTGCCTCAGGTGGCATCGAAGGCAAGATGCTTGCACTGAGCGCTACCCCGCCCTTCGATGCCATTCTTATGGATATGCAGATGCCCGATATTGATGGGCTAGAAGCGACTCGTCAGATCCGTCAACATAGCCATATGCTGACGGTACCTATTATCGCCATGACGGCGAATGCTATGCAATCAGATAAAGATGCGTGCAAGGCCGTGGGCATGATCGACCATATCAGTAAACCCATAGCGCTCGATGATATGCTGGCAACCATTATCCGTCACACGAGACAAAAAGATGCCCACGACATCACACCCTCGGTCGAGTCTATGGCAAGTCTTGATAAAGCAATAGATGACGTCGGAGTGGAGACGATAGTCTTAGACGCTGAGCTAGCCATAAAACGATTAAGAGGAAATAGAAGCTTATATCTCAAACTTGTCGAAGTATTTCGAACCGATGGCTGGACTCAGTTTAAAGGATTTGAAACAGGAATTATTCAAAATGAAATGCAGTTGGCCACTAACACCCTCCACACGCTCAAGGGCTTAGCTGGCACCATGGGAGCTATTGCCTTACAGGAACTCACAATAGAGATAGAAGTCAAACTCAAGCAAGCAATAACATCCACACAAGAGCAAGAGCTAGAGCTAGTTAATGGTCAAATATGGATTGATGACATCGAAAAATCTCTGAATGAAGCCTTAGCGCAAATGGAAGTTATGTTCCCCACAGGTTCACAAGCATGCAAAATAGCAGACCACGGCTAACGCTCTGATTTTATACCATTCCGAGTAAGTATCTAATCATTCAGCGGGAGTTCAAAGCACTGTAGGCAAGGCGGATGTTTGAAGCTAATAGTTATTCTCGGCAACAAGCTCCTGCGTTGCTCTACCTCCTGCATCCATGCAGTCGTATATCGAGAACATTCAACGTAGCATAAAGGGCTTTGAAACCCGCACTGCGTGAGGCTCTCAGTGTTTCCACTTCTGTGTTGCATTAACTTAAAAGGGAATAACCATTTCCTCATCAATGCGCCTTGAATTAAAAAAACTGAGAGTCTCTGAACTGACCAGATACTTATATGGAATGGTATTAGGTATGTTTAGGACACGCTTCACTCACAATCTACTCCCGCAGCACGTCACCCAGTACCACCTTCACCACTTCTCTTTTGATAATTCTATTTAATCGAATGTTTAGTGCGATATTTCGCAATATTCATTCGATTATCCCAGGGGTATGCTGATCTTAATCGCTAATACAACAGCTTTGTTAGCGAGATAAGTTTTAGCCCAGTTCAGGAGAAAAACATGAAAGTACAGAGTCAATTTTCAGCCAGACCAGCGATGGATGGGGATGGCGTGAATATTCGCCGGGTAGCCGATTTTAATCATACCAAGTTCGACCCATTCTTGATGATGGACGAGATAAAGTCCGATGATGAACAAGACTTTATCGGCGGTTTCCCCCCCCATCCTCACCGGGGTATCGAGACATTTACCTATATCCGCAAAGGCGGATTTGAGCACAAGGATCAGCTGGGAAATGTGCAAGCCATTCGCGCTAAAGATGTGCAATGGATGAGTACCGGCAGCGGAGTCATCCATTCAGAGATGCCCCTGATCGACGCCGATGAGGGCCTGCATGGGTTTCAGATTTGGCTCAATATGCCAGCGAAGGATAAGATGCGCCCGGCGAGATATCAGGACACCAGTGAAACGGTAAATCCTGAGGTTAGCAATGACTCGGGCGCGACACTGCGAGCATTGGCAGGGGATTGGGCATTTGCCGGACAAGCAGAAATTAGTGCTCCGGTACAAGGGCTCGCAGGGGAAGCCGCAATAGCCGATTTCATGCTGAGTCCTGACGCTATTGCCGAGTTACAGCTCAAGAGACATGAGTTTGTCGGCCTCTATCTGTATCAAGGAACGCTTAGCAGCACTCACATCAATACAGGCCAAGATACCGACAAGGAGACGAAGCAATATATCCAAGGTCAATATCTGATTCTGGATAGTCAGACCTTACTCCAGATGCAGGCCGGCTCTGATGGCGCGGGATTGCTCTTGTTCGCAGGCAAACCCATCAAGGAAGATATTGTGCATATGGGGCCCTTTGTAATGAACACACAAGCGGAGATCCAGCAGGCGATCGATGATTATCAAGCCGGACGCTTTGGCGAAATCCCGGCATAATACCAATCCTAATAATTAACTGAGTATTAAGCCTGAAACTAAGTATTGAGCCATGGCGTTAAACCGCTAGCCAACACAGAAGCCAGATGTTAAAAATATAGTCAAATTAAAACGATAAAACTCAGGGAAATGCAGCATGACTAACTCAAGGCTTGACTCAGCGACTGACTCAAAAGCAGAACCAAGGGCGATTGCAACAGATGAAAGCGACACCTTAACCACGGCTTCCAATGGGGCGCCGACCGTACTGATCACCGGGGCATCTAAGGGCGTTGGCGCAGCATGTGTGCATGGGTTTGCTAAGGCCTTTCCTGAGGGGGTTAACCTGGTATTAGTGGCTAGAGGATTAGCGGGGTTACAAGAGTTAGAGAGTGAGTTAAGCCGATACCCTAATGCCAAGGTGTTGACCCTGACGGCCGATATTGCCGACCTTAAGGCGTGTAAACAGTTAGTCGCAGCTGCGGTGCAAAAATTTGGCAGTATCAATGTCTTAGTGAACAATGCTGGCCTGCACCATAGAGGCGAATTTAGTAAAAGATCGCCGGAGCAGATAGCGGCCATGGTGGATGTGAATCTAAGATCGCCCCTGTATCTGGCTGCACTCGTGCTGCCCCTAATGCCTAAGTCAGGCCCTAAAGCCATAGTCATGGTGGGCTCGCTGGCTGGCCGTGCGCCTCTGCAAGGCGCAGCGACCTATAGCAGCACTAAGTCCGGGCTTAGAGCCTTCGCCTATGCCTTAAGCGACGAGCTTAGGGATAAAAATATCAATGTGGCTGTGGTGTCACCCGGTCCTATAGATACCCGCTTTATTATGGATGAAATAGATGAAGTGGAAGATATTGTCTATTCCCAGCCCATGAGCACACCAGAGCAAGTCGCCGCAGCTATCGTTAAGTTAGCGAAAGGCACAGAGACCGAAATTGCCATGCCCTGGTTTAGCGGTAAACTCACTACATTAGGCTACCTGTTCCCCAGCTTTCGCCGTGCCAGTCGTGGACTACTCTATCGCATCGGCCGTAAGAACAAGGATAAATACCGCCGACGTCAATCTTAAATCTGAAGTCATTTCTGACTTCCTCTTCAAAATAAATAACTTACAAAACTCAAACAAAACAATTCAAGATCATTCACAATTTTTCATACAAACATCGAGTCTATCTCTATAGAATGACGTGCGAATTTCAACCACATTTTGTAGTGCTAAGAGAGGAGCAGATGGAAATCTTCCCCTTGGCCCGAAATACGACTTGTGGCTTTTAACAACCATAGATTATAGGAACAGTAATCATGTTGAAAAAAAGCATACTATCCCTGATCGTGACGAGCGCCTTCCTTAGCGGATGTGGTTCAGATGATGACAATCCCGCCGAAGTTGAAACCCCAAATAAAGCCCCCGCATTGAGTGCCAGTTTTGCCCCACTAACCGAGAAAGCGACTTCTAGCTTATCTGTAGTCGCGAGTGACAGTGATGGCAGCATATCAAGTTATGCTTGGGTACAAACTTCTGGCCCAGAGTTAACTATCACAGGCGCAGATACCGCGGAAATAGCATTTACAGTACCGAGTGTCTCCGTCGACACTCCTGTCAGTTTTACGATTAGCGTCACAGACGATGAAGGGGCTGTCACTGAAGTCTCGGCCGAAACAAACATAGAACGCATCGAAAGCATCTATAACTTGGCTGGGACAGTTGTCGGCAGTCAATATGCTAATGCTATGATTTTAGCAAGCGTAGGAAGTGAATCGGCTTCTATCGCAGCGGATGAAAATGGTGACTTCTCTTTAAATCTCGCGGTAGATGATGATGTTGAACTCAATTCCAGTGTGAAGCTCACTGCCAACAATGAATCCGCACTGCAACTCGCCTCTCTTTTGCCCTCTCTTGAGCAGCTCAGTGGCTTTATTGCTCAGGCACAATCCAGCTCTAAAATACAAAAAGCCTCGACACAAGCCGTGGAAGATACACCAAGTATCTCAGTCTCAGCCGTATCGACTGCTCTGTATACCTTACTCGTTGCCGCAAATGGTGGCACAGAGCCAACCAATATCGATGCCATCGAACTTGTAGAGAGTCAGATAGATCCTAATGCCTTGATCGAAATCGCGGCAGTGGTTCATATCTTGATCAACAGTGAAGTAGATCTTTTACCCCAAGGCACTACAGATTTACTGTCTGTGCTGGCCGATCCAGAACAATATAACGCTTTGGTAGAAACCATAGAGCAGGCGACGCCTGGTGCTATCGAAGAGACTATAGCTGCCATAGTGGAAGATCCCGCACTGACTCCGGCTCTTGTGGCCGCCGATATTCCTTCACTCTATTATCAGACCACTCCTGTGGCAGCCTCTTTCATCGCACGCGGTGGTAGCCGTTATGAGTTTGCAGAAAATGGGACAGGTAAGAGAGCAACAAACTACGGTATTTCAGAGTTTGGCTGGGCAATCGATAGCGGAGACATCTTGCTAACCTATACTCAGGCCCAAGCCTCTTTCAGCTATGTAGGTCTTGAGGCGATACCAGGACTGAGTCAGGCACAAAAAGAAACCATATATGCAGAATATGGGGATACGGTTGAAACAACAATAGAAACACTGACCGAACGCATGACTCGTCTAACGACAGGATCCGCTTTAGATACTTTCCGTGTGGAGAGTGAAACAATATCGACCATGACCCCTATAGAGACAAACTCAGGCGTCATTGAAATTCCGGCTTGGAATGAATCTGACACATCGGATCTTTTGATGCGTAAATCTGCTACCGCTGGCGTTGAGTTTGCTCAAGCTGATATCACAGGTCTATGGGGTTTTGAGGTGTATAATCCAATAAACTTCAACAGTAACCACTTTGAAATATTGGAATTTTCTACAGATGGCACGGGGGTGAGTCAAGACAGCAGCGCCAGCTTTAGTTGGTCTGTTACCCATGGCACCTTGAATTTAGTTTTTGCTGATTTCACACAGAGCTACTCAGTTATTGACAGTAACAATGGCGATCTGGCGATCTATTCCGAAGCAAAAGACAAGGACGATAAGTTATTGGCCTCACTATTTGGTTTTGCCACTCAGATTGAAACGACAACAAAGTTTACCGCCGAAATAGCCGTTACTGGTCAAGATAAGTATTGGCAAACAATGGTAAACCAGTGGACTTCAGGCGCATGGGACGGTGACACACTCGAATTCTGTTATGACGGTATTGATGGCGATGAAAATGCTGCCGATGGATGTAGTTATGGTAATAACGTTTTTGGCTTCCAAGTATTAGACGATAACTCGGGAACTAAACTCTACTCGCCTTGGGAAGGACTATTACCGCCACCTAACTTTGTTTTTGATTGGGCCGACCTATTGTCTTGGGCTATTGCTGATACCGGTAAGCTCAAGCACACCAATGAAGCATACTCTCGATGTTGGGATGTTGATGAAGCATGTCGTTATCGAGAATGGACATTATTAAAAGTCGTCGATGGCCGTTTAGGTAAGCGCATCTATGTTCAAGAATACGACATGCGTAAGTACAACTCTACTGAGGAATTTGGTTACTTGATCGCTCCTCGTTGGAACATGTATGAGCTTATCGATGTCGAATATTTCAATACTGTCAACGCGGCACCTGCGAGTAATTCACCGAGCAAGGCTCAGGCCGCGAGTGGGAACACTAAGGTAAGCACTGCTCGAATTATTCTCGAGCCAAACAAGTTGCCTATGCAACAGCATTAAGCACCTGCACTCAACAACGAGTTAAGCAGTGACCTCAGCCCCTCTTGTTAACACAAAAGGGGCATTGTTATTTATCCTTTGAGCCCAGCTCTTCCGCTGCATTCCCTTGGATTCATCGATTAAAAGCGGTTTACTTTTCCTGCAACTCTGGATTATAGTCGCCCACGGAGCTAACTATTATGGCTAGCTTTATCACTGACGTTAACAAGAGAAAATTCAAACAAATTAAATAGGAATATTCGATGGCTAAACATCGTAAGTCCGACACTGTTATGGAACATGATAGCGGTCGCGGCACAATCAAAGACAACGCCTTAAAGGCATTAGTCACCAGCGAGCTTTTTAGAATGAGGACCGAGAAACCCAAGAAAGGTAAAGGGTCATACAACCGCAAACAACAGAAGGGGCATGTGCTGAAGGGCAATGCCCCTTTCGACTTTTTATGGGCACAGATTATAGACATGGCCTAATTTTAAGCGCACAAGTTAGCTTCGCTGAACACCCAGCCTCTCCAAAGTCCGTCAGATATAAATCGCGTGCTCAACCTCTCCGTCATCTAGTGACACAGCCAGAGGGCTTTATTATCGAGTAATTCTCGACTCCGGGTAGATAGACTCGGATTATCTATCTCAAAAATCTTACGTGTATCCATATAGCTAACTAACACTCATATCCTTACCACCCCAACATTAAAATTTAAATATCATTCATATCAAATATTTAACCATAAAAACTCAAATTTAACATGACATTTATTCAAGCAAAAAAACTGGTCAGCATTAGCATTAATTAATTTAGATTTTATAATTGACAGTATACCTCAAGAGATACACTATGAATGTTCACTTAATTCCCAAGTTTAGGAACAGGGTTTAGTTCATGCTATTAACTCAATCTCAAACAAGTCATCAAGATAAACTGGTATCGATTCAGTTACGGCTCCTAGTCACGAATACCGATCCCCGTGTGATGACTTGTGTGTGGCCTAATCAGCCCGCGGATGAGATGGAGATAGAGCGCTAGTCTACACCATTACCCAGCCGCAAAAGATAACAATGCGGCAGATAACTCCCCCCTTCTTCGCTCCGCTCTCTTCTCGGCTTACCACAAATTTGATGACCAAGATTCATGTTTTGCTTCAAATTGTTAATATCAAAAGTAAGCGAGGTACAAGATGACAATGCAAGTCCCGGCAACATTACCCAGACTGGTTCCCGCAGCCTTTTTATCTGTGGTTTTGATCTGGTCTACCACACCACTGGGCATAGTCTGGAGCAACGAGTCTGTTCATCCCACCATGGCTGTGTTGCTGAGAATGATGATCGCCTTGTCACTGGGAAGCTTAATCCTCTTGATAACCCGTATTCGATTGCCATGGAACAAGACGGCAGTAAAGCTCTATGGCGTCTCATCCATAGGCATAGTCGGTGGCATGTTGCTCAGCTATTTTTCGGCCCGCTATCTGGCGTCGGGAACCATGTCGCTGATCTTCGGCCTGTCCCCACTAATTTCAGGCTTACTAGCTCAGAGGCTGCTCGGTGAGGCCAAATTTGGCCCCATGAAACTATTAGCCCTAGCCATGGCTTTTATCGGATTAGGGATAGTTTGTTCATCTAAGCTGTCACTGGGCTCGGATAGCTGGATTGGCCTGATGCTGATCTTGACTGCGGTTTTTCTATTTAGTCTCAGTGGCGTGTTAATAAAGACCATCAAAATCAATATTCATCCCATCGCTAGTACGGTTGGTGCATTAGCATTTTCAACGCCAATATTTGCCTTAGCTTGGCTGATATTCGACGGCACCCTACCAATAGAGACATGGCAGCAGAGATCACTCTGGTCGATCCTGTATTTGGGGGTGTTTGCTTCCCTGATAGGCTTCATCGCTTACTTCTATATTCTGCAGAACCTGAAGGCGAGTACTGTCTCCCTGGTGACCTTAATAACACCTGTGTTCGCCATGATATTAGGAGCCCGGCTTAATGGCGAGACCATCACGGATGCCTTAGTCATAGGCGCCATATTTGTGATTTCCGGTCTGGGCCTATATCAGTTCGGCGAAACCGCCATGTACTCGCTCAAACGCAGGCGGATGAAGAAAAAGAGCGGTTGATCACTGTGTTCTGTGTACATCCTCTGTGGTATTTGTGTCAGTGAACATCTGATAAATCAGGCTGCCACCGATAAGCAGCACGGCTATGATTAATAGCCGTGCTATGACAGCCAATGAGGAGATAGGGATCTTACTATTGCCATTACCTAAATAGGGCTTGTTCTCCTTCACATCGTCAGTATTGGCTTCGACCCCCTCAATATGAGCCTGGATGGCATTGAGTTTACTGTCGAGTTTAGTTTCTATCAGAAAGAAAATTGTGTCCCCGACCTTAGGACGTCTGCTCATATGTTTCAATACCGAGATATGGATAGATATGTCCTGCTCGCTAGCAGGACCATGTAACGTCGCTATATCGGCATGAGACACATCCGGCCTAATCAATCCGCATCCCTTGTCATCGTTCCAGTGGATCAATACGCCCTTTAACATCTGAGTCTTCATATCTGTATCTGGGTCTGTCCTTAAGTTATTCTTTGTAAATGAGCCAGCCTAAATTCGCTCACATCAGAGCCTGCCACGGTTTTTAATGTCGCTCATCGCTTGCAGCTTCTGCTGAAAATGAGTATCGAGTTTAAACCACAACTCTCCCGTTGGAGCCACATTCTTCATAATGGTGTAGTCACCCATCTTGCCCACATAAAAACGAGAATACTTATCGGCCATAAATGAAGTTTGAGCGAACAGCTCACCTTCACCCACAGCATCACAGTTTATCTTAAACGGCGAGGTCTCAGATATTGAAAAATTGACTATGCTCATCATCTCCCCCTTAACCCTGAACGACTCCTTCGACAATATCTCTACCAGCTCATCATAATGGGTTTTACCATCGCAAACGCCTGGGATCTTCACCCAAGAACCTATGATAAGCGGAACTAAATTTGTACCTTGTTCATGTTTATCTGCATTAACATACAAGCCTATCCCTACACCGAACCCTGCCAGTAAGATAAATAAGCTAAGGAACATAATCTTGGTATTTTCAGAGGACATTGGGTCCCTTCACTGATACAGGAAATTAGATTGGGCTCAAGTTATCCCAATAGATATAAAACATCCATAACATATTGTTAAAAACAGTTTATTAAGCCTCCGCTTCGCCTATGGCAAGCTAATACCTACGCTATAAGCTTGCCAAAATCACAATCCAGATAAACTCAATTAGTTATAACCTCTAATAAAATCCTTCTCCAAATTTATCACATCTTCTGTAGGACAATGTGCCTCCTTAGCCTGATCTAGCTCTTCGGCGGCAAGCAGTTTGATAACGTAATCGACTCTACAACGATATGAGCTAGAAGTTTCATAAAGGTGATGATTGATTGTAAAATGCAACTTTGGCTCGGCAGGATTAACTTGGCTGGTAATTGACATAATAGATTCCTCATATAACTCAGCTATATCCTTTATATTGGATATATACAGCTAGACTTTAATGCAGCATATGCTGTGCCAAGATGCACAATAGCCATGAGTAGCGCTTTTTAAACTCAAGTTTTTCTTGGGTTCATAAAAAAGGTAATCATTTGAAATTATTACTCACTTAACTGACATTTAAACCAGATAGCCAATGGCTCGAAATCAAAACCAGGTGGAATTTTTTGTTCGCGAAATGCAAAAAACCAACAACCGCCTCTCACTTTGCAATGCATCGAGAGTGTGTAGGATAACGACGGATTTAGCTGCCAGCCAGTTTCCCCCTCACACCCGCTAATCGTCTAATTTGGAGATAGCTATCCGGCTAATATCTTTGCCCCACAGCTGAATGATTTTTCTGGTTTTATCCTTATTGAAAAAGCACTTACCAAAAATGATGATCCCCGCCCCCTCAAGATCCCTTCGTTCATGGATATCGAATCTGTTACACAAGGCCTGTTGAAAATCCTCGATGGGTATTCCCACATCCCTGCAATCGGCAGGGTTAAGCCAGTGCATACTTTTATCACTATGAGAAAGGGTTCCCCAGTACATACGCGGCGCACCATTATCCGTAGGCTCTGCATCGGCAAAGTTAACGAACAAGTTCTTGGCCCGCCAACGATACTTGTCATCGGTATAGACCCAGAGATCTGATTCGGCTAGCTCACTGCCCCTAAGCAGACTGTGAAGCAGTTTATCTAAGCCCTCCGAGGAGACTCGGCTCATACCGGACGGCTCATCTTGGATCCGTGTTTTATCTGCGTCTATTCCTGCTAAGTCTGCATTATCGTTATCAGCTTGATTATCAACGACAATCTTTTTGTCTGTTGAGCTAAGGCTAGCGCGCTTTCCTCCAGCTCGCTTAGAGAAATCTATCACCAGAGCATCGCTGTCCACCAGCAGCTGACTCACTTCGATGGCGGCAAGCTCTTCACGCACTTTTGCATTTGAGGGGTTAAATTCACTGCAATCAGCCTGATGATAACGAGAACCGAAGCAGGCGGCCTTGCCATCTCTCGAGGCTTTACGAAAGTATGCCTTACCGTTACAGGCGGGGCAGATGAGAGACTGGCGATACTTTTCAATATCGGCATCACTCAGCTTTTGAAACTTAAACACAGTATAAGTAACCGGCTTGGTCTCATCTAAGGTACAGATGGCATCTAACATAGGCTATATGAATCTCTTGTAGTGCATAAATTAACGCTAACCTAAACCTGCCACGAATGATAGTAACCCCATGAAAAAGGAGAGCCTATGCTCTCCTCTTCTGGTTGTAACCTGCCAGGCTCCCTTGAGCCAGTAAAAATCGTTAGCTATTTAGCCTCACTCGTCACAGCTTCGAGCTTAGACTCAGGGCTCTCACCTTCAAGCACACGCGCTTGTGCAGCCTCTTGTTCCTTATCGGCCTTCAACCAGGCTATAAACAACTCATACCAGATGGCGAGCACGACTGCGCCGAGGAACAAGCCTATAATTCCGGCCGTCAGCATGCCGCCGATGGCACCAATCAAGATAACAGGCATAGGCACATCCACGCCGCGTCCCATCAACAGAGGCTTAAGGAAGTTATCCGATACGCCGGCAATCAGCACCCATATAGTGAAGATGGTCGCAGGAGTCGTGTCTTGAGTAGAAAACACATAGAAGATCACCGGTAACACCACGATAAGTGCCGGCAGCTGGGCGATACCTAAGATCAGTACACCTAAGGTAATAAGACCTGCCGCGGGTACGTCAAACACAAACATGGCGGAGCCAATTAACATGGACTGGATAAATGCCACGCCGACAACCCCGAGCAAGACGCTGCGTATGGTCGCGGCGGTGAGTGTGGTCCACTGCTCGCCATTCTGACCCACTACACGTACTGCGATAGTGCTAACGGCATCGGAGATCTTCTCCGCATGAGACATGAAACCCGCCGCGATAGCCAAGGAGATGATGAACATCATCAGAGTCGCCAAGCTGCTACCAATGACCGAAGCTATGGTGCCCACGGCCGTCTTTATCTCAGGCAGAAAATGCTGCACCGCCTTCTCCAGGTTAGTGGAGAACAGCGCCCAAATTTCATAAAGCTTGTCACCGATAACGGGAATATCGGCCACCTTCTGGGTCGGGCCAGGGATGTTAACATCGCCACTCTGCAACACCTCTATGGTACGGCTGACACCATCGAATATTGAACCTGAGACTAGGACAAATGGAATGACCAGAAGCGCGACTCCTATGATAGCCAGTGCAGTCGCAGCAAGTCCACGTCGGCCCTTGAAGGCCTTCTCCAATTTCTGGGTCAGCGGCATCAGAGCCACGGCTATGATGGCACCCCACAACACGGGAATGACGAAGGGCCTGATAATGTCATATGTCCATACGATAAGCATAAACAGCAAGCCGATGCGAATGGCCGACTCCATCATGTTATTGACGAATATTTTACTCTGCTGATTTCCCACTCGATTATTTCCTTGTAGATTATCCATGTTGTTTTCCCTGATTTGAACTCACTAAACTCGCTACCACGATAGCCATATAAAACACACCGGCAATCGCTTCCATGTAGACAAGGACTTGTGAAAATGGGCTGATGGGACTGATATCCCCATAGCCTAATGTGGTTAAAGTAACGAAACTAAAATAGGCCAGCTGAGAGAAATTTTTCCCCCAGGACATCTGGCTCATGCCGGTAAAAGAATGTGGCGCAAACTCCATGACAATAAGGTAGGCAATGGTCCACATCAAGCCCATCAGGAGGAACAGGGCCACAGACCCCACCACCTTATTGCTGTCCACTGTGCCGGTAAATAAGATCTGCCTGGAGATAGATCTAAATGTGCCCCAGAAGAAGGCAAACATGATCAGTAACACCAGCAGATCTATCTCCTGTATGCCTAAGGCTTGCCTGAGTATTGAGGCCAGCACCCAGCATAGCGCCAACATCTGCATGAAGCGTTTCCAACGGGGATCGAAACGCAGACTCAATATGCAGACCAGGAAAGTCAGCACTATCACCCCTTCGAGCACATATTCTAAGATGCCGCTCGGCATCACCTCTACCAAAGATGAGGTTACCAGTAAGCCAATGAGCGCGAAGGTCATGTAATAGAAGTTATTTTCCTGATTGATTTTCTTATTCATCGCCGAGCACCATGATCGAAGCCGACAGGCCGAATCTCAACTCTACTCCCTCGGGAAGCTCGTCTAAGGTAATACGCACAGGAATACGTTGTGCCAGGCGGATCCACTGAAAGACAGGATTCACGTTTGGCAGCAAGTTATAACCTACGGTACCGTCTTTAGGCGCTATGCCCCAACCTATGGATTCAACTTTGGCTTCGATAGGTTTATCTGGGTGTGCCATCAGGGTCACCATGGCAGTGCTGCCTATATGGATCTGCTCTAACTCACTCTCACGAAAATAGGCGAAGGCCCAGAAGCTATTGCTGTCGACCAGGGCGATAAGGGGCTGATTCATCACCGCCTGAGTACCGATCTGGATGTCTATGTTAGAGACATAACCCTCTACAGGAGCATAAATATTAGTGAAGCCAAGATTCATTCTGGCCGCCTTCAACTGCTCCTCGGAGGCCTTAATCTTAAGCTTGGACTCTTCATAAGCTATCTCACGGCGGATCAAATCTTTATGGGAAACGGCTCCCTTATCCTTCGCCCTGATATCCTGAAGGCGATCGAACTCAATCTTCTTACCCTGTGAGCTCAACTTTGCCCGCTCCAGCCCGACTTCGGCTTGGGAGAGGGAGACTTCATAGGTACTGGGATCGATCTTAAACAGCAGATCTCCCTTATGCACAAACTGGTTATCCTTGATATAAACCTGCACCAGAGGACCGGAAACCCTGGGAGCCAGCTTGATCACATTGGCCCTAATCTGGCCATCGCGAGTCCAGGGGTTGTTAAAGTACTCCTGGTATTTCTGATAACCCAGAAACAGTGCGCCGCCTATGATGAGGACATTGAGGACTATGATTAATAATTTTTTCATCTTATTCACTTGTTCGAAGGTCCATTTAGAAGCGTAAAAAGAAACTATCTATGCCGATAACGTAGAACAAGGTTATCGCCATAAAGGTAATCGAAGGAAACGCAATAAAACGCGACAACCTCGTCTTATTTAACAGGGCTACCGTGATCCAACTGGCGATTGTCGCCATCACCAGTACCAGTAACAGGGGCGAGAAATAAATATCTCCCGCAGCGAGTTCATGGGGGAGATCCATCACTCATTCCCTCCTTTAATCGAAAGCTGAGAACTCGTCTGTTCGATACCGGCAACCGTCGGCTTGTTTCCCAGCACTGGTAATATTTGAGGCTCATCTAACACATCTCCCCAATCGGTTCTCTGCCTCATCAGCTCTCTATTGCTATCGCTGATAAAAGCCTTGCCATTATTTATCTGCCAGCCACCGCCCAAGGACTTATAGAGCGCCACGACTTGATTGGCCACATTACCCTTGATCTGGGCATAACTGTCTTCGCTGCGGGTCATCTTCTCTACCGAGTTAAGCAGTCGCTCGAAGCCTATCTGACCATTCTCATACTGGGTCATGGAGATATTAAACGCCCGAACCGAGGCATTAACCGAACTCATTCTCAGCGCCTTCTGCTCCCGATACAGGGAGTAAGATTCCAGAGCGCCACTCACCTCTTGTACTGCCAGCAACACCTTCTTGTTGTAGTTGGTGAGCGCCTCTTGCAAGCGGGCATCCTCCAGGCGGACATTGTTCTTAATCCGGCCATATTGGAAAATATTCCAGGAAAATGAGGGGCCGGCGGAGAGTGTCAGCGAGTCGCTAAAACTGAAACTGCTGCCACTGGGGGTGTTGCTGTTGATCCCTATTGAGCCGAACAGGGAAAAGCTGGGATAGAGGGCCGCCTCGGCCGAGCCGACCTTGGCACTCTGGGCATGGGCCAGTAACTCGGCGACCTGAAGATCCGGGCGTCTCATCACCAGAGAAGCATCAATACTGGCATCGAGCATGGGCGGAGTCGGCACGATAGATTCGGTATTATCATCTGTCATGGTGCGTTTGGTATCTGCCCTGCCATACTCGATATTGTAGGCATCGACCTTAGCTTTGAGCTGCTCCGATTCCAACATGGGCACTATCTCACCAGGCATTACACCGAGTAACACGGCGAGGGCGTTTCTCGCCTGCATCATACCCAACTTAAGTGAAGGCAGTGCCGCCTTAGTGGTGTAAAGCTGACTCTTGGCCTGCTGCACATCGAGTTCGGTGACATTGCCCGAGTCATACTGCACCTGAGTGATGTGTACCACTCGCTGCTGGATCTGAATATTTCGCCTGGAGAGCAACACTCTCTCCTGAAAGGTCCTGAAGTTAATGTAATTACGTGCCACTTCCGATGTGATGGTCACGGCAATATCATTGTATGAGGCGATGCTGGCATAGAGCGCCGCTTCCGAGGCCTCGACACCCCGAGCATATTTTCCCCAGATGTCCATCTCCCAGCCGGCATCGAATGACAGAGCCGCGCTATTGAACGAGCTCTCGTTGCGATACACTTTCGCCAAGCTACCCGATGCCACCTGCACCTGTGGATAGCCGAGTGAATCACTGATCCCCAAGATCATTCTCGCCTGCAAGATACGTAGGCCCGCGGCCTCGATATCCAGATTTTGAGTATTGGCTCGCTCCACCAGAAGATTTAGGGTCGGATCATTAAACTGTTTCCACCACTGAGCAGATGCTTGCATTGTCTGCTCAAGCTCACTCTCAGAATCAGAGGCAGAATTTTTCCAGCTGTCGGGCAAGTTCTTCGCCTCAAGAGTCTGAAAGTCCGGTCCCAGAGTGGTACACGCCGAGAGCCCAAGCAATGGCATCATCACCAGACAGGTTTTGACGTACTTATTTAACATTGCCACTCTCCTAAAATCGCTTCTGTCGTAAATTGTTCCAACTGATATCCTCGTACGTACGTTGACACTGACTGATGGCATCGAACACATTCTTCTTCAAATTGAGGAAGATATAGAAACCTGAGATGTCCGTCGCCGAATACAGCGACAGATCGAGACCATTGAGATAATCTTCCAACTGCAACTCTGTGGCTTCATAATCCAACTCATAGCCCAAAAACACCTTGGCTGATGCCTCCTGCTTATATCCACCCGCCAGAGACTTGGTCATGGGCAGCAGCACCTTATCCTTGAAGGAATGCCGCCCCTGTAACACCAGTTCATTGGTTGCAAACTTACTTTGGGAAGAGACAAAGATATTCAGATGATTGTTGAGCATTTCACAGGCAGCACAGAAGGCCGCGAGAGCTTGTGGCGTCGTTTGCTGAAACTGCTTATTATTAATTTTTGCCGACCATAGGGTTAACTTCTTCACAGTGACGTTCATGGTCATCTGGTGCCAATCAGTCTTGAGCCGCTGTAAGCCGTTAGGTTTAAGCGTTTGATGGCAAAGAATTACCCCGGCGGCATGCCTGAAGAAACGTTCCCTCATCACCAGAAACAGATGCTCCGGGCGCGATGAGAAGGGAAAATAATAGGATAAGATGATCATCAAGACCACCAGATAAAACATCATCATGACACTGAGGAGCACGGCAAAGTTATAATGCATGGTGTTATCTATTCCCAGCACAAACAGACCCATAAGGAAAAATATGGTGACTGGCCCCTTAAACAGATAGAAGGCGACGAAGGTATAGATGAAGATAAAGACCCCAAGCTCGGCACCTAAAGTCAGCCCGGGCAGAACGAACACATAGGCAGGCACAGCAAACAGGAAGCCGAAGGTGAACAGCACCAGCAACATCACTGGGTGCACAGGCAAGAAAGATAACAGCGACATGTAGATCACCGAGAAGACCACGAAGGTGTAGCCCCCCGGAGGATTGAAGTAGATCCAGATGAGTCCCGCGACCCAATAGGTAACGAATACTTTTATTGCCGTCTTGGCATTCTCCGCATCCCACCAGATAAACTGAGAGAGGGCCTTAGGAAAGTGCTCGCTGAAATCCACCTTGCCGGTCACTGAGTCTATGCAGCTGATGGTCGCCGTCAACCGCGACAACTTTTCATGGAGCTGATTGAGCAAGTAGGCAAAGGTCAGCACCTTGCCCCTGCCAAGATGAGTGCAGGTTTGTAACGCCTCTTCATCCAAGGTCACCCTGTACTCTATGGCTTCACATGTGCGCTCTTTATCATCCCAAGCCTGCTGTGACTCGATAAAAAGGGCCGCTAGCTTTTGGACGGTTTGAGCGTAATCTGTGATAAAGCGATCTAACTTTAACTCTGTGCCCTCTTTCACACCGTGAGAGCCTGACTCGGCGACAAAAATTAGCAACTCAGAGATCTGCTTATAATAGAGCAGGGCCAGGTCCCACTCCTTCTTATAGGCCGAGACATCGCTGCACTCGGCGCTGATTGAAGTGTACCTCTGCTCCAAGGCCCCTTGCGCTGCGAAGAGCCGCTTCACCAGAGATGACACATCTGTTTGCTCTGCCGACTCTTCGGGGTTGTCCTGGGACATTGACTCGGCGGGTTCGGCTTGGTCCTGCGTCTCTTTAGGATGGGTCAGAAGATGAAAAAGCTGCCCCTGTATTCGATTCAGATCATGGGCTAATGCCCTGAGGTTTTGCTCTGTCTTGACCGGAAACAGGAATACACTGACCAAGGTGAACACCACCACGCCGAATGCCGTCATGAAGGCCCGGTCAACACCATAGATGAAGGCACCGTTGGCATCGCCGCCGTTGGACATCATCAACACCATCACCCCGGTGAGCATAAACACGCTGGGGTCTTTCTTATAGGCATTGCGGAAATAGAAGATGACCGAGACCACCACAGATACCACGAACATGTAGAGGATGCGCTCTTGAGCGAAGAGTCCTACCAGCATTAGGCCAATAACGGCACCAATCAAGGTACCAATCACCCTATAGGTTCCCAGGGCGAGAGACTCGCGGCGACTGCCGGTAGAAGCGATCAACATCACAGTGGTGGCGGCCGTCGACGCCTGAGGCCAACCCATAGCCATGGGAATGAGGTAAGCCAGAGTCAGACTCAAGGCGACTCTAGAGGCAAACTTGAACTTCTCGCTCAGGCAGAAGGGCCATAGCCAAGAACTAACGTTCAGCCAGGACCCACTGGATTGCTCAATTTGACTTGAGTCCTTATCTTGCATTAAATATCCTTATAAGAGTCTCATGGAACTTAAAAAAGTACATGAATCGACTAATGCTTTTATAGCGACACATGGCGCTAGTCTAGTATTGAAATGTTAATGCAGTGCTGCATTATTAGATGACATCATTTCCCTGATACATGTGATAGCGTCCATCGTGAACAGGTTCCTGTTCAGTGCGACTATTTTATCACCAAATTAGCGCTTTACCGATAGGCTTTCATCCTTAGCCTATAAAAAATGTGACCCATTTAAGAGTTAAAATCCATAATCTGGGCGAAAATCACACAATAGATGTGCGTTAACAGCTATTACCCGCTAAGTTGCCATCAATATGGGCCCAGAACACTGATACTCAAACTAACTCATTTCATCTTCCACTCAATACTTCACTACTTTTCATAGACATAGAAACAACAAAGGGATAACCCAAGACTTAGGGTCTCCTGAATATGTTACATAAACGTACAAGGCCCGCTCAGTCTAAAAACCGCTAATAACGTTAGAAAGGATGATCCACCATCACCCAAGTGTTGCTACCCTCATCTGAAACCGCAATATCAGTCCTCACGACCAGGCCCGCAGCGAGAAAACGTAAAGAAAAGCCGGCGTCATATTTAAGGTCTGTTAACAGCTCACTGGCAGTATATTGCGCCCCCACTCTTCCGGCCTCGACAAAACCCACCAATTGAAACCAATCAATCTTGAGAAACTTGAGCCAATTCACATCTTCGATGGGGTTATATTTAAGGGTATATCGATACTCTGCAGAACCGTAGATGGCCGCCTTATCGTGGAAACGATTCTGGTCGAAACCACGCATGCGATAGAAGCCGCCTAAGGTGGCCGCCTCATTATAGGGAGCATTATTCACCACTTTCTGACCACCTAGACCGTCATACTCCACTTCCCAGGAGGGTGAGTATCCGCTCCAGAAATTTAACGCCAGAATTCTCTGATGAGCATAATCTGACTCGCCGAAGGAGAAATACTTGCTCATGTCTAAGTTTAAAAATGTCCACTGATTGTCAGAATCGAGCCAGGCAGCATCGTGGGAAATAGAGAAATATTGGCTACTGCCTCTGGAGGGATTAATAGAGAAATCGGTATTGTCATGCAAGATCCCCAGCTCTATAGCGTGGATGGTGCCATCGGACTCCCCCTCTTCGAATTCGAAACTCTGGTAACGATTAAACTGGCGCAATACCACTACAGTCGCCCCATGTTCCAGGGGATTCCAATCTCCTCCCCCACTGGGCTCAGAAATTAACAGACCATCTTTAAGCTGGTACTTCACCGAGCCTTTATCGGCTGTAGCTCCTATGGGGAGAGCATACTCAAGTTTGATATCGAACCAATTCGACGAGCCATCGGCTTCGAGAAACTGAGAGTTGTCCGAGTCATTACTCCCGGGAAGAGGCATATTCGCGGGAATAAAATCTTGAGTCCCACCGGCATAGGCGCGCTGTTTAGGATAGTAGCCCATCATGCCGTAGACACTTAAATAGAAACGCTCTGTATTTGGCAGCAGGAAGTTCCAGACACCGCCGCCGGCCGCCTTGCTGACGTCACCGCCAAATATTGTCCCGCCTATGGTCATTTGATCTTGATAGTAACCATTGAGCATGCCACCGACACCGATATTCAGCCCCAAGGACTCTGAACTGAAGAGATAAGGTAAGACTAAGCTCTCCTGCACTCGGTTGGCCGATTCGGTGCGATTAACCGATGTTTTCACATTGGCCGCGGGGGCGGCTAAAATGGAAGCACTGAATAGCAGGCCGCAGAAGGCCACAACAGAAAATGAGACACTGTAAGATAAAAAGGGGATTTGCTTCATAGGAGTCGGTTCCATTAGCCTATAAAACTGAACACTTTTAGGCCATTAGTAAAAACATCTCAAGCATGTTATCAAAATGGCAACAAAACCGCAGCATTAACTCATTCTCTGATAGCAAGAGTGATCATCACGGGGGCATGATCGGTACTCTGGCTGTCATGCTCGAAGCTGGGGTTAATCAAATGGCGGTCATAGGTTTCGTAGCGACCGACCTCAGCCAGACTCAAATCATTTTTGGCATCAAACTCACTCGAGAGCAAGATGTAATCCAGTACCGAGCCTTTAGCAAAATAATAACGAAACCGCAGCACCTGCTCACTCTCTGATAGCAAGAGTGATCATCACGGGGGCATGATCGGTACTCTGGCTGTCATGCTCGAAGCTGGGGTTAATCAAATGGCGGTCATAGGTTTCGTAGCGACCGACCTCAGCCAGACTCAAATCATTTTTGGCATCAAACTCACTCGAAAGCAAGATGTAATCCAGCACCGAGCCTTTAGCAAAATAATAATGCGTCGCAGGCCTGCCCTGTTCCGATAAACTATATTGACTCGCTTGGTATAGATCATAGGAATCTTGTAAACGATAAAATCCTAACTGATGGGCTATATCCCCCATGGCCCCCTGGCTCATATCGGCTTGGGGTTTGATGCGGGTATCGACTGAGGTTAGTGCTGCAAGCACGCCATCGCTCAAAATATCATTAAAATCCCCCATCAATATCATAGGATTTTGTGTCTGACTTCGACGTTCAACCATAGCATATCGAAGCAGCGCGGCTTCGCTGCCTCGCTGAACACTCGAGCCCCAACGCCCCAGCGCCTCTATGGCAAGTAATTGGCCGGTATTGAGCTCCGCATCTGCAGGACTTTTTCTAAAAGAGCTTGTAGCGGAATTAGCCTTGATATCCTGTGCATCGAACAGGGCGCGCTTAGACTTAAAGTGCACCACATAACAATCACACAAGCCAAGTTTTGGCAAGTCAACCGTAGCCCTAAGCGGTTTGCGACTAAATTCAAACTCACTCACTAGCCCCATCTGCGCCGCCCACTCTTTATCGGCGCTAACCGAAACCGCTTCCTTGATCGGATAACGAGAAGCCAATGCAACGACTGGCTTGCTATAAATAAAATCGTCCATGACCTGAGGTGAGTCCAGCACACTAAAGTAGTCCAGGCCACAAGCTTTAGTGAGGGTCTCCAGTTCATCAGGACTAAACACCTCCTGGAAAGCTATCACATCAGGCTGGTGCTCATTAAGGTACTTAGCAATCCAGTTTAGCTTCTTCTGCCACTGTTCCTGAGTGTAAATATTGTCAAATTCATAGAAGGCATCGGGAGGCGCAATAAAATTAAACAGATTAAAGCTGGCTATCTTTAATTGATAATGGCTATCGGAAGAAGTTGATAACAAGGCTAAACCTAAAATAGCGAATTCTAGTTAGAAGGTTATACCGAAAATAACTCGAAGGATAGTTTACATCCTAGCTTAAGATAAAATGATGACGGTACAAGATAGTCCCCGTCATAAGACCAACTGCTAGTTTAAGTCACAGCTTTACTTTTCTACACTATGGCGACGCATATTATCGAGGTAGAATCATCTGCCGATTGAATTGTTAAACTTGCTTTCTCCTTTTCCCCTCAATCGGTCAGGAGTATGATGCAAACCACAGCTATCGAACGAGTTAAGTCAGCTTTTATCGCCGGGCTTTGGGCAACCTTGGTCAGTATCACTATCGGCTTCGGCTTTAAAATTTGGCTAGCCCAATGGGTAGCCAAAGAAGATCTGGCTCTGTATCACACCAGCATAGATATCATCTCACTGTCGCTGATATTGATGACTGGCTTTCGCTCCTCCATGGTGGTGAGCTACTCGCAAACACAGAATGATAAAGATATAACCAATATTTTTCGTTATAGCCTGATCACTATGGTATTGCTCACCTGGGGAGTTGTCTTACCTTATATCAAGCACACGTTACATATCCCAGTGGAGTACTTCCATTTGGTCGGTATCATCTTAGGCATGGGATTCAAGGTCTACTTTACCAATCAGATAGCCATGTACCGTATGTACAATATTTCCAACAAGGTAACTTGGATGGAGCCCTTAGCCCAGATCTTAGTCTTCTTTATCTGCTTCTATCTATTAGGGCAAGCCGCCATTGCCTCGCTATTCATTTCCATGATGCTCTCCTCTCTCGCCATGGCTGGCTTCATGTTTATCAGCCGACGAAAACAGATAGCGACGACGCCTTTTGACTCGGTAAATATGGACTCTAACTTAGTCAGCTTCGTGAAAAAAAGTTTTACCGCATCCCTGGAGGCTGGGGCTAGCATCTTGATGATCTACATTACCGTGCTACTCACAGTCGCTCACTTTAGCATCGAAGAACTCGGAGACTTTCAGGTGGTTGTTAGGCCTGTGATTACCTATCTGACCCTGCTGTTCGTTTTTCCTATCTATCGATTCGTGTTGCCTGAACTCGCTGTATGTGTAAGAAATTCTGACATCCAGCAAATTAAACAGATAAAAAAGTGGATTTATAAACTGGCCGCCATTGTCGGATCAGGTTTCTTCATTACTATGCTTTTATTTAGCCATGACATAGTCACTTGGGTGTTCCCGCCGGAATACGCTCAGGCTGCACCTGTGCTAATGCACTTTTCCATGTTCTTCATCTTCATGATACTAAACGCCTATCAACTAGCTTTTATTAAAGCCCACGGCTTATTTACCCAAAGCTTGATGATCAGAATTAGCGGCATTTTTGGACTAATAGTGAGCTACTATATTTATAGCGAGGTGACTGACAATGTTGTGGCGGTGATATTAGCCCTAGGTACCGGCTACCTCTTGATGTTTATCTTATCAAGCTTGGTGGAGAGGCAGATCCACAGAAGAGCACATGGCAGTATACCTATGGAGCAGAAGATAAAATAACGAGACTAGCTTAGTGATACTTTGCTGGGAAGGGAGGAGCCTTGAGCATCTATGGTGATGCCCTCTTCATCTTTCTCGGCATAGACACAGACCCGGTTACGTCCGGCATTCTTGGCTTGGTATAGCGCCATATCTGCCTGAGCGATAAACGCCAAAATATTCATAGCTGCTATTAAAAATCCCAGGGCATATCGATATAAACTCTAACCAAAGTATCTTTATCCCAAGGTAAGATCGGCAAGTAATCAGGATCATCTACAGCCACTTTTGCATAGGGGTCGAGATTGTATTCGGTATGCTCTACACTCACCACAAACACACTGTCCTCTACCCAAGTATTAGCAGCGTAATTCAGAGCGACGCTATAACGATTCTCCAGCCATTCACTGCCATCATTCCAATGCTGAATCTTGGCCGATAGCTCGAACGATGACCCCAAGGAGAATCGAGTATCTGCTGCGAGCGTGTAAGCCCCGGTCTGATTTTGAAAATCACCTCGATCGTATCCACGCATTCTCGGCACATCATCATCAATTTCCAGAAAGTAGTATCCTGCCCCCACCTTCACTGCGGCAAAGAAATTTTTTGTATCATACTCATAGCCAATACCAGGAAACAATTTCAGCTGTTTCTCAACTGAACTGACGGTATTTCGCCTGCTACTCGCCTCTACTTCCCATTGAAATGCACTATCAGCAGACAGGCGAATCAGCTCGCCCTTCACCCTAAAGTTCGAACTGAACCAGATAGGAATATGATCGGGATCTAGCTTGTCTTTATCATGATCGACAAAAACATCTACAGATCCGATCAATAAAATATTTGACTGCGTGAGATGAGACAGTGAAAACGTCGCCCCAACACCTAAAGTATGTGAGTCGGCTTGTTCGACTATAATATCGTGGGCACCAAAAGCGATACGCCAATCCAGTGCCTTAGCACTAAAAGTACTCGCTAAGGAGAGACACAGAACGGTGAAAATGAGTGTGAATTTTTTCAATGCCATTTTGCGATAACCTTATGATTCTTGGTGAGCGAATGCTACACCGACAGGCTTATTACGTAATATTAACCACAAACTAAGGTTAAAGTCAGTAACTTGTTACTGACCTGAAATAATTAAGCTGATGATGAAATAGGAATCGGAGTGCAGGTACCAGAAGGAAGCTTGGAATAGAGGGCATCAATTACTTCTTCGGTGCTTTAAAGTCTATCACATCCCCCTTCGGCAGGATTAACGGCTCCTCGATGCATACTCTGTTTTTGCCTAAGTCTTTGGCTAGATGTAATAATTTATAAGCTTTCGCACTGAAAGCCAAAGGGTCGCTGTTCTGTGTCGGATTTGCGCTGATCACCCCAAGACTGATGGTCACATATTCAGAGACGCTCGACGGCTCATGGGGAATATGTAATGTCTCAATAATCATTCGACACTTATCGGCCAAGAGTGCGGGTTCATTGGTATTTGGCAGTAAAATAACGAACTCTTCACCACCATACCGAGCGACTAAGTCTGTGTTGCGGCTCATGGTACTCTTCAATGACTTGGCCACATCCCGCAAACATTGGTCTCCGGCCAAATGTCCATAATGATCATTAAACTGTTTAAAGTTATCGATATCGATCATGATGAGGGAAAGTGAAGTATTGCTTCTAACGGCTCTCTGCCATTCTTTCTCGAATTGCTCATCGAATTTGCGACGATTGGCAATCTTGGTCAACCCATCGGTATGGGATAATTCTTCTAGCTCCAATTTGGCTTCATTCAGATCTTGGGTTCGCTCTTCTACTTCTACCTTGATTAAAAAACTACGTCGAATAACGGCAAAGGTATAAACACCACAAAGCAGTGTGAATAAAATACCGAATGCACAACTAATAAAAGGCAATAAGCTTCTACGTTCTGCGATATAGCCAAGCATAGGAGTCGTCACTAAGGTCCACTGTCGGCCTCCGAATCGACTCAAAGGTTTATTGTAAGTGAGCTGAATCTGCGTCGTATTGAGAGATTGCTCGCTAGTATAACTGGAATAAAGTTGCTCGGCGGAGACTCCGGTATTATCAACCAATTTCAAATTAATGCCTTGAGCGCCGGTGTACTTGATCGCTGTTTCGAACATATCTCCGATTCTATACACCCCTAGCACGAAGCCAAGCAACTTCTCTCGACGTTTAATTAACGTATTAGGCTCGCCTCGATAGATAGGCATAAACATCAGAAATCCTTTCTGATTGGAGGTTTCCTGTACTAAGGTGATGCTGGCCGTCGCCAATGAGAGGTCTAGATCCCGTGACTTCTTGAGAATTTGTTCTCGTTTAGGGTTTGATGCTAAGTCAAAACCGAAAGCCACCTCATTGCCTTCCATAGGTTCGACATAATAGACAGGAAAATACTCCTTTCGCTCAGTCGCTCGGATCATACTTCCCTGAAACTCACGCTCGGTGAATTCAAAATCTGGGTGAAGTTGTCTTCTTTGCTGCTCATATTTTTCACGCTGGCCCAGGCTCACTCGGGGGATCCACTCTAATGCCTGTATATTCTGATGCCTAACCAAGAAGCTACTGGCCAGTTTTCTAAATTCATTTTCGGTCACATTATCTGAACTATTGTATAAGCCCTTGACCGCATAGAGCACTTCTAAATTAATCAGCAGTTCTCGTTCTAAGGCTGCCGCCTTATCATCAACATCTCTCCTAAAATCGGACTCAATGGCTAACGTCTCGTTTTGATAAAAACGGTATCCAATCCCGGCAGAGAGTATGATGCCGACCAGCATGAAAAACAGGACTAAGTAGCTAGAGAAAATGCTCAAGGTGCGCATGATTAACTCTCTCTACTTAAATAGATTAGCGCGACAAAGAATGAAATAGGACCAAGTTGTGACAATATTTTACTCTGCTTAAAAAAAGAAAAAAGGCTACCCGCTTGCTCCCCTAAAACGCTTAAAATCCAAGGGTTCCAAATGAGCCTAAAAATGACACCTGTCATTGTATGTTCAAATAATGCCAGAATGCGTTCTAAGGAGCGTAAATAAGTTATATTAGTTAGTCCTTTTATGCAATTAAGTCCCACCAGCAATCATCTATAATTTATAGCCGATAAGAAACAAGCTTGAAAAATACTAAGACGATTATTAAGGGGTATCATAATAAACAATAAAAAAATGATAAAAAGCCCTTCCCTTAGACTAGTTCGAACAATAAAAAAATCAAATGATATTTTTTCTATAGCCAATGAATGAAACGAACCTCAACGAAAATTGTTTTTAGTCGGTCATTCTTGTGTTCTCTTGCCCCTATGACATAGTCTAGCGTCATGGTCAGCAATTCAGGATGAATTTCACCTATGCTATTTGCTAAATGTTCAACTTCGGTTTCAGCCATAACAAAAAATAATCCTGATACCAGTCTCTGTGATATAAAGGGAGATAACCCGCTGATTTGGCCGCTGTTAAGCCTACTAAAAGCCTCTAACAGAAGCTGGAAAGTACATCACCTAGCGACCAAACTTCAACAACAAGGCTTGATGCATCACCTCGATGATGATCAACAGAAAGCCCTCTTCAAGACCAACTTTCTGCTAATGAACGCCCTCTTCGAGCTACAACAACTCCTCCTGCCCCAACACTGGCTACAGGTTAAGGCCATGGAAATCCAGATTTTCAGGGTTTTACCCCAAGATTTGCTCACTAGCCTCAAGGAAGATGACGCCTTGAGAGATTATTATCTCAATTGGCTTAATTACGATACCAGCCCCAACATCATTCAGGAGATGCTCGAGTCTTTCTGGAATCGATACCAAGACTATATAGGCACAGCCCCCAACTCCATGCATTGCAATCAGGCATTATCGGTATTTGAGTTAGATGGCGATGCAACGGATAAACAAATCCGCAAGCAATGGTGCAAATTAGCCTTGATATGGCATCCAGATCGCCCTAATGGGGATGCAGCTCAATTTCGTAAAATTTGTGAAGCGTGGCAAACTTTACGAGATAAACGTTAAAGTATCCTCGAAACTCAAACCTGGATCACAGTGTAAACACTTCTCCTATTAGTTAATTCAGTCATAATTAAGCTTTAGCTTTTATGCTGGATTCATTAGCTAGAGTATGGCATATCGATAGCTTGTTTTGTTCTTCAGGCAGAAATTTCGATATTTAATACCAGTCGGTATCAGCCAGCTTCAACCTATCACTTTTGAGGATAATCAATTGATTAAGCACATAGCATTAGCGTTAACTTTGGCTTTAGCCCCTTTAAGTAGTTTTGCTGCACAATTTGAAGAAGGTAAGCACTTCACTCAGATTGCCGATACGGCAAGCGCTCAGCCAAAGCTCACTGAATTTTTCTCTTTCTATTGCCATAACTGCTACAACATGGAAAAGCAGTATCTTGGTGATATCAAAGCCAACTTAAATAAGAAAGTCACCTTCGATAGCAAGCATGTAGACTTTATGAATAGCGACATTGGCACAGAAGTCATGCGCTCACTGGCTGTGATTCAAGAGCTCAATGCTGGTGACAAGATGACTCACGCCATGTTTGCTGCGATTCAAGGTGACGAAGGCGCTCATGGCCATAATCATGATCACGACGCACATGAGAAGCCTGAGCTTAATAATCGCGACGATATCAAGAAGGTCTTCGCCGACAATGGATTCGACATCAATGAATATGACGCAATCGCCGACAGTAAAGCTGTTAATGACAAGATAGATTTATGGCGGGTACAACAGAGACAGTTCCAAATCCAGAGTGTCCCGGCATTTGTAGTGAACGACAAATATGCGGTCAACATGAGCTCTATTCGAACTCTTAGTGAACTTATCGACCTCATTAATTACTTGGCCGTTGAGCGTAAGTAGATGTAAGCCTAAGAAGCATCTAGAAACTAGGCGCTAGTTTCTAGATCAATTTCTTATGAAATCCAGTAGATGCAGACATGCACAGAAAACATGTATCAAGATAAACCCGATAAAACCTTTCACAAGCAGGATGTGATAACCGCGCCACACTAAAGCATCTGTACTGCCTTGCAGAAAAAACCAGATCACGCCGCTAAAGCCAACGCCAACTAAGAGTAATATGCCAATACCTTCGATGCAGCTAAACAGGCCACGCCCGCCAGCCACAGGTATTTTACCTTTAACCAGCCCGGATAGATCTTTGTTGAGCTGAGTAAAGTCAGCCAGCAGCCAAGGAAACATCTGTCGCCACTGACCTCTCACGCAATGAGTGATCAGCATACTCACCGATAGCCCGGCAGTGACTAACCCCAAATACACATGTAAATAATCCCATATTGAAGCACTGTTACGCAGACCTCGCCCCATCAATATCCAGCCACTGGAGGAAATTAAAAATACAGATAAGATAATAATACAGACATGTTGATAGTCGACCAGCTTAGCAACCAGCCGACTTAAAACTGAAGATGAATTAGCCATTAAAACCCCTGCTTATATAACTTTTATTTTCCCTAACGAACACTACAGCAGCTCGAGTTCCTTGACAAAAACATCGACTAAGTGCCAATCCGTATACTCAATCTTAGTGTTCACCGCCGTTGGCCCCTTGGTTATCCACATGATGAAGCGAATTATGCTCCTGTCCAACCAGTTATAGCCCTGATAATCCAGGTTCCCAGCAAACACCTTAACTAAATTAGGCCGCCATGGGGTCTTACTCAAGAAAGCCTGCATATAGGGGTTAGTCTCGGGAGTATTCCTACTAGCTTTTCGCGCGACTAAACTCACAGAGAAGAAACTGCTAGATTTAGCTTCTAACGCCACAAGATGGGTGTCAATGAAGTGATAAACTTCAGGGTTATGTTTGCCGTGGCGAATACTGGCTCCGATGATGATTTTATCGAAGCTGTCTAAATCAAATTGTTCTTCAAGGCTAGCTAGCCTAACTTCACAACCACTGTCACTAGCCCTTAGCTGGCTGGCAATATATTCGCAAATTTTTCTGGTTTGGCCATGTACACTGGAATAAATAATCAAGATCTTGTTCACCAGCCCTCCAAGGTTTTCTCAACAGATTGAATACCAATATACTAATGTAAATATGTGGCTTTTTACTTGAAACAGATCACGAGGCACAGGGCTAAAGTCAGCGATACCTTTACCTGTATCACAAATTATTATCTTAGGTATCTAGTAGTAGGTAGAGCGAAGGGGAAATAAGGGCAGGAAATAAAAAGCGGAGCAATAAATCTCTCCGCCATAAGTTTTAAAATACAGACTTTAGATCACAGGCTTTAAACCTTAGCTTTTAAAGCTAGCAGGCTAAGCTTTACAGTGACATCAAGAAGGCGACCACTTGATCTCGCTCCGCCTTAGTCAGCGCCATAAAGTCATTGCGGCTCTGCTCACCTTCGCCTCCATGCCACAATATCGCCTCTTCCAGAGTTGCGGCGCGGCCATCATGTAAGAAACCGGCCAGTGGGTTCACGGTCTGAGTCAAGCCTATGCCCCACAAGGAGCGGGTTCGCCACTCGTTGCCATCGGCGAGAAAATCAGGGCGGCCATCCGCTAGCTCTTCACCCATGTCATGTAACAACATGTCGGTGAAAGGATAGATGGTCTGCCCCTTTAGCGCATCTATCATAGGTGCGCCGCCAATATCGCCGCTCGACTTAGTCACGAAGCTGGCCTTATGACAGCCTGTGCAGTTAACTTGCTCAAACAGGCGCGCGCCTTCACGAACATTAGCATCATCGACATTACGTCTGGCCGGCACAGCTAAAGTCTCGGCATAGAAGACCACTGAGTCACTAAATTCGGCACTCGCCTCCGGCTCTCCATTAACACCTTCACCGGTATCCACATAACCGGTTCTAGCCAGATAGCTATCATGCAAGGCGGTGCCGACTACACTCTCGTCGGGAAACAGTGGGTTAGTGATGCCGATATCACCACGCAGTGCACCCAGAGATTGTACTCGTACGCTTGGGGTGTTGGCCTTCCAGCCAAAACGTCCCAGAGAGACAGGGTTAGTGTCACCCGCACGCTGTTTTATCGCATCGAATACTAGGTTAGCCCGGCCGGAGATCTTGTCGCCATCGGCATCATTCTCATCCACCAAGGCCAAAATATCTGCCTCTGGAATCGCTTCAAGCAGACCCAGGCCAAATACAGGCATACCATTACGCCAGCCCATCAAGACATCATCTTGGAGTAGGTCCGATGTGACATTAGCACTAGTTAGGGTCTCACCCGGTGCATCATAGGGATTTTCTACCGCAAACAATGGCTTCTTCAATATGATGCTTGAGCCATCAGGATAAGTCATCTCCTTAGTTTCATAGGAGAGGTACACATCCGCCTGGCCGCCAAACATATTATCTTGCCAATCTGGGCGCGCCTTAAGCACGCCACGGTGGAATAACTGGCCGCCAAAATTAGGCACTGGAATTGGCGCGCAGTAATCATTTGCTGCCGTACCTTGAGTACATACTTCGGCAGGAGCCATACTGATACGTAAAAATAGCCCGGCTTCAGAGCCAAGCTTCATTCGTTCTTGTCCAGCAGGAACTAAAGGCGTCGAATTGCGGCCATCTCGTTGGTGACATGAGTTACAGTCGGTATTGTTAAACACTGGGCCCAGGCCATCGAGTTCTGGGTGTTCGACGTTTGGCGCCGTGGTGAAGGCAGTCTCAAAACTAAGATCCCCCTCAAGGTGATGCTCTAGACTGACATCGGATAAATTAGGTGCAGGAGTCGAGAAGCCATGACCGGACTCGGAAGCATCGAATGTGGTTGTGTCTCCACCGCTGGCCTTGATATCGGTAAAATTTGGGTATATTTTTTCTTCGGGTTTAGGTTCAGGAACATCATCTCCTGAGCCACCACAGGCAGTTAAGCCAAAACAGATAGCGAGAGCTAAACTGGTATATCTATAGCGATTTAAATTCATCATCTTCATCCCACACACATTTTACTTAAGCAGTATGTCTCTATCCTGAGCTGGATACTGCTAAAACAGGTCTAATACCGATTGGTATAGGAAGAAGGAGGCCATTCCTGTGCCTCCTTTTTCTATCCAATCACATCGATATTAGATAGGGAGTTACACTTTCCAATTTTTAAGCAGAGGCAAAACGTCATCAGTGAGACTGGCCTGTAGCTTAGACAGAGCATCGATGGCAGTCTGGATGTTTACGCGGCCGTCTGCATCTGCGATTGCCTGACGAAATGGCATGTTATTAGACCCCTTGATAGCCTGGATCTTGATGATGGCATCATCAATTTCACTGCCTACCCGAGCCGCAAGCGTCACATCGGCAGCCATAACGAAATCGACAATGCCTTGCTTGTCACTGGCACCCGTTAGCTCACCTTGATAGACATTACGCACACCTATGATGTTATCGCTGAAATCTGTCAGAGAATTCCATGAGTACTGCGACTCAACGAGAGAGGTATCGGCTGTTGCAGCAGATGTGCCGAATGGATCGGCAATCTTACCGTTCCCGACTTCATCCACGATTGCGATCATGCCGTTTACCAGCTCTTCGATCACACCGACTTGAGAAGCATAAATATTGTTCCACTCAGTTCCCGGGTTCTTAACAAATTCACCATAGGCATTGCTACCCGTTTGACCGTCATGACTTATCTGCCATGCATCATCCAGGGTCTTGGTATAGCTAAGAAACACTTCCGCCAGTCCCATCAGATATTCAGTTTCGGTCGTAGTGAGATCGGCAACAACTTTCTCGTTGTCGGCAACACCGTCACCGAACAGCAAATATTCCATGGTGTGGAAACCTTGAATATCATCGTTCCAACCCTTGATGGTATCGGCATTGAAGCCACCGGTATTATTGGCCAATACAGAGGTAAGGTCGGCGGTGTTCAGTGGCCAGCTGTCCAAATGTGGATCGATACTCAGAGAGTCGACAGGACCAAAGATGTGTGACTCACCTTGCTCCCACGGCTGGCGCGCCGCCTTCCAGGCGTCCTGCGCAGCAAGCAAGTTTTCCTGAGTCTTGTTATTCACCAGCGTCTGAGTCGCTTGTAAGAGTTCATCACCTTTAATTGCCAGCGCCGAGTAACCACTGACAATCACATCGTCGGTCAAGTTAGTGATCATCTCAGTCGCGGCAAATTCAAACTTGTTATCAGTAGGCGGCGTTGTTGTGTCATCGCTACCTGAACCACCACATGCGGCGAGTGTAGATATGAGTGCTATTGCGACTGCTGAATACTTAAGTTGTTTCATGTAAAGCTCCATTTTTACTTCATAATTAGGTGTTATAGAGAAAACTGGTAACCCACGCCCAGGGCGAAAAAGTTAGTATCGGGAATTGAAGACACGGCGACTTGCTGACGTCCGGCTTCGGCCTTGATAACAATTTCAGGAATGGGGAAATAGTTAATTCCGATACTGGTCCAGGTATTCTCATAACGCTTAGACGCGGTGCCGGTATCGACATCGGCTAGTGGGTTCGAGTAATCGATATTGGCAAAAATGGTAATGGGCACCGGAGTGAAATAGCTCAGATCCACACCAGCCTCGACGAAGAAGGCTTCAGACTCTGAGCCTAATTGGGCAAAGTTGCCTGGTTTTAGACCCGGTGTGGTCTTGTTTGCCTGAGTGATTGCATCGGCATCGCTCAAGGTGCCATTCAGATACTGACCACGTAAGATCCAAGGTCCCTGTACGAAGGCGCCGGATACGGCCAAGATGCTGACAGTGCCATCACCACTAACCTTGTTGCTCTTATGACGATTACCTGAGGTATTGCCATAGTAATAAGCGACGCCAACGGCGCTGCCTTCCTTGAAGTTGCCGTAATCCAGACGCAGTGCATAGGCAAGATCGTCGGCATTAATACTCTCGAAGCGCTTCTGGTGGCCGGATGCTATCCAGTCATAGGTACGGAAATATTCGGAGTTTAGGCCACTGACAACCTGGGCTTGATAGTGAAAATTAGCCATTTCACCAAATATGCCAATACCCATCTCATTCCAGACGGCGGGTAACATGGCCGCCTCACTGCGGTGACGCAATACCGTCAGATATTGATCAGGCTTGTGTAAGATGCTTGATAAACCGATTGGCAGATGGATATTACCGAACTTGACGCCGAATTCATCACTGGGACGATATCTCAGCTCAGCCTTCTCGATCATCACCTCACCACCGGCTTCGACTTCAGTTTCAAACTCACCGAACTCATCGAAACCATCATATTCAAGGGCCGTACCTGTGCCACCATGTTCGTACTCGATCTCGACTTCCATATCCCATTCATCGTTGAACTGGTAGCCGAACTCGGTGACTATGCGTTCGAGGTCGAAACGGCCACGACGTTCTGGACTGGTATCCTGTACGTTCTGGTAATACTCATCGCTGGTGTAAGTCATGCTGCCGTAAGACTTGAAAGAAAACTTGCTCCATTTACTTTCAGTTAGCTCTTTTCTAGCAGTTGCAACCACTTCAGCCTGCTCTTCTTGCTGCTTTAGTTGCATCTTTTGTTGGGCTGCTAACTCGGCGAGATCGTGTTTAAGCTTATTGAGTTCCGCTTCCTGTTTAGCAATAGCCTGCTCTAATTGAGCCGGGTCTGTAGCCGCCATGGCACTAGTACAGCTAAAGCCAGCTATACATAAAGCCAACAAACTTAACTTGGTTTTCATTTATCTCTCCGCACAAATTAACAGCATCACCTAAATTCGCGAACAAAGTACTACAAATGAAAATCATTTGCATTAGAATTTACACTTCGCTTTGCAACAGCATTTACAAGAAACTTACATTTGTAATGCCTAATATGAGTAATTTGTACTAGAGCAGATAAGAATTTGAGGCGTTTCTACTCGATAGAGAGGCTAATTGCAGCCAGTTTTACCGGAAACTAGATAGATGATGATAAGTAAAATGAACAAATAATCGCTAACCAATGGAGAAAAAACTCATGTAGACTCCTTGTTAAATTGCTCTCCCTGAATAGTAAATCTGCTGAATCAGCCGAATTTCCCTAGCTGCCGATGTTGTTTTTCTATAACTCGCTATCAGATACGAGCTAAACCTGACGTCCAGTACCCGCGCTCATTGTCATATGGAAGGCCTAATGAAACATAAAAACCCGCAGAGTCTCCTGCTTTGGATGACCTTCATCATGTCGCTGGTATTCGCCGTTTGGCAGGTACTGCTCAATAACTTCGTCATAGAGAAGGCGCAATTTACTGGCGTAGAAATAGGCATACTTCAGAGCTTGCGTGAGGTCCCAGGCTTCCTCGCCTTCACTGCCATATTCGTACTATTACTCATCCGAGAACAAACATTCGCCTTAGTCTCTCTTGCCGTTTTATCCATAGGCGTCGCGGTTACCGGATTTTTCCCTCAGGTACTCGGCCTCTATATCACCACAGTACTCATGTCTGTGGGCTTTCATTACTTCGAAACCATAAATCAGTCGTTGACGCTACAGTGGGTAGACAAAAAAGACACAGCAGGATTTCTCGGAAAAGCATTGGCTTGGCGCTCTGCCGCTGCGCTCTCGGGTTATGCCAGTATCTGGTTGGTGATGAGCTGGCTAGAACTCGATTATGTGTATATGTATGCCCTGATAGGCTGCTTGGGCTTGTTGATGGTACTGATCATCACCTTATACTTTCCTAAATTTGAAGTAGGTGAAGTGCAACATAAGAAGATCATTCTCAGGAAGAGATACTGGCTCTATTACTTGCTCACCTTCTTCGCCGGGGCCAGGCGGCAGATTTTCATGGTGTTCGCCGGCTTTATGATGGTGGAAAAATTCGGTTATAGCGTCAGTGAGATCACCAGTCTGTTTCTGATTAATTACGTCGTTAATCTACTGTTTGCGCCAGCAATAGGTCGTTTTATCGGCCGAATCGGCGAACGCCGAGCACTCACCATCGAATACCTAGGCCTGATCATCATCTTTGTCAGCTATGCTTGGGTGCAGCAACCCGAAATCGCTGCGGCCCTCTATGTTATCGATCATCTGTTATTCGCCATGGCGATCGCCATCAAGACCTATTTTCAGAAGATTGCCGATGGTAAAGATATTGCCTCCACCATGTCGGTAAGCTTCACTATTAATCATATTGCCGCCGTGGTGATCCCGGTTTTGCTGGGTCTACTCTGGCTATATTCACCACAAGCTGTATTTTATATAGGGGCAGGATTCGCGGTATGCTCCCTAGTGCTGGCCCGAAATATTCCTAACGCTCCGTCTCAGGGTAATGAAGTCAACTGGAGCTGGTCCAGAAAAAATGTTCGGCTCACCGACCCGAGACAATGAGGTCAATGAGGTCAATGAGGTCAATGAGGTCAATGAGTGCTGGCCCGGCAACATGTCCAACGCTCCGCCTCAGGGTAATGAAGTCAACTGGAGCTGGCCTGGCAAACATCTCCAGCACTGCGACCAAGGCAATAAGGTCAATTGACGCTAGATTCAAATAATAAGTGCAAGACGTATGTATATTAAACTGGAATTGATATGGCCGAGATAGCGAAAATCAGCGAAGTAAAGTCAGCGCAATCTGATGTCTCTGCGCGCAAGAAAGCACTCCTGTTAGGCCGTCAGCTTGGGTTAAGCAGTGAAGAGGGCTATCGGGCTACCACAGCCTCGGTCGCAGAGCGCGCCGAACACAGGCAGCGAAAGTTGATGAGCCAGTATCAAATCAATCTGGAAACCATCTATAAAATAGCCTTGAGCATCACGCCATCAGACGTAACCGGATCCGATCTCGATCCCGACTGGTCGCATCAGTTTTTTCAAATCGCAGAGCAGATACATAACCGAAAAATGCAGGAGTTATGGGGCAGAATTCTCGCCAATGAAATCACCAATCCAGGTAACTTTAGTCTAAGGACCCTGACAACACTAAAACGGTTAACTCACAAAGAAGCACAGATATTAGAGAAGGCCTTAGGCATGGCAGTGAAGGTCAATAACGAGACTCGTTTAAAGCTCATCATTGGATATCGATATACAGGGGGAATTGGCCAGATATTCAGAAGGTCATCACCCATTAATATCGGCTTATCAAATTTTGGCCTGCCCTATTCCAACATTCTCACCTTAATCGATGCGGGCATACTCCACCGAAGTGAATTTGAAACAGGTTTATTAAACAGCAAGACACCTATCCATTTCACCTTGTTCGATACTAAGATGAAACTGACCCCTAAAAGCGGCCATCTGTTATTTAACTATTATCGTTTAACGCCGATTGGTGATGAACTCACCCAGCTTATTCACCCTAAACCTGACAGTGAATATACCAAGGCGATGAGGACTCTGTTCGCCAAGGACTTCAAGATCGAGTAAAAGTCTAGAAACAGGGTTTAGTGTGCTAGCTCGACCGTTAATTTTTGAGTCAATTCGCTGTGCAGCCATTTATTTTGAGCCGAGTCGTTTCGAACCCTGTCTTCTTGATTAGAGTCAGGTTTAAACCAGTTCAAGGTGTCGGCGAGTTCGACTACTTCACCTATGATCATCAAGGCTGGCATTTTAAGCGCAGGATTTGATGCTAAACGTTCTAATTCTCCCAATGTTCCTATGAAGCACCTTTGATCTTGTGTCGTGGCCTTAGAGACAATTGCCACTGGAGTATCGATATTGCGTCCGGCCTCTAACAGCCCAGACTTTATCAAGCCAGCATTCAATATTCCCATATAGATGACTAAGGTGTTATTGGGGTTTGCATAGCTATTCCAATCCATTGGCCGGCTCTCTAGCTGGCAATGACCCGTGATAAAGGTTACCCCTTGGGCATAATCTCTATGGGTCAATGGAATGCCCGCATAGGCCGATGTGCCACTGGCAGCCGTGATACCCGGAACCACTTCAAACTCTAAACCCGACTCAACTAAGCTCTGCAGTTCTTCGCCTCCGCGGCCAAAAATAAACGGGTCGCCCCCTTTGAGTCTCACGACATTCTGCTTAGTAAAGGCTTTGGTGACTAGGAGTTGATTGATCTCATCTTGAGCGGCGCTGTGCTTACCCGCGCGTTTACCGACTGCAATTTTCTCGGCATCCTTGGGGACCAGAGCCATGATGTCTTCACTGACTAGGGCATCATAGAGGACAACATCGGCGCTCTGGAGGATTCGGTATGCCTTGAGCGTTAACAGCTCAACATCTCCCGGCCCCGCACCCACTAACCAAACTTTGCCACCGGCTCTCTGGCCAGGTAAAGTGACTATTTCCATCTCTATGCACCACACTCGATTTTAATAGTGTAAATATAACCGCCTACTTATAACTTAATAAATAGTTATTTCTTTATTGTTATACGTTTTAGTTATTAAGTGCTGGAGCTTATAATTTACACTCAGTAATTTTAACGGTTACGGGGAGAGTCTTATCGACTATAATGCTCACACTCAAGACATAGGGTTCGGCGCGTCCCCCAACGATTTTTTATAGATAAACTATAATTCAGCTGACTGTATTCACACCATTTTTAATCACTTCAGTTCGGCCTGCTAACAAGCCAATGGATCTTGCCTCTAACGAGTGATCAGACGTATATCAAGGAGAGATATTGAAATTCGGATTTCCACAAATAGTCAATGTATTTGGACTCTGTCTGCTGATAAGCACTCTGCAGTTAGCACGCTTAACCCTATATTCCGTCGACTATAAAGCCCGACTAACTCAGAGTGAAATGCACCAAGACCTCGAAGCCTTGATAAACGAAGTTGAGTTACATTCAGCATTTTCCGCATTAGATGAGCATCGCCTCGCTAAGATACAAGCAGATGTAGAGCCTCTTACCTACCGAGCCACCAACTCACTCGAAGCCCAATATTTTTATGCAGAGATCGTAAAGCTACTCGCCACTCTCGAAGATCCGGGCGTGATAGTCACATCCCCCAATGAGCCCCTGCCTGTTTTACCTGTGATCCTCAAGCCACTTGCTGACTCCTGGCTTGCACTGGATGAAAATGCCATCCCGATAGATCCCGATCATCCTTTCATTACTCATATCGACGGCCTTCCTCTATCTCGCTGGGAACAAGCCAGTCAGAAATTTATCTCGAAACCTCTGAATGGGAGCATCAGTGCGCGTGTACACTGGCTTTCACAGCTGGATATTCTCAGGCACGACATGGGATTGCCTCTCAAAGCTCAGGTAACCCTGTCCCTCAGCGATAATCAGGATTCCAACATTCAGTTAATCTTGCCAGTTGCCAAACACCAGTTCCATCCTCCCAGAGAGCTCATCGCTAGCATGGTGAACAGCTTGAGCGATGCAGACTCGACGAGTCAGCCTTTGTATGTCTCAATCGATTCGTTATCTCGCTATGATAGTGACCCAGAGCTAGTGACAAGCCTGGAGAAAGCTTCACGGCAAGCGTTAACTATCATAGATCTGAGGAGTGCCGTTGGAGACAGTGATAAGCTGTTACATTTCATCGCCCGTCATTATCCTAACCCCACATCTGGCTATCATCAGACACAGGCACCACAGCATCTCATTGCCCTAGGGCAATATCGCCGCTCCCTCGATTTCAAGTCCGACTTTCTCCGGCCCCTGGGCTTTATTCCTTTTAATGAGTTTAATTTCTTCGAACAACTGGAGTTCAGTCACACAAGCCAAAAGATTGATTTGAATAAAACTGACAGGTTCGGTCTCTGGTATGGAAGAAGATCGCCACAGGCTAAAAATTTAAACACCGATGAGTCAGCCACGCCAGTATCCAGTCGCCTCGCCTTAATCATAGGCCCAGAGTGCCGACGGGAATGTGAGTGGATAGCCTACTTTGCCAAGTCATTGTCACGAGTGACACTTATCGGCGAGAAGACTTCTGGAGACTTAGGCAGACGGTATGGGTTCACTTTACCAAACAGCGGCATAAAGATTGAGCTTACGGCGAGCCTCACCTACAACATGCAAGGGAAATTGCTATCTAGCCTAGGAACTCAACCCGATATTCCGCTACCCATCACTGAGGTTATAAACTGGCAAGGGCTGTTATCACTGATAGAAAGTGAGCAGCAAGATCGAGAAACCGTCTACACTCACAAGAGTCCCGATACTGAAGCTAAGCGGGTAGTAAATATCGTGCAAGGCTCGGATGGGACGCCAACTTCAGAGTCCAGTATGGCGTTACAAGAATAAAGTCAAATAAGCCGCAGCAAGGAAGGGCCAATAGGAGAGGGATATGCCGAGTCAGGAAGAGTTAGTGTTCACCGCCGATACGTTTAGCCGCGGGGCCTTACGTATGACAGTCACCCTATTGCGTAGCATAAATCCGCAACTGGCACTCACAGTACAAAATCAAATGTGCAGCCCCATCAATCCTCAACCTGACAATAACCCGAGTCCCAAAGACAACTTCAAGATAGACCTGGTCCCATTGGACGTTAGAGGGGTAGTTGAATCCCTGCAAAAAACAGGACAACACCCTCAGGTAGACCCAGGAACACAAATGATGGTGAAGGCACTCATCATTGACTGGATAAATTATGCAAACTTACTCATAGGTCTAGAAAACAGCAAGAATGCACAGTAATAAAGGAGGTATTTTACGATGAGTAGCCCTATTGGCGGATTTTATTTAAATGCACAGTATAGGAACAAGGCTGCCAAATTCGAGCTAATGAGCAAACCCAAAGTCACGCTAAAACTCCGCATAGCACTCGATGGGATTCCCCTTATCGATGAAACTCAAACGGGTACAGCTGAGACTAAATGCCATTTAGACAATGACCATATCTCTGTCACCGCACTGCCAACCCTGATTGCCGATGAGATGATACGATTAGAATTTCATATATTGATCAAACATCTGGACTCAGATATCGCCACACCTAAACAGCAGGTGTTGAACCTAGAGCCGGGCGAAAGCCTATGCGTACTCGTCGAGGGAGATGAGAGGTTAACAATCACCGCATCATGCTCAATCATCCCATAGAATAACTCAGCTCAATGCATTACCTTCATCTCTCATAAGCTCATAGCAGCTTACATACACCTGCTAATGTGTTAATTTGAAAGAACCCTATATCGGTAATACCGATTGATATAACAAGCAATATACAGACTAGGTACTAAAGATGTTTAAAATGTCATTCAAGCTTATCCTATTATCCATACTCAGCTTCTCCGCCATGGCGACCGACCTCAAGGTTGGAGATACTGCGCCAAATTTCAGACTAGAATCTACAGATGGCAATTTCTATCAGCTAAGTGATTACTTAGGTAAGCAGACTCTGGTCCTCGCCTGGTACCCCATGGCGAACACTCATGGCTGTACATTGGAATGTCGCTCCTTGGTTCAGAAGGGGCACTTAATCAGGGAATATAATGCGGTCTATATGATGGCCAGTGTCGATGACTTAGAAGACAATCAAGATTTCGCCAAGAAGCAGAAAGCCGATTTCCCCATGCTGAGCGATCCCACCAAGGAAACGGCAAAGGCCTTTGATGTGCTAAATTTCGTCCGTGTCGCCAGTCGCGTCACCTTCTATGTAGGCAAAGATGGCAAGATCATTAAGATAGATGAAGATATTAATGCAGCAACGGCAGCAGAAGATATAGCCGCGAATTTGAAACAGTTGGGGATAGAAAAAAGTATTTAGTTCCTAGATATTAGGTTCTAGTTCCTAGGAACTAGAACCTTTTCTTTAACCTTCTTCAGCTTCGCGGATACGCTCTTTGCGTTCTTGCTCTTCATCGAAGGCCGCTTCAATTTCAGCGAGCACCGACTCTACGTCCGCAGCTTTAGTACTCTCTTTAAACTCACCAGTCAGTTCAGACTCAGGATTTAACTTACCCGACTCGAACAGAGCCCACATCTCCTTGGCATACTTGCTGCTAAGCAGCTCGGGAGCATACTGACCGTAATATCGGGTCATATTGTTCACATCACGTTCGAGCATGCGCTTAGCATTGTTGTTTGCTGCTGCATCAACTGCCTGGGGGAGATCTATGATCACGGGGCCATTACTGTCCAGCAGCACATTAAATTCAGACAAGTCGCCATGGATTAAGCCGACACACAACATACGCTGCACATCTTTCATCACTGACTTGTGCTGCTCTAGTGCCTGCTCACGGGTCAAGGTGATGTCGTTGAGCCTTGGCGCCACATATCCTTGATCGTCGGTGATCAGCTCCATCAATAGCACACCATCGAAACAGCCATAAGGCTGCGGGACTCTAACGCCAGCATAGGCTAAGCGAAACAGGGCATCGACTTCGGCATTTTGCCAGGAATTCTCCTGCTCATCACGGCCAAATTTCGAGCCCTTCTCCATGGCTCGAGCTCGACGACTGTTACGGCTCTTTCTGCCTTCCCGGTATAGTACAGCCTGTTTGAAGCTACGCTTCTCGGCTTCTTTATAAATCTTGGCACAACGAACATCGTCGCCACAGCGGACAACATAAACATCGGCCTCTTTGCCACTCATCAAGGGGCGAAGGACTTCATCAACTAAGCCTTCATCGACGAGAGGCTGAATGCGTTTTGGTATTTTCATAGCGCCGTTATACCTTACTTAAGGCTTCGATGGAATATTAAAACAAATTTTCATGGGGACAAGATCATTCCAAAAACCAAACCCACGAACGTAACTTCTACAATTACAGTAACTTTTAAAAAACTTATATTATTTCGGCTAGTTTAACAGTTCAAACGCCAGATCATAAGCCTTACCTAAATCGACCGTTTTAGGTTTTAAATCTTTTAGGGTGACAGTGCGTTTATCAGTCGCTCTCACTGTGGCAGGATGAACCAAATCAACACTTATCGACGTAGTTGCCAATATAACCCCTTCCATCAGAAAGGTCCCTGCACCGCCGGCGCCTTGACCCTTACTGGCACGCCTGTTCATCACAATTTGATCAACTTGATGCTCGCTGCAATAGGCCTTAACCTCTGCAGCAAACTGGCTGACCTCTTCCCGGCTGGGATTCTTATTGAGCGCTAACTTGTTTATCTTAGGTGCCACAAGCTCATGGGATTCACGCGTACCACTCAGACTTACCATTCTCACTTCATTTGCTTTTAAAAACAGTCCAGCAATGACCACTTATTACCTCCACCTGCTAATTTCTTTATTACAGTTATCTTTAATACCGTCAGTATATCGATTGGTATGACACAAAAAAAGAGCCAGCTGGACTGTAATGCCGATCATTTAGTGATTTATCGATCGGTTGACTGATCTTCTAGATGCTTCAGAATCCGAGTCCTATCTCTAGGTCTCGGATTTTTTATGCAAGTTTCTCAAGCTTTTGACATGATCAACCAACTCAAACCTCATCAAGTTGAAACTCTCGCAGATTTACTCCCTCTGGAGCTGATAGAGGAAGCGTATTCATTGACTGAAACTGTCACGCTTAGAAAACGTAAATTAACCTTAGAGTCAACGGCTTGGCTTCTTATCGGTATGGCTATCTATAACGATAAGTCAATGGCTCATATCGTTAATATGCTCGACATCGTTGATCGGGAGGGCAAGCCATTTGTTGCTCCGAGCGCATTAACTCAACGACGAAAAGATCTGGGTGAAGCGGCAATGAAAGCACTGTTTGAGTGCACTCAAACTCATTGGAATCGTGAAGCGCTGCACCCAAGTTGGAATGGACTGATGTTACTCGGAGTCGATGGGGTAGTGTGGCGGACTGAAGATACTCCAGATAACGCAGAAGCCTTCTCTCGA
>JAKVHY010000017.1 GCA_023284085.1 Shewanella benthica
GAGATTAATAGGGTCTTCATTATTCAGGCCTGTTATTGGAGTAGAGTGACGTACTCATATTCGTTATATTGGAATTTACTTTTCGGTGTCTAACTGAAATAAGGTAAGGCTTTGTGCACTTAGCTTAGAGAGTTAAGAATCGAAACAGCTGCAACAGTTTAGGGTTATAAAAGGTTTATTTTTATAACCCTAGCAGTAGGAATTCTAGCGCTTTAGGTACTTTTGATAAAGCTGTTGTTGACGATTATTGAGATCTATCTCGCGGCCATCGATATAGACTTTTTCTATCCTGGTCTCCATGGGATCTAAGATATCGCCTTTAGACACCACCAAGTTGGCTTGATAACCTACGGCTATCGCGCCCATATTATCTACGCCGAGGATTCTTGCAGCATCGAGACTGACACTTTTCAGGGCTTCTTGCTTAGTGAGCCCATAAGCCACGGTTTGACCCGCTGCCAGTGGCAGGTTACGACTATTCCAATCCGATGAGAAGCCTAAGGCGAAAGGGATCTCGGCTTGCTTGAGTAGGGCGGGGATCTTAAAGCTCAGGTCAATAGGCTCATCTTTTCTCATCGGCAGGCTTAAGGTGCGGGTATAAATCACTTTAGCCTGTATTTCGTTGAGCAATTCACCTAAGCGCCAGGCATCATAACCACCGACGATAACCAGTTTGAAATGGTATTGCTTGGCCAGAGATGCCGCTTCCTCTATCTGTTTCTGGGTGTTGGCGTGTACAAACAGCTGGGCTTCTCCCTCATAGAGGGGGAGTAAGGATTGCCATCTTAAATCGATTTTGTTGATTTTATTGACCTTACTTGCCAGAAAGTAGCGGTATCCGTCAGAAATAGCCAAGGAGATATCGGCGATTCTCTGATCATATTTCTCTATCTGCTCCTGGCGTTTCTCTTTATCTTGAGCAAGGCGACCTAATCTGGGCCAATAGAGATGAAAAGCGGCTTGAGTCGGCACTAGTGCATCTTCCACTGTCCAACTATCCAGAGAGACCAGAGAAGACTGCCCGGCTAAACTATCGCCCTGAGGCACGATTTGGGCATGGGTAATACCATTGACGCGTATGGTCGGTATGATCTCCGAATCCGGATTGAAGGCCGTGATGACTTCGAGTTGGGGGTTGATCTCGCCAACTTCATAGCTGTCATTACTGGGGCGCATCATCTCAACTTCGACCAGACCCAGGCTAGTATCTAGGGCGATGAGCCCAGGATAGATATGCTTGTCTGTCGCATCTACATGTATGGCTTGTGGAGCGATAAGGTTTTGACCTATGGCTTTAACCTTGCCATCTTCTATTAAGAGATCCGTGTTGAGTTTCACCCCATCTATGGCGGTATGTAAGCTGGCATTGGTAAATAATATCGCAGTCGACTGTGCCTCGGCGGGGATCATATCGTGTCCATGGACGGGTAAGGTGACAATGCAGCCTAAGCCTAGACAAAGCAGCACTCGCTTGGCAGCCATAGACATCTTCCTACTCACTGTTTGTTGTATTTGTGCATGTTCCAGCGCGTTACTAAGCGCTTTTTTTACTTGAGTCGTCGGCTTCATAATGCAGCTCCCATTTGGTGTGCTTGATGCCAAACATCATATTGAGTGTCGCAGTGCCATTCTGGCTCATTGCTCTCTACTACAGGCTCTCCGGGAGGTAGAGTGCTGGGCTTGGACTCACTGAGCAGTATCTTCTGAATGAGTGCCGCTCTCTCTTTAGCAACACCTGTTTGCAATTTCTTGTCTGTTTGACGGTCGAAATAGCGTTTACCTTCAATCCAGGTGGCATCTACTTTTGCGTAAACAGATAATGGCGAGTGATCCCATAATACGATATCCGCTTGCTTACCTTTCGTTATCGAGCCTATGTATTCATCGACGCCTAATTGAATCGCCGGATTGATGGTGACCATTTTCCACGCATCTTCCGCCGACATATCACAATACATCATAGACTTGGCGGCTTCCTGATTTAATCTTCGCTGCATCTCATAGTCATCTGAGTTGATACTGGTGAGTACGCCTTTACGCTGCATCAGGCAGGTATTTTGCGGAATGGCATCATAGACCTCAAATTTATAGGCCCACCAATCTGAGAAGGTTGAGGCCGAGGCGCCGTGTTTAGCCAGCTCTTCTGCGACTTTATAGCCTTCCAATATATGGGTGAAGGTTTTGACCTTGAAGTTATAGGCTTCAGCCAGACGCAGAAACATTAAGATCTCAGATTGAACATAAGAGTGAATATGAATATCCCGTTTTTGCTCTAGCACTTCGGCGATAGCGGCTAAGCGATAGTTGGGCTTAGGCGCGACACGTTTGCGTTTCTCACTGCCTCTGAGGCGACGATAGTCATCAATGGATTTCTGGTAGGCACTGGCTTCATTGAACGCCTCGATGAACAGAGATTTAACCCCCATGCGGCTTTGTGGGAAACGTCTGTTGAAATTATCACCCCAGTTACTCTGCTTTACGTTTTCGCCTAGGGCAAACTTGATGCTGGCTGGTGCCTGAGTATATTTAAGCTTGTTGGCATTCTCACCCCAGCGCATTTGGATCACCTGGGCCTGACCCCCAATAGGGTTCGCACTGCCGTGTAATAGCTGCGCCGTGGTCACGCCGCCAGCTAAGGCGCGGTAGATAGCGATATCATCGGGATTGATGATATCGCCGATGCGCACTTCTGAGGTGATGGCATCTGTGCCTTCATTGGTACCGCCATTGATGGCGATATGTGAGTGCTCATCAATAATCCCAGCGGTTAAATACTTGCCTGTGGCGTCGATATGGTGATAACCCGAAGGTGTTTTCAGGTTTGTGCCTATCTTCTCTATCTTGCCGCGCGATATGAGCAGGTCGCTGTTTTCGAGCACCCCTTGATCATCTGAGGTCCAGATGGTGGCGTTACTTATGTGCAGCTTCTCTGTTTTAGCTAAGCTGTCTCTGCCATAGGCGATATTGGGTAAGGTTAACTTAGAGATGAGCTGGACAGGTGTTTCACCTTCCTTAATTTCCGGCGTTTCAATGGTGTCTCTTAAAACGCCGGCTACAGGTGTGAGTGCGCCATCCTTATCTAACATGCGGCCACGAATGCCTTGTTCGTCAAACCAGAGGGTGAAACGGTTGATGCCCTCGAAACCAGCCTCTGTCATATCGACATTAAAGGTTAGGCGCTTATTGAGGAAGGTCACCTGAGAAAGGTCCAGCTCTTGCTCACCGCTGGCTAAGGTGCCAGACATCTTGTCATCTTGTTTATTTGTGTTAGAAATAGACAGGTCCAGTGAGATTTGTCCTATCTGGAGCTGATAGCTCGAATCCAAAAGAGAAGTGTCCCTATCGATAAGTTGGTGTTCATCACCTTGTAACCAGATGCTGTGAATAACGCCATCGTCGAAGATATTACCTTTGGTGATCACTAGATCCGCAATAAACCCAGGTCTCAATCGACCGCTAAACTCACTGGTGCCGACAATTTCAGCTGCTTCGGTTGTCAGTGCGGCTAATGCCGTTGCTTCACTCAGACCATATTTGACCGCCAGCTTGAGTCTAGGCCAAAAGTCTTCGGCTTTGATGCCGTGCTGAGTCAGTGCGAAGGGAAGCTGAGACGCTTCAACGGCCATCAAGTTAGCCGGTGCTCGCTCCCAATGTCGCATCTGTGCCAAGCTTATCTCTCTTTCACTGTCGTCATCGCCAACCAAGGGGGCGGCAGGGAAGTTCAATGGCAGAATTAATCCATAACCATAAGCTTTAAGTTCGTCCAGTCGAGCGTACTCTTTACCATTACCGAGTAAACTTGCTTTATGTTTATGCTTACTTAATAAGCGGGCAGCCCTGAGTTGATTGTTTAAGTTTTTAGTATCGAAAATAATCTGTTCGTTCTTAATATTAGCCAAAGCCGCGAGTGCACTATTAAACTCAATCAATAGGGTTTCAGGTTTTGAAAATGATTTGTCTTTATTTTCTCTATACCAATTCGCATCGGCGAACGTTTGTCTAATAAGCGCTATGCTACCCATCAATGAGCTTGGGTAATCTTGAGGGGAACTGCCTTTATCGAATGCTAAAAAATGGCCGGATTGAGCACGATATATAATTTCATTGGCACTTTTTTCTGCCAAAGATAATGTCACCCCACGCCCACGAAAGATGCCATCTAAATTACTGCTCTGAACACTGGTAAATCCATTTTTGATCCATGACTCAGCATCACTTTTATTAGAGTGAACATAATTAAACCAAGATTTTTCAGAGTGAATAGCCCCATTTTCAGCATTTCCGCCTATTCGTTTTATCTCATAGATAGGAGGGGGGACTTCATTTTTTGGGTATTCAAATTCGATGGCGTAGTCGGTAAATGGATCGATAAATCCCGGATAGACAGTATAGCCATGAAGATCGATAACGAGTGCATCTTCAGGCACTTCATTATTTTTTATAACTTCTATAATCTTATTGTTTTTAATGAGTAAGCTAGCATTTATTATTTTTTTACCTGGCTCAATCATTAAAGTGGCATGGGTGAGAGCGGTTAATTTCGGGGTATTATCAGTGAGTTGCTCATTTGCCTGTGCTTGCAATGCACCGATTGAAAATAATGTCGTGACTAATGTTATGGTTTTTATTTTGTGATGCATTTTAGACATTAACTGTGAATAGTGAAACGTAGGAAGATGTTATCTGAAACTCAGTGTGAATACCAAGCGGCAATTGTAATGATTTTTATCGATAGTGTTAAATAAAAAGTATAAAAAACCGGCCTAAGCCGGTTTAATATACTACTTCTGTTTGATAGAAGTGATTTAGATGAGGAAGTCATCCATAGAACGGCCTTTATCTAGCTCAGTCTTAAATACTGTCGGCATACGGCCTTGGCCGGTCCAGGTGACGGCTTCACCATTCACGTCGATAGTATATTTAGCTGGACGTGGAGCGCGCTTCTTAGGTGCTGGTTTTACTACCGATGCACCCAGATCATCAATTGATAAGCCTACGGCTTCCATCTGTTTGCGGATTTCATCTATCTTGGCGTTTCTTTCTGCCGTAGCTTCAGCTTCTGCTTCTGCTTGAGAGTCTCTTTCTGAGATAACTTTATCAAGTTTTACCGCTAATTCTTTTAAGTCTTCAATTGATAGTTCTTTTACTGCGGCTTTAAAACGGCGGCCATGAGTTAGTATTTCAAGAAAATCGCTCATAATTATTAGGTCCAATTATATTTAGTGAGTTATTAAATTATCAGACTAATAATAGGAATAATTAGAACAAGTTTCAAATGTTATTTTAATTTAATAGATGAATATATATTTATATTCATCTTATCGGCTATTTATTGTTATTTTTTTAGGCTGAAAGTCAGCATAATATGATTTGTATCAAAAAAAATACAAACAGTCGTTTGAATCCTTATTGACGTTAACGTTAACAGCACGTAAAGTGGCTCTACTTTGTGTAGGTGCTAACCTATACTCAACCCTCTATATATGACGTAAGAAGGAAGCCCTATGAAAGTCTTGGTGCCTGTTAAGCGCGTCGTCGATGCCAATGTAAAAGTCAGAGTGAATGCTGACAATACCGATATCGATACCGCTAACTTGAAAATGGCGATTAACCCTTTTTGTGAGATTGCCGTAGAAGAAGCTGTGCGCTTAAAAGAAGCTGGTGTGGTTTCTGAAATTGTGGTTGTTACCGTGGGCCCAAAAGCCGCACAAGAGCAGCTACGCACGGCAATGGCTTTAGGTGCCGATCGTGGCATTCATATCCAGACTGAAGAGGCGTTAGTACCTTTATCTATTGCTAAACTGCTTAATGCAGTTCAGGAAAAAGAGCAGGCACAACTGATTATCTTAGGTAAGCAAACCATCGATGGTGATAATAACCAGACTGGACAGATGCTGTCGGCACTGGCAAATATGCCCCAGGCGACATTTGCTTCAGAAATTAAAGTTGAGGGCGACTCTCTTGCCGTGACACGTGAAGTCGATGGCGGCCTACAGAATGTCACCATCTCGCTGCCAGCGGTCGTGACGGTTGATTTGCGTTTAAATGAACCTAGATACGCTAAGTTACCTAACATCATGAAAGCAAAGCGTAAGCCATTAGAAACCCTTTCTATCGATGATCTAGGTGTAAGTCTGAAGCAGCATCAAACAGTATTGAAAGTGACTCCACCTGCCGAGCGTAAGGCTGGAATTATGGTGGCTAACGTTGCAGAACTGGCCGATAAGTTAAAGAATGAAGCGAAGGTGATCTAATGGCAATTTTAGTATTAGCAGAACATGATAATGCCAGCTTAAAGCTGGACACCGCCAAGGTTGTCGCTTGTGGTCAAGCCATTGGCGTCGATGTCGATGTCTTGGTTGCCGGCCATGAATGCGCCGCCGTAGTCGATGCAGCCAAGCAGCTTACAGGTGTCAGGCATGTTTTAGTCGCACAGTCGGCGCAATATGCCAACGGCTTCGCCGATAATGTGGCACAGCTTATCGTTGATCTTGCCGGTGATTATGAACACATCTTGGCCGCAGCTACTAGTCAAGGTAAAGACACATTACCACGAGTATCGGCGCTTTTAGATGTCGCTCAGTTATCGGAAGTGATAGAAGTCGTGAGTTCCGATACCTTCGTGCGTCCAATATATGCGGGTAATGCTTTAGCCACGATTCAGAGCCATGACGCAAAGAAGGTACTCACCGTACGTACAAGCGCGTTTGATGCGGTCGCTAGTGATGGTGCAGCAGATGTGGTTACCATAGATAAGGTTTTCGATTCTGTGACTCAGTTTGTGTCTCAGAGCCTATCAAAATCTGAGCGACCCGAACTTGGTGCGGCATCGGTTGTTGTATCGGGTGGGCGTGGTCTGGGTAGCGGTGAGAATTTCGCTATCTTAGAAAAGCTTGCCGATAAGCTAGGTGGTGCACTGGGTGCTTCACGTGCCGCGGTCGATGCAGGTTTTGTGTCTAACGATCTGCAAGTGGGTCAAACCGGTAAGATAGTGGCACCGGATCTGTATATTGCCGTGGGTATCTCGGGGGCAATTCAGCACTTGGCGGGGATGAAAGACTCTAAAGTGATCGTCGCTATCAACAAGGATCCTGAAGCACCTATCTTCCAGATTGCCGATTACGGCTTGGAAGCAGATCTGTTTGAAGCGGTTCCAGAGCTCACTGATTTGCTATAATTTATCGAGTGCATGCTGTGAAAGTGTAAATTTAAAGTAAAATCCTTTTAACTTACACTAAATAAATGTGATCTTGATCACAAGGGGCGGCTTTGGGGTAGAATCTTCAAAGCCGCCTGTGTTTTTATTAACTTCACGTTTTCATGTTTGCCTGAGTTCAGTACATCTGTTTGGTACTATTAGTTCGGCACATGATAAGCGTCCTGAGAAGTAGAGGTGCATTAAAGATCAGTAGTGATAGTCAGGGTGATACCGCTTATCTATCATGAAAGGCTTTGATGCCGAAGCAGTAACACATATCACGGTTTACTGCTGGGGCTGTATCGAATAGGTACGGCACTGCCATAGTATTTCTTATCTGGATGATAAGAAAATTTATACCTTTTAACTAACGGTATTACTATGGAGCGCTACTGATAGGACAGGTGTTTTCAGATATCTCCAATATCCCACCAGTTCAGCAGCCTCCATTCGTACTTAAAACTAAGATTATAACTAAATGACAACTTTAAGTTACGCCGATTCGGCGCTTTCATTGCTGCCTCCTGTGGTGGCGATTCTGATGGCGATTGTTACTCGTCGTGTATTGCTCTCTTTAGGGATGGGAATATTACTCGGCGCTGTATTGATAAACGATTTCTCTGTAGTAGCATCTGGGCAATACTTAGGCGCGCAAGTTGCTGGACTATTCTGGGATGATGGTGCACTCAATTCCTGGAACATGTATCTGCTAGGCTTCCTGGTACTATTGGGGATGATCACCGCCCTCATTACAGTGAGCGGCGCGGCGAGTGCCTTTGCCGATTGGGCAAGGGGCCACATAAAGTGTAAGCGTGATGCAAAGTTACTGACCATGTTCTTAGGTTGTGTGATCTTCATCGACGATTATTTCAATAGTTTAGTGGTTGGCAGTGTCGCCAGACCTCTTACCGACAGATATTATATCTCCCGTAGTAAGCTCGCCTATATATTGGACTCTACAGCTGCGCCTATTTGCGTTATCTCACCTGTATCGAGTTGGGGTGCTTATATTATCGCCTTGATCGGCGGTATTCTCACCGCCCATGGTTTCACAGATTCAGGACATCTGAGTATCTTTATCCAGATGATCCCTATGAACTTCTATGCCATCTTTGCACTGCTACTCCTGCTTTGTGTCGTTTTTTGGGACCTCAATGTAGGCCCTATGCGCCAACATGAGCTCAATGCGCAGAAGGGTAACTTATATGATGAGTCTAAAGGCTTACCACCCGGTGCTAACTCAGATCTTCCAGAGGCCAACAACGGTAAGATTCTGGGATTATTTCTGCCCATTATCGTACTGGTCTTGGCGACCTTCTATTTCATGGTGAGCAGCGGCGGAGACGTCTTAGCAGCAGATGGAAAACCTTTCAGTATTCTTGGAGCATTTGAAAATACCGATGTCGCCTCGTCTTTATTCTTCGGTGCCCTAGTCGGTTTTATTGCGACTCTGGCCCTGGTCTTGCTACAGGGATTGGATAAGTCATACCTGACTAAAGGACTGGTGGCCGGTGCTCGTTCTATGTTGCCAGCCATCTATATCTTGCTATTTGCCTGGACGATTGCCGGTGTGATTGGTCAATTAGAGACAGGTAAGTACATGGCGAGTCTGGCATCGGGTAATATTCCCTTTGCGCTATTACCTGCCGTGTTATTTGTGCTTGCAGGCCTGACAGCATTCTCTACCGGCACAAGCTGGGGCACGTTCGGTATCATGCTACCTATCGCCGCGGACATGGCGATGGGCACTCACACCAACATGATGTTGCCTATGCTTTCGGCAGTGCTCGCTGGTGCGGTATTTGGTGACCATTGCTCGCCAATCTCAGATACGACAATCCTCTCCTCCACGGGAGCCAACTGTCATCATATCGATCATGTGATCACTCAATTGCCCTACGCCTTAATTGTGGCGGGGATCAGCTTGGGGGGGTATGTCGTACTGGGATTCACCGAGTCTCTGATGGCAGGACTGGCTACTTGTAGCATCTTATTTGTGATTAGTGTCTTAGTCTTGAAGTTTAAATCTACTCAGGCTACCAGCTAGGCGTCCAGCCAATGTTTTTGCTAATCTAAGCCATAGCTAACAAGTGAAATACCGCTCAATTGGGCGGTATTTTTTTGTCTAGAGTTCGTTAGTGGTGTTTCTCTTTGCTTGAATAGCACGGGTACATGATTTTAGTTATAAAAATTGTTAAGCTGTAGCCGAATTCACGTATAAGGAATCATCAGTTTGGCACAGCTCTATTTTTATTATTCGGCGATGAATGCCGGTAAGTCTACTTCACTCTTGCAGTCTTCATATAATTATCGCGAACGTGGCATGAACACCTTAGTGATGACGGCCTCAATCGATGACAGATACGGCGTGGGTAAAGTGTCTTCACGCATTGGTATCGAAACTCCTGCGCAGGTATTTGGTAGTCGCGATGATATTGCCAAGATGATAACGACGGCTCACGAAGAGCAGAAATTGCATTGTATCCTTATCGATGAATCTCAGTTTTTGAGTAAAGAGCAGGTCAAACAGCTGACCTATATCGTCGATATAGTGGATATACCCGTACTCTGTTATGGCCTGAAAACAGATTTTCAGGGAGAGTTATTTACCGGTAGCCAATATCTACTGGCCTGGTCAGACAAACTGGTCGAGCTCAAAACCATCTGTCATTGTGGCCGCAAGGCAAACATGGTGGTGAGACTAGACGATGAGGGCAAGCCTATGCGTGAAGGTGAGCAGGTTGCCATAGGTGGCAACGAGAGCTATGAATCTGTTTGCCGCAAGCATTTCAGAGAGTTTCTCTGGGATTAGTATCAGCTTTTAGGTCCTAGTATCTAGGTACTAGGACCTCTCATTAATCCAACTTGGATAGTAGCAGCCTTACCTCTTCTCGAGTGTTATCTATCTTGGCGATTACTTGTTTTACACTGGTTTCGTCATCGTCGATCGAATCCCAATGCAACTGCCAATCTTGTTTTAGTTGTTGAGTCGCTTGCTGCAATTCAGCTTCTGTGATCATGCTCAAATCTGCAATCAGATTTACTTTAATCCAACCTTTTCGTGGGTTACCTGCAACGGGATCTTTATCGTAATAGGCGGCATAGATGATCCCTTCCAGCTCAGATAGTTGCAGTAAGAGCTCAAAGCTTGCCGAACGCATTGTTGAGTTATATTCAGTGACCTCCATTCGCCAGACGTTGTAGCTAAATCCCACAAGCGCAAATACCATGCTAAAGACGGCGGTTATTTGGAAAATGTGTTCTCTACTCTTCGGAAATTTTGGCTGCATATTCTCAATTACATTGTCTAGCTTATAAACAAAGATAGTGTAAAACGCATAAAAATTTCATTTTATCTGCTCAACATATTTTATTTATTATTGAACGTTAATAGCTAAGTACTCGGTCTATAGCTATGAATTAACTGCTGGTGGGTTCATCGCTTGAACAGTCAGTATTCGGTTTTGCTTCGGTAATCGTTTGCTGGCTTACACCGATTTTATTTAGGGAGGATTTATTCAAATGAAATTTGGCATCAAGGCTTTTGGTTTAGCGGCTGTAGTTTTTACTATCTTTGGTTTAATAGCCTTTGTTTTCATTAACCCAGAAGTAAATTCATTAGAGTTCAGCGAGGATGTGAAACTGGCACCTAACTTCGCATTAGTCGATCCCCAGGGCAAGGTTCATCAGTGGTCAGAATATAAGGGCAAGCCGATTATTATCCACTTCTGGGCAACTTGGTGCCCTTATTGTAAGAAACTGCAGCCAGGACTGGAGAAGTTGCGTGTGGACTACAGCGATAGCGACTTGCAGATCTTAGGCATTAGTTTTAATGAAGATGAGGGAGCCGATCCCGCCCTGACGTTAATGGAGCGAGGTATTCAGTTCCCAACCTTAGTGCATGGGGAGAGCGCCGCTAAGGATTATGGTGTTCCCGGCACCCCGACGACGGTCTTTATCAATCGCCGCGGAGAGATAGTCTGGGTGACCAATATTTCAGCTCCTAACAACCCAAAGTTGACACTTGCTACTGAGCTTATTCTGCAAGATTAGCCATTATTTTTGTTTGTGCTTCGATTCAGGGATAGGCAATAAAAAGCCCCATAAGTATGGGGCTCAGCATTTATAAAAACGAAGCTTACAGCTTACAGGCTCATCTCTGGTACATGCTCAGGAACAACTAACTTACCCGCTGTCTTCTCAACTATCTCTTCGACAGAGACGCCTGGAGCGCGCTCTAGCAGATGAAATGCGCCGTCTTTAATCTCCATAAAGGCCAAATCGGTCAGCACACGCTTGATGCAGCCAAAGCCAGTTAGCGGCAGCTCACACTTAGCGAGCAGTTTAGAGTTACCGCGCTTGTCTGCATGCATCATGGTGACGATAATATTATCGGCACCAGCCACTAAGTCCATTGCGCCGCCCATGCCCTTGATAAGTTTACCTGGGATCATCCAGGAGGCGATAGAGCCTTGCTCATCGACTTCGAAGGCGCCGAGTACAGTCAGGTCAACATGACCGCCACGGATCATGGCAAAGCTTTCGGCCGATGAGAAGAATGAAGCGCCATCGACGGCGGTGACAGTTTGCTTACCGGCGTTGATAAGATCGGCATCTATGGTCTCTTCAGTGGGGAACTCTCCCATGCCGAGCAGGCCATTTTCCGACTGCAGCATCACGTCAATTCCCTTGGGAATATAGTTAGCCACTAAGGTTGGAATGCCAATGCCTAAATTAACGTAATAACCATCTTTTAGCTCTGCCGCTACACGTTGTGCGAGTTGATCTCTTGTTAATGCCATTATCTCTCCCTCCTGCTTATGCTTCAGCTGTCGATGGCTTTACGGTACGTTGCTCTATACGTTTCTCGAATGTGGCTTGGATTACACGATTAACGTAAATCCCCGGGGTGTGGATATGATCCGGGTCTAATTCGCCGGGCTCAACGATATGCTCGGCTTCGACCACGGTAATTTTACCTGCTGTAGCCATCATGGGGTTGAAGTTAGCGGCGGTTTTACGAAACACCAAGTTACCCATGGTATCGGCTTTCCAGGCGCGAATTAAGGCGAAATCTGCGGTGAGTGAGGGCTCGAGTACGTAATGTCGACCTTCTATCTCACGGGTTTCTTTGCCTTCGGCAATGGGGGTACCGTAACCTGTTGCGGTGAAGAAGGCTGGGATGCCTGCGCCGCCGGCACGTATTTTCTCGGCGAGTGTGCCCTGGGGGGTTAAGATCACATTGAGTTCACCGGATAACATCTGCTTCTCGAAGGTCGCGTTTTCACCAACATAGGAGGCTATCATGGTATCGATTTGGCGGCTCTTGAGCAGTAAGCCTAAGCCGAAATCATCGACTCCGGCGTTATTTGAGATGGCCGTCAATCCTGTTACGCCGGTTTTGACCATATGTGAGATCAAGCCTTCGGGGATACCGCAAAGGCCAAATCCGCCTACCATCACAGTCATGCCATTGGAAAGACCCGCTAAGGCTTCTTCATAACTGTGTACGACTTTATTCAGTCCTGCCATTATTCTTATCTCCTTTGTAGAAGGGTCGAGTGTTAATTCGTAGGAACGAGGCCCTAGGTTCTAGAGCCTAGGATTGAGCGCTGCTTTTATCCGCTGATGGCTCTTAACTGAGCAAGGCTTGGGCAACTTTAGAGCCTGTTTGTCTGCCAAGGGCCTGGCTTATCTTGTTACCTGCCTGGGCAAGTAAAGTGAGATCTATGCCTGTGTCTATTCCGAGTCCGTGTAACATGTAGACCAGATCTTCGCTGGCTAAGTTACCCGATGCGCCTTTGGCATAGGGGCATCCACCTAATCCTGCTACCGATGAGTCGACGACACTGACGCCGGTTTCAAGACAGGCCAGAATATTCGCCAGTGCTTGTCCATAGGTATCATGAAAGTGCAGTGCGAGTTTGTCCACCGGCACGACTTGGCTGACAGCTTGTACCATTTTACGGGCATTATTGGGCGTGCCAACGCCTATGGTGTCACCGAGTGATATTTCATAGCAGCCCATCTTGTAAAGGATTTCAGACACGCGAGCCACTTCACTCACGTCAATCTCACCTTCATAGGGGCAACCTAAGACGCAGGACACATAGCCTCTAACCCGAATGTTTTCGGCCTTAGCCCGCTCCATCAGTGGCTTAAAGCGTGCAATGGACTCTTCGATTGAGCAGTTAATATTACGCTGAGAGAAGCTCTCGGACGCCGCACCAAAGATGGCAACTTCATCGGCTTTGGCGTCAAGCGCAAGTTCCAGACCTTTCAGATTCGGAGTCAGCGCGCTATAGATCACATCCGCTTCACGCTTAATATTGCGTAATACTTCACCCGAATCGGCCATCTGTGGCACCCACTTAGGTGACACGAAGCTCGCCGCTTCGATACGTTTAATGCCTGCTTTGGCTAAGTCTTGTATCAAGACTATTTTATCTTGAGTGCTGACAGTTTTTTCGTTTTGCAGGCCGTCGCGGGCACCAACTTCAAAAATAGAGACTTGTTTTGGCAGCATCTTATTTCTTATCCTCATTTCCTTCATCTTTTTCTTCTGAGGCAGCGGGCTCGACTTCTACCAATATGGTGCCGTCGGTGACTAGCTCGCCTGGCTCGAAGAAGAAACTGGTTACTACACCATCAAAGGGAGATTCAATTGTGTATTCCATCTTCATCGCTTCCATCACCATCAGGCCTTGACCCGCTGTCACAGCATCACCTTTATTAACCAGATGAGTCACGATAGTGCCATTCATCGGCGCCTTGAGCTTATCTTCTAGACACTCTTGCTCTTCAACAAGCTCAGTCTGAACCGCACGGTAATGATAGCTGGTGGCATTGATAAAGAGGGTGAAGTCTTCTTCAACCTGGCTGACAGGCACTTTTACTTTATGACCGGATGCCTTGATAGCAAGAGCCTTGTCATGCTCGTCTTTAACGGCAATCTCAGCGTGAAGCATTGCATCGATGAGCTCGCCTTTTAATACATAAGCCTTGTCATCGATTTGAACCTGATAGACAGACTGACCGGCAATAATTACTTCACTGACTGCTAAATGTTGAATTTTCTGCTTATCGTCCAGCAGTGAGATCTGGTGGATACTGCTGCTATTGAGCCTAAATCCGCTCACAGTTCCCCAAGGTGAGTAGGGATCATGACTGTTCACCGCACATTCTTTAGCGGCCACTTTACGGGCACTGAGCTGGTAGAGCACCGCCAGTGCTAAGGCATTTTGCTCATCGTTTGACGCCGACTCTTGTGACAGAAGGGGGCTACGGCCGATAAGTTCGTCGCCGTAGCGCTCGATAAAGTCGGTGCTGAAATTAGCATCGCTGAAGGCTTTATGCTCGGTGATGTTAGCCAGGAACTCGATATTGTGTTTCAAGCCGCTGATCTGGTATGACTCCAGAGAGTGGACCATACGTTGCAGTGCGCGTGGGCGAGTCTCATCCCACACGATAAGCTTAGAGATCATAGGATCGTAGAAGTTACTGATCACATCGTTTTCACGAATGCCCGAGTCGATTCTTACAAACTTACTCTGCTCAGGTTCACGCAGGAAGTTAAGTTTTCCACTGGCGGGCAGGAAGTCATTTTGCGGGTCTTCGGCGTAGATACGCACTTCGAATGAGTGGCCGTGAATACGCACTTCATCTTGTTTCAAGGGTAAGTGACTACCGCTGGCTATCATCAACTGCCATTTAACCAAGTCCTGGCCTGTAACCATCTCAGTCACCGGATGCTCAACCTGTAGACGAGTATTCATCTCCATGAAATAGAAGCTGTTATCGGTATCGAGTAGAAATTCTATGGTGCCTGCGCCGCGATAGTCGATGGCTTTGGCCGCCGCGACTGCCGCTTCACCCATCTCGACTCTGAGTTCGTCACTCAGACCTGGGGCTGGCGCCTCTTCAACGACTTTTTGATGGCGACGCTGAATTGAGCAGTCGCGATCTGACAAATAGATGCAGTTGCCATAGTTGTCGGCGAAGACTTGTACTTCTACATGACGAGGTTGGCGCAGGTAACGCTCCATCAGGAGTTTGTCGTTACCGAAAGAGGAGGTGGCTTCACGTCTGGCAGAGTGAATGTTTTCCAATACTTCAGCGCTACTCTCGACGATACGCATGCCTTTACCGCCACCGCCATAGGAAGCTTTGATCAGTAAGGGGAAGCCCATCTTGTTGGCTTCCTCGACGAGCAGGGCATCATCTTGGGCATCACCATGATAACCAGGCACTAGCGGCACATTTGCCGCCCCCATGATATCTTTTGCGGCGCTCTTACTGCCCATGGAGTCGATGGCATCGGCTGTAGGGCCGACGAATATGATACCGGCTTGCTCACATTTTCGGGCAAATTCGGCATTTTCAGACAGGAAACCGTATCCCGGGTGTATGGCCTGTGCGCCGGACTTCTTGGCGATGTCTATGATCAGATCGGCTTTAAGATAAGAGTCTGCTGGCGCGCTGCCACCTAAGTAGAAGGATTCATCGGCTAATGCCACATGGCGGGCGTTGACATCGGCGTCGCTGTATAAAGCCACGGTGCGAACGCCCATAGCCTTGGCTGTTTTGATGATACGACAGGCGATTTCACCACGGTTAGCAATTAATAGTTTTTTTATTAAGGATTGGCTAAACATTATTTGGCTCCTTGCGCACTGATATTTTTTGAATCGATTTGAGCGCTGCTCCAGTTTGGCTTGCGCTTGTCGAAGAAGGCATTTAAGCCTTCCTGACCTTCATTTGATACCCGAATTTTGGCGATTCGTTCACTGGTATAATCTAGAGTCGCGTCATCGATAACGCCATCTTCGAGGCGAGACAGCAAGGTTTTCACCCATGTCATGCCTTGTGGGCTGTTAGAGAGCAGGGCTTGGATAATCGGCTCGGCGGCGGCCTCGAGATCGTCATTAATCTCGTGAATTACTTGCAGTTCACGTGCCTTTTCGGCAGTAAACCGTTCGGCTGTCAACATGTAGCGACGCGAGGCACGTTGGCCCATGGCGCGTACCACATAAGGGCTGATCACCGCCGGGATGAGTCCGAGTTTCACTTCACTTAAGCAAAAACTGGCTCGCTCATTGGCGATGGCGATATCACAACAACAGATAAGCCCTAATGCGCCACCAAATGCTGCCCCTTGGACTAAGGCCATTGTGGGTTTAGGAAATTTATCTAAGGTCGACATCAGCTTGGCAAGCTCATTGGCATCACCCAAGTTTTGCTCGAAATCCATCTTGGCCTGCTTGCGCATCCAATTGAGATCGGCGCCTGCACTGAAGTTTTTGCCATTGGCTTTCAGCACCAGTACCTGACATTCGTCATTAGTCGCAAAATGCTCGAGGGTCTGGATCATCTCGGTGATCATCACCTCATCGAAGGCATTATGCTTATCGGCTCGGTTGAGGACCATCTGTCCCACGCCATTACTTAGTTGGCATGAAACGTATTTAAAATTTTCTATCAATTGTGTCGTCATGGTTCAGCACTCACAGCTTAGTCAATACCGCTTTATCGGTCAGGATGGCCAAGGCCATTACATACGAAACACACCAAATTTGGTCTCTTCTATCGGCGCATTGAGCGCGGCAGATAAAGCTAAACCCACCACATCCCGGGTTTGTGCCGGGTCGATAATGCCGTCATCCCACAAGCGTGCGCTGGCGTGGTAGGGGTGACCCTCTTTGTCGTATTGCTCGACGATAGGCGCACGGAACTTTTGCTCTTCATCATCTGACCATTCGACACCCTTACGGGCTAAACCATCACGTTTCACCGTGGCTAACACCCCGGCAGCTTGCTCGCCGCCCATCACTGAGATGCGTGCGTTGGGCCACATCCACATCATAGTAGGTTCGAATGCGCGGCCACACATGCCGTAGTTACCCGCACCATAACTGCCACCTATGATGACGGTGAATTTAGGCACCTTGGCACAAGACACTGCCATAACCATCTTGGCACCGTGTTTGGCTATGCCTTCATGTTCGTACTTTTTCCCCACCATGAAGCCGGTAATATTTTGCAGGAACAGGAGGGGGATCTTGCGCTGACAACAAAGCTCGATAAAGTGGGCGCCTTTCTGGGCCGACTCCGAGAAAAGTATGCCGTTGTTGGCAATGATACCTATGGGATAACCGTGAATACGGGCGAAGCCACAGACTAAGGTGTTACCGTAGTTGGCTTTAAATTCATCGAAATCTGAGTCATCGACCACACGGGCAATGACTTCCCTGACATCGTATGGTTTTTTTAAATCTGTGCCGACTATGCCATAAAGCTCATTAATATCGAACTTAGGCGGTTTTACCGGACTGAGCTGGGCTGCGATTGTCTTTTGATGATTCAAACGAGTCACAGCTTTACGTGCCAGCTCTAATGCATGGTCGTCATTTTGCGCCAAATGATCGGCAACCCCGGAGATCTTAGTGTGCACCTCGGCGCCGCCAAGCTCCTCAGCCGTGACCTCTTCACCGGTTGCCGCCTTTACCAAAGGTGGTCCTGCGAGGAAGATGGTGCCTTGCTCTTTGACGATAATGGACTCATCCGCCATGGCCGGCACATAGGCGCCACCTGCGGTACATAAGCCCATGACCACGGCAATTTGAGGAATGCCTTTGGCTGACATTTGTGCCTGGTTGTAGAAGATGCGGCCGAAATGATCTCTGTCGGGGAAGACTTCATCTTGGCGGGGCAGGTAGGCGCCGCCTGAATCGACCAGATAGATACAAGGCAGATGACAGCGACTGGCAATCTCCTGGGCTCGCAAGTGTTTCTTAACCGTGACAGGATAGTAAGTGCCGCCCTTAACCGTGGCATCGTTGGCGATGATCATGCATTCGACACCGCTAACTCGGCCTATTCCGGCAATAACGCCTGCAGCAGGGATGACATCTTCATATAACTCATAGGCGGCGAACTGAGAGAGCTCAAGAAACGGCGAGCCGGGATCGAGTAGCTTCTCGACCCTTTGTCTGGGTAACATCTTACCGCGGGATAGATGGCGCTGACGGGCTACATCGCCGCCGCCCAGTTCAATCTGTTGTAGCTTGAGCTTAAGATCTTCAACAAGGACTGCCATGTCTTCATGCTTTGCCTTGAATTCATCGCTGCGGGAATTTATACGACTGCTAAGTTGCGTCACGGTTTCAATCCTTTTGAGCAAAACTGAGGTCAAATGACGATGCCGAATGAATTCTGGCATCGCCTCTGTGTCTGGCGAAGCTACTTAGATTCGTTGAACAGCTCGCGGCCGATTAACATGCGGCGGATCTCCGAGGTACCAGCGCCAATTTCATAGAGCTTGGCATCACGCAGGAGTCGACCCGTAGCATAATCGTTGACGTAACCGTTACCGCCCAGCAACTGAATAGCATCCAGTGCCATCTTAGTGGCGAGCTCGGCGGAGAAGAGAATGGCACCGGCGGCATCTTTACGTGTGGTTTCGCCTCGATCACAAGACTTGGCCACATTGTAGACATAAGACTTCGCCGCGTTCATGCCGGTATACATGTCGGCAAGCTTGCCCTGTACCAGCTGGAATTGTCCTATGGACTTACCGAATTGCTCACGCTCATGAACATAAGGAATGACGATATCCATACAGGCGTTCATTATTCCCAGAGGACCACCGGATAGCACCACACGTTCGTAATCCAGGCCGCTCATCAATACCTTTATGCCGTTGTTCAGGCCACCGAGTATATTTTCTGCCGGCACTTCGCAATCTTGGAAAACCAGTTCACAGGTGTTAGAGCCACGCATGCCGAGTTTGTCGAGTTTCTGCGCCGTGCTAAAGCCCTTAGAATCACGATCGACGATAAAAGCCGTGATACCGTGGGCACCCTTGTCCAGATCTGTCTTAGCATAGATGACATAGGTTTGCGCATCGGGACCGTTGGTGATCCACATCTTGTTGCCATTTAAGATGTATCTGTCACCCTCTTTGCGAGCGTGCAACTTCATGGATACTACATCGGAGCCTGCATTAGGCTCACTCATGGCAAGGGCGCCGATGTGCTCACCGCTGACCAATTTAGGCAAATACTTGGCTTTTTGCTCGGCATTACCGTTGCGGTTAATTTGGTTAACACACAGGTTAGAGTGGGCGCCGTAGCTCAGACCAATCGAGGCCGATGCGCGGGAAATTTCTTCCATGGCAACCACGTGGGCTAGATAGCCCATTTCAGCGCCGCCATATTCTTCAGATACAGTTACACCCAGCAGACCCATATCACCCAGTACTGGCCAGAGATCATTAGGGAATGCGTTGTCTGCATCTGTCTTTGCTGCGATGGGGGCAATTTCATTGGTGGCAAAGTTCTGCACTGCATCACGCAGCATGTCGACATCTTCGCCTAGGCCGAAATTAAGAGATGAGTAGAGTTGAGTCATTGCTTGTGTCCTGTCAATTTCTTAAATCTTTAATGAGTAGATTTTTATTATTGTTGGTATTCTGCTTAGTAACGTAAGTTGGTCACTAATCTTTATAACTTGGGTCAGTCACTGCTGGTGTTTATTTTTCTTGGAGTGCCAGTGCCGTTCTACATTGCTGCTCGGCAGAATTTAGCTCCATCAAGACAACCTTGATGTCATCCATCTGCTGCTGCAGGGACGATTTCTTGTCTTCGACGAGATCTAACATGGTCTGAAGTTGTGAGCTGCTGTTCTTATCGGCATCGTAGAGTTCGAATAAACGGCGAGTCTCGGCGAGTGAAAAGCCCAGACGTTTCCCTCTGAGGATCAGTTTAAGACGCACCCTATCTTTTAGACCATAGATGCGAGTTTGCCCACGACGCTTAGGCTTAAGTAAGCCCTGATCTTCATAGAAACGGATACTACGCGTGGTAATATCAAACTCTTTGGAGAGATCGCTAATAGAGTAAGTTGTCTGGGAGCTCTGATTTTCACTCATAAAAAAACACCATAATATTTAACTTTTCCGGAACGATATATGAAGTTTACGTAAAGGTAAAGGTAATGGCCATTTTGAACATTGAATTTTTAATCAGCATTGCGTCGGTGAACGTCAAGCAAATGTGCCACTCGGATAAGAGACTAGGCTTAAGGTGCGAGTGAAGAGCTTGAACTAAGGCCTGAAGTTGCTGCAACATCTGTCGTGGTGATCAGTGGAGCTTTGAGTAAGTCGATAAGTTTGTTATCGCGTTTATAAACGTCGTGGTAGAAGATCAGCTCCCCGTCATTGCTTGCGGCGGTCCAGTACATGATGAGGATCTCCATGGGGTTATCGAGATAGAGTTTCTGGGTTTCACCCGCGGCTATGGATTGTGTGAGTAGCTCATCTGCGGGTGAGCTTGGTATGGGGGATTGTTTGGGCTTAGTCAGTTTGCCGTTTTGAATCTTGAGCGCCTTGTCGATACTGGTTATGTTATTTCTGGCCAGGAGTTTTTCGGCGAGCACCATGGGGTTTTTAACTCGAATACAACCGTGACTGAAGGCCCTGTCTGTGTGCTCGAACAGTTGCTTGGTCGGTGTATCATGCAGATAGATGGCATGTCGATTAGGAAAGATAAACTTCACCTGTCCCAGGGCATTATTTTTCCATGGTTTCTGCACGAACCAATATTTAAATGCTCTTGGATTAACGGACTCCCAGTCTATTTTATCGATATTGAAGGCTTTGCCTGAGCTTTCCTTGAGCATGAAATGCTTCTTCTCTATGTAGTCAGGGTCACGCTGTATCTTAGCGATTATCTCCCGATTAATACTGCGGGGCACCGTCCAGGTTGGGTTGACGACCAGATAACTGATGCGGGATTTAAACAGGGGGGTCTTTGAATTGATCTTGCCTATGATGATATCGGTCTGCCAATCCAACTGGCCATCTTTAAACATCCAGAGATCGTAACCGGCCAAGTTGATGATGATGTATTCATCGGTGAGATCGGCAGAGAGCCATCTGGCTCGCTCCATGTTGATCCTGATCTGATCCACGCGTCGAGAGAAAGGCACATTGAGTGAATCTATAGTGCCTTGGCCTATGATACCGTCGGCATTTAAGCTATGGGTCGCCTGATAGCTTGTTATTGCCGCAACAAACTCAGGGCTAAAGTGAGTGATGTTCGCCTGGCGAGAGAGGTAATTGAGTAACATCAGTCTCTGGGCAATGCTTGGCAACATGGGGGAGGACTTGCCGGCTTTCACCACGCCTCGATAGTCGATGTTTGTGAACGTCTGGTTATCGGCTAATTGACGATAGTGTTTAAGTGCCGACTTTAACTCGTAATAGGGAGTCAGTTGTGGATTGAACTGCGACAATCGCTCGGCGACATCTTGAGCCTGTATATGGGTATTGAGCTCCTTAATTACAGTGCCTAGCTTGATGACTGCCTCATCATAATTCCAGGTCTTACCTAAGGTATCCGGGTTGACCTTGCCGTTTATCAGGTGAATACCATAGGTAATGACAGCATCGGTCAGCAAGATATCGAACTGAGCGAGTTTATATGGATCCTGCCACTCATTGAGTGCTTGGGCTCGGTAGAGAGATATTAAGTCCTGATAATGATAATCCTCTTTAAACAAGCCTTCGTCGTCGGCGCCTTTGATGGTCTCTATTACCGAGGCTGCATAATCTTTGTCATTCCATAGGCTTAAATATTGTCTTTTTTGATACAGGTGCGAGGTCAAATAGGGGCTGATGATACTCAGCTCGGCAATTTTCGAGGTTTCCCCCAAGAGAAGCGGTTCGAGCAAGGATTCGAAAATAGTATTTTCTGGGCCTGCTCCGGTGGAGGGGGCTTGTGCCACATCTGTCATGGGGGACAATTCAGAAGCGATAGTGTTTTTAAAGGGAATAGCTTGGAGGGGCAGGCCAATTATTAGCAGAAAAATAATTGAATTAAGGTTTTTCATATGGTGTTTTTCTTTCCGTGAAAACAAGCATCTAAATGTCGAATATTTAACTGGTTTTACTGTCATAAAACCGGCCATCAAAACCAAGTTCACGGTACGTTATTCTCATTAAACAGTCAAAGAATACACTCGAGAACTTGACTGATTTCACATCGGCTTATCCCAAGGTCTAATGGGAATCGGTGTATCTGCCAGCATAATGGAATTTGGCTTGGCTGTTTTATATACAAAGCATCGACAAGAGATGTGTATAGAAATGGCTAAGAATTCAAGATAAGAAATAAGCAAAGATCAGTGATTCATATCGATCAGTATTAGGGGAGAGCAATGGATATGTCGGAACGTATGTCAAATAGCGAAATGTTACATAGAGAAGCAGTAGAGTCGCAAGCTAATCAAGACCTTCATCGAGCCTTACATGCCAAATCTCTCGCTGAACCAGAGGCTTTCTGGGCCGATGCGGCAAAGGCTGTCCATTGGGACAAGCCTTGGGATAAGGTGCTCGATGAGAGCCGCGCGCCACTTTACTCTTGGTTTTCTGGGGCCCAGTGCAATACCTGTTACAACGCAGTCGACCGTCATGTGGAGCAAGGCCGGGGTATGCAGGTCGCAATTCAGTATGTCAGCCCGGTTACTGATACCGAGTATGGTATTACCTATGATGAGCTGTTGGCTCAAGTGAGTCGCCTTGCCGGCTATATGCATGCTAATGGTGTTAAAAAGGGCGATAGGGTGATCATCTATATGCCCATGATCCCAGAGACGGCTTATGCCATGTTGGCCTGTGCTCGTTTAGGCGCCATCCACTCAGTGGTCTTCGGTGGATTCGCGGCCAGTGAGTTGGCCGCTCGTATCGAGGACGCTAAACCTAAGCTCATTCTGTCTGCATCATGTGGCATCGAGCCATCCGGTGTGGTGCCCTATAAGCCTTTGCTCGATGCCGCTATTGCCCAGTCTCGGCATAAGGTCGAGCAATGTATCATTTTAAACCGCAGCCAATATAGCGCCGAGATGGTAGCGGGCCGGGATAGCGATTGGCAGACCGCGGTAGCTTCTGCTGACTCCATAGCTTGTCAAACTGTCGCCGCTACCGATCCTCTCTATGTGCTCTATACGTCGGGAACCACGGGCCAACCTAAAGGCGTGGTGCGTGATAACGGCGGTCACAGCGTCGCACTCATGTGGTCGATGCAGCATATCTATGATATCGGTCCGGGTGATACCTTCTGGGCCGCATCGGATGTTGGTTGGGTCGTGGGGCACTCCTACATCGTCTATGGACCCTTGCTGGTGGGCGCGACTACACTCCTGTTCGAAGGCAAACCTATCGGCACGCCGGATCCCGGCATTTTTTGGCGCATGATTGAAAAGTACAAGGTGAAAAGCTTTTTTACCGCTCCGACCGCCATACGCGCCATAAAACGCGATGACCCTGATGGTGACTTCTTAAGGGACGTCGACCTGTCATGCTTAAAAACCCTGTTTCTGGCGGGAGAGCGCTGCGATCCCGATACCTTACATTGGGCCGAAGCGCGACTGAAAAAACCAGTGATAGATCATTGGTGGCAAACTGAAACGGGTTGGCCCGTGGCAGCTAACTTGATGGGGACTGCGCCGGTGAAGGTAAAACCTGGCTCGCCGGCACTGGCAGTGCCAGGCTTTAGGGTCGAAGTGCTCGATGAGTTGGGGGAGATAGTACCTGCAGGGCAATCGGGTAATGTGGTGATCAAGTTACCTCTGCCACCCGGGGCTCTCACCACGCTTTGGCACAATGAAGCCCGATATCTCGACAGTTATTTATCCATGTATCCGGGTTATTACCTTACCGGAGATGCAGGCTATATGGATGAAGACGGTTATCTCTATATCATGAGTCGCATCGATGACATCATCAATGTCGCCGGTCATCGACTCTCTACCGGGCGCTTCGAAGAGGTCTTGTGTCAACATGAGGCGGTTGCCGAAGTTGCAGTCATCGGCGTCGAGGATAAATTAAAGGGCCAGTTGCCTCTGGGTTTAGTGGTATTAAAGAAGGGCGTAAACTTAAGCGATGAGGACTTGCACCGAGAGTTAATTGCCTTGGTGAGATCACAGATCGGTCCGGTGGCCTCTTTTCGTCTGGTCAGTGTCATTCAAAAACTGCCTAAGACGCGCTCGGGCAAAGTACTGCGAGGGACCATGAGGAAAATAGCCGATAACCAGAGTTATAAGATGCCGGCGACTATCGAAGACCCTCATACTTTAGACCTGGTGCGCAATACGCTCACACGCATGGGCTACGCGGACTCCCTAGTGTGATCAGCTTAAGCGTGACCCTGCTAATCTAAGGTGGGGATTCCTTCAATGCTAACGTGTTTAGCATTGAAGGATTATAGATGAACATGAAACTAATTCGTCATTCAAGCGTAAAGCCTAGTAATTAACTTACCAAAGTCTGTATAATCTCCGCCAAAATATAACCTATCGTCTATGCTCCTTAGATGAGCAGCCTCTTATAAAAGAGCGACTAATATTCTACCTGTCCTCGGGACTTGAATGGGTCTTAGTCAATAACAAGATAGGGTAAATTATCTCTGTGACCTGCGGAATTTAATCAATGCAAAACCACACCAAATTACATGATATCGGCGTTATTGGACTGGGTGTTATGGGCAAGAACCTTGCACTTAATATTGCTGATAACCAATACAGCGTCGCCGCGTTTGACCTCGATGCAGACAAGGTGCAAGGTGTTGTGCAACAAGAGAAATCTGAGCGCGCCGCCAGCCAGCAAGCCCAAGTACCTTTGCGTATCAATGGCTGTAATAATCTTTCTGAAATGTTATCTAGCCTCGAAAAACCGCGTATCTTGGTGCTATCAGTGCCAGCGGGGGCCCCTGTAGATGGTGTGTGTAATGCACTCATTGATGCGGGTATCGAGTCCGATGATATCGTTATCGATACCGGTAATAGCTTGTGGACCGATACCATCGAGCGTGAAGCGCGTTACGCTAAGCAATTTGTCTTCTTCAGCTGCGCCGTATCCGGCGGTGAGATGGGCGCGCGTTTCGGCCCATCATTGATGCCAAGCGGTGACATCAAGGCCTGGGATAGAATCAAACCTATCTGGGAAGCGATTGCGGCCAAAGTCGATGCTGAAACTGGCTTACCCATAGAGCGTCAGGAGCCGGGAAACCCGGTGACTGAAGGCGAGCCATGTACTACCTATATTGGCCCGGCAGGTTCTGGTCATTATGTGAAGATGGTGCATAACGGCATCGAATACGCTGACATGCAGCTTATCTGTGAAGCCTATCAGCTGCTCAGTGATGGCTTTGCCATGACGACGACTGAGATTGCCGACCTGTTTGATAAATGGAACCAAGGCAGCCTGAATAGCTACTTGATGGAGATCAGCGCCCAAGTATTGAGACAGGCCGATCCTATTTCCGGTAAGCCTCTGGTTTCGATGATCCTCGATAAGGCAGGGCAGAAGGGCACTGGACTCTGGACTGCGGTCAGCAGCCTGCAGATAGGTTGCCCGGCCCCAACGATTGCCGAAGCCGTCTATGCTCGCGCCGTTAGTACCCAAAAACAGCAGAGACAGACATTGAGTCAACGGCTAAAAGGTCCTGCGGCCGAAAAGCCAACGGCTGATGAGCGTGATACTTTTATTGACCAGCTTGAAAATGCCCTCTATTGCGCCAAGATTGCCTGTTATTCCCAAGGCTTCCAGCTGATGGCTATGGCGGCGAAAGACAGAGGTTGGACGTTAAACTTCGCCGAGATTGCCAAAATCTGGCGTGCCGGCTGTATTATCCGAGCCCGGTTCCTGCAATCTATCACTCAAGCCTATCAGGCAGCCGCGAATGATGGCACCGAGTTGGTTAACTTGTTGATGGCCGATGATTTCAGCATTGCTTTGTCTGAGAAACAACTGGATTGGCGTAAGGCAGTATCGGCGGCGGTACTCAAAGGTATTCCTGTGCCTTGTATCAGTTCGGCTCTGGCCTATTACGACAGTTATCGCTGTGAAACCTTGCCAGCTAGTCTGCTGCAGGGACAGAGAGACTTCTTCGGTGCCCACACCTTTGAGCGCACCGATAAGCCAGCGGGTGAGAAGTATCACCTCAACTGGAGCCATGCTACCAGAGATTTGATGAAGGTCTGATACCAATCGATATGGTATCTTCTTGCTAGTTATAGCAAAGCGTAAAAAAGGCTTCCATGGGAAGCCTTTTTTGTGCGCGTTAGCAATCGAGCTGTGTCATACAATTAATAAAAATCACTCTTAAAAATCTGCCTCGACGCTAAAGCTCATGGCTTCACGTGTCCTTGGATGATTGAGCTCCAATAGCTCGGCATGTAGGTGTAATCGCTGGCTCTTTTTGCCATACAGATCGTCACCGACTATTGGCATGTTAAGGCCTTGGGGGTGGGCGCTATGAACTCTAAGTTGATGGGTGCGCCCTGTTTTGGGATAGAGATGCACTTTAGTGCGTCCATCGCGCCGAGAAATGACCTGCCATTTAGTTTCTGCTGGCTTGCCATGTTCGAAACATACCAGTTGCCTGGGTCTATCATCGAAATCGCCGCGCAGCGGTAAACTGATGATGCCCTCATCTTGGCTTAAGTCACCGGTTAACAGGGCGACATAACGCTTCTTAACGGTGCGAGTGATAAATTGTTTCTGTAGGCTTTTGTTAGCTTCTTTATTGAGGGCTATTACCATCAAGCCTGAGGTGGACATGTCGAGTCTGTGGACGATAAGCGGGCCTGTGGCCTCAGGGTAAAGCTGTTTAATTCGTGAATACACAGAATCATCTATGTTTCGACCCGGAACAGACAAGAACTCGGCGGGCTTGTTGACCACTAACATGTCTCTATCTTGATAGATAATTTCGAGCTGTTTACCCTCGGCTGGATTGGTCAGTAGCGGGTTTTCATCGGTAGCTAGACCCTCAAGCATATGACCCAAGATTGGCTGACATTTTCCCTGACAAGCCCCATAGTAGTTCTTATGTTGTCTTATCTCAGATTTTGGCGCTTCTCCCCACCAAAACTCGGCCATAGCGAGTGGGGTCATTCCATGTTTAAAGGCGTAATGTAACAGTTTAGGCGCGGCGCACTCGCCTGAGCCTGCTGGTGGGACCTTATGTATGGTGCCTTTAAAGATATCACCTAAACTTCTTTGCTCACCCACAATGTTTAAGAATCTATACTCATCAAACAGACGTTGTTGCAGGGCACCGGACATGGTTTTACGTTGAAGCTTTAAGGCTGACAGGTGTTCATTCACTTGACCATGGGCTAACTTAGCGGCTGCCAGTCGTTCATCCCAATAGACGTTTAGCTCCTTTAAGCGGTTCTTATCTTGCACGCTCTCTCTGCTCATTTGAATACCGAGTAGTTTGAGGGCGTCTTCATCGAGGGATTCACCCGCTAAACGCTGCGCCTTTCTCTGTTTACGATTCTCAATCATAGATGCACGATGGGCGGCTATCTGCTTTTCTGCGAGTTGAGTTTCATCGGCTAACCTAGCTTGTAAACGCGCCAGTTCTGGATCGCGTTTAACTTCTGTGATCTCAGCGTTTATCAGGTTTATCTTGTCTTGCTCGGGAATAAAGAAGCCGTCTTTTGCCAACATATCAAATACGGGAGGGACGAAATGTGGCAGCAGGTTTTGATCCGCTATCTTGCCGGAAAAAGCCGACAGGTAACCTAGCTCACCTTGTTCATTTTTCACCAGCAGCACACCGAACATCTTGCCTAAGCCATCACTCCCATCGACATTGAGGCCAGAGCCTTTAGCTTCACGTAAACCAAAGTCATGTTGCCAGTCAGTCTGGGTCTCGAGATGTTGCTGTAGCTCGTTCGCGGCCAACAGACACAGAGGATGAGGCTCATAATAAAACGGAAAGGTAAAACGTTCCGGAAGACTAAACTCAGCGATAGACGCTTTAAATGAGGTAAAACAATGTTCTGGAGAATGCATCTGCTGGTCTTTTTAGTAAACGGCTAGTCATTAATGGTTAGTCGTGGACGTTTAGCGCTTGAAGCTCGAGTCTCACCTGGACTCAATGCGTTCATCTGGCATAAATGTCGATAAAAAATGAGCTGGGGATTTTAACCTTTCACAAGCAAGAGATCACCCTCAATGGAAAAATTGCTGTTTTTGTTTTGGAAGTGTTTTGTTTTAGCATTTGACAATTTTCAATAAACGTCATAAATCGGTTGGTTTTTAAATCTACTCCACTTATTCGTTCTCAATAATATGAAGTAGCCCCACTTCTTGGGGACTATTGTCCTTATTATTCGATTTCCATAGCGATATACTCCAAATATCAATATATGCTGAATCATCAATTAAGGAATTCATGCTGATGAATGTGCTTCTAATCGATGGACACCCAGATTTGAATCAGTCCACTGCGAATGCTGTGATCCTCAAGCACTATAAAAAAAATACAACGTGGACCATTAATCACTTAGGTGGTCGAGCTTTAAATCTTCCTGAAGAGCAAGCTGCATTGTTAATCGCTGATGTGGTAATCATTCAGTTTCCACTTTACTGGAGCTCTTTCCCTGCCATCTTGAAAAACTGGATTGATGACGTCTTCACCTTCAATTTCGCCTTTGGACCCAATGGTAGCCTTCTAAAAAACAAGAAGCTGGTTTTTTCTATTACTGCCGGAGCTAAAGAAGATTCATATGCTAAGAATGGTTTCAATCTCATGCCTATTGAAGATTATCAACGGGCATTTGAGCATGTATTTCGCGCCGCAGAAATGGACATCGTTGACACGATACTGACTTTTGAGATGAATGCTGACACTAATGAGGGAGGTAACCAGAGTTCCTGTGTTCAACTCGCAAATAATCATGCCAAAACTGTGATGTCTTGTATCTCTTTACTAAAGTGAATACACGATAGGAAAATTCCATATTTCAATCTTTGTTAGGTGTTTTTGTACTGCTAGGTAAGGTGATAAATGGGTAAACAACCTCATATTTTAGTGGATGCCGAAGATGTGTCTGAGCGTGTTATCGTGTGCGGTGAACCTGACCGTGTTAACCGTATCGCCGGATACTTGACAGACGTGAAGCCACTATCTGACAATCGTGAGTTTCGCCTGATTCGAGGCCAATATAATGGAAAGTTGGTGACGATTTGCAGCACAGGTATTGGTAGCCCTTCAGCCATTATTGCACTGGAAGAATTGAAGCAATGTGGTGTGAAAAAAATTATTCGAGTAGGGTCAGCAGGCTCATTGCAACCTAATATAGCCTTAGGTGATGTGATCATTGCTGAAGCTGCTGTTCGAGACGAAGGAGGCTCAAAATCCTATGTGTCGTCGAGCTTTCCAGCCTATGCCAGTCTCAGGTTAACATTGGGGCTAGTCAACTATTGTGCTGACAATAAAGTTCGTTTTCATCAAGGTGTTGTGCGCTCACACGATAGTTTCTATACCGATGATGAGGACGCTATTTGTCATTACTGGCACAATAAAGGTGTACTAGCTGCGGATATGGAAACCTCGGCGTTACTGACAGTGGGCCGGTTACGGAACCTGGAAGTCGCCTCGATTTTAACTAACGTTGTGCTTTATCAACAAGATGTAAAAGAAGGCGTTGCAGACTACGTATCGGCTAATGATGTCATGGCTCAAGGGGAAGCCAAGGCGACTAAAGCTGCTTTATTTGCTTTAACTCAATAATACCGAGAGAAAATCATCAATTCGCAGTTTCGTCACCGTGACTGCGAATTTTATCTGTAAAAAAGGCTTTGTTACCTTAATCAAAAATGGGTATGTTACACATACCACCGACCATGATGATGTTTATGCGACTGACACCGTATCCTTCCACCCGATTTTCCCCTTTGTTGAAGCAACACTATAATGAATTTAGAGCCGCGCTCTATGATTGTCATATAGCCTCTTCGATATATCGTTCGGGAGATATTATCCTCGCCCAAGGTCAGAAGGTGGAAGCCTTGTATGTCGTTTCTGTTGGTAAGGTTTCAATGAATACAGCAGCGATTAATGGTCGGAGGTTTCAGCTGGGAGAGGTGCATTGTGACTATCATATCTTTGGTGAAATGGAGTTTTTTACCAATGATAAGTGCCAATGGAATGTCGTTGCCGATGATGAAATGACAGTCGATATTCTTTGTGCAAAGCAATTACAGAATACCCTGATTGAAAAACCTCTTTTATCTTTATTCTTTTCATCAGCACTTGCATTCGATTACCAAGAATCAATGGAGATCTATACCAGTCGCTTATTACATCCTATTGCTTATAATATTGCGTACGATTTATGGCTGCGCCAAGGAAATACAGTCAATTTAGATGCTTTTACAAACCCAGAGCAGGAAGCTGAAAGGTTTGGTACATCAAGTCGAGTTTATCGGCGTGCTGTAAAATCGCTTGTTGAACAAGGGTTAATTGAAAAATTCAGTGGAGGTATTCGTATTGTAGACCCCACCAAATTGGAGCGTTTCATTTCGATGACCAATGTCCTAGATTGAAACGGTGGTAGGGAATAACGGTGCTCCCCACATTAGGTGTTCACAACTAAGCTAAAAAGAGGGCTGTTTAGTGATGGGAGGCGGCAATACAGCAAGCAAGTTATTACTAGTAAGAAGATTAGGTACTTGCAGTCTATTAAGAATGGATGTGTTGCTTGTTTTTTGACGAAGAAAATGAAGGCCATCGAAAAATTTTGATGGCCATCTAGTGCTTAATGAGCTAAAGAATTACTTGAGTTTTTCTTCGCAGCCTTTGCTGCTTTCTTCTCTTTTGCTGTTAAAAGCGGTTGCTTTTTGACATTTTTTTTACTGTCTTGACCTTTACTCATGATACTTTCCTTTTGAGGTAAACTCTTAAACCTAAAGTTAGTTTGAGCCAACCTAAGGACTGAGATTACGCAGTGGCCTTTATTCATGCTAGAGGTCAATGCATAACAGTCTCAGTATGCCTCTACAGACGCCAAATTGATAGGAATAGCTTACATTAGCTGGTAGGTATGTGCATTGCTGTATCTTATTCGCGCAGATTACGTGTTGCCCTATAGCAGTCGTTTACACGGAACATCAATCAGGCGAGCGACATATTTTTTTAACCAAAAGGGTACGCTTCTCCAGTCTCTGAATAGAGCGGGAATTTTTTCATCATTCTGGAAAACAACGGCCGATCTAAATGGTCTTTTAACCACTGTCTAAGTAACGGGTAGGGAGATTGCAGATACCAATGGCGATCGACTCGGGCAAACTGACGCACGAAGGGCAGTAGTGCAAAATCGAGTAAACTTAGGTTGTTGCCCATTAGGTATTGATGCTGTGACAGGCGTAGCTCTAATGCTTGTATAAATGACTCGCACTGAGTTCTTAAATTGGCTTCGGTGTCTTTATGGTAGCGTTTGGCATCTTTATATTGCTCGAGTAACGGTTTGAACACCTTATCGTTATAACTGATTAATTCGAGCATGACGGGTAGCGCTTCAGGTGTTTGGCTTAACAGCAGATCATCAGGGTCGTTTATATTCAGCGCCCAAAGCATGATATCCACACTTTCATCTATGATTTTTGGCGGTTTGATTTTGTCTGTGCTCTCGGCCTCAAGCCTAACCTTAACCTCAACCTTAACCTCGATTCCACTTTCACTCTCACCGCGACTCTTATCCTCGCTTCCTTTCACACTCTCGCCGTGTCCCTCTACCACATCCTCAAGCACCAGCACAGGTACCGTGCCCTTGGGGGATAAAGCTAGCATCTCCTCAGATTTATTTTTAGTAACTACGGCTTTGAGCATCACCTTTTGCTTGGCCAGTAACAAGCCTAAGCGGGCTCGCATGGCATAGGGGCAGTGCTGCAGTGAATATAGGGTAGGTAAAGGGATCTGGCTCATGGGTATTATCGGCTCTTTGATATTTATATAAGTGTATAGGTGCAGAGGGGATGAGGAAACAGGCTTATAAAGAAAGAGCAGCCCAGTATCTTGAAAATACCGATAGGCTGCTCTTTCTACTCTATTCTATACTATTCATAAAAGATGCTATTAATCGGTTACAGACCTTGCTTGTATTGAGCATGTGTCGACACGGTCACCATGGTATCTAGCTGTACCTTAGCGTCTTCACTGCCTAGTAGCAGGTTTTCAAAATGTTCAATAAGCTGAACCTTATCCAGCTTGGCTTTAGAGCCTGAGCCGATATCGGTCAAGTCGATAAAGAACTCATCGAACAGGCTAGAGTAGTCATTGATCACATCCAGGTTTAAGAACTGCTCGTCGTTATAGATGCTCGGGTAACCGCCTTTTTGCTTATCGACGGCAAATGAGATGCCTTTGACATTGGTTATCGTGGTGGCTTTCTCACATTTGAGCATGCAGCCATCTTCGATACTCGGCTTGTTACAGCCTACAGTCTGCTGGAAAAAACATTGGCGGCTGGTCATCATCAAAATGGGATGATAGATACTGTAAAGCAACTTAAATCCTGCCGGACGTTTCAAGTTCCTTATCTGCATACGATTAATCTCGTTAGAGATAAAGGCACCAGCACAGTTCAAGTCTTCCTGAAGGGTACCAAGGGCATAGGAGTTAGTGGTATTTAAAAACGGTCCTGCTATCCACTCGATGCCCATCTCAAACGCTTTATAGGCAACGCCAGTGTTATTACTGACGATACGTGCGGGCTTAACCTCTTCGAGAATTCTCACGGCTTCGATATAGTCTTTACCGATCAATACCGCCGGGAACCAAGGGATGAATCTTGGATTACGCTGCAATAGCTCGATATATTTATCGCAGTTCTTCTTAAAGCTCTCGGGTAACTTAAAGTAGATGTCGGCATCGGTAACATCGCCGAGGTGAGCATCTTTCTCGTCACAAATCAGCAAAGAGAGGCCTGGGTTTTCGTTTACTTTGGCATGCTGCTCAAGTTTGGGTAGCTCGACGGGGGGGATCACATCCACAGAGTTATTGAGTAGAAACGCTAGCTTATTCTTTAGCGCCGTCAGCTCTTTAAATGGAATGCTCAGGCCAGTAGACAATCCACTGAAGTCATAATTCTGTATGACATAATCAGCATTATTGAAACTTCTGAAGCGTTTCTCCAGAGCCTCTTTATCCAATGGCGATTTATCCGAGGCTCGTAGCATGGAGTCTGATTGCATTGAGAATGTTTGAATTTTATTGTCTTGTTCGAGCCGATTCGAAATCGTCTCGACTCTAGCCTGTATGGCGAACGGCTGATCTAACTGACCCGTGAAACTTAAATTGAGTCGCATCTTGTCGATATTAAGATATTTGATCTTATCTTCAAGGCTGGCTCCCAGCTCATTTTTATCGGCTTTGAGTGTTTGTTTTACTGCTTGGATCTGCACCACTGAGATGGCGTTTTGTTTATCTACCGCATGGATAACACTGTTATCTCGAGGGTTATCGATAAACATATCTTTAGTGAGATTACCCTTCAAGAATGAGTTGGTAAAATCACGGTTAAAGACCTTGTAGAGGTTAGTGTCATCTTCGAGTAGCTTACCTGTATCAACAAACTGGTTGATCTGCTTGCGCCAGCTATCGACTACTGTGTAGACGTAGTGTGCGCCCTTGATGCGGCCTTCAATCTTAAGTGAGTCGACCTGAGCATCGACTAACTCGGGCAGGTCAAAATAGGCTGAATTGTCCTTTAGATTTAAAGGATATTTATTGCCCGCAGCCGTCTCTTCGTACTCATCTCGACAAGCCTGACTACAACGGCCTCGGTTACCTGAATTACCCACGCTGACTGAGCTAGAATAACATTGGCCCGAGAAGGCGATACAGAGGGAGCCGTGAACGAAGACCTCGGTCAACATATCATGTTCATGGGCCAGAGCCGTGAGTGACTTTATCTCACCTAAATTCATTTCTCGTGATAGGTTGACGCGTGAAGCACCGACTCTGCTGAGGAAGTGTATCTGACCTTCATTATGTGTGGTTAGCTGAGTCGATGCGTGAATGTCTAGAGTCGGGAAGTGCTTCTTAACCAGATTAAACAGACCAAGATCTTGAACAATGATGCCATCTAAACTGGTATTGACCAGTTGGTTCAATAACTTAAATAGCGCGGGTAGTTCATGCTCCAATATCACCACGTTCAGAGTCAGGAAGACTTCACATTCATACTGATGAGCGAGCCTTAAGATGCCACAGAGATCATCAAAGGAAAGGTTGGCGGCACGATTACGGGCATTAAATGTGTCTAAGCCACAATAGACGGCGTTGGCACCGGCAACAATAGCGGCCTTTATTGCTTCAACATCACCGCCAGGCGCTAACAACTCAATTTTTCTACTCATCTCAGACTAACTCACTCAATTATTCGATTATCATTTTTTGAGGGGCGATTTTACCCGCATCCAGTGAGCATTGCCATACATTAGGTTTCGATGGATTACTTAGCCAAACACTAAAGGCGATTTTGAAGTCTTAGCTATTAACTGCATCAGGTTATTAAGTTGAATTATCGTCATGTTTCTCTTAGTTATTTGATTTTCTGATCTTGAATGATTAGGTTCAATTTCAACAAAGTAACAAAAGGCAAGTTACCCATGACCTATGAGATAAATTTTCAAGAAACACTCACACACGATGAACAGCAAATATTGTGGGACGGGATAGAGACAGCCATTAGCGCCAAAGTGGGCAAAACGGGTCGATATGAACTGTGTTTCTTATTGCGTGATGAGCAGGGAGAAATATTGGGCGGGGTACAAGGTAATTGTGATAATTGGGGCTGGCTGTGGATTGATTCACTCTGGGTAAGCGAGTCATTGCGAGGGCAAGGTTTCGGTAAGAAATTACTAGAGACGATTGAAGATAAAGCCATTGCTCTCGAGTGCACTCACTCCCATCTAACCAGTTTTACCTTTCAGGCTGTGGATTTTTACAAGGGTCTTGGCTATGCGGTTTTTGGCGAGTTAGCAGATTATCCGCAAGGGCATAGTCGATGTTGGTTGAAGAAGGAACTGGTGGATCGGTAAGTGTATTTTTCAATATTTGCTGCGTACCTTATTAGGAGTTTCACTATCTTTCTCATCCCATTTTTCATCTCTTTCTCAAGATGAACATATGCTATATCATGTCGCGCTATTTTCAATACTAATAGAGTGATCAGGTTTGCAAACATTAGCAGCACTTAAAAATGGACAGTTATCATCGATTACACGTTTACAGTTAGCCGAAAACCTAACTGAATTCCCCAAGGAGATCTTTGATTTAGCTGATACTTTGGAAGTGTTGGATCTTTCTAATAATGGCTTATCCAGTTTGCCCGATGATTTGGGTCGGCTGACTCAGCTGAGGATCCTGTTTCTCTCAAATAATCAGTTTGAAACCTTGCCTAAGGCATTAGCCAGTTGTCCTAGGCTTGAGATGATAGGTTTTAAGGCGAATAAAATTCGCACTGTCGATGAAGATGCGTTGCCACTGCAGACTCGCTGGCTGATCTTAACCGATAATCAAATTGAGACATTGCCCGATTCCATGGGGCAACTACATCGTCTACAGAAACTCGCCCTGGCGGGAAATTGTCTTTCTGCTCTGCCAGAGTCGATGGCAAATTGCAAAAACCTCGAGTTAGCACGTTTATCTGCAAACCAGCTTACTCATTTACCCGATTGGTTACTGCAATTGCCAAAACTCGCTTGGCTTGCATTTGATGGTAACAAGCTTAGCTCCATGGATAAAATATCCTTAGCTGTACCAGAGATGCTCACTGTCAAGATGACTGATATCGATTTAGCCGAGCAACTTGGCGAGGGAGCATCCGGCGTCATCTATAAGGGCAAGTGGAATCGTCAACCAGTCAGGTTACTTGGCACGCCAGAATTGATTGCGGTAAAACTGTTTAAGGGCGAGGTCACCAGTGATGGTTATCCTGCCGATGAGCTAGCCTGTTGTTTACAGGCGGGTGAGCATCCTAACCTGATAAAAGTCATCTCGCAGATAAACGAGCAAGATCATCTGGGTCTGGTGATGGAATTGATCCCGCCGAGTTTCGTTAACTTAGGCTTGCCTCCATCCCTAGTGACCTGTACGCGAGACACCTTCGAGTCCGGGACTCAGTTTAGCGTGTCACAAATCGCAAAAATCGTGCTACAGATGGCGGCGGCAATGACACATCTGCATCAGCAAGCTGTGAGTCATGGGGATCTGTATGCCCATAACACCATGATTAATAGTGATGCCGAGATGCTATTTGGTGATTTTGGTGCCTCGTCGGATCTATCAGCCCTTCCTCAATTGCAAAGAGAGGCGATGCAAGCCATAGAGGTCAGAGCCTTTGGCTGCCTAGTGGACGATCTCTTGTCTGTTAATGCGAAGCATTTAAGTGATGAAGCCGAGACATCGGGTAAGCAAGCGCTCTTATCTGTGTTATTGCAAATGAGAGACAGCTGTTTACAGGATGAATTTACCCTTCGCCCCAGATTCTTCGAGATTAGCGACACGTTACAATCAGCGGTTTTGCAGCAGGTGAGTGAAGCTTGTGCTTAGACTTTGTGCGTAAGTGAACGATAGCCTAATACGATAAGGTGAAGCAGCAACAGCCCTGTGAAGCTGATACAAAAAAACAGCAGGGCAATGGACTCGACGATATAGGGCGTCCCCACATATAGACTCCACCATAGTGGCCAACTCATTAGCGATAGAAGGCTAAGTTGCCACATGCAGGTCTTACAACGACCTATTTTTTTCTTAAAAATTGATGATACACAGTTATCACAGGCCATTTATCCCAATCCTACTTCTAAACATAGTGGCGCCTAAAGCGCCACTATTGAACAGACGTTTATTAGCATGACTCTTAGACAAAGAATAAACCAATACTAAATAAGCCACTGAAAATCATGGTGAGCTTAGCCGTGCGGCCGAGTAACGGGTTTAATGCCTCTCCAGAGGTCACACTAAAATCACTGCTTAGCTTACGTGCTAACACCAATGAAAGACCCGCGAGTAGGACAGGGGCACCGGGCAGAAAACCGAGAAAGAAGCTGCCAATAATCAGCGCGAAAGGTAAGTAGACCAAGGCTTGATAGACGACTCTTGCTTGACCTATCCCCATACGAACGGCCACAGTTTGTTTGCCAGCTTTGGCGTCAGTGTCAATATCTCGGGTGTTATTGACCAGCATTATCGCCGCATTTAAGCAGCCTATTGCACTGCCTAATATCCAGGCCGGGGTGCTGGTTTCGCCCGCTTGCAGAAAATAACTGCCCACCACGGCCACTAAACCGAAAAAGACAAAGGCCGCCACTTCACCTAAACCGTGAGATGCCAGCGGGTATGGACCTCCGCTATAGCCAAGAGCACCGCAAATGGCGGCAATCGCAAGCAGCGCAATAGGCCAACCTCCATGGTAGATAAGATAAGAGCCAACGATGAGTGCCAGTAACAAGCTGAGCACCATGGCATTGCGGACTTTTTCTGGTGAGAGCAAGCCACTCTGGGTCACCCGCACCGGTCCTAAACGTTCTTCGGTATCGACACCACTCTTAAAATCGAAGTAGTCGTTGGCTAAGTTAACCGCAATTTGTAACAAGATGGCGCAAAGCATAGATGTACCAGCAATCAAGATGCTGAATTGATCTAATTCGAGGGCTAATATGTTTCCTACCAAGAGAGGCCCAATCGCCGCCGGCAGTGTACGAGGCCGTATGGCCAAAATCCAAGGGTTCATTTATTCGATTCTTATGGGGAGCATCTATATGCTGATGCTCACAAGCTATTAATGGCTATATCATATCAAGTTTCCAGACCTCGATGAAGGATTCTAAGCGATTGCCTTATTGAACGTGACTAGGTTCAAACATTCAGTTTAAGGATAAATGTTTAAAAGGAATCTGATTTTGTTATCGGCTTCAAAGAAATGACCCGATAGATATGCTTCTATACTTAAGCTTGACAAGTTAGCTGGGACAAATTGCTCAGGCGCAAGATTTACATGCTTATTTTATCCATGTTTACAGTTCGTTTAGAGGCTATTCATTGAGGAAAAGTATCGATGCGTTTTGATAATAGGGTCGCTGTGATAACGGGAGCGGGATCGGGTTTAGGTCGAGCTTATGCCCTAGCCTTAGCCGAGCGTGGTGCCAAGGTGGCATTGATTGACTCAGGCACTCTGGATAAAGACAAGACTGGAGCTAATTCTGGGTTAGAGAGCAGCCATCAAGCCGTGCTCGCGCTGGGTGAGCAAGCGATGCTATTTAACTTAGATGTCAGCGACTTCACCGGCGTCAAACAGGCTGTGACGGAGATCATTAGTCACTGGGGGCGTATCGATATTCTAGTCAATAATGCCGGAATTCATGCTCCATGTGACTTTGATAATCTCACTGTCGATATGTGGCAGCATCAGTTAAATACCGATCTTAATGGTAGCTTCTACATGACCAAGGCGATATGGCCGCAGATGAAACTGCAAAGCTATGGCAGGGTGATAATGATCAGTGCGGCCAGTGGTTTGTATGGCGATATGCATGAAACCTCATACAGTGCCAGCAAGATGGGCTTGATAGGTTTAGTTAACAGCCTCTACCTCGAAGGAATCGATCACAATATCAAGGTCAACAGCTTAACGCCCCACGCCCTGACTCCAATGACAGCAAATCGACTCGCATCTTCGGTAAAGCCGCTTTTCTCTAAATCATCAATCACGGCCAGCATGATGTTCCTCTGTAGTGAACAAGCGCCTACGGGGCAGCATTTACTCACAGCTGCAGGGAGTGTCAGTCACGGTCAATTTACCGAGTTTAAGTCCTGTTATTTCCCTGCCGAGGAATGTAAGCCCGAGGCAATACTCAATAGCTGGCAACAGATCCATCAGGCACTGCCGGTCAACTTACATCGAAGCGGCGAGGATCAAATTCTCGCTTGGGCTCGGCGTGGTGCGGGCGAACGTCATATCGCTATTGAATGATGATTGGCTGAATTGATTTATTAGCTTGGTGTCAGGCTCTCTAAGATGGAACACAGAAGGTGTGATCTAGCTTGTGTGTTACTCGTGCGGCTTTCCCCCTCCTTACTCAGTAAAATTCTGGCTTGAAGACCATTATGTGAGTTAAGCTGTGTGGCTATTGATTAGGTGTGTGAGGCAAGCGGTGAGTCAGGTATTAAATGATCTATTATCTCTACTCTCTCTAGAGCGAATCGAAGAGGGACTATTTCGAGGTCAGAGTCAAGATTTAGGCTTCGGTCATGTCTTCGGTGGTCAAGTGATGGGGCAGGCTTTGAGCGCCGCCAAACAGACAGTTTCGGCATCGCGTCAGGTCCATTCTCTGCATTCCTATTTTCTTCGTGCCGGTGATGAAAAATTGCCTATCGTTTATGATGTTGAAGTCATGCGCGACGGGGGGAGTTTCAGTGCAAGAAGAGTGAAGGCGATTCAGAAGGGGCGGCCAATTTTCTATATGACCTGCTCATTTCAGGAGTATGAACAAGGGCTTGAGCACCAAGATAAAATGCCAGAAGTACCAGGCCCTGAGGGATTACTCAATCAGCAGGAACTGGCCATGGCACTTCAAGATAAAGTGCCGCCTAAAATGCTAGAAAAATTTATGGCTGATGCGCCGATTGAGATGCGTCTGGTCGATGCCTGTAATCCTATGGTATCGACCATCACAGAGCCTAAGCGTTATGTGTGGATCAGAGCCAATGGGCAAGTGCCAAAAGACTTTTCGGTCAACGAATACTTGTTGGCTTATGCGTCGGACTTCAACTTTCTGGTCACGGCAGCGCAGCCTCACGGGGTCTCCTTTCTGACACCAGGCATGCGTATGGCAACGATCGATCATTCCATGTGGTTTCACCGTCCATTGGATCTGAATGACTGGTTGCTTTATAGCATAGACAGTCCGAGCGCCAGTGGCGGCCGCGGCTTCGTTAGGGGGCAGTTTTTCAATCAGAAAGGTGAGCTGGTGGCCTCTGCGACACAAGAAGGTTTAATGCGCATGGCTTTGCCTAAATAGCGCAGCCGAGACAGGGAAATATTGATGGCTCAATTGAGCCTTATGTTGAAATAAGGGTTTATGATGTTGGTAATGTTGAAAAGAGCAGTTATTTTATTGGTTTGTGTCATGTCGCTTTCGGCCTGTGTGACTGTAGAGCCGGATCCGCCAGTTATCATTAACGGTGCTGCTGGATATCTGGAGAAGATTAATCTGCCCCAGGGGAGCAAGATCACCATAGCCATCATAGATATGGACACTCCAGGCATTATCATAGCGCAAAAGCATTTCGATATTGCCAGAGCGCCAGTGCCGTTTAAATTCACCCTACCGCCAGAAACGGTAGAGGGTGATGTGAATTTCGGTGTAGTGGCTATGATTGTGTACCAAGGGAAAGTGATTTTTCAAACCTATGATAGGTTCCCAATTATTAACAATGGTAAATACACCACGGAAGTGTTGATGAAAGCGGTTAGACAATAAAATTTAGTGGTTTTAATCGAATTTTAAAAAGGGGCGTCGAGCCCCTTTTTTGTGGCTGGAATTTGAGGAGGGCTAGTGGTGAGAGCATAATACTAATGGGTATAACGATTTGAATGAGCTATTTTCAGTTTTGTTACTTGATTGTGAATATTGTATGCAATAAGGTGTATTAACCCTTTCACATGGAGTGTCTTGTGCGATTTATTGGTAGCCATCAAATAATTAAGAACATCGGAGTTGCTAACAGCCTTGAGCGAGGCAATAGTCATGAGAGAGACAATAGCCCTGAGCTGTCTCACTCCAATGAGCCTAATAGTCAGGCGGGTCTCTTATATGGGGGGAAGTCCAAGGCCACTCATCAGGATATTCAGGCATTGTTACTGCTTGTCTCCGGGATGATATTTTTCTTGATTGCTGGTTGCACTGATGAGAAGGACTTATCCACTCATCAGGCTGAAATAGCTGAAATAGCTGAAATAGCTGAAATAGCTGAGGTCCGGGAGGTACAGACCTCGGCAAAGATAACGACATTTAATCAATATTGGCAGCTTACTGATAATGGCATTCACTGGTCTGTAGATTCACCACATCAAGATCAGCTAGAGATGAGTGGGTTGCAAGTCTCTGCGGTTATTGATTATGGCTTGGGAACTGATGGCAACTTGGTGCTCGACAAAACCTTAGTTTGGCCCATGTTGCGTACACTGCCAAACGATACCCATGCCAGTTTAATTCGCAAATTTTCAAGCCAAGTCGCACCCGATATTTATATCGATGAGGAGCGAGTCATAAGTGGCGGCCTCGAGGATGTGATGTTTGATGGCCAGTTGACTTTAGTGCAGATGTTGAGCACAGACCTCAAGTTAACCCGAACCATTTCAGTTCATCCAAATGAACCCGCATTGATCGAGCGTTGGCAGTTTGAAAACCTGGGTTCAGATGTTCTGGGATTACGATTAAGCCCATTGAGAGAACTGGAGACTACTTTAGCGAGTCAAGGTGAATATGGCAGTTACCAGATATCTGTTGATGCAGATGAGCTAAACAGACGTCTTTCTGCCGGAAAAATTGTCGAGCACTTTATTGTCTACAGTGCCAAGTTAGCCGATGAAATGATCTATATTGAACCGAGCAGCGCACTTCAACAAAGAGCGCAGCAAGTTGAAGGTTGGCGCAGTGCACTCAAACTTGAGACTCCGGATCCAAAGATTAACCAGATGTTTGAGTTTGCAAAATTCAGAGCCACAGAGTCAATTTTTGCCACCCGAGGCGGTTTAGCTCACGGCCCGGGTGGCACCCGTTATTACGCGGCCATTTGGGCTAACGATCAAGCCGAGTATGTGAATCCATTCTTCCCCTATTTAGGTGATAAGCGCGGCGTTGAGTCGGCCTTAAACAGCTTCCGTTGGTTTGCTCGTTACATGAATTCAGATTATAAGCCACTGCCGTCTTCGATCATTGCCGAAGGGAAAGGTTTTTGGAACGGGGCTGGTGATCGTGGAGATTGCGCTATGATTGCCTATGGGGCCAGTGACTTTTCGCTGACGCTAAGCGATGCCACTACGGCAAAACAGTTAATGCCCCTCATCGATTGGTGCCTTGAATATAACCGTCGTCAGCGAATTGAGAGTGGGGTGATCGCCAGTGATAGCGATGAGCTTGAGGGACGCTTTCCCGCTGGCAATGCAAATTTAAGCACCAATGTCTTGGCCTATGGCGGTCTAATACGAGCCGCTCGGCTAAAATCTGCGTTAGGTGAATCATCTGTAGACTTGTTGGAAGAAGCCAAGTTGTTAAAGTCGGCAATTATTAAATATTTTTCTGCCGAAATTAGTGGCTATCAGACTTACCGCTATTTTGAGGGTAATAAGAAGCTCAGGGCTTGGATTGCATTGCCATTAGCCTTTGGTTTCGATGTGAATAAGCAGGGGACTATCGATGCATTATTGTCTGAAAAATTATGGACGATAGATGGCTTGCTGACAGAAGAGGGTGATAAGACATTCTGGGACCGTTCAACCTTGTATGGATTTAGAGCCTTAATGAAAGTCGGTGAACTTGAGAGAGTTTGGCCTTACTTCGAGCATTACAGTTACAAGCGATTGACGGGGGAGCACGTTCCTTATGCGGTAGAGGCTTGGCCTGAGGGAGAGCAACGTCACTTATCCGCAGAAAGTGGCTTATATGCCAGGGTAGTTGTTGAAGGCTTATTCGGCATAGAGCCTATGGGGTTCAATGAGTTTCTGCTCGCCCCTCGTCTGCCGGAGCATTGGGATAATATGGCGTTACGGAAAATATACGCCTTTAACGGCCCCTTCGATATTGAGGTCCGCCGGGAGGAAGAAGCGTTTACTGTTGATATTTTGCGTAATGGATACCTAGAGCAATCTTTTGTCTGGGATGGCGTAGCGCCTTTTACTGTCAAACTATAGCCCAGTCTTCTAGGTTTCATATCGGGTATAGATTAGTATTTATCATCAGTTTCTTAACTTGGACAAAAAGTGGATTCAAGATCGACAAGGCAATATGAGATCGAGCAATGGCTGAAACTGGACCCAATCAGGATGGAAGCCATAGAGTTTGCCGTTAAACTCGATCTACCTCAATGGTTGTTATCTGCAGGGTTTGTGCGCGATCTGGTCTGGGATAGGTTACACGGTGCGTCGAGCCATCCTCTTAACGATATCGACCTCATCTACTTTGATGCAGACGATCTTAGTGAAAGAAGAGAAAAAGCCTACGAAAAGCAGCTAGAGTCATGGGCGCCTCATCTGCCCTGGTCGGTGAAGAATCAGGCGAGAATGCATATTCGAAATTGTGATGCTCCCTATACCAGCTGTGAACATGCCATGTCATTCTGGCCTGAATGTGAGACGGCGATAGGCGTTCATGTATCGAGACAAGATCATCGCTTCGATTTTGTTGCCCCCTTTGGATTTGAAAGCCTGTTTGATTTAAAGCTAACCCACAATCCTAAACGTGAGTTGTCACTATTCAATGCAAGAAAAGACCAGAAAGCCTGGTTCACCCGCTATCCTAAACTAGAATTAGCCTGATCTCTCCCCTATGTTTCCCTCTGTTGATTATTGCCTTATTTTCCAGCAAGCCTAATCCTTTGTGGGGCCGAGATAATGGGCTGGCACATTTTTACAAGTGAGAGCTAAGTCATTAAATCATAAGGTGCATGTTCAATGTTTGTTATTGAAGTGTGATGCATATCCCTTTGCGGTACTTATAAAGAGGTATCTAGCCCGCTTGTTGATTTGGATCAATTTGTTGCGAGTTTGGATCTGGCAGGATGCCGACAAATGTAACAAACATGATAATAAAAACGACAATTAGTCTTGTATTAATGGAGTAGTATGATGAAAAAAAATATCATTTCCGGATTAATCGCGGCCGCCCTACTGGCTACAGGTTTTACAGCTTCTGTTTCGGCTCATCAAGCGGGTGACATTATCATTCGTGCGGGTGCTGTCGTTGTCGCACCGAACGAGTCGAGTGAGCAGGTAGCGACCTTCGGTGAGTTCGGCGTGAGCAGCAATACTCAATTGGGGCTTAACTTCGGCTATATGTTGACCGATAATATAGGCATTGAGTTGTTAGCGGCGACACCATTCAGTCACGATATTTCTCTGCCTGGTGTGGGCAAGATAGCCGAGACAAAGCAGTTACCACCTACCTTAGTGGTCCAGTACTATTTTGGTAATGCTGAGTCCAAATTACGCCCTTACATAGGCGGAGGAGTTAATTTCACTAACTTCTACGACAATGAATTCACCAATGATCTGGATGGGGCGTTAGCGGATCTGAGTATGGGCAATTCATGGGGTTTAGCTGCTCAGGTTGGCATAGACTATCAAGTGAATAAAAACTGGTTGGTGAATGCTTCTGTCTGGTACGCGCAGATAAGTACCGATGTGAAATTTAATCTTGGTGGTTCGCCGACAACCATTGAAACTGATATCGACCCTTGGGTATACATGGTCAGTGTTGGTTATACCTTCTAAACCAGATTCGTAAACCAGGTACGTAAGGCAAGCTTCGTAAAACAAGTTTAGTAAATTCAGTTTAGTAAATCAAAACAAAGGAGCCGATTGGCTCCTTTGTTGTTTTGCTTTAACTGCTTATTACGAAATCAGAAATAGACCTATTTCTTGCCTTCGGCTTTGGCCGCAAGGCGCTCTTCTTTAGTTCGCCAGTGGCGCGTATTGTAGACAAATTCCGGTAGTAATTTAGTCAGCCAGGCCACCAGAAGCCAACGCTTAGTCACATAGACCTTACGTTTCGCCTTCTGCATCGCCTTAATGATTTGCCTAGCCACCTTATCGGGTGGAGATAACCATAAACGACTCTGCTGCATCGCGGCCTTATCGAGTAAACCTAGCTGAATATCCGTAATTGTAATTGGCAATTTCAGCCTTTGGGCATGCATACTTAAGCCATCTAAGTAGTTGCTGGCGAAGGCTTTAGAGGCGTGGTAGGCCACACTCGGGCCACCTCGCAGGCCGGCAATTGAATTGATTGCGGCGAGTTGACCATAGCCTTGATCTCTAAATAGCTTAAATGCTGTGTTGCAGATAGCCGCGTAGCCCTGAACATTGACCGTGATGATATCTTGCTCAGGCAGCCAAGGGAGCTGTGGGTCATAACTGTTTAAGCCGGTATTCACTATGACTAAATGCGCGCCGCCTAGCTTTTCCCAGACTTGTTCGAGAGTGGCGATGATCTTCTGGGGTGCTGTGATCTCGAGTGGGAAGATATGTGTCTGAGTAGGAAGCGAGTCGACAAACTCTTGCAGTGAATCCGGGTCTTGAGCCAGTAGGGCAAGTTCAACCCCTTGACTCGCAAGTTGTTTGGCAATTTCACGGCTCAGAAGGGAGTTCGCCCCTACGATAATGGCAGTTGCTTTGGTCATTAGGCTATTCAACTTAATTTGGGTAACCCATGATAGGAAGATATCAGTAGGAGGACAAGGCTAATGACTTATCGCTGTGAAGCGAGAGGGGTATTGTCAGCCAACAAGTTTCAAATTATCTTTTACCCTCAAGCGTTTTGCTTTTACTTCCATCCTAAAAAACCTCACATCCACTAATGAAAATTCAGGTAAACTTAGTTATCTAACTAAAAAGCAATCACTTAAGGACTAATTTTGCGTCACTTCTTATGCGCGATTAAATGGATTTTAATGACTGTACTGGCTATCCCACTCGGCCTCTACTTTATTTTTCTACTTATCAATTCGCAAGATGAAGCCCTTTCTGAACAATCAAAGCGCAACCTTGCTCAAATAGCAGAGAGTGATCGCGCGCTGTCTCAAAACCTCAATAACAATGCTTATGTGTTTGCATTGGGATTTGATGTGCCCAAGGAGGACTCTCCGATAACAGAAGGACTAAAGCGTCTGCAACAACTGCAAAGCCTAACCGTTATGGAAAAAGCTAATGCTAAGCAAACTGCAAGCTATGAGCTACCTCAATTGCCACTAGAAAACTGCCTGAGCCAAGATGATTTTTTGATGGCTTGTAAAGCCAGCTTAAAGCAGGAGAATAAGCTTAAAATGCTTTTAGCTGAAAACCGATGGCTAATCGAACGGTATCAACAGCTACTCGATATGAGTAACTGGCAAGACAGCACCCATTACAACGCCTTTATCAATTCCCTGCCATTTCGAAGCCTGCTAGCCGCACAGAAACTCTATTTTCTCGATGTTTACCAAAATAAAAGTAGCGCAGCGCCGAGCATGACCGCTCAAGCTATCGAGCAAGATATGATGTTTTGGCAAAGGTTATCTGCAAACACTCATATATTGAGCAGCAAGGTGTTGAGCGCTGGTGCTATGTCGGTAAATATGAAACTTGGCGAAATAATGATTAACCAGTTAGCGCCAGAACAAGAGACCGTCGCTATACCAGAAAGCTGGCAACGGCCCATGTCACCTCAAGTGTTATCGCTAAACAATGCCAAGTTGGGTGAGTGGCATTATTTCACCAAGATAACTGAGGCCACTCAAGTCGTCGATAGCACCACAGATATAGCAATACAGGCCGTCGAGTTTCTGATGCTCCCACTGATGCAGCCCCAAGATACGGCCAACCGCTATGCTGCGATTCTCTTGGGCTCCAAGCCCCTGGAAGACTGCCAAATCGGTCTATCTATTGATACCATTAGTCAGTATATCTTCAATCCCATAGGGAAAATTATCCTCTGTTCAGGAATTCCCTCATTTGAAAGTTACCAAGCAAGCCTTGATAGTCTCGAACAACATAGGGCCAGCCTAGTCCTCCGGCTTGAGCAAGAAACCACTGACACTAACTAACACTACACAATAGTGAGCAAGTTTAGTTTTACTCATAATAATCCTCATTGATAATTATTTTTAACGGGGGGTTATAAAATGGGGGGATATAGCTAAACACGAATTTGAACCAAAACTTGTTAGGAATAAAGTTGGGGCAGCCACTTATTCACCCTCATGTGGGCAAAGCATAAAAAGAACCAGCGATTAATCAATCGGTAATCAATCAGCCATCCGCTAATTTAAGGGTTTATCTATAGCCGTTCTACCTCAAGATGGGTGATTTTAGTGGCAGCGCCTGCACTTTGAAGTAGAACGGGCATAGCACATTTGCTAGAATCCCCCCTAATTTTTATGGTAACAATCCTGACATAGGGGGTTGCTGCCACACTCTGCTTGATACTGACGGTTTCGCACCGTTCATTTTCACACAGAGGATTCAAGTTTTACTATTTAAAGGCAGGCTATGACCGTTCTTCTAATGACTCCACCTATGACCCAGCTGAATACGCCCTATCCGGCAACAGCGTATTTAACTGGTTTCTTACGCTCTCGAGGCTATGAGGCGGTTCAGCGAGATCCTGCTATTGAGCTTTTCCTAGAAATGATGACAGCGCCAGCGCTGGAGATTATTCGTCAGCATGTGGAAGAAAACTTCGAGCACTTTGAAGACGACGAGCTACCTGAGGTGATCTTTAGTTTTCTGGCTGACTTTGACCGTTACCAGCAGACAGTTGAACTTGCTATTCGCTTTTTGCAGGGCAAAGATCCAAGCCTTGCACTGCGTATTAACTCCCGTCGTTTTTTACCAGAAGGCCCGGCGTTTGACACTATTGCTCAGATGGAAGCGGTATCTGGCGATGTGATGCAAGCGGCCTTTGGTAATCTAGGCGTACAAGATAAAGCCAAATATCTAGCAACCTTGTTTATTAATGATCTGTCTGCGGTCATTACTCAGGGGGTTGATCCCTACTTTGAAGTGAGCCGTTATGGTGAGAAATTAGCGGCGGCCAACCCAAGCTTTGACAACCTCTACGATACCTTGTTGGGCGAACCTAGTTTCAGCTCGGAAATTTTGGAACAGTTGGTCGAGCAGTATCTGGAAGAAACTCAACCTAGCGTAGTCGCGTTAACCGTGCCTTTCCCCGGCAATATGCTCGGAGCCTTACGTATAGCACAAACCTGTAAAGCCATCAATCCTGATATTCCCATCGTAATGGGCGGTGGTTTTATCAATACCGAGCTGCGTGCGCTGAAGGACCCTCGAGTGTTTGAGTTTGTCGATTTTATCTGTCTGGACGACGGCGAACGTCCTTTTATAACGCTGCTGGAATACTTTGCAGGGCAACGTGAGATAGACTCCCTGGTGAGAACCTATTTCCTCGCAGAGGATGAAAATGGCCAAGCATACGTACACTTCAATGAAAATGCAGAGCTCCACGATATCCCACAAAGCGAAGTCGGTGCACCTATATACGATGGCCTGCCATTGGGGGAATACCTGTCTTTGTGTGAAATGCTCAATCCCATGCACCGAATTTGGAGCGATGGACGCTGGAATAAACTGACCATAGCTCATGGCTGTTACTGGCGTAAATGCAGCTTTTGCGATGTCAGTCTGGACTATATCGACCGCTACGATACCGCTGGAGCCGATATTCTGGTGGATAGAATCGAGGAACTCATCGAAGAAACCGGACAGACAGGTTTCCATTTCGTCGATGAAGCCCTACCGCCAAAGACGTTGTTTGCCCTAGCAAAACGGCTAATTGAGCGCAAAGTCGTGATCAGCTGGTGGGGCAATATCCGTTTTGAGAGGACGTTTAGCGAAGCACGTTGCCAGTTGCTGGCGGATTCCGGTTGTATCGCTGTTAGCGGCGGTCTTGAGGTTGCGTCAGATCGTCTATTGAAACTGATGAAAAAAGGCGTGAGTGTTGAGCGGGTCGGCAACGTAACCAAGGCCTTCAGTAATGCAGGTATATTGGTTCATGCTTATTTGATGTACGGTTTCCCTACACAAACCGAGCAAGAAACTATCGATTCGCTGGAGATGGTGCGTCAGATGATGGAACAAGGTTGTTTCCAGTCCGCCTACTGGCACCGTTTTGTGGCCACGATTCACAGTCCTATAGGCATGAACCCTGAGAAGTTTGGCATCACGCTTGCTGAGCGCCCTGAGATCTTATTCGCAGAAAACGATGTGGACTTCACCGATCCAACCGGCACAGATCATGAAATGCTTGGGGAAGGGCTACGTAAGGCGATCTACAATTATATGCACGGTATTGGCTTTGACCAGCCGATGAGCTTCTGGTTTAATCAGCCTGTTGCACGTACTGAGATGAAAAAAGACCTGATATCAAAAGCGGTTAACAATCTAATCGCCAGCAGTGAAGAGTGATCAGCAGTTGAGAGCCCTCAGCGGTTGGGAGCCCTCAGCTGTTAAAAGTCATTAGAGTCAGGTAAATACCAATAGATTTAATCTATAAAAAAGGCCACTTTCTTGTTCAAGAAGAAAGTGGCCTTATACCAATCGGTATTAAATATTGTTAGCGATAAAATGAGTAATTCAGTTAATTGGGTCAGAGTAAAATTTAGCCGTGTATATAACTCAGTGTCACTTTCGAAAACAGAAACAACATTTGATCTAACCTTTGGCTCAAGCCTTTCATCCATAATTTGATTAGTTTTTGTATGCCAAAAGGCTATGAATCCAGAGTCGACGAAATCACCAGCCAACTCATAATGGTCGGATAAACGGCACCTGTTACCAGGTGCCGCTCTCCTAAGAACCGTACGTGCAACTTTCACTGCATACGGCTCAAGCCTCCACTAAGGCGTACTATGTTACCCGGTAACCACAGGGGTTACCTTTGCAATACTAACTTGAAGCTTTGATACTTTCTGCTCCATGACTCACCAATCGATGGAGTGTCATTGAGCAAAGCAAGGAGAGGCACTAACTTCAGTTGAAGTCATCATTTGCGTTTCTCCATCAACAAAGTTCTTCTAATTTTCTTGCAACGGGAGACCAGCTGGAAGTAGGCTCACTTTCGCGCCAGACACAAGTCTGTATCTGCATCATTACAATGCAGCTTTGGCTTTCTCCAGCCTCCTTTACCTGCACCGCTATAGGCTATCTTCACAGATAACTTTCCCAATGGGAGCGGTACAGGCTTACCGTGTTCCGTATGTCGCGCAATGTCAGGTTAGATGCCCACTCTAGTGCGGAGAGCTTTACAACCACGAAAGAGCATTGCCCAATCTCTTTCCTGCTCTCGTTGCCATTTTGGCCACAGCGTATAAACCACTTCCGCTGCTTCTCGTATAACGCACCTTACATGGATTCACATATGTTCATCATACTGACTCCCTAGCACTTGTCGGATAGGCGGCACTTGTTGCCAAGTGCCGCCCTCCTAAGAACCCAGCGTGCAACTTTCACTGCACTGGGCTCAAGCCTCCACTAAGGCATCATTTGACACCCAGCAACCTAGAAAGCAGTTGAGACCAGTTCAAGCCACGTATTACGGCTTACTTTCGCCTGATTTCGCTGAGCAAGGTAATCAGCGAAATCAGGGTCGTAAGGGTTTGCCGCACTTCGGACTTTTACGTGTCTTTTTATTGGCGTTTGAGCAATTTGAACAAGGTTGAATTGACAATCCATGTTCGTTATTTTCTGCCAGCCGTGAAATTGCCATTGGCCTTTACGGTTGAGAAAATATTTGTTTGCGACCCACCTTTTCCCTTTGGTTGAGTGGCGTCTCACTGCCCAACGCCATAACGTCTGGAATAATTGAGAACTAATATAGTTGAAAGTTTGTTTGGCTACACAGTGACGATAGTAATTCGCCCAACCTCGCAGTTTTGGGTTCATCATCTTGATGAGGTCATTAACTGATACGGTTGCATGCTTCTTGATGAGTACTCGCATGTTGCTTAAAAATAACAGAACATTACTTTTACTCGGTTTAATGAGTAATTTGCTTTTGTACTTCCTAATATTGAACCCTAGAAAGTCAAATCCATCATTAATATGAGTAACCTGCGTTTTCTCTTCAGATAGTGTGAGCCCTCTTTCAGCTAGAAAACTAGCTATCAGCGGTTTAATTTCATTAACTAGCACTTCCTTCGAAGTCCCCGTGATAACAAAATCATCAGCGTAACCTATAAAATTGACTCTATAGCCATTTTTTAGACCCAAGGATTTAATCTGTTGCTCTAATCCCGCGAGAGTCAATAGCATCAGGGTCGGTGAAATAATCCCACCTTGAGGCGTACCTTCGTCAGTCTTATAGAACAGTCCTTTGTCCATAAAGCCACACCCAAGCCATTGCTTCATCATTCTTTTGTCTAGTTGAATGTTATCGATGAGCCATTGATGGCCGATCGTATCGAAACAGGCTTTGATGTCTCCCTCGAGAACCCATTGAGCGGAGTTCTTATGACTCAGACAAGTGAAACATTGGGCAATAGCATCTGCCGTGCTTCGGTTGGGTCGAAAGCCGTAGCTGTTTGGGTCGGCAAACGTTTCAGATATAGGCTCCAAAGCCAAAAGATGGAGCGCTTGTTGTGCTCTATCAGTCATGCATGGGATCCCTAATGGTCTGAGTTTGCCGTTTTTCTTGGGGATATAGATCCGCTTGAGAGGTTTGGCTTGATAAGCCTTTCGACTCAGTTGTTTAACCGCTGTCATGCGACGAGCATCGGTGTTCCATGTGATGCCGTCTATTCCAGGTGTTTTGCTGCCTTTGTTTCTTGATACTCGTTTAACAGCAAGTAGTTTTGCTGCTCGCGAGTGAGTCAGTAACCACTGCAAGGCTTTGGCCTTACCGTGTTGACCTTCTCTGGTTGCCTTTGCAATACGCATTTGAAGCTTTAATACCAGCTTTTCAACTGCTTTCCAGTCAATGGATTGCCACTGAGCACTGTCAGAAGAGGCACTAATTTCATTTGAAATCATCATTTGCGTTTCTCCTTGAATAAAGTTCTTCAAACTCTCTTGCAACGGGAGACCAGCCGGAAGTGGGCTCACTTTCGTGTCAGACACAAGTCTGTATCTGCATCATTACAATGCAGCCTTGGCTTTCTCCAGCCTCCTTTACCTGCACCACTATCGGCTATCTTCGCAAACAGCTTTCCCAGTTGGGAGCGATACAGGCTTACCGTGTTCCGTATGTCGCGCAATGTCAGGGTAGACGCCCGCAATAGTGCGGAGAGCATTTTGATCACGAAAGGGCATCGGATAATCCCTTTCCAGCTCCCATGCCATTTTGGCCACAGCGTATAAACCACTTCCGCTGCTTCCACAGTAACGCACCTTCCGCGGATTCACATATGTTCGTCGTACTGACTCCCTAGCACTCACCCGATTGTGGTTATCAGGAGGAGCGTCCTCTCACGATTCAGCTCCCGCTCAGTATGGTACTGAACTTTGTTACGTTGTCAGGCCCGCTACTTTATTCAGAGCCTTAGGGTCATCTGGTGATACAGATGGTTCACTCAAAGCGGTGAACAGCGCTTCATACGACTTCACGTCGCACACCCGACTTGTGGTTATCAGGAAGAACGTCCTCTCACGATTCTGTTCCCGTCCAATGGACTTCGTTACATTGTCAGACTCGCTTCTTTATTCAGAGTCTTAGGGTCATCTGGTGATACAGATGGTTCACTCAAAGCGGTGAACAGCGCTTCATACGACTTCACGTCGCACGGGTAAAAACGACTTAGAGCGATCGCACTAAGACGTACCTGGACAAAAGTGAGTCAGCGTTTTTGGTGCGGCTCCCACGCTCAGATAACTGTTCGTATTGATAGTAGCAAAAAATACACTTCACTAGTTGGTGCTTTTGAAAGCTTCTTTATCTTTTTAAGTAACTGAATTAGATAAAAATAGATGGTTAAATATGCAGGTCAGTTTCTTACCTATAACAAGGCTACAAATCTTCAAATCGTAGCCGATAGTCAACACTATCGATCCGTGTTTTTTGCAGTTGAATATCATAATTAGATAAATGTTCTCGCGCTGTATCGATCAGAGATTCATCTGCATTACATCCAAAAGTTACTGACTTTATAGCGCCTTTAGGAACTTCATACATACATAATAGGTCTTTATGACGTAGTAGATAAGGACTTCGAGCTTGATGCTCAGGGATGGCTATGAGGTCTCTATATTGCAGGTTTTTTGACTTAAAATCATTATTCAGAACTAGTGAAAAGAAGTCTACTTTATCTTTGTGAATTAGTTTTTTATCTGCGGTTACCAAATCTAATATTAATCGGTGCTCTTTTTCATAAGCCCACTCATCGGACTTATGTAGATATAACTCCATCAAATAATTGTTAACCGAAGCTAAACGTTCCTTTCTATATAAAACCCTACTTAGCCGCCCTTCATGAGAATTATGCTTGGTAACAAACTTAGATGAAAAAAACTCATGTTTGCTATCAAACTCAATTACCATACCTTGATGCTGTTCTGCATAGTGCGCCCACATCAATAAGTTACCCCTAGTCTCTGTAAAGCTGATGACACCATGATTCAAGAAAAAAGCATCATCCATCCCTTCAGAATCAGAACTTTTCAAAAATTCGATAGCTTCATCCCTAGTTCTACTCCTTCCTTTTTCCTTGAAAGTACGTAAAGACATAACCATATCAATCAGATACTCATCACTTGCTATGATTTCAAATGGATCATTTAAAGCAGTTTGAGTTGATGCACGAAGCCATCTGTTTACAAAAAAATCAGGGCGCAAAGGCATATATTTGTAGAGTTTGATATCCATACTGAACTTATTAGAAATGAAGTAGATAACATAATCATATAACAATACTTAACCATTCAAAATGATACCTTTAATACGTATCCTTGATATGTGAAAAGTCATTTACTACCAATTGAGTACAATATGCAGTTGTAACTCGTCTTGGTCGGATAAGCGGCACCTGTTACCAAGTGCCGCTCTCCTAAGAACCGTACGTGCAACTTTCACTGCATACGGCTCAAGCCTCCACTAAGACGTACTATGTTACCCAGTAACCACAGGGGTTACCTTTGCAATACTAATTTGAAGCTTTGATACTTTCAGCTCAATGACTCACCAATCGATGGAGTGTCATTGAGCAAAGGAACAAAGGGGTCGTAGCGAATTAGGTAGTTCTCATGATTTAAATTTGTTTACAGGTAAGGTTAAATAAATAGCCTTCTTTTGAGAACCCAGTGTAGATGCGTCTGCGAGCTTCCAAAACAAGGATGTTTTGGCAGAGCCCACAAGGAAGTGCTTGCGGCGGTTCGCAGAAGCATCTGCACAATCCTCGCCGGACAGGCGTTAGATTACCATGAAAGGGCGACCTTGAAATACACTCCCCAATACCAACTCAGCTAGAAGCTAAATCAGAAAATGTAATCCAGCTTCATTCGAAGCCTGCTCACTTTGGGGGGGACTTGACCGACTATGGTTATATTATGCCAATGTATGATGTCTTCTATGGCTTTTAGGTCATAGTAGAATAATATTTGAGCCAGTCATTTTTCAATGGACGTATGGACATCTAGAGGTCTTAATGTATGATTAGGAGAGATACAATGAAAAAATGGTTGAAACCGATTTTACCTTTGGTCATGGCTGCTGCAACTTTAGCGGGCTGCGCAACACCTAATGCGGTTGTCGAGATACAGGGAGAGATTTGGTACAAGGAGCGCATCGCCTTGCCACAAGATGCAGTGTTGACCGTTCAGCTAAAAGATGTGTCCTTGATGGATGTGCCGGCAGTGGTAATGGCACAGGTTGAGAGAAGTGATGTGACGTCTCCAGCCCCGTTTCATTTTTTGATAAACAGAGATCAATTTGAAGCGGGTCATACCTACGCGATAGGAGCAAGGATTAGCTTCAATGACAAGCTGATGTTTATCAATACTCAAGCGTACAACATAGATGTAGATTCAACAGAGCCTATGTCTGTCAGGGTAGAAAAAGTGGGTCGCTAAGCCGGATAACTGATTTAGCCGCATTTTTCTACTACTTTGTTTAATCAAACGATAGAGGATGAGGCGCTGTATGCCGGTTAAAATTCCCGATAATCTGCCCGCGGCAGGTATTTTAGAGTCAGAAAATATTTTCGTCATGTCCGAGACTCGAGCCGCGAATCAGGACATTCGTCCGATGAAAGTGCTGATCTTGAATCTGATGCCCAATAAGATAGAGACAGAGACTCAGTTACTGCGCTTATTGGGTAATACACCATTACAGGTGGATGTGGATTTACTGCGGATCCACGATAAAGAATCTAAGCATACCTCTATCGATCATATGAATAATTTCTATCGGGATTTTGAGGCGATTAGTCATAAAAATTACGATGGGCTGATCATCACTGGTGCGCCTCTGGGTCAGATTGAGTTTGAAGACGTGACCTATTGGGATCATATTCGTGAAATTATCGACTGGTCCCAGCGCCATGTTACCTCAGTGCTTTTTCTATGTTGGGCGGCCCATGCGGCACTCTATCACCTGTATGGATTAAATAGGAAACTGCTCAAGTCGAAACGTTCAGGGGTATTTCTTCATCAGCGAACCAGTCAACATTTCCCTTTGTTACGTGGTTTCGATGACGAATTTTTAGCACCTCATTCCCGATTTGCTCAGATGGATATCGATGAGCTTAAGGCTCACCCCGCTCTGCAGGTATTAACGGAATCCGATGAGGCGGGGGCTTATATGGTGCTCAGTACCAATAGCCGAAATCTGTTCGTGATGGGCCATCCCGAGTATCAGAAGGCGACACTCAAGGATGAGTACCTGCGGGATCTAGCCGAGGGGCTAGAGCCTGAAATACCACAGAACTACTTTAGAGATAACGATCCTGAACAGGAGCCCGTCGCTCGCTGGCATGGTCATGGCAGCTTGTTGGTCAGTAATTGGCTGAACTATTATGTGTATCAGTTAACCCCTTATAATCTGGATGACATGAGTGCCATCACCCCTTGGGAAGAGGAAGTTTAGCCTTCCAGGTTCGTTAATCATTCATCTATACCAAAGGATGAGTGAATGTGGGTAGATGATGAAACTATTAAAACTGATAGCTATATTATTAGTGAATGCATCTCTGTTACCCATTCGGGCTTAGCCTGCATTGGCTAAGCCAAGCTAACTCAGTCTTGTCAGCAGACAAAAATGAATGTCCGACAAATTGAAGCAAGGAGCATCTCTCTAGTGCTGCATTGTTTTAAACTTCATTATAAGAGCTAGTTTTTTAAGCTAGCTGGTCAATTTCCTCATCTCGGACTAACAGCAAGGGCCTGTGTAAATCTTGAGTGACAATATCACTCTCTTGTTTCGTTTCTTATCTTGCTACTTCCGCTTGCTTTACGTTCGCGTAAACGTCAGAGTGCTATTCTTTAGTTATAGAACTTGAACTAGATCACCTATTTTTGGCTGACGCTAATTAGCCGATAAAAGACGGAGTGGATAATGAGTACAGAGCAATTGAGTCAAGAGATTGTCATTGTGGCAGCCAAACGCACCCCTATGGGGGGCTTTCAGGGATCCCTATCTACCGTCCCATCGCCTAAACTGGCAGCGACTGCCATCAAGAGTCTGATTGAGCAGACGGGCATTGCCGCCGATGCCATCGATGAGGTCTTGATGGGCTGTGTACTTCCTGCCGGTTTGGGCCAGGCGCCGGCGCGTCAAGCGACCCTTGGCGCAGGTTTACCCCTGTCGGTTGGCGCGACGACAGTCAATAAGGTCTGTGGTTCAGGTATGAAAACAGTCATGTTGGCCCATGATCTTATCAAGGCCGGCAGTGCCGATATCGTCATCGCCGGTGGCATGGAAAGCATGAGTCTGGCACCTTATCTGCTTGATAAAGCCCGCGGTGGCATGCGTATGGGTCACGGTAAGATAATGGATCATATGTTCTTAGATGGACTGGAAGATGCCTATACTGGTGGCGCCATGGGCACGTTTGCACAAAACACCGCCGATGAGTTTAAGCTTACTCGTGAGCAGATGGACGCTTTCTCTCTGAGCTCTTTAGCTAAAGCCAATAAGGCCATCGAGTCCGGTGCATTTAAACAAGAGATAGCAGCTGTCACAGTATCGAGTCGCCGCGGCGATACCTTAGTCGATACCGATGAGCAGCCGGGTAATGCCCGTCCCGATAAGATCCCCACCCTGCGTCCGGCTTTTGCTAAAGACGGCACCATCACCGCAGCCAACTCAAGCTCAATCTCAGATGGCGCGGCGGCGCTTATGTTGATGACGGCGAAACAGGCCAATATTCAGGGCTTGCCGATACTCGCGACTATCAAGGGCCATGCCACCCATGCCCAGGAACCATCACTATTTACCACGGCGCCAGTTGGCGCCATGAACAAGCTGCTCGATAAGGTGAACTGGAGTAAGGATGATGTGGATCTGTTTGAGATCAACGAGGCCTTTGCCATGGTGACCATGTTGGCGATCTCTGAGCTCTCTCTCGATGAGTCTAAGGTCAACGTCAATGGCGGCGCCTGTGCACTGGGCCATCCTATTGGCTGTTCGGGTTCGCGTTTGTTAGTGACATTGATACATGCACTCAAGGCCCGCGGGCTCAAGCGCGGTGTCGCATCGCTCTGTATCGGTGGCGGCGAAGCCACTGCCATGGCAATCGAAGTTTAAGTTGACCATAAGGCTTGTCTGAAAAGATAAGCCTTTTTTATTGGTAAGGAAAAGCCAATGAAAGTTAAAGATAGAGAATAATCAGATAAGTAGACGAGTAAATACCAAACATTATGTGAGTAAATAACTAGTTACTCATGTACCGCAATCAACAAGACAACGAGTTTACGGTGGATAAAAAAATAATAAACCACAGCAAACTTGTTCCAAGCAGTCTTAATGGGAAGCAATATGACCACTCAAGTGAAACATTATATCGACGGCCAATTTATCGATGGTATCGGAGAACATCAGATTTCGGTAACGAACCCTGCCAATAATGAAACCATCGCCATGATTAATGCTGCTACCGTCCAGGAGGTGGAAACTGCCATAGCCAGTGCCAAATCAGCCTTCAAAACCTGGAAAGAGGTGCCCGTTTCCGAGCGTGCCCGGGTGATGTTCAGATATCAGCATCTGCTGAAAGAGCACCATGATGAGTTGGCGACTATTCTGGCTCAAGAGACGGGTAAGACATTTGATGATGCTAAAGGCGATGTCTGGCGCGGTATCGAAGTGGCCGAACATGCCTGTAATATTGCGACCCTGATCATGGGGGAAACCGTCGAGAATGTGGCCAGAGGCATAGATACTTATAGTTACAGTCAACCTCTGGGCGTATGTGCCGGTATTACTCCGTTTAATTTCCCTGCCATGATCCCGCTGTGGATGTTCCCCTTGTCTATCGCCTGCGGTAACACTTTCGTACTCAAGCCTTCGGAGCAAGATCCCATGACGCCTCAGCGTCTGGTTGAATTGTTCGAAGAGGCCGGTGCACCTAAGGGCGTGTTGCAGTTAGTGCATGGTGATAAGACAGCGGTAGATGTGCTGCTGAATCATCAAGACATCAAGGCGATCTCTTTCGTAGGCTCTGTGGGCGTGGGTCAATATATCTATAAGACAGGCACGGATAACCTCAAGCGTGTACAGGCTTTTGCCGGCGCTAAGAATCACTGTGTTGTTATGCCAGATGCCAACAAGCAGAAAGTGATCAATAACTTAGTCGGAGCCTCGGTGGGCGCGGCAGGCCAACGTTGTATGGCGCTATCTGTGGCGATATTTGTCGGCGCGGCCAAAGAGTGGATCCCTGAACTCAAGGAAGCCATTGCCAAGGTCAAACCCGGTCTGTGGGATGATAAAGAGGCGGGCTATGGCCCACTGATCAGCCCGGCAGCCAAAGCGCGAGTGCTGTCGCTTATCGCGCAAGGTAAGGCGGAGGGCGCCACGTGTCTGCTCGACGGTTCTGAATTTACTGTGCCAGGTTATGAATCCGGCAACTGGGTGGGTCCGACTGTGTTTAGCAATGTCACCACTGAGATGACCATCTATAAAGAGGAGATCTTCGGTCCAGTGCTGTGCTGCATGGAGTCCGATACCCTGGAAGAGGCCATCGAGATAGTCAATGACAGCCCCTATGGTAATGGAACCTCAATCTTTACTGCCAGTGGCGCGGTCGCGCGTAAATATCAGCATGAGATAGAAGTCGGCCAGGTGGGGATCAATGTGCCTATTCCTGTGCCTTTACCTTTCTTCTCTTTCACCGGCTGGAAGGGTAGCTTCTATGGCGATCAGCATGCCTATGGCAAGCAGGCGGTGCGTTTCTATACCGAAACTAAGACCATCACGGCGCGCTGGTTTGAGTCACAGATAACTGACGCAGAGCATGCAGAGCCCAACATGACGATAGAGCTTAAGTAACAGGGCTGACGGCTCGTAAACCTTAAGCACCTTAGGTGGATACCTTATCCGCCTAAGGATTATTACAATATAAATAATTCAATATACAGGCTGGCACACATTAAAAAAAAGAGCTTGAGCTCTATTATAAAGTGCCGAGGAGACCATCGATGGATTTTAACCTCAGTGATGATCAGCGCCAATTTGCCGATCTAGCCCAACAGTTTTCACAAGACGAACTCGCCCCATTCGCAGCTCAATGGGATAGAGACCACCACTTCCCTAAAGATGTCATTCAACGCGCCGGAGAGCTGGGTTTCTGCTCCCTGTATTCGCCGGAGAGTGAAGGTGGCATGGGACTGTCACGTCTCGACTCATCAATTATATTCGAGCAGCTTTCCATGGGCTGTACATCCACCACTGCCATGTTGACCATACATAATATGGCGACCTGGATGGTGACCAGTTTTGGCTCCGAAACCTTAAGAAAGGAGTGGTCTGAGTCATTAACCACGGGGCAGAAACTGGCATCTTATTGTTTAACCGAAGCGGGCGCGGGCAGCGATGCTGCATCGCTTAAGACCAAAGCGGTGAGAGAGGGTGATGAGTATGTGATCTCCGGCACTAAGATGTTTATCTCAGGAGCCGGGGCGACCGAGCTATTAGTGGTCATGTGCCGCACCGGACAAGATGGACCAAAAGGCATCTCAGCCATAGTGGTCCCTGCCGATGCTAAAGGGGTAACCTATGGCAAGGCGGAAGATAAGATGGGCTGGAACGCTCAACCAACCCGGGAGATCACCTTCAGTCAAGTGCGTGTACCGGTAACAAATCTATTGGGTGAAGAGGGACAAGGCTTCACTTTCGCCATGAAGGGGCTGGATGGTGGACGCATCAATATCGCCACCTGTTCAGTGGGTACGGCTCAGGCGGCGCTTGAGCGCGCCACTCAATATATGAAAGAGCGCCAGCAGTTTGGTAAACCCATCGCCACGTTTCAGGCGTTACAATTTAAACTCGCCGACATGGCGACTGAATTAGTGGCGGCAAGACAACTCGTGCGTTTAGCGGCCTTTAAACTCGATTGTGGCGATCCGGAAGCCTCGGCGTACTGCGCCATGGCGAAACGCTTCGCCACTGATGTCGGTTTTCAAGTCTGTGATGCGGCGTTGCAGCTGCACGGTGGCTATGGCTACATACGTGAATATCCCTTAGAGCGTTATGTGCGTGATGTGCGCGTACACCAGATATTGGAAGGAACGAACGAGATCATGCGCTTGATTATTGCGCGACGTTTACTCGATGAGAGCGCCGGACAGATCTTGTAATTAGACTCATAAAAGGAAGTAACAGATGACAGTCCTGATAGAGAAGATTGTAGGCAATACCGCAGTGATCACCATGAGCAATCCGCCAGCCAATACCTGGACCGCCCAGAGCCTGCAGCTGTTGAAGCAGAAGGTTGAGGCACTCAATGACAATCCGCAGATTTATGCCCTAGTCATAACCGGTGAAGGGGACAAGTTTTTTTCCGCCGGGGCCGATCTCAAGTTGTTTGCCGATGGCGATAAAGAGAATGCTGCCAATATGGCCCATTGTTTCGGTGAAGCGTTCGAAGCGTTAAGCGCATTTCGCGGTGTTTCCATCGCGGCAATCAATGGCTATGCCATGGGCGGCGGTTTAGAAGTGGCTCTGGCCTGTGATCTACGCATCGCCGAATCTCAGGCGGTGATGGCCTTGCCCGAAGCTACCGTAGGTCTGCTTCCTTGTGCGGGGGGGACGCAAAATCTGGCGGCGCTCATCGGAGAAGGCTGGGCTAAGCGAATGATCTTATGTGGTGAGCGAGTGGGCGCCGAACAAGCCCTGCAGCTAAAACTGGTCGAGGAGGTGGTGGAAACCGGAGCCGCTCTCGATGCCGCCATGCAATTAGCCGCCAAGGTGGCTAAGCAGAGTCCCAGCAGTATTAAAGCCTGTAAGACTCTGATCCAAGCCGGGCGAAATATGCCGAGAAACCAAGCCTTACCCATAGAGCGAGAGCTGTTTGCGGACCTGTTTGATACCCAAGATCAGGCAGAAGGGGTCGCGGCTTTCCTGGAGAAGCGCAAAGCAAACTGGAAGAACTGCTGATGACTCATTCAAGCAATAGTGTTGTATTTCAAACCTTAGGTACAGCCTCTGGCAAGCTGATTGGGGTCATGACCCTGAATATGGAACAAGCCCTTAATTCCATCAATCTCGAGATGGTGCAGCTGATGTTTGCGCAGCTTACGCGCTGGCAAGATGATGATGCTATCGCCATGGTGATGCTAGATGGCGCAGGCGAGAAAGCCTTCTGCGCCGGCGGTGATGTCAGGGCCATCTATCATGCCTCTGTCGCCACGCCGGGTGAGCTCACCGAGCAGGCGACAGAATTCTTTGAGCAGGAATATAGACTCGATTATCTTATCGATACCTATGTGAAACCTATTTTAGTCTGGGGAACGGGTATCGTCATGGGAGGAGGCCTTGGCCTGATGATGGGGGCGAGTCATCGTGTGGTGACCGAGCGTTCACGTATCGCCATGCCTGAGGTGACCATAGGCCTGTATCCCGATGTCGGTGGCAGTTATTTTCTTAATCGTATGCCGGGAAAGCTGGGTTTATTTCTGGGACTGACGGCTTATAACATGAATGCTGCCGATGCAAAATACGTGGGAATTGCTAATTACTATATTCAAGATGATGATAAACAGCCCTTGCTTGATAGTTTAGCCTGCCTCAATTGGGGAGATGATACCGAGGTTAACCACAGCTTGCTGAGCGATGAACTCAATCGCACCGGAGCCAAAGCGAGCGCAGGGTTAGCCAAGGGGCTGCTCGAGACTCATAAAGATAATATCGATGTACTGATGTCGGGCTCGCTCAACGAGATAATGGCTCGAGTGAGTGAGCTTAAGCTTAAGGAGTCTTGGTTAGCGCGTCCCATCAAGACCATGCTGTCCGGTAGCCCCATCAGCCTGCAACTTATTTATCGCCAAGCGCAGTTAGGCATAGACTTGAGTCTGGCTGAAGTCTTTAGGTTTGAGCTTGGTTTGAGCGTGAATTGCTGCGCCCTGGGAGATTTCGCTGAAGGAGTGAGGGCGCTGCTTATCGATAAAGATCGCAATCCCCAGTGGAAGTTTAACCAAGTGGCGGATGTGCCCACTAGCTTAATCGAGCAGATGCTGAGTTCACCTTGGTCTTTAGCATCCCACCCCTTAGCTCAGTTGGAGGAGCCTCTGTTGTAAGAGCGCTAGCTTAAAAACTGCGAGTTAGAACAAAGCAGTTGAGCAGGCGACAGTTAAACGGACATGTGTAATACAGCAAGCTTGAAATGAGTCGAAATTACTTTAGCTAAGGAGTGTTAGATGACAAGTATCGCATTTATCGGATTGGGACATATGGGCGCGCCTATGGCGGCCAATTTAGTGAAATCAGGCGTGATGGTTAAGGTGTTCGATCTCGTCCCCGAGGCGATGAAGTCTCTCACTGACGTTGGCGCGCTTGCAGCCAAGAGTGCCTGCGGCGCTGCATCTGGCGCCGATGTGGTGATAACCATGCTGCCGGCTGGAAAACATGTTCGCTCGCTCTACTTAGGTGAAGGCAGCTCTGATAAGGGCTTGCTTGATGTGGTGGCCGAGGGGACCTTACTGATCGATTGCTCGACCATAGATGCTCAGAGCGCTAAACATGTCGGTGAAGTCGCAGCGAGTAAGGGATTTGAGTTTGTCGATGCGCCCGTATCGGGTGGCACAGCAGGCGCGGCGGCCGGGACATTAACTTTTATCTGTGGTGGCAGCGACAGCGGGTTTGAGCAAGCCTCTAAGGTGCTAAGTCATATGGGCGCCAATATTTTACACGCCGGTGGACCCGGCGCCGGTCAGGTGGCCAAAATTTGTAATAACATGCTCCTGTCTGTACTGATGATAGCCACCAGCGAGTCTCTGCAGATGGGAATTGACCACGGCTTAGATCCTAAGGTGTTATCTGAGATAATGAAGGTCAGTAGTGGTGGTAATTGGACGCTAGATAAATATAATCCTTGTCCGGATGTGATGGAGTCTGTACCGTCGTCGAATGATTATCAGGGCGGTTTCATGGTCGATCTTATGGTTAAAGATCTTGGCCTATCCCAAGAGGCGGCATTACTGACTAATTCCTGTACGCCAATGGGCGCGCTTGCACGCAGTTTATATGTGAACCATGCTCGTCAAGGCAATGGCACACGAGATTTTTCTAGTATTTTTGAACAGTTTTCTAATTCACAACAGATGACTAATATTCAACAAATTAAAAGCAAAGGGTAACACGATGGATTTAAAAGATAAGGTAGTGGTAATTACTGGTGGTGCTGGTGGACTTGGTTTGGCTATGGCGGTAGATTTAGCCGAAGCTGGCGCTAAAATAGCCCTTATCGATGTCGATCAAGAGAAGCTTGAACGTGCTTGCGCCGATATTGGCGACAGAGCAGAAGTACAAGGTTATGCCTTTGATATTACTTCAGAAGAAGATGTGGTGGCGGGGTTCGGTTTTATCCTGGAAGATTTCGGTCAAGTGAATGTGCTTATCAATAATGCAGGGATCTTAGCCGATGGCATGCTAGTCAAAGCCAAAGAGGGTAAGGTGACAGACCGTATGTCATATGAGCAGTTTCAGTCTGTGATTAACGTCAACTTAACCGGCTCATTCCTCTGTGGACGTGAAGCAGCGGCTGCCATGATCGAGTCTAAGCAAGAAGGCGTGATCATCAACATCTCCAGCTTAGCCAAGGCAGGCAATATGGGCCAGACTAACTATTCGGCTTCTAAAGCGGGTGTGGCTGCTATGTCTGTTGGCTGGGCGAAAGAGTTGGCAAGATACAATATTCGTAGCGCCGCGGTAGCGCCAGGTGTGATTGAAACTGAAATGACGGCTGCGATGAAGCCTGAAGCGTTAGCCCGTATGGAGAAAATGGTGCCAGTCGGCCGTTTGGGTCAACCTAGCGAGATATCATCGACGGTGAAGTTCATCATAGAGAACGATTACGTTAACGGCCGTGTATTCGAGATTGATGGCGGCATACGTATATAGACTCGAGTGTCTAGAACCTGGGAGCGAATTCCTAGGCGCTAATTTCTAAGACAAGTATGATAAATATTAAAACGGGCTTAGGCCCGTTTTTTGTTGCTCTGGATTCATTCGGTTAAGATCTACATTTATCCCTGTGACAGGCTTTAATCATTACACTTACTTACATATGTGCTTATGATACGTGATAATGTTCGATGTTAATCAATGGGGAAAAGCTGAGTTGATGTTCGATAAAAAGATGGTCTGGCTGGAAAAAACGGCAAGACGTTTGATGTTGCTGGTGGGTGGTGTGGGCTTGATCGTTATCTATTCGGGTTTCTTCTATCTGATGTTCAAGGGCACTGATACATCGGCTTTGCCATGGTACCTTCTCCTGTCTCCCTGGATTTGTATCTATTTTGGCCTGACTCAGGCCAGGCAGTTAGCGGTTATTTTATGGTTTAAGCAGAAATTAACTCGAAAATAATGATGACCTTTATATGGAAAAAGGAGCCAGCAGTGAGACACCATTTTTATTTTATGCCTTTATTGTCATTGTTGCTCTTATGTTTGCTAACGGCATGCGGTAAACCGGATCCTGTTGAAACAATTGATAAACGAAGTGGCCTTAAAGTCGCGGCTTATGGCAGCTGGCTGTCACCGATAACAGCAGAAGATGTTTATGGTTTGTCAGATGATTTTGGTGAATTGCAGAGCGTTAACGGTGCGCTCTATTTTGTTCAATCGGACTCATCGGCTCAGGGTAAAATGGGCATCAAGCGTCTGGAGACTGGAGCAAACTTGAGCGATGCGGTGAGCTCGGCATTCGATGTCAGATCTAGAGTACATGAATATGGCGGCTCGCCATTTCTTGGTATTGGTCAGAGTATTTTTGCCTCCAAAGCAGAAGATCAGCTGCTCTATCGTTTCGCGCCTAACCAATCGCCCGTCCCTTTAACTATCCCTGGTACTCGTCATGCCGATTGTGTGTCGTATTCAAAAGGCTCAAGACTCATCTGTGTGCGTGAAGACCATAGAAACAGTGGAGAGCCGACTTCAAGCCTAGTGGCGCTTAATCTTAACTTTGCCGGGGAAGGTGAAATCCTAATCGACGGGGATGATTTCTATTCATCGCCCAGGGTATCACCGGATATGAATACATTGGTTTGGATTGCCTGGCAACATCCGAATATGCCCTGGGATAATACTGAGCTTTGGATAGGCGAACTCGCTCCTAAAGGTGGAGTGCATAATCCCAAGCGATTATTGTCTGATAAAAATGGCTCCATTACACAAGCATCATTTAGCCCTAGTGGTCAGCTCTACTTCGTGGCCGATTTTGACAATTGGTGGAACTTGTATCGCATCAATTCCGCGGGAGACTTGGAGCAAGTGCTGGATAAAGATGCCGAGTTTGCAGTACCTGACTGGAAGTTGGGTAATCACAATTATGCCTTCGAGTCAGATAATACCATCATCGCCAGTTACAGCGATAAAGGACAAGCTTCACTGATTAGAATTTTTCTCGATACCGGTATTACCGAGGCCATTGCCGTGGATTTCGGCGAGATATCTCAGGTAGTGAAGGGGGAAGACGGCATTTACTTTGTCGGGGCTAAAGTGACTCCGGAAAAAGGGATCTATAAGGTGACAGGACGAGGGGTGGCGCTTATCTACTCACCAGAACTTGCGACAGTCGATCCTAATTATATTTCCAGAGCCGTAAGTGTCAGCCTGAAATCCAGTGACGGCGTCACTATCTATGGTTATTTTTATGGCGCGAGAAACCCTGACTTCATTGGCCTCAGAGGCTCAAGACCCCCCTTGCTGGTCATGCTCCATGGCGGGCCGACTGCCAAAGCCAGTTTGGCATTTCGGCGGGATATTCAATACTGGACCAGTCGTGGTTTTGCGGTGCTGGATCTCAATTATCGTGGCAGCTCAGGTTTCGGGCGAGAATATCGTCAAAGCCTGTATGGGAAATGGGGTATCGCCGATGTAGAGGACGCCGTGCGAGCGGCCGGATATCTGGTCAATAAAGGCTGGGTTGATGGCACTAAGCTTGCGATGAGAGGCAGTAACGCAGGTGGCCTCACTGTGTTATCGGCACTGGTGTTCTACGATACGTTTAAAGCGGGTGTGAGCTATGCTGGCATCAGTGATATGGAGGTGTTAAGCCGAGATGCGCATAAGTTTGAGTCCAGTTATTTAGAATTACTGGTGGGTAAAAACTCCGCCGAAAATAACGTGTATCGTGAACGCTCTCCATTACATCACCTCGACAGGCTAAATGAGCCCTTGTTGCTGATTCAGGGAGGTGATGACCCTGTGGTATTGGCTAAGCAATCCACAGAGGTATTTAACCAACTTAAAGCGCGAGGGATCCCCGTAGCCTATCTCGAATTCGAGGGTGAGGGGCATAGTTTGAGGGATCCGGTAAATCAAATGACCGCTATCGAAGCCGAGCTGTATTTTTATGGCAAGGTGTTTGGGTTCACTCCCGCAGGTGATATTCCCACATTGAAAATTGACAATGCTCACCGACTAAAAAAACACTAAATGCCGGTATTAGATTGATCTGTTAGGAATCGGGGCGAGCCATTTCATCAAATAGGTTATCAAGTTTGCTGGATTAACCAGACTATTCACTGAGTCCGCTCAGTATGGCGCAGTCTGGTTGATGGCCGCCGCGACAATCCTTAATCAGATGCTTTAACTGGCTCTCGAGTGCCTGTAACTTGGTGATTCTATCACTCACCATCTCCAGATGAGTCTTAGCCAAGCGTTTTACATCTTCGGCATCTCTGTCTTGATTGAGCTTGAGGTCGAGCAGAGAACGGCAATCATCTAAAGAGAAACCTAAGTCGCGACTGTGACTGATAAAATTAAGGGAGTCGATCTGAGGTTTATCATATTCTCTGTAGCCATTTTCACCCCGTGCGGCGCAGATAAGGCCTATGTCGTGGTAATAACGAATACTCTTAACCGATAGACCGGTCTTTTTTGCTACTTCACCAATTTTCATCATAAGCCTCATTAGGTATTCACTGCGCGCTTAATCACTCAAAAGCAATCGAGTGAGAGTCAAATTCAACAAAGTGGATTTAATTTACAATCAGGGTTTGACTCTCCCATTAGGGGAGACATTAACCTAAGTGCAGTGAAATGGGAACAACCCAATTTAAATAGCCTTGATCGAGACTCAAATTTTGAGTATGGGGAATCAATGATTATGAAAAATATCAACAGCATGACTTTATATGTACCTCAAATGAACTGCGCAAGTTGTGTCGCCAAAATTGAAGGTGCATTCGAAAAACTATCACAGCCTGGTGAAGGGGCTAAGCTGGTCGCACGGGTGAATCTGGCTGACAAGCAGGTGCACATTCAAGGTGATATTAGCAGTGAGCTAGCGATAGTGACCGTGGCCAGTGTTGGTTATGATAGTGAACTCGTGCTGGATGCCAAGCTTGCCAGCGAGAAGAAAATTCAGGCTGAGCGAGTCGAGTACCGCACCCGTATCATCCAATCTATGCTGGGGTTGGGCTTAGGCGTCCCCATGATGTTGTGGGGGCTATTGGGCGGTGAGATGATGGTGAATAATCCCAGTCAGCAATTGGCCTGGGGGGTCATGGGGATAATTACCTTTATCCTGCTAGTGACCACTGGCGGACACTTCTATAAAGGGATGTGGCGTGCACTTAAGGCGCGCAGTACCAACATGGACACCTTGATAGTGCTCGGTACGACCACAGCATGGGCCTATTCTATGTTGGTGGTGATTATGCCTTCTTGGTTTCCAGCCGAAACCCGTCATGTGTACTTTGAAGCCAGTGTGATGATTCTGGGTTTGATTAACTTGGGCCATGCGTTGGAACTCAGGGCTAAGGGCAAGACCAGTGAAGCGGTTCAGCGCCTTATAGGATTACAATCCACCACAGCAATAAGGCTGACCGACTCTGGGGATGAAGAGGTCAAAATTGCCCAAATACAGCTCGGTGATAAGTTGAGACTACAACCTGGCAGTCGAGTCGCCTTGGACGGCGAGGTATTGAGTGGCGAGTCGAATCTCAACGAGTCCATGCTAACTGGTGAGCCTATTCCTGTGACTAAAAGCATTGGCGATATGCTCAGTGCCGGCACCGTTAACGGCAATGGCAGTATCATCTACCGCGTGACAGCCGGGTTAACCGATACTCGTCTATCGAAAATTATCGACCTGGTTCAACAGGCACAAACATCAAAAATGCCCATAGGCAGACTCACGGATAAGATATCGGCTTACTTTGTTCCTGCGGTGGTGATTATTGCCCTGATCGCTTCTGTGGTGTGGTATTTGGTGGGACCTGCGCCTCAGATATCACATGCGCTAGTCGTGTTAACCAGTGTACTTATCATAGCCTGTCCTTGTGCCCTAGGATTAGCGACACCTATGTCTATCATGGTATCAGTTGGACGAGCCGCACAGATGGGCGTCTTGATTAAGAATGGTGAGGCTCTGCAAACTGCGAGTAAGGTTACCTGTGTGGTGCTGGACAAGACCGGCACTATCACATCGGGTAAGCCATCGGTAACCGACATTCGCCTGCTTGACTCTTATGATGGTGGCAGTGAGAGTGGCAGTCAAGCCTCTGCATCTGAGCAATTCTTATTCCTGGTGGCGAGCCTGGAACAACATTCCGAGCACCCATTGGCTCAGGCTATGCTCGATGAAGCCAAGACGCGAGAGCTAAGCTTGGTCGAACCTGACCGTTTCAACAATATTCAGGGAAAGGGCATTGTGGGCATCGTCTCTGGCGTCGAGCTAGCCATAGGCAATATGAGCTTGATGGTCATGGAGAACATATCGGGTGTAGATGCCTTACAAGATGAGGTTGAGACTTTGGCTCTGCTTGGTAAAACCCCAGTTTATGTGGCACAAGACGGGTGCCTAGTCGGTGTGATTGCCATCAGCGACCCGGTGAAACCCGATGCCAAAGAAGCCATTGCCGCACTTAAACGTGCCGGTAAACGGGTGATATTACTCAGCGGTGACAAGCAAGAGACGGTGCAAGCCGTTGCCGATGAAGTGGGCATAGATGAAGTCATTGCCGGAGTCTTACCCGAGCAGAAACAGGCTAAGATTATCGAGCTCAAAGAGAGTGGAGAAGTCGTCGCCATGGTAGGAGATGGTATCAATGATGCCCCCGCCTTGATGAGTGCCGATGTGGGTATCGCCATGGGGAGTGGCACCGAAGTCGCCATCGAGAGTGCCGACTTGACCTTACTAACTGGACGCTTGTCAGTATTGGCCGATACCTTTGCCTTGGCCAACGCCAGCATGAGGAACATCAAGCAGAATTTGTTCGGCGCGTTCATATACAACAGCTTAGGCATTCCAGTTGCTGCAGGTGTTCTATTCCCCCTAACCGGAATTTTACTGAGTCCTGTGATAGCGGGAGCCGCGATGGCACTCTCTTCTCTGACTGTAGTGACAAACGCTAACCGCTTGAGACACGTGAAGTTGAGTCGTTAGTTTGGTTGCTGTTTGAGTAAGGAACCCGAATAAAATCTATTCGGGTTGCCATGCATCTATAACTCTTTAGGCATACCAGTCGCCGCTGGAGTTCTATTCCCTCTAACCGGAATATTACTGAGTCCTGTGATAGCAGGAGCCGCGATGGCACTTTCTTCCTTGACTGTGGTCACTAATGCAAATCGTTTAAGACATGTGAAATTGAACAAGTAATAGGTTAAATGCTTGATGTCTGAGGAACCCGAGTAAAATCTGTTCGGGTTCCTTCATATATAACAGCTTGGGGATACCAGTCGCTGCAGGCGTCTTATTCCCGTTTACCGGCATATTACTGAGCCCTGTGATTGCAGGGGCTGCGATGGCACTCTTGTTATTAATGACCATCATTAACAGTAGTGACCAACGCTAACAGGCTAAGACATGTGAAGTTGAACAAGTAATAGGTTAAATGCTTGATACCTGAGGACCCCGAATAAAGCCTGTTCGGGTTCCTTCATCAAATCTTCCTGCAACGGAAAACTCTCATCGCTAGCTAGTGCGCTTTTAGTTGATTGTTTGTCGACTGCTGGCTATAATATCGCGCTTGATTTTGCTCGTTTATACATCACATTGCATAATAAATTTTGGGATCTAACACTTGATTACTACAGCTAATATCACCATGCAGTTTGGCGCTAAGCCACTGTTTGAAAACATCTCAGTTAAATTCGGCGGCGGTAACCGTTATGGTCTGATCGGCGCGAACGGCTGTGGTAAGTCAACCTTTATGAAGATCCTCGGCAACGATCTTGAGCCAACAGGGGGTAATGTCTCTCTGGATATCAACGAGCGTATTGGTAAATTGAGCCAGAACCAGTTTGGTTATGAAGCGTTCAGCGTGATTGATACCGTTATCATGGGCCACGAAGAGCTTTGGGAAGTCAAGAAAGAGCGTGACCGCATCTACTCTCTGCCTGAAATGACAGAAGAAGATGGTATCAAGGTTGCCGATTTAGAGATGGAATTTGCCGAGATGGACGGCTACACCGCCGAGTCTCGTGCCGGTGAACTTCTGATGGGTGTGGGTATTCCAGTCGATCAACATTTTGGTCTTATGAGCGCCATTGCTCCGGGGTTCAAACTTCGAATCTTGCTGGCACAAGCCCTGTTCTCAGATCCCGATGTATTGCTACTCGACGAACCAACCAACAACCTGGACATAGACACCATTCGTTGGTTGCAAGAGATGTTGAACCAGCGTAACAGCACAATGATCATCATTTCTCACGATAGATATTTCTTAAACTCAGTCTGTACCCATATGGCGGATCTCGATTACGGTGAGCTGCGTATTTTCCCGGGTAACTATGATGAGTACATGATGGCTGCTCAACAATCGCGTGAGCGTTTGATGTCTGACAATGCTAAGAAGAAGGCGCAAATAGTCGAGCTTCAGGGCTTCGTCGCTCGTTTCTCTGCTAACGCATCCAAGGCTAAGCAGGCCACCTCACGTGCTAAGCTTATCGATAAGATCAAGATTGATGAAGTGAAAGCCTCGAGTCGTGTGAATCCGTTTATTCGTTTCGAGCAAGAGAAGAAGTTGTTCCGTAACGCCTTGATCATCGAAGAGTTAAGCAAGGGCTTCGATGAGCCACTGTTCAACAAGTTAAACCTGATGGTTGAAGTGGGTGAGCGTATCGCCATCTTAGGTGAGAACGGTATCGGTAAGACGACCTTACTGCGTACCTTGATCCATGATATTCAACAGGATAGCGGTACCATTCAATGGTCCGAGAATTCGGCTATCGGTTACTATGCTCAAGATCATGAGTCAGATTTTGAAAATGACATGACCTTGTTCGAGTGGATGAGCCAGTGGCGTAAGCCCGAAGATGACGATCAGTCGGTTCGTGGTTACTTGGGTCGTATGCTGTTCAGCTCTGACGACATCAAGAAGTCGGTTAAGGTACTCTCGGGTGGTGAGAAGGGTCGTATGTTATTCGGTAAGCTTATCATGCAGAAGCCAAACATCTTGGTGATGGATGAGCCGACTAACCACATGGACATGGAATCTATCGAGTCATTGAACAATGCGCTGGAGATCTACCAAGGTACCCTGATTTTTGTCAGTCATGACCGTGCATTCGTTTCATCGGTTGCTAACCGCATCATAGAGATGACCAAAGATGGCATCAATGACTTCAAGGGAACTTATGATGAGTTCCTCAGAAGCAAGGGTGTCGATGCGTAAGCACAACACCTAAGCCTGACCAGGCTTAAACAGATAGATCAAAAAAGCCCGAACTGAGTTCGGGCTTTTTTGTACAGGGATGTAGTTATCCCCGGACACCAGGGATGGTGTAAGAGGGGATTTGTACAGGGATGTAGTTATCCCCGGACACCAGGGATGGTGTAAGAGGGGATTTGTACATGGATGTAGTTATCCCCGGATGCCAACAATATCTCTGCTAGCGCCTAGTTCCTAAAACCATTTTACTTTGAAAAACGAGTCTGCAGGTAATCGAATACGGCGCGGATGCCGAAGGCTTCGCCACCGATAGGGCGACCGGGAAGCTTACGCGTGTTCCAAGCCATCACATCGAAGTGAGACCAGCTGATATCTTCATCGACGAAGGCTTCGAGATAAAGTGCTGCTGTGATGGCGCCACCTTGAGGAACACGGCCACAGTTGGCTAAATCGGCAATGTCACTGCCGGTGAGTTCCAGGTATGGCTTGTGCAGTGGCATGCGCCAGATAGGATCTTGTACCTTGAGACCTGACTGAGTCATATCGGCTGCCACTTGATCATCGTTACTGAAGAAGCCGGGAAGCTCGGTACCTAGGGCGATACGCATTGCGCCAGTGAGTGTAGCGAAATCTATCATCAGCTCAGGCTTGTCATTGTTGGCTTCGGCCAATGCATCACATAGTACTAAGCGGCCTTCGGCATCAGTGTTATCAATTTCGACCGTGATGCCTTTGCGGGTCTTAATCACATCGCCTGGGCGGAAGGCATTTGCCGATACTGCATTTTCGACTGCCGGTACCAATACGCGTAAACGTATGGGTAAGTTGCTTGCCATGATCTGGTGAGCAAGGCCGATAACGTGCGCGGCGCCGCCCATGTCTTTCTTCATCAAACGCATGCCAGCACCGGGTTTCAGATCCAGTCCGCCGGAGTCGAAACACACACCTTTACCGACTAAAGTCACTTTAGGTGCATTTTCATCACCCCAGGTCATATCTATCAGGCGTGGTAGGTTTTCACTTGCACGGCCCACCATGTGGATAGTCGGATAGTTTTGCTCGAGTAGCTCATCGCCAACGATTTGAGTGATGCTTGCACCAAATTCGCTGGCCAAATTCTGCATAATCTCACCCAAGTGCTGAGGCATCATGTCTGCAGCTGGCGTATTGACCAGGTCGCGAACAATAGCAACGGAGCGCACCAGTTTTTTCACTTCGTCGGTCTGAGCCTGAGTCGGCAATACCAGTTGAGGATAAACTTTGTCATTGTGCTTATAACGGTCGAACTTATACGCGCCGAGACCCCAGCTAAATGCCGCGACTTTGACTTGCTCGTCACTGCCTTGGATGGTGTAGCGGCCCGCAGGTAGCTGGTTTACCAGATCGCCACATATCCAATAGGAGTCTAGCTCGGAAGTTACATAAATGGCTTGGGAGAGTTCACCTGCACCGTTGGGGATCAGGCTCATGCCTTTTCCGCCAAACTGAGTCGTAGCCAGCCAGTTTGTCGTCTGAGTGTCTTGCTCGGCTAGCCAAGTTGAGTATGCATCTGTGTGTAAGATGGTGAGAGGGGTGCCAAGGGCACCTGAGATCAATAATTCAGTCATGTTGGACTCGTGCTCGCTGCTTGTATCAATTTTAGGGGGTGTGTGTATTTTTATTGTCTAACAGGGTAACAGGCAATCAATACGGGTTAAAGGCAGAGGTGGGGAATATTGAGGATTGGGGGATTTAAAACGACGCTAGCTATTTTTCATTTTCAGCCAATTTTTCAGAGCGTTTCTTTCTCTTTCTGGAAAGATTGTTAAATGAGCTTGGTAGCACATCTACGCCTACTATCTTTCCGAGTTTGACTACCAGAGGAATAGTAAGAGGGGCGAACGGCAGCACGGCAAACACGCCCAAGCCTAATCCCTTTAACAGATCACCGAATTGCTTATTGGCTTCGGCTAGCTCTTCACGACTGGCCTGCTTCTTGGTGTAACGTTTATAGGTGACCAACATATCTTTGGTCTCCTGCTTCTCCTGAGACAATGCATCTTTCAAAATAAGCATGTCGCGTTTTAAACGGATCCAGAATCGCTTTCTGCCGATTCGGAAAACGCGTATAGGAGCCTTGTGTATATGGACATAAATTTTCATGGCCCGATTGTCTCATAGGCGACCCTATAGGCAAAGCCGTGCTTGATGGTTTTATTACAGTCATTTGTATCATCTTTAAGGAGTATCTGCTGCTATGGTTGAAAAGCGAGCAGGCTTGGCGGGGTTAATGTGATTTTCTGCTAGATGTAAACTTGCAACTACAGGTGTTTTGTCGACAATCTACTGGTTTATGTTTGACCACATTATAAATATTGGCTATATTGTCGACAATCTAATGTAAAAGAAGTCCTAGTTAACGTATGACATTTTTCACCGAACAGCCAGTTACTGCGGCAGATAAGACCTTTATTCAGCTAAGGCAAGATATTGTTGAAGGAGAGATCCCTTCTGGGGCCAAGCTGAGTGAAACTGAGTTGTCGACAAAATATGCCGTCAGCCGCGCCATTATTCGTGAAGCGATCAATCGATTAGCTTCATGCCATATCGTCGAGCGTAAAGCCAACATCGGGGCCCGAGTGGTTTCCTTATCCAATGAAGGTTTGATCGAGTTATATCAGGTTCGCGAATCTCTCGAGGGTATGGCGGCAAGGTTAGCGGCTAAGAATATGACAACAAGCGAGATAGATGATCTCAACCTACTGTTAAATACACATTTTGATGAAGTCAAAGGCGGTGAGTCCTATTACCAGGAAGCCGGTGATGTCGATTTTCATTACCGCATCATTCTCGGTAGCAAGAATAAACACCTTATCTCCATGCTAATCAATGGAATTTACCATCTGGTGCGCATGTATCGTGTGCAACTTGGCATGGCGGGACCTAGGGTCACCACGGCATTCGATGAACATAAACACATAGTACAGGCCATTTCCAATCGTGATGAGGAGCTGGCTGAGATCTTGATGCGTCGTCACATCATGTATTCGAAGAATAATATTGAGAAGAATTTAGCCCAAAGCCGTTAATCAAGGCGGCCTCGGGCGTTTTATATACCATTCCGCTTAAGTATCTGATCATTCAGCGGGAGTTCAAAGCGCTGTAGGCAAGGCGAATGTTTGAAGCTAATAGTTATTCTATATCGAAAACATTCAACGTAGCATAAAGGGCTTTGAAACCCGCACTGCGTGAGGCTCTCAGTGTTTCCACTTCGGTGTTGCGTTGACTTAAAAGGGAATAACCATTTCCTCATCAATGCGCCTTGAATTGAAAAAACTGAGAGTCTCTGAACTAACCAGATACTTATATGGAATGGTATTAAGCATTAATAAGAGAGGAAAGCATGAGCGCAGGTAAAAAGTTTCGTCAGGCATTAGCAAACAATACCCCCTTGCAGATAGTGGGCACCATCAATGCGTACACAGCTATGATGGCAAAACAGATAGGTCATCAGGCCATCTATCTTTCCGGTGGCGGTGTGGCGAATGCTTCATACGGTTTACCCGACTTAGGCATGACCTCGCTAAATGATGTGATTGTGGACGTACAACGCATCACATCAGCCTGTGATCTACCTTTAATGGTGGATATCGATACCGGCTGGGGCGGGGCGTTCAACATAGCTAAGACCATACGTGATATGGAGAAGGCGGGAGCGGCAGCCGTGCACATGGAAGATCAGGTTGCCCAGAAGCGTTGTGGCCACAGGCCTAACAAGGAGATCGTCTCGACTGAAGAGATGGTCGACAGGATCAAGTCGGCTGTGGATGCTCGCACGGATCCAGATTTCTTCATCATGGCGCGTACCGACTCCTTCGCCCAAGAGGGATTAGCAGCCGCCATCGAGCGAGCTAAAGCCTATGTTGCCGCCGGTGCCGACGGCATCTTCGCCGAAGCGGTGAAAACAGAGGAGCATTACCGCGCCTTTGCCGAGGCATTAGATGTGCCTATCTTGGCCAATATTACCGAGTTTGGTCAGACTGAATTGTGGAATAAAGAGCAGCTGGGTGAGTGGGGGTGTGCCATGGTGCTTTATCCGCTCTCGGCATTTAGGGCCATGAATAAAGCGGCTGAAATGGTCTATGAAACGATTCTAAAAGATGGTGACCAGAAGGCGGTTACCGACAAGATGCAGACCCGCATGGAACTCTATAATTATCTGGGGTACCACGCCTATGAGCAGAAGTTAGATGTGCTCTTTAGCGAAGGCAAGAACAAGTAGCTTAAGAGTTGTTAAAAAGAGATAAGCCTGGCGAGTGTTTAGCAATAGTGCCCTTGCCAGAGAGCGTTATAAAACCTTACATAAAGCATGATAAAAATAGATGACCCGTTATCAAAACTCTGTGAAGGAATTACAGAGGCGAGGTCACAAAAAACAAATAGAGGAAAGAGCAATGGTAGATAAAAAACTGAGCGGTGCAGGACTACGTGGTCAGAGCGCCGGTGAAACTAGCCTTTGTACCGTGGGTAAATCTGGTAGCGGCTTAACATATTGCGGCTATGATGTGTCAGATTTGGCTGATAATACCAGCTTCGAAGAGGTTGCCTACTTACTGTTTAATGGCGAACTGCCGACGGTGGATCAACTCGAGACTTACAAGGCCGAGCTGAATACCTTACGTGACCTGCCTCAGGCACTCAAAGAGGTGTTGCAGCGTATTCCTCGTGATGCACACCCTATGGATGTGATGCGCACAGGTTGCTCTTTTCTCGGTAACTTAGAGCCAGAAAATGATTTTTCTGAGCAAAATCGCGCCGCCAATCGTCTCCTCGCCGCATTTCCGGCCATCATGTGTTACTGGTACAAGTATTCCCATGAAGGTGTCGAAATAGATTGCGTCACCGATGAAGCCTCTATTGGCGGTCATTTCCTGCATCTTCTCAATGGTAAAGCTCCCTCTGAGCAGCATCGCCGCGTGATGGATGTGTCGCTAATCCTCTATGCCGAGCATGAGTTTAACGCCTCGACCTTTACCGCTCGTGTGTGTGCATCAACCCTGTCTGACATGTTCTCTTGTATCACAGGTGCCATAGGTACCTTGCGTGGTCCGCTACATGGCGGCGCCAATGAGGCGGCAATGGCAATGATCCAGAGCTTTAGCTCTCCAGCCGATGCCAAGGTGCAGATGGCGGGCATGCTTGAGCGTAAAGAGAAGATCATGGGTTTTGGTCATGCCATCTATCGTACCTCAGATCCACGCAACGTGATCATCAAGGCCTGGTCTGAGAAGCTCGCGCAGGAGAATGGTGATACCAGTCTTTACGACATCTCCGTCGCCTGTGAAGAGTTTATGTGGGACAGCAAGAAACTCTTCTGTAATGCGGATTTTTTCCATGCATCGGCTTATCACTTCATGGGTATTCCTACTAAATTGTTTACCCCAATCTTTGTCTGTTCACGCTTAACCGGCTGGGCGGCTCATGTGATGGAGCAACGCACCAATAACCGCATCATTCGTCCGAGCGCCGATTACACCGGCAGCGAGCCACGTAAAGTGACGCCAATCGAAACAAGATAAGCGCCCAGAAGCTAGGTCCTAGGTTTTAGGAACTTGGACCTAGGTTCCCGCTAATTGAGTAAATAATGATGAATACCCAATACCGTAAATCTCTACCCGGCAGTAAACTCGATTACTTCGATACAGAGGCTGCCGTTAACGCTATCAGCCCGGATGCATATCGCAAGCTGCCTTATTGCTCTCGTGTTTACGCCGAGAACCTAGTTCGTCGCTGCGAGCCTGCTAAGCTGACCGAATTACTCAAACAGATCATCGAGCGTAAGCAAGATCTGGATTTTCCCTGGTATCCGGCCCGCGTCGTGTGCCACGATATTCTTGGCCAGACGGCGTTAGTCGACCTGGCTGGTCTGCGTGATGCCATTGCCGCCAAGGGCGGCGACCCGTCTAAAGTCAATCCTGTGGTGCCGACTCAGCTGATTGTCGACCATTCCTTAGCGGTGGAGCACGCCGGATTTGAGAAAGATGCCTTCGAGAAGAACCGCGCCATCGAAGATAGGCGCAACGCTGACAGATTCCATTTCATCAACTGGACCAAAACTGCATTTAAAAACATAGATATTATTCAGCCCGGTAACGGCATCATGCACCAGATTAACCTGGAGAAGATGTCTCCCGTTATCCAGTCCCGTGATGGGGTGGCATTTCCCGATACCTTGGTCGGCACCGACAGTCACACGCCACACGTTGATGCCCTCGGGGTTATCGCCATTGGTGTGGGCGGCTTAGAAGCTGAAAGTGTCATGCTGGGACGTCCTTCTTACATGCGAGTGCCCGATATTGTCGGCGTCGAGCTGGTGGGTAAACGTCAGAGCGGGATCACCGCGACGGATATCGTGCTGGCGATCACCGAGTTCTTGCGTGGTGAGAAAGTGGTATCGACCTATTTAGAGTTCTATGGCGAAGGCGCCAGGGCGCTGACATTGGGCGATCGCGCCACCATCTCGAACATGACACCCGAATTTGGCGCCACTGCCGCCATGTTCTATATCGACGAGATGACCATAGAGTATCTTAAGCTGACAGGCAGGGAAGATAGCCAGGTAAAACTGGTCGAAAACTATGCCAAGCAAGCTGGATTATGGGCCGATACGCTAAAAGATGCCGAGTACGAGCGTGTACTGCGTTTTGACTTGTCATCGGTTGGCCGTAACATCGCCGGACCTTCTAATCCCCATCGCCGTGTGTCGACAAGTGATCTTGCCAAGAAGGGGATTAGTGGTCATTACGATATGACTCAAGACGCCGATGGCAAAGACTTAATGCCAGATGGCGCCTGTATCATCGCCGCCATCACCAGCTGTACTAACACGTCAAACCCCCGCAATGTCATTGCAGCAGGCCTTATTGCCCGTAATGCTAATGCCAAGGGCTTGACCCGTAAGCCTTGGGTGAAAACCTCACTGGCACCTGGCTCCAAAGCCGTGCAGTTGTATCTCGAAGATGCCAAGCTGTTGTCAGAATTGGAGCAACTTGGCTTCGGTATTGTCGGTTTTGCCTGTACCACCTGTAACGGCATGAGCGGCGCGTTAGATCCTGTGATTCAAAAAGAAGTGATCGACAGAGACTTGTACACCACGGCGGTGCTCTCAGGCAATCGAAATTTCGATGGTCGTATCCATCCCTATGCCAAACAAGCCTTCTTAGCATCACCTCCTCTGGTTGTCGCCTACGCGATTGCCGGTACCATTCGCTTCGATATCGAAAAAGATGTGCTCGGCAAGGATAGTCAGGGCAATGATGTGACCTTGAAAGATATCTGGCCCAGTGATGAAGAGATAGATTCCGTCATAGCTCAAAGTGTTAAACCTGAGCAATTTCGTAAGGTCTATGAGCCTATGTTCGATATTAAAGTCGAGTACGGCAGTGACAACGACCCGCTATATGATTGGCGTCCACAGAGTACCTATATCCGCAGGCCTCCTTATTGGGAAGGCGCCCTCGCGGGCGAGCGTACCATGAAGGGTATGCGTCCTCTGGCTGTGCTTGGTGACAACATTACTACCGATCACCTGTCTCCCTCGAACGCCATCATGCTCGATAGCGCCGCTGGAGTTTATCTGGATAAGATGGGTTTACCGGAAGTTGACTTTAACTCCTATGCAACCCATAGGGGCGATCATCTAACGACCCAACGCGCTACTTTTGCTAACCCTAAGCTGTTTAATGAGATGGTGACTCAGCTCGGTAAGAATGGCCAAGCAGAGGTTAAGCAAGGCTCACTCACGCGTATCGAACCCGAAGGGATTGAGTCGCGTATGTGGGAAGCTATCGAGACCTATATGGCGCGTAAACAGCCTTTAATCATTATTGCCGGAGCCGATTATGGTCAAGGTTCATCACGTGATTGGGCCGCCAAAGGCGTACGCCTTGCCGGCGTCGAAGTGATTGTCGCCGAAGGTTTTGAGCGTATTCATCGCACTAACTTGGTGGGCATGGGGGTATTACCCGTGGAGTTTACCGGTGGAAATAACCGCCATACCTATGGTATCGACGGCAGCGAAACCTATGATGTGATTGGCGAGCGCACGCCAGGTTCGGTATTGACGCTAATCATCACACGTAAAAACGGTGAGCAAGTTGAAGTCCCGGTGAAGTGTCGTTTAGATACCGCAGAGGAAGTGACAATCTATGAAGCGGGTGGGATCCTACAGCGCTTCGCCCAAGACTTTTTAGAGTCTTCAACGAATAAAGAGTCTTCAACCTAGAGCCATCAGCGGGGAAGGGAGTTTAAGTCTTCTACGTAGAGCAATCAGCGGCAAAGGCATTAAAGTGTCTTTACCGCTTATAGCATAAACTGTGCTCTGGCTGTTTCTCACCTGTCTTCAAAAAGAACCAACTAGCATTGCAATGGTAGAATTTATGACAAGTAACAAAGTACATTTACCACAGATAAAAGTGCCAGCAACCTATATGCGTGGCGGCACCAGCAAGGGCGTGTTCTTCTCGCTAACTGATTTGCCACAGGCGGCGCAGGTAGCTGGGGCGGCCCGTGATGCACTTCTTTTACGTGTTATCGGTAGCCCAGACCCCTATGGTAAACAGACCGATGGCATGGGCGGCGCAACTTCAAGCACCAGCAAAACGGTCATATTGTCGAAAAGCACTCAGGCCGATCACGATGTGGATTATCTCTTCGGCCAAGTGGCGATTGATAAGGCCTTCGTCGATTGGAGTGGCAACTGCGGGAATTTGTCCGCTGCGGTTGGCGCTTTCGCGATTCATGCGGGCCTAGTCGATGCCAGCCGTATTCCTGAAAACGGTATAGCCGTGATACGAATCTGGCAGGCCAATATCAGTAAAACCATTATTGCCCATGTGCCTATCACCCATGGTGAAGTGCAGGAAACCGGTGATTTTGAACTCGATGGCGTGACTTTTCCGGCCGCTGAAATAGGTGTCGATTTTATTGACCCTGCAGATAAGCCCAAAGAAGGGGAGCCAGGCATGTTCCCCACAGGTAACTTGGTCGATGAGATAGAGCTTCCACCTGGCATGTTTAATAACAGCCTTGAGCCAAAAAAAATAGCTGCTACCATGATCAATGCTGGTATTCCGACCATCTTCGTCAACGCCGAGGATATCGGCTATCGCGGTGATGAGTTGCAAGAAGCAATAAACGGTGATGTTAAAGCTCTGGAGATGTTTGAATCGCTGCGGGCTATTGGCGCTGTGCAGATGGGCTTGATTCAGCATGTGGAGGAGGCACAATCTCGTCAACATACACCCAAGATTGTCTTTGTCTCGCCAGCGAGCAGTTACACCTCATCCAGTGGCAAGCAGGTTGAGCGCTCGCACATAGATTTCAATGTACGTGCCCTGTCCATGGGTAAGCTGCATCATGCCATGATGGGCACTGCTGCAGTAGCCATAGGCACGGCTGCTGTCATTCCCGGCACCTTAGTCAACCTAGCTGCGAACTCTGGCACTCAAATTAAAACCGGCACTAAAGCAGGCAGCCAAGCGGATTCAGTATGTTTTGGTCACCCTTCGGGTACTTTGAAAGTTGGCGCAGCGGCAGAACAGGTCGATGGACAATGGACTGTCACTAAGGTATCCATGAGCCGCAGCGCCAGGATATTGATGGAAGGTTGGGTGCGAATACCAGATGAGAGTTAGCTTCGAATGAAACTTGATGAAATTTTTTGTTGCTGAAATTAGGTTGTATTGATACTTGATTGATTGTTGAAGGCCATAGTTTCATTGTTATCTATCGCTTGCAGCGGGCTTATATGCAGATACTTCTGCGAGACGCTGCAAGTCCGTCCATGGAAGCTCTGCCAAAACATCCCTGTTTTGGAAGCTCACAGCCGCACCTACATTGGGTTATCCACAATAAGGTTCTCTTTTTTTCTTGAGCCGGAATCCAGCTTTGTTGTAGGAGCGGCTTTAGCCGCGAATTTGTAAGCTTCAACAAGACCCGTATTATTGCCTGCATCGACTAAAGTCGTGTTATGTTGCTAATGTCATTATCAATTTAAAACAGGGAGTTAAAATTGAATATTAACGCGACGTTAATTGGGCAAGTACTTTTCTTTATATTATTGCTGATCCCGTTGTTTGGGTTTGTCTGCTACAAGGTGGGTAAGAAGAAAACCGAAAACCCTAAGATGGTAGGGTTTGTTGGTGCTGCATTGTCACTTTTCCCGCCACTAAATTTTGTATTTCTTGCCGTGCTGGTTTTAAAAAATGACCTGTCTGTAGATTTATCTGAGTCATAATGGAGCCTATTTAAAGAGTATGAAAAACAGCAGGGACGTTTCATGAAAGTTCTAATAGTTTCTGATATTTTTGGAAAAACAGATGCATTAAAGAAAATCGCTTTAGCACTTTCCTGCTCTGTTGAGATATTCGATCCATATCATTCAGAAATTATGAATTTCAGGGATGAGAAACAAGCTTACGACTATTTCTCATCAGAGATAGGACTCGAGAAATATACTCAAGCATTACTCGATCATATTAACGAATGTCACGAGCCGGTATATCTCATTGGGTTCAGTGTCGGTGCTGCTGCAATTTGGAATATTTCTAACCATGAAATGGCAAATAAGGTCTCTAAGGCGACTTGTTTTTATGGTTCACAAATTCGCAATAAGAAGCTTGTAAAGCCAAGGTTTCTGATAGATTTAGTGTTCCCAATATCTGAGCATCATTTCTCGGTAAATGAACTTATAGTCGGCCTCAATGGAACCGATAAAGTATCAATCCGGCAAGTATCCTTCCTTCACGGATTTATGAATAAATATTCTGAAAACTTTGATCAAAAAGGTTACGAACAAGAAATTTTATTATTGCGTGAAAATGTCATATAAAAAACGCTTCAGTGGCAATAAAAACCGCTTTGCTATTTTTACTTTAGCCGTGTTCCTTAGTTTCAATTAGATCCATGGAGTCACTATTGAACCTATTTCAAGAGTATGAAAAACAGCAGGGGTGGAGAGATTGGTCGCGCTTCGTTGAGTTGATTCCGCTAACAGCTAACGATACTGTTATCGATCTCGGCTGCTCGGTCGGCGATGTCTCGCGGATGTTTTCTAGACAAGTTAAACATGTGGTTGGGGTCGATATAAATGATGAGTTTATTACCTTCTGTGATTCCAGAAAAAGCAGTAACGAAACCTTTAAATTGAGTGATTTCCTGAGTCTCAACTACCTTGAAATACAACGCTATTTTGGTGAGGTAAACGGCATATGGGCCAGCTACTCTTTATCTTATTTAAGCGATCCAATCAGTTATTTAACGTCATTATACTCGGTGTTAAACGAAGGAGGCTGGATTGCCTTGCTCGATGTGTCCTGCTTTATCTCAGGTAATCTGGCCAAAGACAGTAAGTATTACACCAGAGTGATGGCGTTTGAACAGGCGTCATATCGCTCTGGTTTATATGATTTTGACTTCGGCGGTAAGATGCAAGCTATGTTGGGTCAGGCTGGGTTTGATATCGTTCATGTTGATAATGATGTATCTGATCCTGAGCTTAATTTTTCTGGTGCTGCGTCATTCGATGTTATTGAGGGTTGGTCAGCAAGGCTTGGCAGAATGAAAAAGCTAAGGGAGCTTTTAGGTGAAGAGTACGCCGAATTTTGTGATGAATTCCTCGCTAATCTTAGAGCTGATACTCACGATAAACGCGGCAATGTCAGGTTTGTAGTGGCTAAAAAGTAAAATAGACCTCACCATTAATAATCAATCTTGGTTTAAGATTGAGGGGCAGCGATACCTGTTATGCCAAGCTCAATGAGCTAAAACAGGTTTGAAAGTTAGGCTGGTACCTGGGTGGTCATCCCCTCGCGGAAATGAAAATATGAATCGAATTTTAATACTCGTTATCGTCACCTATGTTGGACTCGGAGTCATGCTCTACTTGATGCAGCGTAGCTTTATCTATTTTCCAACAGGAGCAGTAGAGCACAGGTTCGATGTAGTGGCATTTGAAAATGATGGTGCATCGACAACAAGCATCTTATTAAACAAGGGGCAGGATAAGGCGATTATCTATTTTGGTGGTAACGCCGAAAATGTGGCCTTTACAGCACCAGAATTTGAACAAGCATTTGAACGAGAATTGACGCCTTATTCGGTTTACTTGGTCAATTATCGAGGTTATGGCGGCAGTGAGGGCTCACCTAGCGAAGCTGCGTTATTGTCTGATGCTTTGGCGATGTATGACAGTCTGGTATCGACCCATGAGAGCGTATTCGTGATAGGTAGAAGCTTAGGCAGCGGCGTCGCAACTTATATCGCATCGGAGCGTCCGCTGAAGAAACTAGTCTTGGTGACCCCGTTTGACAGCATTCAAAGCATAGCCCAAAAACAATTTCCGTTTTACCCCATGTCCATACTACTCAAAGACAAGTTCAATTCGATAGAGCGTGCCGGGAACATCTATTCTGATACCCTGATTTTAGTGGCAGAGGATGATAAGGTCGTTCGCCGGATACACACAGACAAGCTTATACAATCATTGGTTAACCGCACTCCTGAGGTGGCCTTCATCGAAGGTGCCGGCCACAATGATATTTCTCAGTATTCTAGATATTATCAGTCAATATCAGCATTTCTTAACTCTGATTAATGAGCCGTACGGCTTCATTATTAAGTTGGCTGTTTAACCTCGTCTATGGAAAGGACACACATGTTATTTGAATCATCCCGTCACGAATTGCTTACAGAAAGTCTATGGGATCAAGATCGTGTTCAGTCAGAAATTACATCAATAATTGATGATATTGAACAGTCGGTTTTACCTAATTCCAGTTGGCCAACGCATCCCCTCGACGCCGAGAGTTATTCTAATTCCGGGCCAAAATGGTCAGCATACGCAGGAGCGGCGGGATGCATTCATGCCCTACAGATCCTGAAATGCTATGGCTATCAAGTTAATGACTTGTCTCACTTACTTGCTGAAGTTCATCAAGCCTTCTTGAAAGCCCCTGATGTGTCAGTAGAGCCTGGTTTACAACTTGGGGAGATAGGCATACTCATGCCTGGGGTTTTAGCGCAGCCAGACAACTTGGCGTTAGCAGACAAGCTTTTACTGTGCATGGAAGCTACGCTAGATCTGCCCCTGTATGAGATCACGTCAGGGCAGAGTGGCATGATGCACGCTGCATTGGCACTTTATCGTAAAACCGGCGAAATTCGCTGGAAGAATGTATACGTTAAAGGCGCAAAGTCACTCATGGATCATTGGCGGCAGGACTCAGAAACCCGAGAGTGGCTTTGGGAGAGCCAGGTCTTCGGCCCTAAAAGACATTATTACGGTGCCTGTCATGGCATCACAGGCAATACCAATATTCTCTTGCAAGGCGTTGATCTGCTCGCGGATGACTTGACGGAGTTGATCATAGAACGCACGGCAACCACGTTAACTATCTCGGCTAAAAGAGAAGGCTCGACTAAAAAAGAGGCGGAATTAGCCAACTGGATCCTGTGCAGTAAACCTAATATTGAAAAGCTGCTGGTGCAATGGTGCCACGGAGCGGCGGGTATTGTGACGGCTATGGCAAGAACGCCTCAAATCGATTCTCTTCATGCTAAGCAAGTCGACGAATTACTCGCTCAGACTGGTGAGCTGGTATGGCAAGCCGGACCTTTGATGAAGGGCGCTAATATCTGCCACGGCACATCGGGTAACGGTTATGCCTTGTTATATTTATATCTAAGGTGGGGAGATCCTGTTTGGTTAGACAGAGCAAGAAGGTTTGCCATGCACGCGATTGAGCAGTGCCAATCTTCCCGTTCACAATACGGTCAGGGTCGATATTCGCTATGGACGGGAGATGCCGGTCTCGCAATTTACTTACATCATTGTATGCACCCTGAAGCCGCTGCTATACCTGGCTTAGACTTGTTTTAATTCGTTCCTATTAATCTGCGATAAGCCTGTTAAAGCTCAATGCTCTCTTTGAGTGACTCCATTGTTAGGGCGTAATGGCGCATGTCTAACTGCTTTTCTTTGCTAACCATTGGGGATATCGTTTTAATCATGTTTTCATAGGAAAGAGATGGGCATGCTTTTTGCCATTTCAGGCCCTGCAATATCCAGCATAGCGCATCAAAAGTGGGCCTTAAGTCGCAATCATAGCCAAACTGCCTTAAAAACCTGTTTTGTCCCATAGCGACCGCGCCTCTCTCAACTTCATTCAACAAGAGTATGCACTTAAGAATATCCTCTTTACTTGATAGTAGTTCACCTTCTGAAATCGCTCTCTTCCATACGCTCTGAGCTTGTTCTTTTACTTCAATAAAAAGGACTTGTAGGTTCCCTACAAATTCAGGGCTAGCAAGGTTGTAAATGTGGGGGTTCACGCCTAGGAAGTTAATGCAGAGATCATCTTTATCTGCGGCCCAGCATTTCATCGGATCATACGCCATCGAGTATATGATTTTTTCTTGGTTAGACAGTGAGTCTGAATTGATTATTTTATTCACATTTTTTGAGACATCATTGATGTGTTGGATATACAGCGAGACGACAATATCTTCTTTACAGCTAAAGTAGTTGTATAAGGTTTTCTTTGAGCATCCAGCTCGACTTGCAATGGTTGCCATTTTAAAAGAGCACATGCCTTGCTCTTTTATGACCTCAGCAGATGCTTTTAAAATGTCACTTATAACCTTTGGCGGATTGAGTAAATAGTTATTCATACAGGGTTTCTGCTCATGGCTCTCGTTATTATAGTGTCACTTTCGCCATAACATCTCGCCCTGATTTTAAGGAGAAAACCTCATTCTGTGACATACATTAAAATATTTTAATGTATGGGAGTGTCTTGGCAATTTGCTGCTAGTTTGTGAAATAGCGCCTTATAAGCGTAAACCTTTGGTTTCCTATAATTCAATATTTAGTCACGGAACATAACGTTGTACCTCGTTAACATAATCATCAGAAACTAACCTGATCATTATCGAGGAAACATGAAAACATCACTTACTACCTTGGCTGCAGCATTGTTTATGACATTCACAGCATCTGCAGCAAACGTAATTGATATTGATACTCCAGCACTGGATAACACAGTCCAAAAGGTTTACTCCGTCTACTGTCCGTTCTGTTACAAGTACGAAAAATCCGTTACCCCTAACTTAATCAAAAACCTACCAAGTGGTACAAAATTTCAGGGTATCTGCTTAGAGAATAAAGGTGAACTTGGCCTTGAAGCCTGTGAAGTACTAGCCGCTGCTGACACCATCAGTCATAAAAAATACAAGCAAGCCAAGATGGCGATGTATGCCGCTATTCACGATAAAAAGCTTAAAAATGTTAAAGGGTCTAAAGCTGTCAAAGGCGAACTAGCCGCCATAGGTCTGAAGGCCGCTGGGATCTCTCAAGCCGAATTTGAAAGCGCGCTTAACTCTTCTAAAGCACAAGAGAAGCTAGCCTATGACCGCACAATTGCACTCACTATCGCTAAGTTGAAAGGCATTCCGGCTATCGTCGTGAGCGGTAACAAGATGATTGACACCAGCACGATTACTTCATTAGCGAACCTTGACGAAACCATCAAGAACAACCTTTAGGATCCATCATGATAACTAAACTCAAACTCTGGTTTGCCGAACTGAAGGCAAACCCGCTTCCCACTCTGGAAGCAACTCAAGAAGGTCGCGCCGTATGGGCCGTTATGGCCACCGCATGTGTGTTCTTACTGGGCTCAGCAATGGGGTTTTTCCAGGTTTTTCTAGAGATGGACCCTTGTGAAAACTGCGTCTACATCCGCTTCAGCCAATTCTGCATTCTGATTGCTGGCGTGATAATGATCATCAACCCTAAAAATAATGTGCTGAAGATCCTCGGTCTCGCCCTAGCTTGGTACGGCATTTTTTACGGCCTAGACAAAGCAATCATCTTGGCAGGACAGCATGTATCGAGTCATGCCGCAGATGCAGGTCTGGATCTATTCCAATCGGGTCAAGGCGCTAATGCTTGCTCGCTAGAGCCAACGTTCCCTCTAGGACTACCACTTCATGAGTGGCTACCGTTCGAGTTTGCCCCATCAGGTATTTGCGGCGAAGACGACTGGTCACTACTCGGTTTAAACATGGCTCAATACTGCATTATCAGTTACGCCGTATTCATTGCCTGTGCACTGCCATTGACCATTGCTTTTATTACTAAAACCCTAAAAAAGGGCAAGTGATGAAATCATTTATAGCATTAGCCACTCTCGCTGCGCTAATCGTCGGCTGTACATCTGCTCCGAGATCAGTAGAGGTCATAACCTATCAAGACGGCAGCATTGTTTGCAAAACCATTACTGATAAAGCGACAGAGTATATAGATATTAAAGCCGCTTCAGAGTGCCCAATCAAAGGCTTATAGCCAAAAAACAAGTGATAAACCAGGAAGATGAAGATGAAAAAAACAGCGCTAATTGTGGGCTTGGTAGGGGCGATTGTAGTGCCTACTACGAGTGCAAGTATGCTCGCTATAGAGACCGGGATAATGGATTGGAGTGATAGCACTGAGGCCTATTTTGGTGAGGGAAAAAGTGAGAATGAGTTTGTCACTATTAAGGGGGCAACAGGTAGCGCTTTTGGCGATATATATGCTCACGTTAAGTTAGAGGATTTTACCGATTCAGACATGATGGGCTCTGAAATCAACATAGTAGGCCAAATCAATATTGGCGACAGCGATTTCAATTGGTACGGACAGGTGTTTAGTAAGCAAAAACCTGTTTGGTCAGAGACCAACACTCTGCTTGGCTTTAGCCATGACAAAGCGTGGGATAACGGTTGGTACACCCAAGTTGCAGTGGCTGGGCATATCGTCACTTCTGATTACAACCATTTTAGTAAGCCAAGCGGCGAAAAATTTGATGCAAATGGATTCAATGGTGGCTACGCCTATCTGGGTGTTAGCAAGGGCTTTAGTGGATTAAATCAAGACTTCACATTCGGTTGGTGGCAAGAGCATTACTTTGGTCGGGGCGACGACTACCTAGTGGTATCAGGCGATGTTGAAGACCACGGTTTTAACGGTCAAGTCACTTTAAGGTGGCATCTTGTTGGCGGAATATCAGCAGCGATTCAATACCGTTACGCGCAAAACAATCTTGGTAAAGAGGGCTGGCAAAACGCCATGTTCTATTCAATGCAGTACAACTTCTAATTGAAACAAATTATCTATTTTCCGGAGTATAAGATGAAGAAAACGATACTAGCTACATCATTGGCCATTGGCCTCATTGGTTTAAGTGGCGCCGCGGTTGCCGGTGGTGACTGGGCAGATAAGTACCTAACAACCGTAAAGACTCAAGGTGAGATCGGTATTGTTAAAGTTAACCCGTACGACTTTGCACCACTCACGGCGATTATTGACCTCAATGGTTTTGAAATTTCTAATGTAGAAGTTCGTGTAGAGCCAAAAGCTGGTGGTGTTCCTATTGAGTATCCAGTCGATGATGTCGCTGTGACGACTCACAACGGCATCCCGGTATTTGGTCTATATGCAGACTATCAAAATACGGTAAGCGTTAAGTACGTTAAGAACGGTCAAAAAATCTCAGAGACATACAAAATAAATACCGGACCATTGAAAAAACTCTTGTTTGATGGTCAGACTCGAACTTTCCCTGAAGTTAAGCCGGTTAAAGTTGACCATGAATTCAAAGACAGACTTTACATGGTTAACCACTTAGGTGCTGACGATAAAACTGAGGGCTGGGATAACTACCCTATTGTGTTTGTTACCGATACAACGGGCGAAGTTCGTTGGTTTATGGATTGGGATAAGGTCTACGATCAAGATACAACTAAAGGTATCGCAATGGGCTTCCATTTAGCAGATAACGGTGAGCTTTATTGGGGACAAGATCATTACTACGCACGTTATGACATGCTAGGTCGTAAAGTATTTAAGCGAGACATGCCGCGCGGCTTCACTGGTTTCTCACATGCAATGCTAGAGATGCCAAACGGTCATTATCTATTACGAGTGGCTAAAGAGAAGTATCTTCGTGAAGACGGTAAGCGTATTGATACCGTTCGTGACCACGTTATTGAAGTTGATCAGACTGGAAACGTCGTTCATGTATGGGACTTCAATAAAATCTTCAACAACATGCGTGACGATCTACTTGTTGGCCTAGATAGCGGCGCTGTCTGTCTAAACGTTGACGAGAGCCATGCCGGTGAAACCATGGATATCGAACCCGATGCTCCATACGGTGACCTTCCTGGTGTTGCTGCTGGACGTAACTGGGCCCACATCAACTCCATTGAGTACGATGCAAAAGATGACACTGTTATCGTCTCTATGCGTCACCAAGGTACTGCGAAAGTCGGTCGTGATGGTGATGTTAAGTGGATCCTTGCAGCGAATAAAGGTTGGGGTGAGCTTAGCGATAAAGTGCTAACGCCAGTCGACTCTAAAGGTAATAAGCTAGATTGTGATGAAAATGGCCGTTGTAGTGATACTGATTTTGATTTCCCTTGGACTCAGCACACCTCGTGGTTAACTTCTCGTGGCACCTTGGTTTCATTTGATAATGGTGATGGTCGCTACTTTGAGCAACCAGCTATTCCTACGATGAAGTATTCTCGTGGTGTTGAGTATAAGATCAACGAAGACAAGATGACCGTTGAGCAGACCTTTGAGTACGGTAAAGAGCGTGGCTATGAGTGGTATTCAGCTATCACTTCAAACATCGAATGGCGAGAAAAGACTGAAACCTTCTTCATGTACTCTGCGGCAGCGGGCTTATTCTCCGGGGAACCAGGCAAGCATTTTATCAATGAAGTGACTGAAAGTGGGAAAGTGAAAGTAGAGCTAACGATTAACTCTATGGCGAAGACTGAGCCTTCTTATCGAGCACTTATTGTTGAACCGAAGACGTTATTTACTAAGTAAGAGGCATCATAAATAAAAGCATAATAAAATATGGCCGCTAGGATGGTGGCCATATTTAGATTCTCATATGTGTTAACCGCCACTCGATGTTTACATGCTGTTAACTCAAGCGTACAGGCCAACAGTTTTTAATATTTCCCCATGCCTGACTTCAACTTATGTTCATGCTTAAATCTGTCTGACTATTTAAAAGCTGACGATGGCCATTTTATAATGGCTATAACCACTTTTATAACAATAATTATAAGATTAACTGGAGCTATGAGCATGAGCTGTCCCCACAATAACTATCGGGCCATAGAAGATGATATCCATACGGATTTTAAAGATGATATGTCCTATGGCGACTACCTTCATTTAAATCAGGTGCTATCGGCGCAGCAGCCTTTATCTGATCAACATGATGAGATGTTATTCATTGTGATCCATCAGGCGAGTGAGCTATGGCTCAAGCTGGCGGGACATGAACTCACTAATGCGGTGAAGAATATTCAGGAGGGAGATTTTGGCCATGCTTTCAAGGTCATCTCTCGGGTGAAGCAGATCCTTAATCAGCTGACTCAGTCCTGGAATATTTTGTCGACCTTGACGCCGGTGGACTATCTTAAGTTTCGGGATGCCCTTGGGCATTCTTCCGGTTTTCAGTCCTATGGTTACCGTAAAGTCGAATTCTTATTGGGTAATAAAAATGCATCCCTGCTCAAGGTTCACGAAAGCGACCCTGTGGTGCACCAGGAGCTGAAACAGATCCTCGAGGCGCCCAGCCTCTACGATGTCACCATTAAGTTATTGCATGACAAAGGTCTCATCATAGATGCAGATGTGTTAACCAGAGATTTCAGCCAAGCCTATCAGAGCAATGACTCGGTTTTAAATGCTTGGTTAAACGTGTATAGAAATGCCGATGAACACTTTCAACTCTATGAGTTAGCAGAAAAATTAATCGATATAGAAGATAGTTTTCAGCAATGGCGTTTCAAGCATATGTATACGGTGCAGCGCATCATAGGCAATAAGATGGGCACAGGTGGCTCATCGGGTGTTGGTTTCTTGAAAAAAGCGCTGGATATTAGCTTCTTCCCGGAACTGTTTGAGCTTAGAACTCATCTATAGGTACTGACTCATACAGATAGAGACGCACTGCTAATTTGCATTAACAATAAAAACAACAGCACTGGCTTTTGGAGAAGAAAGCATGACTCAGGATATCGCGTTATCACTGCAGCCCCACTATAAAAATTTTAAGGTTAGCGAACGTATTTTATTGTCGGGACATTCACATCAAGCCTGGCCGGATGTAGCCAAGCAAGGCTTACTTAAGTGCTTCGATGATGCGGCAAAACATATCGATGATAAGTGGCTGGCCGCCTTTGAAAAGGCCGATAGAGTAAGAGATTTTTACCGTGGGCTGCTCGGTGAGCGCGATGCGCAGATCGCATTAGGTGCCTCGACCCATGAGCTGTTATTACGCTTCTTGTCGGATCTGAACTGCTTTAAACGACCGGTTAACAGGCCGATAAAAATCGTTACCACAGATGGTGAATTTCACTCGCTGCGCAGGCAGCTGAATCGCTTAAAAGCGCTGAATATTGAAATTGAAGTGGTGCCAGTACAGCCAAGTGCTAGCTTAGCCGAGCGAATCATCGACAAGCTCGATGAGAAAACCGACGCTGTTATGGTTTCAGCGGTATTTTTTGCTACCAGTGAGATTTTCAAAGATGTTGGAGTCGTCGCCAAAGCCGCTGCCAGTTTGAATGTTCCCTGTTTAGTGGATGCCTATCATGCACTGAATGTGTTGCCCTTTAATCTCAGTTTATGGCAGTTAGAGTCGGCATTTGTGGTTGCTGGAGGCTATAAATATTGCCAGGCGGGTGAGGGTAACTGCATGCTGAGGATCCCGACAAATTATCAGGGCAGTCCCATTATTACCGGCTGGTTTGCCGAGTTTGATGTACTTGATCAAGCGCCTGGGAAAGTGGGCTTCGGCCCGGGTCAGAGTGCATTTGCAGGTTCCACCTATGATCCTGTGAGTCATTACCGTGCGGCAGAAGTATTCGATTTCTTCGAAGCACAGAACCTTGCAGATACCAAGCTTAGGGAGATCAGTCAGCAACAGATAACACTGCTATGGCAAGGTATTGAAGCCATGGGGCTCAGTAACGACATCCTGGCATTGCCGTCTCATGCTATGGCTAACAATGCCGGCTTCTTATCTTTAACCACAGCCAAAGCGAGTGACTGGGTGGCGCAACTGGCTGAAAGAGGCATCTTGTGTGATAGTCGTGGCGATCAGTTACGGTTTGGCCCGGCGCCTTATGTTTCTATGGCGCAGCTCAATCAGGCGCTCAATGTGGTCGAAGATCTGGCTAGCTGTCTTAACTAAAAGAGAGGGATGATGATTAAGTTTATCGAGTGTCAGCTATTGCCGAGTAAGCAAGAGGCATTTTCAACGGCGCAGCGCTGTTGGAGTGAGGTGTCAGCTTGCCCGGGCTTTATCAGCCAGTATGTCTCACTGTGGCGTGACGAACAGAGCCACAGCAATTATATGCAAGATCAGTTTAATATGGCTCGTGCTCAGGTGAAATTCGAGGAGTATATCGATGAGATAGTGGGTTACCTGCTGCCAACCATCTCCAGTTGGCAGATAGACCCAGCAGCTCAATAGATTAATATCAAATGCCTTTAGCTCTGATCCGCTTAACATTCGCATTCATCAAATGGCGTAGCAGGTAACGAAATAGGAATTTCTTTATCCCCGATAGGTTACTGCCATAACTTTTGTAGAAATCATCGGGTTGAATATACAAACCCAAATCATCGGCTATCCCCTCGCTTTGAATATAGGTATCCTCACCCCGCCAGTCGATATCCGGGTTTGATAGGTTCTTGGTCGCAATACCAAAGCCGGAAAACTGCTGACACTGCTCACCAAAGCTTTGCTGTACTTGGGTAAGGTAGTCACTATCAATAATATAACCCTCTAAATTTATCCAGCTGCCATCTAGCTCTACTTCCACCCAACTATGGATGATCCGTTTCGGTGCTATCGAAAATAGATAGTTAGGAATAGCGCCGCGCTGGAGCTCGTTAAAGATGGTAAAACCGTGAAATCGACTGGGGATCCCAACGGCTCTTAATAGCGCCATTAGCAAGGTGCCTTTGGTATTGCACTGGCCGTAGCCATCTTTTAAAACCTGGCTGGCAGATAAGCGGTCATCGGCATTATAGCCAAACTGAATTTCATCACGGACATAATGATAGATGGCGCCGATAGCATCATATTGGCTCAGCATGGCCCAGTCTCGTTTATCGACTAGCCTCTGAATATTTGGATGTTCAAAATCTAACATGGCAGTGGTTTGTAGATGCTGTTTAGTTATCTCGTTTTGCTTCGTTGATATTCTTATCATGCTAACTCCTGAATCAAGCTGTCGTATCTACTTAGTGACTATTTACTAAGTGTCTATGCGCTGATACTAGGAGTTTGTGCTGTAGATAAATTGAATAAACTGGCTAACTTGAGCGGATATCTAGCTCACTTATTTAAGTTGGAATAGGGTTAATGCATGACGAATTGTCATGCCGAATTGATTTTTAAAGGTTCGGCTCAGATGGGCACTGTCAGCAAAGCCTGCTAGGTAAGCTGCCTGAGTTGCGTTGTTGCCATTTTTAAGGGCTATTACGGCGCAAAACATTCGACGCCATAATAGATAGGGGCGCCAGGCTATGCCCATCTCCTCGCGAAACAGATGGAGAAACCGACTCTCAGATAGAGCAAATAGCTCCGCAACCTGTGCAGCCCGCCAACTGCTGGGCTTAACGCAATCGCCATTAATGCACTTGTCCAGTTGTGAAACCAGTTCCTGTATGCGTTTGTCAGTGGGCTGACTGGTGAATGTATCAGGATAACTGCCTAGACCTAGCTGCTCAAAGAGTGGTGTTAATAGGGGAAAGGGCTGGTCGTCGCTGCCTACAATTGATGCCATAGCGGATGATTGCAGCTCTATGTTGCATGTAGGGCGGCCAGCAAGCTTCTCTTGCAGTGCTTTCCCCCAATGGCTCAGAGGTTCGATCAGGAGTATCCAGCCAGATGCCATGGAGAGTTGGTGCTCCACGTCGGCATCGATCAGCAGTGCGCCAATTCCAGCTTTATTATTTAGCTGATAAGAGGCGTTTGGGCTTGGCCATATCAGTTGAATCGCATGGTGTTTATGGGGGGCAGTATCGATCGCTGCGCCATAAATGGTCAATATGCCGGGGTTGAGCCAAACGCTTGGGTGCATCTGTATCTCCTCTTGCTTCTCAATGAGACAATTATGTAGATAAACCAGAACAGAGTGATGCTCAGATCACCATTTGGATGAGATGATTCTATTGAAAATAAATCCAAATCTTAATAGCGATAGGCCCTAATGCTCTGTTTTTTAGTTTAGACACATACATAGGAAGTTTGAACTCTCCTAAAGTATTCAATGCAATCAAGTCCCCGTTTTCCAACTCCTCCTTAACCAGATGTTCAGGCATCCGCCCCCAACCCAGGCCTTGGGTGATTAAGGTCTTTTTAGTATGAAGGTCGGTAACATACCACTTAAGTGCATCCTTTTGTCTTTCTTATGATCACCTATTAATAGGCGACACCTATGCGTTGCCGTGGATACTTGCCTGTCTCGAGCTCATCGATCATGGCCAGTGCATAGTCACTGACAGTAATCTTGCTATTGCCTTGTACATCAAGGAGTAACTGGTCTCCGCCCACACGATATCGAGCTTGTTTTTCACCTGGAAAAATCAGCGCCGCCGGGCTGATAAAGGTCCAGTTAATTGGGCTGGTACTCTGGCGAAAAACCTCGAGTGCCTTGCCCATCTCAATTGACTCTGTGTGATATTCTGCAGGAAATTCAGGCGTATCTACCAGTTGTACATTGGGCGCGACTTCCAGAGAGCCTGCACCGCCAACCCATAATAGTCGCTCAATATTAGCGTGAGGCAGCTCAGATAGTAACTTCTCTGCCGTTTTAGAGACTATCCCATGGTTACCTGCTGCGCGTCCGCCGATAGCCGAGATGACCACATCGGCGCCTTTTACCGCTGTCGCTAAATCTGCTTGCTTGTTGAGTAGATCTAAGCGGCGAACTTCTATATCGGTATCTGTGATCTTAGCTGGCTCTCGCACTAAGGCGATAACCTGATGGCCTCGGTTTTTAGCTTCTGTAACGATATGACTACCAATCCAACCCGATGCACCTATGACTGCAATTTTCATTTTAAATCCTCTTTTTTGTTTAATACCAATCGAGATCAGTATTCAGTTTTGATAACCATTGCAGTCTACTAGCTGGGGAATCTGGGATAAATATCGATTAATGATGTAGATTGTGTCTATCTAGGATACTAATGGTGGGTGTGATGGATAGGTTTACTGCAATGCGAAGTTTTGTAGAGGTGGCCAATACTGCCAGTTTTACTCAGGCTGCGGATAACTTGAGCCTGAGTAGACTGCAGGTGTCTCGCCATGTACAAGAACTTGAGTCTTGGTTGAAGTTGAGGCTATTGCATCGCACCACACGAAAAGTGAGCTTGACCCATGCCGGGGAAGCAGCACTAAAGCGCTGTGAGCGGATTTTAGATGAAACCGCAGCATTGGAAGTCGAGGCCTTGTCTCAGGCTGATAAGTTATCTGGGACTATTCGAATCGCGGCGCCAATCGGGCTCGCACAAAATATGTTGATTGATTTGGTGGAAGATTTTACCGAGCTCCATCCCTTGGTTAATATCGATATTCTGGCCTCGGATACTTACTCGCAATTAGTGGATGAGCGCATCGATATAGCGCTTAGATATACTCAGCAACCCGATGAAAGCCTGATTGCACGTAAATTATTTTCGATTGATTCTGTGTTGTGTGCATCGGAAGAATACCTCAAATTGCACGGCGAGCCCGTATCGCCAGCTGAGCTAACTAGGCATAACTGCCTGGTTCATTTAGGTATGTCTGAGTGGCGCTTTATCCGTGATAACCAACAATTTACGGTGAAGGTGAAAGGCAATATTCAAGGTAACGATGTGGGTCTGTTGCTTAGATCGGCTAGCCGAGGCAAAGGCGTTGTCAGGTTACCTTGCGATCTCGCTAATCCAATGATTGCCGCTAAACGGCTACGTCCTATACTCTTGGATTATCATACTTCAACTAGTGCCCTGTGGGCCGTGTATCTGTCCCGCAGTTATCAGCTACCTCTAGTGAGACAGTTTATCGACTTTATCGCTGAGCAATGGCAACAAGACATTAAACGCTTAGAGCCTGTGGATTAGGCCTGTAGGTTAGCGACTGTTGGCTAGGGACTGACAATAAAAAGCCCCATAAAAAGGGGCTTGTTTAAGATATTCGGATTAATGCAGCGCTGCGGTGAAAGGAATACTCTCGCAGATCTTGGCTTCATCGATAAGCAGCTCTTCCAAGCGGGTATCAACCACGTCTTTATCGAAATATTCATAGGCCAGTTCGACAAACATCTCTTTATGTTTCTCTTCCGACTTAGCGATGGCTTCATAGAAGTCTTTCTCTTTACCCGGCTCGAGTGCCTCGGCAACGAGGGAGAAACGCTCAAAGCCACGGGCTTCGATGACACCGGCGATGAGCATGCGGTCTAAAAATAGTTGATCGCTTGGGTGCCTATGGAGTTTGCGCACCTGAGTGATGTACTCATCTTTTTGATCTCGGCCTAACTCATTGTCGCGGCCATGAATCAGCTTTAATACCTGCTTGAAATGGATCAGTTCTTCGAGTGCCAGATCTGTCATCGCACGAGCCAGCTTTTTATGATGGGGATAATGAGACAACATAGACATGGCCATGCCTGATGCTTTCTTTTCTGCCGAAGCATGATCTTGTAAAAAGGTATCGAAATCGGCTAATACCTTTTCGGTCCACTTAAACGGCGTGTGGTATTTCAAATCAAACATAAGTGCTCTTAGCGAGAAAAAACGGCATTTTACCTAAGTTAGGCCAAGTAGCAAAGCGCTAACCTAGAGACTGGCTCAGTCGAGTGCTGCTTTATCGCTTAACGCTGTCGATTTTACCTTTCTCGGTCGCTTCGACTTTGAGCGGATGTTTTATCTTTTTCCAGGCTGTGACCTTGCCGCCAATGTTGATATGTTCAAAATTTTGCCAAGGTTCGATATCGGCGACATCTAAGAAGTCCGCTAGCTGTTGAAAGCTGCCGGGACGGGCGACATCTATGATAAGCAGGTCTTGTTCACGGCCGCTAAAGTAGTCTAATGCACCTTGGTAATGGCGCTGATAACACTCAAGCAAGAAGCTGTCTTTGGCAATATTATCTAAAGTCAGCGGTTCAAAAACCTCGTTATAGCAACGCTTTAATATCGGATTAAAACCACCATCACTTCGTTGTAAGTTGGTATACATGCGTTCTAGCAACTGACGAATAGATGGCAGCCACTTATCAGACTCGCGGGTAAGGTAAACGAACTTAGCATCTGGATAGACCTTGTCGAGTTGCTGGTAATCACAAAAAACCGGCGTATCGGCGATGATCTGGGCCTCATCCATGGCTCTTTGGGTGTAAGCGGTGTGCGCGGTTTTAAACCCTAATGAAAGGGTGGCGACACAAACGCTGGTGGTGGCCGTTCTCGGTAGACCTATGATAAATACTTTCTGCTCTGTCACTTGATTGGGGCTCTTTGGGGTTAACTTTGTATTTAAAAATGGCGAGTATTAACCCGTGCGTAAACTTAAAATCTTAGCAAGCACTATTGGCTCAGGATAGCGGCAAAACTCTGCATCCTTTTTATCTATGGCATAGATAGACATTCTGTCGGCTAACTCATTACCTTCGATACCGATATGAGCCGACACATGAGAGATAACCAGTTTTTCTTTCAGCTCGTCATACAGGGCATGTGATGCCTGAATGATATCCAGATTCTTGATGTCACCGGCAGTTTTGCGTTTCCAGCCTTTAGTTTTCCAGCCATAGGCCCAATTGGTGATGCAATTTATCGAGTATTGGGAGTCACTGCGAATGTGTGCTGATTTGCCCGCTGCCAAATTCTCTTGTGCTATTAATAGCGCCTGATGCAATGCATTTAATTCGGCCGAGTTATTGGTGCCATAGCTGTTATATAGCCCGTACCAAAGTTCAGATAACTCATTATCTTTATACACGGCAACGCCAGAACCTGCCTTCCCTGGGTTTGGTTCACAGCCACCATCGGTATAGATCACCACATCATAGTCAGCGTTAGAAGCCGATGTTTTAGCAGAAGGGGCTTTGTTACTCTTGCTTGCGCTAGACGAACTGGATGCTTTAGCCGCATAAGTTCGAGGCGACCCACCAGAAAATGCGGCCTCGGCTTCGGCATTTGTCTTGAAGGATTTGTATTTGGCCTTAGGGAATTTATCGACCTGACGCTTGGCTTCATCCCAAGTGGTAAAAATCCCTGTTTCGCGCCCGACCCAAACTACATAAAACTTTTTAGCCATTTGATACTCTTAAATTTGCTGTATTGAAAAGGTATATTCTGGCAAATACTACGGTTACCTAGCGCAAAAGTCACCTGTTCGGCAGCAAGAAGCAATAACACTGAGCTTGTTTGCACAATCTTACTGCAGTTTTATTTGCAGATAAGCTTATCCGATTAAGAAGCTGGAATGACTCAGGTGAGAATAGCTGTGAAATTAACCATTCAGCCCCTTAGTGGTATCGAGCTTATGAGCATCCACATGTGTAAATTATTATGATTCAGTCTGGTCTGCATCGCCCCTGCTATTCAGGCTGTAGACTGACTCACAGAATTCCCCTTAGTCTTAGGTAAACTCTGTTACCAGTTAGATATATTTTTCGACCACTTAGGTCATTTTTTGGTTTTTCAGGAGTAAATAGTATGACGAGTCGTCCCATTATCTGTGATTGTGATCCAGGCCATGATGATGCCATCTCCCTTATTCTTGCTTTTAGCACTAAAGCCTTGGATGTGCTGGCTGTGACCACGAGTGCCGGTAATCAGACACCGGATAAGACACTGAATAATGCGCTGCGCATACTGACCTTGCTGGAGCGATATGATGTGCCCGTTGCCGGTGGTGCCCTTAAGCCTCTGGCCCGAGAGCTGATCATTGCCGACAATGTTCACGGAGAGTCCGGCCTTGATGGCCCTAAACTGCCAGATCCAGCTTTCGCTCCGGTCGAGATCAACGCGGTGGAGTTGATGGCACAGAAAATTCGAGGCAGTGAGGTGCCGGTTATTCTTAACCCCACAGGCCCCTTGACCAATATTGCCCTGCTGCTGGCAGGTTATCCCGAGTTGCACGCTAAGATCGATAGCATAGTCTTGATGGGAGGCGCCGCGGCTGCGGGCAATTGGACGCCGGCCGCCGAGTTCAATATTTTTGTCGATCCTGAGTCGGCCGATATGGTGTTTAAATCAGGAATCCCCATCGTTATGTGCGGATTGGATGTGACTCACCAAGCCTATATTGTGCAGCAAGATATAGAGCGAATTCGCGCCATAGATAATCCGGTTGCTCAGTGCGTCGCCGGTCTGTTGGATTTCTTCATGATCTATCATCAAGACCCTAAGTGGGGGCTCAAGGGGGCACCGCTGCACGATCCGTGCACCATAGCCTGGCTACTCAAACCTGAGTTGTTTACTGCTCAAGACGTGTGGGTCGGTATCGAGACTAAGGGTGAGTATACCCAAGGCATGACCGTGGTGGACAGATATCAACTGACGGGTAATAAGCCTAATGCCAAGGTGTTGTTCGATGTGGATCGTGAGGGTTTTGTCGATCTTATCGTCGAATGTCTGCAGACTTACAATAAATAGTCTTTATTCGATAAACTTTTTAAATTGAGAAGTATTTGAGCGCATGCCTTATGAGCAGATAATGCGCTCATTGATGGATTCTCTGAGGCTTATTTCTTCATGCATTGGGAGAGTAGCTGGGCAAAGAAGTCACTGCCTTTGCGCTGGGTAAATTCGATATTACGTTCGGGAATGGATTCAGGGTCGTTATAACTGGCTAGTGCTTGCTCCATGCTAGTCTCTCGAATGATATGCAGCAAGGGGTAGGGGGAGCGATTGGTGTAGTTCGATGGCTCATCCATAGGCTCGCCGTCGAAACAGTAATCCGGATGCATACTGGCAAGCTGATAAACGCCTTCATAGCCTTGTTCGATAAGCAGATTGTTGGCTACATCGACCAGATCCAGATAAAGGTAGAAGCCCTCGAAACCACGGGGGACAATAAACAGTGTGGTCTCAACCTCTGGATTGTCATCCAAAAACTTACACTCTTTTATCAAGGCTTCGAGTACATTATGCATCTTGGATTCATCGATCACCGTGTAGCGTATGCTGCCACGTTCGACTTCCCGGCGAGCGAACGGACAGATGTTGTACTTCATTATCACCCTTTCTACCCAATTTTGAGTCTGCTGCGCGATGAGCCGAAGTTCTTTGTCTTGTTCGTGTTCTGACATGCCAGCCTAGCCTTAATCTGTTTTAGTAATGCACCTATGTCGGCAAGGATAAGGAGGAAAGACAGAGTACGCAAGCGCTCCGTGTTGAACTTATTGCCTAATCTTATTAAATAACTCTGGTTATGGTGAGATCATAGGGATGATCGATGCCACGAGTAGGACTGCCATAGAGATGTTGAAGACTTTCTGTTGTCGTTTATTCTTGAGTAGGCGTTTTAAGGCGACGCCAAAACCTAGCCAAGTGATGGCGCAGGGAAAGGCTACGCCGAGGAAAACAGCCGCGATAGTCAATACTTGCGGGGTTAATGCAGTATCAAGATGGGTGAAGGTGGCTATTGCGCCCACGGCCATTATCCAGCCTTTAGGGTTGACCCATTGAAAGGCTGCCGCCTGTATGAAACTCAATGGATTCGATGTCTGTCTGCCTTCCATCTTACTGCTGCTATTGGCAATAAGCCATGAGAGGTAGAGCAGGTAAGCTATTCCTATATATTTGATGACTAAATGAATGACCGGGTAGGTCTGGAATAAGGCGCTCATGCCTAAACCTATGGCGAGCACCATGCAAGGGAAACCTAGGCATATCCCGGTTAAGTGCGGCAGACTTCGTTTGATACCAAAGTTGACCCCTGAGCTCATCAACATGACATTGTTTGGCCCCGGGGTTATCCCGGACGAGAAGGCAAACAGAGCAATAGCTAAAATGAGTTCCATATGAGACCTGTAGGGTAAATCGGGAAGCCATATTAGCTAAATTGGTTAGACAATAAAGTAAATTTTTACAATCGTACTCAGTTTAATACCTTGGTTGATAGCTAAGATCTTCAACATAGCTATGTTAGATAATCCATAGGCAAATGTTTTCAATTTTGGTTACTTATGAGTCAGGTTAGGTTAACCTTTGCTGTGTTATTGTTGAGGCATTGAAAAATTGTTGAGTGCCTAGCTCTGGTATCGAAAGGAACTTCATTATCAAAAAAATAATCTGCTTATTTTTAATCACACTCTTGACTGCTTGCGTCACTGTGGACCCTGTTGAAACCAGCTCTACACGCACGACTATGGTGACAACGGGTGATCTAGGTTTCATTTCTGAGAAAACTTCTCGTTTTGCCTGGCATCCTTCATTGGAAAATGTGGTTGCGGATGAGAGAATTAACGGTGAAAAAGTCGTTCGTCATATGCGCGCCTCGATCACTCAGATTATGGAGTCTAAAGGTTATCGACTCGTGTCCATAGATGAGTCTCCGGATCTGCTGATAGGTTTTGGTTTGGCACTCGAGTCCGACATGAGTGATGCCGAGATCTTGAAGAAAGCCGGATTAGTGCCTGGTTTATCGACTGCTGGTATCGATTCTGATGAGTATGAGAAAGGCTCAGTGTTAGTGGCGCTATTTAAGCCGATGCAACAACAGCCAGTTTGGCGTGTGTTAGCACAAGGCTTTACCGATTTTAAGCAGTCTGGTGAACAGAGGCAGCAACGTTTTGACGAACTTATCTCTTTAATGTTGGGAAGCATTCCTAGCGTTTAATTTTAAAGATAGAAGTTTAGGAGAAGGATTTTGAAATTTTCAATGACACGAATCTTGGTATTGGCATTAACGCTGATTTCGTTTCAAGGCTTAGCCTCTGCAGACTGGGTTAAAATTGCAGATAAAACCGTCAATTATAAGACTGAAACCGATACGGTTACTCCTCATTACAGCGAGAAAAGTGTCACTCATATCAAGTTAAAGTGCACCCAAGGTTCAGTGAACCTGCATAAAGTCGTACTGAATATGAGCGATGGTACCAGCAAGACAGTCGACAACTTAGGTCTGTTAACCAAGGGACTGTCTAGCCGCAGTATCACCGTGCCTAAAGGGGATGTTAAAATCGAGTCTATCGATTTAACCTATGACAGCGTCGGTAGTCAGACCCTAGCCATTGCCGGGCTCTCCAAGAAGGGGAAGCTGGACATCATGGGCAAGCAACCCGCAGACAAAGATTAACTTCTATTGAGTTAGCCATAGAACAAGCCCGCAAGGGCTTGTTTCATTTGGGGCTTTAGCTGGCATCATATAGGCTGGGATTTCTTAGGAAAACCTGCAATCGCTTCACCTCTGTCGAGGTGAAATTTTGCTTAAGATAGGCTGTAATTTTTATCTCGAGTTCCTCAGCATCCACATACTCTTCCTTTATCGCCAGCTGGAACTCTTGATAGCCTTTTATCCGCGCTCTCCACTCATCTTGCGCTATTTTTACTCTTTCTACTCTGGCTGATACTTCCGGCGTCATCTCCGGTGGTTGAGTTTGTCTGTCATCGAGCAAGGCGGCAATTTTTTCAGCTTGAAAGCTAGGAACGAGCGCTTGTTGCTCTGACTCACCTAACTGACTTATCTGATGTGCCAGTAATTGCTGCTTTTGTGCTGGGGTCAGGGAGGTATCTTGCCTGATGGCCGCTCTGGCAATCGCTTGTTGGTCGTAAGCATTGTCTTGTGCGAAGAAGGCTTGGATCTCCTGCTCACTGAAAAATTGAAATTGGCTATCGTGAGCCTGCTCGATAAACGCTAGGCTTTGGCTCATCTGCATATCTTCATCTATGTTGGGGCTGAGTTTTTTTATCTCGATAAGAGCCAGTTGATAGTCACGATAACGCCCGAATAAGGCCAGAAGGTAGGCTTGATCAGTCGAGTCTAATTCTAGCGTGTGAGCCAGTTGGATGAGCCGAGGCTCTAAGGGCATTTGATGCTGTTGATATTCTAAGATGATGTCATCGAACTTCCATCTTAGTGCCAGCGCCAGACTCAATGGCTGACTATTCGCCAGAGGTGACTGTGGCGGCTGAGCATCTTTTGTTGGTAATCTAAGTGATGGCTTGTAATCCTGTGATTTACTGGTTAATTGCGGTGAGGTGCTTCGATGTTCTGTCGTGATAGCCGGATACAGAACCAAACCAAGGGTGAGTAATATTAACGAAATCAGCCCAAGTATGCCGATAAGCTTAGTGAGTTTCTGGCTTGGCTTAGTTCTGTCGTTCATGTTTATACTAATCCTATTAAATAGATTAGAGCCCGAGTTGGGCTAAGCGGCTTAGGTGCTGTCTGTATAGAGTGACAGGATTGGTTTCAAACCAGCTAACAAGACCGAAAGTCTGATTCACTTCATCTAAGTGATTCATCTTGTAGTTATCTTTGATAACTTGTCCTAAGTGAGAGCTACAACTTGATACCAGTCCATCGTTGGGCTCATTAAATAGCAGACCCGTTAGACTCAATGGGTAATCGCTGACATCGAACACATGGGTGAGTTGAGCGGAACCCGACCAGGAAAAGTAGTACACACCGTTGTCGGCGAGTGCTGAACCTTGGCCACAGTATTGGGCCGGAATGCCTTCTGGATAGCGCTGATTAAACGCGACTGAACCGGCGGTAGTGAGTGACTCCATCGCAGCTATGGTGTCAGTTGGCAGGCCATTATTGCCGGAGACCCCGGCAATGATCGAGGCTAAGGTATTAAAACCTTGTTGAGCAAGCCATTCTATCGCCGAGTCGACTGGTATTGCACCGCGAGCGAAGTCGGCAACATTACTGCCCCAATTCACGCCACCGATAGAGGTCACCGATGCCACCATTTCAGGACTGACACTGGCGACGTAACGTATGGTTGGGCCGCCGTGACTGTGACCAATCAGGTTGACTTTATCGGCACCGGTTTGGGCAAGAACGGCTTGGACGTAACTGCGTAATTGCTCTCCACGCACTTCACTCGAATTCGCCGGTGAAACATTCGCGACAAATACCTGTGCGCCTTGTCGCTGTAGCGCTTGAGGTATTCGGTAGAAGTAATCTATCCCCCAGATATCATCGAAACCAAATAAGCCGTGAACCAGAACTATGGGATATTTCGTCGCCGATGTTGACGTGTTGGCCGTCGCATTGAATGAACTTGATAAGCTCAAGAGAAAAATTGTCAGTGTGTAGATCCATCTGTTCATGTTATTCCCCAGGGGCTGGTTAATTTGTCTTGTTGAATAAGTATTTTATTGTTAGTGGTCTGTATGAAAATTGACCGCTTGTCATTATTGTTATCTTAATAAACGGGTGGGATCAAGCTCTGTTTTCTATTCAAAGTCAGGCAGGATAAGTGTTGTGGGCGTGTTTTAAACGAGCGGTTGGGGGGTAAGCTGAGTGACGGCGTTAGATGTCGGACCTGTTTAAGACAGAAGTGGCTTTAGCCATTGCTAATAAAAATGTTTTTCAAATCGTTAGTTTTATGTGTACCTACAATTTTAATATTTAGCCGTATTTATAACTGGCTAAAAATAAGGGCAAGCTAATGCTCGCCCCTCATCAAGAATCATGGGTTAAATTAGAAGCTGGTTTTCACCCCAAGGTTTACCGTAGTGCCTAATCCCTTAGTGTTATAACCTGAATAGGTATACGCCTGGGAGCGAGCCGAGTAATAGTCTTCATTAAGTAGGTTTTCGATTCCCAGAGATAACTGCCAGCTGTCAATTTGGTAACTGCTACTCAAATTCACTATGTTATAGCTGCTAACAGGCCCTTGTGTGCCGACGTATTTACCATCGACTGGCTCGAAGCGTTTACGATCACCAACATAAAGATAGTTTAGGCCGATTCTGGCTTGCTCTATTGGCTGCCAGTCGAGTGTCGCCGTGAACTTAGGTGCCGAGATGGTTTTACCGTCGAGATAAGTATCTTTATCGGTATTTTTACCTTCTATCCAGCTGTAACTGACGCTGGTGGTTAAGTTATCTTGTATCTGATAATTGAGTTGAGCTTCATAGCCCCAGATTTTCTGTGGCTCACGAACTGGCATGTAGACACCGGTTTCTGCTATATATTTACTGCCGGTACCTAGGTCTGAATTACTGCGATAGGCGGCAACTTCATAGGTCAAGTCCGCAAACTGACCCGACAAACCAAGTTCATAGTTATCGACGATTGAGGCCTCGGTGCGAATAAGCGAGATATCATCAACTGTAGCGGTACGTAATAATCGGCCAAGATCTGAGATGTCGGAACCTTGAGAGAAGCTCATAAATGGGCTGAAATACTCATTCATATTGTATCTGATACCGACATTGAAAGTGGTGGTGTCATAATCGATATCCCCCCCTTTAACGTCCATAGGGACTGAGCAGGTATCGGCACTTTTGCACACTTTCAGTGTCGGATAATCATCGACGCTAAGATCGACACTGTCTTGGCGAATACCCGCTTTAACAATCCAGTCTCCGTCTATCACTATCTTGGTCTGTAGGTAGGCGGCCAAGTTGGTCATGTCCATCTCTGGCACCCAGATCCGGCCGTCATCCAAGGGTTGAGAGCTAATATCGTTGAGTGCATCCAGACCATAGATGAAGCTGACCTCGATATCATCCCAATCAACTTGAGTATTGAAGTTGACTCGTAACCCTTTCTTATCGGACTTAATCAGCGATTGGCCACCGGCATAACCCTCACTGGGGTTCGACAGACTTGTCGAGTAGAAGAACATATTTTCAATAACTTGGGCATAGCCATCGACAGTGAGTTGAGTATTGCTGAAAAACTCTTCGTCGATATATTTCAGCATCAGGTTGTGGTTACCGCGGGGACCTTGAGGTACACCCAGTTTTGGCGCACCCGAGGCGTTTTTGATGGCATAGGTCTTAACGCCGCTATTGACGCTACCGACCACGTCCACATAATCGGCTTCCTGTTGAGCATCGAAATAGTTATAGGTCAGCTGCAGATACTTCTCTTCATCGAAAGCATAGCCGAGTTTTGTGAATAGATTCTTTGATTTACTCTCAGATAATCCATATTTAAGGCCGATCACATCGCCTTCCGAGTCGCGCTGTAAGCCCGTCTCTTCTATTGCACCGCTCAATACATAACTGAATTTATCGACTGTACCGTCTATGGATGCATCGAAGCGATAACCCGGGGTATCTTCGAACTTTACCGCGCTGAACTTGCTCGATGCGCCTAGCTGGATTCTGGCTTTGTCGTCACTACTGGCCTTCTTGGTGATGTAGTTAATGATACCGCCCGAGGCACCATTACCATAAATCGAAGTCGCGCCCTTGATCACTTCGATGCGTTCTATGGCTCCGGCATCGATGGAACGAATGCCTAACTGACCATTTCTTAGTGGCGTCGACTGTGGCACCCCATCGATCATGATGAGCGCCTTGCGGCCACGCAATGTTTGCCCCGAGTTACTGGAGGTGCCTGAGCTTGGTGCCATTCCCGGTACGCGGAACGCCAATATATTCTGCAACTCAGAGCTGATCAACATATCTTGCTTAAGCATCTTGTTGTCGATCAAGGTGACCGAAGATGGCACTTCATCGATGCGTTCGACACTGCGACTGCCTGTGATAATCATGCGCTCCATGGAAATATCGGCTGTGGATCGGGCGTTATCATCGGCTAAGGCGGAGAGTGAGGGGAGTGCGAGGCAAAGCAGTGCGCATCGCGTGGCAATGGCCGTTTTGCTAAGTGAGAATGACATGTCTGGTCCTGAATGTAACAAAAGATCCGCGAATGATAATCGTTACCATCACCATTGACAGTTTATTTACATTTGGTTCACTTATGTTGCGAGAGGTGTTTGGTTTAACCTGGTTTTGCGCCTCGGATCACGTTTTTATGTATGATGAGCGATGAAAACGCTCAGATATGATTGGATAAATCTACCGAGTCATGGGACAGGAATAAACTGCCGGCATACTCATAAGCGGTGAATTGATGGTGTATACCCGCGATGGCAAAAAGAAAAACCTCAAAGCCGGGGACACGCTTATCGAGCTGGTTAACACCTCTCATTATGGGAAAAATATCAGTTCAGAACCAGCTAAGATTGTGGTTTTCTATCTCGGGGAGAAAGGCGATAAAGTCACAGTAATAGATCATAAACACTAATGCGCATTGCTAAAATCGACTATAGCTAAATAAAAAAGCTCATGGTTATCATGAGCTTTTTGTTTTATATATCAGAGACTATCAGCAATATCTTTAGCCTACACTGATCTCATATGAGGTGAACTTTCTCAGGTTGATAACGCCAGTATCGAAGATTAAATACTGACCTTTTATACCGAGTAGAATACCGCTGACCACAGGATCTTTGTCGAAGTTATGTGAGCTGATCTTGGTTGGAAACTCGGTGACGGGGAAGTGGATAGTCTGTATCTCTTCATCGAGCTTCTCGATGGCATAGTCGCCATGTGCCATGCATATTTCATGGATCTTGTTTTCGACTTCCGGCAGCAATTCTGCGGCTTTCGCTTTCAGATCTATGTCTGTTGCATTGCCCTTTAACATGGTGCGCCAGTTGGTCTTATCGGCGATCATCTTGGCTAGTTCGACTTCGACGAGTCCGGAGATCTGTCTGGTCGACACTTTCAAGATAGCTAAACCTTGGGTGGCACCCTGATCAATCCATCGGGTCGGAAGTTGAGTATGGCGGGTGATGCCAACTTTGAGCCCTGAGGTATTTGACAGGTAAACGTAATGAGGCACGAAACAGTTAGCTTCTCCCCATTCTGGCTCGCGGCATGTTCCCTCGGCGAAGTGACAAGTTTCGGGCTTCATGATACACAGGTCGCAGCTGGCTAGTTTTCTCATACAGACGAAACAATGGCCCTGAGAATAGCTCTTCTTGGTACGTTTGCCACAGTTACTGCAACATATTTTACCTGTATGTGTGAGGGTGACACTGGTGCCGATTAGCGGATTCATGTCTAATAATTCATCGCCTATGGGCAACTGATACTGTACCTGCTGGTTATCATCCAGCGTGGCGCGCATCTTCTTGATGGTTCCTAACATATTTTTTTTCCTATCATTGGAAACTCTATCGTTCCCTACAATTTCGAGCATGACATTGACGATTTTAATCGGTATTAATACCTCATTATATCAGATTGTTGATTTGACTCTTGATTGATTTAATCGATTGCGAAGTGATTGTGTAAAGAAGCCTTCCGAAGGCTAAGTGAGGGAGATTGAACAGAAAGCCGTTGAAGATAAAGTCATCGAAGAGAAGGTTCTCTTCGATGTTGAGATTGAGTCTGGTTTTATTAGGGTCAGAATTGGTGCTGGGTCAAGTCAGCTTTAGCGGCTTATCTTATCGAGTACCACATCGTCACCTAATGCATAAAGTGCTTCACATAGTTGTTCTTCTTGCTCGGGGTTTCTCATGCCGAGATCGAAGTTTGCTCTGAATAAGGCGACGCCAGTGTGGCAGGCTGTCTCATAACGACTGCTGAAGTGTTCGATATTGATACCCAGGGCGCTTATTTTATTGGAGATTTCATGTACCAGACCGGGTCTGTCATAGGCGACGAGTGAGAAGCTAAGATGTTGTAGTTTATTGGGCTGCTTGCTGGTCTTGGCATAGGTCAGGCTCAAGCCTTCGATACATTCCAGGTTCTCGATTAAGATGTCCCAGTTGGATGAGGGCACCTCTAACAGGAGTATGGCGGCAAAGATACCATCGATATGACGTAGTTCAGAATCCAGCCAATTACCACCATGGCGACTAACCGCGTGGGCTATCTGTTCAACTAGTCCTTTTCTATCTGCGACCTGCAGTGTGACTAAGTAGCGTAACATATTGATATTTCTCCAATTAAAATTTATTCTATCCTTGGCTAGGCACTGTAACACTAGTGTCATCTTTACGTCATATAATGCCACACATCAGAATAATGAGATTGCTTCTAAGCTATTGTTAGCATAGCAGTTGAAACAATCCCAGTGAAAAGTCTACTGGCTATTTAATAAACGAGGTTCTAATGGAAACTCAGGTAAAACAACCTGATTCTAAGGCTCATAACCTACTGATGGGGAGAGGCTCAAGCAGCAGGGCAATTAAGGATAAGTTGACTCAAATTGGGGTGACTATCGGCGGAGCTATGGTATTTATCGCTCTGTTGTTAATTTTCTTTTATCTGCTCTATGTTATCAAGCCTATCTTCGATGATGCCGAAGTGTCACCTGTATCGAGCGTGGATCTCCATGATTCAGTTCCGGCCCTGATGGTTGGAAGTGATGAACAAAATGAGATCATGTACCGTGTCTCTCAAACTGGTCGAGTCGATTTTTATGATGTTAGCTCATCAAAATTAATTGAAACTGAACAGCTGGAATTTCCTGAGAGTAGTCAGGTTGTCAGTAGCTCAGCCTCAGTGCCGAGTGAGCAGAGATTTGCCTTCGGACTCGATAATGGCCAGGTGATCATTGCTGGTATCGAGTTTGCTGTGACTTATCCAGACAATAAGCGACTCATCACTCCTAATTTGAGATTCCCTAATGGCAAGGCGCCCATGACTGTCGATGAACAGGGGCAATCGATAAACAATCTCGCATTCGATTACAGTAGCGATAAGATGACCTTTGCTTATCAGGGAGATGACAATATTTGGCGTCTGTCACGTCAGGAGGGTGAAGAGAACATGATGACCGAAGAGGTCGAATGGTCTGCTTATAGTGGCATCATCGACGATGCTCCGGTACGTGTTCAGCAACAATTGATGACTCCAGATCAGCGTCAACTCCTGCTCAGATCTGACAATAAACTCTTCGTCTATGATATTCGAGATGCCGAAGCTGTCTCCCTGAGTCAGGTATTAGAGTTGGGCCGTACTGGTGTCAACGTCACAAATGTTAGCCTGCTAGCAGGGGCAAGCTCTCTGTTGGTGAGTTACGATTCAGGTTTGGTACAACAGTATTTTCAGGTGAATGGTAAGCAAGGGCGCCAGTATCAAGAGATACGCGAATTTAGAAATAATGGCGGCATTAAGAGTGTTGCCTCTGAATTTTATCGCAAGAGCTTCGTCACTATCAGCGATAATGGCAAGTTGTCGTTGCTTTATACCACGAGCCAAAGAAAACTTTTTTCCAAAGATTTTAATTTAAAGAATCCAGGCACGCTGGGATTTAGCCCTCGCTCTAACGCCTTAGTGGTCGAAGCAGACAACAAGTTACATATGTTCAGTGTTTCAAATACTCACCCTGAAGTGTCATGGAGCGCCATGTGGAGCAAGGTGTGGTATGAAAGTTATCCTGAGCCCAAATATGTGTGGCAGTCGACTTCGGGATCCGATGATTTTGAAGCTAAGTTGAGCCTGATGCCATTGGCGTTTGGTACCATGAAAGCCGCTTTCTATGCCATGATGTTTGCCACTCCTCTGGCGATTGCCGGCGCCATCTATACCGCCTACTTTATGACGCCTAAAGTACGCTCCATAGTCAAACCAACCATCGAGATCATGGAAGCCTTGCCTACGGTAATACTCGGTTTCCTCGCCGGTTTATGGCTGGCCCCCTTGATAGAAGATCACTTGCCGGGGATATTAGTCTTACTCATCCTCTTGCCGGTCTCGATACTGACCAGTGCGTTCATCTGGCATAACTTGCCGGGTAAGGCTAAGGAGTACTTGCCTGAAGCCTATCAGGAGTTGATGTTGATCCCGGTGATTTTATTCGTCGGCTGGTTCTCTTTCGCCATCAGTCCAGCATTGGAAATTGCTTTCTTCGATGGTGATTCAAGATTATTTATCACCAATGAACTTGGTATCACCTTCGATCAGCGTAATGCGCTGGTTGTCGGTATCGCCATGGGTTTTGCGGTCATTCCAACTATCTTCTCGATAGCCGAAGATGCGGTGTTCTCTGTGCCTCGTCATCTTTCCAACGGCAGTTTAGCGCTAGGTGCGACCACCTGGCAGACTCTGACTCGTGTGGTATTGCTTACTGCGAGTCCGGGCATCTTCTCTGCCATCATGATGGGAGTCGGGCGTGCGGTTGGTGAAACCATGATCGTACTCATGGCGACAGGTAACACGGCTATCATGGAGTGGAGTGTGTTTCAGGGCATGCGCACCTTGGCGGCGAACATTGCCGTCGAAGTACCTGAGTCGGCCATTGGCAGCTCTCACTACCGAGTACTCTTCCTCGCGGCCTTCGTACTGTTTATTTTCACCTTTATTTTCAACACTATTGCCGAAGTGGTCAGACAGCGTCTACGTGAACGCTATAGCTCACTTTAATCGCTCATTTTAGTAGCAAAGAAATGATGAATATATATATGAACATGAATATATGGGTTTTACAGTTGAACTTATGGAGAGACTCTCATGGGTAATTGGTTTAAGTCGGGCTCTCCTTGGGGCTTTGATATGACAGACGGTGCGGTATGTTCAGCACTAGATGCAGGGAGTCAGTGTCATGGGTAATTGGTTTAAGTCGGGCTCTCCTTGGGGCTTTGATATGACAGCCGGTGCGGTATGTTCAGCACTAGATGCAGGGAGTCAGTGTCATGGGTAATTGGTTTAAATCAGGCTCTCCTTGGATCTGGATGACAGGTGGTGCGGTCAGTATCAGCTTGATTGCAGTACTGGGCTTACTCTTGATGATTGCATGGCGGGGCTTGAGTTACTTCTGGCCTGCTGAAATATACCAATGGGAGATGCAAGATCAACTTGGGGCAAAATATACACTTATCGGGGAGATATACGACACCGAAGAAGTGCCCACAGAGCAGCTCCTCTCGGCTGGTCATGTGTTTAAAGAGGCGCAAGGTGATACGGTTACCCGTTACTTAGTTAAAACGGGTAACCGTGAATTTGTTGGTCTGGATTTTCGCTGGATTCTAGCCACAAATATCATCTCTCGCAGTCGACCCGAAGATATCGCGGTTATCGAGCGCAGTAAGAATGGCGATTTTTATGGCTATCCTGTGGCTGTTATAGAAAATGGTAAACGACTCGACTTCGATAATGTTGAAGCCTCGTTCGAGTCCCATATCGATCGTTCAGTGGCGCTCAATGATAAGGCGGTGGATCTACAGAAGGGGGAGATTGGTTCGATAAACTACGCTATTGAGAAGCTGCGTCTGCAGGAACGTGGTTATGAACTCGATGGTAAGCTAACACCTGTGATTAAGGCCGACTTAGCCCAGAAACGAGCGGAGCTACAGGCTCAATATCTCATTGTAGAGAAAAAGTTCTTTGGACTCAGGAAAGAAGCGGGTCGGGATTCGGTCGTTATCAAAGACATGCGCGACGTGGAGGTTACCCTCAAGCTGGACAGCATTTTGGATGTGACTTATTCCAACCGTTTGGGCCTGCTGGATAAATTGGGCCATTGGTTCGTCGGTGTTGGCCGTTTCGTCAGTGACGATCCTCGTGAAGCCAACACTGAGGGCGGAGTGTTTCCGGCTATTTTCGGTACCGTATTTATGGTGATGCTGATGGCTGTGATTGTGACGCCATTTGGGGTGGTTGCGGCGGTTTACCTGCATGAATATGCCACGAAAGGCCCGGTCACTAAGATGATTCGAATCGCCGTGATTAATCTGGCCGGTGTGCCCTCGATTGTTTACGGGGTATTCGGATTAGGCTTCTTCGTCTATATGTTTGGTGGCAGCATAGATCAGCTCTTCTTTCCCGAAGCGCTGCCAGCGCCGACATTTGGCTCCCCGGGGGTACTCTGGTCTGCATTGACCTTGGCTATCTTGACATTACCTGTGGTTATCGTGTCGACCGAGGAAGGTTTGAGCCGTATCCCCAGTTCGGTACGTCAAGCTAGCCTGGCACTGGGTGCTACCAAGGCGGAAACCCTGTGGCGCATTGTCTTGCCTATGGCGAGTCCGGCTATTATGACTGGACTCATTTTGGCCGTGGCGCGCGCTGCGGGTGAAGTGGCTCCCTTGATGTTGGTGGGTGTGGTTAAGCTTGCGCCAACCTTGCCCATAGATATGAACTTTCCCTTCGTGCATCTGGAGCGAAAGTTTATGCACTTAGGTTTTCATATTTACGATGTGGGCTTTCAAAGTCCGAACGTAGAGGCCGCGAGACCTCTGGTTTACGCCACCTCGTTCCTGCTGGTTACTGTCATTGTGTCATTGAACCTGACGGCGATAGCGGTACGAAACCATCTACGTGAGAAATATCGCTCACTCGAGCACTAATACCAACATTAGTGTGTAGGTAAACAGATTAATACGACTCACAGGTTTTGTGAGTCGCATAAAACAGTTAAAGTGATAGGACATAAAATGATTTCGATAGATAAGTCAGCGATGAGTACTAAATCAGTGGACCTGAAAAACTTGAGCCAGGAAGAAACAGCCCTGGAGATCCGTAACTTAGATCTGAAATATGGCGATAAACAAGCCCTGTTCGATGTATCGATGAAGATACCGGAAAAACAAGTTACCGCATTCATCGGTCCCAGTGGTTGTGGTAAGTCGACTCTGCTACGTTGTATTAACCGTATGAATGATCTGGTGGATAATTGCCATATTAGTGGTGACGTCTTGCTTCACGGACAAAATATCTATGACAAGAAGATTGATGTTGCCGCCTTGCGTCGTAACGTTGGCATGGTATTCCAGCGTCCTAACCCTTTTCCTAAATCAATCTATGAGAATGTGGTCTACGGATTGCGCCTCCAAGGGATAAACAATCGTCGCGATCTCGATGACGCTGCCGAGCGTTCTCTTCGCGGCGCTGCGATATGGGATGAAGTGAAAGACAGACTTCATGATAACGCCTTCGGTCTTTCAGGTGGTCAGCAACAGCGTCTGGTGATTGCTCGTGCCATTGCTATTGAGCCTGAGGTGTTACTACTGGATGAACCCACATCGGCTCTTGATCCCATATCGACTCTTATCATTGAAGAGCTGATCAGTGAGCTTAAATCTAAATATACCGTGGTGATAGTGACCCACAACATGCAGCAGGCGGCTCGAGTGTCAGATCAAACCGCATTTATGTACATGGGCGAGCTGGTTGAGTACGCCGATACCAACACCATCTTTACCACGCCGCAGAAACGTAAGACGGAAGATTACATCACCGGCCGTTACGGGTAATTAGAGTTAGTCAACAATTCCAAGTCCAGTGAGCTAAGCTCCCTGGGGATGAGATACTGAAAAAGGGTTAACACCGATGGACAATATGAATTTAAATAAACACATTTCGGGTCAGTTTAACGCCGAGCTGGATGATATTCGTAACCGAGTTTTGGCCATGGGCGGACTGGTCGAACGTCAGTTGGAGCAGGCTCTAGATGCTATTGCAACCTTAGATGCTGAGCTCGCCCAGAGAGTGATCGAAGGCGATCATATTGTTAATGGCATGGAGGTCGCGATCGATGAGGAATGTGCCCGTATCATCGCAAAAAGGCAACCTGCGGCGAGTGATTTAAGGTTAGTGCTGGCCATCTCTAAAACCATCACAGATTTAGAGCGTATCGGTGACGCCTGTGTGAAAATTGCCAAGGTTGCTCTGGATAAACGTTTGAAAAAACAGCAGCCTCTGCTGGTGAGTCTCGATAGCATGGGACGCCACGCGACCCGCTTTCTTCACGGCACCCTCGATGCCTTGGCTCGCATGGATGCCGATGCAGCTTTTGCACTCCATAAGGAAGACGCTAAGCTAGATAAAGAGTATGAAGGCACCATCCGCCAACTTATGACCTATATGATGGAAGATCCCCGCTCAATACCAGAGGTGTTTGATGTGCTTTGGGCAACAAGAGCCGTAGAGCGTGTCGGCGATCGCTGTCAGAATATCTGTGAATACATCATCTATTATGTTAAAGGAAAAGATGTGCGCCACGTATCTTATGAAGAGATGGAGAAGGATCTGAACCTCTAGCTTGGTAATAGAAAAGATGCCCGGCAATATCATGTCCTATGTAAAGATGGAAAAAGACCTGAACCTCTAGCTTGGTAATAGAAAAGATGCCCGGCAATATCATGTCCTATGAAGAGATGGAGAAGGATCTGAACCTCTAGCTTGGTAATAGAAAAGATGCCCGGCAATATCATGTCCTATGAAGAGATGGAGAAGGATCTGAACCTCTAGCTTGGTAATAGAAAAGATGCCCGGCAATA
>JAKVHY010000018.1 GCA_023284085.1 Shewanella benthica
GCATTGTGGCCCCACCTGATCCCATCTCGAACTCAGAAGTGAAACGCAATCGCGCCGATGGTAGTGTGGGGTCTCCCCATGTGAGAGTAGGTCATTTCCAGGCGCCTAATTAAGTAACTAAGCCACCTTATTAAGGTGGCTTTTTTGCGTCTGGATGTTTTTAAATATAGATTTTATTATCCATATCCAACGTCAATGTAGGCAGGTGACTTATCCACTTAAGCACGTACGTGCAATGCCTACCCCCGATGTCGTCCCGCCGCTGAGCAGGCTCTCCCGCTACGAAACGAAGTTTCTCCGCGTTCAATTAGGGCTGAATACTGGGTATTCAAAGCGCCGTAATTTCACCCCCATGTGTCCACTTCGTGGACTACGAGAGTAGGTCATTTCCAGGCGCCTAATTTCTCGTAAAGAGAGTCGATAAAGCCCGTTGCTAACGCAACGGGCTTTTTTCGTTTTTAGCCTAGACTTTTTGTTGCAAGAAGTTACCGAACGAACATGGGGAATGTAAAAAGCCCGAACGCAGTGAGGTTCATTCTATGTGATAGGCAGTAAATAGCTCCTGCATTTACTGCATTCCCTACATCCATGTGGCTTGCTCCCCAGCTTCATGACTACGTCATTACGCCCTACAAAGCAGCTGAATGCTGCGCATTCAAAAAAGCACTGTTTTCGGCCCTCATGTACAAGGTTGAGATTTGCTCCTCCTCCCTAGCATCCAGCTCTACTTTCTTATGTGTTATCTCTTTGTAGATCATCTATACAGACATTGGCTGACAATGTATTAGGCCTATAAAAGGGAGTTATCACAGGATATTAGTTGATTGTTTAACTGCATCTGCAACATTTCAATCGATAAATAGTGTATCTTGCTATAGCTTAGCTTGTTAAAATCTACCGCTTCTTAGTAGAGCGTTTTTTCGTGTCTGTTTTTACTTTAGTTTTAGGTGCTGTTAGATTTGTTAAAAATCAATCGACCCTCTTTGGTCTTTGTCGTGCCCATATTCGCGTTTATTCTATATCTCTGTTTAATGTCTGCAGATTTTTTTTATGAGCGAAGTGAAAGCCAGGCGGAAGCTCTATCTCAAACCCAAACTAGAATTGAGCAGCATCTGATTCGAATGAAGTATATTGTCGAGTCAGCATTGGTTATTCAGGACACTGGGCGTATAGAGCAAGAGATATCTTTGGCCGCCACAGATCTGGATGTGATGGTTTTTACTGTTTTATATCAGGATGGCGAGATCCGGTTTGCTAATCATCTGGTGTGGCGTGGAAGTCAGGCTAAATATGTCATCGATGGCTATGATCCGAGTGTTCACAGTAAAGCCACTCAAGCCGATACACCGACTGTTCAGTTTAATCCTGCTCGTCTATCTATTCAGGCATATTACCCTATCAATAACATCACGACTCTGACTAAAGATCTGGGTAATATTATCTATCTGGAATATGATGTTTCTCCTTTGCTTTCAGAAGTTAAAGAGGCAAGTTTTCAGAGTGCTATTCGTTCATGGGCAGTAAGTCTTCTTGGTTTACTACTCTTCCTATTTTTCCTGCATTTGTATCTAATACGTCCGTTGAAACTTATGGCCCTGCAAGCTAACAAGGCTAATGATGTTGTGAAAAATAATGGGTCTCTGCCTAAATGGAAAGCTTCTCCTGTCAATGTGGCATTTAGTGAATTAGAGGTGATTCGAAATCACCTTGTCAATTTCTCGGACAAGCTTAAACGCAGTGAAAAGCAATTGGAGGATAGCCAGCAAAGGTGGTTATTTGCTATTGAAGTGTCTAGAAATGGCATATGGGATTGGAATTTTGCCACCGATGAGGTGTTCCTCTCAGATCGCTGGAAGGAGATGCTAGGTTACTCTGAAGATGAATTGGCCAATGAATTGTCGACCTGGGAAGCTTTATTACATCCGGAAGATAAGAAGGATGCATTATTTTGCCTAAATCAATATCTAAATAACGAGTTGGATGAATTTGAGAATGTTCATCGACTCAGACATAAGCTGGGCCATTATATCTGGGTTTTAGATAGAGGCATGATTGTTGAGTGGGATGATAAAGGCAAGGCCACTCGAATGATCGGCACGCATACGGATGTAACCAGTGACGTGAGAAATAAACAGGTCATTCTTCACCGGGAAAAACATGATTTGTTAACTGATTTGCCAAATCGTAGTAGCTTACTGGATGCCCTCTATTCTCTTAAGGAGAGCAGACAAGAGGCTTCAGCGGGTCTGTTTCTTATCGATTTAGATAATTTCAAGATGATCAATGATGCTCTAGGACATCATTATGGTGATAGATTACTCATCAAGGTTGCTGCGCGTCTCTCCAGTTTTTTTGCTTCTAATTCATTGATAGTTAGATTAGCCGCCGATGAATTTGTCGTTTTGGCTAAGAATCTCCCTCAGGATAAAAACGCTGCCAAGCGTCGAATTCATGCCTTGGCCAGCCAAGTGCGTCAGATTATCGGTCGTAGTTTTCATATTAATAATCAGACCTTCAGTGTCTCAACCAGTGTCGGAGCTTGCTTCATCGATAGTCAGATCGACATCGAGCCTGAGTTATTACTCAAACAAGCATATGTGGCCATGCATCAGGTGAAGGAAAGGGGAAGAGACGGATACTTACTTTATAGTGCCGAGATGGAGGAGGTTGCCCAACATAGCCTGTTTATACAGAGTGAGTTACGCGGTGCTATAGCGGCGAATCAACTTTCTTTAGTTTACCAACCCATTGTCGATTCCAGAGGCCAGGTCGTTTGCGTAGAAGCCTTACTCAGGTGGAATCACCCTCAGATGGGTAATATTCCACCATCGACCTTTATTCCTCTTGCCGAGGGTAGTGGTTTAATTGAAGAGTTGGGCGAGTGGGTACTGCTAGAGGCCTGCGCATTCATCAATAAGCTTCAGGAGAAAGGTGTACTCTTAGATGCGGTTGCTATTAATGTCAGCGCGAGACAGTTTAACCAAGGGGAGTTTGCCGAAGATCTGTTAAGTGTTCTACACAGGCTTGGCGTTAAGCCTAATGCTATCGAATTAGAACTGACCGAGTATGCCCTATTGAGTAATTTAGACGTCGTTAAGCAGGCGATGGATAAGCTGAGGCAGGCTGGAATATCCATCGCGATAGATGATTTTGGCACCGGATACAGTTCATTAAGTTATTTGCAGAGTCTTCCTTTGTCTAGGCTGAAACTTGATGCGACTTTCGTCAGTAAGATAGATGTAAACGAGTCATCAAATGCTATCGTCAAGGCGATCATCGACATGGCTCATGGCCTGAATTTAAAAGTCGTTGCTGAGGGAGTAGAGACCCAAGCGCAATATGAGTTTTTACTGCAGCATGGATGTGATTCATTTCAAGGCTACCTCTTCTCTCGGCCATTAAAGCAAGCCGACCTCGTTAATTATATAGAGTCGGTTGCTGTTAATGGGCTTATATCTGTCGGCTAAAATATTCGCTATAAATGGGCTCGTTATGGCTTAGACACTGTGGTGTGAGGCTAAGAACTTAAGCAGTTTATCTATGGCAAAGTTGCGACTTTCATCCATTTCCATAAATATCTCATGACGGGCATCGGCAATATTGATCAGTTCGCACAAACCTCCTACAGCATGATACTGGGCGAAATTATCGACAACAGTGTCCTCATCGGCCTGAAGGATCAGAATCGGCGTCTTAGTTTCCTTGGCAGCTTTTACCGTTCTTGCACCGGCGTCGAGAGATTCGACTAGCCAGTGGTTGGTGGGTGAGCCAAGTTGCAGCTCCGGACGCTGCTGATAAAGCTTACGGTAATCCTCATAACGCGGCTGGCTCTTAGTCAGATCATTGTTGGCAAACTCATCGCCGTGGTAGTCCTTACCGCCCAATATGTAGTTAGGCTCAGTGCCATTTTTCGTGTCCAGTTTATTCGATAACCAGCGGATGAAACGACTGCTGATTGGCAGTTTGATGCCGTACATAGGTGCAGAGAAGACGGCCGCGGTGAAGGTGTCAGCATGCTTGTCCATATAAAGGGTGCCGATGGCCCCACCCATAGAGTGGCCCACCAGGAAAAGGTCTTGATACCGCTTAGGGGTAACCACAGTGTCGATAAAGAAAGCAAAGTCATTGACATAAGTACTGAACTTATCGATATGGCCGTGATGTGGATTGCTTGTGGTGCGAGTGGATAACCCCTGGCCGCGATGATCCAGCGCGAAAACACTGTAACCCTGATGGTAGAGATCGAAGATAAGCTCTTTATATTTAAGGTAAGACTCGATGCGACCACTGCTGATCACTATGGCTCGTTCACTGTCTGGATGTTCAATGTACATATAGGCGAGAGAGATATTGTCATCAGTGTTTATATTAGACTCTGTCACCTTATTCCAGAATGCGACCTGCTCATGGGTATTGAGCATCAACTCAGAGGAGAGTGGTTTAGCTTGAACGCTAACTTGATCATTTACTTGTGATTCGACGGCTATCGACATGATATCTACTGGGCTTATGTATGCTGTTTGCCAGTGTAGCACAGAGTAAAAAGCCGCCGCGAGTCACGAGTATTGCCTGAGGAGTTCTATTTACTCAATGCTCGTGACTCTGTAGCTTGGTTAACTTTCTTCTGCGTTTTTTTGAGAGGAGATAAAGTCTATGATCTGTTGCTCTAGCACTGACATGGGCACAGAGCCATTTGCTAAGATGGCATCATGGAAGGCTCTGATATCAAACTTTTCACCTAGTTCCTCTTCAGCCTGAACTCGCAGACGCTTGATGGTGAGTTCGCCAATCTTGTATGACAAGGCTTGGCCCGGCCATGAGATATAACGATCTATCTCTGTGGTGACATTGTGCATGGACAGAGCCGTGTTATCGGCCATAAAGTCCAGTGCTTGCTGTCGACTCCAGCCCTTAGCGTGCATGCCTGTGTCGACGACTAGGCGAGCCGCACGCCACATCTCATAGGTCAGGCGGCCAAAGTTGCTGTAGGGGTCTTGATAGAAGCCTGCTTCTAAGCCCAGATACTCTGAGTAAAGCCCCCAGCCCTCACCGAAGGCCGAAATATAGCTATAACGGCGGAAGTTCGGCAGATTGGTGAGCTCTTTATTGAGGGATATCTGTAGATGATGACCGGGTACGGCTTCGTGCAAGGTCAGGGCTTCCAGTTCATATAGAGGCCGTTTATCTAAGGCATAGGTGTTGACCCAGTAGTAACCGGGTTCATCGTCTCTGCTGGAGCCTGAGTAACGTCCAGTGGTGTATTTAGGCGCTATCTCGGCCGGAACGGCTTGAATGCCGTATGGGGTCCTTGGTAGTTTGCCGAAGTATTTAGGTAGCATGGCATCGGCTTTCTTGGCGATGAATGCAGCTTCTTTCAAGAGTTCTTCGGCCGTTTTAGGGTAAAACTGAGGATCGGTACGCAAAAAATGTAAGAAGTCGGCGAAACTGCCCTCGAAATCGAGATCGTCGATGATGGTCTGCATCTCTGCGCGGATACGTTTTACTTCTTTAAGGCCAAGTTGATGAACTTCATCGGATGTCATATCGAGAGTGGTGTAATAACGGACTCGGTTTTCATAGAAGGCGGCGCCATCGGGGAGGCTGGCACTGGCGATATCTGTACGGGAACCGGGAATGTACTCCTTGGTCATGAAGTCATAAAACTGCTGATAAAGCGGCAGTACCTGGTGTTCTATGATTTTTTTGCCTCGGGCCGTCAGGTCATCTTTCTGAGCCTGAGTAAAATGCTTCGGATAGTGAGTGAAAGGCTTGAAGTAGCCACTGTCTTCGACTGGAACCATGAAGGCGCTGATGCTGTCTTCGAAGCCATTGAGGGTGACTCTCGGCGGAGTGATCCCTGAATTTAAGCCCTGTGTTAGCCAATAGGTTTGCTGAGCGAAGTAGCTGGGGAGGTTTGATAATTTGGCTATATAGTGTTGGTAATCTTGCTCCGTTGCGAATCTTGCCTTAGCAATGGAGGCGATATAAGCATGAAAACCGCTCTCGGCTGTGATGGGCAGATAGTGATCCTTGTATCGATACAGGTCGACACTGTTTTGCAGTTGTCCCTGGAGGATCTGGGCATTAATTTTGTCCTCTTTCGAGAGGGTATCTCTGTCTAGTGCTTTGAGTATGGTGAGCAGCGCTTGCTTACGATGATTGAGTGAGGCTAAGTTGGCTGGAGATAGATCGGATAATTTACCGGCTGCACTGGCATCACCCTCGGAGAAAGCCAGTGATGGGTCACTATTGAGTTGAATTAGCCAGTCAGCCTCGATAATCGATTTAAGCTTTAAATCGCTAACTCCCATCGTTAGCGGGCTCTCGGCAGGTGTCATAGACTGAGTTTGTTCTGTAGAGATGGAGTTGATTTGGCAAGCGCTGAGAGAAACGGCAAGTAAACCGGGAAGCAAAAGCTTAAGCATGACTGAGACCTTAATGGCTATTATTGATTATTATGTCCTCGATTATGCCTCAGACTAGTTAGTGAACAAAATGGTATATAAGAATATTTACAAAATACAAATATAAAACAGAGAGTCAAAATCGAGAGACAAAAAAGCCGACTAGATGTCGGCTCTTATACTCGGTTAAATTACCCTTGAGAATTGCTGTTGATGCGCTTTCTCTCGGTTAAATCACCCTTGAGAATTGCTGCTGACGAGCTTTCTCTCGGTAATAGACATCGAAACAGATACAGACATTACGGATTAACAGTCGGCCTGTGGGGCTGATGGTTATCTTCCTGTCGGTGATGTCGACAAGCTTATCATCGATAAATGTTTGTAGTAGCTTGAGATCTTCTGCGAAGTAGTCTTCGAACTTAATCTCTAGCTTGTCATCGATTTGAGCCATATCTAATTCGAAGTGGCAGATAAGCTGTTTAATGACTACGCGGCGGATTTCATCGTCACGGTTTAGGCCACAACCTTTCCATAACGCATGACCATTAGCATCGATAGACTCGAAGTAAGGGCGGATATCTTTCTGGTTCTGGGCATAACAGTCGCCAATCTGGCTGATCGAAGAGACGCCCAGGCCTAATAAGTCACATTCTTCTTGGGTGGTGTAGCCCTGGAAGTTTCTGTGGAGTCTGCCTTCATTTTGCAAGATAGATAGCTCATCATCGGGCTTGGCGAAGTGATCCATGCCTATATACTGATAACCAGCACCGGTTAAGGTTTCGATTGTCTGGTGCAACATCTCTAGTTTCTGCTGCGGTGAAGCCAGATCTTCATCTTTTATCTTACGTTGAGCCGCGAAACGAGAAGGTAGGTGCGCATAGTTAAATACAGAAAGACGATCAGGATCCAGATCCAAGACTCGCTGCATGGTTTCTGCAAAGGTTTTCGGTGTCTGGTGAGGCAGACCATAGATCAGATCTATGTTGGTCGAGACGAAGCCCAGCTCTTTGGCCTTAGCCATAAGATCGAAGATGAACTGCTCGTCTTGCTCGCGGTTGACGGCAATCTGTACCTTCTTGTTGAAGTCCTGAACGCCGATAGAGATGCGGTTAAAACCCGCCTCTTTAAGCGTATCTAGCATGGTGAGCTCGATTTCACGGGGATCGACTTCAATCGAGTATTCGCCGACTTCGGCTACGTTGAAGTTGGCCTTGATTAGCTCTGATAGCTTGAGGATCTGATCCGGACGCAGGAAGGTCGGCGTTCCACCGCCCCAATGGATCTGGGTGACGAGGTAGTCTTTAAATAACGGTGAGCGTTTGACAATTTCAGCTGCCAGATACTCAAGATATTGGTCGGCTTTATGCTGATGACGAGTGATGACCTTGTTACAACCACAGTAGTAACAAAGCTTGGCGCAGTATGGAATATGGATATAAAGAGAAAGCTTATCACTCTTGCTGTTCTTAATCGAAGTCAGCAGTTTTTCTTCGGTGAATGAGTCTTCGAACTCAAGCGCCGTCGGGTAAGAGGTATAACGGGGACCGCTGTAATTGTATTTTTCGATCATTGACTGATCCCAACTAATTTGGGTGGGCTGCTTCAAGGCGTGTCCTCCAGAGTAATAGTTTAGCAAGATGTAAAGTATGCATGGTTATTGGTTAAATAACCTTGATCCATGTTGTATAAATTAAAGCTGAATAAGCAATTCGAGGGGAATATCCACGAAAAGAGGACGTTTGTCTGTGCTCTTATGGAGATTTTGTGCACAGACTCACGGGATAGGGCTATTTAGTCTTATATAGCGCTTGCTGAGTAGCAGAGCTTAACCGAGTTAATGAAGTGGGCTTGGTGTAAAACTGCTAAGTTGTTTCGCTTCTTCAAGAATATCGGCTTCGAGTTCGGCTTCGGAGCGTATGCGGGCAAAATCCAGCTTCATGCGTTGTTGCTTCTCCAGCGTTTTGCGTTGAGCCATGATGGGGTGATCTTGGATCACCGCAAAATGTTTGAAAATAGCTGGATATTGAGCTTCTACCTGTTCCGACATAGATAAAATACTGAAAAGTTTGGCTATTCTCATTACGCCTTCTGAAAGCTCGCAGCGATCTTCTAACATCGCGGTGGCTATGTAGCGGATGCTGTTCAAGTGCTCGTCCAGGCGTGCCTGGTTTATGTCTTTTAATTCTTGTTGATGCTTCTTCTTTTGGATGCTTTGCTTACGCAGCTTAAGCAACAAAGCTGTGGCGTAGACCGCAAGGGCGGTAATTATGATAAAACCTATGACTATAAGGGCTGTTGTCATGCTCTGTCCTGTCGGTATAGATCGCTAATACTAAAAAAATGGCACCGATAAGATGCCGTTTTCATAGAGCACTAAGCGTTAATCTTTAGTCTGGTAGTCTTTTAGCAGATCTGCACCAGATTCAAACTTGTCTAACAAGTCGTCGTCGCTAACTGCAGCTGCTGACTCAATAACCTGACCAAGATCATCTTCCTCGGTGATGCCTAAGCGCTCCATGAGTGCTTCTATCTGATTAAGCGTCTTATTGAGCCACTTCTGATCGTCTTGGCTTAGATCTTTACCCTCTTCGAGCATATCGAGTAGCTGGTTTAGTCTTGGATCTTCTTCGAGCTTAAATAGCTTCTGCTCATCGGTCAGCTTTGGACCTTGCTCTTTCTTAGGGGCGATCACTTTGACTTGGCTTGGAAGATCAAGTTTTATTGCCTTCTTGCTACCATGTCGTGGATCTTTCTTGCTGGCTGCGGAGCCCTCTTTTCCACCGACAATATTCGAATTGTGACGGCTTCCTGCCTTGTTTCCTGATTTTTTCTTCTTGGCTTCAAGACCACGATCACTCTTCTTGGTTCTTGGAGCTAACTTAGGCGCATTTTCATTGGCTTTACGGGATTTCTTAGAGTGTGACATGGCTTTTCTCAATAACTGGTAATACAAATTTAGTGTAAATGCGCTGATTACAGATCAATAAGCGAACTTGGGTCGCGTTTTATAGCAGATCCTGATGGTTTTTGCACCAAAATGAGATCATTTGCCGCGAATAATAGCCTAAAACCTGCCTGCTCGGCTAGAAACTCGAAGGTCTCTGGCTGATAAAAGCTGACATGTGTCAGGTTGTTCTTATGATGCCACCTATCGAAAGCGTGGATTTCGGTGAGTAACTTAGTGTTTATTGCCAACCAGGCGCCGGGTTTCAAGAGTTTACACAGCAGTGACCACTCCTTGGATGGGAAGCGGAAATGCTCGAATACCCGATAACAGCAGATAAAGTCATATTCTTGTTTCAGCAGACTATGGTCGGGGGCAAAGTAAGGGTCATACTGACGTAAGTCATGTCCCTGGGCTCGTATTGTATCGAGTGTCTGAGTGTCGGCTAAACGGCCAAAGTTAAGCCCGATTAATGCTTGATCGGTTTCTTGTGCTATTTGCTGTACCAAGCTGAGCAAAAACTGCTTCAGGGGCTTTTGGTATTTGCTGGCGCTCTTTTGGTATCGCTTTTTCTCTACCTGGGGCGGGAGATGAGAGTTCGCATCGGAAAATACCAGCTGACAGTGATGACAGGTATAGATACTGCGTTTTCTATCTTGATTAAATAGTGAGGTGTTTTCGTTGTGACAAAGAGGGCATCTAAGCATATAGGTATGGATCTGCTCACCATGATAAGAATAGTAATATTTTGCCATAAAAAAAGGCGACAGTACGACTGTCGCCTTCAAAAAGTGTCAGAGACACCAATTCTTATTTCAAGTATCCGTACTTGCTATGCGACTTTCCCGGTCAATTTCCATCTTTTTTTAGTCTGCTTTCCATGCATGTTTTTTTAGTTTTCGGTCTTCCAGACGCTTTCTTAATAGTCCTGAGTCTTCCTGACTACAGCTTCCGTAGATGGTCTTCATGACACATCACAATCCTATCGTCATCTTTGACGCCTAATTTAACCATCCATGTTAAGGTTTACCGTTGGCTTAGTCTAGTGTTCTAAAACTGATACTAGGTATCGGCGGAACAACTTTCTCTAAACCTGCAAGGGAGTGCTATTACAGCGAAATGGCCTTCCTAACCAAGTTCCTTACAAAATTATTCTGACCTGGATTTCAATCGAAATCACGACTCTTATTATTTTTAGTGAGTGGTCTTAATTATATTATTGTTATTGAATCTATTTATTCTTATATCTTAAATGTCACTAATACCGAAAACTGTAAGTTATTATTTAATATTTTATACAAACAGATGGGTTCATCTCGGTACGGGCTTAATTAAACCTAAATCTGTGATCTCTGTCAAGTATGTTTTTTCAGGTAGTTTACGTAAAGGTCAATTTATGGGTGTTAAAAAAGGTGGGGGGACCACCTTTTTTAACATGCCTAAAGTTACTTAAGGCTTGATATATATTTAGATAATGCCTCGATATCATCGCTAGTAAGCTTCTTCGCGATATCTTGCATCATGCCATTTAAGTCGTTGTTACGATTTGTATCGCTAAACTTGTTAAGCTGTATTTTTAGGTAGTTGGCATGCTGACCACCGATATCAGGGAAGCCTGCTAGCTCTGTACCCGCACCTTCCGGGCCGTGACAAGCGATACAAGCGGTAATTCCGCGAGTCATGTCGCCACCCTTGTATAGCTGCTCACCTAGAGCCGGAATATCTTTTACTTCTACTACAACTTTTGTCTGTGAAGAGTAATATGCAGCGACATCTTCGATATCTTGATCGCTGAGCATAAGAGCCATCCCCCCCATAATTGGATCATTACGACCCTCTTTACCGCCTGTTTTAGCCGCACTACGGAAATCATGTAGCTGCTTCATCAGGTAGGTGGCTTGCTGTCCAGCAAGTTTTGGGTACATGTCTATCATGCTGTTACCATCAACACCGTGACAGGCAGAACAAACAATGGCTTTAGTTTTTCCCGCTTCAGCATTGCCTTCAGCCATTGCAGGCAATGAGATACAGGCTAACACTGATAGCGCAAGAGCTAACTTTTTCATGGCGTTCCAACTTATTGTTAAATTTTTTGTCCTGAGCTTACTAGCTGAGCCCGCAAGCGTGATAAAATGCTACTTATGTGATCGGGGTAATATTTTACACGAAATTGTGAAAATGTAAGCAACTCTTCGATATTTATAGTGCAACACCTAATATTTTTGGAGTCAGTAGTGACTGAATCTCGTATTGATTTTCGTAAAGCCAAGTTTTTAATCAGCGCCCCCGACATCGCACACTTGGATGAGTACCTGCCTGGAGATGTCGGAATCGAAATAGCCTTTGCAGGGCGTTCGAACGCGGGTAAGTCTAGCGCTCTGAATCTTCTCACAGATCAAAGGAGTCTGGCACGAACCAGTAAGACACCGGGAAGAACCCAATTAATCAATGTGTTCGAACTTGATGAGCATCGTAGATTGGTCGATCTTCCTGGTTATGGTTTCGCTCAAGTGCCACTAGCCCTTAAGAAAAAGTGGCAGCAAGCTCTGGGAGAGTATCTACAGGAACGTCAGTGTTTAGGTGGCATGGTGGTCTTGATGGATATCAGGCATCCATTGAAAGATCTCGATATGCAGATGATCCAATGGGGCGTCGAGAGTGAAATTCCTGTGCTAGCTCTGTTAACCAAAGCCGATAAGATGAAGCAGAGTGAGCGCATGAAGATGGTTAATGAAGTCAGAAAGCATCTGGGTGATTTTGGTGATCGGGTTAAGGTAGAGCCTTTCTCATCGCTTAAAGGCATAGGCAAGGCCAAGGTTTTAGACATCTTAAATACCTGGTGTCATCCTCAATGGTTGGTTGACGCATTAGCCGAAGCTGAGGCGGCGGAAGCAGAGGACGACACATCTGCTACTAAGGGTTAAGCCTTACCTTTAAAGTCGAAAGCTAGTAATAACAGAGCGCCTGCCATTTTACATGGTAGGCGTTTTTTTGGTTTAGATTGGTGAACTTGTTGGAAATTAATTTAGGCGGTGAGGAATTACAGGCAAAAAAATAGCCGAAGGAATAACCATCGGCCCAATTAGCTCTTTTGGGGAGAAGCTAAATTCAACAAGACTCAAGCGCCATCAAGATAGACTCAATGACTCTTAATAACGACAGCATAGCGCGAATCAAAGCACATTTAAAGTAAATGCTCTAAAATTTATTTTGGGCGAAAAAAAGCCCCAGCAAATAAATTGCTGAGGCGCCATAATTTGGCTGTTCATTTAAAAAATGAACTAAAAAGGTTTGAAAGATAGAACATCTTAACCTCTGTACCCTACGCAGAGAATAATACTCCATTGGACGTTATTAGGAAAACAGTTTTTTATAAAAGGAGTCAATATTGTGACTCAGATCTAACATTTTCGTAGATAAAATGTTGTTTTTTGATCCTAAATTATCATTTTAGTGATTGAAATTGAATCGCTTAGAGTGTTAGGGAGGAAAAATAATCATTTAGTGATCTTTTTTCAACATTTAGAGTATTTGCTTAAGTAAATTGGTAGGTTTTACTGTTTTAACAAGAAAACACCTGTCTCGTACGAATAATCAGACGACGAAAAGGCGAGGAGGAGCAAGGAAAAAGCCTTCGATTTCTATCAAAGGCTTTCTAGGAGATAATTAATGAAGCCAACAAGGATTAGTGAGCCTGTTCCCAATTGTCACCTATTCCTGCTTCCGCAAGCAGTTCGACATCCAGGTTGACCGCATCGGCCATCAGCTGACAAACTTTCTCTTGCATCTCCTCAGCCTTATCGCTGTCGACCTCGAACACGAGTTCATCGTGTACCTGCATGATCATGTCGATCTCACCCTGTGTCTCGGTAGCAATCCAATGTGCTATGTTGATCATGGCCTTCTTGATGATATCGGCTGCCGTGCCTTGCATTGGCGCGTTAATCGCCGCGCGCTCTGCTGCCTGACGTCTCATGGCATTTCTATCTTTAATAGCGGGTAGATAAAGTCGGCGACCGTAGAGCGTCGAGACGTAACCAAGATCTGCGGCTTCGGCACGAGTCTCTTCCATATATTTGAGTACACCCGGGTAACGTTTAAAGTAGGTGTCGATATACTTTTGAGCCTCAGGGCGAGGAATATCTAATTGCTTAGCGAGTCCAAATGCCGACATGCCATAAATGAGTCCAAAGTTTACCGCTTTGGCGCGACGGCGTTGCTCCGTGGTGACTTCATCGAAATCCACATCGAATACTTCGGCTGCGGTTGCCCGATGAATATCCTTTCCTGCGGCAAAGGCGGTGAGTAGCCCCTTATCTTGGGACAGATGAGCCATGATACGTAATTCGATTTGTGAGTAATCTGCTGCGAGTACCTTCTTACCTTCTCGCGCAATGAAGGCGTGACGTATTCTGCGGCCCTCTTGGGTACGAATAGGGATGTTTTGCAGGTTAGGCTCACTGGAAGACAGGCGTCCGGTTGCTGTGTTGGCCTGATGGTAACTCGTGTGTACCCGGCCACTCTGAGCATTGACCATGAGGGGTAACTTGTCCGTGTAGGTACTCTTCAGCTTAGCTAAGCTTCTGTGCTGCAGTATTATCTTAGGTAGTGGGTAATCTAAGGCTAACTCGACTAATACGTCTTCGGCAGTCGAAGGTGCACCCTTAGGCGTCTTCTTGATAATGGGATAGCCTAATTTCTCAAAAAATAGTGCCTGAAGCTGCTTAGGTGAACTTAAGTTGAATTTCTCACCCGCGATCTCGAAGGCTTTTTGCTCTAATTCATCTATGGTCCTGGCGAGCTCTTCACTCTGCTGGCCTAACATCATGCTATCGATTAAAACGCCGCCACGCTCAATATCTGACAGTATTTGTATGAGTGGTAGTTCAATATCGGTAAACACTGCAGCCAGTTCCGGCTCTCTCTCTAATCTTGGCCATAAGTGCTGGTGTAATCTAAGGGTAATGTCGGCGTCTTCTGCAGCGTAGGGAGCCGCAGTTTCCAGATCGATCTGATTGAAAGTGAGCTGTTTGACACCTTTGCCCGCGATATCTTCGAAGCTGATATTCTTGTGACCTAGATATTTAAGTGCCAGATCATCCATGTTGTGCTTAGTTGCGACCGAGTTGAATACGTAAGACTCGAGCATAGTATCGAAGGCTATACCTTGTAGTTTAATGCCCACATTGGCAAAAATACTGATGTCGTATTTAAGGTTTTGGCCTACTTTTTTAAGTTCGGGATTTTCTAACAAAGGCTTTAGTTTTGCTAAGGCTTCTGCTTGATCCAGTTGCTCTGGTGCATCGAGATAGTCGTGGCCTAGCGGAAGGTAGGCTGCCTTACCCACTTCAATCGCGAAGGAGATACCGACTAATTTGGCCTCCATATAGTTGAGGCTGGTCGTCTCTGTATCTATGGCGATGAGCTCTGCATTAGCGAGTTTATCTATCCAGAGGTCTAATTCTTCGTGGGTGTATATAGTGGTGTATTCGGTTTGAATATCTTGCTTGATTACCTCTTCATCGGTTGCTGCCTCGCCTTTACTCGAGCCCGTCTTATTATCGAGTACTTCGGCTAACCAACGTTTGAACTCCATTTCACCGAAACATTTGATCAATTCATCCCGGTCGGCCGGCTTGATAGTGAGCTCTTGCCAGTCTTGTTCGAGTTCAACATCTAACTTAATCGTCGCTAATTCATAAGATAACTTGAGTATGTCACTGTGTTCGGCCAGTTTAGCCGGCATGGTCTTAGAGCCTCTGAAGCCAAGTTCCGGCATCTTCTCCGGAGCGGCAAGAATTTTATCTATGCCGCCGGCCCCGGTTAGCATGGCCACGGCGGTTTTCTCGCCTACACCTGGAAGCCCGGGAATATTATCGGCCTTGTCACCCTGTAGGGCTAATAAGTCGATAATGAGTTCGGGTCCGACACCAAATTTTTCGGTGACTTCGTCCGGCCCCATGATGGTATTGGTCATGGTGTTGATCAGCGTGACATTCTCATCGACGAGCTGGGCCATATCCTTATCGCCAGTGCTGATAAGCACGGCTCTGCCTTCTTTACTCGCTTGGGTTGAGATAGTGCCGATAACATCGTCGGCCTCGACTCCGGAAATACATACTAGAGGCAGTCCCATAGCACGTATAATTCTATGGAGAGGCTCTATCTGAGTACGAAGATCATCTGGCATGGGTGGCCTTTGGGCCTTGTAATCTGCATACATGTCGTTACGGAACGTTTTACCTTTCGCATCGAAAATTACCGCCATCTGAGTCGGTTCATACTGTCTGAGAAGGCTGCGTAACATGTTAATTACGCCATAAACAGCGCCGGTGGCTTCACCCTTAGAATTGGTAAGATGTGGTGGTGAATAATAGGCACGATAAAGGTAGGAAGAGCCATCTACTAGAACTAACGGATTTTCGGCAATTTTAGGCATAATTTAGGTTTCGATTTAGGTTTCGAGAGCGGTGAATGACTCTGATTTTGAGTGCATTTTTGATATAGACGCTAGCATGCCACAGAAGGGGAATTTCAGCCACGTCAAATAACGCACAGCCTGTGGATAAGTCTGTGAGTTAAACTTTTAATTCATTACGGAACTGAGTGATACAGTAGAAATGGAAGGGTTGTAACTTATTGATTTTAAGTTGAAACTAAAAAAAGTGTGAACTAGACATTAGTTTCTTGAAAATCATCCTAATTTGTGGACTTAATTATTTCCCTGTCTTTCTTGACTCAACTCTTGGCTAAATATTCAGCGCTTGGTAAAGTCGATGCACTAACTTAGCACGAAAAATAATCGGATCAAGGGCTTTGTAGTCATCTTGTTAAAATAAAAAGATATATGGAGATTAGTTTTAATGAAAAAAATAGCAGTCTTATTGAGTGGCTCCGGTGTATTCGATGGTAGTGAGATACATGAATCTGTTTTGTCTATGTTAGCGCTTGCAAAGCTGGGCGTGGACTACCAGTGTTTTGCGCCTAATATTTGACAGATGCATGTGGTTAATCGTCTCACTGGTGAGGTGGAATCGAACCAGAGCAGAAATGTTTTAGTTGAATCGGCTCGTATTGCCAGAGGCGAAATTAAGGCGACCGAAGAGCTTGAACTCGATGAGTTTGATGCGCTGATCATTCCTGGTGGCTTCGGGGCCGCGAAAAATTTATGCAACTTTGCCACTAATGGTAGTGATTGCGCCGGAAGTCACAAGTTTTATCGGTCAGTTTGCCAATAGTAACAAGCCGGTTGGCTTTATCTGTATCGCACCGGTAATGATCCCTCTGTTATACGGCGAGGGTGTCATAGGCACTATTGGTAATGACAGCGAGACTGCACAAGCCTTCAACTTGATGGGCGGGAAGCATCAGGAGGCCGTGGTTCAGGACATCATAGTCGATGAGATCAATCAGGTGGTGAGCACCCCAGCCTATATGCTGGCGGGTAATATCGCCGAAGCGAGTGTCGGTATCGACAAGCTAGTGAAGAAGGTGGTTGAGATGGTAGGGTGAGAGATGAGCGCTTCGCTTCTAGCACGGCACTGCGTGCCTTCGAGATCGCTGCGCTTCGAGAACGCCAACAAGTTGGCTACGAGGAGAGAGCAAAGCTTGAACTCGTTTTCTCGTTTTCGCGTAGCGACGCTCTCGAAGGCGTTCTTTAGCCGCCCTTAAAGTGACAAAGTCACTTCCTCGAAGCAGCTCTGCTGCGGGCTATCTCTTAATTCTTTTACTATCAATCAGACCTTGTGCGAGTCCGACGAGTAATCCGCCTATGTGGGCACCATTGGCGATAGAGAGTCCGAACATATCGGTAAAACCAAACACTAACCAGATTAGCATGAAGCCCATGTAGGCCGGCGGCAGGCCAATGCCTAATTCGGGGCGCTTAGTGCCCATGATCCAGGTGTAACCGACCACGGCATAGACGACACCGGAAAGACCACCGAAGTTTGGTCCACCGACGAAGTACTGGGCTATGTTAGGTAAGGTTCCCGCAACGATCAGCAAGGTGAGTAGCGGAATTAGGCCTAATTTATTCTCTATCTTGCCTCCCAGGTACCACCACCAGAGCAAGTTGAAGATAATATGCAGGGCGGAGAAGTGCAGTAGACTTGGGGTGAACAGTCGCCAAAACTCACTCAGGCCAGATCCAGGCACGGCATTAAAAAATGATAGATGTTGGTATATCGGCTCGGCAAAGCCCAGATTAAACCCGGCGAATACTAAGATGCAGATGAAGATGATGCCTAAGGTCAACGGGCCTGCACCGGTAATAAATTGTGTGACCAGTTGCAGGTAGGGGGAGCCGTAGTCGAGTTTAAGCTTGCTATCACCATTATCCCAGGAAGCCTGCAGATACTTAGGGTCGTGAGGATTGTGGGTAAAGCGTTCAAATTCCTGTCTGGCACGAGTACTATGATTTTCGTTGAGTACACAGATACTGACGCCCTGTTCCGCAGGCAAAATTTTACACTCAATCTTCTCGCCTTTAAGGTAATCGATCAGCGCTTGAGCGGCTCGCTCGTTGGGGAGCCTACCTATTTCAACCATAGAGTATCCTTAAGGAATTTATCTGTTTATGCGTGAGCTTGGTGCCAAGCTTGATAGCCACCATCTAGGCTGTAGACATCATCGAATCCCTGCTCGACTAAATATTCTGCTGCGCCCTGGCTGCTGATGCCATGATAACAGACAACAATAAGAGGTTGATCCATATTGGCTTCTGCTACGAAACTCGCGAGGTTTTCGTTATTAAGATTGACGGCACCTTGCACATGACCCGAGGCAAAGCTGGCTGCGTCGCGAATATCTACGATCTGAATATCTGAGTGACTCTCTGAGAGCTGAATTAATTGATTGACGCTAAAATGTTGGAAGTTAGACATAGAACCTTACAGCAAAAATTGAGGGTATAGATTAATTGTGCGATAAGGAGCCGTAATAGTACAGCCCCTTATGTAGCACTCACTATTATATCAATTAATCCCAGCTGAGGATAACTTTGCCAGATTGACCCGAACGCATGGCGTCGAAGCCTTGCTGGAAGTCATCGATCTTGTAGTGATGGGTAATGATAGGTGAGATATCCAGACCCGATTGGATCAGGCTGGCCATCTTGTACCAGGTTTCGAACATTTCACGGCCATAGATGCCTTTAATGATCAATCCCTTAAAGATAATCTTGCTCCAGTCGATGGCCATATCATCGCCAGGAATACCTAGCATAGCGATTTTTCCGCCGTGATTCATGGTATCTAACATAGAGTGGAATGCACTCGGTACTCCAGACATCTCCAAGCCGACATCGAAGCCTTCTGTCATGCCAAGGTCAGCCATGACATCTTCTAATTTCTCTTTAGTCACATTGACCGTACGAGTCGCACCCATCTTCTTGGCCAGTTCGAGTCTGTATTCGTTGACGTCGGTGATCACCACATGGCGAGCACCCACATGGCGACATACTGCGGCAGCCATGATACCGATAGGACCGGCGCCGGTGATCAATACATCTTCACCGACCAAGTCAAATGATAGGGCGGTATGCACGGCATTGCCGAAAGGATCGAAGATAGCGGCAAGATCGTCTGAAATATCATCGGGAATTTTAAATGCATTAAACGCCGGAATAACCAGATATTCCGCGAATGCACCGTCACGATTTACGCCGACACCTGAGGTGTTACGGCATAGGTGAGTTCGGCCCGCACGGCAGTTACGGCAATGGCCACAGGTGATATGTCCTTCACCGGAGACGCGGTCACCAAGGGTAAAACCACGGACTTCCTGGCCTATTTCGACAACTTCACCCACATATTCATGACCGACAACCATAGGTACCGGAATTGTATTTTGCGACCAGGTATCCCAGTTATAGATATGGATGTCGGTACCACAGATGGCTGTCTTGCGGATCTTGATCAATAGATCGTTATGCCCTAGCTCTGGCTTAGGTGCATCGACCATCCAGATGCCTGGTTCAGGCTTTAATTTGCTTAATGCTTTCATTTAAATAATGCCCATCTCTTTGGCGATGCGTGTAAATGACTCGATAGCTTTATCCAGCTGCTCTTTAGTATGAGCGGCAGACATCTGCGTGCGGATACGCGCCTGTCCCTTAGGGACAACAGGGAAAGAGAAACCAACCACATAGATGTGTTCTTCGAGTAGACGATTAGCGAAGTCACCTGCCAGTTTTGCATCGCCAATCATCACGGGAATGATTGCGTGATCGGCGCCACCTAAGGTAAAGCCTGCTGCGGTCATTTTTTCACGGAAGTAACGGCTGTTTTCCCACACGGCTTCACGCAGTGCCTGTCCTGTTTTTAGCATCTCGAGCACATGGATAGAGGCCGTGACAATCGAAGGTGCTAAGGAGTTAGAGAATAGGTAAGGGCGTGAACGCTGACGTAGCCAGTCAACGACTTCTTTCTTGGCCGCGGTGAATCCACCCGACGCTCCACCTAATGCCTTACCTAAAGTGCCAGTGATGATGTCGACACGATCCATCACTTGACAATATTCGTGAGTACCTCGGCCATTTTCACCGATAAAGCCTACTGCGTGAGAGTCGTCGACCATGACGAGTGCACCATATTGGTCGGCAAGATCACACACACCTTTGAGGTTAGCGATAACACCGTCCATAGAGAATACGCCATCGGTAGCGATCAAAATGTTACGTGCGCCAGCTTCTTTGGCTGCCTTAAGCTGCTCTTCGAGGGCGGCCATGTCGTTGTTGGCGTAACGGAAACGTTTCGCCTTACAAAGACGAACACCATCGATAATAGATGCATGGTTCAGGGCGTCAGAGATAATGGCGTCTTCCTTGCTGAGCAAGGTTTCAAACAGACCCGCGTTGGCATCGAAACAAGATGAATAAAGAATCGTGTCTTCCATGCCGAGGAATTCGCTGAGGCTAGCCTCAAGTTGCTTGTGTATGTCTTGGGTGCCGCAGATAAATCTGACCGAAGCCATACCGAAACCATGATTATTTAAGCCGTCTTTCGCCGCCTTGATGAGTTCAGGATGATTCGCTAAACCAAGGTAGTTATTTGCACAGAAGTTGATGACTTCTGCGTCATTAACTCGAATTTCGGTCTGCTGAGGAGAGACGATTATGCGCTCGCTCTTATATAAGCCTTCGGCTTTCACTTCAGCAAGTTGTTGATTGATCTGGTCGTAGAATGAGGTCGTTGCCACCTGAATTCTCCTTAATTAGCATTATTTTGAGTATTGGAGTGGCGGCATTTTAACCTTAAAGCCGCTCGCCCTACAGCCTTTTTTTTACCTGTGATAGCAAGATGAATTAGTTTAGGGCTAGTGGGTTTTTACATTAATAAAACTAATCCATAACAAATGGGCTGGTTCAGCTGGCTGTATTAACATAAGCCTTGATTGTAGAAGACATTTACACGTTTTGATGGCTTTATTGTGATTAACATATCGGAGGGAAATATCGCCGATATCTAGTCGGCGATATGTGTATTAGGCTAGTTCTTCGGCCGGTGCCGTGGCTAACGCTTGATAATGCTGCTCGAGTCTGACAAATGTCGCATGGGAATTTGGCGTCGAATAGGCCTTAGACAGCATCAAGATCCTCAGCAGCCCTTCATAGAGGGATGATTTAGTGATCTTGGTATCCGGGGAGTGGGTCTGCTTATAGCTGATCCAGAAACAGACAATCATTCTGATGGTTTCTGCCAGTGGGGGGATCTCATTTTGCTCGATAGCGATCACACCATCTTGCTCGAGTTTACTCAGTACATGGCTGCAACGGGTAAGTACTTGTTGCTGCACCTGTAAATATTGCCGCTTAAGTTCATCATCACGACTCAATATATCGGTGAGGTTGGCATACATAAACCTAAACTCCCACATGGCATAGAAGATGGCATCGAAGTAGCCGATCAAGAGGTCGATAGTGACGGGTTTGCCTTCATAGGGCTGAAAGCTGGTCTCAAGGTGACTTTTGTAAAGGGAGAATATAGAGCGAATAATGTCCTCTTTATTACGAAAATGGTAATAGAGATTACCCGGGCTAATGCCTAAGTGTGCGGCGATATGATTGGTGGTGATAGTCCTTTCACCATGCTCGTTAAACAGCTCCAGGCTGGCATGTATAATTTTATCGCGGGTTTTCATTTTCGTCCTAATGGCATTTTACTTAATAACTTAGTTGACAAACATACTAGCACTGACGGAATTCATCAGGCAAAACTCATTTGTCAGATACTGTAATATTGGTTGTAACTAGTGGGTCTGATGTAAAGGATATTAGGTGAGATGAAAAGAAACGCTGAACCGACCAGTAATGGTCTCACTTCTCTTTTGTAGATCGCAGCCAGAGAATATTAAGTGATGCGGCTTGACCGCTAGATACTCGCTCTGTGACATTATCGCTGAGTTTAGTGCTGTGATAGCATGACACATTCAACTGCCAAATATTTTAAGTACCTGTTCCTATGAATCGTTTTTTCTACTCTGCCTTACTTTACCTGTTACTGCCGTTATTGGTTATATATCTAGCCATTCGTGGGGTGAAGAGCGCTGACTATCGTGGCCGTTGGGGTGAGAGGTTTGGCCTGACATCACTTAAGCAAAGCGATCTGCTAATTCATTGCGTGTCCATGGGGGAGACATTGGCGGCGGTGCCCTTGATTAAAGCGATTCAGCAAGCATTTCCCCAGCTGACCATTACAGTGACCACCACTAGCCCTACCGGCTCTGCCGAAGTGGTAAAAGCCTTTGGTGAGAGTGTGCAGCACTGTTACTTACCCTTCGATATCTCCATCTGTGTCAGGCGTTTCCTCAAGCAGGTTGCGCCTAAATCTTGCATCATAATGGAGACGGAGCTCTGGCCTAACCTGATTCATCAAGCATCGAAGTCTGGGATCAACTTGATGCTGGCGAACGCCCGCTTATCTGAAAAGTCGGCGGGGAAGTATCGAAAACAAGCCACTCTGACCTTGCCCATGTTACAGAGCCTAGATCGGATAGCGGCTCAATCTAAGCAGGCGGCGGCACGTTTTATCGATTTAGGCGTCAAGCCTGAAAATATCAGCGTTTGTGGCAGCCTAAAGTTCGATCTCAATATATCGACAGATAAAATAGCGCAAGCAAAGGCATTGCGCCTGGAGTGGCAGAGGGGCAATAGTCCAATCTGGGTGGCCGGCAGTGTGCACCCTGGGGAGTTTGATGCCATCTTGAAGGCGCACCGTCAGGTTTTAGCGGATAATCCCGATGCCTTGCTTATCATGGTTCCCCGTCATCCAGAGCAGTTTAATACCGCCGCAGGTAAGATTGCTGATGCTGGATTTAACTTAGCTCGTCGCAGCTTCAATGAGCCGGTACAGCCAAATACTCAAGTGCTATTAGGCGATACCATGGGGGAGCTACTCACCTTCTATGGCGCCGCGGATCAGGCTTTTGTCGGTGGCACTCTAATCGATAGCGGTGGCCATAACCCATTGGAGCCTGCTGCATTTGGGGTGCCCGTATTCGTCGGCCCACAGCATTGGGATTTCGCCGAGATAACTGATTTGCTTCAAGATGCCGGGGCTTTGCAGGTGATCGCTACGGATAGTGAGCTAGCAAATGAATTGATCAATAAGTTTAATGACGAGTCGGCCTATGATGCCGCCAGCAAGGCAGGGCTTAAGGTAGTCGCCGCTAACAGAGGCGCACTGAAGCAGCAGTTTGAGATCGCCTGTAAATTGATAGCGTCTTAAGGTTTCGCATAACCTTTTAGTAACTCTTGCCAGTTGGAAGCGGTGAATGCCAAAGCCGGGAGTTTTCCCTTCTCCTTATTGAACGAGCGTAATAAGCGCTCAAGGTTTGCAGCTTGCCACTTAGCATTCGGCGCGCGGATCTCTCCTCTGTCGAAGTCGATAAGATAAAACTCATCATCTGTGATGAGGATGTTTTTGGCATTGAGATCGGCATGATAGACGCCGCGCTGGTGGAACTTAGCTATGCAAGTCCCCAGCTGTCGCCACTGCTGGTGCGTCATTATTTCTGTGCTTAGCTTAGCCACAAGATCTTGTGCGCCCGACACCCGCTCGATAATGATATCGGCGCGGTAGTGCAAACCGCTGCGCACAACATTGGCGGCAATAGGCCTAGGCACGGCAAAGCCTTCATTAAACAGTTGGGTCAGTAGAGCCAGCTCCGCCACCGCCCGCGTCTTGTGTAATCCGGTGAACAGGTATTTGTCCTTGCTTAGCTTCTCTATCAGGCCGCCGCGATAGTAATGGCGCAACACCCATTCACTGTCGCTATCTACTAGTGCTTCGTTCTGAGAGGCTTCCAGAGCCGGCTTCACAAACCAGGTGATATAGCGCCCCTTCGATGAGCCAGTGACTGCCGCCTGTTGCTGCCAAAAACCAACATCGAACCATTCAGTGGTGATCGCTTGTGCCGCGGCGACGCAATATGCGATAGCGCCTCGGCTGGTCTGTTTTATCTGCATGGTCATCTTGGGTTGATCTGTTTGCACGTTAGCTGGCATAGAGTCTGACTTAAGTGATTAAAAATAAAGTGAAGCCTTAGGGCTGGGCTCATTCTACATCAAGTTATATGATTCGAAAAAATTATAGCTGTTTCAGTACCGCCGTCAGATTTTCTTGCCAAGGTTTTGCCGTCATTATCTGCCGTGAGGCCGTTATATCGAGCAAGCTAAATTGGGGACGTGATGCCGCACTGGAGAACTGACTGGATGAGATAGGCTCAATTGGGATACGAGTATCGAGTTTACCCAAATCCAGTGCTATATCTTGAATGGCCAGGGCGAATTGATACCAGCTCGCGGTACCTGCATCGCTCCAGTGATAGATAGGGGCTAACTTTTCTTGTTGGCTCAGACTCCAGATAAACTGACCTAGCTCAGATGCCGACGTTGGGCATGATGTCTGGTCATCAATAACCGATAATTTAGGCTGCTGTGTCATGAGCCTGAGCATGGTCTTGACGAAATTAGTGCCAAATGGAGAGTAGAGCCAGGAACTGCGTACTATGCTGGCCTCCTCATATTCGGCCGCTATGACAGCTTGTTCTCCGGCTAGCTTAGAGGCGCCATATACATTGATCGCACTTGGCTTATCATCGATGCAGTAGGCCTTGCTTTGCTGGCCGTTAAATACGTAATCGGTTGAAAGGTGGATCAGGCGAGTCTGGGTCAGCTTCGCCGCCAATGCGATATTGCCTGCGCCATCTCGATTGACTGAAAATGCCTTTTCTCGTTGTGATTCAGCCATGTCGACTTGGGTATAGGCGGCGGTATTGATGATGAGCTCGGCCCGGGTCAGTTTAATCGCGGCTATGATTGACTCTAATGAGCCGATATCGACATCGTCTCGGCCCATGGCCGTGGCATTTATCCATTTTGGCTTACTGGCGATTAAAGCTTGGGCCAGTTGGCCATGCTTACCTATGATGAGGGCGCGGGATATCGACGTCATCGAGTCTGGCCATCTGAATTAATGATCTCTTGGTACCATTCTGGGTTATTGATATACCAGTTTAAGGTGCTGGCTAAGCCAGATTCAAAACTCTGCACCGGCTGCCAGCCCAACTCTTGCTCTATTTTACTGGCATCTATGGCATAGCGTTGATCATGACCCGGCCTGTCAGTCACAAAAGTGATCAGTTGTTTGAAATCATCAATACCTTTGGGCTTATCTAAGATGCGTGTGTTTAACAGTTCACAGATCTCAGTCACCACCTCTAGGTTGGTCTTCTCGTTACCGCCACCAATGTTGTAGGTTTCACCTAGCTTGCCCCTCAAGGCCACAAGGTAGAGTGCCCGCACATGATCTTCCACATGGAGCCAGTCTCTGATCTGTTGTCCATCTCCATATATGGGCAAGGACTCGCCAGCTAAAGCCTTGTGCAGTACTAGGGGGATGAGTTTTTCAGGGTATTGATAGGGGCCATAGTTATTCGAGCAGTTACTCAGCACGACCGGCAGTTTATAGGTGCGACTCCAGGCCCGCACCAGATGATCTGCAGCCGCCTTGCTTGCCGAGTAGGGAGAGCTTGGTTGGTAAGGGCTATTTTCGGTAAATAGCCCTGTGTCGCCTAACTCACCGAAGACTTCATCGGTTGAGACATGATGAAATCTAAATGTCGTCTGTTTTTCGGTATCTAATCGAGCAAAATAATTGCGGCAGGCCTCGAGGAGGCAGTAGGTGCCGACAATATTGGTCTGGATGAATTCAGCTGAGCCGTCGATGGAGCGATCCACATGGCTTTCGGCCGCCAGGTGCATGACGATATCCGGAGTGTATTGGCTCAATAACCGCTGAATAAGCTCGCTATTACAGATATCCCCATGGATAAAATTGTAGCGTCGATTGGTCTCGATACTGGTCAGCGATTTAAGGTTGCCTGCATAAGTCAGCTTGTCTAAGTTGATGACTGTGTGTGACGTGTCATTTATAAGGAAGCGTATTAACGCCGAACCGACAAAGCCTGCGCCGCCGGTGACTAAAATTGTTTGGTTGCTATGAGTATCCATAATCACACGCCCTTAGTTATGGCATCGAAGGAGAGGCCCATATTATCTTTGCTTGATAATATGGGGACTTGCCCCTCTAAAGGCCAGTCAATGGCTAAGCTTGCATCGTCCCAGGCGAGGGTTTTCTCGAACTCAGGGGCATAATAATCGGTACACTTGTAGATTATTTCCGCAGAGTTTGAGGTGACATAAAAGCCGTGGGCAAAGCCTGCGGGGAGCCACATCTGCTGACAGTTCTTTGCCGATAGATAGGTGCCGAACCATTGGCCTAAGCTTGGGCTGTCTTCGCGTAGATCGACTGCTACATCGAATATCTCGCCAACAACTACACGAATCAACTTGCCTTGGCTGCGAGGCGATTGAAAGTGTAAGCCTCTCAAACAGCCTTTTATCGAACAGCTATGATTCTCCTGCACGAAAGTGACATCGGCTATCCGCTGCCTAAACCAGGAGTCACGGAAGGTTTCGCAGAAACTGCCGCGCTCGTCTTCATGGATGCGAGGAGAGAGTAGTTTTAAACCCGCAATTGGTGTGTCGGTGATATTCATAGGGCCATTATATTCTGAGCTGAGTGTCACTGTATTTATAATAAGGGACTTTGCTCCCAATGTTGAGGGGCATATGGGTGAGAGTTAAGATTTTAGCTATATATCAATGGAACTTGATTGAAATCTTGGAACCTAATCCAGATCTCAATTAAACTCTCTGGCTGCATCTCTAATTCTCGGACCCTATGAGCTTAAAACTAGATAATATCAATTCCTTGTGTTTGTTGCGCTTGTCTGCAATCGGTGATGTGTGCCATGCCGTGGCTATGGTACAGGCGATACAGAGGCAATATCCCAAGCTTAAGATCACTTGGATTATCGGTAAGGTTGAATATCAGCTGCTTAAGCATCTGGACGGTGTCGAGTTTGTCATTTTTGACAAGTCACTGGGCTGGCGTAGCTATTTCAAGTTACACAGGGATTTGGCGGGGCAAAAGTTCGATGTGCTCTTGCACATGCAAGTGGCCTTGAGAGCGACAATTGCTTCACTGGCAATATCCGCTAAGGTGCGGATTGGCTTCGATCGCGCACGAGCGAAAGAGGGCCAATGGCTGGTGACTAACCAGAGCGTAGAGCCTCTCGCCACTCCCCATGTGCTCGAAGGTTTCATGGGCTTCGCTAAAGCGATAGGGGTGACAGACCTGACCCCCAACTGGGAGATCCCCGTGCCTCTCGCCGATAGCGAATTTGCTCAGAAGATGATCCCCGATGGCGATAAAACCTTAGTTATCTGCGCCGCCGCCAGTAAGGCGGAGCGCAACTGGCTACCTGAGCGCTACGCCGCGGTGGCAGAGCATGCGATATCCCAAGGTTTCAGAGTGATCTTGTGTGGTGGACCTGTGCGCCTGGAAGTAGAGTTAGCCAAAGCCATCGAACAGGCTTGCTCACAGACTCTTGAAAACCAGGTGGGTAAGACGTCTCTCACTCAGTTATTGGCCGTATTAAAGCAAGCCTCTATAGTGTTGGCACCCGACACTGGCCCAGCACATATGGCCGTGACTCAAGGCACACCGGTAATTGGGCTGTATGCCCATTCAAACCCAGGACGTACTGGTCCCTATACAAGTCTGGGAAATGTGGTGAGTGTTTATGATGATGTAATTAAAGAGCAGAGAGAGGGAGGCGTGTCCTGGGGAACAAGGGCCAAGGGGAAGGAAATAATGAATTTGATAAATATTGATTCAGTTGTCTCGAAGTTTGACATGCTATCGCAAGGGTTGACTGACTAATGGTACAATGATTTTGGTTATGTGTAGGGGCGCCAAAATAGCGGAGTCTGCTTTCAAGGAAGTAATAGCGGCTAAGCTGGCTTAGCAGTAAGGATATATTTGATGTTGTCGGCACCAAAATTTTTGTTTGTTCCAGTTTCTACTCCTGAAGGGATTGGGGAGTACATGCGCTCTAAAATCATCGCCGATGAGGTGATGAATCGCTGGCCGGAAGCGCAAATTGATTTCGTTCTCAATCGACATGTTTCTTACATTGATGATTGCCCATATTCAACTCACCTGGTCGATGACACGCCAACTAAAAAAACCCGTGAAGTTAACCAGCTAATAACTGAACTTAAGCCTGATGTGGTTATTTTCGATGCTGCGGGTCGTAAAGCCCAACTTAAGCACGCCCATCGTATGGGGGCAAAAGTTATTTTTATTAGTCAGCACCGTAGAAAACGGTCGCGTGGGATGAAGATTGCCCGAGCACGGGTGACCGATAGTCATTGGGTCGTTCAGCCTAAGTTTGTTATTGGAGATATCAGTCGATTCGATAAATTGAAATTAGGCATGATAAAGCGAGAGCATCCGATATATACAGGTAGTATTTTCACATCTCCAACGAGTGAACAGAAAAAGTATCTCTATGATAAATATGAGATTAAACAAAGAGGGTACTTGCTATATAGTGCTGGGTCTGGTGGCCACAGCTTGAAAGAGGGTTTGGCAGCCGATCTATTTGCTCAAGTGGCTAAGACTATTTTCCGAGAAACAGGGATCCCGAGTCTAATGGTTTTTGGTCCAAACTATCCGAAGCCTCTACCAGATATGGAAGGGGTCATTGCCATTCCTCATCTTAATACCCGTGAGTTTATTAACCTATTGGACGGTGCTAAGGCTGCTATTTTGAGTGGGGGAGATACCATGCTGCAATCCATTGCCCTGAAGACACCAGCACTCGCTGTGGCAGTATCTAAGGATCAGCCGCCTCGTATCAATAGCTGCGCCGCTGCTAACTTGATCTTAGCCTGCGGAAGTGACCAGCAGGAGATGCTGACTAGGACGCGTAAGTTGATCGATGTCAAATCGCTCAATAACTTACAAGCAAGCATGGCTGGCTTGAATGATACCAATGGCTTGGATATTGGTATGTCAGAGATTGCCCGCCTAATAGGGAGCCTGGAAACGATAAGAAACGCCTAAATTCCGGAGATGCCGGTATTTAGGCGGAGTGACCTATTAGTGCTTATGTGAGGGATGGAATAGGCCAAAGATAAAGCTTAGAAAGCGAATGGGAAGTTTCGTTTTACGGTATTGTTTTAACATATACCAATGCCAAGATTGTTGCTTATATTCGAGCTTCTCTGACTCAGAGAGTGAATCGGCGAAAAGATCACAATAATCAATAATGTACTTAAGCTCTCGCATGGGGACTTTTTGTCGGTAGCCTCTTCCAGAATAATGGATGAAGTCGGCATTTTTATAGTCATCATAACCGAGTAGCTGCATGCGATTGAAGTTAGACTCTACAGCAACACTCTTAATACCATCTCTTCTGATGAGATAATTGATGTAAGTTTGATCATAAAACTTAACTTCATTACAGATGGCCTGCATCTCTTCTACGCTTGCATTATTAAATAGGCCTGTTTCTTTGGAAACCAAGAACATACCTGAATTGTAGTAGACAACTTGTTCATTTTCTTTGGGCCAATGAACAGCACCAAGCACATCGTTTATCTGTTCTGCCTGTTGCCCTCTATCTCTATGGCAGCCTTCATTAAACATGTATACAGTATCAAGATCTGGATAGAGTTCGAAAATATCTCTAGCTTCTGGTGTCACTATAATATCAGCATCAAGATATAGCACTCGATCGTACTCTTTTAGCAGAACCGTGATATAGAGTTTCTCACACCAAGCTGGACTGGCATCAAATTTGGGGTTCTTGATATCTACTTTATAATGGAGTCGATCCGAGACAATAACATCGGCACCCACTTTTTTTCCATATGCTTTAAAGCTCTCTACAGCAGCTTTATACATAGGGTTATCGCCTATGGCGAGAGTGAAAATAGCTTTTTTCATTGAAATACCTTAATTAGCAATCTTGGTCATCTGTTGATACTGCTTAAAAACCGTATCAACAGAAATATCAGAAATATGTCCCCTACCTTTACTCGCATATAATACATGTGACTGTTTGCTTGCTGGAGGAGCCCAATAGGGCTTCTTTTGTCGCATCATAGCGAGAAGAGGGCGCTTGGCTGCAAAGGCGAAATGTAAAATTGCAGTATCTACGGTTATCACAAAATCGGCACGTGCTATGAGTGAAGGCAGTTCAAAAAAGTGTTCTTTAACTGTGAATACGGCTACCTGATGCTGGCTTTGTTGGACGAAGTCTTCGGTGAGGGTCGATACCTGTTGAAAATCTTCTTGAGTAACATTGATTACAAAGCGGTAAGAGATGCCATCTTGAGCAATCTTATCGATTAATTCGAAGAGCTGTGTCAGCTGCCAATCTTTTTTCGGGTTAGTGGAAAGGTGATTTAAGAAAATCAATGGTCCCTGTTTATTACGGTCACTGAAGTGGCTCGATAGCCATTCGTCCGTAACAGGTTCAACCTTAGCGGGTATGATTAAATTCGGCATTAGCTCTGCTTTAGTCAGAGAAAGACCTGTGATATGACGAAAAATGTTTTCATATCTGTCTGTGATGTGATGAGCGCTGGGTAACTCGTCTGCCTTAAGGCAAAAAGTACGGTCTGAGTGGCGATAAGTTATCGGGTTAAATAACCCCCAGGCTTTTTGCTTGGGCAGGCTAGAGACAATAAAAGCCTTAGGGCTAATCTGACGGGCAATTTTTGAATACTGTTGGCTCTTACTCACCGAGTGGCAAATGATAACATCATATTGATATTTCTTGGCTTGCTCTATTTGAGCCTTACTCGCCTCAACAGAATCAGTACATCCATAACTACGTGTAAAGCAACCTTCGGTTTCGATCCATTGCTGAAGGATCTTACTACGCGATAGACGCCAACTCTCTGTATTACACCTGTTATCATCCAACCAAATATCGAGTTCTATATGGGGATAGTGTTTCTTTAATGCAATAAGAAAGGTTTTTAGGTATAGAAAGTCTCCTAAGGCTACAGGAGAAATAAATAACAGGCGTTGACACTGTTTAAACTGTTCATCGGTTACAATCGACATAAAACTGATTTTGTTGCTTTTCGTTACTGCAAGCATACCTTGAAAATCCCAATATTAAAAAGTTTTAGCATATTTTTGAGATAACAAGTTAAGGTGTACGTTGGCTGGTGGATCTTGAATGCTGTGAGCTAGTATAGATGCAAAGGTGTGTTATGATCCGCGGAATTTTACTCGATTAGTTTATCTAATTCTTATATGTATACTTCAGTAAAGAAGGTCTATTTTGATTTGCTTTGATATGCTGCATCCCTATTATTTACCGCAATATTTGCCCGTTATGGATGAATTGATTGCTCGTGGTGAATCGATACATTTCATTGTCTACCGTAGTGAAGATCAGCAAGCTGCATTAGATGCTTTGGTAGGGAAACACAAGTTGACCGTTACTTGGGTTGATAATGAAGAGCAAGCCTTGAGTTATTACCTTAAAGCGAAACCTACTTGGGTTGTTTTTGGTAATACTTTTGCTAATGCAGCAAAACTGAAAGGGATAAGTAGAACGGCCTTAATGCAGCATGGTATAGGTCCTAAATCCTGTTATTACACCGTATCTGAATCAGATATGGATGTTCGCTTTGTCGAAGGAGATTATCGACTCAAGCGTTTACAACAGCTGTTTCCAACTAAGACGTTTGTCGACACTGGCTACGCTAAACTCGATCCAATTATTCGAGGCGTGGAACCTGGTTTAGATATTGAATCGTTAGGTTTAGACCCGAGTAAACCCACACTGCTTTACGCTCCAACGTTTTACCCTAGTAGTATTGAAAAAATGGGCCGGGATTGGCCTGCAGCATTTGCTGAATATAATATCTTGCTTAAGCCGCATTATTTCTCGCTGAGTAAGTCTAATTATAAAAAGCAAAAGCAATTACTTGAGCATTGGGGGCGATTCGATAACGTCTACCTTGCACCTGTTGAGCAGGCAAATTTATTGCCTTTCATGGCGAGTGCGGATCTACTTATTAGCGATGCATCTTCTGCTTTATTTGAATTTTCGGCACTCGATAAGCCGGTTGTTTGGTGTGATTTTTATCATCTGCGCTGGAGTTATAGAGGCATTTTTAAATTTCGTTTCACTAATCGTATGGATGAAGACCTCTATAAGTATGCGGGTGTTGCTATGCATGCGGCTTCATACAAAAATTTAAAGTCTGTGGTGGATGAGCAGATTGCTAGTCCCGAATCGTTTGCGGCGCAAAGGGCAAAATATACCTATGAGCTTGCGGGAAAAGTTGATGGCTTGTGTAGCCAGCGAATTGTCGATTACCTTTTATCTGATGAGGTTTCATGAGAATAATTACCTTTGGTACCTTCGATATGTTCCATATTGGACATCTCAGCATCATTGAGCGGGCAAAAGAATTAGGCGGGCATCTGACTGTTGGAGTCTCTTCAGACGCATTGAATTTTTCTAAAAAACAGCGATTTCCTATCTGCAGTGAAAGAGACAGAATGCGTATAGTGAAAGCCCTTTCATGTGTTGATGAAGTATTTCTTGAAGAGTCGCTCGAACTAAAAGCAGAATATATAAATGCTCATCGTGCGGATTGTCTGGTGATGGGAGATGATTGGCTAGGTAAATTTGATGAACTAAAGCCGCTTTGTGATGTGATTTACCTGCCTCGTACTCCAGCGATCTCTACTACTCAATTAATCGAAGTGGTTCGAGAGATAAAATAAAAAGTCGTTCGCCAAATAGTTTATAGACTATTTGGCGATTCACCAGATTGGATTATTGGCCGATAAAGTGTTGTGTCTTAAGCCAGTCCAGATATTCAGGTACAGCTTGCTCTACCGTTTTAAATGCCTCTGTGTAACCTGCTTGACGAAGCCGAGTTAAATCGGCTTGAGTGTAATGTTGATAAGCGCCCTTCAACTTCTCTGGGAAGGGGATGTACTCAATTTTGCCTTTGCCGTGATAGTCAATGACGGCATTCGCCACATCGTTAAAGCTCTGAGCCTCACCCGTTCCGCAATTAAACACACCCGATATCTCAGGGTTCTGCCATAGCCACAAATTTACCTTAACTACGTCTTCGACGTACACAAAATCACGTAACTGTTGGCCATTCTGATAACCTTCAACGCCCTCGAAAAGTCGACAGACTTCAGTCGCGTTAATTTGATTATTAAAGTGAAATGCAACGCTGGCCATGCCACCTTTATGCTGTTCACGGGGGCCGTAAACATTGAAGTAACGCAGGCCTGCGACTTGAGAGGTTAATTTCTGCTGTCTAACATATTGATCGAAGAGGAACTTAGAATAAGCATAGACGTTTAATGGCTTCTCGAATTCGCGCTGTTCAACGAATTTATCGCTGCCACCATAAACAGAGGCCGAAGAGGCGTAAATAAACTGACAATTGTTGGCCTGGCAATAATGGAGCATGCTCTTCGAATACTCATAGTTATTTGCCATCATGAATTTTCCATCCCACTCAGTAGTTGATGAGCAAGCACCTTGATGGAATATCACTTCAAGTTGGCCGTCGAAGACGCCAGACTTTATCTTGGCAAGAAAATCATCTTTATCAAGATAGTCGGCGATTTCACAGTCTGCTAAATTAAACATCTGTGTACCATCGCTGAGATCGTCAACGGCAATAATGTCGTTGCGTCCCATATCGTTGAGTGCTTTGACTAAGTTACTGCCGATAAATCCTGCGGCACCTGTGACAACAATCATATTCATCTTCCAATTTTCAGGCGAGTTGAGCGGATCTCAAGTCGCGATAATTATTCACTACTTGCTTAATTTAAGCATAATGAGTATCTAAGTAAGCCACTACATCTTTTTCGACAGTGTTAAAATCGATTAGCGCCATGTTTCGACCCGTTTTTTTACCTATTGGTGGCGTGTAAGATAAACGTTTATCTCTATGAGACAGTGTTTGCCAGCGAACTATAGGTGCGGAACGTCTGCCGGCATAAAAACCAACGGTTGCCACATTATGTAAGCCTGCGATATGTAGTGGACCCGTTGAGCCCGCTATAAACATATCTGCTGCAACGATAGATTTTGCAAAGTCAGCCAGACTCGAAAGCGGTTTTGCCATGATAACTTTGACAGATTCTTGGTCGAGTTTGTCGAAAATCTCTTGGGCTAATCGCTCTTCATCTCCGCTAAACGTCAAAACGAATTTGCAGTTTACTCGTGTTTTACGGTTAATATTGATTAATAATCTTGCAAAATCAGCAGGTGACAAGCTTCCAGATGAACCGCCTGTTCCTGGATGCGCGAAAATTAATTTTTCATCGCCTTGGTGGTGGTAATAACTTTGCCACTTTTCACGTTCGGCACTCATGTCCCAATATTGCTGAGGTAGTGTTGGGATTGGGTAGCCATGCTGTGTTAGAAAGTGCTCCACAAGCATGCATCCACCACGCCAACAAGGCTCTCCGATCTTGTATCTCGCGTCTGCCGTATGGCGGTATAAATATTGGTACCAATTGTGTTTAGGTGCCAGCTTATAGGCGGTATCGAGATGGTGTACCATCTTGTAAATTCTAAACTCTGAACATGAGACGATCACAGCGTCGTATTTGCGAGCAATAAATTTTTCGGTAATGGCTTTATCATCACCAGTATCGACAATGACATGATCTACATATGGACAAGCTTCTGCGAGTGCTTGTACCGCGGGAGCGACGAATACCTCAATACTGGCTTTGGGCATTGCTGTCTTTAACAAACACAATGCCGGCCAATAAAGGACAAAATCGCCAATCTTGTCATGGCGGATAGCTAAAACTCTTTTGATCATATGCAAGCAACCAATTTTTGGGAATTATTCATCATATTCAATATGCAGCTAATATCTGCATCCCCGATAAACATTTAATCTGAAAACGAGAAAATCATCGCAAATGATAACAGTTTTATAGTGGTTAAACTCTACTATTGACTCCGGGATAAATGGATTTTCAGATTAGATTTCGATTAACAATAGCGATATAACTCTCGCCTTAGTCTTGTGATGGTAAATGTTGTTAAGGAGTGGCTAAATGACATGTTTTTTCTGTCTTGCTAGGTAATACCAGTTGCATTAAATATATGAACAACAGCCTTAAACAGAAATAGACTGTAAAGGTAACAGCGGCAAGAAAAATTAGGTACAATCAGTGTCTAATTTTGCAAAAGATAAGAGTGTTATGAAGGTTTCTCTGCCAGCATTTGAAAAAGCTAAGGTCTTAGTCGTCGGTGATGTCATGCTAGATCGCTACTGGACTGGACCTACAGGACGTATTTCTCCTGAAGCACCAGTACCTGTGGTTCGCATCAATCATATCGAGGACCGTCCTGGTGGAGCCGCTAACGTTGCACTCAACATTGCTACTCTGGGTGGTCAGGTCTCCTTAGCTGGCATTGTTGGTCAAGACGAAACTGCCGATGCATTAACCGCTGGTGTGCAAGCTCTAGGGGTTGAACCAAGATGGCATATTGTTGCCGATAAGCCCACGATTACTAAGTTAAGGGTGATGTCTCGCAGTCAGCAACTGATCCGTCTCGATTTTGAAGAGCCGTATCCTGCTGTCGAGAGTCAAGCCCTGCTAAATGCTGCACTCGAACAACTGGCTAACGTCGATGTCGTGGTGTTATCTGACTATGCGAAAGGTGCCCTCGTCGATCCCCAGCCCTTCATTCAACAGGCTATAGCGCAAGGGGTTAAGGTGTTAGTCGATCCCAAGGGGAGTGATTTTTCTCGTTATCGTGGTGCGACGCTGCTTACACCAAATCTGAGTGAATTTGAAATGGTCGCTGGCGAAGTCAGCTGCGAAGCAGATCTTGTCGAAAAAGCCCATAAACTGCTTAAACAGTTTGAACTTGAGGCCATACTGGTTACTCGCTCAGAGAAAGGCATGACTCTGATCACTGCAGATGAGCTCGAACTGCACATACCTACAGTTGCCCGAGAAGTTCATGATGTGACCGGTGCCGGTGATACGGTGATTTCGGCACTCGCTACCGCCATTGCCGCTGGTAGTTCACTTGCCGAGGCTTGCGCCATTGCTAACACTGCTGCGGGAATCGTGGTGGCTAAACTAGGAACCTCTACGGTTAGTCGCATTGAGTTAATTAAAGCTATGTCTCTCAGCAATGGCGAGATGGGCTTTGGTGTGATTTCTGAAGACCAACTTGCTTATGCTCTGGAGCAGGCGAAATTACGCGGTGAACGCGTAGTGATGACCAATGGCTGCTTCGATATTCTCCATGCTGGTCACGTGAGCTACCTGCAGGAAGCAAAGGCTCAGGGAGACCGGCTGATTGTTGCAGTCAATGGTGATGACTCTGTGAAGCGTTTAAAGGGAGATGGTAGACCGATTAATCCTCTCGATAGGCGCATGGCTGTACTTGCAGGCCTGGCTTCGGTCGACTGGGTGGTACCTTTTAGCGAGGATACCCCTCAAAGGATCATCTCTCACCTGTTACCGAATATGTTAGTGAAAGGTGGCGATTACCAAATAGAGGACATCGCTGGTGGTAAAGAGGTGATAGCAGCTGGTGGCGTGGTAAAGGTACTCTGTTTTGAAGATGGTATATCTACTACCAAGATCATTGAAAATATTATGGCGAAAGGTTAACTATGCACACAAAAGCTATTTACCCAGGGACATTCGATCCTGTGACCAATGGTCATACGGATCTAATCGAGCGAGCGGCTAGATTATTTAAGCATGTGGTTATCGGTATCGCAGCCAATCCTTCCAAGCAACCTCTGTTCTCATTAGAGCAACGTGTGGAGCTGATTAAGCTGGTCACTGCACATTTGGATAATGTTGAGGTGGTAGGCTTCACTGGATTATTGGTGGATTTTGCCAAGGAGCAACAAGCCAGTGTATTGGTCAGAGGGCTGAGGGCCGTGTCCGATTTCGAGTATGAATTTCAGTTAGCCAACATGAACCGTCGCCTTAGTGCCGATCTGGAGAGTGTGTTTCTTACACCGGCAGAAGAGAATTCGTTTATTTCGTCAACCTTGGTTAAAGAGGTGGCTTATCATGGTGGTGATGTCAGTCAGTTTGTACATCCAGTAGTCTCTAAGGCTCTGTTAAAGAAGGCTAAGTAGTTAAGTCATGATAAAATTGTTAACTCTTCTCTTGCCAAACTAGGATTAGTTTTTAGTCTGGTTTTCTCATCTTCCCTGTTGGCTGCGCCTTGGGTAGATGTTGCCGATATCTATCTCAGAGCAGATATTCAAGCCCTTGCCGATGCTGGTGTTATTACCGTGCCCGTCAATACCTATCCTCTTATGTGGTCTGGTATTGGCGTCGATCTAGCTAAGACTGAGCCATCAGTTTTGACCCCAGCCTTGGCTGAGGCATATGCGAGGGTGAATTATTATTACCGCAGTGCCGTCGGCAATCGGGGTAATACTCGTATCAAGGCCGCCGCGGCAACAGATGCGGCGCGCTTTCAACATTTTGGTGCAGATTATCGAGAGCAAGGTGATTTTCAGGTTTCCCACGAGTACATGGGTGAGCGTTTTGCTTTCAAGGTGTCGGCATCGGCTCATTACGAGCCCGCAGATGATTCATATTTCGCCTCGATGATTCATATTTCGCTATGGCTCTGGGTAATTGGATGATCACTGCCGGGGCTGTCGAGCAGTGGTGGGGACCAGGTTTCGACTCCGCATTACACCGGTCGAACAACGCCCGACCTCTTCCGTCAGTGATGGTGAGTCGAAATAATGCCGCTGCCTTTGAGACCCCTTGGTTGTCTTGGCTTGGCCCTTGGACGCTCACCGCAGGTATCAGTCAACTGGAGGAAGACCGCGCCGTCGCTAATCCGCTGTTGTGGAATTTCCGCAGCTCGATTCGTCCATTGCGTCAGCTAGAGATAGGCTTTTCCTGGTCGACTCAGTTTTGTGGTGAAGGTGAGGAGTGTAGCTGGGAGAGTGCGCTTAAATCGATAACCGGTCAGCGTGATTGCCGCGGTGCAGGTGAGGCCGGATGTACCAATTATGGTAACCAGATGGCGGGCTATGATATTCGTTTCAGCGATACCTGGTTCAATATCCCATTTGGTGTCTATTACGAAAAAACCTGTGAAGATGCCAAAGGTTCAGCACCTTGGGATATTGTCGACTGTGGTCATTTTGGCGGTATAGATACTCGTTTCAATTTTGACAATGCTCAGTATAAGTTATTTTTTGAGTATACAGATACCATGGTTGCCTGCGGTGAAGATGATAATGCCTTCAACTGTATGTATGAGCATTCAACTTATCAATCAGGCTCACGCTATTATGGTAAAACCTACGGCAGTACCTATGAAAGTGACGCGACTGTCTATGCCCTGGGGCTCATTGGCCAGTTCAAAGATAGCAAGGGGATCACTTCGATACTCAGATATGCCCAGTTAAATAAAGATGGCTCTAGCCCTGGAAGTGTTTGGGTGGCACAACGGCCGAAAGAAGACCTGTTGATGTTGGAGCTTAGCTATCGCATGCCTATCTGGAAGGGCATGATGAGTGTCGGCGGTACCGTGTCACGTTCCGAGTTTGATACTCAGGAGAGCGAGTCCGATGCTAGCCTGTTTGGCACTTATGAGTATAGGTTTTAGAAGGCTTGAGTTCCTAGGTGCGAGCGGTAAGGTTCGCACCTCGTCCTTAGTTTCCTAGAAGCAGCTCGCTGCGCTCTTGCAGTGAGCCTGCGAACGTCCTCGTAGCCACATAGTGGCGTTCTCGAAGGCGTTTTTTCAGCCTTCTACCTCGCCTGGCAGATACCGCAAAATACCGTAGCCCGCTGCCCCTGTTTTATCTCGCTGAGTAGATTGCCGCATTGGGTGCAAGTCTTGCCGCCGCGACCATAGACATGCAGTTTTTGAGCAAAATAGCCTGGTTTACCGTCGGCATTAGTGAAGTCTTTCAGTGTCGTGCCGCCTTGTTTGATGGCACTAGCGAGTATCTGCTTAACGTCGGTAACTAAGATGGTTAAGCGTTCGATATCTAGTCTTCCTGCCTCGGTCTGTGGGTGGATCCCCGCCGCAAATAGCGCCTCATTGGCGTAAATATTACCTACACCGACCACGATATGGTTATCCATCAGGCAGAGCTTTATCGCTTTTTTCTTGTTCTTTAGTGACTCAAACAAATACTTAGGGGTAAAGTCATCTTTTAGCGGCTCAGGTCCTAACTTTGATAACAGTGGATGTGCTTCTTCCGGCAGTTCACACCAGAGCCAGGCCCCGAAACGGCGGGGGTCGTTAAACCTGAGTATCTTACCGCTGGCAAGCTCGAGATCGATATGATCATGCTTCTCCACTGGGGTACTTTTAGACACTATGCGTAAACTGCCCGACATGCCCAAGTGGACAATCGTGGTGCCGGCGTCGGTGTCGATAAGTAAATATTTAGCCCTGCGGCGCACGTTACGTATCACCTGACCGACTATCTGCTGCGCTATCTGGGGCACGGGCCAGCGCAGGCTAGCATTGCGTACCACTAGGCCGATGACTTCTTGGTCGACAAGATGTGGACTGATTCCTTGGCGGGTAACTTCAACTTCAGGCAGTTCGGGCATAATGAGTTCTCTGGATAAAGATATGGTTAGCTGATTTTCGGCCGGCTAATTGTCGATTACAGCTTTGGCCTTGATAATAGGTGATAGGGCTTCACGTTGACTGGGGGGGATCAGATACCAGTTTTTGGCAGGCGACTCGAGTAGCCCTTGCTTAGGGTAAAACTGCCATAATTGCGGCTGCTGTTTATCGGCTATCTGGATCACGACTCTCTGCGCACCGTGTTTATCAGTATCTTCATCAATAGTAGCGGGAAAATCAATATCTTGGCCTAGGGCTGACAAATGAATTTCACTCCATGACTTAGCCCAGGACTGGCAGTTGAGTACATCTGGGTGGCATTGCCAGGCTTTACTGCCCTTGTTGAGCCAGAGAGTATCGAGTTGTAGCTGTACTAAGGGAGAGTTGTCGTCGAATAGCGGCTGGGCATCGTCGGGGAGTTTTGCCGTTTTCTTATCTAACAGGGTGAGGATAGATATCATCATGATCGATGCGAGAATAATGATATTGTTCCACTTTTTCCGTGATAGCGCCATGATGTCCGGTTTCAGTCTTGAGGTGACGATAAGAGATAAACGCAGTTTAGCATGCCATAAAACCAGCGGCTAATACCGCTTAATCACTTGTCCCATTGATGAAACGTTTCGCCTTCAGCATCAAATACGTGGCTGTTCAGCCACCGGTCGCATTCATAAAACGCAGTATCTGCACTTCGCCTTCCATATCAAACACATGTTCCTTGGGCTTGAGTTTAATCGCATCTACAATATGATGGTTTTTAGTTTTCTATGTCGGCGGGGGACTCTCGACTCAGCCCCCGGTCGCATTCATAAAACGCAGTATCTGCACTTCGCCTTCCATATCAAACACATGCTCCTTGGGCTTGAGCTTGAGCTTCATCGCATCTACAATATGGTGGTTTTTAGTTCTCTATGTCGGCGGGGGGCTCTCGAACTCAGCCACCGGTCGCATTCATAAAACGCAGTATCTGCGCTTCGCCTTCCATATCAAACACATGCTCCTTAGGCTTAATCGCATCTACAATATGGTGGTTTTTAGTTCTCTATGTCGGCGGGGGACTCTCGAACTCAGCCACCGGTCGCATTCATAAAACGCAGTATCTGCACTTCGCCTTCCATATCAAACACATGCTCCTTGGGCTTAAGTTTAATCGCGTCTAAAATCGCGGTTTTTAACTTCTCTATGTCGCCGGGAAACTCACGTACTATAACCTTGAGATCCACCGAGTGTTCATTGCCGAGGCAGAGTAGTAAGCGTCCCTCGACGGTGACGCGCACTCGGTTACACTCGTGGCAGAAGTTATTGCTATGAGGAGAGATGAAGCCGACATGGATCGAGCTGCCGGGCATAGTGTAGTAACGCGCCGGACCACCGGTACGCTTATTGGAGACACTAAGTTGATAGCGTTTGGAGATAATCGATTTGACCTCGTCACTGCTGCAGTGACGGCTCTTCTTGCGTTCATCGATAATGCCCAGTGGCATCTCTTCGATAAAGGCGATATCCAGCTCACGATCGCGACAAAACTCGATAAGGTCTAACACTTCATCGTCATTCTGACCGCGCAGGATCACCGCATTGATCTTGATACGTTTAAACCCGGCGGCCTTGGCGGCATCGATACCCGCGATGACTCGCTCGACCTTGCCATTGCGGGTGAGCTCGGTAAATAGTTCAGGCTTGAGGGTATCCAGGCTGATATTGAGCCTGCTTAAGCCTGAGTCGCGCATCTTTTCGGCAAACTTAGTTAGCCGAGAGCCATTGGTGGTCATCGACAATTCTGCCAAGCCTGGCAGTGCACCGAGTTGCTTGACCAGTTTGTCGCAGTCGCTACGAACCAAGGGCTCGCCACCGGTGAGGCGGATCTTACTGACGCCAAGTTCGGTAAACGCCTGTCCCACCCATGCCAGTTCCTCAAGGCTAAGCACCTGCTCTCGTTCTAGAAAACATGGATCTTCACTCATGCAGTAGACGCAACGAAAATCACATCTGTCGGTGACAGAAAGGCGCAAGTATTCCACTTTGCGACCAAAGGTATCGACCATCAAACTCATACTAATTACCTACAACGGGGCGCTAACTGCGCAATTTCCTGCTTGATTTAGACCATATACAGAGCATATGGTTAATTACAGAAGATCGGCAAAGGGTTGAATATAAACGGTTTCACCAGAATTTAACTGCTCATCTTGCTCACCTATGATGATCAGGCAATTGCCTTTAACCATAGAACTCAACATCCCTGAGCCCTGTGCGCCTGTTGTTGTTACGTGTAGCTTGCCATCCTGACCTAAGTGGTAGACACCGCGGATAAATTCAGTACGTCCCTCGCGGCTGCGCATTTTGCAATCGGCAATCGCGGGAACTAGGCTAGGTTGCCAGTCTTTCTCTCCGGCGAGTTTACGCAGGGCCGGTTGCACGAATTGTATGAAGGAGACCATGACTGCAACTGGGTTACCCGGTAAACCGAAGAATAAACAGTCGCCAATCTGACCGAAGGCCAGTGGTCGTCCCGGACGCATATTGATACGCCAGAAGTTAATTTGACCGACTCGATCTAAGGCAAGCTTGATGAAGTCGGCGTCACCGACCGATACGCCGCCTGAGCTTATTACCATATCTGCATCCACGGCGGCCTGTTGTAACGCCTCAGCGAGGGCATCTTCTGAGTCGTGAATGATGCCTAAATCGATCACCTCACAACCTAGTTTACGCACCATGGACTTGATGGTGAAGCGGTTAGAGTCGTAGATACAGTTGTCTTTTAATGGCTCGCCGGGTTGGCAGACTTCATCACCGGTGGAAAAAACGGCTACCTTAGGGCGTCTAAATACCGGCAGTTGGCCGAATCCTAAGGATGCTAACATGCCTTGCTCCGGCGCCTGCATGCGCTTATGGGCTGCAAGTGCTGTCTTGCCTTTAGCGATATCTTCTCCGGCTAAACGCACGTGTTGGCCCAAGGTTATCTCTCCCTGAAAGCTGACATCTGCACCTTGTTCGTTAGCAAGCTCCTTCGCCTGTATGGTGTCGGCGCCAGCGGGCAAGGGGGCACCTGTCATGATGCGCACGGCTTCGCCGTCCTGTAGTGTGCCTTTATAATGATGCCCGGCCATCACGTCGGCGACTATGGTGTAGCGCTCGAGCCTAGGCTCGGAGAGCTTGAATGCATAGCCATCCATAGCCGAATTGGTATTTTGTGGCACATTTACCGGAGAAATAGCATCTTCGGCGAGCACCCTACCGCTAAGATCATCTAATGCTAGCTGCTCGGTGTCGGTGATCGGTTTTACGAAGGAGAGAATATTATCTACGCCCTGTCTGACGGAGAGCGTCTTACTCATCTCGAATTCACAGCCAGCAGAGGGAGCTAGCGGTAGAGCGACCGGAGATGCCTGCCACTTGCCGATATATTCGATGACAAAATCGGCTATCTGAGCGACATCGTTGATATCCAAGCGACGTAATTCACCGGGTACTTGGGTGTCATCACAGCAGGCGATAGCCTGGATATTATCATCATGAGTGTGAATAAATGGCTTGCCATGAATGGCTCTGTGTAGCTCGATTTTTGGTAACTCAAGTTTCTTGAAACCTTCGACCAAAACGATGTCGACCTTGTCTTGTTCTATTTGTTGCAACAGATGTGGCAGCTGAGGATCTCCTTCGACCGCATCTTCGGTCATGAGAGCCCAGCGAACGTGGGAGGCGACCAACACCTGACGAGCACCCGCCTTGCGCATCTCGAAGCTGTCCTTTCCAGGAATATCCACATCGAAGTTATGGTGGGCGTGTTTAATCACCGCCAACTTAACCCCACGACTATTTAACTCAGGAATGAGTTTCTTGAGTAGGGTGGTTTTTCCTGTGCCGCTATAGGCACAAAATCCGAGTACTGGGATCGATAGCGGATTGGTAAAAGGGATGCTCATTTAGACCTCGAAATTTATTTGGCAATTGCCTCAGCAAGTTGTTGTTTTTGTTCTGGCGTGTTTACGTTAACAAAGGCATTGGGTTGATCTGAAAAATCAGTGACAACACAGTTATGTTTGGCGTACCAAAAATCTATTTTTCGTTCGCCAGCATCTAAGAAGGCTTTCATCGAGTCTCTTAGGCTGGGCTTGAGCAACAAGATCACCGGTTGCTCTCTCTTGCCGTCACTGGCAACGGCTAGCTCGGCATCTTGGCTCTCTACTTGTGCCAGCATGCGTGACACTAGGTCGGTTGGTAGCAGGGGACAGTCACAAGGTACGACTAACAAATAGTCTGCCTGGGTATTACCCATGGCGGTGATCATTCCCGCTAGTGGGCCTAGGTAACCTGTATCTTCATCACTGATGACAGGGTAACCAAACTCAGCATAACGGGTTTGATTGCGATTTGCGTTGATCATGATCCCCTTAACTTGAGGTTTTATCCGATCGATAGCATGTTTTATCATAGGTTGTTCATTCAGTTCGACTAAACCTTTATCGTTTCCACCCATGCGCCTAGCCATTCCGCCGGCTAAGATTACGGCATCAATTTGCAATGACATATTGAGAGTCCTGTATGTTTATTGGAGCTGTATTCGTTGGATTAGCACTTGCTGCCGACGATATTATCGTCTTGTCTTTTATAATCCAAGTCTGATTGCATAAGCTGGTCAGCACGCAAGCCTGATGGCTGCTGATCAACATGCCTGTACCAAACTCTTGCAGTTCACTGATCATAGTGAGCACCAGCTGTTGAGAATACTTATCCATGTTGGAGGTGGGTTCATCCAACATTAATAACTTGGGCCGCATTACCCAGGCTCTGGCGATGGCGAGTCTCTGCCTCTCACCGCCGGATAGGCTGGAGGCCGACTGTTCACAGAGATGTGTTAGCTGGGCCATCTCGATCGCGGCAAGAGTGCGTTTATTGAGGTCACTCGCTGTCATATCGCTGAATGGATGTGGGTAGCGCAGGTTATATTCGACGCTACCATCGAACAAGTAAGGGTGCTGATGTAAGTAAACCGCCTTACCCAACAGAGGATTGGAACGCCACCAAGGCAGTGGCGCGAAACCTTCGGCGGTGATGGTGCCGCGGCTTGGTTTCAGCAAGCCGGCGAACAGCTTCATTAAGGTGCTCTTGCCGCTGCCGTTATCACCCTGCAGGTGTATGGTTTTTCCCTCAGACAGTTGTACCCTGTCAATGGTGAATAGCTGTCTGTCATCGAAGTACATCTCGATATCTTGTGCTATCAAGTTGGCCATAAGTTAGTGGCTCCTCGGTTCGGCTTTGCCTCTGAGAATACCTAAGGTGAAGTTAAGCACCAGGGAGAGTATGAGTAAGACTAAACCTAAGGCTATCGCTTGGGCAAAATCACCTTTACTGGTTTCCAAAGCGATAGCGGTGGGGATATTACGAGTCACGTCGGCAATATTACCGCCTACCATCATGGAGCAACCGACTTCGGTCAAGATACGACTGAATGCTGCCACAAGGGCCATCAGCAAGGGGACTTTCAACTCCCTGCACAAGGTCCAGATCGATCTTAGCCAGGAGGCACCTAAGGTTCGGGATGTTTCCCAGGCTCTGCGGTCAACACTGGTAAAGGCGGCTTGACTCATGGCTATCAGCACCGGGGCACAGATTAGCATTTGGCCTAAGATCATGCCTTTTTGAGTGAACAACCACTTGAGATCACCCAGAGGCCCCATACGGGTTAACATCAGATAGACGAGTAAACCTATGACCACAGTGGGGATAGATTGTAGGGTTTGAATGAGATTGGTGATAAGCCAGCGGCCGGGAAAGCGTCCGAAAGCCAGCACAAATCCTAGTATCATAGAGGGCAGCAAGGTGATCACTAGCGCTGCAAAAGATACAGAAAAAGAGACGGAGACAATGGACCACACTTCGGGGTCCAATGAAAACAGCAGGCTCATGGCCTGCTGTAAAAGGGCTAACCAGCCTTCATTCATTCGCTATAAGTTGCCTTAAATAGTTGCTCACCTTTAACTTTATAACTATTGATCATGCCTTGAGCTTCGGCGCCGATCAACCAATCACTTAGGGCTCTCGCGCCTTTGTGGTTCAGATCTGGGTATTTAGCCGGATTAATTAGCATGATCTGATATGGGTTAGCTAATGCTTGTCCGCCATCGAAATCGATTGCCATATCCAACTTGGCCTGATAAGCCACGAAAGTACCTCGGTCTGATAGAGTATAGCCTTGTAATTCATTAGCCATAAGTAAGGTCTTACCCATGCCTTGGCCTACTGACTTATATCCTGCGAAAGAAGGATCTACCTGGGCATTTTTCCAGATGATCAGCTCTTTCATGTTAGTGCCTGAATTATCTCCACGAGAGATAAACAGCTCACCAGACTTAGCTATTTTAGCAAATGCTTGTTCGACTGTCTTACTGCTACGTATATTTGCCGGGTCATTTTTAGGGCCCAAGATCACAAAATCGTTCATCATGATGCCACGAGGGAGCAGACCATAACCTTCATCGACAAATTTTGCTTCGGCGGCGGGAGCATGAGTCATGATGACATCGACATCACCTTGGCGAGCTAGCTTTAATGCCTTGCCTGTGCCTGTTGCAATGACCTGCACCTGGTAACCCGACTCGGCTTCAAATTTTGGTAGTAAATTTTTCAATAAACCAGAGTTTTCGGTACTGGTGGTGGTGGCTAATTTTATTATCTCTTCGGCGTGGGCTGGTATGCCCGTTATTAACGTCGCGGCTAAGGCAATACTGAAGATCGATTTTAGGTTTAACATGCTTACTCCTTGGCTATTCTAATAAGAGGACCCATTGCCATGTGTAGTCATCCAATAATTTATCTAGAACAAGCAATTACAGTGCCAAGTAACAGCTAATTACATTGGCTTCACGAAATGGCAGAAAGTGCGAGTCGCGTCGCAAATTTTGTCAACGCTAGACAGACATATTGTCCCAAGCGTCGCATTCTTTGGTTCACAGTGACCTTTTTGGCTAAACTTGATGCTAGAATCAGTATTAAATGAGTCAAAATGTCCTAAAGTAGACAATATGAGCCAATTAAAGAAAGATTCCAAACCACTTCCCTCTGCGGTTTCTGTGCTGATTGTAGATGATGAGCCGGGAATGCGTAGTTTCCTGAAAAAAGCCTTATCCAAGAAGTTTGCCTTAGTGGAGACGGCCGCGAGCGTCGAAGACGCCGAACAGCTGAGAAGTCGTTGTCACTTCGATCTACTCATTGTCGATATACGCTTACCAGGGCGCTCAGGCATTGAATGGCATGAGGCGCTCGATGATCAGGAACGTCGCTCGGATGTCATCTTTATGACAGGCTACGCCGATATGGATGTTGCCATTAGGGCTCTGCGAGCCGGTGCTTCCGATTTTATCATGAAACCATTTCATCTTGAGCAGATGATGAAGGCGGTCGACCGATGCATAGAGCGCCGCCTACTCAAGCGTGAAAATTTGATGCTGCGCCGTGAAGTCTCTATCGGTCAATCTTCTACCATAATAGGTAGCAGTGATGCCATGCAGGAGGTCAAACACGTGATCGAGCGTGTCGCACCAACCAATGCGGTGATCTTGATCGAGGGAGAGTCCGGCACCGGCAAAGAGCTGGTGGCCAGGCAGTTGCATCTGCTCAGTGGTAGACAGGGACCCTTCGTGGCAGTGAATTGTGGCGCGATCGCCCCAGACCTGTTGGAGAGTGAGCTATTTGGTCATTCAGCCGGTGCTTTTACCGGTGCTAAGGGCAGTCGTGAGGGCTTGTTTAGCTTTGCCTCTGGCGGGACACTGTTTCTCGATGAAATTGGTGAGATGCCACTCAAGATGCAGACGGCCCTGTTAAGGGTGCTGGAGCAGAAAACGATACGTCCGGTAGGCAGCGAGAAAGAGATTAATATCGATGTCAGGGTGCTAGCGGCGACGAACAGAAAGCTGTCGGAAGAGGTTGAGCAAGGTAACTTCAGACGAGATCTCTATTACCGTATCAATGTAATAGATATTGTCATCCCGCCACTGAGGGAGCGACCCGAAGATGTGGTCGAACTGACCCATCATTTCACCTTGAAGTTGGCGGCCGAGCTCGGGGTCAAAGAGGTGGTCTGGAGTCATGAGGACATGCTTAAGCTACAGCAATATAGTTGGCCCGGTAATATTCGTGAGCTGCGCAATATGATCGAGCGTTGCATCTTATTAGGTAAGCCACCGGCAGAATATTGGAAGCAACAACCTAAGAGTGAATCGTCAAACGAATCGGGTTATCCACTGGACTGGAGCTTAAAGGAAGTTGAGAAGCACCATGTGATGCAAGTTGTCGATATACATCAAGGCAATAAATCTGCTGCTGCCAGAGACTTGGGAGTGTCGCGCAAGACCTTAGATCGCAAGTATAAAGAGTGGTTCAGTGCACATAAAGAAGAGGAAACTTAAGGTGTCTTTTTTCCCTAAGGTATTCGGTGTTAATTGGAAGCAGATGCAGGCTAAGGTACGCTATCGAATTCTTATTCTGACGCTGTTACCGATATTACTGACCTTAGTCAGTTTAGTGTTTATCACTATCTACTGGAATATCAGTTATACGGGTAAGCAATTGTTTATGAAGGTTAAGGCTGACCTTACTGTTGCTAGTAATACTTTGATTTCGGTGCAGAAAAGTCAAGAGAAACAGCTAGAATTAGTGATGAATTCCTGGGCATTCCAGAATGAGTTTAGACAGTTCGACAGCAACCAAGATGACTCCCGTCAGCGGCTAGATGTCTTTTTGGAGGCGCAAAAACGAAAGTTAGATTTGGATTTCCTAAGCTTGGTCAGTGTATCTGAAGCCGCTGCGGATCCGGATCTTCGCTTTATGTTGCCTAAGGTGAAGGGGAGTGATGCCTATTCAGGTATGATGGTGTTGAGCCCCAATCGACTTGCCAGGATCGACCCTGATTTGGTTACGGTCGCCAATATTCTTCTAGTTGAAACTCCCAGATCCCAGAAGCTCACTAAGACGGTTGAAGATAGGGGCCTGCTCAGCCGTAGCTTGTTACCTATTCCTGACGCTAATGGCAATATCGCCTGGTATCTGGATGGTGGCATCCTATTTAACCGCAACACTCGTATAGTCGATCAGATTCGTGATCTGGTTTATGACAAAGGTACCTTGCCTGAGCGCTCTATAGGCACGGTGACCATCTTCCTCGATAATATTCGCATCAGTACCAATGTCCCCTTACATTTCTTTCCTCAAAATGGTGAAAGCCAGGGACGCGCCTTGGGCAGCCTGGTATCGGAAGAGGTGAAACAGAAAGTATTGTCTCAGGGGCAGCTCTGGGTCGATCGGGCTTTTGTGTTTAATGATTGGTTCATCTCGGCATATTCGCCATTGGTGGATATTCAGGGTAACCGCATCGGCATGATCTATACTGGTTTCTCAGAATCGCCGTTTATTCATAACTATCTTCTGAATATCATGGAGTTGGGTACCATCTTAATGTTGGTTCTTTTGGTGTCTGGACTCTTAGTCTATCGCGGCGCTTACAGCTTGCTACAACCGATAGAGCGAATTCACCATGTGGTTAAAGCGGTCCAGTCCGGGCGTAATCTACGCATCGGCTCTTTAGGTTTAGAGCGGGATAATGAACTATCTAATTTAGCCGAACAGTTTGATCGTATGTTAGATCTGCTGCAGCGTCGAAATTCGCAGATCCAGGCGGCATCGGAGCTATTAGAGGATAAAGTCGAGGAGCGTACCCGTAGCCTGCAGGAGAAGACCGAAGAGCTACAGAACAACGTCGCTCTATTAAATGAGACTCGACAGCAGCTGGTTACTAACGAAAAGCTGACTGCCTTAGGCGAACTGACCGCCGGAATAGCACACGAGATCAACAATCCGACAGCGGTGATCTTGGGCAATATGGAGCTGCTTAAGTCTGAACTCGGTGATAATGCAGATATAGTCGAGGAAGAGATCGATCTGGTTATTCAGCAGGTCGGACGTATTAGTACGATTATTCGTAGCCTATTACAGTACAGTCGCCCAGGAGAGTTCAATGCGCCGCTGGAGATGCATCAACTGACCCCTATCATCGAAGAGATGCTGGTGTTGGTGAGACATTCGATTCAGGAGCAGGAAGTTATTTTGAATCAAGAACTCAATGCCAGTTATCCCATCGAGGTGAACCGGCCTCAGCTGCTACAAGTTTTGATTAATCTGGTGGTCAACGCAGCCCATGCCATGGATGAGCAGGGAAGGATATGGATCAGGACCTATGATTGGGTTCATATGGATGAACCTATTGGCGTCAAGATAGAAATTGAAGATGAAGGCAGGGGGATACCTCAGGAACAGCTGAGTCGAATCTTCGATCCCTTCTATACCACTCGAAAGGACGGTACAGGTTTAGGCCTATCTCTAAGCTACGGCATCATCAAACGTATTGGTGGCACAATCGAGGTAAGCTCTACTGTGGGCAAGGGCACCTTGTTTACCATAGGCTTATATCATCATGCCAAAGAGGAGCGGACTGATACACCCTATGAGGGGCTACACTTCAATGGTACGTAATTGAAGTCAGGCATCTAGGCATTAGCTTGAAAACCACTAGCATTTGAAGAGGCTAGATGAGAAATCTAGGGCGTAGGGCTAGCGCGATACAGACAAAAAAAAGCCTGGGAAATATAATCCAGGCTATAAAGAGTGTGTGAGCAATGTCGTGCTTGATAACCCAACTTCATTATGACCTATGACATGAAACATAGGCTGAATCACATAAGTAAGTATGAATCATTGGAACGCATGCAAATAATAATCATTATCGTTTGGTTGCGCAAGTGTTTTGTGGGCGTTTTATGTTAATAAGCTTTGTGGTTGCATTTTAAATATTTAAAATCAAATGCTTACTCTATGTTTTGCGGGGTGGGCTTTACAAACTATTGCTCATTGTAAGCTGGAGGGTGGCGCTAAGCTTTAGTTGAATAAAATTATAGGCAAAAAAATACCGGGATAAAAAATATCCCGGCTATAAGAGTGTGTGAGCAATGTCGTGCTATGCGAAACCCGCTTAACTTTCTATTTAGTTAACTCTTTAACAAAAATCAATTAAATAGTGGGCTAATTAAAACAGAGATGAAGTGTTTACCTTAGCTTGTAGAGTGAGTCCTTGGAACGCACTTGAATAATAATCATTATCATTAAGGTTGGCAAGTTTTATTTGTATTAATTTTAGGTATATATTGTTGTCAGTTTTAACTCCCTGGATAAGCATTTGTTTTTAAGGCATTTTTAAATCATTTTTATGAGTAGGGTTTACGTAGGCTAGTCTGCTTGATATTGATACCGTATCGAGAAATAAACCCCTTTGTCAGGCAATGCTTATTCCTATTGGGATTACAAACTGCGAGCACATTTTTATATGTGCAAGACAGCTTCCGCAGGGCGAAAATCAGGCAAAAAAATACCGGGATAAGAGATATCCCGGCTATAAGAGTGTGTGAGCAATGTCGTGCTATGCAAAACTCGCTTAACTTTTCTATTGAGTTAACTCTTGATAAAAGTTAATTAAATAGTGAGCTAATTAAAACAGAGATGAAGTGCTTACCTTAGCCTTGTAGAGTGAGTTCTTGGAACGCATGCAAATACTAATCATTATCATTAAGCTTGGCAAGGTGTTTTATTGTAAAGATTTGGGTTTTGGGTATATTATTGCTGTGCAATCTTTATAAGCTGTTGTAAATAAATACTTTTTATCTTCTTATCTCGAGACGTATTGCACTGACACTTGGGCGATATTCTCATGGGTAAACTTGAGTACCGCCCAGGCATGGCCAGTGAAGGCTATCTGTTCGACGCTTGCCTTATATTGACGATTCTTTGTTCTAAAACTTTTAATAAAATGCCATACGCAGGTAGGAACAGGCATAAGCTCACAATAAGTTTGAAACCATAATCAACACTGGCAATCTCAGGCCAGTTCTCTGCCATAAAGCTATCGCTGGAGGCGTAAAAAGCGATGCCAAAGAAGACGATAGTATCGATCAGGTTACCGACTAATGTTGAAGCGGCAGGCGCTACCCACCAGGACTTAGTATCTCTTAATTTTGCAAAAACAGTGATATCCATTAATTGGCCAACAAGATAGGCCGCAAAACTCGCAAATGCGATCCTAAATACAAAGCTATTAAATTCTGCTAAAGCGCCAATACCTTGAAAACTAGCCTGGTGAAACAGGACACCCATTAAATAAGAGATCACTAAAGCGGGGAACATGGCCTTAAAAATAATTTTTCTCGCATTACTTTGGCCAAAAATTCTTACGGTCAGGTCTGTAGCAAGATAAACGAATGGGAAGCTAAATGCTCCCCAGGTTGTATGTAAGCCAAATACTTGAAATGGCATCTGAACTAAATAGTTACTGGCGCATATGATCAATATGTGGAAGCCGACGAGCAGAAGCAGCGCACGACGAATTTGCGTTGTCGATAAGGATAGCATTTTGTGACCTTTTTATAGAATGAGCTTTGATGCGGGGTGAGGGAACCCGCTGGTTATGAGTAACACTGTATTAAGTGGCTAATAAAATAGGCGTCTTAGAAGTGTTTTTTGATTATTTTGCCCCTGTAGGGGCGGCACAGTATATAGGTGAAAAATTGACTGGCAAGTAAAAAAATGCAGATTAGTGATCAAATAGTCGCTTTAGCATCTAAAATTTCTGCAGGGTTTAGAGTTCCGTTAATATCGAGAGTATCGTGGTGAGCTTATTTTCAAGCTCTACCCACTCCGCATCAGCCTCAGAACCAGATACTATGCCTGCACCAGCAAACAAATTAATTCGACCTGGTTCAATCAGCGCACTGCGAATAGCGACGGCAAATTCACTTTCATTTTTATTAAAATATCCACACGCGCCAGCATACCAACCTCTATTATAGCCTTCTCGCTGACGAATAAAGTTCATGGCCGGTTCTTTGGGTAATCCTCCCACGGCTGGGGTTGGGTGCAGGGCAAGTAATAACTGGAAATCATCGACGCCAGGTTTTAACTCGGCGCGAATGGAGCGATGTAGGTGCTGAATATGACTTAGTTTAAACACCTTAGGTGTCTCTTCTGCACCGACATAGTTACTTAAGGGGGTGAGCACATCGACGATATGCTGTCTTACCAACTGGTTTTCATGGCTATTTTTGCTATCTTCCATTAGCTGGGTTGCGAGTAAGGCATCTTCTTCTTGATTGAGTCCTCGCGTGGTCGTGCCCGCCAACGCTTCCGTAAATAGCTCTCTCTGACGGCGGCGAAATAGTCGCTCCGGTGTACAGGATATAAAGGTACGATCCGGGCTAAATTGAAAGCCAAATTGAAAGCTATTGGGGTTACGGCCCTGCCAACAGGCAAGCAACATCCAAGGATTAATTTCCTCGTTAACTTCCAGTTGAGTCAGACGAGATAACACTACTTTAGGGGTCTCTTTGATAAATTTAGGGTGAGTTACCCTGTTGACTAATTCTGTCCAATGATAGTGATCCGGCCTATCGCTGCGACCTAGCAAACTGACCTTGTTTGGCGGTGGTAGTGGTCTAGGGGCGGCTAAGCTAGCTAATCCCTCGATTGCCTGTTGGCGCTCCGACTCGGTATCCTGATTTTCACAATTCAAATTGACCAGTAATTTATATTCAGTACCACTGCGTCTTAGCTCTATTCTGGGTAAAACAAATCTGGCTCTGCCAAATTCTGGCCAAGGCTCAGTCGTTCTGTCGAAGGCGACACCGCCGTAATAGCGAATGTCTTGATTATTGGTTAGTGCGCGCTGTTCCTGGTATGCCATGGCTAGCTGGTTATCGTCTACAGCCTCGTCATAGAAGAAGTCTTTGCAGCTACCAATAGCGGAGACTTCTTCTTCTGTATCTCTGCCTTTCCAATAGATCCTTGGATAGATTGGTTGAGCCGATAACCAGGCTATAACGGGTAAGGATTTTATGCTGACTGACAGTTGAATGATGGGATCGCTAGGGGACTGGAAATTAAATTGTTTCAGCTTATCGGTAAGAGACGAGATAGCCTGTGACAGCATTAGATCAGCCAATAAACACTCCAAACGGGTCAGAACAATGAACGGTCATGTAGCGACATGAACTTAGCGATTAAGACTCATAAAAACAATTGGTAATAAGAATCTTTACCACAAAGTAAAGGGCGAGCCGAAAACTGTCAAGTTGTAGGCCCTCAAGCTGTGAACTTGCACTTGATTTCGGTCGTTTAACCTCCATTTTTACTGTAGAAATAAAAATGAAAATGTGAGTAATTTTGTCCAGCTCGATAGCCTGGTGAGACTTTTTGTCTTCGCGCGTAGGGTCGAACCACAGACGTTGTTCAAATAACTCGATCTAGGTTCGTTTTAGGGATTTGTTTGCTTGATACAAAAGCTCCTGATAATGAGAATACCAGCGAATAAGCTCATCTCAGGATAAAGATAAGTATGAAAGCTCAAGCTAAAATAATAAAAATATCAGCCCTTGCAGTGGCAATCTCAAGCTGTGGTGTGATTAATCTGGCCAATGCAGATGAAGCGATTGAACGTGACCCCATACTGAGCATAGGAGATGTGATAGTTGTTCATGGCGAAAGAGCAACGGCGACAGAATTATCAACGACTCATTGGAGTATTGATGAGGATGAAATAAGGGCTTTAGGTGCACAGACCTTAGATCAATTGCTTAAGAATGTACCTGGGTTATATGTACGTACCGGTGGTCAGGGAACCCCTAGAGTCGATATTCGTGGCTTCAAGACTCGGCACGTTACCTTTCTTATTAACGGCGTTCCGGCCAATGGTGCCGAAGACGGACAATTTGATCCCAGTGTTATACCAAGCAGTCAGATAGCGTCGGTCGAAGTTTCTGTAGGACCAACTTCGGTATTGTATGGTCCAGGAGGTGCCGGCGGCGTGATTAATGTTATCACCAAGCAAGGTGATAACTCTCCACTTTTGTCTGGCAAGTTAGAAGTCGCTGCTGACAATACGTATAACGGTGATATTAGTGCCGCAAGCTCTGGTGATAACTGGCAAAGCCTCATCTCTGTTTCTCATCAGCAAACCGATGGTTTCCTTCTCTCAGGCGACTATCCTGATAATGAAAATCAGCAGGGAGATATCAGAAATAATTCAGATAAAAGTGTAGATAATATTTATGCTCAGGGCAGCTACTGGTTATCTGAAGAGACTCAAATCACCGCTAACATGAGTTTTCGCTCTGGTGAGTGGGGCAAGCCATCGAGAGATGGTACCAGCAGTGGCAGTATTAAATTTGAAAGAGTCGATGATTATCAGTCGCAAACTTTTCAACTTGGTATGGCCCATAGATTCGGTGATATGTTTATTTTCAGAGGCTTTGGTTACCACAATCAGAGTGATGTTGTAGAAAATCAATATACCAATGAGCAATACAATACGCTGAAACAGAGCCAGGATGGTCGTTCTACTGTTCAAGGGGCTAATCTGCAATTGATAAGTGATTTCTCTGAGTCGGGGTCCCTGACAACAGCATTTATTGCCGAAAATCAAAGTTGGACTTCAGCGTCTGAAAGTTATTCCAAAAATAAATCCATTCATCCTGCCCCTCTAGCTGCGCCAGCTTATGTTACAGGCAAGGGTGGAGGTAGCGGTGGAGGTAGTGGTGGAGGAAATGAAGCATTTGATGATTCGGCCTGGCTATATACATTAGCGGGTGAGTATCAGTACCAAAGTGATGGTGATTACGGTGTAACTCTTGGTGCCGCTTACCATGATCAGGATCGTAAGTCAGTTGCTGAAAGCGATTACTCGGGACAGGTATCAGGCTATTGGCGGCTATTTGAGCACACTAAACTTAATGCTGGTATAGCGAAAAAAGTCCGTTTCCCGTCCATGAGAAACCTCTATGCCCAGTCTTCAGGTAATGCTGACTTAGTCGCCGAAAAATCCCAGCACTTTGAGCTGGGCCTAGTTCAGGGGATCGGGGGCGATACTGAGTTAAATATTGCCGGCTATTATACCGATGCCGAGAACTATATTGCCAAAGACACATCTGGCGTGTACCAGAACATGGGCCGATATCAGTTCAAGGGGGTTGATTTATCATTGAATAATCAATCTATTGATGCGCTGTCGGTGACCTTGGCCTATAGCTTCTTAGATACGGAAGATAAAGATGCCCAAGATGGTATGGATACTCTGGAATATCGCCCCCGCCATCAATTCCGCTTACAGGCCGATTACCAATTACCTTTCTCTATGCGGATTAATATGAACTTAGAGCGGATCATGGGCCAGGTCTATTACGCCCAGAAAAAAGCGAACGGCAATAAACTTTGGCTTGAGCAGAGCCTGGCAGATTACACTTTATTGGATCTAAATCTGACCCAAGTTGTAATGGATGACAAGCTTGAACTCTACCTAAGAGCGACTAACTTGCTAGATGAGAATTACTACCAGAGTGAAGCCATTCCTCAGGCTGGTCGTCAGTTATTTGTAGGCATTAACTGGCAAATATAGAGACGATAGGCAGGGGGATGGAGCATAGGGTGGACTTACTCAAATTATCTGACTTGAGCTTTCGTTATCGAAGTGATGAAGGCTACATTCTGGATGAAATATCATTATCGATTAACCGAGGGGAATGCCACTGCATTAATGGCCCTACTGGCTCGGGTAAGTCAACCTTACTTAATGTGCTTATAGGGACATTATCCAGGCCGTTTGAAGGAGAACTTGTAGTTTCTGAAGGCGTTACACTTGGCTTGGTAATGCAAGATCCCAATGCACAATTTATACGTCAAAGTATCGGTGCCGAAGTCGCCTTCGCGTTAGAAAATCTCGCCGTGCCTTCAGAACTTATGCTTGAGAAGGTACAAGGTGCCTTAAGACGTGTGGGTTTGTTTGTCAGCCTAGATAGGTCAATCCAATCCCTGTCTTTAGGGCAAAAATATCGCTTAATGATAGCTGCACAACTCGTATTCCATCCGGATATCTTGCTGCTGGATGAACCTTGGGCTCAACTCGATGATAGCGGAGTCTGTGAATTGATATCTGTCCTCAAGGGGCTCAAAGATGAAGGCGTCGCTATTGTTTTAGTTGAGCACAATCCAAGTGTTTTCGGGAACGTGGTGGACACTTTCTGGCAATTGGATCAAGGCAAGCTAACACAGGGTTGCTTTATGCCTGAGCCAATCCATTTTGCATATTCTCAGAAGGCACTCGTAGGAGAGAGTTACATACAGATCGATCCTTTGGTATTCCGCTTTGCTAACCATGATCCCCTATTTACTTGCTCTGAACGTCTGCAATTGTATAGCGGTGAGATAGTTGCTTTAGTCGGTGACAATGGCACCGGGAAGAGTAGCTTGCTTAAAAGCCTTGCGGGTATGCAGCCACACATACCTCCCTTGCCGATCCAGGTGTTGGCAAGGCAACCTAAACTGGGGATTTATGGCGGTGAGTTAGGCTTGTTATTCCAGCGGCCTAACAGGCAGTTATTTGAAATCAGCGTACTGGAAGAGCTGCGCTTTAGTCTTAAGCGTTTTGGCTTGCCATTAGATAATGCCGATAGGGTGCTTGATGAGATGGGGCTGCAGCATTTAAGCGAGCATTCGCCTCATCTCTTGTCTTATGGGCAGCAGCATTTGGTTGCCCTTGCATCTGTTAGTGTCTACCAACCTAAAGTCTTGTTGTTAGACGATCCGTTTGCTGGATTAGATCACTTGTACACCTGCCGGGTATGGCAACAACTTGTTGCCTTGAGTCAGCAAGGCACGGCCATATTATTAACTAGCCATAGGATGTTGCCCCATACGCCCGTTACACGTTATTGGCGGCTCAATAACGGTGAGTTGTTAGGAGAAGGACAAGCAGCGGATACCGTGAATGTGGGCTAAAGGCGGAAAACATGGGTTTGGTGCTAGCGAAAAGCTAGCTACCCGCAAAAGTGGACGGCTGCGAGCCTACGTGACAGCCATTTCATTGCTGCTGGTTTTGGTGTTATCTAGCTCAGCATTTTTTGTGTCTGACACCTATCTCCCCGTCCTGTGTATTTTCAGTGGGATTTTAGTACTGCATGGCTTGCTGCTCAGGGGCAATATTAGCGTGATAGGTCGAGTATTTATGGTGCAGTTAGTCATCACCATGAGTCTCTACTATTTACTTCATGGCCAGAGCCAGATGGCGCAAGGCATGATTGTCGTACTCAGGATATTGCTGGCATTTATTCCTGGATGGTGGCTATCGGTAAGCACTACACCTGAAAAAATAGCTCAAGTACTCACTTGGGTGTTACCCGCTAAGTGGGCATTTGTTATCGGAGCATCGATCGGTTTATTACCTTTTATGACCAGAGAGCTGCGCGAGATATATCAGGTGCAATGTTTAAGGGGGGCCAGAATCACACCCAAGGCGTTAAGAGATCCTAGAAACTGGCAAGAGCTGATGACCTGTGTCGTCTTCCCGCTATTGATCCAGCTACTCAAGTTATCGCGGCAGATGGCGATTGCTGCGCAGCTGAGATATTACGGCAAAACAAATAAACCAACACATTGGCAAGAATAGCGATCCCGAAGAGAGATAATATGAATAAGAGAATGCACTTCAGTCTGCAAGATGCACTGTTTATCGGTTTTTGTGCCACCTTGCTGGTGGCATTAAAAAGTATGCTGCGGCTTAAGCTGGGATTGTCTGGACACTCGATGTTTTTGATGACGTTTTTCTATCTTATTTGCTATGGGGTTGTCGGAAGATTAGGCGCTATCACGGCCTGTGGACTGTTATCTGGTGTCGTTGCCATGATCTTGAGTATAGGTAAAGGCGGACCGTTAATTCTAGTCAAATTTGCCCTACCGGCATTAGCTATGGATCTGAGCCTGATTGTGTTGCTAGGCCTGTTTACCCTGAGGTGGCGATGTATCACAGTTGGGCTGGTGGGGTGCTTGGCATGGGCGGTGAAGGGATGGGTGGAAGATCTTTTGCTGGGCATGACAATGCAGGTTGCACTGGTACAATTTGGCTTAAGCATGTTGAAGGGCGGGGCGTTTACTGTACTCGCTGCCAGCTTGGTTCCGCCAGTATTGGAACGTCTTAGATCACATGACTTATTAGGTGACAATTTAAAGAGTAAAGGAAAAATCTAATGGAAAAATCACAGAGGAAGTCTTGGCTTATCTGCATCGATGATACCGACGATATAGGGACTAAGGGGACGGGAGAAATCGCTGAAGAAATTGCAGCTTTACTACTTGGTAATGCAGAGGACATTTCAACCTATGTGACCCGTCATCAACTATTTATCCACCCAGATATTCCCTACACTTCACATAATAGTGCTATGTGCTTCAAGTTGGTGTCGCAAAAGCCCCTAGCCGAGATTCAATCTATCGCTGTGGAGCACTTGCTAACTCAAAGTGCGGCGGCTGCAGATCCTGGCCTAGCCATCTTAGATTTATCCGCAAGTTTCGATCGACAAGCGCTTATAGAGTTTGGTTTACAGGCTAAATCTGAAGTTATAACCAAGCAAGATGCTTACGATTTGGCTGCTGCTCAGGGGATCAGTTTGAGCGAGCATGGGGGAACTGGCCAAGGTGTTATTGGTGCGCTTGCGGGGATAGGGCTAAGGCTTTATGGCCGAGATGGACGAGTCAAAGGCCAGATTAACTTATGTGAGCCTGACTCAGGTCAAAATCTTTTCGGTCGAGGGAGTATTGAATCAGGAATCGATATCTCGGTGGCTGAGTTTTTGCGACTTTCTAAGTTAGATTGCGTGGTGTCGACTAGCGGTGATCTGCTTAAGCCGGATGAGTTCATACAGCTTAGCGGAAAAATTAAAGCTATTTATTGGCAGCATCAGTTTTCTCTATTGGTTTATAGCAAGCAAGGTCGTTGGTGTAACGCACTTAAACAACATTTAAAGGAGTACTAGATGGGGCTGCTTTTACCTTGGTATGAACAAGATGGTAATAGTCTTCGTTTTAAATTTGGCCATGATGATTATCAGGCTTCACGTGAGGCTGCAGATGTTTGTTTACATTTTAGTCCCGATGATGAAGATGAACAGATCGATGATGTGCCAATTTCATGCTTTAACTGTATGAAACGGCGATGGTTGAAGTCGGGTTTAGAATGTATTCAACTTAAATTGTGACTTTCATAAATGCTTCATGTTGTCTTAGCCTTTAAATTAAGCAGTTACTAAACTAAATAATATGTTCACAGTATGTTTTTAAATCGAGTGGTTCTGTTATTGATATTTTAAAGTGGTGATTTAACCTTTGTAGGAATAGAATACCCCTCCTCACGCAAATAAAAAAACAACATGTCGATAAGGCTGCTGGCGTACTAGAATAATCATATGAAGATGTATCAAGCAAAGAGCCTAATTTTAATAAGCAGGCTCTAGGCCCGTAGGTCATTTGGGGGGATGTGAGCACATGGTCGGTTCGATAGATTCTAAAGCATTAGTTAAATTTCCTGTGTCTAAATTGACCATAGGTATGTTTGTGTCGGCCATAGATCAGCGAGGTCAGATAGCCATCGCCAATGCAGGACAGATCCGTACTCAAAATTCGATTATCAAGCTGAAGAAAAATGGCATCGAATATGTGTGGATAGATATCGAACGTTCGGCGGATAGCTGTGGACTCAAGCGCGCCATCTCACCTAAACCCGTCGTCAAGAAAATCCAGCCAAGCAGAGACCAGTCTCAGCAACAAGCCAAGAAATTGATCGTCGAGGCGAAAGACCTGCTCAAGAAAGTATTGTCAGAGGTCTTCGAGGGCAAAGCCATCGAGGTTGCGCCATTTGAAGCGCTGGCAGACAACATGATCGAATCTGCACTGCTCGACGCTGACGCTCTCAAGTGTGTATCGGCCCTGAGAACTAAAGATGCCTATCTGTTAGAGCACTCGATCAACGTCGCATTTCTGCTGGTAACCTTCGGTAAATACCTCAAGCTGGATAAAGAGATCCTCAGGCAGATGGCCGTGGGTGGGATCTTACATGATATTGGTAAGATTAAGGTCGATAATAAGGTGCTTCACAAGCCGGGGAAATTAACCCCCCAAGAGTTCGAGCACATGAAACTGCATCAGGTATTTGCCATAGAGATTATGGCCGAGACCAAAGGATTATCGGACCTCAGTAAAGATATTTGTCTGATGCATCATGAGAAGCTGGATGGTAATGGTTATCCTCGAGGTCTTAAGGGAGATGAAATCCCCCTCCATGGGCGCATGAGCTGTATCGTGGATATATTCGATGCCCTTACAGCAACACGTTGTTATAAGGAGGCGATGAGCCCAGCAGCGGCCTTTAAGATCCTCCTTAGCCTGACTCCGTTTCATCTGGATGAGAAATTAGTTTACGAGTTTATCCGCTGTGTGGGGGTCTATCCTGTGGGGTCTTTGGTGGAACTATCGGACGGCCGAATAGGCATAGTCTGGGAGGCAAAGGACAGGGATGCGCTGCATCCTATACTCAAATGTTTCTATTCCATCAAACTTAAACGCTATACCAGTGTGACCATGGTCGATCTGCTTAAGTCTGATTTGCATATCGAGCGTGGTGTTTCCCCAAGTAGCTTGAATGTCGATCCAGCTCCATTTTACTAGTTTCTGCCTCTCTTCAAAATTAGGCTCTTTTTGATCTGACTATTACATCACAGGTATAATCCGGTATTCACTATCTGCTGGGCACAACATGAAGCGTATATTACCTGCAATCGTTATTTTACTCTCTCTGGCCTTACTGATCCCAGGCGTGACTCAGCCCATTCTAAGTATCAGTGGCAGCATAGAGAAATCTGAGCTGGCTCAGGCTGGGATCTCCCATCTGGCTGATGGCAGTGGTAGCGCCAGAGATATGCTTACTATGATGTCGAGCATGTTAGGATTAGACACGATTCAGGGTGAGGTAGAGGTCTTTCAGAAAACGCGCAGTATCTGGGGCACAGTCGAGGAGTTATACCAATCTGGGAATATCCTGGTGGCTCTGCTGGTGGGGTTATTCAGTGTCGTCATTCCTGCATTGAAACTGATGTTGATGTTGATACAGCAAGCGCCTATTACACCGGAGGCTAAATTCAGACTCAGCCAGTTTACTGGCATCATAGCTAAATGGTCGATGGCCGATGTGTTCGTGGTGGCACTTATGGTGAGTTATATGGCGGGCAACGCCTCGGCGGGAATGGGAGAGCTGTTAAAAACCACTGCGAGTTTCGGTGTGGGTTTCTATTACTTCTGTGCTTACTGTGTTTTTTCTATTCTCAGCGGTTATCTAATGCGCCACGAACGCGCAGTCATTGACACCAAAGATGAGCTGGGGCTTGAGTCTAGGACTTAGGTAATGGCTTTCTGAATCAAGATCTGACTTGAGCAAAAATTCTATCTCATCTTTGATAATAAGTTATTTATATTCAGCCTTAGCCGATCTAGTTATTTGTTAGTAAAAACGAGTATTTGGGATTAAATCGCAATTTGATAAATAATAATCACTCCAGATAGATCTGCTGCGCATTTCTATTTATGCCACTTTGTGGCGTTATTAGGGCTATTTCCAGAGTCGTTGAGCTCCAGCCCTATTCAATGTCTGTCGGAGGTTAGAGAGTGAAACATTGGTTAATTATCTTATGTTGTGTCGTCTTCGTTATCGCCTCAATGCTCACCAGCGGCCTAATCAGAGCCTTAATCGATCTCGGCGCCTTCGCGTGCTTGTTATGGATCGTGCTCGGGTATAAGCCCGCTTCATTAAATAAGTGATCATTCAGCGGGAATTTAAAACGCTGTAGGCAAGGGCTATATTTGCTCCTCGGTAACTGCTCCTGCGTTACTCTCGATAATAGCTCCTGCATTATCCTACCTTCGTCCTTCCTTGGTCTCGTACCTCCTATACCATATAGTCGTGCAATATCGACACTCGACACTCGACACTCGCCACATCCGTGTGGCTATAAGGGGATTGAAGCTAATAGTTTTTGTTCAACAGAGCTGATGCAAGTCATTTATATTTTAGTTAGACGAACTTAGACGTTTTATTTACGATCTATTGCGTTCCATTTCTGTGCATTTAAATGCATCACCAATGAGTGTGCTGCTATAAGTGCCCTTGGTACTTGAAACGCCAAAAAAATCACTGTCTCCATAAGCGCTAACACCCTCATTGCTGTTATCTACACTCTTTTTAATTACTATGATGTTTGCTCCAATTGCAGCGGCTTGATTTTTAGCCTGGTTCCTTGCCCCAACTAAAATATTCTTATCAGGTGTATAATCAGCTGTAAGCCAATTGCCCTGAGAGCCAACGACCTCTCCGATGAAAGTACAATTTTCTGGTTCACTATCGAGTATTCGCACCGCTTCGGCTCCATCGGAGAGTGGGTGGGCCGCGCAGCCAACGAGTGAGGCAGTTAATAGTAATAAAATCATTTTATTCATTAAGTTAATTTCCAAATAATTCATTTGTTACATACTCACGCCCGATTACTTATACCTTTTAGAAACGAGCGTGCTTGAATACACCAATTATAAATATTTGTGGCACGTCCTGGCCACTTTTACCGTTAATAACGGAGGACTTCAATCCAGTCAATTGTCGCTAAGTAATCTAGTGTATCTTTATTTAGAGGGTTGTTCTCAATATTAACACTTTTAAGTTTGGGGTTATTATCAAACCTAATGTGTTCAATATTATTCCCTATTGCACCTAACACCTCAAGATCTAGATTGTATGAAGTATCTAAAGTGTTAATTTCGGTGTTATACAGAATTAATGTTTTTAAATCGTGAAGGTTGGACAAATTAACATTGGTGAGCGGATTACCATTTAAAGTTAAATCACGAATGCTGTGTGCATTGCTTAGGTCAATGTTTTCAATTAAATTATTTTCAACGTTTAGGTACGCAACATCAGTGCCATCGAGTTTAACTGTTTTAATCAAATTATCGCTTAGAAAGACAACGGTAAGTTTGGGTAAGTTTGAAAGATTCACTTCCTCTACTGAATTATCGTAGATATAGATTGTGGTTAGTTCTAGATTCTGAGATAAATTGACCGATTTGAGATAAGGGTTGTCACCTATATTGACATAGTCTAATTTAGGGTTACCACTGAGATCTAACTCTTTGAGCGCGGTATAGCTAAGAGTTAACCTTTTTAGGTTATAAAGCTGTTCTATGCCTGCAATTGAATCTATGCCATTACGGCTACAACCTAACATCGTGACTTCTTCAACACTGGTCCAGCCCCACTCATCAGCCCAGCTAATCAAGCACTGCTTCATGGCAGGATGTTCAAAATACACCTCATCATACCATTGCTTGGCTGTGTCCTCAGAGGAGTTACAACCCATCATTAAAGCGGTAATAAATAAAAAATAAACGTTTTTCATCGGTTCCATTCCCATTGGAGCGCTACTGATGTAGCACTCCACTTAGCGATATAATGTGAAATCAGGTTAGTTATAGGTTTGCTGTAAATCATCTATCACGTTCTGATAATCTTCGCCTTTAATGGTATTAAGGTAGTTGGCGGTTAGGCTACTGATTTTATTTCTCGCCATGCTGCTATTGATACCACCATGGTCTTGGTATCGATAGCGATAGGTTGATCCATCTAAATTATCTGTCACAGTGTAGTCATAACAAATTGTGGGGGTAGCATTGGTAGGACTTATTTCTTCTGATCCGCTTAGCACATCGCGATTAAGTTTACATTGCGTCGTTTGGTATGAAGTTAAATACACATTCTCAGCAATTTTATTATCACTTGCCGCCCCCATCGCTTCAACAGAAGCAGCCATCTGCATGCCTTGGTTTTCTAGGAAGAGAATATCATTATCTCCGAAGTGAACTTTGTCGGCCAGAATGGCATAACGAAACGAAGCCGCAGCTGAATAATGTAATGTGATGTCAGTATAGTAGGGCTTAGAGTCGTAAAAAGCGGGTGATGCATAAAGTGTATTAGATTCACTCTCCATATTGGCTAGCAAATACAGATTTCTATCTCCTGAGTAGTTTAACTGGTCACTGTAGGACTTCATACTGAATTCTAACGCCCTCAAATCTCGAATCATGTACTCTTTTGCATCATTATCAAATGCACTTTGTACGATATCTTCAATTTGCTGCAGGCTTTCTTCAGATAGATGAACATAGTCCGGTGAGCTATGGCCAAAAATCGCATCTTGCAATGCAGACTTAGCGCCACTTTTTATGGCATTACCAGCACCCTCCATGACTTTACCTGCAATCCAAGCATAAGTAATAAAATAAGGTTCAACTTCGACAACATCTGAATCTATGCCCTCATTCGCTGAAACAGAACCAACGCTGAGCATTGTAGCTAGCGCAATACAAGTATTCTTCTTCATTTTAAATTCCCTTTATGCCAGTAATGGCTATATTTTTTATATCAATTAGATGCAGTCGTTATTTATATTGATAACTCACATTTTTAAAGTTGTTTTTGTAAAATAATTTAGAAAATTTTGTTTACCCGTAAAATATAACCAACCTTTAGACTTAAATGCACTTGGTGGAGGCAGATATTAATTTAAACTCATCATTAAAGTCGACTTGTTCAGAACACCTTGATTTACATTTACTTGCCTATGCAGTTTATAAGAGCTAAGAAAAATTATATGTTTAAAAATGAATAGTGTGTTCAGACCCGGTTGTACTAACCATATAACCAGTTTTAATAAACATATGAACAAAGTTGAACTAATAGAGTGATTGGTTTTTCATTAATATCCATATATGAGCTCCTTGAGTGCCTTTATATTAGTAATGAATTATTGTTTTATCGTCAACAAATATAGTGACATGGTAACATTTTGAATCACCTGCTTAACATGTTAAAACTTATAAGTTCTCTATGGTATTGATTCTAATTGTAATATATTTAATTCCACACGCGTCAGTTGCGTAAGTGTTATTGTTTTGTGCGAGGCGATCTATAGTAAATATCGTCATTTCATTGCCAATAGGCAGTGTGAATTCTTTCTTAGATTAGGTGACATGTCATCAGGAAGAATCTTGCGGTGTCGGCGGGAAATAGAAGAGCTTAGGTCCTAGGATCTCCTGTTAAACATACAAAATATACAGCAGAGAACCTGTGCCGATAGACAGCCAGAGTGTTACCCCAAGTATCAGAGGCTTCGCCCCTGCGGCTCGCATCTTACTCACAGTGATCCCTGCCCCTATCAAGAACAGACACAGAACCAATAGTCGCTTGGATAACTCGAAAATGGCCTGATAGGCGCTTTGTCCCTGGGGAAACCAGTGGGCGATAGCTATGGCTAGGCAGTAGAAGCCGATAAAATAGGGGATGGTTATTTTTTTCTTGTCACCGCCAAACAGTAGGGCGCTGATAATTGCGATTGGGATGATCCACAATGCACGAGCGAGTTTGATGGTCGTTGCCGTGGTCAGGGCTTCTTCGCCATAGGCCGAGGCTGCTCCCACAACGGAGGATGTATCGTGTATTGCTATTGCGCTCCATACACCAAAGTCATATTGGCTCATGGCAAACAGATGACCCAGGGCGGGGAAGAGGAATAGGGCAACCGAGTTAAGAATAAATACCGTGGCTAAGGCAATCGCCGACTGCTCGCTCCTAGCGTTGATAGCTGGGGATACTGCTGCGATGGCACTGCCGCCACAGATAGCCGTGCCAGCCGATATCAAGTGTCCCGTTTTTGCATCGAACCCCAGAGCTTTAGTCAATAAGTAGCCTAAGACTAAGGTGAAAACTATCGATCCTAAGATCAATGGCAGATTGTCTAAGGTGGTAGATATTGCGGTTTGCAGATGAATACCGAATCCCAAGCCTATGATCGAATATGACAGTAAACGCTTAGTCAGTGAGGCTATATCTAGGTTGGCAGGCACTAAACCAAGACTCGCTAAGGTAAAACCGAGTATTAAGGCGATAGGCGAGGAGATAACGGGGAGCAGGCATAGGAATGCAATTAAGAAAAAAGGCAGATACTTTTTAATTAAGGGGTATTTTTGCTGCAATGTTTGTTTGTCGGCTGCCATAGTATCGAGTTGAAGTAAAACGGATAGTGATTATAGCCAGACAGCTAGTGTCAATAAATTCAATTAATTTTAGTTCTTGATTCAATAAAATTGAATCTTCGTGAGTCGGGGTTTTACTTTTGGCTCTATAGTTATCTCAAAAAACAGTCATAAAAAAGCCCGACTGCTATCGATACCTATCGGTATTAGCTAGCAGTCGGGCCGATAACGCTTTAACTAGCTGCTATTTCAGCGTAACGAACTCTTCCGCGCCAGTTGGATGGATAGCCACAACTGCATCGAAGTCTTTCTTGGTCGCGCCCATCTTCATGGCGACACCGAAGCCCTGCAGGATCTCATCCATGCCGTAGCCTAGGCCATGTATACCGACAACTTTCTCATCCGGTCCGGCACAGACCAGCTTCATCTTACAGGCTTGACGATGAGCTGTGATTGCCGTGTACATGGAGGTGAAGCCTGAGACATAGACGGTGACATTGTCTTCGCCATACTCGGCAATGGCTTCAGGCTCGCTGAGCCCCATGGTACCAATCGCCGGATGACTGAATACGACAGTCGGAATCAGCTTATAATCCATCTTGGCATCGGTCATGCCATTGAACAGACGCTCAGATAATAAACGGCCAGCCTTAACGGCAACCGGAGTCAGTTCCACGCCACCTTGGATGATATCACCGACACAGTAAATCCCTGGGTTGGTGGTATTTTGCTGCTCGTCGACGATGACATAGCCATTATCGTTAAGCTTAACTTGAGTGTTTTCAAGACCTATATTACCGGTAGAAGGCTTGCGGCCAATAGCCCAGATTAGCGTATCAATTTCATAGCTCTCACCATTTTCAAGCTTAAGGGTCAGGCTGCCATCGGTATTCTTCTCTACCGCTTGCGGTGTGCTATTGATGTGCAGGCTAGGACCATCTGTAGCCATAGACTCCATCAAGGCTTCACTTAGCATAGGGTCGAAGCTACGCAGTGGTGCGTGTTTACGCACGAATAGATGAGTCTCGCTGCCTAAAGAATGCAGTACACCGGCTAGTTCGACGGCGATATAACCGGCGCCGATAACGGCGACACGTTTAGGTTGCTCTCTGAGCGCGAAGAAACCATCGGAATCTATACCGTGTTCAGCGCCGGGAATATTGGGGATTGTTGGTGAGCCACCCGTGGCGATAAGAATATTATCGGCAGTGTAATGCTCGCCATCGACTTCGATGGTGTGCTGGTCGACGAAGCGGCCATAGCCACGGACTAAGGTGACCTTGTTGCTTGCCAGACCGCGGTCATAGGCGCCGTGGATGCGATCGATATAGGCCTCACGGCTGTCGACTAAGGTGCTCCAGTCAAACTTATTTACCGTGACATCGAAGCCATAATCTTTGGCGTAAAGATGCAGTGCTTCGGCGACTTGTGCGCCATACCACATCACTTTCTTTGGTACACAGCCCACATTGACACAGGTTCCGCCGAGGGCTTTAGCCTCGATAAGAAGTACTTTAGCGCCGCGCATAGCCGCACGATTCGCCGATGCAATACCACCACTACCTGCGCCAAGACAGATATAGTCAAAATGTTGGGCCATCTTTAATCTCCAAAAAGTCTTTAAAAAGTTGCTCGAAAAAAGCATGCCTCATTGTAGAGGGAATTTATGTCTTGAACCAGTGCTCTATCTTCAGACCCGAAATACAGAGAAAAAATTGCAATTTTATGTCCAAGACTGACAGTTGCAGTTAACGCCGATACTGGCAAGAATCATGATCTCTCTGGTTTGGCCCCTCTGCACCACACTTCATGCACAGCCACTCCCTGTGTCTTATTTTTAATTCGTCTCGATGAAAACCATAGTTTGTTTGGTTGCCTGCGTAAGACAGACTCTGCTCTAATTTATCCATGCGCTTGTCGAGCCAGCGGCAACCTGGATCGTTGGCGACATTGGCTCTACTGGCCAACTTCTGCTTTCTTGACTGGGTGTTGGCACTTTTTTTCTTGGCTCGTTTAGTGGGTTTACTTTTTTTCCTCTTGGTTTCTTTAGATGTGTGGATCTGTGGTGGATGATACTCGAGGGCACTTCCCGTGGTGGGCATGGCAATCGGTTTACCTTCACTGTCTAAGGCAACACCTATGCCCAGAGGAGGTGCATCGGCATTGGTGAGTAAGCTGCTGTCGTTGGCTTGGCAAGGAGAGTTAACTAACAAGATCAGCAGTAACCCTATAGGCTTGACTAACCAATGCTGACGCGCAACGCGTTTGTGGATATTGAAGAGTGACATTCCCTGTTCCTCTATTACTCACTTCGAGTCTAGATGCTTCAAATATAGATTAGGCTAACGGCGTTCCCTGCCATCAGTGCAGATGTAGTGAGCTGATTGCTCACCATCATTTATAACTATGAGTTAAGGCTAAACTTAGACGATAAAGAGAGGTTTAACCAAGTTTCTCTCTACACAGTTTTGCTTCGCCGTATTCAGGTTAGAAACTCCAAGTCAGATGAATGCCTGCATAGGTCTGATCTAGGCTCGCCCCATTACCATTGGCTCTGGCCTCAAGTTTGATATCTTCCTGGGCTAAGGTGTGGCTGAAATGGCCCGATAGGGCGAGTCGGTCACTAATGAGGAATTCGGCCTCTACACCGAACTGAAAATGGTTAGCCCCCTGATGTTCTTCGGTGACATATTGGAAGTCAAATGCCTGGGTAATGTAGGGAGTAACGGTAAGACCTTGGCTCAATTGCCAAGGGCTATGTATGCTTGCCTCGACGAAATAGCCGCCAGCCTCGGTAGAGTAAGTGTAGCTTAGGCTGGGGATTAACCAGGTTTGCGCCTGGTAAGCTAAGCTGGCGAACAGCTCATTATCATTGCAGCGCTCATCACCATAAAATTCGAGTCTCTGGTAACCTAAACTGACCTCGACGGTGTCTGAAAGTGAGATGGCGTACTCTAGGCCAAAGTTCAACTCGCTGTAGTCTTGGCTATCGGCGCGTCCGCCAGTTGCATAGATATTTAGATTGCCATGCTGAACGGCAACAGTGCCCCATGTTATACCACCGCCGTCGAGATTATCACGGCCTTCAGATACGTATTTAGAGTCCCAGCCTAAGTCTACAACTAACTGAGTTTCAGCCTGTTCGTTTGCTGGTAGTCTATTGACGTGATGCGAGTCATCTATGTTTGAAATATTATCTGCATGGGCGGACAAAGTTGCAATGACCAGGATGGAAACGAGCGGTAACGTAATAATCTTGTGCATAATTCAACTGATTTAGGCGAAGTGATGTCTATGGGATGATGATATTCCTTACCCTTTGAATGTAAATGAGAACGTGTTTCATTTGTGGGCGACTTATCAATAGCTAAAGTGTAAGTTATGAGTAAATCAATATTTTGAACCGGGTCAATGTTTTCTAGGTTTTCGTCTGGTAGGCAAGCACTTTATACCGGAATTTAGCGATCTTTCTTGAATATGACTATCTTCGCCCATATCTCTTAGACATACTCGTTAATTTGCTGAGGAATAAACATGAGCAACCCTTTGCTTGCCAGCACCAAGTTACCCCTATTTTCGAAGATTAAACCTGAACATATTCAGGTGGCTGTAGAGCAAGGTATCGCCAATTGCCGCAGTGAAATAGATCTAGTGCTAGCCCAGTCCGCTCCTTTTAGCTGGGATAATTTAGTGGCCCCTCTAGAAGAGGTGGACGATGAGCTAGGTAAGATCTGGTCACCAGTTTCTCACATGAATTCTGTTGTCAGTAGTGAAGAGTGGCGCGAGGCTCATGATGCCTGTCTGCCTCTGTTGTCTGAGTACGGCACCTTTGTCGGTCAGCATCAGCCACTCTATGAAGCCTACAAGTCATTGAGATCGTCGAGTGAATTCGAGCAGATGAGCCAGGCCAAGAAACAAGTTATCGAACATAGTCTGCGTGACTTCGAGCTGTCAGGTATCGGCCTCAGCGATGAAGACAAACTCAGATATGGTGAGCTGGTCAAGCGTATGTCTGAGTTGACTAGTCGCTTTTCGAATCAGCTGCTCGATGCCACTCAGGCCTGGAGTAAGCTGATCACAGATGAGGGCGACTTAGCCGGTCTTCCCGAGTCTGCGATTGCCGCAGCCAAAGCCATGGCAACAGCCAAGGAGCTAGAAGGCTGGCTATTTACCTTAGATATTCCATCCTATCTACCCGTCATGACTTACAGTGATAATCGTGACTTACGTGAAGAGTGCTATCGCGCCTTTGTGACTCGTGCATCCGATCAAGGCCCCTTCGCCGGTAAATATGATAACGGCCCCTTGATGGATGAGATTGTCGCTCTGCGCCACGAACTAGCCCAGTTACTAGGCTTCGAGAGCTTCGCGCATAAGTCATTGGCCACTAAAATGGCCGAAACGCCTGAGCAAGTGCTGGCATTTCTTAATGAACTTGCGAGCCGCTCTCAAGATCAAGGGAAGACCGAACTGGAGGAGTTGACTGAATTTGCCAAGCAAGAGTTCGATGCAAGTGAGCTTCAGCCCTGGGATCTAAGTTTCTATGCCGAGAAGCTGAAGCATCACAGATACGAAATCTCTCAAGAGTTACTGCGCCCATACTTCCCCGAAGACAAGGTGCTTTCGGGTCTGTTCTATACCGTGTCTCGTTTATTTGGCCTCAGTGTTAAAGAGCAGCAAGAGTTCGATAGCTGGCATAAGGATGTGCGCTTCTTCCATATTACCGATAGTGACGGTGTACATAGAGGCAGCTTCTATTTAGACCTTTATGCCCGTGAAGGTAAGCGTGGCGGTGCCTGGATGGACGATTGTCGTGGCCGTCGTCAGACCCCCAATGGTCTGCAAGATCCTGTGGCTTATCTGACCTGTAATTTCAACGCTCCAGTGGACGGCAAGCCTGCCTTGTTTACTCACGATGAGGTGACCACCCTGTTTCATGAGTTCGGTCATGGTATTCATCATATGCTGACCAAGATAGATGTTGCCGGCGTTTCTGGTATCAATGGTGTGCCTTGGGATGCGGTAGAGCTGCCTAGCCAGTTTATGGAAAACTGGTGTTTTGAGGAGGAGGCGTTAGCCGAGATATCCGGACATCATGAAACCGGTGAGCCATTACCGAAAGCCATGTTAGACAAGATGTTAGCGGCGAAGAACTTCCAATCAGGCATGGTGATGCTGCGTCAACTCGAGTTCTCGCTATTCGATTTCAGACTACACCTGGAATATAGCTCTGAGCAAGGCGCCAAGATTCAAGCCAAACTGGATGAAGTGCGTAGACAAGTTGCTGTGGTCAAAGCCGCCGACTTCAATCGCTTCCAACACAGCTTCGCGCATATCTTCGCCGGTGGTTATGCCGCAGGATATTACAGCTACAAGTGGGCCGAAGTGCTTTCTGCCGATGCTTTCTCTCGCTTCGAAGAGGAGGGGATATTTAACTTGGGAACTGGTCGTAGCTTCCTTGAAAATATCTTACAGATGGGCGGTAGTGAAGAGCCTATGGTCTTGTTTAAACGCTTCCGTGGGCGTGAGCCTAAGATAGATGCCCTACTGCGTCACAGTGGTATCGGCGGCGAGTAAAAATGCGATAGCTTGCAAAATCGAATAGGGCGGCGAGTCGAAAGCGGCCCTAACTTAGCGCCCAGCATCAGTCACTAAAATGCCAATCGGTTTTCCGATTGGCATTTTTAATGGCTGTCTAAATCTTCAATCTATGGGTATTAAGGCTTGGTTCTGCCCTTACATTAGCGACTTGTGATCTGGTATGACCTCTGTTAGCCTTGCGGGTTATTTTTAGTAACATGTATTAAATGCCGTTTTTTTAGAACCGCGTTTTAAGTATTAGTTGTAAGGACTGTTAATGAATCTCTATTTCAGGCTAATTTGGCTCTTTATCTGGCGAGTACGCCATTGTAATGCTATCGGTTTCCTCGACACTAGCCGTATCACCTATCGTGCCTTGCCTTTTGATTGTGATATAAATTTGCATGTGACTAACTCAAGATATCCGGCATTTCTGGATCTGGCCCGTACCTATATGATGGCAGAGATGGGGTTTTTGAAGAAGTTCATCAAGATGAAGTGGATGCCAATCGTCAATGCTGCAGAATTTACTTACATCAGAGACATCAAGCCCTTCACTCGGTTTGAGATAGAAACCAAGCTGGTTGGCTGGGATGAGAAATACTTCTACATCGAACATAGGTTTGTTAGTGCAAAGACCCTGCACTGCATAGTACATGTACGCGGCGTGTTTGTGTGTCGAGGTAAGCAAGTTCCCATAGAGACTATGATCAAGGAAGTTAACTTCGAAGGTCCGGCTCCTGAACTCCCCCCGGAAGTGGTGAAGTGGAAGCAGTTTTTACAACTGAAGAAAGAGCGAAATATAAAAAATAGCTCCTAGAATCTAGGATCTTATTCTAAGGAATAGGTCTCCTTCCTGAGAGGACTTCTATCTGTGCCAGGTCGATCTCCTCTGTTACTTGCTGAAATGCGCCTCTTAATTGAGCCTGATGCCAGTATCTGTCCAGGTTGTCATATTCAAAAAATTTAAAATGGTCTTGCGCGCAATATAGGCATGGGAAAAGCGCGCAGTCTGCCAGCGTTAAGCTATCGCCACACAGCCAGTGCTTATTTTCTAATAGCGTATCTAAGTATTTGAGAAAGCGGTTAATGTCGTTTTCTAAGTGCTTAATTCGCACTTGGTTCTTATCTCCTGACTCGAGTTTTTGATGTTCGAGTTCAAATAATACATTACTGAAATCTTGATCTATTAGGCGATCTTGTAAACGCGTATCCAGAGCGATTCTATGCTCTCTAGGTAGCAAGCGAGTGCCAGTGGAGAACTCAGTATCGATATATTCAATGATAATACTCGACTCAGGAATCAGCTCCCCGGTCTTAGTCTTAAGCAGTGGCACCTTCCCTGGAGGATAAAACTGACAGAACTCCTTACGAGAAAAAGGATCGGTGAGTTCTACTATCCTCGGGTAGAAGTTGGCTTGTTTTTCGTAGAGGGCAAGGAGGACTTTCTGTGAGTAGCGGGAAAGTGGATGATAAAACAGCTCCATCAGCGATCGCCCTCAAAGATTAACATAAGCCCTATAGATAACTTTAGTCGCTACAGGTTAGAGCGCAAATCCATAAGCTATCCGAGTGTTAGGTTAAAAGTCAGGATTAGACTTGCTCTGCAATTCAGCTTTTAGCCATTTTCAATTAAGCCTTTAGCCGCTCTTCAATAAAGTCGAGAAAAGCCTTCACCTTAGGCGGTACCACATCGCTGAAAGGGTGAGTCGCGTAGATAACCCCCGCCTGTAGATGATAATCAGACAAAATGTGCTCCAATTGTTTGCTGGCTATCTGTGGCTGAGCTAAATAGCTGGGTAATATTCCAATGCCGAGGCCTTGTTTGATTAGTTTCATTACCCCCAGATTACTATTGCAGCTGATAAATGGACTGATATTGAGTTTGAACTTATCACCATAGCTATTCTGGATCTGGTATCGCTTAGGGAGTTGATTAGATGCCTGCAACACCCATTGGTGCATCTGTAGCATATCTGGGTGCAGTGGCGATCCATGTTGCTCAAGGTATTGCGGACTGGCGACAAGGTATTCATCGAAGTGACCTAGTTTGATGGCCTCTATTTGCGGATCTATGTGGGCATCAGCCTGAATCGCTATGTCTATCTTATTTTCACGCAGATCCAAGTGTCGATCTTCGAGCTGTATCGAAATGCGTATCTTAGGATGAAGTCGATGAAACGCCCCTATATGCTTAATCAGATCGTGTTCACCGAAGCAAACCGGGGCTGAAATTTTAATGCTGCCATGTAACTCAATGTCATCGGGATGAGTCGCATTTTCGGCCTGTTTGGCCAGCTGAAGCAGTTCGGCACAATAGTAATAGAAATTCTGACCCTCTTGGGTGAGCGCCATTGTTCTGGTGGTTCTCTGGATCAGCCGTGTCTCACATCTAAGCTCTAATTTCTTCAGATGTTGACTGACCATAGATCGGCTGATACCCAGTTCCTCGGCAGCAGCTGTGAGAGACCCTTGTTCGACGACGTTTGCAAAGACTAGCATTCTATACAGTTGCCCAGCGTCCATAAATCCCCCATGATGAAATAACCGATAGTTAAATCTTAGTAACTAAACTTGCCTATAAATATTGATTGTTTATCAATTGGCTGGTTATTAAAACTAGATGTTTGCTCGGTTTTTGTCCAGCATCATCGGAGTCTCTAGGGGAAGTCATTGCTTTCTGTATTATATTTCTTACTATGGAGAGATTATTTAGTTAGGAATCGATATTTCAATATGAGTCGACAAGAATCTTTCTCTGCCGTCTATCAAAGAGCCAGCGACCGTAAAGGTGGTGATGAAGGTCTGGAGAGCCTGCTAGATAATGCTAATTTGCATCTTAGCGTCGATGAGCTAGGTGAGTATACCGATGCGCAACTGCTGTCTGAGATGAGTAAAAAGGTATTCCAGTCTGGGTTCGTTTGGCGCATTGTCGAGAATAAATGGCCTGCCTACGAGCAAGCCTTCTTCGGTTTCGAGCCTATGAAGGTGCTGATGCTGTCGCCTGAGCAGTTACATGATAGGGCCAGTGATGCGACGCTTATCAGGCACATGAAGAAGACCATGGCCATCTATGATAATGCGCAAATGATTCAAGACATCGCCAGAGAGCACGGCAGTTTGGTTGAATATATCGCCAACTGGCCTGGTGAGGATATTACTGGTTTATGGGCACAGCTTAAACGCAGGGGCACTCGACTCGGCGGTAACACGGGTCCCTATTTTCTGCGGGCCATAGGCAAGGATACCTTCCTGCTAACCGGTGATGTGCAAGCTTATATGAAAGCGCACAAGCTGGTGGACTTTGGTTTCAGCTCTAAGAGTGGACTCAAACAGGTACAAGCCGTATTCAATGCCTGGCACCAAGAGTCGGGTCGCAGCCTTGCCGATATTAGCCGTATTCTAGCTTACGGCGTAGGGGATAATAGGGTTTAGTCATAAGTCATAGCTGTAAGTTTTAAGTGAGGAAAAAAGACGCCAGCCTGGAGTAGGCTGGCGCAAGATTGCCGAAGATGATGCAATAAATAGAGATAGATTGAGCGATGTTGCAGGGTAAAACTCTTGTTAAGCAATTAAAAACTAATATAAAACTAATCTAAAACTATCTTAGAAACTTTTGTTGATGCCGATAACGAATCTGTCATCAAAAATTTTGGTTTGAGTGCCGTAGACCTTGTGGGTCTCATCGACTGTGCTGCCATGGTATCTAAGGTCGAACTTAAGTCCTAAATAGACCTTACTCACGCCCAGATTCCAGTGTCCCCAACCTTCGGCACCTTCACCGTCTAAGTCTTGATAGCCCACAGAGCCGGAAACGTTCACGCCGTTACTGAATGCATAACTCGGGTGAATGGCGTAGTTAATTCCTTGCCAGCCGTCGACACCAAACCAATCATCGATTGTTGGGGTGACTTCCAGTTGGATATTTGCCTGACCGAATTGCTTGCCGACTTTTAGCCATAATTCTGTGTAATTCGAATATGAAGCACCCGCATAGAGGTAAGAGAACACCATGACATCATAAGTGAATCCACTGTCACCGAATTCGCCGGCCTTGCCGATGAAAGGCGCCGTGACTATTTCCAGATTGGGATCGGCAAACTTGATGTTAGATGCGAATACACCGCCATACCAACCATCATCATTGCCCCAACCTAAGGTGCCCTGTACTACAGGGACGTCACCGTCCATGGTCTCAGATTCGCCACGAAATACGTAGTCGGAGGCAAGAGTCAGGTTGCCTGTGATGCTGCCACCTAAGACTTCTGAACTAGAATCTGACTCTGCAGCATGTGCAAAGGAGGAGGCTGAAAGTAATAATCCGCTTAGAAGTAAGGTGTGACCTAGTTTCATCTTTACTGTCATGTTCGTAATCTCACATAGATAGAATTTGTTAGCGCAGTTGCATCATAAGGGGGAGATGTGAATAGAATTGACTACTGGGATGAATCAAAAGCGAAAAGATATGAACAAATATGAATGAGTAGCTGGGGTAGATAGCTTGCAATAACTCTGGTGTCGCTAATTATTTTTTACTCAAACTTAGATACCTCGCAAGGTAAGTGATCGGGAGCTCGAAATTCCGCGAACGTTAACCTGTCTGTAACATAAACTGATGATTTTCAGCCTAAATTTGCATTAACTTACAAATTTACTGGTAGTTTTTCTTGTTGACTTTGTTCAGGTGTGAGATAAAGGCAGGTTCAAATCTTACACAATAATTTATGCTTCCAATGATGCCTGTAATAGTCGTTTCTACTGTTCGGGATACCATGTCTGGTCGGTTGCTTTGATAGGAGTTCTCATGCGGCAAATAGTGAAAATTGCCTCTTTTTTAAGTGTGGCGTTATGGATAACAGCTTGTGGACAGAATGGAGACGCTAAGCAAGGTCAAGGTCCAAGAAGCGCGGAAGTTGGCGTTATTCAAATTAAGACTCAGTCTCAGGATATTCGAGTGGAGCTGCCAGGACGGAGTAAGGCATTCCTCGAGGCCGAAGTTAGACCACAGGCCTCGGGCATCATCACCGAACGTACGTTTGTCGAAGGCAGTGACGTTAAGAAGGGTCAGTCTCTGTATCAGATTGACTCGGCAACCTATAAGGCGGCTGTGATCAGCGCCGAAGCCGACCTGGCCAGTGCTAATGCCGGTCTGGTATCAGCAAAAGCGAAAGCAGCACGCTTCAAAGAGTTGGTCAAGACGCATGCCATCAGTCAGCAAGACTTCGATGAAGCCGATGCCCTGTATAAAGAAGCATTAGCTAATGTGATCGTTGCTAAGGCGGCCATCAATACCGCCAAGATTAACTTGGTCTATACGGAAGTTAAGGCACCTATCTCAGGCCGGATCAGCAAATCTAGCGTCACAGCAGGTGCGTTAGTGACGGCGAATCAGTCACAAATTCTGGCAAAGATTCAACAGCTGGATCCTATCAACGTGGACATTGCTCAGTCCAGCGCTCAACTATTGCGCCTAAAGGCCAAGCTGAGGAAAGGTAAGTTGCAGGCTGCCGTTAACGCAGATGTGCAACTTATTCTCGAAGATGGCACGACTTACGCCCATGCGGGTGTGTTGCGCTTTGCCGAGGTGAGTGTCGATGAGAGTACTGGTTCGGTAACTTTAAGAGCCGAGTTCCCTAACCCGGATGGCCTGTTATTGCCTGGTATGTATGTGCGTGCAGTGCTCAATGCCGGTACCGATCCACAAGCGATTCTTGTGCCACAGAAAGCGATCACTCGTAATACCAAGGGACAGGCCGTCGCTATGTTAGTCAATAGCGAAAACAAGGTCGAATCTCGAGTCGTGACGACTGCAGAGGTGATCGATCATCAATGGCGTATCACTGATGGTCTTGCCGTCGGTGATGTTCTCATTGTCGAAGGATTACAAAAAATTCGTCCTGGCGCTTCAGTTAAATCTGTCGCTGTCACTTCAGATGATTCGGCGAGTACACCTGCCAGTCAATCGGCTAACCAGAAATAAGAGTAAGGTAGAGTTATGGCACGTTTCTTTATCGATCGCCCTATTTTTGCTTGGGTGATCGCCATTATTGTGATGCTGGCCGGGGTCTTGTCGATCTTTGGACTACCCGTATCTCAGTATCCGAGTATCGCACCGCCATCGGTTGTGATCAGCGCCGTTTACCCTGGTGCATCAGCTAAGACCATGGAAGATTCGGTGACTCAGGTCATCGAGCAGCGAATGACGGGTCTGGATAACCTGCGTTATATATCATCAACCAGTGATAGTTTCGGTAATGCGCAGATCACCTTAACCTTCAATGCGGAGGCAGATCCTGATATCGCTCAGGTACAGGTGCAGAACAAGTTACAGCTTGCTATGCCACTGTTACCTCAGGAAGTACAGGCTCAAGGTGTTAACGTCAGTAAGTCGAGCGCTGGCTTCTTGATGGTATTGGGCTTCGTTTCCCAAGATGGTTCTTTGGATAAGAACGATATCTCGGATTATGTGGCGTCTAACATACAAGATCCCATGAGTCGTGTAGCGGGTGTGGGTACTATCCAGCTATTTGGTGCTCAGTATGCGATGCGTATCTGGCTAGATCCCTTCAAGCTGACGCAATTTAATCTGACCAGCATAGACATCATGGCCTCTATACGTGAGCAGAATGCTCAGGTATCTGCGGGCCAGTTGGGTGGCGCTCCATCAGTCGGTGGTCAGCAGCTTAATGCGACCGTATCGGCACAGAGTCGCCTGCAGACAGTCGATCAGTTCGAGCAGATCATCGTCAAGTCAGATTCCAGCGGTGCCAATGTGTACCTTAAGGATGTGGCTCGAGTTGAACTCGGTGCAGAAAGCTATTCATCAGAATCTTTCTACAATGGTAAGCCTGCGGCGGGTATTGGCATTCAATTGGCAACCGGTGCTAACGCGCTGGCAACGGCTGGTGCAGTCCGGGCTAAGATCGACGAGATGAAGGCCTTCTTCCCTGAGGGGCTTGAAGTGGTTTATCCCTATGATACGACGCCATTCGTAGAGCAATCTATCGAAGGTGTTGTACATACCTTAATCGAAGCCATCGTGCTAGTTTTCTTGATCATGTTCCTGTTTCTGCAGAACTTCAGGGCGACACTCATTCCGACCATAGCCGTGCCTGTGGTGCTATTGGGTACCTTCGCTATTCTGTCGGCGGTTGGTTTCTCCATCAACACCCTGACCATGTTTGCCATGGTATTGGCCATCGGCTTGCTGGTGGATGATGCCATTGTGGTAGTGGAAAATGTCGAACGTGTGATGCAGGAGGAGGGGCTAAGCCCCGTCGAGGCCACCAAGAAATCCATGGATCAAATTACCGGCGCCCTAGTGGGCATCGGTTTGACCCTATCGGCAGTATTCGTGCCTATGGCATTTATGTCTGGTTCGACCGGTGTCATCTATCGTCAGTTTTCGGTGACGATAGTGTCGGCCATGGGACTCTCGGTGATGGTTGCCTTGATTCTGACTCCGGCCCTGTGTGCCACTATGCTTAAGCCGATGAAGAAAGGTCAGACGCATATTAACACTGGCTTCTTCGGTTGGTTTAACCGTAGCTTCGACAAGATGACATCCCGCTACACCGACAGCGTCGCAGCCATGATCAAGCGTACAGGCCGTGTCATGTTGATCTATCTGGCACTCGTCGTCGCCGTGGGTTGGATCTTCATGCGTATGCCCACAGCTTTCCTTCCCGATGAAGATCAGGGCATCATGTTTACTCAGGCTATCTTACCTGTGAACTCGACGCTGCAAAGTACTCAGAAGGTGATGGAAAATGTCTCCGACTTCTACCTCAACGAAGAAAGTGAAAACGTGGAGTCTGTATTTACCGTATCAGGCTTCAGCTTCGCGGGTAACGGTCAGAACATGGGTATCGCCTTCGTCAGTATGAAGGACTGGGCAGAGCGTGAAGGTGCCGGGCAGGACATTAAGTCGGTTGCGGCTCGTGCCATGGGTAAGTTTATGCAGATGAAGGAAGCCTTCGTATTTGCATTCGTACCTCCCGCGGTGATTGAACTGGGCACGGCGAACGGTTTCGACCTCTATCTACAGGACAGAAATGGCCAGGGCCATGACAAGCTGGTGGAAGCGAGAAACATGTTGCTCGGCTTGGCATCACAGAATCCTAACTTGATAGGCGTACGCCCGAACGGTCAGGAAGATGCGCCTATGTACCAGGTACATATCGATCAGGCTAAGATTCGTGCCTTGAGTGTCGATATTAACTCGGTGAACAGCGTGTTGGGTACGGCTTGGGGTGGTTCATACGTGAATGACTTCATCGATCGAGGTCGAGTCAAGAAGGTCTATGTACAAGGCGAAGCTGAGTACCGAATGCAGCCGGAAGATCTCGATTCCTGGTATGTTCGTAATACCAAAGGGGAGATGGTGCCTTTCTCAGCTTTCGCTACAGGAACTTGGGAATATGCGTCGCCTCGACTGGAGCGATTCAATGGTCTGCCAGCGATGAACATTCAGGGTGGAACGGCACATGGCTATAGCACAGGTGCAGCCATGATCGATATCGAAGAGATGGTGAAGAAGTTACCACCAGGATTTGGTGTCGAGTGGAACGGTCTATCCTATGAGGAACGCCTATCGGGTAACCAGGCTCCGGCTCTGTATGCCCTGTCTATCGTAGTGGTATTCCTGGTACTGGCGGCGCTCTATGAGAGTTGGTCTGTGCCTTTCGCGGTTATCTTAGTGGTGCCTCTGGGTATTATCGGTGCGCTTATTGCCATGAATGCCCGCGGCTTGCCTAATGACGTATTCTTCCAGGTGGCGCTATTGACTACGGTGGGACTGGCGACGAAGAACGCCATTTTGATCGTAGAATTTGCCAAGGAATATTACGACAAAGGGGCGACTCTTGTTGATGCTACCTTGCATGCGGTACGGGTGCGCTTGCGTCCTATTCTGATGACCTCTATGGCCTTCGGTTTAGGAGTAGTACCTCTTGCCATCAGTACCGGTGTAGGCTCAGGTAGTCAGAACGCCATTGGTACGGGTGTATTGGGCGGCATGATTAGTTCAACCTTTATGGGGATCTTCTTTATCCCAATTTTCTTCGTGGTTGTCGAGCGTATCTTCAGCAAGCGAGAGAAGAAAAAGGCAGTCGAAGCCGAGACAAGTGCTACGCTGTAGCATGAAATGATCTCGATTTGATAATGTCTTAAAAACCCGGCAATAACATTGCCGGGTTTTTTATTGGGAGCAAACTTAGCTACACCTCAGGATAAACATTAGTTAACTGTTTTTGTTACCGTGGGTGATATACCTTATCCGTACTGGCTTAAAAAAGGATATCGATTAATTAAGGAGAGAAGTACTTTATGGATAATCAACACTATGCAGGACTTAGAATAAGGTTTGTAGCTGCACTCATTGATCTTGTTATCATGATCCCCCTAGTCTATCTTCCTTTAAGCCTGATCTATGGCGGCGAATATTGGGAGGGCGAGCAAGCCTTATATGGCTTCTGGGATCTCTTTTTAGGCTATGTGCTACCTTTTATCGCCACGATTTTCTTCTGGTTGAAATACCTAGGTACGCCAGGAAAGATGATCACTAAGCTAAAAGTGGTCGATGCAGAAACAGGTAACAAACTCACATTTATTCAAGCACTAGGGCGATACTTTGGGTATGTCCTTGCAGCACTTCCTTGCTTTATTGGTCTAATCTGGATTGGGTTAGATGAAAGGAAGCAGGGGTGGCACGATAAGTTAGCTAAAACTGTGGTCATCCGAAACACCGAAAGGGCATGAGGTTGGTATTTTAAGATGAAACTCGCACTTCTGCTCTCAATATTCCTACTAAGTGCTGCTTCTACTCATTCGTTTGCTGACGAATGCGTGGTGCTGCTTCATGGCTTAGGTCGCAGTGCCGCCTCAATGGAAAAGCTGGAAGACAGGTTAAAAGAACATGGCTATGTGGTGGCTAACATCGATTACCCTTCCCGAAAGATGTCAATTGAATCTCTGGCTAAGATTGCAGTAATGGAAGGATTGGAAACATGCGCCAAAGCAAAAGCGAGCCAAATTAACTTTGTGACTCACTCATTGGGGGGGATTTTAGTCAGGCAGTATTATACCATTCCATATAAGTATCTGGTCAGTTCAGAGACTCTCAGCTTTTTCAATTCAAGGCACATTGATGAGGAAATGGTTATTCCCTTTTAAGTCAATGCAACACAGAAGTGGAAACACTGAGAGCCTCACGCAGTGCGGGTTTCAAAGCCCTTTATGCTACGTTGAATGTTTTCGATATAGAATAACTATTAGCTTCAAACATTCGCCTTGCCTACAGTGCTTTGAACTCCCGCTGAATGATCAGATACTTACTCGGAATGGTATTATAGCCAACATAGCGCAAGTGCTGTTAATCGAGTCGTGATGTTAGGCCCGCCAAATCAAGGTAGTGAGATTGTAGATAAGCTTGGTTCAATACCTGGATATGAGCTGATCACTGGAGAGGCTGGGACTCAGCTTGGTACCGATCCTTACAGTATTCCTAGCCAGCTTGGAGCGGTGAATTTCGATTTAGGTGTGATTGCAGGTACGCAATCGATTAACTTGATTATGTCTAGCATGTTACCTAATCCTGATGACGGAAAGGTTTCTGTAGCATCGACTAAAGTGAAGGGAATGAATGATTTTGTTGCATTGCCAACGATACACTCGCATATGATGAAAAATGATGCTGTGATCAATGAAGTTATAAATTTTCTCCTCCACGGCAGGTTTAATCAAGGTCAACAGCAATAAACTCTCGCTTTCCCCTAAAGCAACGAAGTCGCGCCCTGGTAGGGCTGCGGACCTCGTCTTAGCTTTCCTCTTAAAACCTAGAACTTTCTTCTACGGCGTATAGTAAGTCGCTGCGCCTGGTCCCACAGGCATCTCCAATACGAACACCCAAAGGAAGAAGAACAGTGTCCAACCGATAAAGAACACGATGGAATATGGCAGCATGGTGGCGATAAGCGTGCCTATGCCTAAGTTCTTTTTGTACTGGGAAGCGACCGCGAGGATTAGACCGAAGTAGCTCATCATTGGCGTTATTAAGTTAGTCACAGAATCACCGATCCTATAGGCCGCCTGGATGGTTTCCGGGGCATATCCAATCAGCATCAGCATGGGCACGAAGATGGGGGCCGTTACTGCCCATTGAGCCGAGGCGCTACCTAACATCAGGTTGATGACACCACACATCATGATGAATAGCAGAAACACTAAGGGACCGGTCAGGCCGATGGCACTGAGCGCGTCGGCGCCGGAAACGGCCAGCACTGCGCCTAAGTTAGTCCACTTGAAGAAGGCGACAAACTGCGAGGCGAAGAAGACCAGCACTATGTACATGCCCATGGAACTCATGCTGTGGGACATGGCGTCGATGACATCTTTATCGCGCTTCATGGTGCCGACGACTTTACCGTAGACCAGACCTGGTATGGCAAAACAGATAAAGATAAAGGCGACGATCCCTTTAAGGAAAGGGGAGTCGGCCACTAAGCCTGTTTGTGGATTTCTCAGCGGTGCACCTTCCGGTACTATGGTTAGTGCTAGTAATGCAGTAAGTAATAGTATGGCAATTCCCGCGGCTTTGAGGCCACGCTTCTCCAGAGCGCTGACTGAGTCCATCTTCTGATGGCTTAAGTCGACAGCGGCTTCACTGGCATCATATTTACCTAGCTTAGGCTCGACAATCTTCTCGGTGACAAGTGCACCTAAGATAGTAATGAGAAAGGTAGAGACGAACATGAAGTACCAGTTGGATTCCGGCCCAACCGTGTATACAGGGTCGATCATCTGAGCCGCTGCCTCTGTGATACCAGAGAGTAGCGGATCGACTGTGCCTAAGAGTAAGTTGGCACTATAACCACCGGATACCCCGGCGAAAGCCGCGGCAAGCCCCGCAAGTGGATGACGTCCCAGAGAGTGGAAGATCATCGCCGCCATGGGAATGAGGACCACGTAACCTAGCTCTGAAGCTGTATTTGATATGATGCCAGCGAAGACTATGGTCAAGGTAACCAGACGCTTAGATGTGCCCATTACCAGAGAGCGCATCGCTGCCGAAAGCATGCCTGAGCGCTCGGCAATTCCCACACCTAGCAGGGCTACCAGTACGGTACCCAGCGGGGTGAAACCGGTGAAGTTCGTCACCAGGTTTGAGACGATCATTCTCAAACCTTCGGCGTTCATCAAGCTGACAACATGAATGAGCCCATCTTCACTGCGTCCCGATGAGCCTACTGGACGAGGGTCCGTAATTGAAAGTTCGAAATAACCAGCGATGCCGCTGATAACGATAACAGCCATACAGAACATGGCAAATAGTGTGATGGGATGAGGGAGTAGATTACCTAATCGCTCGACAATATTGAGAAAACGCACAAAAGCGCCGCTCTGCCCCCCAGATGATCCCGATGATTTGAGAGGCATATCTATGCTCTCATCTTTATTCAAACCCATACCCTTATTCCTTCAATGTTGGCCTCTATGGACCTTTTTCCGCCACTTTGTAGCTGGTTTTTTTTGGTTTTTAGACTCGAGATTTCCGAGTGGACCGGTAATAGTGTCTTATTAGGTTTAACTGAAGCTTAATTTGAGGCAAAAAAATGGACCCAAGTATGGGTCCAAAAGGGATATTTGATTTGCACTTGCACTAACAATTAAAAATTAGAAAAGTAACAAGCAGTTCGAACATATGGGGTCATGTTCTCGCCGTTGCTTGATTGCTAATATAACAAGGTACTGCTGTACAGAAACTGAATGATAAAGTTATTAAACTCAGCAGCTTCATTAAATTTTAGGCAAAAAAAAGCCTCTATTCTAAGAGGCAAAAGGGTTCTATGTGTTCTTAACAACTAGTTTGGTGCTTAAGAACTGGTTGTTAGGATTCTTTCCGGCAAAGGGGGTTAAATCCAGGGAGAATTATTAACACCGTTTGCTTAACAACTAATCTACTCGATCTTATCTGTATGAATGCTGAATCATGATTAAGAGAGTGCGAAATTGTTATTTCCAAATGTACATCTTTCCATTGATGGGCTACTCCCCTTCCGCTTTACACAGATTTCCTCATCAAAAGTCTGAAAAGGTGCCTACCATCAGTCAATACTTACCCTAATGATAGTAATTTAGAGTCAGTTACGCACAAACCCCCGAGTTCTACCTAGTTTTCTGAGTGGCTGTCTATTTTTTACCATGACTGATGATTTGTTTTTATAAGTTAAATCAACGTCTTTGATGAAATATATAAATTTTGTAAATTTAGTGACCTATTTATTAGCTTTAATCATTATTTGAGCGAATACCTTGGCGTTTTACTAAGTTTAGTCGATTGAAAGCACGATAAATATCCAGACTTTCTTAAAATAGTGCAATAAGCACTCTCTCTTTCTTCATTAGAGCTTTATATAAATGTATGGAAATAGTGGGAAAAATAGGTGAGAGTAGAGGGTTAAAGCTTAATCAAAAAAGCTGAATAAATTGTCGCGAAAAAAAATAATAAGGACATGAGATGGAAGGATTGTTGTTAGCTGTGGGATTAGTAGTGATTATCGCCTACCTTTGGTATGTCAGTCTGGTGAAAAAGCGTAATACGGGTCGTGAAGCCTTGTCAGGTATCGATGTGCAGATCAAGAAACGTTCAAATCTGGTGCCCAATATTTTGAAAATAGCTCAAAAATTTATGCAGCATGAGAAAACTCTGCTCACAGACATCACTGAGTTAAGGGCGCAGGCAACCAAGTCATATGACACCAATGATGTTGCCCAGATAAGGGAGCATCTTGCCGTTGCCGAACAGCTTAATAACAAGATGGGCCAACTGATGATCAACGTTGAAGCATACCCTGAGCTTAAGTCAGACAATACCATGCTACAGGCTATGCAAACTTATAACGAAGTCGAGGCCCATATCTCGGCTGCGCGTCGTTTCTATAATGCCGCAGTCACTGAGCTGAATAATGCGGTTGAGATTTTCCCTGGCTCTATCATAGCCTCTATGGCAAATATCAAAATTATGCCTTTCTATGAAGCCGATGAGGCCTCGAAAGCGTCTATTGATGCGACTGATTTTCTTAAATAATATGATGTTGCGGTCTCTCTGACCGCATTCCTTCCCCTGTGAATTAGTCTGATATTAAATGAATATAGTCAGTTTTATTTTGGGTGCTGCCATTAAGCCTAAACGGCAATCACAACGGCTGGTGGCTGTTCGTGGTGAGATTGAATCGTTAAGAGCCCATTATAATGAGTATATCGAGCCACTAACCCGTAAGTTTGAGAATCGTCGAGTGGCTTGCCTGAAAGCTATTAGGCAGCGTATCTATATGAGTGTAATCATTTTTTTGGTGATTGTTCTCGTTGTCTATCTGTTTGATACCCGTCAACGGCTGGATATTCCCTGGTTTCTGTATCTTCTGCCAGCCCTGCCACTGTTCTGGTGGTCAAGCAGACCCGTTAAGCGTTATAAGAGTGACGTTAAAGAGCAGGTATTCCCTAAAATCTTTAGTTATTTTGGTGATGACTTCATTTTTAGCCCGACTCATAGCATGAGTCTGCCAGTACTCAAGCGATCCAAGCTACTTCCCCACTATGACGATGCTAAATTTGATGATTATGTTCAGGGCACTTATAAGGGAGTGGAGATCGCGATAAATGAGCTGCAGCTGACCAAAGAGGTGAGGAGGGATAAACGTACCGACACTGAGACTGTATTTAGAGGCGTGATGGTTCAACTCAGCAGTCATAAGAAGTTTAATGGCCACACTGTTGTGGTGAAAGCCCGTGGTGGCCTGATCAATTTCCTGTCTGATTCATTTAACAGCCTTTCCCGAGTCAAGCTGGAAGACCCGAGGTTCGAGCAGCGATTCGATGTATTTTCTTCGGATCAGATCGAAGCGAGATACTTGCTCACTGTGAGTTTTATGGAGCGCTTGCAGGAATTGGCCAGCAGTTTCACTGGTAAGATACAGTGTGCCTTCTATGATGATAAGCTACTCATCATGCTTGCCAGTCGCGATAACCGATTCGAGTTAGGCTCTATCTTCAATGGTGCCACTTTCGAATACGAGTTCAGTCAAATTAATAAAGAGATGCAGCAGCTGTTTGCTATGATAGAAGTACTTAAACTCGACGAGTACACAGGACTCTAGATGATAAAAAGGTGTGGGAACTCAATGGAAGGAGAGCAGGGACATCGGTGTTTGATAACATTTTTCCTCTTGAGTCTCATCACAGGTATCTTGCTGCTCGTGAGCCCAGTTCAGGCGGGGGATGGGGCCGAACTAGAACTACAACCACAGTTACAATCACAGCAGAAGCCTCATTATAAGGCTAGTTACTCAGAAACCGGGCTGGTTGTGACTCAGAACATCAGTGAAAAAACTCGCTTTAATGAAGCAACGGATACTGGTTCAACGGGTACTCAGAGTTCGGCAACGTGGGTAAAAAGCGTTAATTCGACCGGTGCTGTAATTTTGACAGCAGCTTACAATAGTAAGCCTCATATGCTGGATAACAACAGCCTTATTCAAGCACCAAGCACACCCATACCCAGCTATTTACAGCCAAGCACCTCGAAGACTGGGGTGTTATCGACTGGCGTAACCGGGAATGGCAGCGAGCAACTTAAAGTCTATCGGTATGAACAAGCCAATGGCGTGATGGTTTTTGCAGATCATGCACCGGGTGGCAATGATTATCAGGTGCTGCTTTATGACTGCTACGCCTGCCGTCCTGACTCAGATCTGGATTGGCGTAGGATGCCACTGTTTTCCCATGACTATGATGAATTGATTGGCCAAGCGGCTAAGAGACACAAGCTGGATCCGGCGCTTATTCGCGCGGTGATCCACGCAGAATCTGCCTTCAATGTGTTTGCCCTGTCTCGTACTGGAGCCATGGGATTGATGCAGTTGATGCCGGAAACCGCCAAAGAGTTAGGCGTGATTAATGCCTTTAAACCGGATCAAAACATAGATGGTGGCGCAAAATATCTGGCTCAGATGCTAAAGCGCTTCGATGGTGACATTGAGCTCGCCTGCGCCGCCTATAATGCAGGCCCTAGCACGGTTATTAATTACAATGGAGTTCCACCTTACCCAGAGACCCAAGCCTATGTAAAACGAGTCAAAATTCTGTTACAACGATATCGTAAATCCTAGTTCCTAGTTCCTAGGTTCTAGACTCTAGGAACTGATTAACCTCGCGATCATTATCTGCTTTCAGATGATGCCAAACCATAGGCGCGACTATGATAAACATCAGCACATTAGAGATTGGCATGGCGAGCCATACGCCTTTGACACCGAGCCAAGGTGGCAAGAAGTAGAGGAAGGGAAGTTGGATTAACATATTACCTATGGATATTCCTAGCGCCTTCTTTCCCTGATTGACAGCCATGAAAAACATGATAGCTAACACCAGGTAGCCATCGAGAAACATGGCAAACAAGTGTAGCCGTATGCCAGACGTGGCTTCCTGTATCAGGCTGGTATCCTCTGCGTTAAAGAGTCCAATGATGGTACTCGGGAACAGATTCAAGATGAGTAACCAGGCAATTCCCGCTGTGATGGTGACCTTAGTCGCTAGGACTAGCACCTTCTTGATGTTCTCCGTTTGCTTGGCACCGAAGAAATAGCTCACCGGTGGTTGCATTCCTTCCCCTAATCCCTCGGCAACAAAGTAATAGAGCACCATTAGGTAGCCGACAATGGCAAAAGCACCTACGGTTATTGGTGAGCCATATTCCATAAATAGGCGGTTATGCAGTGCGAATACGAAGCTGGTGTAGAGGTACATGACAAAACTTGATGAACCTAAGAGTAATATCTGACTGGCTAATTTTATATCAAACCGCATGTTTGCGAAATTAAGCGTTAAGTTACTGATTTTTACCTTGGTAAAAGATGATAGAAAATAGATGACTCCACAAGTCGCCACGGCTATCTGGGCCGCAACAGTCGCAATTGCTGCACCGTGAAGCGCCATGTTCAGCTGTACGATAAAAATATAATCCAGCAAAATATTGAGACATGCTCCCATCACCATCAGGCCAGTGGCTAGGTTTGGGCGCTCATCGTTGCGAATTAAGATCGGGATCGCCGAGGCTAGGATGGTAAAAGTGACACTCCAGCTAAAGGGAGCTATGTATTGTTGGGCCAGTATTAAGGTGTTACCCGTTCCGCCTTGTGCCAGTAATAGGCTGGTTCCGCTCATAAACAACACCAGCGAGCCTAACAGACCGAAACCTATGATGAGGATTGCTGCGGTGGCTAAGGTATAGTTTGTCTTGAGTGCTTGAGCGAGTGTCCCCTTGCCAGTACTTGTGCTAGCTGAGCCTTGTTTTTGCCCTCGGTTGATTGATAGCAGGCTACCGGAACCCATGCCTATCATCAGACCAATGCCGGCAAAGATATAGATGATTGGCCAGGCCATATTGATGCCGGCTAAGCCTTCATAACCCACGTATTGACCGATAAAAATGCCATCGACAATCTGATAGAAGCCGTTAACCAACATGGCTGCTACCGACGGAATCGCATAACGCCAGAAGGTGCGGTTAATGCTCTGTTTCGAAGAGTCGGATATTGGATGGAGCTGACTGGCCTGCATAGATCACTTCTGAGTTTTAAGTATGGAATCTGGATGTGGCATTAGGTTATCCTTAATTTTCGGATTGATTAAGTTAGTTTGTATCCGATAATCGGATGGCTGGCTTATTTAGAGACGATACTAGGATGAGAGAAGAAGGGAGATGATATGAACTGGACGCTTTATCAGTTGGAAGCCTTTGTGCTTGCGGTGAACCATGGTTCGTTTTCGGCGGCAGCAAGAAAGCTGGGCAGGGCACAATCCAGGGTCAGTACGGCGATTGCTAATCTGGAGGTCGATCTGGGATTTGAGTTATTCGATCGCAGTGCTAAATTACCTGTGCTCACTAAGCATGGCGAAGATATGTTTATCCAGGCTCAAGCCGTACTCGAACAGTGCCAGCGATTGCAATCTCGTGCCATGACGCTCAATACCGGCGAGGAGATCGCGTTAACGGTGGCCATGGATGAAGCGGTTCCGGTTAACGCTTTCGAACTCTTGTTCGTGCAAGTCGCAATACAATTTCCTCTGCTGAAGTTGACGATTATCAATGGCTCAAGAGATGATATCGCCTCTTGGGTCGATGAAGGTAAGGCCGATATGGGCATCGTTTTTCATGTGAGGGAGTTACCGGGTTCATTAGAGTTTATGTCTATCGGCCAATTCAGGCAGTCACTGATAGTGTCTCCTAAACACGCATTAGCAAAAATTTCGTCTCCAAGCATCGCCGATCTCAATCAATATCGTCAGCTAGTGATCCGTGATCGTGTCGGTGATAGCCAAGCCAAAGCGCTATCGCCGAACCATTGGTATATCGACAGTTACTATTATATGACGGCACTCGTTATACGTGGCGTTGGCTGGGCACTGGTGCCCGAGCATGTGGTCAGTGCCGAATGGTATTCAGGCGATGTTGTCGAACTGTCGACGGAATATATTCCCGATCCTTTATTAGTTGAAATGGGTGTGGTTAATCGCCGAGATAAAGCCTATGGTCCCGTAATGGAGTGGTTCTTTATCGAAATAGAGTCCATGTTTAAGTCAAATAATCTTCAACAATATTGATTTGTGGTAAGTTAAGTTTAAGTGTTGAGAGAAGGAGGGATTGCATGTTAACTAGTTTAAAGCAAAAACTCGTCGAGTTAGAACTCTACTTGCTTAAGTCAGATGTCCGCTCATCATCTGCGGAGTTAGAGCTGCTCATTCATGATGATTTTCATGAGTTTGGTGCGTCCGGTACCAGTTTTGGTAAGCAGGAGGTACTCGAATATTTACCTAAAGAGAAGTGCCCAAACTTCTGTGCCACGAGTTTCGAGCTGAGAATGTTATCAGAGGATCTCGCTCAGCTGCGGTATCGGGCCACGATGAAGAAGCAGGATGAATTTACAGTCCGTTACTCACTGAGAAGCTCGCTGTGGAAACTAAATGAAGATATCGGCGAATGGCAGATGATCTTCCATCAAGGGACATACTGTGAGCGGTTTTAATGTCAGTTGATTAGCCCAAAAGGAAATATTCATGCATAAAGGAAGTTGTCTGTGTGGCGCAATTAGATTTGAAATTGAGACGGACCCGGTTGCCGTCTCTAATTGCCATTGCATTATGTGTCAGAAGCAACATGGGGCAGCTTTTGCAACTTATGCCAGATTCAGACGCTGTGAAGTCCATTACCTTGCTGGCGTAGATACATTGGCGGTATATCAATCTTCTGCCGATGTTCAGCGCAAGTTTTGTGGCCGCTGTGGTTCCAATATCGAGTGGGGTTATAGCTCGGGGGAGTATGCTATCTGGGTAGCAATGGCAGTGGGTTTATTGGACACAGAATTTAAGCCTGAAAACGTAAAAGAATTGCATCAAGATACTCAGGTCTGTTGGTGGCGGTCTCATGCTGAGATAACATGAAGGTCAGCTTATGTTTAGTTAAAAATAAAGCCGCATAATAGCGGCTTCTTTGTTTTAACGTGTTTGGGTTAGCGGGTTATTCGCCGACTTCCCATTTCACTGTGACCTTGCCACCACCTTGATTGAGTAGTGGAGCAAGATAGTCGAGCATCTCTGTGGCTGTCTCATCTAACTGCCAGGGAGGGTTGATGATCCACAGGCCCGCAGCTGTCATGCCAAATTCATCACTGTCGGCTTTCACCGCTTGTTCGATTCTAAGTTGACGTTTGATGCCACTGCCGATGAGTATCTTAAGCATCTCTTCGGTCTGAGCTCGTTTTACTACAGGATACCAGAGCATGTAAACGCCAGTTGAAAAGCGTTTATAGGCTTTGATTAACGCGTTGGGAACATCTTGGTAGTCGGTTTTCATCTCATAACTAGGATCGATCAGCACAACGCCGCGGCGCTCCTGGGGTGGAACAGCGCTTATTAGCCCTGCTAAACCATCGCCTTTGATGACGCGCACTTGCTTATCTGCGCCGAGTTGCTCGTCAAGCAGAGCATGATCGGCGCCGTGTAGCTCATGTAATACCATGCGATCTTTCTGGCGCATGTTCATATCGACAAAAGCCGGCGAGCCGGGGTAGAAGCTTAATTCTGCCTTGCCTTGGTTGAAGTGTCTAACATCATCAATATATAGCTGTAGTGATTCCGGTAGATCCTCCTTGTCCCAAAGCTTAGCCACACCGTCCAAGTATTCTCCGGTTTTTTGGGCAAACTCATCGGTAAGGGCATAACCACCTGCACCTGCATGGCTATCGATATAGGCCAGTGGCTTATTTTTCTTATGCAGTGATTTCAGCACTTGTAGTAAGAGCGCGTGCTTTAATACGTCGGCATAATTTCCGGCATGATAGCCGTGGCGATAACTGAGCATGAGAGTTCCAAAATTTAGCTTGAACCTAAGGTGAGTGACTTGAAAGATTAGATTCATTCGAGTGATTGTGCGCATTATAGTGGCTTAACCTCCGCAGGTAAATCAGCTTGCCGAGAAGCTCTTGTATTCACTGGGCAGCGCTTTTGGCATAATGGAGAGATAATCGTCCACATTCGAGTTAACGTGATCAAAGACAAGCAAGCCAATCCCACTCTAGGCATTTTCTTCAATGCTCAATATCCATCGCTAGAAGCTATCTGTCAGCGCTGGGGGCTCAGCTTCGATAAAGATGCGGAGTTTGAGCTGGTTTTTGAAAATAATACCTTGATCCTCAACAAGCGTGACGAGCCAAAACTCACAGGGATAAGTGTCGATTTTGTTTCCGGTGCAGTTGCTCACAGGCGCAAATTTGGTGGTGGACGCGGTCAATCTATTGCTAAGGCCGTAGGCTTGAAGCAAGGAGTTAATCCTAAGGTTGTTGATGGCACTGCGGGTCTTGGACGTGATGCATTCGTATTGGCAGGCCTGGGCTGCACCGTGACTATGGTGGAGCGTCACCCTGTTGTTGCTGCGCTTCTCGAAGATGGTTTGCGTCGTGCTTACGAGGACCCTTATATCGGTGACTGGATGCGTGAGAGAATGATCCTGGTTCACGGATCTAGCCTGGAATCTGTTAGCGAGCTAGGTAACGAGGTCGATGTGGTTTATCTGGATCCCATGTATCCTCATAGAGAAAAATCGGCTCTGGTTAAGAAGGAAATGCGGGTGTTTCAATCCCTGGTCGGTGCCGACATGGATGCCGATGGTTTACTTGCCCCTGCTATGGCACTCGCGAGCAAACGAGTGGTAGTCAAGCGACCCGATTATGCGGAAGACCTAGACGGCGTGAAACCCTCTATGGTGATAGCTACCAAGAAAAATCGCTTCGATGTTTACGTCAAAGCCGCAATGACGGGCTAGATATATACTGACGTTATTGGTGAGCGTTGGCATTAGCAGCTTAAGCGTCCTCAGTTAAATACACCGAAGACTTAGACGGTGTGAAACCCTCTATGGTGATAGCAACCAAAAAAAATCGCTTCGATGTTTACGTTAAGGCCGCGATGACAGGCTGAATAGTCATTGGCAGCGTCTAAATGTCACCTCTTTTGTCGTTCTGGCGGCGACCGCCATGAGTGTAAACTCAAGGTACATTAGGCTCAGTTATCATACTTTGGCTCACACATAATCGTTTCAAGGCTATGCTGAGCTGCCACCAGGCACTGTACGCTTGGTGGTCGCTAGCCTGATTATGTCGCTGCATATTTGTTTCGGCTATTCGCTGTAGTTGTCTTATCTTATCTTCGTCATGTCTGTTCTCTAAGATGCTAGTGAGTAACTGACGGATGAGGACTCGATTGTCATCGGTTAATAGATCGAGTTCGCTCAACTTAAAACATTCACCGATGGAAATAAGTCGATCTATGTATACCTTAGTGTGGTCTTGCCGTACTAATACCGGGTAGGCGGACAGGATCAGGTCGGATGATAGGTCTGAATTTCCGCTATTAGGTTTGAGTTTTTTGAGGGTTCGTTTAATTGAGTGGATCACAATCTCGGTATCCTTGCGACTGGGGATTAGCATATAAACCGCCAAGATCATCATTACCGCAAATACATTGGCCATGGCGGTGTTAAGAAAATCGCCGAAATCCAGTGTCGGGATATTGCTTAAGGGGATGTAGCTGGACCAAAAAACAAGCATAAACATTAAAACTATTTTGTTAGTGCTGGTGCATACCGCAAACTGATAGGAGGTGATGAGCAGATAGACGAACATTACGGGGAACATGATTTTGGGTTCAAGCAAAGGCACTATGGCAAATGTGATCAAGAACCCAAAGGCACCCGTGATCAATTGGGCTTGCAAGACTGCAATATTACCTATGTTACTATTAGGCATGGTTGCGTTCATCGAGCACATAATTCCTGTCATCAGCATGGCATACATGCCGTGCTCCCATTGCCCTTCAATCCAGATAAAAGAGATACCGGATAGAAGTAGTGCGGCCCTGAGCATGCTACGAAACACATCTTGCAGATCCGTATGAGTGAGAAAGCGGCTGATCTGCCTTTTGAATCTCTGTGACTCGACGGCTATCTCGTCCGAATTAAGCCAGACTAGATTCTCGATAAGGACCGCGAGATGCCTATTGATAATGTCAGCCTGAATGTCCTTAGCAATGACTTTTATTCTGTCGAGCAGTAGCTGGGTATTGTCCTGTCCTCCATGAATCTCTTCGATGATCTCGGCGATTAAATGCTCGACCTCAATATCACCGGCGGCTCTGAGCATATGTTTGATCTTAATAGCGGCGATGGTGAGTGAGACGCAGTGAAACAGTGCATCTCTTTGTGATTTGATGAGCTCCAGAGATGCCTTGCTGCCGACTAAGCTATTAATCGGTATGTGTTTATTATGGCTTATTAAGCCCAGATACTGAGAGAAGGCTTGCTGTGACTTTTGAGGTGTCGAGCCGGAGAATACCTTGGCAATAAACTTGAGTGTGGCTCTCTTTATGGGAAGTATGCGTTTTATGTCATCTTCATAGGGAATCACCGCCGTCACTATGATTGATACGGCTATGCCGAGCAGAATACCAAAACATCTGGCCTGTACATTGTCAAAAACTGAGAATATCTCGGGAGAATACGCCAGAGGAAAGCCGATCACTGCCGCTGTCATGCCGGCCATGCCAAAAACATAGGAGACACTATTTTGCAGGTACGCGGCTAACCCTACACAAGTCACGATCCACAGGATCATAAATCCATTGAATAGCCAAGCATCTATCAAGGCCGTCGAAGAGACGAAAAGGACGAACGCGCAGGCCATAATGGTACCGACTGCACGGTAGAAAGATTTGATTAAGTTGGCACCATGACTGCCGGCCATCAAGATCATGATGATCGAAATCATGGCCGCACTGGTGGCTTCTGAGTTGAGTCTTAAACACAGTAACCAGGTGACAATGACACTTATAGATACTCGTAAGGCGAACTGAGTCGCCTCTTTATTCCCCCAATAACTCATGGCTAGTCTTTTACTGTGACTGTAACTGTGGTGCCGGCAATGAGTCGGTGTTCTCTGAGTATTGCCCTGTCGATGGTGATTTTAACGGGTACTCTCTGACCTAATCTGACCCACGGAATCGTCGATTGCACATCAGGCAGCAGGCCTGACTGATCGGCACTCTGGTCTACTATGGCTCTGCCAATACTCTGAACTTTACCTGAAATTACTTCTTCACTGGTGTAAGGCATAATATCGACGCTTTGACCCGCCTCTATAAATTTTATCTTGGCTTCGGAAAAGTAACCGAGAACATAGTAAGAGTCGGCTTCGACCAGGGCTACGAAGGTTTGGCCCGTGTTGATGTAGTTACCTACCCGTTGTTTTAGGTTGGTGATGTAGCCACTCTCTGGGGCGAATATTTTTGTACGTGTTAGGTTCAGTTTGGCGACTTCGAGATCTATTTTAGCCTGATCATAAGTGGCCTGTTGAGCTCTAACTTTAAGTTGCTCATTGGTTACTCTTTTTTCTGAGACTAAATTATTGGGGAGTAAGTCTTTGTCGCGGTCGTAGTTATTTCTAGCTTGATTGAGCGTTGCCAGCGATGCCGTTAATCTGGCTTCGGCTTGCTTAATTTTATTGTCATAGTCGGTCCTCTCAATTTCGAAAATTAAGGCCCCCTTGTCGACATAATCATTATCCTGCACATGTATCGCGATAATCTGTCCCGATACCTTAGGCGCAATCTGGATTATCTCTGCCCTGATCTTGGCATCTCTCGTCCAAGGGGCATTCATGTACATATTCCATATACTGCTGCCCATAAAGCTGGCTGTAATGACTAATATCAAGGGGATCACAAATCTGGTAAGGGTCATGTCATATCACACCATGTAGAAGGTTAGGACTAGGTATAAGGTAATAGTAAAAAAACAACAATCACATAGGGACGGATGCCATACTTTTAACTTGGTGAGTATCGGTGAGTAGAAGTTTCTCGATAACAACCATATACCGACAGATAATATAAAAACGTTGAGAAAGGCCGGTAAGTAGTAGGAGTCGAAGAAAATAACATCTTTCATGAGTCAGTCATACCAACAGAGATAAGCTAACCTCGTAAACTAGCCGACAACAAGTTGAATCGCAATAGTAAATCGTTAAATTTAGTGAGTTTTAGGGCCTGATGATGTGATGTAAAGTCATTAATCGCCAGGGGTTATTTTCTGTGAGCATAAATTTGGCGTTATCTAGATAGATATTGAGCCGAACTTGGCTCAATATTCTCTGTATATTTTTTGTCAGAATAGCACTAGCATTAAGCCTAACCATTCAATGAAAAGGAAACATAAGATGATCGAGCAAGGACAAGCGTTACCCACAGACGTTATGTTAGGCGAGTTGACCGGTGAAGGCATGGTGACTCACAATGTGGCCGAGCTATTTTCCGGCAAAAAAGTGGTGTTATTTGCCGTTCCCGGTGCATTCACTCCAACGTGTTCTGAGTCTCATCTACCTGGATACGTGGTATTAGCCGATCAGTTTCAGGCTAAGGGCGTCGATATTATCGCCTGTGTTTCTGTCAACGATGCCTTTGTCATGAAAGCCTGGGGCCAGGCTCAGAATGCATCCGAATTGATGATGTTGGCCGATGGTGATGCCAGTTTCACCAAGGCGCTAGGCTTGGAGATGGACACGGCAGGTTTCGGCGGCGTTCGTTCACAACGCTACGCCATGGTCATCGAGGACGGTGTCGTGACTCAGCTGAATGTCGAAGCGCCCAAAGCCTTCGAAGTGAGTAAGGCAGAAGCGGTATTAGCGGTTCTGTAATAGAGTTTAAAGACCGAAATAACCAAGGATCCTGATGGACCCTTGGTTATTGATAGAAATATGTTTGCTGATCAAAAATAGTGAATGTATTCGACTGCCACACGGTACAAGGTGTCTTTGAAACCGAGTAGATCTAACTCATAGTCACGATTTATGTATTGGCTGGTGAAATGCAGCAGGTTGTTTTCATCGGCAAGGGGTATTACCGCGCTAAATGTGAAGCGGTCGACCGTATAAAACTGACCTTTATCATAGGACCAGTTGCCGTCATAGCGGCTGAGTTTTGCCATCAGCTGAACACCGCTATGGGCGAAAGTGTAGGCGTTGCTCCACTCGAAGAAGTAACCAAACCCTGCCCGATTAAGCACATCTTCACCATGGCCCATCTCTTCACGGGGCCAATCATCATCTTTTTCCTCTTCGCTATAAGCTAAGCCTAAAGTCAGGCCAAGATCATAGTGGTTGACGTCGGTGAAGCGGGTGTTAAGGGCTAGACCTGCAACAACCAGCTGTTCTAACTCTTCCAGTTGCTGACTATTGTAGTGGCCCTCATAGCGCCCATGAAAACTGAGCAGGTATTCTTGTGCTTCACCGAAACTGGCGAAAGGACGTTGATAGTTGAATTTCAGATCTGCGGAGTTTCTGAATCTGTCTTCATCATATTTTTCTGAATCAAGTTCGTAATAATAAGTACCACGGACCCTGAAGTAATTGGTGTCTAGTTGATAGGTATTATTGTAGCGCAAGTCATCCCAAATAAATGACAGTCCGCCGCCCCGTGACATGGAGCTGGATTCAGAGTCGGGATAGGATTCTAACCCAGCTAAAATAGACACAGCGTAAGGGTTTTGTGTCGTCTCTTCAGCTGCTAAGGCTGGCATTGTGGCCGCCGCGATGGCGAGTCCGGCTAGCAAGTGAGTATGCTTCATCTTCATCCCGAAAAGTGATCAATATGATTGATTTTAGATATCTTATCATTACAGTATACAAAAAAACTGGGCAGCCTGAGCCAATCTTGTCTCGTTTTTTGAGATGTACAAATTGATCTCGGATGAGTTATTTATTCGAGTGGTAACCAGACTTGAGCATGCAAACCGCCGACGACTCTGTTAGTCAGTACGATTTCGCCTTGATGGCGATCGACAATACGCTTGATTATCGCTAATCCCAGTCCCGAGCCGACACTACCTCTGGCGGTATCGCCCTGAGTGAAAGGTTGAAATAGCTTAGGTATCTCAGATTCTGGAATACCCGGACCATCGTCTTCTACGCTAAACCCTACACGTCGTCCGTCGAAGTGAGAGCTTAGCCTGACCCAGCCATTGCCATAACGGAAGGCATTTTCTACCAGGTTACTCAAGATACGTTTAATGGCAATACTCTGAACCGGGATCTCCGGACACTCATTGAGTACCACTTCGATCTCACCTGCCCGATTGGATTCTGCCTGGGCGATATCTTGGATGAGATGATTGATCTGTTCCTGCTCGCGCACACTTTCCTGATCTTGTCTGATATAGGAAATGAACTGACTGATGATGGCATCCATATCTTCGATATCATGGACGATACCATCCTTTAGATATTGATCCTCGGCAACCATCATCTCTGAGGCTAGCCGAATGCGGGTCAGAGGTGTGCGTAGGTCATGGGAGATGCCCGCCATCAACAGCGCTCTATCTTGTTCTAACTGTTTCATGCTGTGGGACATCTGGTTGAATGCGTTAGTTACTTCGACAATCTCGGTTGAGCCACTCAGAGGTAGGGGCTGTGGATACTCCCCCATAGAGACGGATATAGCCGCCTTTTGCAGTCGTCTGAGCGGCCTGTTCTGCTGCCTGGCAAACCACCATCCTCCGGCGACACTCAAGGCGCCAATCACCATCAGGTAGAGGGTGAGGGGTGATAGGTCATAATCGTTGAATCCGGTGAGAGGGATCTTGATCCAAACTGAAGGGGCTTGAGGGGGACGGATCCAGATCTCAAAAAACTCGCCTTGAGCGATTCTTACTTCGGCTTTACCGCCTAAGTGTTCCGACATCTGCGATGAGAGCAGTGCATAATAAGTGGCTTGTTCTATACCAGCTTCACGAGCTTGTTTCTGATTATAGATATGCATACCATCGTCGGGAACCTTGGCATTGAGGGCGTCGACCATAGTGAGGTGCTCGCGGCCCACATCGACACCATCGACAAATAGTAGTTTCACCTGACGCGCTATCAACTGGTTGATTTGCTGATAGGTGGGCTGAATGAAATAGGCCGCGACCGAGAGGTAGGAAACCAGTTGATTGATCAGCAAGAGGCTGCCAATCAGTACTACTGTTTGGCTAAATGCACTACGGGGTAAAAGTCTTGTCAGCCACTTCATGTAACTGGTTTACCCCTTAGATAAGCAAATAAGTGAGACTAATGACATCAGATATAAGGCTATCTTAACGACGCGAGGTGCCATCGGGCACGAAGACATAACCGAGTCCCCAAACCGTCTGGATATATCTGGGGTTGGCAGGATCCTTTTCAATTAAGCGTCTCAAGCGGGATACCTGTACATCGATAGAGCGTTCGAGAGCCGAGTAATCTCGTCCTCGGGCTAGATTCATCAACTTATCGCGAGACAGTGGTTCGCGTGGGTGGCTCACGAGTACTTTAAGTACAGCAAACTCTCCACTGGTGAGGGAGATCGCTTCTTCACCATGATACATCTCACGTGTTGCGAGGTTGAGGGTAAACTCACCGAAGGTGACCTCCTCCTCCTGCTGAGTCGGCGCACCCGGGACATCCTGGCTCTGTCTACGCATCACAGCCTTGATTCTGGCGAGTAATTCACGGGGATTAAATGGCTTCGGCAGATAATCATCGGCACCGAGTTCCAGGCCTATGATACGGTCGACTTCATCACCCTTAGCCGTCAACATGATGATAGGTATGGTATTGCCTTGCTGGCGGAGTCTACGACAGATGGAGAGGCCATCTTCGCCGGGCAGCATTAAATCCAGTACCAGTAGATGAAAATTTTCACGTTCGAGTAATCTATCCATCTGCTCGGAATTGGCAGCGCTGCGAACCTGGTAACCTTGCTCCATAAGATAACGCTCGAGTAAGGCTCTTAGCCTCATATCATCATCGACGACGAGAATTTTAGAGGTTTCCTGTCCCATGCTTATTATCCTTTTTCTTGGAACCCGATGGTGGTCGGTAGCCAACTGGCTGATATTGAATATAATTAAACGTACATTTAGTCGCTAATATAGCCGCTTTTTAATCCTTCTTACCAGCGACTCTTTGTTCGGATACTGAGGCTAGCTTGTTTGGTGTCGAAAAAAATGATGTAATCCATTGAAAATCAATGTCTATTACTTACTTTTCAGTATAGATGTAAAATTGTAACAATTGGAGTTACAAAATATTCTGTAGGATTTTCACTCGATTTATTGAGTCTTCAACGCGTTAATCCCGTCTGGTTACTCGCCCTAGCTGTCTATTATTCTCCTTCATGGCAATTCTCCGGCTCCGAGACGCTTGCGCCTGTTTGGTCTAGAGGAGCCTATGATGAGTGTCAATGAAAGCCAACATCGGATTGTGGTTTAAGTATGTGAAACTTGAGTTTTGTCTGATGCCAAGTCTGATTCGGTGAGGCTAACACTCTTGATCTGGGCAAATAAAGACAAGCCCACGACGATTTGCAGATCGTCTCTAGCCCAGGGAGTGATATTTGCCCACAGGTAATTGCCGGCGATGGCTAATTTTATCTGCACATTTTCACCACAGACTGATTCGAACACTTCACAGACCCGTACGGGAATGATGTTGCGAATACTGGTCTGTTTGGGGGAGTGGCGACACAGGGAGACATGATTGGCATGGATGCGAACTTTTAGCCTAGTGCCGGGCTCGGGGGACAGGTTGTTTACCCAGAGGCTGGTGTCGTTACTCAATGCCAAGCGCGTCATAGGATATTTATCATGGGTTTCGGCCACAGTGACATCTAGCAGTGAACTCTGCTCTTTAGCATCCAGCCAGGGGCGCATCTGTTCGCTGTCCCACACTTCTTGTAGCGGCCCGTTGGCAATGATCTTCCCCTGGTCGAGTACCAGCATATGTTGAGCTAGCTGCAGGATCTCATCCAGGCTATGGCTGACGTAGATAATGGGTAGCTTAAGCTCCTTTGCCAACCTGATTAGATAAGGGATCAGTTCACGTTTACGGGGCAGATCCAGTGAGGCTAAAGGTTCATCCATCAGCAACATCTTAGGCCGGGTGAGTAGTGCCCTACCTATGGCTACCCTCTGTTTTTCGCCGCCGGATAGACTGGCAGGGTAACGCTTCAATGTATGCTCCAGACCTAAGAGCTTCACCACGCGGTCGAAGTGGGCCGAATCGGTATCTTTATTGCCATAGTTTAGGTTGCCGCGCACACTGTAATGGGGAAACAGTCTGGCATCTTGGAATACATAGCCTATTTGTCGTTTCTCCGGAGGCTTGAGGATGCCGAGCTCGCCATTAAACAGTACTTCATCGGCTAAAATTATTTCGCCACTGTCCGGGGTCAATAGGCCGCCGATAATATTGATGAGGGAGGTTTTTCCCGCGCCACTGCGACCGAAGATGGCGGTGATACCTTGCATGGGGAGTCGTATATTCAGATGCAATGCAAGCTCACCCAGTTGTGTATCTATATTGATGGTTAACATGGGGTCGTGACTCTCTGTTGAGCCTTTCGATTGAGCCATTCGGATGCCATCAGGGATAACAGGGCTATGATGACAGAGATGGCGCAGAGTCTGAATGCCTGAGCCTCGGCGCCAGGGGTTTCGATAAAGGAATACATGGCTAGGGGAATAGTGCGGGTTTCTCCTGGAATATTCGATACGAAGGTAATGGTCGAGCCAAACTCACCTAAGCTTCGGGCGAAGGCTAGCACCATACCTGAGATTATCCCCGGTGTGGCTAATGGCAGAGTAATGGTTATAAATACTCGTAAACGGCTGGCTCCCAAGGTACGTGCTGCTTGTTCCAAGCGTAGATCTACCTGTTCAAAGCTCTGGCGTATTGCCCGCACCATGAGGGGAAAAGAGACTATGGCGGCTGCGAGGGCCGCACCTCGCCAGCTGAAGCTGAAGCTTATCCCGAACCAGTCATATAAATGCTCGCCGATAAAGCCTTTGCGACCCATGGACACCAACAAGAGATAACCCACTACAACCGGGGGCAGCACCAGCGGCAGGTGGATTAAGCTATCTAGAAGTGCCTTACCAGGAAACTTAAGTCTGGCTAAGATCCAAGCGCAGGCGATACCCACTGGCAGGCTAGTTAGCATAGCTACCACGGCCACCTTGAGGCTTAGCATTAATGCCGAGATCTCATACTCTGTCAGCATAATTATTTACTCCCAAACTGTCTTTATAAGAGACAGAGTCGCGATGGTGACTATTTAACACCGAAACCATATTGATTAAAGACCGCCTTGGCATCGTCGGTCTGCAGATAGCGATAGAAGGCGACGGCTGCAGCGCTAGGGCGCTTATTGACTAAAACTAATGGATATTCAATCGGTTTGTGACTCTCGGGGGAGAAGGTGGCGATGGCTGATACCTTATCTGAGAGTTTGGCATCGGTGGCGTAGACGATCCCTAATGGTGCTTCGGCGTGTTCAACCAGAGCGAGTGCGGCGCGAACACTGTTGGCACGAGCCAATTGTGGCTCGGCCTGCTGCCATAAGCCTAGATGGTTCAGGGCTTGTTTAGCATAGAGTCCGGCGGGAACATGATCCGGATCGCCCACGGCCAGCCTTCCTCCTGCCAGACTCGCACCTATGTCCCACTCATTGTTTAAGGTGATCTTGGGTGTGGTAGCTTTTGGGGCAATCAAGACTAAGCTATTGCTTAGCAAGGTGACCTTGGAGTCAGACTTAACAAGATGATTATCGACGAGGTAATCCATCCACTTTTGATTTGCCGACAGATAAACGTGAGCCGGGGCACCCTGAGCTATCTGGCGTGCCAGTGTCGATGATGAGGCGAAAGAGAACAGGGTTTTGGTTTGATGGGTTTTGTCGTAGTTAACACCAATCTCTGTCATGGCATTGGTGAGCGATGCTGCGGCGAATACCACCACCTTGTCAGTGGCTAAAGCCGGTAGGCTAACGGCTAGAAGTAACAGGCCTGTATATGCAGGTTTTAAAAAAGACCAAGTTTGCTTAGATTTCATTAAACACTCCTAAATACTGAATTCGATATATAGGCTGTTATACATCGATATCGATATATACCAACCTATACATCGATAGGCAAGAAATCTTATTTTGAGCCGTGACCTGAGTAGTTTTTTGTTAATGAATAAGTGATAATTGATCGATTCTACTCTCGTGATGATGAACGATGGATTTAAAAGCTCAGCTCACACTCTCAATTGCCGATAAGGTGATTGCTAACCCTAGAAGGATCGCGCTACTCAGGCAGATCCAAGCCGCGGGATCCATTAGCCAAGGAGCCAAACTTGCCGGCTTCAGTTATAAGGCCGCATGGGATGCCGTCAAGGAGATGAATTCTCGTCTGGATCATGCCGTGGTGATCAGCGAGAAGGGAGGCAAGGGCGGTGGCGGAGCTAGATTAACCGAATTTGGTGAGCGCTTGATGCAGGTGTATGCCCTTACCGACGAGATGCAAGACATGGTGCTGCGGGCACTGTGGGATCAAGACGTTCCTATGCAGAGCCTGTTAGATGTGATGGCTCATTTTTCATTGAAGACCAGTGCCCGTAATCAAATATCGGCCAAGATAGTGGCTATCTATCCCCAAGGACTCAATGAGCGGATCATGGTGGAGACGGCGGCAGGCAATAAAATTCTTGTTATGGTCACACAGGTCAGCAGACGTAAACTAGGCCTCGAACTGCATAAATCTGTGTTGCTGCTGATAAAAGCACCATTAGTCTCTCTTTTGTGTGAAAAGCAGCAAGACAGTGACCAGAATCAGTTATCGGGTACTGTTACCGAGATCAAGGCTAACGGGGACTCGGTCGAGGTCACTCTTGATATAGGTGGCGGGGATATACTCTATGCTTCCATAAGTAGACTCTTGGCCGATGAATTAGAACTCGCCATGGGCAAGGCGTATTACGGTGTCTTTAAACCTGTGCAGGCTATCATTGCCAGTATGGGGTAAATGTAAGACAGGCAAAGATTCAATATCAGTATTTGACGGATAATAGATAGCAAATGAAAGCATTATTAATCACTCGTAAAGGCTGGCAGGCTCTGGACAAGGAGCTCAAGTATCTTTGGAAAGAATATCGTCCAGAGATCACCAAGAAGGTGCAGGAAGCTGCGGCTCAAGGGGATAGATCCGAGAATGCGGATTGAACCCTTAGTACCATGCTTTAAATACTAATCTAATTTAATCATTGTTTATTATCGGATTTAAAATAGTACAGGTACTTTTATGTATACTATTTTAAATCTATCGTCATTAACTACCAGCTCTAATATGGGGTCTACATCCTCCCACCAAATCAAACCAAACTGGCTGGCAGCTATGCTATGTCCATGTGGTTCAACGCTTCATATGAACCTACTATCCACCCATAAACCATGCTGGAAGATTGATGTCGCTTGTGATTCTACGGTGAGTTTTCACCCATCACTTTGGAAGCAAACTGAATGTAAAATTCACTTTTTTCTCAAACAAGGACAAGTTAAGTGGGTGTAGAGATAATTGGATATTATGTTGATTGTATGGGCTGTAACAGATTCGGCGTAACTGTCTAATTAATATCAAATGTAAATAAAATATGTACTAAGCTTCCCCTTTTCCGTAGTGCTTAAACCTACACAAGCCAATAGTGTGTTGATACCTCTTGTGTTTTTATTTTGAGCAAAATGATACCTCGAGACTATAATTATTCTTGAAGTATTAAAAGCGTAGTGATAAGTTGTTTTTTACACAATTGACACTTGCAGCTTTTGTCGATTCGTATATCATACGCGCGATTAAATGGATCCTTGGGGGGCGTAGACAGTGAGCGATTTACATAGGTTTCAGACCAAAAATACGGACTTAGTTATTAAAAAAACACATCAAAAGTCTAGTGCCAACGTTCTCAAATTTACATCTCGAGCTTCAATTAATGAACGAAAAAGAGAGCTTGCTTTACAGTCAATTAGTGAAAAAGTAGATAAATTCTATTGGTAATCCAACTAGTTAAGAGATAACATCACCAGTCATATTTAAAGGGGATTTTATATGACTGGCAATACGGCAAAAAAATTAGTACAACGAGCCTCTACATCTTCTCAAGACTCATCTAATTCAATAAAAATTATTTCTGGACGCCAATCAAAAGAGTTAGTTGTATCTTTTTGTGGTGCTATAGGTGCTGGAATTCGAGCTATCAAACATGTTGCAAAACAAGAGTTTGAAGAACTTGGGTATGAAACTGTAGATATTAGAGTTAGTGAGCTAATGAAACGATTTCCTGAGCATAAATCCATATCAGAGGCCAACTCCGGTTCCCCATCATTTAACCGTTACAAAAAACTGCAGGATCTAGGTGATATAGTACGGGAAAATTATTCTCTCCAAATATTAGCAGAAGCTGCTATTACTGAAATTGGAGTAATAAAAGAGAACGTATTAAAGGATACTGGAAGTCAAGAAGCTGTAGATAAAAGAAAAGTTGTATATTTTATTGATCAATTAAAAAATCCAGCTGAAGTTGAGTTGTTTAGATTAATTTATCAGAGTAATTTTTACTTAATTGGTGTCATACGATCTGAAGAAGAAAGAAAGAAAAATCTCCGAGAAGAAAGTATGGAATTAGCAGAAGTCGATACCTTAATTCATAGGGACCGTAAGTCTGCGGAAAAGTTTGGTCAACAAACTGAAAAAACAATTCTTGATTCAGATATTTTTATTCGTAATAGTCATGGTCATTTGACGCATTTAAAATCATCACTCAACCGCTTTATAAGTTTAATACATGGGATTAACGGAATAACACCTACTAAGCACGAAAGGGGGATGTTTTCAGCTTTTTCTGCATCCTTACAATCAGCCTGTTTATCAAGACAGGTCGGTGCAGCTATTGTGGATGATAATGGAAATACTATAGCTGTCGGTAGAAATGACGTACCGAAGGCTTTGGGAGGGTTATATAATTCAGAAGATGGAGATAAGGATTATAGATGTATTAATAAGGGTGGTAAGTGCTATAACGATAGCTATAAATTTAAAATAAAAGACAAAATTGAAAGTTTATTAAAAAATCAATTAGTACCTAACTCTAGTAAAATTGCTGAAAAAATTTATAATGAATCTGGTATATCTTCTTTACTTGAATTCTCTCGTTCAATTCATGCAGAAATGGATGCTATAACTTCTATTTCACGTCAAGGGAATGCATCAACAAAAGGCACTACTCTTTATACAACGACTTACCCTTGCCATAACTGTGCAAGACATATAGTGGCAGCGGGAATTGTGAAAACGATTTATATTGAGCCATATGAAAAGAGCTTAGCATTAGATTTGCATGATGATGCGATTACGAATTTATCAGATCAAAACAAAGTGATGTTTGAGCCTTTTGAAGGGATATCACCTCGTCGTTATGTTAAATTCTTTTTTCCTTCAGCAGATAGAAAAGATGATGATGGGAAGGCTGTTAAGGTAACAACTAAATATAAAAACCATGTGGATATTCAACTTTTAGATAGTTATTCAAAATATGAACAAAAGATATCTACCGATTTTAATAAAAAACTGTCACCTGCTAACGATTAATTTAATTTTTAAGAACCTCTGATTTGAGGTTTTTTTATTTTAATTGAGAGTTTAAAATGGTGAATTAAAAGTTGATATAACTCTTTCTCTAAAGCCACCTAAAATCTCAAAAGATGGCGACTTCGCCCAAGTGAGGTCTTGATTGTTAGGTGGTGCTAAAATGGGGATGTGTGATTCATTTATGTGTGGTGTACTAAACCTCACTTTATGCTCATCTTGAGATGGGAAACTAGTTCTGATTATTTCGCTTTTCCCCTGCTCAACAGAGACAGTAGCAGTTTCAGGTTCCCTGAATATAACTGGCACATCAGGTATCTCCTCAGCTATGCGATTTGCAAACTCGACAAGCTTTGGTGCTGCGAAGGTATATAGCCATGCCTCTTGGTTCATAGCCCTGTTCACCCGTAAGATTCTACCTAACACTTGTCTAAAATAGAGTTCGGTCTTAACTCTGCTAAGGTGGCAACAAACTTGTAAGCGTGGGATATCTGTACCTTCGCTTATCATGCCTACGCTAACAACCCAGTTCGTTGTACTGTTCCTAAATTCGTTGATTTTATGCGAAGGCATATCTTCTTTATAGGTAATTATTTCGGCGGTTTGCTCATAGTCATTTCTGAGAATAGTCAGAATATATGCAGCGTGCTCTATCGATGATGCGACGATAAGCCCTGCAGCATTAGGGTTGTGCTGCCTAATGTCGTTGAGTTTATTTGTCGCTAACGTTAAGGCATGCCGAATGGCTACATCATTTTTGATGATCGACTGATAAGAGACTGATGAACCTTTGAATAGATCATCTAGGCAATTGAACGTCGTTATTTCATTTTCTTCGTCAGTAACCGAAATCCTTTCATTATCAATCAATACTATCTTAGGGCTACGGCATACACCGTCGGCAACAGCTTTCTTCAAACCATAAATATAATCGCACTGTATTTGATTATCAGGGTCTGTGTAGCGAGACAAGGCAATTGGCGCTTGATCTGAACGCCAGGGAGTGCCGGTTAACGCTAAAGTGTATTCTGCCTGGCTTTGAATATTTAACAGAATCTCTTCTCCCCAGGCATTTGCATCCTCAAGAGTGCTTCCTGCACAGTGGTGGATCTCGTCAAATACCACCAGTACCCTATTTCGTTTTAACAGTTGCCAGAAGTCCTCTTTGAAAGACAACATGCTCTGGTAAGTATAAGAACAGCCAACAGCACCAATAACGCCATCGAAACGGCACTTAAGACGTTTTGAGAAGGTGAGTTTGATCCCTTGGGATATATTTATCGAAGGTGAAAAGCAAAGTACAAAATCGATAAGGTCTTGATCAAGTAGTTGAGCAGCGACTTCTGAAGCCATAACCGTCTTTCCAGCTCCTGGAGTTGCCAAACAAAGGAAGTGCTTCTGTTTGGCACTAAAGTGCTCTAGAGCGCGATTGACGCACTCTGATTGCCATTGTCTTAGATGCATAATGGTTACTTTTGCTGATGAGCGAGAACAGACTTAATCGCTTTGATTTGGCCAAGTAGTTTTGAGCTGTTTTCACGAGCCTGTAAATACTGGAATTCTAGGTGTACCTTCATCTCAGGGAAGGATTGATACAGGCGCATATACTCTTCTGATTCGCCAATGCTAGTGAGTAAATCGACTTCAGATTCCTTAAGGCGATCTTCAAGCTGCTGGACTGCAATGTTAGTGTCTACTGAAGCTGCTATGGGTTGGTTCACAGTGCCTGCTGTTCTACTTTGCACGATGAAGTTAGCTTTAAAAAAGAGCTCTGACTTTTGGTATATAACCCTTTTAGAATTTTTAGTCCCTTTCTTCAGCAGTAATCCTTTCTTAACCAGTCTGAGGATTTGCCTGTAAACATACTTACGAGCCTCAACGAGATCTTGGACTACTGAAGAGTTTGCTAGGTATGCATCACGAAGCTGTGTCACATGGAAATTGTCAAAGTGCTCATCCTGGAGAATAGTATTTAGTTGAGCATTAATTTTGATGGATATTTTTGACATTACTTTCTCGCAAGAGGCTCTTTATCTCTAGCTCACAGGGCCAGAAGAACTTCACATTAATAATGCGGATTATAATCCGTGGCTTTGTAAGCCGCAACTTTGGATAGTCTTTCTCTTTAACGAGATGAAAAATGAAAGACTTAGCTGTCCAGTTTGGTTCGAAATTACGAGATAAACGCAAGGCCCTCGGAATTTCTCAGGATAAATTGGCATTATTGGCAGAGATTGATCGTAGTTATGCAGGACGAATTGAGCGCGGAGAAGTCAATATTACCCTCGAAAAAGCATATCAATTAGCAGAGGTTCTGGAGTGTGATGTTAGGGAACTGCTGCCTTAACTTATATCGATGCATTGCCTAACAGTTTATATGCTAGATGGTGTTGAACTACGAACAACAGGCGAGATTGAGAGAGCTTGGCAACTGCTAGTGTTCTCGCTGCTCAGTCGCCAGGTAGAAAGTAATAAATTACCGAACCAACGATACATAAAATCCCTACGACAGCCAAAATTAGGCTCAGGTCTGAGTGTTCCATGCTATCCCTTAACGATCCTTGTCAATGGTGTAGAAAGTATAGCTAAGGATAATGTGAATTATCTTATTTTGGTCATCTACCTTTCAAGGTGGGAGACTAAATGCTTTTGTCCAAAAGTGTGTTTGGCCATACTCAGTGGTGAGCATATTAAGTTGAGGATGAGTGGCTTCATTCAATACGCTTATACCCCTAACTTGTTTGGAGGAAACCTTGTTGTCACAACTATGGCTAAAGAATAGCCCTGATTATGGAACTGGCTGTAGCATAATTAGGGTGGTTGTTGGATAGATGACTAACCTCTCAACTATTCCTTTTTCTACTGAAGCAAAATTAATTACTTACTTACTTAACTTACTTTTGCTATAAATGAGACAATACAAGGACTAACCTTAATGGTTCGCTTTAACTCTTTTGATAAATCAGTATATACAAAAGCGTACTTTTACCTGCCCAATTAAATAATACTGTGAGCAATGTTGCAATCAATGAAGACAAATTTTAGCTTAAACAAAAGGCCCGATCCTCACCCTTTGGATAATGATTGGCGCTTTACAAGCGAAACAGTAGAAAGGATTGTGGGCTTATTAGCCGACAAAGATAACATTCTTCTAGTTGGTACCCCGTCTCTGGCATATGAATTAATGAATAAGGGTAAGGAGTTTACGCTGGTTGACCGTCAACTAGTAGCAAATGTACCCTTCCAATTTAATGTGGACGTAGGAGTTTCGAAACCGATAGAAGGATTTTATGATGCTGTGGTTATTGATGCTCCTTGGTACGAAGAAGAGACGTTACGATGGATAAGCTGGGCTAGTCAGTCCTTGGCTCCTGAAGGTACTATTTTTTCGACACTTTGGCCAGAGAACACTCGGCCAACTGCTGGTGATGAAAGGAAAAAAATATTTGAATGGTTAAGATTATGGTCCAGTTTTGACATTAAAAAAAATTACCTGTCTTACGAGCAACCTTACTACGAGAAAGTCGCAGAAAAGTACAATCCAGACTTTTGTGACGAAAAAAAATGGATTTATGGCGATATACTGATTTTAAATCCATTCCGAACCCTTAAACTTCTACCAAATATTAAGCGTCAATATAGTTGGCAACGTTATGTTATAGGAAATATGCAGCTAGCCGTTCGAGAAGATAGCCTCGATATTGTCCCTAACGTAGCGAATGTTGATGGTAGTGATGGGTGGATATGGCCACATATTAGTAAAAGAGCCCCTGGGCGTAAACAAATTGGGTTCTGGAGTTCAGAAAACAAAGTTGCAACCCTTAGCGGTTCAATAAAGTTTGTTTCTATATTAGATGCATACTTAGGTTTAGAAAAACTGCCGCAGGACATTAGCTCATATGGTGATATAGAGTCTTTCGAGGAGCTATTTAGCTCCTGGTCTATTCCTAGAAATTGTGCAGATAGAGTGAAGAAATGGAAAAGCCAAAATTAATATTAAGATTTAGGAATGCTACACCTGGAATTGATACAATCCGAGAACACCAAAAGATAATAAATGGTAAAACAAGTGTGTTATGGGGGTGGTGGAAGAAAGAGCTTGAACCAGAACAGGCTCACCTATTTGACGTCGGACGAGGTAGAGCTTATGTGATTGACCCGAGCCAACACAAACTCTACATAGTAACTTACGTAAGATCTTTTCTTGGCGCAAAACCTATTTCTGATATTAGCTTGATCCCAGAATATTACCGGGGCAGTACAGATAAGGTCGCTGGTTGGTTTGAGCTAAGCTATATTGAGGAAGTTGAATATGATCAAGAAGTAGAGCTAATTGTTGGGCAAAAAACACTTTCCCAAGTGATGTCTCCCATTAGTAATAGCTATAATATGCCTACAGAGCGAAATAGAGATACATGTAAAACTTCAGTTTTACATCTATCGGATCTGCATTTCGGTGATGATCACGGTTATAAAACTGTTGGTTCTGAAAAAGGGTTAGGGGTAAATATGTTTTCAGATATGCTACTCCGAGATATTAAGTCAATTGGCCTCTACACTGATATTGAATCTATCATAATTACAGGAGATTTAACGACGAGAGGCGATTGGTCCGAACCTACACGAGGAATAATCTTAGAGCAAATAGGCAAAATAGCTCTAAAACTCGGTGTAAAGAAAGAACATATTTTTATTGCTCCTGGAAATCACGATATTATTCGATACAAAGAAGATGATCGGAGAGATATTACTGAGATCAATGTTGAGCTTCAGACAAATCAAGAGCATGAAACAAAACTTAGGTTATTCATTGAGGATTTGACAGGGAGGCATTGGAAAAAAGATCTTGATTACTTGAAAGTTCTCAGCTTAAAAGATGTTGATGTAAATATATTTATTCTCAATTCATGCAGAGTAGCAGCTGAAGGGAAATGGACTGAGTATGGTTTCGTCGGCTATGCTGGGTTACAAACTCTTGAAAAGGTAAAAAGTCAAGAATGTTCAATTAAAACATACTCGATTATGGCGTTACATCATCATCTATTGCCAGTGAATAGAGTAGACATGCTAAATGAAAAAGGAGTTTCTTTAACAATCGACGCAATCCAACTGTTGGATAAGGCGAGTGAAGTCGGGGTTAGTATCGCTCTCCATGGACACCAACACTGCTCAAGAGTTGCTCGTTATCAAAAATTAAAATACGAGCATGAAGAAAAGTCTCCTGAACCAATTACTATCATTTCAGCTGGAAGTGGTGGTGTTGATAAATCTAGAAGAGCTGATTCAATGAGAAATTCGTACTCAGTGATTACCTTTACTGAAGAAAGTGCAAAGTTAACGATGAGAGAGATAAGTAATGACTCAGTTCTACAGAACTATCTTTATAAGGGTGTATCTTTGACTGACTAAATTTAAACGAAGGGTTGTGAGAGTATGGATTGAATGTGGTTCATTCTGGCGCGCAGCGGCTTCGTTCAACACACTTTTGTCCAAAAATGTGTTTCGCCACTTGCAACCTGAAAGTAGTATTAGAGCATGCCCTAATTCTACTAGTCTCCCATTGTCATATGTGGCAATGGGAGTGTAGAGCATTGTCAAATACGATAACGATAGGTAGTTAATTAAGTTAGGTATGAGTGATTTTTGAGTCGCTAACTATAGGTGAAGCTGCTCGTGCAGTTAACCGATACCGAAAAGACACTGGTAATTTTACAGCTAAAATGAGTGTAGCTAACAATTATCAACTTCAGGGTTTTGGTAGGGAATGTTATTTACATACTATGTTTGGTCACCTGAACCTCGGTAATCCCAAAGCTAGAACCCGAAGACAATCCGTTGCGATACGGGAGTGTTGACCATTACCATTTGGAAATGGTTGGATCTTACCTGTCCGTGCTGAACCCGGGCGGATAGTTCGAGGAGGGAGAAATGGTCAAACTCAATTCAAGTCTTTATCTCTTCGAGAAGGTTGTGCAGGTTTGGGCCTATATGGCGCGGGTCGCAGCCAATGTTCAACTCTCTGGTTCAGTATTTCCCATGCCAGGCCTGCAGTATGGTTGCGCTTTCAAGCTCGTTGAGTTTATTCCGAGTCTCGACGTGAGGATGAAGTAGTCCGGCTTTTTTGTCAGGCCCTAAATGGAGTTGCGTCATCAGGCTATTGTTGTTCAATCACAGTCATTCCATCTATCTGATTTGTCCCACAGGACTTTACCGCCGATGTTCTTAATTTCCCGCACCATTCGCTTTATAGCCTTTTCTTGCTTGTCTGAGGGAATTTGTTGCGCCTCGAGGAACATGTTCTGATTGCTCATCTCGACCTGCTGCTTTGCTATTCGATAAGCCTGCTTGTCGATAGTGTCCTCAGCGGTATTCTTTGGGACGATGGCGTAAACGAGAGTAGCGTCAAGGCCTTCTGCCAACTCTCTGAGCTGGTTCAGGGTGATGTCTCCGCCGGCTTCGCGACGCTCTAAGATAGACACTTTGTTTCTGCTATACCCAAGATGCTTGGCTAGTTGGGCGCCGGACATATCGATAGCCTTTCGTAGAGTTCGGATCCAACCCTCTTTAGGAGTGGAGGGGACGCTTGCAGACATGGCTGAGTCAGCCTTAGCCTGACGCTGATCAAGCGCAACATTCTTCACATTGAAAGTTTCGGTCCTGTACCTACGCTTAAGGTTTGGTATTACATGGGTTTTCATTTTGCCAACCTCTCTGATAGACGAAATTCGTATCGCATTTTGGATACGTGGCGTTATGGGGTGTATTCAATTAAGAATACAGATTAGCATGTATTGTATCTGTTATAAGATACGGTGTGCTCATGTGTGTATTGGAAATTTTATGCGGTTCGCGAGCTTGGTATCGCGTTGGTAATATTTATATTCGAATGGAGATACAGGTTCTTCACATGTGAACGGGTGTAGTGTCGGCAGACAATAAAGTCTGATCATTTGCATTAAAGTTTGTCACTTTGATCGGTTTAAGCACGAGTCCGTGGAGAGTTACTGACTCGTTTCTGCCCCATTGTGAGTTACAAGCGATAACCAGCATAGATCAGTAACAAACGAGTTTACCTACTTTTGCTAATCGATAAGTGACAGTTACTGACTACTTTAGATATGACATCAATATCCATGTTCACTTTTCAATTTGCCGTGCTCGTTTATTCAGTACCACTCTGGTAGAGTGCTTATAAATCAATAGCTTTACTTTAGTAAGGCTTAAATAATAGGTTTATTAAATGCGCATGCGCGTTTTGCCAAATATACGCGCATGCGCACTATACAAATGTTAGCTATACAGGGAGTTGTGTTGAAAATTATAGTGTCACCAAAAGGAGGTTGGTCTAATTTCTATTCATCTGACGAACTAATCAAATTGGTTTGGGATTCACTCCCAAAATCCTCTTGGGAATATTATAACTTTACTTCTGACAGCTCTATTTGGACTAACGGTGAAAATACTGTCATAGCTAAATTTACAAATGATGAGTGTATCGTGTTAGAAAAACTCGAATTCAATATTGTCGGCGATAATAAATATACCGATGAATTAAAGTTACTAATTAGTAAGTTACAATCAAATTTTGGCGTAACTGGCATGTATAGCTAACTAATAAGGATAGGCCGCGCTTAGCCGCGTCCTTATCCCAAGTGTTGAACAAGCCCGAGGTCGGGGTTTAGTCATACTCTTTATTAAGCAAATAGCTGAGCGAGGGTT
>JAKVHY010000019.1 GCA_023284085.1 Shewanella benthica
TGGCATCACCACGCGTGGTGAAAGTACGCTGGTTAGGGATATCACTGTCTTAAAAGAGTTTACCCATGACATCACCATCGTGAATTGTCTGGCTTGTGTCATTAGTGAGGTCGATGGCGGTCAATTCAATATGGATCATCACCGTCAAGTGGTTTACTCAAGCCTCTGGACAGATATCAGCATCCAGAACCCAAATCGGATGTGGTTATCGACAGGTAATATGAGTGAGGGGCAAGCATCGGGTGCCTATACAACCTATTGGAATATCTACACTGCTGAACCTGAGTTTGTCGTGCCATTCCCACAGGATGAGAACACTACCCGTCGTCAGTGGGGTTTTTTACCTATCAACATGATGGGCGTCAATACCACTCATGTGCCCGCAGTTGGTGAAACCAATTTACCTTGGCCTTATGATGCAACCGGCCCAATGTTAGAAACCATCACAGCGCAAGATATCTATCCACAAAACATCTACGAGGCACAGAAAAAAGCCTACTTTGAAGGTAAGTTACATGGGATGAACTCGCCACAAACCCAATACAGTCGTTAGTGTTCTGGCGCCCCCAATCCCGCGTTGTTGGGGCGCCACTGATTCCTCGTTGTGCCTAGGGTCGACCAATTAAACCGGTCGAACCCGCCAGTAATGAAAATGCGGCATGCACTTTAGCTCTCTTTTCTCTATCAAGAGTTCACATATTCTTTGTTAAATCACACATTTCCCCCTGATCCGAACACATCCTTATTTCTGATATTAGACATACTAGTTTCAAGTTCAACCTGTTAGGAATAATTACCCACTCATTGGTCGTTTTAGAGGGGGGTTACTAATCTTGGCGAGTTCTTTAGGCAGTATTATCGATGGCATTTTAATTCCGAGGGAAGCCTAAAGCCCTCATGTTCCATAGTGATCAAGGGTGCCATCATCGGGTTTTAGTTGCTTCAGTGAAACTAAAGCATAGATCACCAACTATATCCTTGGATACTATAAACAAATCAGGCCACATCAATATAATGGTGGCCTGACACCAAATGAGGCAGTAAAACCGCGGCCCAAAATAGTTGACGACTACAGCTTACTATGATCGCTGAAAGTTTGACCTATGATGTAAAAATAATGCTCTTGAGTGTCTACTGTTTCAAGGGGTTACTAGGTTCTCAGTACAGCGTTCATTTTATCTACAGTTAGATATGATTTGTAATATCATGTGAAATAGATCACACACACTTACGGTCTTATGTTGGAAGAAGAATTGAAGGGGCGTAATATGCATTTCCATAAAAAACCATCTTGGGACAAATTTAAAGATTCAGATGTTACACCTGAAGAGGTGTTCAATGATCGAAGGCGTATTTTAAAGCAGATGGGATTTCTGGGTGCAGGTGCTTTGTTATCATCAAATGCTAATGCAGGGATTTTTGATCTGTTCGGTAACAAAAAAGAGAAACAGACATTCCTACGTTCAGATTTGCCGCACACACAAAATACTGAGTATGACTCCGTGTTAAATGGTGCACTTACTCCTGAAAGTAAAATCATCACCCATAATAATTTCTATGAATTCGGTACTGGTAAATCTGATCCCGCTGAAAATGCTCAGGGTTTTAAAGTCGATCCATGGAAACTAGTTATAGACGGTTTAGTTGATAATCCTTTAACACTGGATTACGACGACTTAATGAAATTATTCGCTCTAGAAGAACGCACCCATTTGCTTCGTTGTGTCGAAGCTTGGTCTATGGTCGTGCCTTGGGTGGGATTTCCTCTTGCTAGCTTGTTGAAAAAGGCCGGTGTGAAGAGTCATGCTACTCATGTGGCTTTCGAGACCTTGTTTGATCCCGAGCAGATGCCCGGTCAGAAGAGTCGCTTAATGGGCGGCGGGATCCATTACCCCTATGTGGAAGGCTTAACCATTAACGAAGCGATGAACCCATTATCCTTCATGGCGGTTGGCTTATATGGCAAAACCTTACCGCCTCAAAATGGGGCGCCAATACGTTTGGTTGTGCCTTGGAAGTATGGCTTTAAGAGTATTAAGTCCATCGTCAGGATCCGCGTCATGGATAAACAGCCACCCACTAGCTGGAACCAGTTAGCGTCTCGTGAATATGGCTTTTACGCCAATGTGAACCCAAATGTCGACCATCCACGTTGGTCTCAGGCTACCGAGAGGCGAATTGGAGAAGGAGGCCTGTTTTCGGCCAAGCGGATTAACACGCAAATGTTTAATGGCTATGGGGAGCAAGTGGCAGATTTATATTCGGGGTTAGATTTAACAAGACATTTCTAGTCAGAAAATGAAGCAGGCTATAAACAATAGCGGTGATAGGCTCAGTGATACAGTTGGAGAAATAATGCGGTTAACTTCGAAACATCTTTTTTGGCTGAAAGCCGTCATGCATCTGGTCGCTTTATGGCCTATAGGTTATCTGGTTCTCTCTGTAGTATCTGGTGATGCTGGGGGGGACCCTGTGCAGTACATCATTCATTATACCGGAGTCGGTGCCCTCAATACCTTAGTGATCCTACTGATGATCTCCCCTTTAGCACGTCGTTTCAAACAGGGGATATTGATACAGACTCGCCGACTAATCGGTCTCTATGTATTTGCCTATGCCAGTTTACATATTCTGGCCTTTATCAGTTTAGATCTCTTGTTCGAATGGTCACTCCTGTTGCAGGAGATCCTTAAGCGCCCCTACATATTAGTTGGGGCTGTGGCTTATCTGATTCTCATTGCCTTGTCTATTACCTCATTAAAAGTCATCAGAAAGAAAATGGGCAGACGTTGGCAGCAATTACATAACTGGGTTTATCTGGTCGCTATCTTAGTGCCTATTCACTTCTATTGGTCGGTGAAGTCCGAAGTCATCGAGCCCAGTATCTATATTTTAATCATCATTGGGTTATTGGCCTTAAGACTCTCGATAGGCAAAAAGTTGTCCCAGACATTCACTCGCTTAAGACTAAAGTTGAGCAGTCAGTAAAATGAATATGCTGTAGCTTCATTGAATCACTATTTAGAAAGCATATATCTGCAGCTTTTTATCCTTGGCTTGACTAGGATGATCGCTGTAGATAATTACCTTGTAATAAATCCAAGGGATCTTTGACAAACAGTGAAATATCTCCAAAGTTATATAGGTAAATCAGCTTGCCACAAATTGCTTAAGGATTGTCAATGGACACGATTATTAGCTTTTTTAGAAAGATAAAAATCTCGAGTCGCCTGTTTATCATGTTGGGTTTATCCATACTAGCTACCATATTCATGTTTCTGTTTGCTCTTACGAGTATCGATAGTATGTTGATTGGTGAGAAAGAGGCCAAGATATCTTCTCTGGCCGATGTGGGTGAGACAGTCATTAGCGACTATTACCAGAGATCCAAACAGGGGCTGATAACTGAAGAGGAGGCCAAGGCTGGAGCAATTTTGGCGTTGGACACATTACGCTATGCTGGGAAAGAATATTTTTTCACCATAACCACACAAGGTGTGATGATTCAACATGCTTTCGCTAAGAAACTCGTCGGTACTAATGTGCTGGGAATGAAAGATCCTAACGGCGTGCGATTATTCGAGGAGATGGTCAGGGGGACCGAGCGCCAGGACTCAGCGAAAGTCGAGTATATGTGGAATCGACCCAATGCAACGGCTCCGAGTCCAAAAATGAGCGTGGTGAAGCGATTTAGACCTTGGGGGTGGATTGTTGGTACCGGTATGTATGTCGATGATATCGATGCGCAAAAATTAGACTTTACCTGGATGTACCTCTTGGTGGTGGCGCTGGTTTGGTTGCCGGTGATCGCTATTATATTTGTCATCATTCATAGTATTTCCAGGCCGATGAGAGAGACGATTTTAGCGCTGGAGAATATTGCCAAGGGTGAAGGAGATCTGACTTTGCGGCTCAAAGAATCTGGCAATGATGAGCTCAATGAGGTTGCAGGCAACTTTAATGTCTTCGTGGTGAAAATCCAGACACTTGTACAATCAGTAATGGATTCCGTGACCCACAGTCGTGAGCTAGCGGTCGGTTTAGCCAGTATCTCAACCGAAGCGAGTAAAGTCACCGGTAACATGCAAACCGAAACTGAAAGTGTAGCCACTGCAATTAATGAGATGTCCATGGCGGCTGCAGAAGTCGCCTCTAATGCACAACTCGCGGCAGATAGTGCTGGGAGTGCCGATGAAGAAGCGGATAGAACGACAAGGGTCGTCGATAATGCCGTCATTAAAATAAAGGAGCTCTCCGCAGAACTGGAAAACACTTCGGAAGTGGCTCAAGGACTGCAGGTGAGTTCAGGAAAAATTGGCCAAATTTTAGATGTCATCGTCGGTATTGCCGAGCAGACGAATTTATTGGCTCTCAATGCCGCTATCGAAGCTGCGCGAGCGGGGGAAGCGGGTAGGGGGTTTGCCGTAGTTGCCGATGAAGTGAGAACCTTAGCCAGTCGTACACGAGAGTCTACCCAAGAAATTAACGGCATCATAGATGCAATTAAGGGCTCGATAGAGAGTGTCAATGATTCGGTTGGGCGAGCTAAAACCCGCTCTAGTCAGACTGTAGAGGAAACCTCACAAATTGTTACTGCATTAGTGACTATTAAATCCTCAATTAGAGAGATTTCCGATATGAATATTCAAATTGCGGCTGCAACGGAAGAGCAGAGTGCGGTCATTGCTGAATTAAATATGAATGTGACTCGAATCAATGATATTTCAGTAGATAATCAACAGAAGAGCGTACAAATTGGTGAGACGAGTGAACAGATCCAGCAAGGATCGACAGAATTAGATGGGCTTGTCTCCAGCTTTAAAGTGTAATGGCAACATCATACTAAGGCTAAAATCTAAGGTTAAAATAAGTCCTAGTTGAAAATAGAACTAAAAACCAGACAAATTAATTTGTCTGGTTTTTTAAATTAATCATGACTTGTACAACTTCATCATATGAGATGTTGAATTGTCTGGAGAGATTGATAACTTTAGTTTTATAAGTTTGAATGTTTTCTTGTTGGGTTATTTGGTGCTTCTTCTTCGCAACCATGTCTTCTACTGTATCTTGTAATATGAGTAAACGACGTAAACTATAATCAAGCGAATCGATATATTTAGTCATCTGCTGTTTATTTCTAGCTTGAGATAAATCACTCGAGTGTTTTTTATCGAAGCCGTATTCATCTAAAGCCGCAAGTGCGTTCTGTAAGTCATTGTTATCAAGCATTAAAGTTCACTTATCTCGAGTAGGTAAGAAGGACAGTATTATTACGTTCCAATAATGAGCCAATTATAGACTTTTTGTTCCGGCTCTCAAAGTTATTTGATCATATAAAAGCTAAAGTAGGTAAATGTTTCAGGATATTCTTGTTGTCGCAATAGTGAACGAGTAATCTTAATTTTATTTATTGGAGAATAAGATGAAGGATCTGCTACCTGATTTATTCGATTATTTTAATAATGAACTGGTTTTGTTAACGACTCAATACAAGCAATACGGCAAGCGTACAATATTTTGGGGTGAGCTTGTTACTATTAAGTGTTTTGAAGATAACTCAAAAGTAAAAGAGATCCTTAAAACAGAAGGTAAAGGTAAGGTACTGTTCGTCGATGGCGGAGCTTCGGTTAACCGGGCCCTACTCGGTGACTTAATCGCCTTGAGTGCAGTTGAAAATGGTTGGGAGGGTATTGTTATCAATGGTTGTGTCAGAGATGTCGGTGCGTTGAAACTGATGGATATAGGCATCAAAGCCATTGGTACTAACCCGATAAAAACACAAAAGAAAGGCGTAGGGGAAGTCAATTGTATGATTTCAATGGATAACATTATAATCACACCGGGTATGATGTTATATTCTGATGAAAATGGCATCGGGATCGCCAATACCGAACTCGACCTCTCTCGCTTGCTATAAATTTATCTCAGCTATTTGGATGGAACCTGTTATGAAAATTGTTAAATGGTTTTTTATTGTCTTATTCCTCATGTTCGCGAGTCTCGCGGCCTATCTGACCCTGGTTTTTGATCCAAATGATTTCAAACCTGAAATCGTCAATGCGGTAAAGAAGCAAACAGGGCGCGATCTCATCATAGCAAAAGATCTCACATGGACATTTTTTCCAAGCATAGGTATCGAACTTGGTGATATTACATTATCCAATCCTAAGGGATTCGATAATGTCTCTATGTTAAAGGTGAGCAAGATAGTTGCGGAAGTAGAACTTTTGCCTTTGTTTAGCAAACAAGTAGAGATTGCTAAATTAAATCTCGATGGCTTGGTCGTCAATCTGGAAACCCGCAAAGATGGGCGCACCAGCTTCGATGGTTTACAGACTTCAGCCACGGAAGATAAACCGGCTCAAGTTAATGACACAACTGCTTCATCGGGCAGTTTATCGAGTCTGGATATTGGTGGCGTCTCGATCACCAATACACAAATTCGAATCTCAGATAAACAAGCCGGGACCGAACAAGTATTTAGCCTGGATAATTTAACCCTTGGGAAATTCTCTCTGGGGGAGTTTGCTACTCTCGAGTATCGCTTCAGCGCCGAAATGCCTGATATGACACTAATGAGTCAGGGTAAGGGCTCAATCAGAGTCGCCCAAGACATGACTCAGATTCAAGTTAAAGATTTTAAGATAACTAACGCGATAGCCGGTGAGGCAATCCCCAATAAGAAGTTAGATATCTCATTGTTAACCCAGCTGGAAATCTTGCTAGAGACCAAGCAAGTTCATCTCATCTTGGATGAATTAAATGCAGGCGACATCCAGGCCAAAGGTAAAGTGGATATCGCTTATGGTCATAATGTGCCTCAAATCATAGCTAAGCTGGATTTGGGCGACATAGATCTTGATAAACTGCTGCCACAAACCGATAAAGCTGACAAGGCCAAGGAGCAGAGTCAAGCTGAGGCGAGTCAAGTTGAGCCAGATTTAACTGCCATGAAGTCTGTGGATCTCACCTTGGCGCTGACGGCTAAATCCATCAAGGCGTCAAATATGATGACCAGTAATTGGATTATGGATATGACGTTGAAGAATGGCATTCTTAATCTTAAGCAGCTCAATGCCGATCTCTATGGCGGAAAACTTGCCGTCACAGCCCGTCTCGATGGCCGCCAAGCCGTACCCAGTTACAGTTTTGAAAAATCGGTTACTGGGGTTCAGGTGAGAGAACTCTTGAAAGATGCGGCTGATGTCGATCTGTTGGCGGGAACGGCTAACTTCAGTGTTAAAGGCAAGGGCAGGAGTCTGCTTGTTGATAATATCAAGAAGAATATTGCCGCAAAAGGTAAGTTTGAGATTGCGGACGGTGCCCTATACGGAGTGAATATTCCGCAAATGATCAGAGAGGCCCAGGCAAAGCTCAGTGGTGGATCATCATCTACAAGTTCATCTGAAAAGAAAACCGACTTCACCTCAATGACCGGGTCTTTTTCGGTCGTCAAGGGCCTTGTATCTAATCCAGATCTGCTGATGTCCTCTCCATTAATCAGGCTTTCGGGGGCTGGAACTGCCAACATTATCTCCGAGGCACTGGATTATCAATTAACCACTGCAGTAGTGGGTTCCTTAGAGGGGCAAGGTGGAGGAGAAAAAGAGCTACTCTATGGTGTTGAAATTCCATTCTTAATTACTGGCACCATGTCGGAACCCAAATTTGCTTTAGACACCGCGGGACTGTTTGACGCTAAATTGAAACAAGAAGTAGAGAAGGTGCAAGATAAACTCAAAGATAGTCTGTTAAAGAGATTAGGTGGCTTTTAATGAATAAATTATTCTGTGTTTCTATTGGGCTTATGGCCTTATCTGCTTGCTCTCAAGAAGTATCGCAAGCAGTTAGCCCTACTCAAGTTAAACCGCAATCAGTTGTCCAAGTGGAGCCCGCTAGAATCGATGCTTCATCATTAACGTCTTCCGAGTCCTATAAATTGGCTAAAGGGGCTGAAAAAAAGGAGGGCAAGATGGATAAAGGATTGTTATCTGGACAGTTACAAGTCTCATTGAAAACGGGTTTTACTGTGTCACTCATTATTACCAACAATCAGAGTTTCGCTGTGCCGATTCAGTATCGCTCGGGTATGACGGCAGATCTTCACTTATTGGACCCGCAAGGAAATAAAATCTGGGCCTGGTCCGATACCATGATGTTTACTCAGGCGCTACGTGACGTGGTGATACCCGCTGGCAAAGTGATTCCAGTGAGATTTACTCTGCCTAAAGATGTGTTAGCCCAAGTTAAGGGGAAAGGTTATAGCTTAGTGGGGATTTACGTTGGACATGCAACTGAGTCTAGTCAGCAAGCAATGTCAGATACACGATTATCTCTTGATTCATATCTCAATTAACTTTATATCATAGGTTGGGGCAAGATTAAGAGAATAGCCATAATCTATCAATTTTATTGATGCCAAGGTGTTTAGTTGCATTCCTTGGCATCATTTTCTATATCTTTTCAGCGTTGGCTATCAAATTGATTGACCAAGTCTAATTGTCTTCTGCACTGTATTTTTATTTTCTGACTGCTCAGTGCCGTATTTTCACAGCCATCATTTAATCTAGATGTACCGGCAGCTAGCTCTTGAGCGTTGCCATAGATCTGGTTTATCACTGTTGCCTGTTCCTCCGAAGCCACTGCTATTTGCTCACCATTTGCGGCAATATTCATTAGAGAATGACTGACCGATTGGAGACTATCACCTAGCATTTGATCTGATTCGACACTCTTTTCAGTTAAAAGATGACTCAGTTTCATTTTGGATACCGCTTGGGATGTTGTTTTACCTAAGGTCTCTATGATTATTTGTATCTCTTTTGCCGATGTTTGGGAGCGATTCGCTAGATTTCTTACTTCATCGGCTACAACAGCAAAACCTCGTCCGGCTTCCCCGGCACGAGCCGCTTCAATCGCTGCATTGAGTGCCAGTAAGTTTGTTTGCTCGGCGAGGGCCTCAATAACCTCGAGAACCGAGTTAACTTGCTTGCATTGGATCTCCAACGTTGAAATAGACGTTTGTGAATCATCTAGCAGTTGAGTTATTTCAGAGGTTGCCTCCTGGCTCTGTGTTAGGGCGGTTTCTGTTAATTCTATTTGTTTGACGAGTGCCGAAATCTCATCGCTAGAGTGTGTTGTGTTACGAGCAATGTCAGTGACAGCACTGTTCATTTGACCTATGGCAACCACGATTTGATCCAAATTTTCAGATTGTTCTTCTAACAGATCTTGGTTGTTAATATTTTGTTGGCTGTTCTCGTCCATCTGCTGAGTTAATGCCTCTGAAGAGTCTTTAACTCGTCCTATGATAGATAAACTCTCAGCCGTCTTCATTCTTAAACTCATCTCAAGATGTGATAGCTCATCGACATAGCCAGTGTAAATTATTTGGCTTAACTCGTTATTTTGAATTTTCTTACTCATAGTTAAAATACAGTTAAATCTTCTGCGTAATTTGAGTAATGGATATAGAAAACAAAATAGTGCGAATAATATCAAGATGCTTGAGGATAACGTTTTGAGTTGGCTTGCGATGAGCATTAAACTAATACTGGAGATCCAAGCAATGAATAATGTGGTCACTATGCTAAATGTATTTTTGGCTTTTGGTGATTTTCCCGCGTTGATCGCTTTATAGCAATGACTCGCTCTTTCCTTTAATAATGGATCTGGTTTGGTTCTGACTGATTGGTATTCAATGACTTTGCCATTGACCTTTACTGGGCTTACAAAGGCATTGACCCAATAATAGCTACCATCTTTACATCTGTTTTTTACTAGCCCCATCCAATTCTTGCCATCTTGAATTGATTGCCACATATCTTTAAATGCTGCCTTGGGCATATCTGGGTGCCTGATCACATTATGAGGTTTTCCGATGAGCTCTTGCGCTTCATAGCCTGAGACCTTGGTGAAATCTTCATTAATGTAGGTAATTGAACTGTCTAAGTTAGTCGTAGATAGAATTTTATAACCGTCAGGGAAGATCACTTCTTTTTCGTGAGTGTATTGGCCGCTATCCATAATATCCTTTAGCCGATTGAGGTGCTTTAAGGGGATGATTATTATGTTTTTCGCTGTTGAAAAAAGTGATAATCAACAAGTTATAAGATGTATGTTATATGTTTATTATCTAGATGTGATAGAGATCGGTTTAGTTAAGGGGGGCGTTTGATTTGTTGATAACAGTTAAACGAGGATATTTTGGGGTTACTGGATAGCTAGCAGCCAGAAAGGGAAAGATAACTGCAGTCGCTGCAGTTATCTTTATGTGATCACGAGTATCTCCAAATAAGCGCTAGGCACGCACCTTGGTTACATCGACATAGAGCTTTAATTTTTGGCCTGGCTGAATGTACTTAGATTTTTCTAATGCATTCCAACGAACCAAGTCATTGATGCTGACTTTAAACTTTGAGGCTATGCGCGCCAATGAATCTCCGCTACGCACCGTGTAATGCACCTTGCGGGTGACGGATGAATTATTTTTACTGCCTGTCCAAATCGCTAATTTTTGGCCTATTTTAAGGGTATCTTTTGGTGCCATATTGTTCCAACGGGCTAACTGCGCGGTGTTAACTTTATGGGCTTTCGCAATTTTCCAGAATGAGTCACCCGACTTAACGATATAATCGACTTTTTCGCTACCACGGCTAATATTTTGTTTTGATTTTACTCTTTGAGCTAGGCTAAGGGCGTATTGTTCAGGATCGTTTGCCGCTACCGGGATGAGTAGATAACGCCCAGCTATGATGGTATTGCCTTTAATGTCATTGACAGCACGAAGCGCCGCAGGTGTGGTGCGATAACGCTGGGCTATCAGGCCTAAACTATCGCCAGATTTAATCTGGTAGCGTTCCCAGTTCAACCTGTCGTCCGCTTTTGTATCTGCCATGGCTAATTTGAAATTTGCCACCTTGTCTACAGGCAACACTAGGTTGTGAGGGCCATTGGGTGCCGTTGCCCAACGGTTATATCCAGGATTGAGCTTATGTAATGCGGATGTGGTCATATCGGCAAATCCGGCAGCGAGTGCAAGATCTATCTGACTACCCACATCGATCACTTGGATATTGGCTTGATTGTCTATGGGGTAGAGTTCTATCCCATACTTGTCCGCGTTCTTGATGACATCGGCTAATGCGAGAAGTTGAGGGACATAGCGCTGTGTTTCTGTCGGTAGCGCTAATGACCAAAAATCGGTAGGTTTTCCTTTGCGCTTATTCTTCTTAACGGCGTTTATCACCCGTCCTTCACCTGTGTTGTATGCCGCGATGGCATAAAGCCAGTTACCATCCGTCTTCTTATACAGGTATTCGAGCATATCTAAGGCGGCAATGGTTGCGGCGGGAACGTCTCTGCGACCGTCATACCACCAATTCATCTGCAGACCGAAATGTCTTGCCATGGGGGAAGTGAACTGCCACAAGCCTGATGCGGCGCCATGTGAATAGGCGAAAGGATCGAATGCACTCTCAACGATGGGAAGAAGGGCCAGTTCGATAGGCAGATCACGCTTCTCAATCTCTTCGACGATTAAATAGAGGAAAGGGGTGGCACGTTCCGATACTGTCTTGAGGTGTTGTGGGTGCTTGATGTACCAGTCACGATATTGCGTGACTAACTTTTGGTCTGGCACATCGAATGATAAACCCAGGCGGATCCTTTGCCAGACATCGGTGACTTCTGCAACTGCAACTTTTGCTTCAATGACTTCTTCAGGCGAGATCATGGGTGGAATGGATATAGCTTGAGTATTGTGCTCTTCAGTGACTGACTGGTCGAATGACTGACAGCCTGAAAGCAGCACAATACTCCCTGCTAGGACAATGTTTTGTATGCGCATCGAAAAATAATTCCTTAATTCTCTGTCCCTCTATGTTGAAACACTCGAAAGGGGACTTATTTAGCGCTGCATTGTAAGCTGTTTTTTAGAAATTGTCTTTCCATTGCCTTAGAAGGGCAAAGGTGTCCACAGGATCTGACGCATTTTGCATGAAATGTTGATTAACTGAGGCCTTAATCGTATCGGCATTGCAACGCAGAAAGGGATTGATGTTACGTTCTGTGGCTATGCTGGTTGGAATTGTTGCTACTTGCTTACTTCGCTTGTTCAGACAAAGCTCATGGTATTGGATTAGCTCGGGGTTAGTCGGCTCCACCGAGAGGGCAAAGTCCAGATTGGCTAAAGTATATTCATGGGCGCAATAGACTCGGGTCTCAGCTGGAAGCCGGGATAATGTCATTAAAGAGTCGTGCATCTGCATAGGAGTACCTTCGAAGAGTCTGCCACACCCGCCGCTGAACAAGGTATCGCCACAAAAAAGTTCACCCGCCATCAAATAGCCTATATGGCCTAATGTATGTCCGGGCAAAGGAATAATATCGACCCTTAGTTTGAATTGTTTTAGCTTGATATGACTCTGAATATTCGTGGAGATGGGGTTATTGAGATGGGTAATGTTCTCACTATCGGGCCCATATACTTCAATCTGCTGCCCTGCATATGCTAACAGTTTAGCGATGCCGCCAGTGTGATCATGGTGGTGATGTGTTATTAAGATACCCGCGAGTTGTAATTGCTCCGTGTCCAGATAATCGATGACGACTTGGGCATCACCCGGGTCGATGACGTACACCGACTGATTGCCAGCTTGTGCAATAATCCAGATATAATTATCATTGAATGCGGCTAATGGGGTGATTTTTAATTTCGAAGATTCAATTGCTTGCATATGTGTCTCATCTTATCTGCTGTGAATTTGCACACTGAGGATAGCGCTTCAGTTAACCAAGTAAATTTATTGCGAAGTTTACAGATTCACGTTTTAATGGGGTTAATCACTCTATAATTATACCACTGCAGTTTAGCCAGGTATATTAGCCAGGGTCGCTGCATCAACCAAGGGAGTACTGCTTGTTTAATGACATGAAGGAATTGGTACCTCGAACGTGGTCGCAATTGCCTAATGGAGAAAAGATCAAGGCGAGTGTTGAGCAAGAGCTTGAATCATGGTGGCCAAGAGTGTTTGGCTATCATATGTTAAGCCTTGGTCCCTTGAGCGCTGAACTAAAAATGCCTGGTCTGCCAATTGGCCGACAGTTCTCTTTATTCGATGGTGAAGGCGCTTCTATGCGCGCAGAGTTTAATGCGCTGCCCATACAGAACGGGGTCATCGATGCCGTCGTCATGAACATGTTGCTCGAGTTTGAACATGACCCTTATAAGTTACTGCGTGAAACCGACAGAGTGCTAATATCCGGTGGATATCTATTTATTGTGGGGTTTAATCCTCTGAGTCCGGCTTTTATTGGTAAAGTCCTGCCCAAGTACCAAGATAAACTTCCCTGGTGTGGCCGGTTCTTTACACCATCTAGGGTCAAAGATTGGCTTGGGTTATTGGGTTACCAAGTGGTGGCCGATGAGCGCATCATTCACCATCATTTGCTGAGTGAAATACGCCAGCAAAGTATCTGGCAAAATGCACTCAAGGCCTGGTTGCCCGGAACGGGTAGTGTTTATCTGATTGTCGCTCGTAAGCTAGAGACGCCATTAACACCTATACACGAAAGGCAGAAAGTCCGTCAGCCTAATTGGACTCAGGCGCCCACGGCGGGAAGAACCGCTTTAAAAAAAGACACCTTTAAACAGAAGTAATAGAATTTAAATGCGAATAACACTGAAACAATTATCAATATTTGAAGCTGTCGCCCGAAGTGGCCAAGTTGCCAGAGCTGCCGATATGATGAACTTATCGGCCCCAGCGGCTTCTATGGCCCTGTCTGAATTAGAAAAGCAACTCGATGCCAGATTATTTGAGCGAGTCGGTAATCGATTAAGGTTGAACTCTCAGGGGAGCCTCTTGCTCCCTCTGGCTACCGAGGCATTACAGAAGGTAGAGCAGATTGAGCACCTGTTCTCTTCTCCGGAGGCGGAACTTAGCGGCACGTTAAATGTTAGCGCTAGCTCCACAATCGGTAATTATTTGATGGCAAAAAGTGCGGTGGCCTTCTGCCAGCAACATACCAGCGCCTACATAGATCTCGATATTGATAATACTCAAGCCGTCATAAAATCTGTGTTGGAGTTCAGAACTGAAGTCGGGTTTATCGAGGGACAGTGCCTCGATAGCCGTATTAAAGTGGAGGCTTGGCATAAGGATAACTTGCTCATTTTCTGTCACACGGCGCATCCTCTTGCGGGAAAACGGGTTAAACCTGTGGAATTACGTGGGCAACCTTGGGTGATGAGGGAAGAGGGCTCAGGTACCCGAGATTATTTTATCAGTGCGGCCAATGCACTGGATATGCAGCCCATAGAAAGGTTCAGCTTCAGTACGCCAGATGCGATAAAACAAGCGGTCAAGCAAGGAGCCGGACTGGCCGTGCTGTCTGAATTGACCCTTGAAAAAGAGCTGAGTCGCAAGGAGTTGGCTGTTATCGAGGTTGAAGGACTCGAGTTAACGAGACAGTTTTATCGCATCCATCATAAGAGCCGAAACTATACCCCGTTGTGCGATGCGTTTATCGCCTTCTGTACCAATTTTAATAACTTGTCGGCTTAGCAATAAGGTCTGGCTTAAACCGGGTAACCTATATCTTCCTGAGTCGGCTTGGCTTCGGCGGCCACTCTGGCTAAGGTGTCACAGCGTTCATTTTCTACATGACCTGCATGACCCTTAACCCAGAGCCACTCTACCTCATGGGAGGCTGTGGCTGCATCTAAACGTTTCCAGAGATCGACATTCTTTACCGGTTGTTTAGCGGCAGTTAGCCAGCCCTTTTTCTTCCAACCGTGGATCCATTGAGTGATGCCTTGTCGCATGTATTGACTGTCACTGGTTAGCACGATTTTACAGGGCACTTTCAAGGCTTCCAATGCGATGATAGGCGCCAGTAATTCCATTCTGTTGTTGGTGGTTAACAGGAATCCGTCGGAGAGTTCTTTGACTTGTGATTTGTACTTCATCACCACCCCATAACCTCCGGGGCCTGGATTTCCTAAACAGGATCCATCGGTAAATATAGAGAGCGGTTTTAACATCAAGTTGTTACCATAGACAAATTAGTGGGCGAGTATACCCAAAAACTTAAGAAGTGTTAGCAAATTTATGAACATAGTTTCTAGTGCAAAACGTCAAGTTATTCTCGATACCGAAACCACAGGTATGAACCAGGGCGCAGGTGCTATCTTTCTAGGACATAGAATCATAGAAATTGGTTGCGTCGAGGTGATTAACCGTCGTTTGACCGGTCGTCATTATCATGAATATATCAATCCACAACAGCCCATCGATGAAGAAGCCATCGCAGTCCATGGTATTTCCAACGAATATGTTGCTAATAAGCCAAAATTTGCCGAGATAGCACAGAGTTTTATCGAGTTTATTGATGGCGCCGAAGTGGTGGCCCATAACGCGTCGTTCGATATCAGTTTCATGGATCATGAGTTTGGTTTATTACAGCCAAAAGGACCTAAGACTGCCGATATCTGTGCCATTCTGGATACTTTAGCGATTGCTAAATACTTGCATCCGGGTCAGAAAAACAATCTCGATGCCTTGTGTAAGCGTTATGGCATAGATAACTCTCGTCGCGAACTACACGGCGCATTATTAGATGCGGAGATCTTAGCCGATGTCTATCTGCTGATGACCGGTGGGCAGACTAAGTTTAATCTCTCAGGCGACAGCGGCGGCGAAGGTGCCGGTGGCATCATACGATTGAGTCAAGAACGCACAAAACTTAAAGTGATCGCGGCATCGGCCGATGAACTAGCTAAGCACGAAGCGCGTCTCGATATCGTGGCTAAGGGCGGACTCTGCGCCTGGCGTGATTAAGTCACTGGCACAGTGTGATATCAAATAGAGAATAAGGGCGTTTTCTTATTGGTCGCCCTATAAATAGCATAAGCACAAGGTATCCGACACTGTATATTCCAATTGCTAACTTCTTCGACGAGGACAGACGTCATCTTTATGATCGCTAAACATTTAGTTACGAGCAAAAAAATATTAGTTGCGTTAGTCATTTTGCTAAGCACTGTGTTTTCTACATCTGTGTTGGCCGATGTTGTGCCTTCGAGTGAAGCCAGTGTATTGAAGAATCGCTTCAGAATCGATCATATGGTTGATAGTCTCACCCTATTGGTTCAACGCCAATATGGCAGTTCGCCAGTCGTCATCGTCTTACCCGATGGCAGCAAGTGGTATGCGAGTCGGCACCCGAAAGAGGTGCAATGGGTCGATGGTATGAGCGGTGATATCGTGACCATACATAAGCCTATGCCTGGTCCATGGCAGCTCATAGGCAGAGTCGTAGAAGGCTCTAAGATTCAAAAATTCTCTAAACTGGGCATCAAGGTCGAAGCATTACCCCAACCCTTATTTCAAGGCGAACGCTTAAAAGTGACGGCTCAGCTATTGGGAGATGAACAGCGTTTAAGAATGCCGGGGCTGGATTACTTAGTCGAATGGACCGCTCGTTTCATCAGTGAACGTCTGCCTAGTGATGAAAATTTCGCTGCGGCTACTCTGGTCGTGGGCTCATATAAAGATTATGGCGAAGGTTTAGATGAACGGCCAAATGACGGCATTTTTACTGGAAAAATCAATTTAAATCAGCCATGGGGCCACTATACCTTTCAAGTCAAGGTACGTAACAATGTCTTTTCCAGAGAACGTCAGTTTAAGTTCATGTTATCACCTATACCGATTGAAATTGATGTTCTTGAACCTGAAGATCCTTTAGACGGGCGCTGGAAGCTATATGTAAAAGTCGATGAAGCTGTGGTGCAGTTATCCGAGACACATTTAGATTTTGAATTAGTCGGCCCAGCCGGACTTCAATTACCTATTTCATTAAGCGGATTAGAATCATCACAGAGTGAGATTATCCTTCCGGAAGTATCAGATTTTGGTAGCTATAGAATTAAAGGGATGGCTGCAACGACAACCTTAGGCGGACGAGAGATCGTATTAGCCTTACCTGAACGCTTCTTTAATTTAATCGAGCCTCCGAAACCGCCACCGACAGCCGAAGAGATGGCGGCCAGAGCGGCAAAAAAAGCGGCCATTGATGAAACTAAGGCCAAAGACGATGCTATTTTCTGGATAATAACGATTAATGTCACGATATTGGTCTTGGGAAGTCTGGGGTTACTCATCTGGCGTAAGAGACGTAACTTGAAAGAGGCATTAGCCGCAACTCAAAAAAGACTAGATGAAGAGAAAGAGAAAGAGAAAGACTTAGGTCCGACATTAGATGAAATTGATCTGACCATGCCTGAAGATCTTCCTGAGGAGGGAAAAGGCTAGAGAGTTGTTTTTTTACCCCAGAAAAGCAGTAATTTATGCCTGGTTGCTGCTTTTTTAACTGATCAGTTTGTCTGTTTAAAATAACTATTGACGCGGCACGCTTGCCTACGTATTATCACCGCAACTTGATGTGGAGCGGTAGTTCAGTTGGTTAGAATACCGGCCTGTCACGCCGGGGGTCGCGGGTTCGAGTCCCGTCCGCTCCGCCAATCAAGTTACTAAATTTAGTTTAGTTGTTAGTGACATAGCAGCTAAGAGCCGCAAGGCCATAAGTTTAGGAGCGGTAGTTCAGTTGGTTAGAATACCGGCCTGTCACGCCGGGGGTCGCGGGTTCGAGTCCCGTCCGCTCCGCCAAACAACGAAGCCCTTGTCGAAAGACAAGGGCTTTTTTGTGCCTGTTACTTTCTTGAACATTCATTAATACGGAGTCGGTCGGGTTTTTAAACTGTATATTTAGATACAATCGCCGATTCGGTGCGGAGTTATACCGATTGATATTAATCAGTTTGAGAAGCAAAGCTTGGCCTATATTAGAGCTGCATAGGGACGTTTGTTATCTATACTGATAACACTATTTAAGGATAAATATTTATGGTTGAGCAGATCACTGCCATGCTAGGTTTGTTAGGTGTACTTTCACTCTTGTGTCAGTGGATCGGATGGAAGTTGCGCTTACCTGCCATTTTGCCTCTCTTACTCTGTGGTCTCTTGCTGGGACCTGGGCTCAATATTCTCAATCCAGACGCCATTTTTGGTGATCTGCTATTTCCTATTATTTCATTAGGTGTTGCAGTCATATTGTTTGAAGGCGCGCTAACACTGAATTTTAAAGAGATCCAAGACCATGGCCGTATGGTGACCAACCTTGTGACGCTTGGCACCCTGATCACCTGGGCCTGTATCGCTACAGCAACACATTTTTTGATGGGTTTTCAATGGGAGATGGCTTTGCTGTTCGGCGCTTTGGTTGTCGTGACCGGGCCTACTGTGATTGTGCCTATGCTCAGAAGTATCAAGCCAAAATCTGAACTGGCTCGTATTTTGCGCTGGGAGGGCATAGTTATCGATCCTATCGGGGCACTCCTTGCCGTATTGATGTTTGAATACATAGCCTTCGCGGCAGATCCTACCGTTCATGTCTTACACGCCTTAGGCTACATGTTAGGGATAGGGGTAGGTTTAGGGTCGCTCACAGGTTATCTGGTGGGCATCATTATCAAGAAGCATCTCTTACCTCATTACCTGAAGAATGCCGGGGTGCTGACCATCATGCTGGGGGTATTTGTTGGCTCGAATCTGATACAGGATGAGTCGGGACTATTAACGGTGACTGTGATGGGGGTCGTACTTGCTAATATGCGTGGCATAGATATCTCAGATATTATCGAATTTAAGGAAACATTAACTGTACTGCTTATTTCGGCATTGTTTATCTTGTTGGCGGCTCGCCTCGACTCTAACGCACTGCTTAGCCTAGGTTGGCAAGGGATGGCATTATTAGCCGTGGTGATGTTTATCGCCAGACCTCTTAGTGTCTGGGCTTGCGGGATCGGGACATCACTAAAGCGCAATGATAAGTGGTTTCTGAGTTGGATGGCCCCTAGAGGCATAGTTGCAGCAGCAGTATCGTCTCTCTTTGCCATTAAGCTTGAAAGCTTAGGTGTCCCGGGAGCAGACCTTATCGTACCTTTAGTCTTTTTAATCATCATAGGCACAGTTGTGCTGCAAAGCTTAACGGCCGGTGCTTGGGCGAAGTATTTAGGTGTGGGTGCGGGATCGTCTCAAGGCTTGCTTATTTTTGGCGCTTCGGCTTTTTCCAGAGAACTGGCAAAGGTACTTAAGTCTAAAAATATCACGGTGACTCTGGCTGATAATAATTGGGACAATATTCGGCTGGCTAGGATGGATAATATTCCCGTGTACTTTGGTAATCCAACATCCGAACATGCCAGTAATTTTCTCGACATGACAGGGATTGGGCGTTTACTGGTGGTTTCTCCCTATCGTCAGCTCAATCCATTGGTGAGTTTCCACTATCAAGATGTGCTGGGAACCAATAAGGTCTATGGACTGAACAACAACGAAGGGACGAGTGCCAGACATCAGCTGTCAGAGTCTTATCTCGCGCATTTATGCCTGTTCGGCAAGTCGGTATCCTATGCCAAACTCGCCAGTTTAATGTCTCAAGGCGCAGTGATTAAAAGTACCAATATCACCGACAGTTTCAGTTTCGAGGATTTCCTTGCCCGCTATGGCGAATGCGCCATGCCCTTGGTGTATATTCAGGCCGGCAAGGTGAACATCTACACTGGCTCGGTCGTTCAGTTGGTGAGTGGCATCGAGTTAATTAGCTTGTTACCCCTAGAGTCGCAGCAGTTGGCCACAGAGCATGCTCTTTTACTAGAGTCTGAAGCCGCTGAACAAGGTTCCCCGGAAGCATCTACAAACTAAGCTGTGGGTAAATCGAAGACATAAAGAAGGAGGCGTGAGCCTCCTTCTGGTTATTGATTAAATTAAAATCTTGTGACGCTAAGCGGCTTTTTCATGGCTTTGTTTGCCTATCGCCATGGCTTTGAGCTCATCCGGGTCGAAGTCATCCACATTGATGGATTTCATGCGACCGATCTCGGCGCGTTCAAGCAGGGCAACTTCTTCATCTGTGAGTACACCTAAGGCTTTCCCTTGTGCGGCAACTTTATCGAGCCACATAAATGGAATACGCTTACCCGCGGCCTTAGATACCTTGGCATGCAGTGGTTCGCAGGCAATAATATCGATGAAGGTCTGCTCCTGTACTCCGACCGGGTTATTTTCACATGGGGTCCAGAATTGGCCTTTACCTAAGCGATCACGACTGGCACAAGGTGTTTGCATTATGCTCGCCACTTTATGATCTAACACATCGCTAGGTCTTTTCAATGGACGACCGAATGGGAAGATAATGCCTCGAAGGACGATGCCCAATCCCATAGGGAAGTTGTTGAGCAGATCGTCGAGTGAGTCCTGTAATTTATATAATGAATCTTCGACGGCCCACTGAACGAGTGGCATGTCTTCAGTCTGACGCCCCTCATCTTGATATCGCTTAAGGGTGGCAGAGGTGAGATAGAGCTGGCTGAGTAGGTCGCCTAATCTTGCCGATATGCGTTCCTTACGTTTCAGTTCTCCGCCTAAGGTCGCCATCGCCAGATCCGAGAGCAGGGCTAAGTTAGCGCTGAAGCGGTTCATCTGTTGATAATAACGCTTGGTTTTATCTGAATAGGGCGCATTCGAGAACCTTGAAGATGTCACTCCAAGCCAGAAACTGCGGACCAGATTACTGATGGCAAAACCGATATGACCAAATATGGCTGAATCAAAGGTATCGAGGCCGCGGTTAGCATCGGTATCGAATGCTGACTCCATCTCGGTGATCACATAAGGGTGACAACGAATAGCACCCTGACCATAGATGATCATAGAACGAGTCAGAATGTTTGCGCCTTCTACCGTAATGGCAATAGGGGCGGCCTGATAGCCTCGACCTAAGTAGTTATTCGGGCCTAAACACACACCCTTGCCGCCGTGGATGTCCATGGCGTCAATCACACACTTCTGCATTCTGTCGGTCAGGTGGAACTTCACGATGGCAGAAATAACCGAGGGCTTTTCACCTAAGTCTATGCCCGTCGTGGTTAGACTGGTCACCGCGTCCATCAGGTAGGCGTTACCACCGATACGTGCCATGGGCTCTTCGATGCCTTCAAGCTTGCCGATAGGCAGTTTAAACTGACGACGAATACGTGCGTAAGCGCCAGTTGCCACCGCCGCAGTCTTGATGCCACCCGCTGAGTTCGAAGGCAAGGTGATGCCACGTCCCACGGACAGACATTCGACTAACATGCGCCAGCCTTGTCCGGCCATATCCGGGCCACCTATGATAAAGCTCAGAGGCACAAAGACTTCATTGCCTCTGGTTGGCCCATTTTGGAACATACAGTTGAGCGGGAAGTGGCGACGCCCGGTTTCAACACCTTCCATATCGGTAGGTATCAGGGCGCAGGTTATTCCTAGCTCAGCCTTGTCGCCCAGTAGTTGATCTGGATCGCGTAACTTAAATGCCAGACCCAGCACAGTGGCGACCGGAGCTAGCGTAATGTAGCGCTTGTTCCAGGTTAACTTCATCCCCAGAATTTCTTCGCCTTCCCACTGGCCTTTACACACAATGCCAAAGTCAGGGATGGCACCTGCATCACTACCGGCTTCGGGGCTGGTAAGGGCAAAACAGGGGACTTCCAGACCTTGAGCGAGTCTGGGTAAGTAATGGTCTTTCTGTTCGGTGGTGCCATAGTGTTGTAACAGCTCGCCTGGGCCTAAGGAGTTAGGCACGCCGACCGTTGAGGCCAGTTCACTGCTGAGACCGGCAAGCTTTTGTAACACGCGTGATTGTGCGTAGGCCGAGTACTCGAGCCCGCCGTATTTTTTCTTGATGATCATGGCGAAGAAGCCATTATCTTTCAGGTATTGCCAGATCTCGGCGGGGAGATCACCCAGTTGATGTGAGACCTGATGCTGATTGAGCATCTTACAGACCTCTTCAACGGGACCGTCTAAGAAGGCTTGCTCATCGGCACTCAATCTGGCTACCGGATAGTTGTGGAGTTTCTTCCAATCTGGATTGCCGGCAAATAGATCGGCTTCCCACCAAGTGGTTCCGGCTTCAATGGCTTCTTTTTCTGTAGATGACATCTCAGGCATGATGCCACGATAGATCTTTAATAATGGTTTAGTGAGGAAATTTTTACGAAATGCACTGATGTTCAGTGGCAAGGCGATGGCTAAGAAGATGATCCACGATAGGGGACTCACGACTTCAGTTGCTGAACCGACAGCCATAACGACTGCGGCAATGATGCTAGATGTTAGCAACGAAACTCTTAGGTAGGCGAGTGTGCCTAACACAAAAAGAAACGCGAGTATCCAGAGTAAGCTTGTCACTGTTATTCTCCTTAAGGTGCGACCTGAATATTGAACTGAGGCCAGAACTTTTTCTGATCATTATCACAATTATAGGTTGTGGTCTGACCTGTGTCGCATAAAATTTAAACCTATGTGAAATTTAATACAAGGTTTATTTCAAACAAACGTTTAGATAAATTATTAAAGTCGCGATTCCACTTTCTGCGTCAAATAGTTAGAATGCGTTAGAATTTAAATATTACAGCTGTAATTAAAGGGTTGAATTAATGTGTGAACTCCTTGCCATGAGCGCTAATGTGCCGACGGATATTGTATTTAGCTTTACCGGCCTGGCTCAGAGAGGTGGTGTCACCGGTCCCCATGTGGATGGCTGGGGGATCACCTTCTATGAAGGAAAAGGTAGCCGTACGTTTAAGGATGCTCATCCAAGTAGTGAGTCCCACATCGCCGAGCTCATTCAGAGCTATCCTATTAAGAGTGAAGTCGTTGTCAGTCATATTCGTCAGGCTAATCGGGGGTGTGTGTCGCTAGAGAACACCCATCCGTTCACCCGTGAGCTTTGGGGGCGCTATTGGACCTATGCTCATAACGGCCAATTGAGCGACTATCAGGACAAATTTACTGTCTCAAGGTTTCAGCCTGTGGGTGATACAGACAGTGAATTGGCATTTTGCTGGCTGTTAGAGAAGGTGGTCGACAAATTTGGTGAGCAAGAGCCTGAAGATATTAGCCTCGTGTATCAATTTATCGCTAAGCTAGCCGATGAAATTCGTTGTTTGGGTGTATTTAATATGATCTTGACCGATGGCGCTCACCTGATGAGCTATTGCAGCAATAACCTCTGTTATATCACCCGCAAAGCTCCTTTCGGTAAGGCTAAGCTCATCGATACCGATGTGGTCATAGATTTTGATAAAGAGACGACTCCTGACGACATAGTCACAGTGATCGCCACCAGACCTCTGACTAAGGATGAAAAGTGGCATATTTTAGCGCCTGGAGAGTGGAAGTTATTCCGCAAAGGTGTGCTGATTATTGATGAGGCCGCTAAGGCCTGAAACAATATATTTCGCCCTTTTGCTGCTTGTCTATGGCTGTACCGTTAACTCAGTAGCAAGCTCGTCAGTCTTCACAGTTTGCTCAGGAGAAAAATAATAGCTGAGCAGTTTGATGTCTAACTGCTTACTGCCTTTTTCGAAGTGAGTTACACGCACGGGCAGGTAGCCTAGATCCGGTGCCATCCAGAAAAAGGTTTGACGTTTCTTACTGTCCCTGACGACTTCAATCTTGATGGTTTCGTAGCTACCACTCTCGATATTCATTCTTTCTTTGCCTATGACACGAAAGCTATACTCATCGACCTCTCCCTCTTTGACCATGGCATAGTGAAGCTCTTTCTTTCCTTGGGCCATGTCGAGTCGAAATTGCAGCTGAGCCATGAGGGGATCATACAAGATATCGGTATAATCGAGTGTAGACCTTTCATCTTTATAGCGAGTGTGAACGACTTCTTGTTCTCTGGCAAAGGCGGCTTGTTCTTGAAAGCTAGGGCCCGTGCCTTTCCTGTTATGGGTATACCGCATGGGGATGAGTTGGTCGCCTTCGCGGATGAAATCACTGCGTACATTACGTCTATCTGATAACACCAGTAGGCTGACATCACTGTCGAAACGGTAATGGTAGAGATTGCCTTCGGGTTTAGGGAGCTGAAAACGGGCCTTTCCTAGTTCGATACTGCCGTAATTGACCTGATATTCTGCGGTTTGTGGGCTTAGCGGGCTCGGGGCCGCAGCCACGTAGAGGCTGAAGAGGAACAAATTTGTTGCTAACACTACACGCTGACCAATCGACAATGACATCTCCTCAAATTTTTGCATGGATAAGTTGTTACTTGCTTGCAGAGTCCAGGATCCTTTATAGCGACGGCTTAGTTGCTGTGACTTAGCCTTAATATTTGTCCTGAATTGTCCGATAATCGATGGATAAAACGATAGACGAGAAAATAGACCAGACAATAGCTCAGACAATAAATTCGCTTTATGGTTCACTGGCGCTAATATCACTTGGCTATAGTGGTGCTTTACCTCATCAGTTTAGTTAAAACGGCAGTTGTAAAACCAGTGTGGCCATATCCGGTCGCCATTCAAATTTGGCTAAAGATATTCTCCCTCGGTTGACCTCTACGCCATCTAACCTGAGTAGCTGCATTTGAGTTCGGAATGCTTCAGTATCTGGTTTGAAAGAGATTTTTCCTTGGCTGTTGATGACTCTGTGCCATGGCAGGTTTAATGTTCCAGGCGCCATCTTTAAGGCTTTAGATACGTATCTTGCCCTACCGGGTAGTCCTGCTAAATCGGCGACCTTACCATAGGAGCTTACTCGACCCTTTGGCAGCATGGCGACGATGAACCAGATTTTTTCCATGGGGGATTTAGCGACCGCGGGGGACGTCGAAAAAGCGTCTGGATTAGGGGGTGTGCAGTGTTCCGCTAACCTTGTCATTTATATCACCCATCGACCATTTACTGCATCATATCCTCTTCGACTTTAACTCGCTAGTTCAAAGGGGCATAAATCGAGATCTTAGTGAGTGTCTGTAATGTCTGCGGCTGATTTGTTAGATATACCGATTGGAATCATAAAAAAGCCCATAATTCATCACAGAATTATGGGCTTTTAAACTGACAGTCATGACAAGATTAATTGGGTACTCACTGACTAAGCCACCTCTGCTTCACTCGCCACCGACTTATTCTCTGGGTGTTTCATGACACCAAACTTGTGGAACAAGACCAGGCCTAGGGCTGTGACTAATCCGAAGGCACCTATGATGTACCACATGAGATCTGGTCTTTGAGCTTGTTTTGCCACTTCTGAATAGAGATAGCCGGACAAGGGACCCGCCAGTAAAAATCCGATGGCAGATGATACGAAGTAGTAACCCATAAACATGGCTTTCTTGTCGTGTGGGGCAAAGCTGGCGACATATTCCTGACTCTTAGGTGAGGCGACCATCTCTCCAACAGAAAATACCAAGATAGAAGTCAGCACCATGGCTCCCCCCATGATGGCACCGTGGGCCACGCCGCCTAAAGCGGTGCCGAAGGCAATGATCACAGTTCCGGCGACCAGTACGGGTAAAGCCTGGAATTTTTCTGCAACACGACTGACTAATAACTGCAAGACAACGATAGAGAAAAAGTTAAGGCCGATCATGTATTCAGGGTTAATCTGACGATACTCTGTAGACCAGGCATTGGCATAGTGTGAAGCTTGCGTTGGATCTGCTGCTATCGCATTTAACCCCAGGCTAAGTTCAGACACAGGCACCATGACTTTATAATGTACCAGGTCAAAGTATGCTGCCTGAGCCGTGAGGTCCTGGTTAGCCAAGGCGGCAGACAGTCTGGTGAGCTCAGTTTGTAAGCTGGAAATATCGACCGGGGCCAGGAAGCTGAGAAGACTTGGATAAGACGCCATCATAGCGATGAGGTCCGAGGTATCGACAAAGTCACGGATATAGATCGGCAGCGTGATAAAAATTTGCTGATAGACCATCCAGAAACCAGACAAAATCAGCAGATAGATCACGAAAGGTTTATTACCGATAGCAATTTTTTGCTTATACCAAGGCGCGGTGAGATCTGACTTGCCTTTCAAGTTCCACAAGTAGTGTCCCGAGAACCAGGCTAGATAGACTAAGAGTGTTGTTTGTCCCGACAGCCACTTAGCACCATAAGACATGAGGATGATCAGAGTGCCGAAGAACAGCAGCGCGAAGCGTAAGTTTCCTAAAACCTCCTGTATATCGGCGAAGACGGCCTTGAGTGGTTTGCCTTTCTGCGCATTCTGATCTGTAGGCTCTTCATAGAATAACAGCGCCGGAATAAAGTTAACCGCAATCCAGAATGACGACATGATAAACACCCAGTCCCAGCTTATTGCTCGGACATAGCCAGCGATGAAGGGGCCGAGAAAACCACCTATGTTGACCATCATGTAGAAAATTCCGAAACCAAGGCCGCGATTGGTATCATCGGTCGTACGGGCGACAGTGCCGGTCACCACAGGTTTGAAACAGGCTGCACCGAGTGCCACACCCATGAAAGCGATGAAGAAACCTGCGAAAGAGTCCACTTGTCCCAGAATGAAGTAACTGGGACACATGATGGCAAAGGATAGTAGAAACATCTTACGGTAACCGTATCGGTCAGCCAAAGCGCCTGTGATAACAGGAAATAAGTAAAGGAAGAAAGGGATCATGCCTTGGAGTAAGCCACGCTCCTGATCGCTGAAGCCTAAGCCTCCTTGCTGAGAAGGCGAGGTCATGTAGAGTGATGACAGGGTAAAAAAACCATACCAGGCAAGGCGTTCGAAGATCTCCATGGTGTTGGCGACGAAGAAAGTCTTGGGCAAGGGGGTTCGAGTCACTTGTGTCATACTACATCCTGTATATTTTATACGATTCATCTATGCTATCCACATATATGTAGGAATTCAAGTTATGTGACAATAAGGTTAAAAATGAAAAGGTGACTGATGGGTTTTTGACCTTTATGGAGTTGCCTTTAGCGTTTATTCGGTCATAATGGCGCCAAATTTTTATTTTATGTGATCTCTCTATGGCTGTACTCGATATTTTAACCATTCCCGATGAACGTCTTAAACGCAAAGCCCGCGTAGTTGAAGATATAGATTCGGTTCAAGGCTTCATAGATGATCTGCTCGAGACCCTGTATGACACCGAAGATGGCATTGGGCTGGCGGCGACACAAGTCGGTAGTCAGCACGCCATCTTAGTCATAGACCTGTCAGAGGAAAGAGATCAGCCACAGGTGCTAATCAATCCAGAAATTGTGGCGACTGAAGGTGACTTTATAGGCGAGGAGGGGTGTTTATCTATTCCCGGCTATCGAGCCAAGGTGGCCAGAAGTGAGCAGGTGACAGTTAAGGCGCTGGATCGTACAGGTCAAGCCTTTGAAATTGAGACTGATACATTCTTGGCCATCGTATTACAGCACGAAATGGATCATCTACAAGGCATAGTCTTTACCGATCACCTGTCGAAACTTAAGCAACAAATCGCGCTAAAAAAAGTGAAGAAATACGTCTAAGCCGCTTTCATGGGAGGCAATGGTAAGCTAAAGCTGATACATAGCCCTCCTGTGAGATGGTTGCTGGCACTCACTTCTCCCCCCAGTAATTTAAGGCTCTGTTTAACGATTGCGAGCCCCAGTCCGTATCCCCCCTGACTAGAGTGTCTGGCTTCATCCATTCTGGTGAAGGGGTTGAAGAGGTTTTCTAATTTGTCGTCCGGGATCCCTGGACCGTCGTCTTCTATATCAATGACCAGATTGCCATCATTGATATGTGAACTAATGATAACAGTACAGCTTTCACCCGCATATTTAAGCGCATTTCTCAGCACATTATCTATAGCGCGAATGAGAAAATTGGCGTCAGTCTGGATATTCAAGTCGTGGGTAAACTCAGTCCAGGTGATGGTTTGCTCAGCTTTAGCTTCAAACTGGATATCTGCCAGGACTCTGGAACGAATGTGGCTTAAGGCAACCCAAGCATAGGTTAATTCCACGTAGGCATTATTGAGTCGACTGTAATCTAAGATACTATTAATAAGGGATGCCATCTGCTTATTTTCTTGCTCTAAGCGTTGTATAAACTTGTGTTGCTCACGACTCGCTTGCTTCGCTAAGAGATGTAGCGCGAGCTCTTGTCTGGCTAAGGGAGTCCTGAGCTCATGGGATACATCCCTCAGTAAGCGCTTCTGATTTTGCATCGATTGCTGTACTTGCTCCGCCATATGATCGAATTCTGTGGCGAGGTGATAAAATTCAGGTTCTTTAACGGAGAAATGCTGGGCGATCCTGGTGTCTAATCGACCACTGGCCAAGGCTTGTGTACCTAATTTCAAATGCTTAAGCGGCGTAATTAAGTAACGAGTTAAAATGGAAGTAAATACCAGTAATACAGATATTCCTACCAGAACGCGAATTATCCAAAGGCTTTGGGTGAGCTTTTGAGCCGGGTGGAGTTCGGGCTTGAGCTGCACCACTAAAGTTAACGGGCCATTGATATAGTGGGCATTAGGCAGAGGAATACCTATCAGAGGTTTTCTGACACTGTTGCCCATGGGCAGATGAAGTTGGCGCATATATTGTAATTTAAAGATGAAATGGGGATGCAATGCTGATTTTGTGATGGATTTGAGGTCTTTGTCTAACACATAAACACGGAATGCCTGATTCTGTTCCCATGTTGTTAATGCTGTTAGCGCATCCTTGTTAACTAAGTCGGTCGCCTGATTAGCCAAGTGATTAATCTGAGCCTGAGTAGATTGAGGCAGAGTTAACAATCGATTGATCACAATCCTTTCAATCCCTGTAGCGATAAGTAAAATAGCCAATAAAGATAAGGCAAAGTAACTGAATAGTTTAACTTGCAGACCTGAAAATAGACCCGTTATTGGTATGGACATAATGAACTGTGACTGTATTTTTGGAATGAGAATTGTTATCAGAGGATTTTATCTCACACTGATCTATTTTCCTAGTACAAGAGTGTAAATAGGTGAGCTGTCTCTGTTTAAACATTTTTTCATTTGATTACCCTTATTCACTTTTTTCATGCATGAATAATCCAGAAGAGTAAAAATAGATGAACTTGGTCTTGTTAACCCATGAAAGAGAAGTCGATCGCCCAACCAACACAGGTTTACTTGCATTAAACACTTTTCCTCAATGGTGTAGGCGGATCATCTGGTCTAGGGTGTCTCCGGATCTAGCCTTGATAGAATTGATTAGCAGTCATAAAGCCGCAGTACTTTTTCCAAGACCTAAACTTCTATGCCTCTCAGAAGGAAGATGTGATGCAGATGGCAAAGGTGAGCCGGTGTCTATGGAAAATACTCAGGCTCAGCGCTACCTCGAGCACATGCCTGATACGCTCATTATATTAGATGCAACCTGGCAAGAGGCCCGCAAGATGATGAGGCAAAGCCCCTATCTTAAGGCTGCGGACAAGTTTGCCTTAACTGAGCAGGAGGATTCAGGTTTTACACTGAGACGAAATCAAATAGAGGGGGGCTTGTGCACCATAGAGTGCATCATCGGCCTACTCGAGTTAAAAAATAAACATCAAGAGGTTGAGCTGCTGACACAAGTATTTCATGATTTTCAAGCAAGCCGACAGTCTGGATAAATCTAAATTCTACGGTTTATATCAGAGTTAAGTACACACAAAGGAAGTGACTTACCGCACCAGCGAGCACAAATAGATGCCATATTGCGTGGTTATAGGGAATGCGTTTACCTACATAGAATATCACCCCAAAACTGTAAAATAACCCACCAAGAATCAATAACTGAAAACCTAGCGCTGTCATCGAAGCGATAAGCTCATTCATCACGGTTGCGCACAGCCAGCCCATTAATAAGTACAGGGCAACACTGAGCTTCTTGAAACGATTAATAAACAGGGTTTTAAACAATACTCCACCAAAAGCCAGGGACCAGATGGCGATGAGGATAATATTAGCCTTGGACCCATCCAGGGCGATGAGCATCAGAGGTGTATAGGTGCCAGCAATTAAAAAGTAGATGGCGCAATGATCGGCAATCTTAAGTCTGTGCTTCCAAACTGGAGAGGAGATCGAATGATATAACGTCGAGCAGGAGAAAAGTAAGACGATGCTGGCACAGTAGATAACCAGTCCAAATAATTGAATGCCATCGAGTGTTTGCTGGCCTTTTATCAGAGAGAGTGCAAGCCCGATAATACCCGCCACAATACCCAGACCATGGCTTATGCTATTTGCCATCTCTTCTTTATGACTATAGCCACTGCTATTGACTGAGACCGTCGATGCTTGCTGGGACAATGATTCTTCTAGTGGCATATACCAATTCCATTAAATTTATGGTTAATTCAGAGCTCTCTCAGGGCTGTTAATTCAAGGCGCATTGTTGAGGAAATGGTTATTCCCTTTTAAGACAATGCAACACAGAAGTAAAAGTCCTGAGAAGCTCACGTAGTGCGGTTTTAAAAACACTTTATGCTGCGCAAGTGGCTTTCGATATAGAATAACTATTAGCTTCAATCCCCTTACTTGCCTACAGCGTTTTTAACTCCCGCTGAATGACCACTTACTTAATGGAACTGGTATTGAACTTTCTCTTAAATCGTTTCGGTGGAGTCTAACAGTAAATTCAGCATAAAACTACAATTGAGCGTACACGTGTAAGCTAAATTTGTCTCATCTAAATGAACTTTCTGCCTCTTTGGTAATCTGATTTTTATCGGTATGAGTTTCAGGGCGATATCTTGGTACTGGCTCAGTCACCGCACTTGAAGTGATGAGAACTGAACAGACTATGATAAACCACAGGGATGATGTTATTGAAAGCGTTTCGCGTAGAGGAAGTTCTACTTAGTGAAAACAAGGAAGGACTGAAGGGGATAAAGGCGGATAGGTGTGCCGTTAATCTCGATATTCAGTTTGATACCTCCTTCGAGCCGCAAGAGCTGAACCATGAGCTGAATCATGATCTGAAGCCCTTTAGCTTATCCGCTTATGATCATGTAAATCTTGTAGCCAATAAGCTCAGGACGTCTTGGCTATTGGTGAGCATTCTGGTCATTAGCTGTCATCTGGCCCTGGTGTTTACCTTAAATATCCTCTGGACCTCCGCTCCCTTGTTATACTCTCAAGCTAAGCATGATGGCACCAAATCTGAAGTCCCTCTATTAAAAGGCCCTCAATTAAAAGCCTATATGTATTATCAAGCCCCAGCAATAGAGAAAAGCCGCTCTGAATTAATCGACAATTTAGGGCTAGAGCCTAAGCTTACTGCAGCCGATTTGACTGAGAGTGACGTGTCTCAGGTTCTGCTTAAGCCGAAATCAAAGCAGGACTCCTTTGTAGAGGACCCCGTGGTAATAGAAGCTAAACAATCTCTGGCTGAGCCAGAAGATTTTTCCAAGTCAAAGAACGCTTCATCTATGAGTCAATCTTCCTATTTCTTCTCCCCAGAACAAGAGAACAATGACGGGAGCGACAGGCTTAATATTTCAAATTTCAGTGCCTCCACTCAAAAATACCTTTCCCGTCAGAGAGAGGCGGCTCTGGGTGAACTTTTTGTCGCACAAGCTAATCAATATACCCGAACTAAAACGCTCAGTGAGATGGATGGCGAGATGATCATTCTCGAACTCCCTAAGGTCGACATCTTGAGTGATACAGAGACCTTAGGGGACGGGTTAGATCCGAACCGAATCGTCAAAAAGGGAGATACCTGCTATCGCATCGTTAAAACACCCACTCCAATTAATCCCCACGCCGAGAATCTTGGCTATCCATTTCGCTGTGATGGCGACTCAGTTGCGGCGGCGTTAACACGAGCGATAGCAAAAAGAGTGCATAAAAGACCCATTAAGTCATAATACTTATGATGAAATAATTTGTTGGTCAATTACTTATTCTTAGCTTAAATATTCTCATTAAAATTAATAAACCATTAATACAATGGTTTATGTTTTATTTTGCTATGATGTTTTTCGAGTTGTTATCTTTACAAAGGCCTTGTTAACTTTGATGTTTTAAGATTATACTTCTCGCATCTTGTCGGAGTGCCTATTGGCTGAGACCGTTTATTCGGGATCCGTTGAACCTGATCAGGTTAAAACCTGCGAAGGAAACAAGCATGATAATGTCCATAAATCGTGTGAATTTCTGTATTCATTGAATCATGATATTTTGATTCAATAGCTGCAAATTTTAGTGTCATCATCTCAATTTTTTGAGCCGAAGACCTGGAGTTTTAGTACCTGATAATCAGAATATATTCATTTTATCGTCATTATCTGTGACATAGAGACGTGTTCTCGTGTCTGTTATTCAACTCTCCTGACAAGCAACTTCATTTCAATTAAAGTGAGATTGCTTATGTCAAACCGCCGCGAAACCCGAGCTAAGGCTCAAGAGTTCATCGATACCCTAAAGCCGCTACAGCACCCTAATTCTGAGAAAATTTATCTAACTGGTAGTCGTGAAGACCTCCGTGTGGGTATGCGCCAAATTCTCCAGTCGGATACTATGGTGGGGGGGACCGAGTCGGATCCCATCTTGGAGCCCAATGCCCCGCTAAAAATCTATGACTGTGCCGGCCCCTATTCAGATCCCGATGCCGATATCAATGTCCGCAGGGGCCTGGGTAAATTCAGACATAACTGGATTGTAGAACGTGACGACACTGAGCAGCTTAGCGGTGTCAGTTCAGGTTTTACTCAGCAAAGACTCGCCGATGATGGCTTAGATCACCTGAGATTCGATTCTTTGCTTCCTCCACGCAAGGCAAAACCTGGTAAGTGTGTCACTCAGTTACATTATGCCAGACAAGGCATTATTACCCCGGAAATGGAATATATTGCCATTCGGGAAAATATGGGTCAGTCAGAGATCACCGACGAGGTATTGACCCGCAAGGCTCCAGGAGAAAGCTTCGGCGCCTCGATTACTGAGCCTATTACTCCCGAGTTTGTTAGAAGTGAAATTGCCCGAGGCCGTGCGATTATTCCTTTAAATATCAACCATCCAGAAGCCGAGCCCATGATCATTGGCCGAAACTTTTTGGTTAAGGTCAATGCTAATATCGGTAATTCGGCGGTGACTTCATCTATCGAAGAGGAAGTCGAGAAGCTGGTCTGGTCTACTCGTTGGGGCGCAGATACCGTGATGGACTTGTCCACCGGCCGCTATATACATGAAACCCGCGAGTGGATCATTCGTAACTCTCCGGTGCCTATCGGAACCGTGCCTATCTATCAGGCCTTAGAGAAGGTGAACGGTGTCGCCGAAGACCTGACCTGGGATGTGTTCAAGGATACCTTGATTGAACAGGCTGAGCAGGGCGTCGATTACTTCACCATTCATGCCGGCGTATTACTGCGTTACGTGCCTATGACGGCGAATCGCCTGACGGGTATCGTCTCACGCGGTGGCGCCATCATGGCCAAGTGGTGTCTGTCACATCATCAGGAAAACTTCCTCTACGAGCACTTCAGAGATATCTGTAAGCTTTGCGCCGCCTATGACGTGTCCTTATCTCTGGGGGATGGCATGCGTCCGGGCTCCATCGCTGATGCCAACGATGAGGCGCAGTTCGCCGAGCTTGAAACCTTAGGCGAGTTGGTGAAGATTGCCTGGGAGTACGATGTACAGACCATCATCGAAGGTCCTGGTCACATTCCCATGAATCTTATTAAAGAGAACATGGAAAAACAGTTAGCCGTGTGTGACGAAGCCCCTTTCTATACTTTAGGCCCACAAACGACAGATATTGCACCTGGATATGATCACTTCACCTCAGGTATTGGCGCCGCCATGATTGCTTGGTTTGGTTGCTCCATGCTCTGTTATGTGACGCCTAAAGAGCACCTTGGATTGCCAAACAAGGAAGATGTGAAACAAGGATTAATCACTTATAAGATTGCGGCTCATGCTGGTGATGTGGCTAAAGGACATCCGACGGCGCAAATTCGCGACAATGCCTTATCCAAGGCTCGTTTCGAGTTCCGTTGGGAAGATCAATATAACCTAGGACTGGACCCACAAACTGCCAAAGCCTATCACGATGAATCTCTGCCTCAGGAATCGGCCAAGGTGGCTCATTTCTGCTCAATGTGTGGACCTAAGTTTTGTTCGATGAAGATCAGTCAAGAGGTGCGTGAATATGCGGCGGCTCAAAAGCTTGAGATGCAGACCGATGAAGAGTTTAAGGCGAGAAACACTGCCGAATTAAGCTCAAATCTGGATAGAGAGAAAGGGATGGCCATGATGTCGGCAGAGTTTAAGGCTAAAGGCGCCGCCCTCTATCATGAAGCTGGTACGGCTAAACCTGTTCTCGATGAGGTTGAGGGTTAACCTATGGCAAATTTAGAGCCGACTTCGTCGGCTTTAAAGCCTGTTGTTTGGTCAATAGCAGGCTCTGACAGTGGTGGCGGTGCAGGTATTCAGGCGGATCTCGCCACCATGAATGATCTCGCTTGTCATGCTTGCACTGTGATCACCACGTTAACGGCTCAGAGCTCAGTCGCAGTCAATCTGGTTGAGCCGGTATCCGATGAGATGCTGCTGGCTCAACTCGATACCTTGCTACAAGACTTGCCACCCAAAGCGATAAAGATAGGTCTGTTGGCAAATCAGCGGCAGATAGATCTATTGAGTCGTTGGCTCGCCCTGGATCTTGATGATCACAAGAAGCGCAGTGGTACTGAGGTGGCGGTGATCTTAGATCCCGTGATGATAGCCAGTTGCGGTGACAGGCTAGATGGAGACGACACTCGTCTCGATTTTACGCCATTTAAAGGCTTGCTCACACTGATCACCCCAAATGCTTTTGAGCTGGGTGAGCTGGTGGGTCAAAGCTTAGCTGATATGTCCCAGTATCATCTCGCGGCTCAAGACTTGGCGCAATTACTCGACACCAATGTGTTGGCTAAAGGCGGGGATAAAGGTCCCGCCTGGCGAACTGACGCGGCCCAAGATATCTTTGTCTGTACTCACGCCATAGCTTGCTCTGAAATGCATCAAGGACGTAGTTTTTTGTTATCGAGTCCGCGCATCGCATCAAACAATAATCATGGTACCGGATGTACCTTAAGCTCGGCCATTGCCAGTGTGATGGCCTCAGGTTTTGTGCTTCATGATGCTATTGTGGTGGCTAAAGCTTATGTGAGTGCCGGAATAAAGCACAGTTATCGTGTGGGTGGAGGACCCGGTCCATTAGCACGCACCGGATGGCCTAGAGAGCTGAGTAATTTTCCGAAAATTTCAAGCTTAGACGCTGGACCTTCTCTTCCTCGGGGGATCAAGTTTAAGGCCATAGACGAAAGGTTGGGCCTCTATCCCGTGGTGTCTGACTTGCCACTGTTAGAAACCTTGCTCAAAGCCGGGGCGAAAACGATTCAACTTAGGATAAAGGATGAGAATGATCCTCAACTTGAAGACAAAATAGCCCAGGCCATCGCCTTAGGGCGGGATTATCAGGCTAAGGTCTTTATCAATGATTATTGGGAATTGGCACTCAAGCATAATGCCTATGGTGTGCATCTAGGTCAGGAAGATCTCTATGTTGCCGATCTTAAACGTATCGCTGACGCACAAATGGCCCTTGGCATATCGAGCCATAGCTATTTCGAGCTCATACTCGCATCACAAATAACGCCTTCCTATATCGCACTGGGTCATATATTTCCTACGACCACTAAGGTGATGCCGTCGGCGCCTCAGGGCCTGATGAAACTGCAACACTATGTGGACTTGTTTAAGGGCCACTATCCCTTAGTGGCGATTGGCGGCATAGATGCCAGCCGTATAGAAACCGTTAAGAGAACCGGGGTAGATGATGTTGCTGTAGTCAGAGCGCTGACAGAATCAGAGCAGCCTGGCGCCACCTATAGAACCTTATCCTCTGCCTGGGAGCAAGCCAATGTCGCTGAGTAATGCCGATTTTCTGCGCTACTCCAGGCAAATTTTATTGCCGGATGTGGGTGAGATAGGTCAGATTAACCTCTTGCAGGCCCATGTGGCCATTGTCGGTGTTGGTGGTCTGGGGCATCTGGTTGCTCAGTATCTGGCGGCAGCTGGTGTGGGTAACCTGACACTGATAGATGATGACAAAGTTGAGTTATCAAACTTGCCCAGGCAACTGCTTTTTAGTGATAAGGATATAGGCGAGTATAAATCAGCGACTGCGGCCCATAAGCTCTCGAACGCTTATCTTGGCTGTAACTTGCAAGCCGTTACCGATAAATTAAGCGAACATAATCGTCAGGACTTACTGGCCCACATGGATCTTGTGTTCGATTGCACCGATGATTTTGGCACGCGTCAATTGATCAACTTAACCTGCCTCCAAGTTAAGGCGCCATTAATAACGGCCGCGGTGGCTAACTTCAGTGGTCAGATTTTTATGGTCGACATGGAGTCTGCCCCCGATTCGGGCTGTTATGCATGTCTTTTTCCTCAAGACTCTCATCTCAGTCAGACCTGCCAGAGTGTTGGAGTCTTAGGCCCTATGGTTGGAGTGATGGCATCCATGCAGGCGCTGCTTGGGTTGAATTTACTCTTGGGGATCCTTGTGCCGACGGGAAAGTTACTCAGGTTCGATGGCCGAGCAATGCGGTGGCGTGAGGCGAGCATGAGTCGAGATCTAGAATGTCATGTGTGTGGTGGACGAGTGGAACAGCCCATGAGTCAATCCCAGATACCAGATTCAAGTTTACTTTGTGAAGGGGGTCATTAATGAGCCACAAAATATCCGCGAGTAATAGCAGCGAAACATCAATCAAAGTCATGCTCAACGATGAGCAGATTTTCTTATCCAGGGGTTTGAACGTACCAGGGTTACTCCAGCTGCAAAATATTGCCGCCAGTTCCGTTGCACTGGTACGTAACGGGCAGGTATTGCCTAAGTCACGCTGGAAAGAGACCTTGTGCCGTGATGGCGATCAATTTGAAGTATTTGCCCTAGTGGCGGGAGGCTAAAATGTTAACCATTGCCGATCATCAATTTTCATCTCGACTGTTTACCGGTACGGGAAAATTTTCAACATCAGCCCTCATGTTAGCAGCCATCGAGTGTTCGGGCTCTCAACTTGTCACTATGGCGATGAAGCGACTCGATCTGAAAACGGGCAGCGATGATATCTTGCAGCCCTTGTTAAGCAGTGGGGTTAAACTCCTGCCCAATACATCCGGGGCCAGAAATGCCAAAGAGGCGGTCTTTGCGGCCGAACTTGCCAGAGAAATGTTGGGTACGAGCTGGATAAAACTTGAGATCCACCCCGATCCTAAGTATCTGATGCCGGATCCTATCGAAACCTTGGAAGCGGCTAAGATCCTCTGTGATAAAGGCTTCATTGTCTTGCCCTATGTCCATGCCGATCCGGTATTGTGCCGTCGACTCGAAGAAGTGGGTTGCGCCGCTGTGATGCCATTAGGCAGCCCTATCGGATCTAATCAAGGCCTAGTAACAGAGACCTTTCTGAAAATGATCATCGAGCAAGCCAGGGTGCCTGTGATCGTGGATGCCGGCATAGGTGCGCCTTCTCAGGCAACACGTGCCATGGAGCTTGGCGCCGATGCTGTACTGGTCAATACTGCTATCGCCAGTAGCCGGGATCCGGTAGCCATGGGTCGCTGTTTCGCCGCCGCGGTACAGACAGGAAGAGACGCTTATCTCGCCGGCTTAGGTCATGTGAACTCGGTCGCGAGTCAAACCAGTCCATTGACGGGGTTTCTTAATGACACAATGTGATTTTATCGGGATATGCCCATGAGTTTCCTATCTTATCTTCAGGGGCTCTCCCGGGAAAAATTGAAATTAGCCCTCTATTCGGCCACGAGTGATGATGTGGAACGGGCGCTCAATTCGGCCGAGGGGGATCTCGATAGCCTACTCGCGCTGTTATCGCCCGCCGCAGAACCTTATATCGAACGGATGGCTCAGCAGTCGGTACGGCTGACAAGGCAGAGATTCGGCGCCAATATAGGCATGTATTTACCCCTATATCTGTCGAATTTATGTGCCAACGAGTGTGATTATTGTGGCTTTAGCATGAGTAATAAGCTGAAACGCAAGACATTAAATGGCTCGGAACTCGAAGCCGAGATGGCGGTGATTAAAAAACTAGGTTACGACTCCATCTTGTTAGTCTCCGGAGAGCATGAAACCAAAGTCGGCATCGATTACTTTAAACAGGTATTACCTCAGGTTAAGAATCGGTTCAGTTATTTAGCCATGGAAGTGCAGCCATTGGCCGAGCATGAGTACGCTGAGCTGGTGGGACTGGGTCTCGATGCCGTGATGATATATCAAGAGACTTATAATCCCCAGACCTATGCCAAGCACCACACCCGAGGCAAGAAAAAGGATTTCGCCTATCGCTTAGATACGCCTGAGCGTGTTGCCAAAGCCGGGGTAGATAAGGTTGGACTCGGGGTTCTGTTAGGCCTGGATGACTGGCGCTTGGATGCACTCTTGTTAGGCCATCACCTTGTTTATCTTGAGTCTAAGTACTGGCGTACCCGTTACAGTGTCTCATTGCCTAGATTGAGGCCTTGTACAGGTGGGATAACCCCTAAGGTTGAGCTGACCGATAAGGGCTTAGTGCAACTTATCTGTGCATTCAGGCTATTTAATCAGCAGCTGGATATTAGTTTATCGACTCGGGAAGCGCCACAACTCAGAGATAATCTGTTTTCACTCGGGATAACCAACTTAAGTGCCGGAAGCTCGACTCAACCCGGCGGTTATGTCAATCCGGATACTGAGTTAGATCAGTTTGAGATCAGTGATGATAGAACCCCGGCACAGGTGAGTCATGCGATGAAACAAAGGGGATTAAATCCGGTGTGGAAAGATTGGGAGTCGGCCTGGATCGCAGGTTAGATTGACTCTTGGATATGTTTAACGGTATTTAAATCGGGTTTATGTGACTTCAGAACCTATAGTTTAACTGTACTTTTACCTGGTGCTGATTGATAATTGAGCAAACATAAAGTTAACGTTGGAGCTAAGGGTATGCAAATTCCTCCAAGTAATGTATCGGGTCTGGCCGGCTTACAAAGCGCCCAGTCCGGACTGACTCAAGCGACTATCGATGTCGCTAAGCCTGCTAGTGTAGATGTTAAAACAGTTGCAGCGCGACCTGTTGAAGAAGTCGATAAAACACAAGCTCTTGTCTCGGCAATAGCGGCTGAGCAGCAAGGCGAAGCCGCTGTGGACGTGATCGCAACGTCATCGGAGACCTTAGGTACTATTATTAACCTGGAGGTGTAGTTGTCATGTTAGGGGGGAGGGTTCCACCTGATATTCAGCTTGCACCGAGAGCATCGTCGATATCATATTCGGCGAATTCTGCTGAGGCAGGTTCAGTGTCCAGATCGATGTTGAGTGCCCCAATTTCAACACCGCTTCCAGCCAAAGTAAGTCCTGTTAACCATACATCAGCCAGTCCAAATGTGGGCTTAGATAAAACTGCTAGCCTACATTCATCGAATATTGTCAATTTAAGCCGTGGACCAGCAAATTTAGCCACAGATGACCATTTGGCTTTAGTCTCGCAACCCATCTCCAGAGCGAGTGACACTAAGCTAAGTGTCAATTTATCGGGCTCAAACTCAAGCCAGCCAAGTTTTAGCCTCAATTTAGGTCCCCTGACGGTTAACGGGTTAGTCAGCCCCAAAAAACAAGCTATAGAGCTATCACCTAGGTTCAGCTCCCACAGTGTTGTGAGTGATCCTCTGCCTGATATCAAGCCATTCGATACTCCTGATACAAAGCCTCAGGGCCAGCAAGCTCACAATAATATGCAGGATCGGGGAGGGGGCTCGGCTGAAGAGGAGATGGAACCGATATTCACGCCTTTTGCAGCCGTTGGGCGACTTGTCAACGCAGACGAAGGCGATGCACAAGAGGTAGATGCGAAGCAGGACGCCATCGCGTTACTGGAACAGCAGCTTCTTCAAGAGCTATCGAGTCGAGATGCGGAAGTCAAAGCCCACGAGCAGTCCCACTCTACCGTGGGTGGCAATCTGGCGCAAAGTCCACAATTTAGCTATGAAAAGGGCAGTGATGGCCGCCGCTATGCGGTCGATGGCGAAGTTCTGATAGATATTTCTGTGGTGGCGGGGGATCCCCTTGCGACGGTCAACAAGATGAAAAAGGTTTATGCGGCGGCGATGGCACCGATTAACCCTTCGATGGCCGATATTCGAGTGGCATCCGAGGCACTGAAAAACCTCAATGACGCCAAGGCTCAGCTCGTCGATGTGTTTACTGTGTCACCCTCGATTGAACTGATTAACCAGCAGATACCTACAAGTCCCGATCCAACTTCAGAGTCGAATACTGAATCGAGTTCAGAGTCTGCCCCTTTTGGGCGGCCGACTGGCACCCTATCTTTTGGGTCTGAACGAATCGCCAAGCACTATGCTGCCAATGCCTTTACTGAAGATGTTTATCCTAAAGCTGATTCTTTATTTGTCGATAATAACGTGTCAAACGTTAATATCACTCTTAGTGTCAACGCGCTGGTATAATCGCTAAGCTTGACCGTGTTCGATCTCATTGGATGAGTGATGCTTATCGACGATGATTTTCTCTAACAGGGCTGAAGCCGGCCCCTGAACATCTCGGTTAGGTATAACCAGACTCATCATCACTCTTCTATGACTATTTCCCTTTAAATTTAGCTGGCATAGCTGTCCTTGAGAGAGCAAAGAGTCGACTAAGTGTTTGGGTATCCAGCAAAAACCTATGTTTTTATTTAAAATGGCCAAGGCCTCGTGAAAGTTAGATACGGTCCACCTTTGCTCCGCTTTTAACCAGCCAATATCGATATGGGTCGCCTTTCCCGTATCTTTAATGACGATCTGCAGGTGTTGGGCCAAGGTTTGATCGTCTTCGATATTCGGATCTTGGGCTAAAACATGCTCTGGATGACACACCAGCAGAAAGTCTATTTCACACAGAGGCTCTGAGATGTAACCCTTAGGCGGAACGCCGCCACATATGGCGATATCGACGCCTTGGTCTTTAATCAGATCGTGTGTGCCGCTGATCACTGAGTCTATTATGGTGATACGAGTCCCGCGGCTTTGTGGCTGAAAAGTGGCCAGGGCATCGACTAGCATATCCATGGGATAGACAATCTCTCTTGCTATGGTCAGTTTCGGCTCCCAGCCATTTTCTAAATTATTGGCGAGGAGTTCAAGTTCAGCCACAGACTGGGTGATGTGCCTGGAACGTCTCAACAAGACATCACCTTGCTCGGTCAAATAGGCTTTTCGTCCTCTGACTTCAAGCAGTTGGATGCCTAATTGGGATTGAAGCTTAGCAACGGCGTGGTTGAGCGAGGATTGACTCTTATTAAGGGCCGCAGCAGCCTGAGCATAGCCACCGAAATCGACGACGGCTTGTAATATTCGCCATTGTTCTAAGGTTGATTTAGCTCTATCCATGTTTAATCTGACCTAAAGTGCTATCTATAATATTGATTGAGTTAACAATGGCCTGAGTGTATTCAGGCCAATGTCATTACTTATTACTTGATTCCAGCTTAACTGAGACTTGCTTGGGCAGGTACTTCTTGGTGGCCTTGAGTTCAGTAAAATATGGCCCTTTATGCAGCTTCTGTGGCCAATTGAGTAGCATCATGGCCAAGACATTTCTGTGCTCACCGAGCGCTAAATCAGGATTTCCCATAGGTGAACGAATAAACTGCACACTTTCATCGAAGGCATTGACAATATGAGCTTGAGTCTTGGCAACAACCGGGTTATCAGACCGTCCCGCCAGATGAAAGCTTATTCCCACTTCGGCAATGATATCGTCGGTGGCATCTTCTAAGATGCGATCAATATTGTCTTCAAAGTAATCCAAAATCCAGGAAAATTCTTTAGGTGAGACATCGTGCTGGTAGTATTCGCTGGCTGCAAAGATGAAGTGAGTGAGGCCGTATAATTTGTTCTGATACTGTTTTTTATTGAGTTCACTATCTTTGTCGTTTGGATACACTTCAATGAAGGCCTGTTTGTACTCATTGACATAGTCTCCAACTCCTAGCTGCTTAGCCCAGTAGGCGTAATTGATTAATTGCGCCGCCCAGGACTTAATCATGGCTTTATCGGTTAGCCCAGTTTTTAAGTCGGTCTTCTTCAGCGCCGTGATCAACTTATCATTACAGGGACCCGTTAAACCAAATTCATCGATACGGCTCGAAAATCTGAGTAATACATCGGTGTAAAATAGAAACTCAGGAAAGGGTTCTAATGCCTTCTTTCTGGCCTTAGCCCTAGGACCTTTACCGAGCACAGAAATGGCCTTTTCAGCCTCTGAGGTGATAAATCCCGGCTTCTCGAGAGAGCAGGCATAGAAGGCTTGGGATTCGGTGACGGCATAGAGGTCGACGAGTGCGGCATTGGCATACTTTTCATCACCCGTCATGCGGTAGAGACGGATCCCATAATGGCCCTGTACGCGAGGAGGCAATTGGTAAAGGTGCAGTTCGAGATTATTCTTTATGCCTTGATACACCTTGTCATTTTGTGTCTGGCTTGGCTCATTTATAGCGCTAACCGCACTTAGGCTAAATAGGGCAAGTGAAAGTGTACTGATCTTGAGGAAATTTTTCTGGGTAAGAAAAGCCATCTTGTATCCTTTTAATGAGAGATAGTGCATCGACAGGTTCACCGAGTAATATTCTTAGCCTTTGATTTATTGTTTTGTAATCTTCATTGACCACCAGTGTATTGTACACACTGGATTGATTTTTACAGTGTTTTGTAGATTGGTAGAGGTATTGAGAGAGTGAGGCTTGCCAAAGCTGCTGATAGTACAGGGGACCGGAAGTGACGATAGCGTAAAAATTATAGGGATAATCTTCAGGGCGTGCCCATTCACCTGTGAATGACTCGATAAATTCAACGTCGAGTCTCTTATAGGGTTTTAGGCTCACATTGGAATAAAAATTTAGCGCGACTTTAGCCCTGAACACCTTTAGCTGTCGGGCGAAGCGGGAAACGGTACTTTCGCGGCTCAGCTCGGTATAGGGTTCGACAATCCCTTCACCTAGATATAAGGCTAACCAAAGCTCACCAATATTACTGGTATCGAGAGTCTCACCGATCGTGTTGACTAGGTAGTAATGACTGCTGGGGGACAGAGCCGCAAGGGCAGAGGCGTATGCCTTAACTAGGTCCTGCTTGTCTTTGATGCGACTCAGCTCTGGCTTCATTGACAGTTGAACTTGACCGAACTGACGTCCTAGCACCGGCGATCTTAAGATATGTATCTTGCTTCGATTGCTAGGCTCTATAAATATATCCCCTAGCAATCGACCCTGATACCAGACACGCTGGATATTTCCAGTCACAGTCTCGAAATTAAAACCTAAAGTTTGGGCTCTTACCTGTATATTATCCATGAGCTCTGCAGCTGCTATGTTTGCCGTGTGCATGCTTTGGGATTGAGACAGATGGTGACCTAGATTCCAGGGCGCTGTGGGGGCAACCTCTGTTTGCGTGTCTAAAAACGTTTTTACTAGCTCAGGTGTTGCTAGAAACTGCTTCGCCAGAGAGAAACTGGCATAGTCTGTAAACCCTTTATCATCTGCCTGTAGGGTCTTTAGTTGCAAGACTTGCTCGAGAGCCGGCTGGTTTTTCTCTTTTGCCCGTCCTTGGTAGGCTTGCCAAACACGTTTTTGACAGACAGGATCATCCTGTTTGATTAAATAGGCCGCAATGCTGAGGTTAAAAGCATTGCGAATTTGGGGTTCTGGCGAGTGCTTATCTTCACTATTACTGCCGATTCTATTTGTCACCGCTGACGGGTTAGGAGCTGTGTTTAATTGGCAATCTTGCTCGGTAAACTGCAATGTCAGTTGCTGGGTTCTTAATCCCTGTTTAATGCTGGCTTGTGCCGTGTGTAGCTGAGATTTCTGTGCCAAAGACAGGTGATTTACCTTGAGTGCATCGAGTCTATTTAACAGTTGGCTGAGCTCCTTACTATAGGCCGCTCCTGCTAACTGATCGGTGAGTCGTGCCAACCAGGGCGAATTAAGTGTTTGAGCCATTATATCGGCCATGTGCAGCTGACATTGCAGCAGACTTTCCAGGTCGAGGCGAGGTAGGGGGTAGCTACGGTAATATTGCAATCTGTCTTTGATATTAAACAGACTTAGCAGGGAGGCTTCGAGGGCGTGACTCTGCTTGATAACAGCTTCATCAGATTGGCTTATTACGGCGAGATTGATGTGTGAGAACTGCGAGTCACCTGTAAACGAATCACTAGGCGACTGCAGTTGCAAGCATTGCTCTACGAGTAAAGGCAGAGGAGAAACGGCGGCCTTGGCCGCCGTAGTGAAGATAAGACTAGAGCTGAGGGCTATGGCAAAAATGCTTCTTAGCATATTCAACTCGTTCATCCACTGTCATATTATGATTACCGAGTCTGTCCACATTATCCAGATTGGGCAAGATCCCTCGGTTATTGGCTATTTGTATGGCGAGACCGGGACGGGCATTGAGCTCAAGCAGCAAGGGTCCCTTGTCTCTATCGAGTACCATATCTGTGCCTAAATAGCCCATCTCACTCATCTCATAAGCTTTAGAAGCCGTGTGGAGCAAGAAGTCCCAGTGAGGAACTTCAATATCCGTGAGCTTCTTATTGGTATCCGGATGAAAATCGATAGGCTCATCGAACTGTACTGCATGCAGTCCCTTACCCGTGCCGATATCGACGCCAACGCCTACCGCTCCCTGATGCAAGTTAGCCTTACCATCGGACGCCGCTGTCGACAGACGCAACATGCCCATGACAGGGAAGCCTTTGTAAACGATGAGACGAATGTCCGGCACTCCTTCATAGGAGTAGCCATCGAAAACCGGATCGAATTGGATAAGCCCTTCAACGATGGCCACGTCGGGATTGCCGCCAAGAGAAAACAGGCCACTGAGTACATTCGATACATGGCGGTATACTTCAGAAGGCGTGACCTCTTGACCGTTAGGTTTATAGTAACGCCCCGCTTCGACCTTAGTGATCACTAAGATCCCTTTACCACCAGAGCCTTTCGCTGGCTTGATAACGAAGCCATCTTCTGCGGCAACCATGGCCGGGATATCTTCAATCTGATGTTGCTCTCGCACCACACCGATAAGCGAAGGGACGGCGATGTTATTGGCTAATGCCAGTTGTTTGGTGGTGAGTTTATCATCGACTCGTTTGTAAAATTTACGTGGGTTACAGCGACCAATATAGTCGATGTTACGCTTATTCATGCCAAGCACACCCTTGCTGCTCAGAGCCGATGGCCAAGCTAATGAGAACTTCATGTTATTCTCCAGCCAAGGGCTTAAAGCGTCTAAGTTCGAGTAAACGGTAACCGGTATACTGTCCCATGACTAGCACGACAGCCAAGATAACTAAATGGATGCCCAAGAAATTAAATACCCAGTGCTGTATCCAAGGCGCGCTCATGGCCAGATAAGCCAGAGTGGCGACAAACAGGCTACCACCGCCTTGTAAAACCACTTCCTTAGGGCCTTCCTCTTCCCATAGAATAGACATTCTTTCTATGGTCCAGGCAAGAATGATCATCGGGAAGAATGTGATGGTCAATCCTTCACTGAGGCCAAACTTATATGACAATAAGGTAAACACACCTATGATACCGATAACCACGATGATCACCGCCGATATTCGGGAGATAAGCAGCAGGTTCAGTTGTGACAGATAGGAGCGGATCATTAGGCCACAAGCGACGATCAGTATGAAACCAATGAGACCTGTTAACAATGTCGTTTGAATAAATGCCAATGCAATCAAGACTGGCATAAACGTGCCTGAAGTCTTAAGGCCCACAAGGACACGAAGAAACACCACCATTAACACGCCGATGGGGATTAATAAGATGCCTTTAAACAGGCTCTGTTCTTCCAGAGGCAGCTGATATAAGGAGAAATCCAGTGCGCCTTTATTGTTCATCACATCCAGAGAGGTGGCCAGTGCCGAGCGGGTATCCTGAAGCATTGAAAAATTCACTTGTGAATTGATGCCACCGATCACATCCAGAGTCGATTTACCCGATCTATCCCATAGAAGTAGGTTATCAGGGCGCCCTTGGGTGCCATTCCTAGGATTGAAAAGATGCCACTCGCCATCATCATAAACTTCTACAAAGTTAGCTAGCTGTTGTCTGCGTCGTTGATCTTCAAGATTCAAGCCACTGACTATTTGAGCCGGGATCCCTTTGCTATTGAGCATGTGTACAAAAAGCTTGCTAGGGGAGTTGCTACTCAAGAGTAATTCGATATTCTGGTTGCGTTCTTCGGCGTTGAAGGCTTTATTGAGCTGCTGAGCGAAAGAGAGGTTGGTCGCACTCTTGGCCCAGACTTCTTCGATGGCTTGCTCTGCTGCGACTTTCTCTGTCGCCGGCCAGATAAAAGTATTGGCAACATCTGGGGTACCGATTGCCTTAATCGTGGTGATCCCTGTGGGGATAAGGGTGATTTTATAATAAAGATCTTGTCGGCCTGTAGCCGAACGGATCGACCAGATCGCCCGTTTGTTTTGCGGGTCATCTGTGATCGACAATCCAAAACCGGGAGAGCTGGCATTCTCAACTAAGATTTCAAATGCCGGATCGTTTGGCAGTGAAAATGAGACTTCTGCTGGTTCTCCTGTGCCTTGGAAGCTGACTTTTGCCTCCACGCCCCAGCTTTGAACTTGCTTACCAGGTAAGAAAGGCACATTGTGTTCTATTCCACGATAAACACTGCTCGCTATGCCTGCGATAAATAACAGGGCAACCAGTATGTAAAAGGGTTTCTTCGAATGCATTAACTCTATTCCTATTTATTTACGGCTGAGTGAGCCCGTTTTTTTCCATGGATAAATGTTTGCCCCACATCGACTATGGCAATGTCTTGCATAAATTTCCGCCCTAACAAGAGTGGGAAATCGAGATGACTACGATCGACTAAGTTAAGATCGGTCTCAGCCTTGTATTTTCCAATCTGTAGGTGCGCATGAATGACCGGTCGGCGGTCACTCTTTTCATCGGCTTCTTGCTTGATACGCACGAAACGTTCGACTCTCGATTCGAACGTTTCTGCTGGGGCATCGCTGCCCTGAGTCAATACATCGAAACGAACCCATTGCTTACCATCACGTTCGAACAGGATGATATTGCGGGCATCGAGAGAAGAGGATTCGGCTCCTGTGTCGATACGTGTCTTAAAACTCGCTTTAATCTCATCGACATAGACATTTTCTGCCGCGCCCAGTAGGAACTTGTCACCTAAGGGCGAGGGAGGACATTCCAGCGCAATCGGCGAAATGGTCTCTTTTGGTTCAAGCTTGAGCTGAGCTATCTGGGTCTCTAGGGCTGTCAGTTGTGTCGATAACACAGTATAACTTGCTGCTTGTGCCTGAGTATTTTCATCTATAACAGCAACGAGATCGGCTTGTTGTTTCGCTAAGCTGGTTTCTAATGCTGCAGCATCAATCGGTTGTGGCAATTTTTCGGTTTGATTTGTCAATGCGCAACCTGCCAAGGTTGTAATTGCAGCGATACAGAATATCTGCTTTAACATAGTGCTTCCCATTACTATTGTGTTTAGTCCGGTGGATCATTTCCAAGCTGTTACCGCTTGAGCTTATATCGTCCTAGATAAAATTAAATTAAATCTTTATTAGGCTGGTTTTTAGTGGCGATAAACGTAGCACGTTTTGGTGCAGGGTAACCCTCTATCGTCAAATCGATATTGGTCGGATCCAGGTAATCAACTAAAGATTCATTGGGCATCCAGTCGGTACTTCTCTGCTCGGCTAACGAGGTCACATCGATATCGACACATCTTACATTGATAAAGTCGGCTTTCTTAATCCAAGCTTCTAAAGCGGCCGCAGAAGGCAGAAACCATACATTATTCATCTTGCCATATCTATCTTCAGGCACGAGAACGGTATTTTCATCACCATCTATGACCAATGTCTCTAAAACGAGTTCACCACCTGTTCGCAATTGATCCCTAAGTTGTAACAAATGATCGATTGGTGATCGGCGATGATAGAGTACTCCCATAGAAAAGACAGTATCGAAAGCGTCCAAGGGAGGGAGTTCCTCTATGCCTAGGGGCAATAAGTGGATCGGATGCTGTTCACCGGCCAATCTCTTGATTGCTTCGAATTGGCACAAGAAGAGGGTGGCAGGATCGATGCCTACGACATGTTTAGCGCCTTCACCTAGCATACGCCACATATGATAACCACTGCCACAGCCCACATCGAGTATGGTTCGATTGTTTAAAGGCGATAGGTGAGGCAGCACGCGTTCCCACTTCCAGTCAGAACGCCATTCGGTATCTATCTCTATGCCATGGACAGAGAAGGGACCCTTGCGCCAAGGCTGAAAAATACGCAATAAATTTTCGAGTTTCTCTTGTTCACCCGAGCTCAGTTGGCTACCGGATCCAATCGTGACACTGTTTTTTAGATCTAAGCTGTCGGGCGCCGGATAGTGGAGCTTATTGAGGACCTTTTCCCATTTAGGCAAGGTGCCGTGTTTATGCTCTCTCTGCCATTGACCCAATATAGCTGGCAATGTTTCTAACCAGTGTTGCAGGCTTGAATCTGCAATTTGTTTGTAAAAGGAGCTGAAACTAATCACTTGCTTATCACCTTTTGAAGCTATTGAGTTGAAATTATAAACGAAATCTAGTGTTTTTCTTGGGTTCTAAGACTTAACGGCGACCATAGACGCGAAATTGAAGCATTGAAACCATATGTTGAAATGTTTGAAACCCTGTTTTCTAAGCCGGTGTTGGTGTTGTGCCAAGGTATCTGGCTTCATCACATTTTCCAGTGAACTGCGTTTTTGACTTATTTCCAGTTCGCTGTAGCCATTGGCTCGTTTAAAGTCCAGGTGAAGATCATATAAGAGTGTTTGAATCGCATCATCTTCAAAATTTAATTTCTCTGAAAGGATCAGGATGCCACCCGGATTGAGTCCCTGATAGATCTTACTCAACAGCTGGTCTCTGTCTGCAGGAGCCAGAAACTGCATAGTGAAATTAAGTACCACCATGGAGGCATTTTCAATTTTGATATCTCTGATGTCGCCACAGACTAGATCGACAGGCGTGCTACTCACGTAAGCCGTTAAGTTCTCACTACAACGTTCAATCATCGACTGGCTATTGTCGACGGCTATGATACGACAATTACGATTATCGATCTGGCGTCTGATACTTAAGGTGGCGGCGCCAAGCGAGCAGCCTAGGTCATAGATATTGCTATCGGACGTGGCGAATTTTTGTGCGAAAGCGCCTAGGGTATTAATGATCTGGCTATACCCAGGTACGGAACGTTTAATCATGTCGTTAAACACGCCCGCCACTTTTTCATCAAACTGAAAGTCGCTTACGTTTTCGCATGCTTGCGCATATATATTATCTTGAGATGATGTCATTAGCTTTTAGTGTGTAAATTCAACGTTTCATTCTATCGAAATAACACTCGATGCAGCAAGCCTAGTACTGGATATTTCTCGTAAAGTTTTGTCTAATAGCGAATGTATAACAAGATTTTCACACTCGTTTAGCTTTTTGGATATAACACTTGAAATATTTCACCTTAGTTTTTGTCGTTTTCTTGTTGGTTTTATCTTCGGTTTCCCTTTGGGCTGACGAAGCTAAACCGCTTATTTTAGTGATGGGAGAAGACAGCTATCCATACCAATTCGTCGATGAGCAAGGTGAGCCTAGTGGTGTACTGGTGGATATGTGGAAGGAGTGGTCAAAACAAACGGCAACGCCTGTCCTGTTTGTTTCTCGTCATTGGAGCGATACGTTAGATCAATTATCTCATGGTGATGCCGATCTACATATCGGTATGGCGCAGACTCAGAGTCGCAGTGAAAAGTTTGCCTTTGCTCAAGCCCTCACTCATGTCAGGACTTATCTCTATCTGCACAAAGATTTACCTCAGAGATTGACGTTTGAGGAGCTAGGGCCATATCAGGTCGGTATCGTCTCCGGGTCTTCACATGAGACTGAACTGCTTAAGCTGAGCTCGAAGATACGATTTAAGCGTTATAAGAACAGACATGACCTGCTCGTGGGAGTGTTACATGGAGAGATAAAAGTATTCGCGGGAATGCAGGGGTATCTCAGAGATAAAAAGATCAACAAACAGGTCATCAGTTTTTTCCCCCTCTCTCATCGAATATTAATTAAACAAGTTCCCCTGAGGCCTGCACTGAATAAGTCCGACAGCCAGCTAATGCAGCAAGTTAATGCCGGGTTTGCCGCTATCGATAAGGGACGCTTAGATGCTATCGAAGAACGTTGGATTGGCATAAAACGTCAACAAAATGGGTTAAGCATAGCGACGGCGATAAATCTCGAGCCATTCATATCCCTCGGAGGAGACGGCATGCCCCATGGACTGTATGTCGATATCTGGAGTCTCTGGTCTGATAAAACCGGCATCCCTATCTCCTTTATGACATCCGATATGAATCAATCCCTGGATCAGGTTAAATCAGGTAAGGCAGACGTGCATATTGGCTACCCTGAGAGTGATAAATTTAAAACAGGATTGTTGAGAAGTCAGCTGCTCTATCGGGTGAAAAGCCGGTTGCACAGCTACGGAAAGCCCATAGACTCGCTGCAGAACCTGCAAGGAAGCCGAGTCGGCGCCGTGCCTACGGCGCCATATCTTGCACAGCTCAAGCAAGCCCTGCCCGATGTCGAACTCAAACTGTATGATTCGGTGGCGGCCATGATCCAAGCCGCGAAAGAGGGCCATATTGGTAGTTTTGTTGCCTCTTCCTCCTGGACACATCATTATTTAGTGTTGCAGGGCGCATGGTCAGAGTTTTATCCGTTTCCTGAGCTGGAGTTCGTCACCGACATTTTTGTGTTAACCAGTCCCCACAATGTCGGTTTATCGAACCGAATAAAGGCGGGCTTTGAACTCATTGAAACTCAGGAACTGGCGGAAATTGAACGTAAATGGATCTTGGATAGCCAAGCACGCATCTTTCAATCTCGTCTTGAACCCATACCATTATCGGCAGATCAGCAGCAGTATCTACAAGATTTGAAGTCGATAAGAGTGGGCTATCTCAAAGACTGGAAACCGATGGAATTTACCGGTGAAGATGACATCTTTTCTGGGATCAATCGAGATGTTGTCGATGTGATCACCAAGCAACTTGGCGTCAGCGTCGAAGCCGTTGCTTTCGATGAGTGGCAATCCCTTATCAATGCACTTATTGAAGGGGATGTTGATATCGCGGGAAGTGTTGCAGAAACCGCCGATAGGAAAAAGGCCTTATTATTTAGCGATGCCTATTGGCCCTCTCCATGGTCACTGGCGACGCCCATCGAAAGAGAAGCTATCTTCAATGTCCAGCAACTTGCGGGTCAAAGGTTAGCGATAGTCGAAGGCTATCAACTCGTTAATCAATTGATGGGGGCCGATTACGGCATTGAACTTGTGTTAGTCGCCGATCCCCATAGCGGATTGACTGCGGTGAAGGAAGGCAAGGCCGATGCATTTGTCGATAAGGCGATCAATTTGGCATCAACACTCAAGCATGGCGACTATAGTCAGTTAAAAATGTCTGTATTGGCCGATTTTTCCGAGCAACACAGTCATTTCGGTATTCATCCTTCATTGGCACAATTTGTTCCGCTAATGAATTTAGCCATCAAAAATCTGGATCAGGCCAAGCGGCAAGCTATCTATCAGCATTGGATTCAACCTGTGGCGGTTGCCCCTCGAGGATCTGACACCGTTAAATGGTGTGTGAGCGTCATTATTGTCTTGTTGATACTGATTGCGATCATCTTCATGTGTAGATTATTACTCACAAAAGAGCGGCTGAAACGAACCCAGCTTGAGAGTCAGTTGAGTAAAATGACCCATTATGACCAGATGACCGGATTTGCTAATCGTAGCCTGTTAGATGACAGACTGAAGCAGGCGCTGTTATTACACAGTCGAGAGCAGGCGACATTCGGCGTGCTTTTTATCGACATTGGCGGACTGAAATCCGTCAATAAACAGATGGGTCATGATGTCGGTGATAAGTTACTCAAGTTAGTGGCGGAAGAGATGAGCACGTGTATACGCCGCTCGGATACCTTAGCGCGATTTGGCAGTAATGAATTTGTCGTGATATTGAATAAAAGCAAAGATCTCGATCTCGTCTGTCAGGTCGCAGACACGATTATCACTAATTTATCGAAATCTTTTGACTGTGATGACACAAAATTGAATGTTAGGGCGAGTATTGGCATTGCAATGTTTCCGGCTGACGGCGACAATGTGGTGGAGTTACTCAAGTCTGCCGATAAATTAATGTATCGAGCGAAACAAAGTGGTGGCAATTGCTACAAATCATCATGATAATGATTTTCACTCGAAATGAAATCGTAGATTTCAGCAAAATATGATTAATCCTTAGCCGACTAGAGGCTAAGTGGTTTTGTAAGCGGCAATATTTTACTATAATGCCGCTTTTGTGTTGATTAGAATATTCCTCAGCCTTAGGTTTGCGGATTAAAGGAAAGAGTTAGATGCGCAGTCAATATTGTGGAGACGTTAACAAGTCTCACGTTGGACAAGAAGTGACCCTAGTGGGTTGGGTAAATCGTAGCCGTGACCTTGGTGGAGTGGTTTTTCTCGACTTAAGAGACAGGGAAGGGATCGTACAGGTTGTTTATGATCCGGATTTACCCGAAGTGTTCGACGTTGCCAGTAGCCTGCGCAGTGAGTTCTGTGTCCAAATAAAAGGCGTGGTCAGTGCGCGTCCCGATAGTCAGATCAACGACCAGATGCGTACCGGTGAGATTGAGATCTTGGGCAAAGAGTTAATTATCTTAAACAGCTCAGCACCTCTGCCCATCAACATGGATAAGAATCAGCACAACACGGAAGAGCAGCGACTTAAATATCGTTATCTTGATCTTCGTCGTCCGGAGATGGCCGAGCGTATTATTTTTCGCGCTAAAGTGACCAGCGCCGTGCGTCGTTTCCTCGATGGTAATGGTTTCCTCGATATCGAAACGCCGATATTGACTAAGGCAACGCCGGAAGGAGCACGAGATTATTTAGTGCCTAGCCGTACTTATAAGGGGCAATTCTTCGCACTGCCTCAGTCTCCACAGCTGTTTAAGCAGTTATTGATGATGTCGGGTTTCGATCGCTACTATCAAATCGTTAAGTGTTTCCGTGATGAAGACTTACGTGCCGATCGTCAGCCTGAATTCACCCAAATCGATATCGAAACCTCGTTTATGTCTTCTGCGCAGGTCATGGATAAAACCGAAGAGATGATGCGTGGTCTCTTCAAAGACTTGCTCAATGTTGATCTTGGTGAGTTTCCTAAGATGACATTTGCCGAAGCCATGCGTCGTTTCGGTTCCGATAAGCCAGATCTTCGTAACCCGCTGGAACTTATCGATGTTGCCGATCTTCTTACCGACGTCGATTTTAAGGTGTTTCAGGGACCAGCCACGGATCCTGAGGGGCGTGTGGCGGTACTTTGTGTGCCAGGTGGTGCCAAGTTATCGCGTAAGCAATTAGACCAGTATGCTAAGTATGTCACCATCTATGGGGCTAAAGGCTTAGCATGGATGAAGGTCAACGAGCTGGATAAAGGGCTCGAGGGCATTCAATCTCCGGTACTTAAGTTCCTAAATGAAGATGTTGTTAAGGCCCTGCTTGAGCGCACTAAGGCTAAGTCTGGCGATCTGATTTTATTTGGCGCAGATAAAGCAAACATCGTTGCCGAAGCGATGGGCGCATTGCGCATAAAAGCGGGTGAAGACTTCGACTTGCTAAAGGGCGATTGGAAACCACTATGGGTAGTCGACTTCCCTATGTTCGAGCCTACTTCAGACGGTGGATTACATGCCATGCATCATCCATTTACCGCGCCGAGCGGGATGACGCCGGAGCAACTCGAAGCCGACCCGACTTCAGCTATCTCAGATGCCTATGATATGGTGTTAAATGGCTGTGAGCTTGGCGGTGGTTCAGTGCGTATTCATAACAGTGAGATGCAAACTGCCGTTTTCCGTATTCTGGGTATCGAAGAGGAAGAGGCCAACGAAAAGTTTGGCTTCCTGCTAGAAGCCTTGCGTTACGGTACACCACCTCATGCCGGTTTGGCTTTCGGCTTAGATAGAATCATCATGTTGATGACGGGTGCTTCCTCTATTCGTGATGTGATGGCATTCCCTAAAACTACCACAGCGGCTTGTCCTCTGACCAATGCACCTGGGTTTGCAAATCCTGAACAACTCGTCGAGTTAGGCATCAGTGTCATCGAAGCAGAAAAAGAAATACAAGAGTAATCAATAAGCAGCCGGGGCAACTCGGCTTTTTTATTACCAGTCTGATCCGAGTCTCATTTAGCGTTTATTTCTTTAACTTTCATCTTCTTCATCCGGTAAATTTTCCTCTTCGAAATCAAGGAGCGTTCACATGGCAGGTCACAGTAAATGGGACAACATCAAGCATCGTAAAGCGGCGCAAGATGCTAAGCGAGGTAAGCTTTTTACCAAGTTTATTCGTGAGTTAACCGTCGCTGCCCGTGAAGGTGGCTCAGATGCCGACTCTAACCCCAGATTACGCGCTGCTATCGATAAGTCACTGTCTAATAATATGACTCGCGATACTATCGAACGCGCCGTTAAGCGCGGGGCTGGGGAGCTTGATGGTCAGGTATTAGAGACCATCATGTATGAAGGTTATGGACCCGGTGGCACGGCCGTCATGGTCGAAACCATGACGGATAATAAGAACCGCACCGTATCTGGCGTGCGTAATGCGTTCAGTAAATCTGGCGGTAACTTAGGCACAGACGGTTCGGTCTCATATCTGTTCGATAAGAAAGGTATCATCTCTTATGCTGAAGGTACTGATGAAGATATCGTCATGGATGCGGCTTTAGAAGCGGGTGCTGATGATGTGGTCAGCCATGAAGATGGCGCCATCGATGTCTTTACTAGCCCGGAAGATTTTGGCGCAGTCAAAGATGCCTTGGATGCAGCGGGTCTTAACTCTATCAACGCCGAGGTGACTATGGTGCCCTCGACTAAAGCCTCCCTCGATGCCAGCACAGCGGCTAAATTCCTGCGCTTAATTGATAATCTTGAAGATCATGATGATGTGCAAGAGGTGTATCATAACGCTGAGATTTCAGATGAAGTAATGGAGACACTAGAATAACTTATGTCAATAATTCTTGGGATCGATCCTGGCTCGCGGATCACCGGTTATGGGGTGATCAAACGAAACGGTAGGCACCCTATATACTTGGGAAGCGGCTGTATTCGTACCAATTCAGAAGATTTTGCCTATCGCCTTAAACAAATTTTCGATGGTATCTCCGAAATAATACGCCAGTACCAGCCGACTGAATTTGCCATAGAGCGTGTTTTTATGGCTAAAAATGCCGACTCGGCGCTTAAGCTAGGCCAAGCCAGAGGTGCAGCCATTGTTGCCGCGACCAATGCCGATCTCCCTGTCGGCGAATATTCGGCGACACAGATAAAAAGTGCCGTGGTGGGCACGGGTAGGGCGCAGAAATCACAAGTTCAGCACATGGTACAGCAAATACTTAAACTGTCGGCTTCCCCACAAGCCGATGCCGCAGACGCATTAGGTGTCGCAATTTGTCATTTTCATACCAGTCAAAGCCTGCTGGCTCTCGGTGGCGTGGCAAGCAAAAGAACATATGGACGATATAGATGATAGGTAGATTACGAGGCTTGCTCATCGAGAAGCGAGCCCCCGAGATTTTGATAGAAGTGAGTGGCCTGGGGTACGAAGTCCAGATGCCCCTCACCAGTTTCTATGAGCTACCTGAACTCAATCAAGAAGCGATAGTCTACACCCACTTTGTGGTACGTGAAGATGCTCAGCTTCTCTATGGATTTATGACCAAGCAGGAACGGGCCCTGTTTCGTTTGTTGATTAAAACCAATGGTGTCGGGCCTAAGCTGGCATTAACTATCTTGTCTGGTATGACATCGGCCGAGTTTGTTGCCTGCGTCGAACGGGATGATATTGCCACCTTAGTTAAGTTACCTGGCGTCGGTAAGAAGACGGCCGAGCGACTATTGGTAGAGATGCGCGATAAGCTCAAGAGTCTGATGGAAGCCTCGGCGGGCTCCGAGCGGGAATTTATGCTCAAGAGCAATTATAGGCCGGCAAAGATAGTCAATACCGCCGAAGATGATGCGATTGCAGCTCTTTTGTCCTTAGGCTATAAGCCTGCACAGGCGAGTAAGTCGGTATCAGCGGCCTACAAGGACGGAATGAGTTCTCAGGAGCTGATTAAGTCCTCACTCAAGTCGATGCTGTAGCAAAACTGCCGAAAAGTGCAATTTAAAGAGAGATAAATGATAGAAGCCGATCGTATTATTCATGCAGAGCCTCAAGGTGTTGAGCTGTATGAAGAGCAGGTAGACAGAGCCATGCGTCCTAAATTACTCGACGAGTATACGGGACAGGATGCGACTCGCGCTCAACTTAAGGTGTTTATTCAGGCGGCGCAGAATCGTGGCGAAGCACTGGATCATATGCTCATCTATGGACCGCCAGGTTTAGGTAAAACGACCTTGGCTCTCATTGTAGCCAATGAAATGGGCGTCAATATCAAGTCGACTTCGGGCCCTGTACTCGAAAAGGCGGGTGATTTAGCGGCGCTTCTGACCAACCTTGAATCTGGTGACGTACTCTTTATCGATGAGATCCATAGGCTCAGTCCTGTGGTCGAAGAGATCCTTTATCCAGCGATGGAAGACTATCAGCTTGATATTATGATAGGTGAGGGGCCGGCAGCGCGGTCGATTAAACTCGATTTACCCCCATTTACCTTGATTGGTGCGACGACTCGGGCGGGAGCATTAACGTCCCCCTTACGGGCGAGATTTGGTATTCCTCTGAGGCTCGAGTTTTATAATGTTAAAGATCTCAGCACCATAGTGACTCGCTCGGCCAAAGTACTCGAGCTTCCTATCGATGATGAAGGTTCGCTGGAAATTGCGAGACGCTCTCGCGGCACACCGCGTATCGCTAACCGTTTATTGAGACGAGTGAGAGATTACGCTGAGGTTAAACATGACGGTGAAATCAATAAGCGTGTCGCCGATCTCGCCTTAGAGATGCTAGATGTCGATGTCGAAGGTTTCGATTATATGGACAGAAAGCTCTTGCTGGCGATTATTGACAAATTCATGGGTGGGCCGGTGGGTCTGGATAACTTGGCCGCCGCCATCGGAGAGGAGCGGGAAACCATAGAAGATGTGCTGGAGCCTTTCCTTATTCAACAAGGATTTATTCAGAGAACGCCCCGTGGACGCATCGCCACTCAACGTGCCTATCAGCACTTTAATCTAATTCAGCCAGAAAAAAATTCACTCTAGAGCTTGTCCCCGTTAGGACTATTGGAGGGTGATGATACTTATCATTGCTCTTCAATCGTTAAGGTATATCGCGGGTATTTTTGTCCCGCAGTACTCTTTCTCCCCGCCACCACTTTTGCCCCTATGTCTACATACTCGCCGTTCCCAGGATTGTCTAAACCAGACACGGGGAAACCCTTATAGGTCTTGTTCTTGTATCTGACTCTGAGGGTTTTTAAATTGATTTTAGTTTCGTTAGCGAGTTGAAAAAAATTAATTGTAATAGGTGAATTCGTATCTGAGGTCACCAGATAGCGTCCTTGGTGGTAATCATTATCAAGCAGAGTCGCATTAGTAGAATTGCCTAATTCCCCCTTCCAATTGACAGTCACTGTGGTACTTCTAGTGAGATTTTTAATCACAGATGGGTATTTCAACGGCTGTATTTCTGTGATGGTGATGCTTGCACTTACCGGCAAAGATAGCAAAATAACACCGATCATTGCTATGTGCCTGATTAACTGTGTAGATGGCTTGTTTAAATGACCACCTAGGTGTGTTTTCAACAGCTGTTTGATGTTGGGCATTGGTAATCTCTTTATTTATGGCAGCGATTAATGAGGCTGCCTTAGTGAAGAGTCTTTGTTACTAGCTGTAACTTATAATTATTCACACACAAAAAGTAAGTGAATATATGTCATTTAATCAATAAGTTAGGAATACATCCTCCCATGGTTAATAAAGTGTGTCAAATGTAAATGAAGTGTTGCTAAATATTTCCAATTTGATAGTCTAATAACCAGGCACTACTCAAAGTGCCTTATAAACATCGACTTATGTGACTCATGGAAGAAGAAAAATAGAAAAATAGAGCATAAAGGATATTCATTAGCATAAGAGAACAAAATAACTAGAAAAACACTTTGGAAAGCCATTATGAAGAATAAATTACTCCTCTCGACCCTGATAACCTCAACCTTGCTACTGTCTAGCCAAGCTGGCGCCACTCAAACAACTGGCACAGCAAATTTTAACTTGGTTTACCCCATTACGGTGACTGAAGCCACTGCAATGGAATTTGGTGATATTGACGTATCTATCGATGGAACCTGTGCGCTGGATTATGCCAACGCTACAACGGGTGCAAGCTGTATCGCTGGCGGCGCAACTGCGGCCTCTGGTGATTTCACCATCACAGCGGCCAACGGAATCGTAAACATTACGCTGTCTGGAGCCGATACTTCGGTAGCGGGTGTGACTTTTACGCCTACGATTGCCAGCTCTACGGTGACAGTTGCTGCTAATACTGCCAGCTTAAAAGTCGGCGGCACAGTTGCCGTCGTTGCTGCGTCTGCCAGCGCCGGTGCACATGCTTTAAGCTATACGGTAGATGTGATCTACTAAGATTGATTGCCCTTATTCGAGGTATCCAGATTGTGATCTTTACTGGGTAGGGATAAGGGCGTTGTTTTGCTCGTAGTAAGCTAACCAAAAATCACTGCATAAGTGTTTCATATAATTTAGCTGGGCGATGTTATGAATAAAATTATTATTGGCTGCATTGCAGCCTTATTTTGCATTTTTAATGCAGATGCAAATCTACTTGTCACACCAACCCGTGCTGAACTGGATGATGTCAGTCATCGCAGTAGTGTATTCTCCTTGGTAAACAAAGGCTCGAGTACGGCTCGCTATAACATCTATTTTGAGGATAAGGTGCAATTGGCCGAAGGTGGTTATCGTTCAATTGATGACAGTAAAGCTGTATTAGCTCAGTTTGTTCGATATTCACCGAGACGAGTGACCCTAGAACCTGAGCAGGGGACTCGTGTAAGGATGGCGCTTAGGTTACCTAAAAACACGCCTATCGGCGAATATCGTAGCTATATCGTTTTTCATGAAATCCCGCTTACGCCCGTTATTTTAAATAAAGCCAGTGATGATAATGCTGACACCTTTAGCCTTTCGGTTACGGCTTATATGCGGATCTCAATTCCTGTCATTTTAAGGGTCGGTGAGCTCAATGGAGAGGTGACGATAGGTGAAGTGACTGATGAGAAAGTCCAAACCAGCCTTAACGTCACTATTAATCGTCAGGGTCAACGTAGTACTTATGGGGATATTGAATTATTTGTCGAAAATATCATAACGGGTCAGGTACATCTCGAAAGAGTGGGAAGTGTAAAAAATGCGGCTATCTACACTGAACTTAATAAGAGAATCTTCCCGGTAACCTTATCCAGAGCGCTTAAGAAGGGCACTGAAGTTATCGTGCGCTATACGGAAAGTAAGAGTCTTAAGGATGCAAAAGTCGTCGAAAAACGTATCGCTATTTAATGTCGATAAATACGTCTCGATATGAATCAACCAAGCCGAAGTGAGCATAAACTGAAAAAACATGGCGTGTTATGGCCGATGTTTTTTTGGTTTTCCATCTTACTATTACTTGGTTATCTGTTGCAGCGTCCTGAAGGTTCATCTGAACGTGCCAAGAGGCATAAGTTTTCCTTCGATGAAGCGCCGAGCAGTATAACCTCGAAAAGAGCAGAGGAAATTGTAGCAGGCGAGAATCAATTATATCCTAATGATTATCGCCCAGACACACGCGCTTCTGTTAACGGCAGTGAATCAGAGTTAAATATTACTGATAAGCTCACGTTCAGCCAATCCCAAGTAATCCCTGTAGAGTCCGTTCAGGTCCCTCCTCAAAATCCGTCTCAAAAACAGCCAAGATATAACAATGAGGAACAAGTGACTCAAACCAGAGTTATTCAGGGTGAAGTCATTGTTAAATCAGTCCCGAGTCAAAAAAGTGTTATTGATAAGAGTAATAGGCATGTAGAACAGGCAGAAATGCAAGATACCTTGGGTCTGGCTAAGCAGGTGTCGATATCGACTTGGGCAGGTCACTCGATAAGCTGTGGTCAGCCTCTGTCTATTCCATATCAAGATGCACCAGCCTCTGAAGAGCTTTTCATTATCAGCCAGCTTAAATATGGCAAGTTGATCATGAGTGATGAGCTGTTTGCTTATCAAGAGGAGGGTAAACAGTACCTTCCTATGCAACTTCTCGCCGAATTACTCATGCTTCCGGTTCAATTCGATGCTGATACAAGCAGTCTCAGTGGTTGGTATCTCTCTCCCGAGAAAACTATCGATGTAAGTAATAACTTGATGATGTTTTGGGGGAATGGCAATGACTGCAGTATACAAGACACCAGAGTATTTTATGATGAATGGGATCTCTATTTAGACACTAGAGTCATCGAGCAGATGTTTGGACTAAAAATAGTATTTGAGCCCTCAAGGCAACGGTTTACTATCGCTGAATCTGTATCGGTCCCTCTTTCACAGATACAAGAGAGAAAGAGAAGGTATGAGATTTTTACCGCACAGCAGGAGCAAAATAATAAGCTGAAGGTTAAAGCGATCAAAAGGGAAGATGCCATGGTAGGGGATCTTGCTATGAGTTTAGATCTCGGTATTGTTTCCCAACAAAAACTCGATATTGAAAAGTCACAGGTTGAAGGATTTATTCAAGCCCGAACCGATATAGGTGGACATAATGTCTATGTGGGTTATTCCTGGTCTGAAACTGATGAAGTGGTCAATGCCTATATAGAGAAGACGTTAGCCGATTCTTGGGTTAAATATTATCGTATTGGTAGCATAGAGTCTCATTCTATACCGCTGATATCTGAATCAAGCGAAGGCGTCGGCATCAGAGTCACTGCGGGTGAAGGCTTTATCGAGGATTTTCGTTATATCACGGTTGAGGGAGAGGTGGAGCCTGATTGGGATGTAGAGCTTTACCGAAACAATAGCTTGATTTCAATACAGAGAGTCGGTTCCGATGCCCGTTATCGATTTACCCAGGTCCCTTACTATATGGGCCTCAATCAATATCAATTACGATTCTTCGGTCCTAATGGTGAAACGAGAAGCGAATCTTTTAGTAAGATGTTGGATAATTCGGTATTAGACAAGGGAAGCCTTGGTTTTAGCTACGGCTCCATGGTGAGAGAGCAAGATGACCTGCAGCAACATTATTTAAATGCAAATTGGGCGGTAACTGACAGCCTCACGACAGGCGTCACGATTGTTAAACAAGAGATTGAAGAAGATGACTGGCTAACTATCCCTAAAGTAAGTGTTAATTTTTTAGGTGGAACAAATCTTATTCAGGTTAATTATGCCGATACTGGCGATGGCTTTGCCACTGGAGTCATAATTCAGGGCAGTGGCGGAGACATTGACTGGTTAGCTGACTGGGAGTTCTTCGATGACTTTTCGAGTTGGGAAAACCCGGATGACAGGCTTAATCAACAGGCACTGTTAAATTTAAGCGGCAGCTTTGCTAGGTCAGATCTTAGTTGGTCATTATCCGGTAATTGGAAAGACCATGCGTTAGCTAATGATTTTCTTCAGTTCAATGCCCTGATCTCTGGCCAATATCACAGGATCTCATATAGTAATGAGCTCAGGTGGCAATCTTCTCCCCATGAAAATAGAATTTATAACCGAGTCGCGGCGTCGGGACGAGTGGATGCTTGGTATTTAAGAAGCTATCTCGATCTGGCTGTCGCTCCAGAGGTCGAAGTCAATCAGTGGGTCTTAAATGCAAATTCATCGATAAGTGACAGGCTTAATTACCAGGTTGAATTGAACTATCACCCACAAAATGATGATCCTTTCAGCGTACGTAACTCTATTGCCTATCTATTTGATCATAGTGCACTACGTTTGGTCATAGACACGCATTCTGATGGCGACTGGTTCGCGCAATTAAGGTGGAACAGTTCACTTTTATGGCAACCAGAAACGAATCTTTGGTTGCTGGACAGGATAAGCTATCTCAACACTGGCGCCGTTAAAATCATCGCCTTTCAGGATGATAATGCCGATGGCGTGTTCAATGATAATGAACTAGCCGTGAGTGGCTTGAGTTTTTCAGGCCATAGTCAGTCTGACAATACTACAAACAAGAAGGGTGAGTTGTTGATAACCCATCTACAAACCACAAGGCCTCAACGTCTGTTACTCAATGAATTGAGTCTTCCGGACCCTTTTCTTGTCCCCCTGGCTATTGCCATCACTGTGAATCCACACCCAGGAAATATCCAAGAGATCTTGTATCCCGTGTTATACACTGCTGAGCTCGAGGGCAATGTGATGAGACTAGGTGCTGGCAAGCACATACCGGCAATGGGCATGTTAGTCACAATAAGAAACCAAGCATTGAATCGCGAATACAAGACCAGAGTGGAATATGATGGTGTCTTTATATTTGACCGTGTGATCCCGGGCAGATATCAAATCTTTATCGAAGATAAGCTAACGGCTGATCTAGTTCTGAAACCCGGTGATTATCTCGAGCTAGAGACAATCACGCTAGACTAGTACCCATAGGCATACTTTCTACGTGCTTGACGTCAGTATCTTGGTATTTTTTGAGCTGTTTCACAGCGGTAAAAATATTTACTTCCTATAATAAAATCAGACTTAATCTTGCTGGTTTTCTATGTTAACGACTTTTATTCTCGCATCAATCATTGGTCAAGCAAGCTTTAACCTTGTAGTGCCACTGCAGATAGCCGAAACTCAACGTATTAATTTTGGTGATATTGCTAACCTAGAGTCGGCGCGATGCCGAGTGGCTGCTAACCTAAGATCCGGTGACGCTTGTGTGGAGTCCGAATGGGCCACTGGCGTGATCCGTGTTTCTGCTGCTGCAGATGAGACAATAATGATACATTTATCACCTGTGTTCGCTGACGGCATAAGTTTCACTCCATTACTATCTAACGGCACTCAGTCTGATATGTATCTTGTACAAGATGGTGGGGTAGATATCTCCATCGGTGGAGAGCTAACCCTGCATAAGCCTTTAATACTCAGACAATACAACATCAGTTATATGGTCGAAGTAAATTATCAATAACGTAAAAAATATAATTATTAGCGTATTAATGAGTGCGTTTTAATATATTAAAATAAAATCACCCACCATTGTATTAATGAAATGTGATTTTCAATAGTGATTGACACTACTATTCATTACCTTCCTGATTTATAGTTACCATGATAACAAGTATGCATAATTCGTATCAAATTGTAATGGCTTGCTTTGTTAATGATAATTTAAATGTTATTCAATACACGAAAGCCTCCCTGAACCTAAGCTGACAAATAAGATAAACAAATGTAAGTCGAATTGACCTGAGTCAAAAAAATGCTACAGAATAGCATTCTATATAATGTCCAATAGCCAAAAGTGTGACCCGCGTCACACTTTTGGCTATTTCATAGGTTGTGAAACTGTTAACTAATAGCTAGATGGAATCTCTGCCTAATTAGTGTTATTTGAGTTTATCATGCTGTTTGATAACATCCCCCTCCTCTTTGGTTTAGTAAATACACCAACTCACTACCTGGCTGCATCTATCTTTTAACCTTTTTGCATCAGTAGTTAATTAAAATGGTGATTGACTGATTTATGGTGAAACTATAGTTTCAATTTCAACGCCATTAATACCGATTAACAAAGCTATACACATTGGTAATAAATAAAGATAATTGGCGCAAAATAAAAACAAATAATGAGCAAGTAATAATAAGTTAGGGAGTACATCTTAATGATAAGAACATCGCTGCATTCAAGTAGTAAGTTATCGCAAGCTATCAAGCTTGGGTTAATTGCATCGGTTTCAACTACTGCATTCACAGTATCAAACACTGCTTACGCACAAGAAGAAACTGCTAATGTAGAGCGGATTGCAGTAACAGGCTCCCGCATTCAACGTCAAGACATGGAAACGGCTTCACCGGTTACCATTATCGATGCGGCAACAATTAAAGCAGAAGGTTTCACTTCTGTAGACCAAATGCTACAAGCACAGACTTCAATGGCTGGTGCTGCTGTTGGTTCAAGCACCAACAATGGCTCAGACGGTGTTGCTCAGGTTGACCTTCGTGGTATGGGCTCACAACGTACTTTAGTATTGCTTAATGGCCGTCGCATGGTGAATTCAGGTTCTGGTGCTGACAGCGCTGTGGATCTTAACTCTATTCCTGTTGCAATGATTGCACGTGTAGAAATTCTAAAAGATGGTGCATCGGCTGTATATGGCTCAGATGCCATCGCTGGTGTAATTAACATCATCACTAAGAAAGACTTTGAAGGCTTCCAGATTGATGTTACTGGCGGTATGACTGATAAGAGCGACGGTGAAAACGGCGAAATCAGTGCACTTTATGGCTTTAATACAGATACCGGTAACTATACATTCGGTGCTGCTTACTCAGAACGTCGCGGCGTCATTCAGTCTGATCGTGATTGGACAGATCCTGGTGCTAGCTCATTTGTTCCAAATGGCTCTCTTGGCGGCATGGTTAAAGATGAAAATGGCAATTGGGTAGACCGTACAGAAGGTTACGATTATACACAAGACAGTTTTTATCAGACGCCAAGTAAGCGCTACAGCTTGTTCGCTAACATGACTCAAGAGCTTGGCAATGACCTAGTGCTAACCGGTGATATTCTTTACACCAAGCGTAAGTCAAACCAGCAGATGGCACCTCAGCCTGCTAACTTGGACCTAGATGTTTGTCAAGCCGGTGACGATCCTGCTACGTGTATAGAACTTGACCAAGATATGATCGATGCAGGCATCAAGCCAAACGACAAAGGCCAAGTTAACTACAGAAAGCGTATGACTGACGTGGGTCCCCGTATTTATACTCAGGACACAGATACATTACGCGTCTCTGCTGCTCTAGCAGGTTCCATTGATGTTAATACCGGTATGGACTGGGATATTTCTTACACTTACGGTAAAAACAAAGCTGAAACTGCGGTAGAAAACTCGATCAATGCATCAATCATGACGGATGCAATCTATGCAGATCAAGATGCATGGTTCACAGGTCAGCCGATGACAGATCAAGACTTGCTCAATAGTGTCGCTTACACTGAACAAGCTGATGGTGGTAACGAGCAGCATATTTTCTCTGCTGGTCTAACCGGAGAGCTATTTGACCTCGATGCAGGTGCTGTAGCCTATGCTATCGGTGCAGAATACCGCTATGAAAGTGGTTTCTACAATCCTGACCCAATTGTTGTTGCCGGTGAGAGTACGGCTGCTCAGCAAGACCCTACCGATGGTAACTACAGCGTAATTTCTGTGTTCCAGGAAATAATCGTTCCATTTACTGATAAGCTAACCGGTGAATTCGCACTTCGTTTCGACGATTATTCGACATTCGGTAACGCATCTACATGGAAGATTGGTTTAACATACGCGGCGACAGATGACTTGATGATCCGTACCGTTGCAGCAACAGGCTTCCGTGCTCCTAGCGTTAGCGAGCTATACGGCGGAAACTCAGGTTCATTCGATTACCTAGAAGATCCATGGGGTAATGAGCAAGACCAACAGATCTTAGTTATTCGTACTTCAGATGATGATCTTAAACCTGAAGAGTCTGAGTCTTACACTGCTGGTTTAGTGTATTCGCCTAGCTATATTGAAGGTATGTCACTGACATTGGATTGGTGGCGCTTTAAAGTAACTAATGCGATTGCCCGTATGGATACTCAAAACGGTCTAAACAACTGTTTTGCGGGTGACCAAGCAGCATGTGAAGCGTTCAATATTGGACCAAACGGTGATTTAGATAACCTAACAAACTCACTAACTAACGTCGGTTATCAAGATACCAGCGGTCTCGATTTTAACTTAGCGTATAACTTTGAAGCGTTAAGCTTAGATTGGACAATTAGCAATGACACCACTTATTTGCTGAATTTTGAGCAAGATGGCGTTGATTACACTAACACCATCGATGGTAACTTCGGTGCATATGCTCAAGTACGTAACAACTTCAGCATCAAAGCTGGCCAAGACGATTGGAATGTCATGTACTTCAACCGTTATATCGGCGAGATGGATGATTTAGGCGCGGGCACTAAAGTTGATTCAATTCTTTATCACAATGTGTCAGCCAGCTACTTCATCAATGATACTTGGATGTTGAGTGCCGGTGTTAAGAACTTGACTGATGAAGAGCCATCAAGAGTTTCTAACGGTAGTGACGGTGGTACGGTGCCAGAAGTTTATGACACCGTTGGTCGTCAGTATTATGCTGGTGTGACGGTGAAGTTCTAATCTTTATCGTTTAAATCTAAAAAAAGCGCCTATCGGCGCTTTTTTTATGCTAATTGAATGATGCAAAAACATCAACCTAAGCCTTTAGATGCTGAACTCATCTGGATTAGCTCTATTTTGTAGCCATCAGGATCTGCCACAAAAGCAATCTCAGTCGTGCCTCCTGCCACGGGACCCGGCGCTCTGACTATGTTTCCCCCAGCGGCCTCTATGGCCTGACAACGGCCATAGATGTCTTCTTCACCAATGGCTAAATGACCGAAGGCATTACCCATTTCATAGCTATCGTTATCCCAGTTGTGAGTCAGCTCTATAACGCCGGCACCGGTGGATTCGTCATCGAAGCCGACGAAGGCGAGGGTATATCTATATTCGGTATTCTCAGACTTTCGCAGCAGTTTCATACCCATAACTTGAGTGTAAAAGTGAATACTTTTTTCTAGATCGACGACACGGATCATGGTGTGTAAAAATTGAGACATTAAAACCTCGGTAGTGTTTAATTATTAAAATTGCAGCCTTGTTGTTAAAGATTATAACCCATTGAATCTAAAATCCTCGGCACATTTATTTCATAACGTTTGTAGGAAATTAACCTAGGCATAGATCACACTCTGATGCTTTTATGGTGTGAAATTCAGTTATTTCTTACGATAATGACCATCTCGTTGATCTATACTGACACTGAATAGGAAAGTGAATGAATACTGAATTAAAAATGGCATTTGGTTTGAGTGCAATTATCGGCATATTTTTATCTATCTTCTTTTTGGCTATGTTTTAACTCTTATCCTTAAGTGTTAGTTAGCATAAAAAAAGCCGCAAAGCGGCTTTTTAAGTATCTGTAATCGCTGGATTTAATCCTCTGGATAGACCTTCTCTTTAAACTCACATAAGTCTTCTATCAAGCAACTTCCACATCGTGGTTTTCTGGCTAGGCAGGTGTATCTGCCGTGCAGGATAAACCAATGGTGAACATCGACCATAAACTCTGACGGGACGACCTTTAACATCTTTTGCTCGACCTGGTCGACATTTTTTCCCATGGCAAACTTGGTTCTGTTTGCGACTCTGAATATATGGGTGTCTATGGCAATGGTAGGCCAGCCAAAAGCAGTATTGAGTACCACGTTAGCCGTTTTTCGTCCTACACCGGGAAGAGACTCCAGGGCCTCACGGTCTTCAGGGACTTGACCCTGATATTTCTCGACTAAGATCCCACAGGCTTTAATGACATTGACGGCTTTATTATTATATAAACCAATGGTCTTAATGTAAGTTTTCAGGCCATCTACACCTAAGGCATAGATGGCCTCAGGGGTGTTGGCTACTGGAAATAATTTATTGGTTGCCTTGTTGACGCTGACATCGGTAGCTTGCGCCGAAAGGGTAACCGCCACCAGTAATTCGAACGGGCTAGAGAAATTGAGCTCAGTTTCTGGATGGGGATTATTCTCTCTGAGGATCTCTAATATCCGCTGACGTTTATCTTTATTCATATATGGTCTTATTATGTATTTGCTTGCATCAAATGAGGTTCACGATTTCGTGCATAGCTGGCAGAATTAGCTGACTTTAGTAATTCTTGCTCTCTTTACCGGTCCTTGTACTGTCACTTCCGGCTGCTTGTCTGCGATTTTTTTATCGATAACATTCTTCAAGGCGATCAAGAATCCCATGCCAATGAAGGCGCCGGGTGGGAGCATAGCCAAGAGAAAATTGGTCTCAAACTGCCAGAGATGTATCGTGAGTCCTGCCGCCCAATCACCGAGTAACAGATCGGCGCCATCAAACAAGGTTCCTTGGCCAAGAATTTCTCTGCAGGCGCCTAGAATGGCTAAGACAATTAAGAAGCCTAATCCCATCATAAATCCATCGAACGCAGATTTTGCCACAGAATTGCGCGATGCAAATGCTTCGGCGCGTCCGATAATCACACAGTTGGTCACAATCAAGGGCAGGAAGATCCCCAAAGACAAATAGAGTCCATAAGCGTAGGCATTGATGAGCAGTTGCACACTCGTCACCAAGGCGGCAATGATCATCACAAACACAGGAATACGGATCTCTTTTGGTACATAATCTTTGACTAAAGAAACTAAAATGTTAGAGAAAATCAACACCAACATGGTTGCTAAACCTAACCCTAGCGCATTGGTTAATGTGGCTGTCACTGCGAGTAAGGGGCATAGTCCTAAGAGTTGTACCAGGCCTGGATTGTTCTTCCATAAGCCTTGGAATGCTATCTCTTTATACGCACTCATCGCACTGGGTTTTGCATCGGCGGCTATATCCAGTACGGACTCATCTGCAGCATCGATATTAGATCCATTCATCGGTAATCAACCTCACAGTTTGCAGGGCGTTTGAGTAATACTTCATTGTTTTTATTGAAATAATTCAATGCGTTATGTACGGCTTTAACATAGGCTCTAGGGGTGATTGTGGCGCCGGTAAATTGGTCGAAATCACCGCCATCTTTCTTAACCTTCCAGCGTTTATCTGTATCAGATTGAAGCATCTTCTGATTGAAACTCAGTACCCAATCAGATTTCCTCAGGTCTATTTTATCTCCGAGCCCAGGTGTTTCTGCATGGGAAAGCGTCCTTACACCGAGCACTTTTCCGCTGCTGTCGATGCCAATGATCAACTTTATATTGCCATTATACCCATCCGGGGCAATGGCTTCCATGGCGATGGCGACGGGAACAGATTGATTAGTCGCGATATATGCAGGCAGCGGCATATCGATACCCATAGCATCTTCATCGTGGATCAAGATACAGTATTCGGTTAGTTCATTGTCATGCATGCTGTCTGGAATTAGCTGATGCAAGGTCCGTTTTAATTGAAGCTGCTGTTGCTGTTTAATTTTATCGACAGTTTGATAGTTGACCACGGCCACAAAAGCGGTGCATAACAGAGCGAATAGTCCCAGCAATAAGCCGTTTTTTAAGATTGATTTCTTCATATGTAATTCTCTGTATTAGCTTCTGGATCTGTGACCATAAGTTCTGGGTTTCATATAGTGATCGATAAAAGGTGCACACAGGTTGGCCAGTAAAATGGCGAAGGCATAAGCATCCGGGTAACCACCATAAGTCCGTATGACATAGACTAAGACTCCGATCAGTGCGCCGAACAGCAATCGTCCTCTGACACTGGTCGCCGCGGTGACCGGATCGGTAGCAATGAAAAAAGCAGCCAGCATGGTTGCACCGGAAAACAGGTGAAATAGAGGACCCGCATGGGTATCCGGATTTAGAATAAACCCTATGCTTGCACAGATGTAGAGTGCTCCTAGGAGCCCTGTACTGATGTGCCAGCGGATTAACTTCATCTTTATCATGGCAAGCCCACCGGCGAGATAAGCCATGTTGACCCAAAACCAGCCGACACCATAGCCATCACTAAAGATAGATTTAGTTAGGCTTTCTGTACTGGTTAATCCCATGGCAAGATCCGTTTTTAAGGTATCTAGTGGGGTAGCCATAGCAATACCATCGAAGCCCATCTTGTAAGCACTGATCTCCAGTTGACTGCCGCCAATAAATATCATCTGCAAACTGGCTAATATGTCCAGTGGCTGGCCTGCAATGACACTCGGCGCGACCCAGCTGGTCATCTGAACAGGGAAGGAGATAAGTAACATGACGTACGCCGCCATCGCCGGGTTAAATATGTTGTGCCCAAGCCCACCATAGAGATGTTTAACTATGATGATCGCAAACATCGCACCTAGGAAGGTTAACCACCAAGGCGCAAGCGGAGGCACAGCTATGCCGATAAAGAGGGCCGTCAGTAAGGCGCTATTATCTTTTAGCGTGGCTAATACGGGCCTTTTTCTTAAGGTTAACACGCTAGCCTCACAAAACAGTGCGACAGAGATGGCAAGCAGCAGTTGAATGATGGTGCCCCAACCAAAAAAATAGCATTGCACTGCTACGCCAGGTAAGGCGCACAATAGCACTCTTTGCATCAAGGTACTGGTTTGGAATCGACGACTCAAATGAGGCGAAGAGGCAATCTTAAATGCCATCAATTAATCCTTATCATGTTCTGTGTTGGTGCTAATTTTCAGGGCAGCCTTCTTGGCTTTAGCCTTGGCAACGGCGGCAGCAATTCTTGCCTTCTTATCATCGACTGGAGCACTGACTGTACTGGTATCGGCTTCATCGGCGCTTAACTGCGCTGCCGCCTTCTTTGCCTTGGCTTTAGCGATAGTGGCAGCGATTCGAGTCTTTTTATCATCGACAGGCGCACTGACGGAACTGGTATTGGCTTCATCAGCGCTTAACTGCGCTGCCGCCTTCTTTGCCTTGGCTTTGGCTATTGTGGCTGCGATTCGAGCCTTCTTGTCGTCGACAGGCGCACTGACGGTACTGGTATCGGCTTCATCGGCGCTTAATTGCGCTGCCGCCTTCTTAGCCTTGGCTTTAGCCACAGTGGCAGCAATTCTTGCCTTCTTGTCGTCGACAGGCGCATTTACGCTACCTGTGTTTTCAGAGCCATTGGCAGTAGAAGAGTCTGCAGCGTCTGGTTTCAAGCCTGCTTTCTTGGCCTTAGCTCGAGCAACGGCCGCTGCTATTTTTGCCTGCCTCTCGTCCGCAGGGGCGCTCGTTTCTGGCATTGAACTTGTTATGTTACTTGCGGTATCGTCTTGGGTAGCGGCTGCTTTTTGTGCCGCCTTCTTAGCTTTGGCACGGGCCACCGCGGCGGAGATGTCTTTGCGTTTATTTTCTGCCCCGGTATCAGCTACAGACCTAGTGCTTAAGGTACTGGCCGAGTCTGCTTCTGCGTTCGCCGCTGCTTTCTTCGCTTTTATTCTTGCCATTGCCAGGGCGACGGCATCTTTATCTGATGAGGACATATTTGACTTGCGCCTCGCTGCAGATGCTTTTTGCTTCTCTTCTCTTGCCCGTTTTTCATCTTCTAGGCGTTGGGTGCGAAGATCGAATCTTTGTTTTGCCAGTTCTGCTTGTTTTTTCTCTTCGGCTTCGGCTTTTATTGCAGACTTAGCGATACGATAGTATTCAACTAAAGGAATTTCACTGGGACATACGTAAGTGCAGCAACCACATTCGATGCAGTCGGCCAAGTTAAAGCTAGTGGCTTTATCGTATTCTTGCGCCTTTGCATGCCAGAACAACTGCTGGGGGAGGAGCTGAGCCGGACATACGTGAGCACATTCACCACAACGTACACAGGGTAGCTCTTTCTGTTCGGGGGCAAGTTCGTCGCTAGCAGGTAACAGAATACAATTAGAGCCCTTTAGAGTCGGTGCATTGTCGTTATGCAAGGCATAGCCCATCATAGGTCCACCTATGATCACCTTGTCATGTTCACCGCCTATGAATTGAGTCTGGGTCAAGACATGAGATATAGGGGTGCCTATGGGGATCCAATAATTACCAGCAAGCTGAGTATTGTCTCCTGTGACGGTAACAACACGCTCAATAAGAGGGTAATTACGCTGAATCGCTTCGTTGATGGCATAAGCCGTGGCAACATTCTGCACCACTATGCCAAGTTGTGCGGGAATGGCTCCAGATGGGACCTCTTGCCCGGTCAAAATCTGAATCAGTTGTTTCTCGCCGCCAGAAGGATACAGCGTCGGTATGCTGGTGATCCTGACGCCATCTTTTGGCAGTGAGCTTCGATTCAATGCATGTTGCATCTCCTCGATGGCTTCTGGTTTATTGTCTTCAATGGCGATGATTAGGCGTTTGGGTGCCAGTAATCTATGAATGATGGCGATGCCGTTGAGGATCTCATCGCTTTTTTCACGCATGATCATGTCATCGGCAGTAATGTAGGGCTCACATTCAATGCCATTGATGATGACTAACTCTATATCACTGGCTGGGCTGAGCTTAATATGGGTAGGAAATGCCGCGCCGCCGAGGCCCGCGATACCCGCTTGCTGTATTTTTGTCAGCAGCTGTTTGTCTGTTAACTGGTCGACTTCATTCGTAGAGAGTGCCGGGTGAATGTTCGCATCATACGTATCCAGTCCATCGGCGCTAATGACGCAGCTCAATACGGGTAACCCTGAGGCATGGTTACCCGGACGTATTTCAATGCATGATACATGGCCCGAAGTCGGTGCGTGTGCCGGTAGATGGCCAAAATGCGTGCCCTTGGTGAGAATGGCACCTTTAGCGACATAATCACCTTGTTTTACGATCAAGATTGCAGATTCGCCGACCTGAGGCAGGGGGACAACATACTCATCTGCCAGGGGCAAGCTTTTGATCGGTGTTCTGTTAGAGAGGGTTTTTCTCTCTGGAGGATGAATACCGCCGGTTGACCGCCAAAGTGTCCCTTTATCAATTTGTTCGAATAAAGTTAGCACTTTACATCCTCATCTATGGTTTTTACTGGGATGGCGTTTAATTTCCAATCCCAGGTTTTGATATTTTGTGTGACAGGTAGCATGTCAATGCAATCGACAGGGCAGGGCTCAACACACAGATCACAGCCCGTGCAATAATCTGTTATGACGGTGTGCATCAACTTGCCTGTGCCTAAAATGGCATCCACAGGACAGGCTTGAATGCATTTAGTACAGCCAATACATTCATCTTCTCGTATGTATGCCACTTTTTTTATCTGTACTTCCTCGGTCGCCGTTAACGGTTCAGGATCGACCCCGGCCATATCGGCCAGTTTTTCCATGGTGGCGGCGCCACCGGGAGGACATTTATTGATCTTGTCTCCATTAGCTATGGCTTCAGCATAGGGACGACAACCCGGGTACCCACATTGGCCACATTGTGTTTGAGGCAGTAGGGCTTCGAGCTGATCCACCAGAGGATCACCTTCGACTTTAAATTTTTCCGCTGCGAAACCAAGCAAGAGACCAAAAAAGAGTGCGAGGACTGTCAGCAAGATTATTGCGATAAATATTCCAGACATGACTATTTAACTAACCCCGTGAATCCCATGAATGCCAGCGACATCAAGCCTGCGGTTATCATTGCAATGGCTCCACCTCTAAAGGGTAAAGGCACATCTGCAGCGGCGAGACGCTCGCGCATGGCTGAAAACAGGATGAGTACGAGTGAAAAGCCGACAGCGGCGCCAAAACCATACACGGCAGACTGAAAAAAGTTATGCTTTTCATTGATATTGAGTAGGGCTACACCCAATACGGCGCAGTTTGTGGTGATCAGTGGCAGATAGATCCCGAGTGCTCTATAGAGTGATGCACTGGTTTTCTGAACTAACATTTCAGTAAATTGCACGACAACGGCGATCACCAAAATGAAACTCATGGTTCTCAGGTAATCTAGGTCAAAGGGCAGCAGCAGATATTGATTGACCAGATAACTTAATACCGAGGCCAAGGTCAGCACGAACGTGGTCGCCATAGACATGCCTATGGCGGACTCAAGCTTGCTGGAGACCCCCATGAAAGGGCATAGACCAAGAAATTTTACTAATACAAAATTATTGACCAGGACTGTGCCGATCAATAATAGGAGATACTCACTCATCTCATTTCATTTTTGGGAATAATTATTAGTGGTATTATCGGCTTTTCCACTGCCAGAAACAACACATAGAATGCAAGGTTATAATTAATTTGGGCATATTCACAAAAACCGATTACTTAGTCTCCAACACCTGTATGGCTTGAGGTTGGGCGATATAATAGCCTTGTAAGCCATCGATAAGCATTTTTTCAAGTGTGAGCTTCTCCTCTTGTCGCTCTACACTGGTTGCAATTACCCGAATACCAAGCCTACGTGAAATATCTACTATCATCTTGATAAAAAACATATTATTCGTATCTTTTTCGATGGATTCCGTATAGCTGCCGTCAAGTTTGATGAAGTCTGGGCGAACTTCTCTGAAGAATTTAAATGAGGTGAAGCCCATGCCAAAATGCTCTACAGCCACCCGGGCTCCGACACTGTGCATGACCTGAACAAATTTGTAACTGGCGGCTAAATTAGATTGCATACCCGCTTCATTGACTTCAAAAACCAGTCTTGCTGCGATATGACGTCTCTTTATCAGTTGATCTTTTAACCAGGCAACGAATGATTCTTGCATTATGGATGACGAGCTGATGTTGATTCCGTAGGCTCCTTCAAGTGCGGGTGTATCCATCAGGACTTTTAATGTGTTCAACACAATCAACTTATCTAATTCTAAAATCATGCCATGACGCTCGGCCATTGCAATGACTGTTGCGGTAGGTAAGAACTTACCTTCACTGTTATAAAAGCGAGAAAAGAGCTCTTTATAGACTTTAACTTCTGTTCGGCAGGGCTGTATCGGTTGCTGATAAAATTTTATTGCGCGTCTTCTAATTAAATCTTCGATGGCTAATTTCCAGCGGGTATCCCCATACACTTCATCCCCATTGAGCTTATCTTGCATATGAAAACAGTTAGGGCCTAAAGTCTGTGCAATGCTGACCGCTGTGTCACTTAAGGTGAGTAAGTTCATTGGTTCACAATCATGGCGATAGGGAACAAGGCCAACATGCGCTATTGAGTCGGTTTTTAACGTTTGTTGGTATTCGTCGAACAGAGACTTCAAACTCTCTAGAAATGGAATGCCATCTTTTAGAATAAGATCGGGAATAAAAACGGCAAAGTCTGCGGTTGAAATTCGATAGCATTGCGAATTCGGATATTTAGTGATGGATTTTCTGATGCAATTAGCGATTTTAGCGAGATAATCATCACCAGCAGAACGACCATGGTTTTCATTTATCTGCCCAAGTTCACTGGCTTTTATCATAGCTAAGAGGCCAATTTGCTCCTTACCTAAGGTCGCGAAGGATTCGAGTTTTTGGGTGAACTTTATTCTGGTTTCAAATCCCGTAATAGCATCTTGAAAAGCAACACGTTGCAATTTGTCATTTTCTTTAGCCGATTCATCTGAGCGATATTTAAGTGCTAATTTGCATTTTTCGAGGGCTTTGGCTAAGGGGTGAAGCTCAAAAGACAACTTTGACGAAGCTAATGCATCGTATGACTGACTCGATAAGCTTTCTATATAGCTGGCGGCGTAATTGATGGACGTTTTAAATCTGACCATAACCAGCAGGTAAAAGAGGGCAATTGATAGATAACTGAGCCATAAAACCAACAGGGTTTGTATAAATCTGTTGGTCGTGTGTTCGATTAAATCGCCTGTGTAGAGTTTAACTTGTAATCGTCCGTTACTGATATCTCGTGTATCGGCAAGGTCTACGGGAAAGAGGCGGGCTAATGCAGTCTGTTTTTCAGGAAAAAGCGTGCCTTGAGTCAGATTATTGCTGCTGTCATCCTTATGGATATATTGAAAAAACTGAAAAGAGGCATGCTTATTCAACTCCGCAAAGAGGTTTTTCCCGTTTGTTGCAGAAAAGGTCGTGTTGTCGAAGGCCGCCTGATAAGTTGCGAGTCTTTGTTGGGATTTAACTTGAAGTGACTCGTCGCTGTCTAGATAGACAAGGCTAGTGATACCTGTAAAGAGGATCAATAAAAAGGCATGAAAGAGTCTAGATAAGCTCATAAGCGTTCCGTTCGCGGAGATAGAATACATGTATTATTCTAGTAAATTCTGAACGTTATTCTAAACTTAAATGAGGATAAATAGAAAGAGCTAGATAGGAGGTTGTGAAAAAAGATTGGCTCCCCGGACTGGACTCGAACCAGTGACATACGGATTAACAGTCCGCCGTTCTACCAACTGAACTACAGGGGAATCGTTTTTCTTTTTACATATAGGTTTAAAATGGCTCCCCGGACTGGACTCGAACCAGTGACATACGAATTAACAGTCCGCCGTTCTACCAACTGAACTACAGGGGAATCGCTTTAAACATGGTACTAAACTACTTAATTAAAATGGCTCCCCGGACTGGACTCGAACCAGTGACATACGGATTAACAGTCCGCCGTTCTACCAACTGAACTACAGGGGAATCGCTTTAAATAATTTTTCTTAAATGAATGGCTCCCCGGACTGGACTCGAACCAGTGACATACGGATTAACAGTCCGCCGTTCTACCAACTGAACTACAGGGGAATCGTTTCATTCAACTCAGATATCTATTAAAAATGGCTCCCCGGACTGGACTCGAACCAGTGACATACGGATTAACAGTCCGCCGTTCTACCAACTGAACTACAGGGGAATACTTTTAATATCATTCTGTTTGTCTTCAATTTAACTAACTTTGGCTCCCCGGACTGGACTCGAACCAGTGACATACGGATTAACAGTCCGCCGTTCTACCAACTGAACTACAGGGGAAACGTTAAAGCAAGTCGTCGTTGAAGACGGAGCGCATATTAAATCGCTCTTGATGTTGAGTCAACTCGAGGAAGACAAAAAAGTGTAATTATGTTGTTAAGTGCTCATCTAATGTTCGTCCTGACGTAGAATTGTTCATTTTGATGCTTGGGTGAGCAATTTTTCTGGTGTGGAAAACATGATTTATTGCATGACTCTTATATTTTACCGACTTATCTTTTTGATTTTGACCTAATGAGTGCTCAGAAATTGCTGAATTATCTCAATTAGCGCTTTAACAGCCATTAACAATAATGAATTTGTGTGTGGTTTTATAAGCTAATAGTCATTAGAGGATAAATATTAAAGAGAGATAGTGAGTCGGCTTTATTATTCTCGTTATCATTTTCGCTACTATACGTGGTCAAGTGCAATCTTGCTTCTTTATCACTTCCTACTATATGCCTTGGAATATGATGCAGACTTTCATATGTAGTAAAATTACATCTAAGGGCTTTCTGAGCAGGTTTTATCGGAAGGTGTTAAAACCCCCGCAGGGTAAGGGTTAGATTGAGTTATCCACTAAATCTGTGGATAAGCCTGTGGGTTAAGTATGAAAATGTGTTTCAAAGCCTCATAAACAGGGGGTTGAACTTAAAATCGTCACAATTTTCACTCTCGGATAAAAACTTATTAAAACATGCTCTTAGTAAAAGCAAGTGTTTATTGTGACCGCGCTGTGCATCGTTACAAAAATGTAACTGTAGTGTTAGGTCTCGTTGTGAGTTAATCCGCCAGTTTCATTGGTTTTCGGTCGACTATTAACCTTTTCTGCTGTTTTTAATCTATGTTTTAAAATTTCATTAAAAATAAATGGTATTGCTATTATTTTCTGCTACGACTTTAGCGTAAAAGATGAGATAGGGGGTTCACGTATCCGTTATCTCATTATTGTTCCAATTTATCTCAATGGAGATAAATATATCTCATCTTTATTCACACGAGTCCCTTAATTGGTTTAAAATACTGCGCTGCTTAAAAAAGGAACTCGGTTAGTGACAGAATCAACATTTCGGCTGGAATCAGAATATTCGCCTGCAGGCGATCAACCCAAGGCGATAGCTAAGTTGGTCGATGGCATTGAATCAGGACTTGCAACTCAGACTCTACTTGGGGTCACAGGCTCAGGTAAAACATTTACGATTGCCAATGTTATCAAGAAGATGGGAAGGCCAACGATCATTATGGCCCCGAATAAAACATTGGCGGCGCAGCTGTACGGAGAGATGAAAGAGTTTTTCCCGCACAATGCTGTAGAATATTTTGTCTCTTACTATGATTATTATCAACCCGAGGCCTACGTTCCCTCCACCAACACCTTCATAGAGAAAGATGCGTCGGTGAATGCACATATCGAACAGATGCGTCTTTCTGCAACGAAAGCACTCCTAGAGCGAAAGGATGTGGTCTTAATCGCTTCGGTATCGGCTATTTATGGTCTAGGTGACCCCAAATCTTATTTGAAGATGTTGTTACATCTTAGACAGGGTGACTTCATGGGGCAAAGGGATATTCTCTTACGTCTCAGCGAACTCCAATACACACGTAACGACATTTCGTTAGATCGTGGTACGTTTCGAGTCAGGGGGGAAGTGATTGATATATTTCCGGCAGATTCTGACAAGCATGCGATACGTGTTGAGCTTTTTGATGACGAGATTGAGCGGTTAAGCATGTTCGATCCTCTCACTGGCCGTATTATAAAGCGTATCGCCAGGATATCTGTGTACCCCAAGAGCCATTATGTGACTCCCAGAGAAAAAATTATAGCCGCTACAGAAGAGATAAAAAAGGAGCTCATAGAGCGCAAGCAGCAATTACTGGACAATAATAAATTAATAGAAGCCCAGAGAATATCTGAGCGAGTTCAATACGACCTGGAAATGATGGTGGAATTAGGTTATTGCTCAGGTATAGAAAACTATTCACGCTACCTCTCCGGCAGAGCCACTGGAGAGGGACCGCCGACATTGCTGGACTATTTGCCCGATGATGGCTTGCTGATCATCGATGAATCTCATGTCACAGTGCCTCAAATTGGTGCCATGTATAAAGGCGATCGTTCGAGGAAGTCAAATCTTGTGGAATATGGTTTCCGCCTACCTTCTGCACTCGATAACCGTCCTCTTAAGTTTGAAGAGTTTGAAGATTTGATGCCGCAAACGATTTTTGTCTCCGCGACTCCGAGTCAATATGAGATCGATAAGTGCGATGGAGAGATTGCCGAGCAAGTCGTTAGACCTACTGGCTTACTGGATCCTGAAGTGGAAGTTAGACCCGTGGGGACTCAGGTCGATGATCTACTTTCTCAGATAGGTAAAAGGATTAAGGTCAATGAGCGGGTGTTGGTCACGACACTCACAAAACGCATGTCGGAAGACTTAAGTGAATATCTAGACGAACATGGTATCAAGGTCAGGTATCTGCACTCAGATATAGATACGGTTGAAAGAGTAGAGATTATTCGAGATCTTCGTTTGGGCGTTTTCGATGTCCTGGTTGGCATCAACTTACTGCGTGAAGGTTTGGATATGCCGGAAGTCTCCCTGGTGTGTATTCTCGATGCTGATAAAGAGGGCTTCTTGCGTTCCGAACGTTCGTTAATTCAGACTATGGGTCGCGCTGCCCGAAATATTAATGGCAAGGTCATATTGTATGCAGACCGCATCACTAAATCCATGGCGGCAGCCATGGGGGAAACAGAGCGACGGCGTAAAATGCAGCATCAATATAATCTCGATAACGGTATAACGCCTACAGGAGTCGTGAAAAAAATTACCGATGTGATGGATGTGGGCGAGAGAGACAAGGGGATCTTAGGGGATTACAGCAGTCTTAATGTTGCCGAAAACAGGGCTAAGTATGTTGTCCAGGATGCGGCAAGTTTAAGCCATCAAATCGATGCGCTCGAGAAGCAGATGCATGAACATGCGAAGAACTTAGAATTTGAACAAGCCGCCGCGGTCAGGGATCAGGTGCTGAAGCTCAGAGATGCCTTTATTAAAGCGTGATAATAGAGATTACATGGTTAAGCTTGATTTAGAGATGGCATGGTTAAAGCTTGATATAGAGAAGTTTTAATTCGAGCTTAATATGACAGCAGCAACACACTTATTCGTGTTGCTGCTTTCTTTTGCTACACATTCAATTTATCAACAGGCTTATCTATACCGCGTCTGCAGGCTGCTTACGCAATAAGGTTATCGCGTAAAGCATTAAGAAGATGATGATGCCGCTGATAACGCCCACCAGGTGAGCCTCTGTCGCGACTCTGGCACCTATCATCTCAGTGACTTCCTGACTGGCACCATAAACCTGCTCATATGCAACTTTGATGATGACACCAAACAACAATAGGTAACCTGACTTTAATCCTGTGGTAATGTCTTTTATCGCGCCATAGGTAAACAATCCATGCAGCATACCACTCAGGCCTACATATCCGATCAAACCTGGATAAAACAGGTATAGACCTATGCCTTGAAGTAGACAACAGAGCCCGAAGAGCGAAGTGAACAGCAATAAACGATAATGGCTGTGGTGGAGCAGCACTATGACCCAGAGGCCCGCCAGATTCATGAGTAAATGCCAGGCGTTGGTATGAAGCAAGTTGCCGCTCAGTAGTCGCCAATACTCGCCTTCACCTATCTCTACTCTTCTATAAGCGAGGGAGTCAGCCAAGTTTAACCAATAGAGCCCTATGCATAGGATAGTGACCAGAGTGACCAGGCAATAACTCGAAGATAACCACTGCCTGATTTTTGTGGGAATGATAACCGTCATGGTTATTGCGCTATTTTGGCGGCTAAATCTAACTGTACTTGCACCTTGTTCTTCAAGTAATCGTCTAAGCCCGTTTGTCTTAATAAACAAGCTGGGCAGGTACCACAGCCTGATCCAACGATATCGTTATAACAGGTCAAGGTCTCATCTCGGACTAAATCCAGGCTATTATACTTATCGGCAAGTGCCCAGGTTTCGGCCTTATTTAGCCACATCAAAGGCGTAACAAGCTCAAGCTGTCTGTCCATTCCCTGAACGAGCGCCGATGCCATCGCCTTGACAAAATCATCACGACAATCGGGATAGCCTGAATAGTCGGTTTCACATACGCCTGTTATCACAGCCTCCGCACCCAGTTGATAGGCAAAGATTCCGGCTAACGTGAGAAACAAGATATTACGACCCGGCACAAAAGTATTGGGCAAACCATTGTCCATGAGCGTGTTGGAGACGGCGATATCGTCTCGGGTTAATGCCGAGATGGCGAGCTCGTTTAACATGGTGACATCCAGGACTTTATGACTCGCTAAACCAAGACGTTTACCCAGTCCCTTAGCGACTTCAATTTCCTGACTATGGCGTTGTCCATAATCGAAGGTGATACCGTGGACTTCATCATATTGCTCGAGTGCTTGGATTAAACAGGTTGTTGAATCTTGTCCACCACTAAAAACGATGACTGCTTTTGACATTATGATCACTCAAGTATTTAAATTGCCATCATTTTAACTGACAGACCCTCACTTGTATAATATCACTTGTACGAGTATCGGTTTTTTACTCGCTTTTGAGTGATGTTAAAGCTTGCCTGCAAACAAAAAATACACTATAACTGCCGGCCATCCTTGTAGAGGTAGATCATGAAGTATCCAGTGAATGAAGTTTTTGAGACCATCCAGGGGGAAGGTGTTTTTACCGGCGTACCTGCCATCTTTGTGAGGCTTCAGGGTTGCCCGGTTGGGTGTTCGTGGTGTGATACTAAACATACATGGGATGTTCTTGAAAAAAATCGAGTCGCCCCTGAATTGGTGATCCAGGTTGATGGAGAGATTGGTCGCTGGTCCGAGTTAACTGCAGAAGAGCTGATTAACTTCTTTATGCGCAAAGGTTTCAATGCTAAGCATGTTGTGATCACGGGCGGAGAGCCATGCATCCACGACCTGGCAGAATTAACATCACAACTAAACAGCCAAGGATATGGGACTCAAATCGAGACCAGTGGTACGTTCGAGGTGATCTGTTCAGATAAGACTTGGGTTACGGTGTCACCTAAGGTGAATATGAAAGCGGGCATGGCGGTACTGACTCAGGCACTCGAGCGAGCCGATGAGATTAAGCATCCGGTAGCCACGTCCAAACATATCGAGGATTTGGATGAACTGCTTGAGGGGATTGAACTCGGGGATAAAACAATCTGCCTGCAACCCATTAGTCAGAAACCTCGTGCCACAGAGCTTGCAATGAAAACCTGTATCGAGCGTAACTGGCGTTTATCGATACAGACGCATAAATACCTCAATATAGATTAATTCAGCCGTTGAGCCTAGATAGCTAACGTATGTTAATACCTAGGCTCTAACGCATGTCACATCGAAGCTGTTAAATTTATTATTACCTTCGTTGAGCGTACCCATGTCTTCCTTAGCTTATTCAAGTGCACTCAGGCTTGCAGTATTTGTTGTCTACGTTAACTGGCCGGTGAGATCGAAATTTTTGAGTTGGTTGTCAAACTCGCTGAGATCCCCTATGTTTTCCTTAACCCATTCAGAGTTGTAGTAAGTATCCAGATAACGTTCACCTGAATCACACAGCAGAGTGACTAGTGAGCCCGTTTCTCCCTTAGCATGCATCCTGGCGGCTATCTGCAATACCCCATAAAGGTTGGTTCCGGTAGATGCCCCAGCTTTACGGCCGATCAACTTCTCTAACCAGTAGATGGTTGCTACTGATGCGGTGTCAGGTATCTTCTCCATATGGTCGATAACCCCAGGTATGAAAGAAGGCTCGACGCGTGGTCTGCCTATGCCTTCAATCTTACTGCCGTTGACCGATGTGATCGAGTTGTCACCGCTGGTGTAGTAATCATAGAAAACCGAGTTGTCAGGATCGACTACACATAGTTGCGTATCGAGTTGTTGATAACGGATATAACGCCCAATCGTCGCCGATGTGCCACCAGTGCCTGGACTCATCACAATCCACTTGGGTATAGGGTGGGGCTCCTTGTTCATCTGCTCAAAGATAGAATTAGCAATATTGTTATTGCCTCGCCAATCCGTCGCCCGTTCAGCATAGGTAAATTGATCCATGTAATGGCCTTTCAATTCACTGGCTAAACGTTCTGATTCTGCGTAGATTTCATTGGAGTGATCGACAAAATGACACTGCCCACCATAAAATTCTATTTGTTGCACTTTTTTCTTCGCGGTAGTGCGAGGCATTACTGCGATAAACGGTAAGCCTAATAGGCGGGCAAAATAGGCTTCCGATACCGCCGTGCTGCCCGATGAGGACTCTATGACTGTGGTCCCTTCGCTAATCCAGCCATTACATAATGCATAAAGGAAGAGTGAACGAGCCAGTCTATGCTTCAAGCTTCCTGTTGGATGAGTGCTTTCATCTTTCAGGTAGATATCGATACCTGTCAGTACCGGGAGATCTAACTTAATTAAATGTGTGTCAGCACTACGCTGATAATCAGCGTCTATGATTGCGATTGCCTGATTTATCCAAGAAGATGCCATGCTGCCTCTGATTGTTGAAGGTGAATATAATGGAATGCAGCCGATAATAACTAAATTGAATAAATCGTGAAAGTTGAATCTGAGGCCGTAGGCGATAGATGTAGGTAGATATGGGTTTCAAGTTGGGAAATTTACAAATGGAACTGAGATAACAAAAGGGGATGTACAGGTGAGATAGGCGGTTTATGAGAGAAGTGGTGGAGGGAGAAGGATTCGAACCTTCGAAGGCTGAGCCGTCAGATTTACAGTCTGATCCCTTTGGCCACTCGGGAACCCCTCCACATTTTTCTCTTCTGACTAAATATCATTCTACGGCGAGCCATCACTGCAGGACAAAAAATTAGCTTTTACACGTTTAAACTAACTAACTAAATAAATAAAGATGGTGGAGGGAGAAGGATTCGAACCTTCGAAGGCTGAGCCGTCAGATTTACAGTCTGATCCCTTTGGCCACTCGGGAACCCCTCCACATTTTTATCTTTTGACTAATATCATTCTACCGTGACAATCACAGCATGAAGAAACATTAGCTTTTACACGTTTAAACTAACTAACTAACCAAATAAAGATGGTGGAGGGAGAAGGATTCGAACCTTCGAAGGCTGAGCCGTCAGATTTACAGTCTGATCCCTTTGGCCACTCGGGAACCCCTCCACATTTTTATCTTTTTACTAATATCATTCTACCGTAACAATCACAGCATGAAGAAACATTAGCTTTCACACGTCTAAAGTCACTAAACAAAGATGGTGGAGGGAGAAGGATTCGAACCTTCGAAGGCTGAGCCGTCAGATTTACAGTCTGATCCCTTTGGCCACTCGGGAACCCCTCCGGATATCTTTATTTTATTTCTTTAGTGCAAATGGTGGAGGGAGAAGGATTCGAACCTTCGAAGGCTGAGCCGTCAGATTTACAGTCTGATCCCTTTGGCCACTCGGGAACCCCTCCTCAATTGCGGCGGCAATAGTAGTCACAAACTACAAGCGTGTAAAGCCTCTATTTGAAAAAAAAGCTAAAGTTCTGGTTTAAGCGGTCGATTAACTATCAACGAGTTGATTTAGTGATGTTTTTTTATGCGATCGAGTTCAGTATTAGTAAATGAGTCACAATTAGGCACTAGGCTTAATCATGCGATAGATAATGGTCGTCGGGGAGAGTTTGCTCTTTTATTGGCCCTGTTATCTACCGATGCTCGTGATATGGCTCAATTTCAAACTGAACAGCCGGGTAAAAATAGTGATGACCTACTGCGAACAAAGTTTGATATCGCAAAACCTCAGCAGTTAATTGCCGATCTGTCAGTGGTTAGCTCGCCGGTAGAACATAGTCGTGTATTTAGAGAGGGCGGTGCTCGCGCTTTTCAATTGGCCCAAGCTATCCAAGCCGAAGCTATGGTTACCCGAGGACATGAACCCGTGGAGATGCAAGAGGTGCTGACAAATTGTGATCTCTTAACACGAGCCAAATTCATCAGGTCAAAATCGAATGACCTCGACCTGGACTATGGCTATTCAACAGGTCTCGAACCCCCTCATTTTGTTGATATTCTTTCTCAGCAAAGACAGATGAGTCGAATCATTGCAACATGTTAGCCTGAGTTTTTAAGATTCAGTCGAATGAAATCTTGATACCCTTACTGTTTGATAATTGCCCCGCGGGCCAAATTGTATCGTTTTTATTGTTGAAGTTTGAGGTATCTAACAATGCCTCAATGACATTGGCGTATAATACTAAATTATGTTCATTTACGAGACAGATGTTCCATGAAAAATATTCAGAATGCACAATCCACCCTAGTTAACGATACCTGTAATGATTGTGGTAGTTATGCCGATATTGGCGCCGTGATCGATGAACACGATAGGCAATTGATCGTCAACTTTAGCGGGGCAGAGGCCCAGGCTGAATCAGAGTTATTACGAGAAAAAGTTCAAGCCAGATTTGATAATGTCAGCGTCGAATTAATCAGTGTAGATTCAGGCATTATTAGCCTAACGATTGATTTTGCTTTTAGTGCAGAAAAAATGATTTTCCAATTAGAAAATTCGATTTAGCATTATCCCCTTGTTGCTCAAATGTAATATTGTGTGTAGGCTAAATCGAAAATAATAATACCAATAATAATTTCAATAACTTTGAATACATTAAGCATCATTATATGTAGTTTTGAGTGGGCAATCTTGCTTACTTTTTAGGGATATTCTTGAAGAAGCGTGAGTATCAAGATTTATTAGAGTGCATCGTTAACTCTACAGAAAAACAAGCAGGTGATTTTCAGAAAACGGCTGAGCTGGCGACAGAATTATTGTGTAAGCAGCTTGCTGTCACCTATGTGGGTGTCTGTATGCTCTCTTGTCAAGATAATCAAATTAGCTCGACCGCTACTTATGGCCCCTTGCTGCCTGCTGTTTATTCACGTCCCGCCCCCTCAGATTGTCCAGATTATATTGCTGAACTCAGAAACAAGTGTTTGCTAGATATAAGCGATGTGGATCAGGATCTCAGAGTCAAAGAGATTGCTGATGTCTATTTCAAGCCTAAAGGGATCATGTCTTCCCTGGATGTCGCCATAAGAATTAACGGTCATCTCGAAGGTGTCTTGTATCTTGAAAGAACATCAGTGGCCTCTTGGACCGATCGTGAGATTCATATTGCGACACATGTGGCCGATCAACTCGCGCTGACGCTGGCAACGCGTAACGCTTATGAGAAAGATGAGAGACTCACCTTACTGCTCAGTGCCGACGAAGAATCAGAGCAGGTGAGTATGTTGATTAACTTGAAAACAGATTTAGTCGAATATGTAAACCAAGCTCATGAGTTTGTCTCGGGTATCCCTAAACATCAAACCATTGGCCAGTCCTTCAAACGACTCGATTTTATTAAACAAAACCCGGATCAGGCTAAGCTCGTCTTAGAAAAGGTGTCAATGGGCTCAGTGGCTAAGGGAGAGAGTCAAGTTGTACGAGAAGATGGCAGGCAATACTGGCTTAGGTATTCAGTTAAACAGTTTATTACCGAACGAGGTAATCATTACGCTCTGGTTAAAGCCGATGATATCTCAGAAGAAAAGCAGTATCAGGCTAAATTAGAGCACTTAGCCTGGCGTTGTGGTTTGACTGGGCTGTATAACCGCAGTTATTTCAATAAAGAGTTAGAGCACTGTCAATCGGGTCAACTGATCCTTATTGACCTCTGTGGTTTCAAACGTTTCAATGATACCTATGGTCATAAAAGTGGTGATGCATTACTGATCGAAGTGGCCAGACGCCTGAAGCATTTCGCTAATGTCAATAAAACCGAACAACTTGCCAGAGTTGGCAGTGATGAGTTTGCGATTATTCTTCCCAAGCAGAATCAAATGGATATGGACTACATTATCGCCAGATTATACAGTCAGCTGACTCTGCCTGTGATCATAGGCCGTGAACAGATCCAACCTAAACCGGCTCTGGCAATTGTAGATATTGAGTCTGTCGAAGACAGCTTCGTTCCCTTAGCCTGTGCCGATATCGCGCTACAATACGCGAAGAAAAAGCAAAGTGATAAAATTCAAGTCTTTAATAATGCCTTACTCAACAGTTTCAAAGAAGACGCACAGATAGAACGTGACTTACAAACTGCGCTGAGGGGCAGAGAGTTCGAGCTCTACTATCAACCCCTTAAAGACCTTAAGAGCAAAAAATTCATTGGTGCGGAGGCCTTGATTCGTTGGCATCACCCAAAGAAAGGGGTGCTGTATCCAGGTGCTTTTATCCATATTGCCGAGCAAACCGGTCTGATCATTGCCATTGGAGCTTGGGTGTTGGAAGCCGCGTGCAGGCAACTTAATTTATGGCAACATCATCAAATAGATATCTCTATGCATGTGAATGTGTCTGCTCGCCAGTTCTTCAGCGGTAATCTTTTCGAGCAGGTGTGGAACTTAATGTCGCGCTATCGACTTCAACCCGGCTCGCTGATTTTGGAGATCACAGAGACAGAACTGATGGAAGACATAGATTATGCGACTAAGTTATGTACTGAACTGTCTGAGCTCGGTGTAGGCTTAGCTATCGATGACTTTGGTACCGGTTACAGTTCGATGCGTTATCTAAAACAGTTTCCCATCAGTAAGCTTAAAATTGACCGTTCGTTTATTTCCGATCTGACAGTAAGCAAAGAGAGTCGTGAGATTGTGAGTGCCATCATAGCGATGGCTTCGGCGCTGAATATATCCTTAACAGCTGAGGGAGTAGAGACTAAGGAGCAAGAAGACTTCTTATCGGAACACAGATGCCACCAGGCTCAAGGGTTTCTTTACAGTCCCGCCTTGAGAGAGTCCGATTTTAATCAGTTTTTATTTAAATCTAATCCAGAGCCGATTCATTAAAAATGCCTGCTAATCTAACTGTAGTTTTATTTTTGTGCTTGAAACATCAAATTTGCTGCTTATACCGATTGGTATTATAGACAACACTGTTTAAATTTCTTACCACTGCCACAAAGGCAAGCTTGGTTACGTTTAGGAAAAATGGCGTCGAACTGTTCTCCCTGGGTATAAAGCCAGTCTCCTTCGATACACTGAAAATCTGAGCACTCGTGAATCGCGTTGATTCCTGAGTCATCTTTATACCAAGCTTGGAATTCAACTTGCCCATCCAAGTCAGTGGCAGATGAGGAGATAATTTCCAGTGTTAACCAGTGAGTTTCCGGGCTTAGGGCTAGTGTGCTGGCTGTGAGGCCATGTAAGTATTCGGGATGATGAGTCGCTATCAAATAGTCATACAGCTTCATGACGAACGCCGTGTAGCGGCTGCGCATCAATTGCTCAGGACTGGCTGCCTTTTGGGCGTTAGCATGCAATCGTCCACAGCAAGTGTGATATAAAAGCGGGCTGTGCTGGGTGTTCATACCACAAGGGCAAGCAATGTTAGTGTTGTTCGACATGGATCTCGGCTGTTAGTGGTGAAAATTGACGGCCATAATACAGTTCCGGGGAGGGTTTTGCATTGTAGTAAAATGGCGTTTCCGAACGGTTGTTGGTGTCGACGGTCAGATACCATTTTCCATCGGCATTCTTTCTGGATACATTGACAAATTTTCCAGCAAACTCACTGATAGGTTCTTCGGCATCTTTAGCTGGGTGAAATCGGATCAGGTAGTAGCCTACATCTGTCGCGTTATTGGTTTCCATTTGACGCTCTACGACTCTAAAGTCGACTTCGATACGGGCTTCTTTGTTTTTAATCTTACCAAAAAACTTCTTATAAACCGCGATGATGTTGTCACGACCCATGGTAATGCCCTTACTTTGATTCTCAGGGACATAGCAGGCATCTTCAGCATAGATATTCTCAACTATTCCTGCATCTAGTTGATTAAATGCCAGTGCAAACTGGGTATATAATTGATTAATGGCTTTATTGTCTTCCGACAGCGCCATCGCCGGCTGTATCATGTACAGCAAAGAGAATAGACCCACTAAGATAACTTTTATTAATGACATTAAATGTTTCAAATCCACCATTACTGATGTCACTATAATAGATGACCTTGATTATCTAAAGTTTTAGTTCTTAACAAAGTGTGTCGAGTGGAGGCGAGCGTGAGTTTGCATAGGAAAAAGGGCGCTGTATAAATAGCGCCCTAAATCATTTATGTCATTAAGCTGAATGACTTATAGTATTTAATTCCTATTGGCTTAATAGCATCACCATCCACATTGGCGGTTAGCCTGAGTGTTTTGCTCGTTTAACCAAACTTGTAACGGGGCAAAGTAATCGAGTACGGCACTGGCATCCATCTCTGGGCTACCGGTAACCACTTTCAAGGCTTCCGGCCATGGGCGGCTTAGCCCCATCTCCAGCATGGTATTGAGTTTGCTGCCAGCTTCTTTATTGCCATAGATGCTACATCTGTGTACCGGACCGGTATCACCGGCAGTCTCACACAGCGACTTGTGGAATTGGAACTGTAAAATGTGAGCGAGGAAATAACGCGTATAAGGGACATTGCCCGGTACATGGTATTTAGCGCCGGGGTCGAAGTCGTCTTCACTTCTCTCGATGGGAGCCTTGACTCCTTGATACTTCTCTCTGAGATCCCACCAGGCTTGGTTGTACTGATCCGGTGTTATTTCGCCGCTGAACACTTTCCAGCGCCACTGATCGATCATCAAGCCAAATGGCATAAAGGCGACTTTATCTAATGCTTGTTTGAGTAACAGGCCAATATCCTTCGACGCATCCGGGACTTCATCGAGTAGACCTATCTGTTTCAGATAACTCGGAGTGATAGATAACGCAATGGTGTCACCAATCGCCTCATGAAAACCGTCATTTGCACTATTTTTGAAGATAAATGGCTGGTTTTTATAGGCACGTTGATAATAGTTATGACCTAGCTCATGATGGATAACGGTAAAATCTTCCGCTGTTTTCTGAATGCACATCTTGATCCGTATATCATCCAGGTTATCCAGATCCCAAGCAGATGCATGACACACTACATCACGATCTTTTGGTTGGACGAATAATGAGCGCTCCCAGAATGAATCGGGTAACTCATCGAAACCGAGTGAACTGAAGAAGCTTTCGGCTTGTTTAACCATCTTGACTTCATCATAGTCATGCGCGGCAAGCAGCTTAGTGACGTCATAGCCAGGATCTGCATCTTGGGGCGAGACTTTGTCGTAGACATTGCCCCAACTTTGCGCCCACATATTACCCAGCAGGTGAGCCGGAATAGGTCCATTGGCCGGTACAACTTCATCGCCATAGGCTTCATTGAGCTCGCCACGGACATAACAGTGCAATGAATCATAGAGGGGTTTAACTTGGCCCCATAGCCTGTCTAATTCATTGGAGAACTCATCGGGCTTCATGTCATATTGGCTGCGCCATAATACCGATAAATTTTCGTAGCCAAGATCTTTGGCGCCTTCATTGGCTAATTCCACCTCACGCTCAAATAGAGGGCGCATGGGTTTAGCGATTTCACGCCAACCTTTCCATACTTCGAGCAATAATGTTGGATCGCTGGACTCTGCCATGATTGCTGACAGTTCGGGTTGAGTTAAACAGCGGCCGTCATCGAAACAATATTTTCCCTTGCCGTACAAGCCATTGAGCTGTGAACTTATCCCGGCAAGTTCGGCATTTTTTGCCGGATCGAGTGGGGCGGGAAGCACCAATGAGCTGCGTAATATATTGAGTTTACGCAGACTGGCATCATCCAGTGGTAAATCGCTATACTGCGCGGCTTGAGTCGCTAGTCTGACTGAGGTTGCGGTGAGTTTTTCAGCCGCAGATGCTGACAGGGCCGCCGTATCGTCGGTAATGAAGTTACTGTAGATCCATTCGGCGCGATTGATCTCAATAGACAGCTCACTCAATGTCTGCTCAGATTGTTGTAGAAATTGCTTAGCCTCTTCTGTTTTGGATAAATCTGCGTGATCTTCATCATTTTGAGAGGAATTACAGGCAGATATTCCCAGTGAAAGTGCAATAATTAGTGAAAGACGGGAAAGCTGGGGCTTAGAAAGTGACATTAATTCAGTTCCTTTGTTGTTTTTGTGTTGAGCATATTAACCAAAAACCAACTATTTAAAAGTAGAAGGGAGCAAAAGAACAGGAATTGAGTGTAAATCTAGCTGTAGCCTGCAATTGACCAATAATTTTGTTTGACAAAATGTGAACCAATGTTTAATTTAAACGAGTGTTTAAAATAGAGTTAAGGTCACGGAATGGCAAATCGATCCGATACAAAAACAAGAATACTGGATGCTGCAGAGAAGTTATTTGCAGAGCGAGGCTTTTCTGAAACCTCCTTACGTCTGATCACCAGTAAGGCTGAAGTCAATCTTGCTTCAGTGAATTATCATTTTGGTTCAAAAAAAGAGTTAATACGAGCTGTTTTAGCGCGTTATCTCGATGTTTTTATGCCTGCAGCCTCGTCTGAAATCATGAATCTACAGAGCTCTGACAAAGATGCATCGCTTAATGATATTTTTTCAACCTTAGTTAAACCTTTGTTAGATCTAAATCAACTAAGGTCCGAGGGTACCCGTACCTTCTTACAACTGCTCGGCAGAGGCTATATCGAGAGTCAGGGGCATCTCAGGTGGTTTATCACCACGCATTACGGTGACCATCTCACTCAATTTGTCAAAGCGGTAGCCGACAGTGCGCCTCATATTCCCCCCGCGGAGATGTTTTGGCGTTTACACTTTACCTTAGGCACTGTGGTCTTCACCATGGCCTCGGCGGATGCATTAACTGAAATCGCGGCAGCTGATTTCGGTGAACATAATGATATCGAAGCCGTTATACGTAAAGTTATTCCTTATCTTTCAGCAGGTGTGGCGGTTCCGGTAACGGCTTAGCCTCAGCTTCAATAGAACAAAAGGTAAAATCATGACTCTGTTTATACTTGCACTCTTGATTATTATTGTGCTTTTTGGTGTCAAAAATATCAGGATGCAGTTGGTCACGCGTCCTGTCTTTTCATTTTTTAAGAAGGTCCTTCCGCCATTATCTGATACAGAGAAGGAAGCGATGGAGGCCGGCGATGTCTGGTGGGAAGGTGAGCTTTTCAGAGGTAAACCCAACTGGGAAACCTTACATAGTTATGGCAAGCCTACGCTCACTTCAGAAGAGCAAGCCTTTCTCGACAATCAGGTAGTGACTGCACTGACTATGATCGATGATTATGACATAGTGCAAAACCGCAAAGATCTCCCTCCTGAACTTTGGCAATATTTTAAGGATGAAGGTTTCTTCGCCCTGATCATTCCTAAGCAGTATGGCGGCAAGGCCTTCTCTGCTTATGCTAACTCGACCATAGTCAGTAAGCTCGCCAGTCGCAGCGTCAGTGCCGCTGTTACTGTGATGGTGCCTAACTCTTTAGGTCCAGGCGAACTGCTCACCCATTACGGTACACAGGAACAAAAAGAGCATTGGTTGCCTAAACTGGCCAGTGGTGAAGCTGTGCCTTGTTTTGCCCTGACGGGACCTGAGGCTGGGTCCGACGCCGGTGCGATTCCTGATGAAGGTATCGTCTGTCGCCAGGAGTTTGAAGGCGAAGAGGTTCTGGGCCTTAAACTTAACTGGGATAAGCGCTATATCACCTTAGCCCCTGTGGCTACGGTACTGGGTCTGGCCTTTCAGATGCGTGACCCTGACGCCTTATTAGGTGATAAAGAGGCTCTGGGGATCACCTGCGCCCTGATACCTACCGATCACGCCGGTGTGAAGATAGGGCAGAGACATAACCCGCTCAACATGGCATTCATGAATGGCACCACTCAAGGGGAAGATGTCTTCATTCCTTTGGATTGGATCATAGGTGGACCTCAATATGCTGGCCGTGGTTGGCGCATGTTGGTGGAATGCTTATCTGCAGGGCGGGGAATATCATTACCTGCACTGGCCACGGCCTCTGGTCACACGGCGACGAAAACAACGACAGCCTACAGCTATGTCAGGCATCAGTTTGGTCTTTCTATCGGTAATTTTGAAGGTGTACAAGAGGCGCTCGCCCGCATCATAGCCAATACCTACCAGTTAGAAGCGGCGAGACGCCTGACGACAACGGGTATCGATCTGAAAGTGAAACCATCGGTAGTGACGGCGATTGCAAAATACCATATGACTGAGATGAGCCGTGATGTGCTTAACGATGCCATGGATATTCAGTCGGGTAAGGGGATTCAGCTCGGACCGAAGAACTATCTGGGTCACCCTTATATGGCGAACCCTATTTCAATTACGGTTGAAGGGGCTAATATTCTTACTCGTAGCCTGATGATATTCGGTCAGGGGGCGACTCGTTGTCATCCATACGTGCTTGCTGAGATGGAAACTGCGGCGATGGATGACAATGAGGCCGCATTGGAACGCTTCGACTCGCTTTTACTCGGTCATATTGGCTATGCGGCCCGTAATGCATTCAGTTCTGTGTTTTGTGCGTTAACGGCCAGTCGTTTTAATCAGACCCCTGTGAGCGGCGAGACACAGCAGTATTATAAAGACATGTCGAGACTCTCATCGGCGTTAGCCTTTATGACCGATGTCTCTATGTTGATCATGGGTGGGGATCTTAAGCGAAAAGAGATGCTGTCGGCAAGGATGGGTGATGTGCTTAGTGAGCTCTATTTAGGCTCTGCAACCCTGAAACTGTTCGAAGACAACGGTCGTCAGCATGATGATCTTCCTGCGGTGCGCTATGTGATGGCCACCCGATTACACAAAGCGGCTAAGGCCTTGGAAGGTGCGCTGCGTAATTTTCCTAACCGTCCTGTTGCTTGGGTGATGAGGGCACTGATATTCCCTCTGGGCAACCATTTTAATGGTGTGACTGACAAGATGGCCATCGAACTGGTTCAAGGCATGTTAAAGCCTGGACCGGCACGGGATCGTATTACCTTCTTATGTCCAGAATTTGAGGGTGATACCAGTGGTATTGCCGAAGTTGAAGCCGCCTTTATCGCACAGTTTAACTGTAAGCAGATCCATAAGAAGATAAAAACGGCCCAGAGAAGCGGGGCATTACCCAAGAAGATGAGTAATCTTCCTCTATTTCAACTCGCTCATGAGACACACGTTATCGATGCGGTTGAATTGGAGTCGGTGCTTGCTGCCGATAAGCTGAGGCTGGCTGCAATCAATGTCGATGATTTCAGTTCATTATAATTGTATCGAATACTAGCTTAAAAACAGAAAAGGACGCCTCGGCGTCCTTTTTATTGATTTATTGTAATACCATCTCACTAAATTGCTGCTCAGTTCAGAGCCTCTCAGGCTGTTCAATTCAAGTCGCATTGCTGAAGAAGTGCTTGCTCCCTTTTAAGTTAATGTAACGCAGAAGCGGAATGTCTTTTAAGCGTATGGAACGCTTAAGACCATGGAGGTCTGATGTAGGAGGTAGGGGTTTATATATGAGTGAAGGTAAAATAATGCAGGAGCTTATACCTATGGGTACTATTACCGAGGAGCAATATAAAGACCTTATCTACAGAGTGTTGAACTCCCGCTGAATGATCATATTATTTGTGGGCTTGTATGACATCTAGCTGTGATTGTAGACATAAACGAACTGGGGGGCTCCCTACAAAAAAGGGCACGCTTTCGCGTGCCCTTTTGCTGAAGGATGAGATATTACGCGACGATCAATACCTTACAGGTATTGGTTCCGCCAATCGTTTCCATCGAATCACCCTTAGTCATCAGCACCATGTCACCGCTCTTGAGGTAACCAGCAGCTGTTAGTGTTTCTAACGCTTTTGGAGCTACGTCTTCGGGACTTAAATTGCTAGAGTCAAAATGTACTGCCTGCACACCGCGATATACGGCCATCTTGGCTAATGTCACTTCATGGCGTGACAAAGCAAAAATAGGCAAAGCTGAGCTGATACGAGACATTAACTGAGGAGTTGCACCGGACTCAGTTAACGCAACAATAGCCTTGATACCTTTAAGGTGGTTAGCCGCATACATGGTCGATAGTGCAATAGTTTCTTCAATAGAATCGAAACTTTGATCGAGTCTATGTTTAGAGACTTGTACACTTGGGTGTAATTCAGCACCAAGACAAACTTCAGACATCGCCTTGACGGTTTCTTCCGGGAAGTCGCCTGCCGCAGTTTCTGCCGACAACATCACAGCATCTGTACCATCGAGAACGGCGTTAGCCACGTCCATGACTTCAGCACGAGTTGGCATTGGGCTAGTGATCATAGATTCCATCATCTGAGTCGCCGTGATCACGCTCTTGTTGAGCTGACGAGCTCGGCTGATGAGTTTCTTCTGTACAGCAACGAGTGCTGGATCACCAATCTCGACACCTAGATCACCACGGGCAACCATGACGATATCGGATGCTCTGATCACATCATCCATCGCTTCGTCAGTCGCAACCGCTTCCGCGCGTTCAACTTTAGACACGATAAGTGCCTTACAGCCGGCTTTAAGGGCGAGTTCACGTGCATAATCAAGATCTGCACCGGTACGAGGGAAAGAAACTGCAAGGTAATCAACTTGAATTTCGGCAGCGGTAATAATGTCGCGCTTATCTTTCTCGGTTAGCGCAGCAGCAGACAGACCACCACCTTGCTTATTGATGCCCTTATTATTCGATAAAGGTCCGGCAACGGTGACGATAGTGTGTACCTTATTACCGTCAATACGCTCGACTCTCAGTTGCACACGGCCATCGTCTAACATAAGAATATCGCCGATGCTGACATCGTTTGGCAACTCTTTATAGTCGATACCTACGTGATTCTCATCGCCTTCACCTTTAGGAAGATCAGCATCTAAGACAAAGCTTTGTCCTAGGTCTAGCTGAACCTTTTTGTTGTCTTTAAAGGTAGAAACACGGATTTTTGGACCCTGAAGATCGCCCAGTACAGCGACATGAACACCGAGTTCTGCGGCAATTCTGCGTGTATCTTTAGCACGTTTGATGTGGTCTTCAGCTGAGCCGTGGGAGAAGTTTAGTCGAACAACATTAGCGCCAGCTTTTATGATGCGGCGTAAGTTATCATCGCGGTCGGTAGCGGGACCCAAAGTGGTTACAATTTTGGTTCTGCGGAACATGACATACTCCGTTAAGTTTTAAATAAATTCTGACACTATATTAACAGAGGATTTGAGTTTATGTAGGAAAATTACAAACAAAGTGATCTAAAACAATATAATAATTTTGTGAAGTGAAACTGAAAATGGAGCAAAAAAAGGCAGTAAACAGAAAGTTGTACTGCCGTGGTGGCTAAAGAAAGTAGTTACATGAGAGTATCTTTGTCTATCCTTGACTCTTTTAACACCTCTTTGACTCGCTTTAAACTCTCTCTGAATCTAGGGCCGCGGCGTAAAGTAAAGCCGGTTGCTAATACGTCAATGACGACCAACTGGGCCAAGCGGGATGCCATGGGGAGGTACATATCCGTATCTTCCGGCACTTCCATAGTAATTGGCAGTGTGCACTCGCTCGATAGCGGCGAGTTTTGGGTTGTTATACCTATGACGGCTGCACCATTTTCACGGGCAATCCTGGCGATATCAATCATAGATTTGGTTCTGCCTGTATGTGAGATAAGCACGATAACGTCACCCTCTCCACTGTTGATACAGCTCATACGTTGCATTAACACGTCATCGAAACAGATGACGGGTACGTTGAATCGAAAGAACTTATTTTGTGCATCATGGGCCACGGAGGCTGAAGCGCCTAGGCCAAAGAAAGAGATCTTTTTAGCCTGGGTGAGAATATCGACAGCCTTATTGATGGCACTGGTATCTATGCTCTGCCTGGCTACGTCGAGAGAAGCCATTGATGATTCGAATATTTTTGTCGTATAGGAATCAGGAGTGTCATCTTCTTCCACATGACGGCTGACATAGGGAGTCCCATTAGCTAAACTTTGAGCTAGGTGGAGTTTAAAGTCCGGGAAGCCCTTGGTGTCTAAGCGACGACAGAAGCGGTTAACGGTGGGCTCACTCACGTCGGCCATCTTGGCAAGAGTCGCGATACTTGAGTGGATTGCCGTTTGCGGAGAAGCCAGAATGACTTCTGCAACTTTGCGCTCTGATTTACTAAAATGGGTGAGGCTTTTTTGAACCTTTTCTAGGGTATTCATATGCGTACGTCCACTCGAAAAAAATATGTAATTTTATTATTTCTTTTCTGTCATTTTAGAAAGCTTCTATAAAAGAGAAACTTGACCCGTATGACGGATTATAACTTTGTTGGGATTAAAAGTTTCTACTGTATATAGTAATTTAATCACGAAAAGCATACCAGATCATAGGGTGGTATGCCTAGTGTACTAATAGGGGTTATTTTGCAAATTTAAGATGCAATTAACAACTTCTGTTGTTATATTACAACAAATATGTGAGATTCATATCGAATCGATTGAACACAGTGAGATAGGAGATTGAGAAGCTATGGGCATAAGAACACCAGAAGCCAAAGCTTGTGATTTTGTATTGTTTGGTACTAAAGGTGATTTAGCGCGGCGTAAATTACTTCCCTCTTTATATCAATTAGACAAAGCTGGGCTGCTGAATGTCGATACTAAGGTGCTTGGCGTAGCGAAGGATGCCTTTACTCAAGAAGAATTTAAAGCGTTAGTCGATAAGGCTTTGAATGTTTTTGTGAAAGAGGAGCTTTGTGAGGAGACTGTTAAGCGCTTCTTACAACGATGCCATTATATAGGGACTAACTTTACTGAGTCAGAAGGTTACAAAGCTTTCCATGACATACTAGAGCCCGAGAAAAGGGTGATGGTCAGTTATTTTGCGACGCCACCGGCTATCTTCGGTGATATCTGTCGCTGTCTTAATGAGCAAAACCTGATCTATCCCGATTCACGTGTCGTGTTAGAAAAGCCCATAGGTTACGATCTCGAATCTTCTAAAGTTATCAACGACAATGTTTCTGCCTTCTACAATGAGAACCAAATTTACCGTATCGATCATTATCTAGGTAAAGAAACCGTTCAGAATCTTATCGCACTTCGTTTTGCCAATTCATTGTTTGCCTCTAAATGGGATAACCGTACTATAGATCATGTACAGATCACCGTTGCCGAAGAGGTAGGTATCGAAGGGCGTTGGGGTTATTTCGATAAGGCGGGTCAGATGCGTGACATGATCCAGAATCATCTGTTGCAGGTGCTGACACTGGTCGCCATGGATCCTCCGTTAGACTTGGATGCCGACAGTATACGTGATGAAAAAGTGAAAGTGCTCAAATCACTTCGTCCTATCAATTCAGACAATATCTATGAGAATACGGTGCGTGGTCAATACTCATCCGGATTCTTGCAAGGTGCAGCGGTTCCCGGATACCTCGAAGAGGAGGGCGCTAATACTCAGTCTAATGCTGAGACGTTTGTTGCCTTAAGGATTGATATCGATAACTGGCGTTGGGCCGGGGTGCCTTTCTATCTTCGCAGTGGTAAACGTATGCCAGCTAAGAGTTCTGAAATTGTCGTCTATTTCAAGAACCCACCTCATAACCTGTATAGCTCAAGCTATAGAACCCTGCCGCCAAATAAATTAACCATCCGACTTCAGCCCCATGAAGGTGTCGAAATTCAGATGATGAATAAGGTTCCGGGTCTTGAGCAAAAACAACGACTACAGACCACCAAACTCGATTTAAGTTTCTCCGAGACCTTTAAAAATGAGCGTATCGCAGATGCCTATGAACGTCTGCTACTCGAAGCTATGTTGGGTAATCAGGCGCTATTCGTACGTCGTGATGAAGTCGAACAGGCTTGGACTTGGGTCGATGGCATCATTCAAGCTTGGGAAGAAAGCAACGAGAAGCCAAAACCCTATCCTGCCGGCAGCTGGGGCCCAGTTGCATCAGTGGCTTTGATAGCGAAAGACGGCCGTTCTTGGGATGAGTAAGAGGATTGAGTCATGATTAAAGAAAGTGTGTTCAAATCATTCGATGATAAGACATCATTAGAAAACCAGCTAGCGGAGCGTATTGCAAAGCAACTTCAGGAAGCGGTCGATACCCGAGGTAAAGCGAGTCTGATTGTTTCTGGTGGCTCGACCCCGGTAAAACTCTTTCAACTGCTTAGTCACAAGAATGTTGAATGGAGTGAGGTATACATCACTCTGGCCGATGAACGTTGGGTAGATACTGACTCTGATGCTTCTAACGAGAAGCTTGTCAGGACTCATCTGCTACAGAATAAGGCGCATACCGCCAAATTTCGCGGCCTTAAAAACATGTTCTCTTCGCCGGAAGAGGGCTGTGCCATGACCATAGAACAACTGGCTAATTTCCCAAATCCATTCGATGTCGTCGTGCTGGGCATGGGTAACGACGGTCATACTTGCTCCTGGTTTCCATGCTCGAAAGAGATAGAAGAAGCACTATCGACGGAGAAGTTATGCGTGGCGGTCACCCCAGGTTCTGCACCTAACCCAAGGTTGTCTCTGTCAAAAACAGCGATCTTGGCCAGTCGTCAAATATATCTACATATCGTCGGTGAGCAGAAGTTAACTGTTTATCGTCAAGCGCTTGAAAATGAAGACGCTAACAGTATGCCGATCAGAGCCGTATTGGCACAACATAAGACACCAGTCGACGTTTACTGGAGCGCTTAAGGAGCTATTATGCACGCAGTTGTACAAGCTGTAACCGATAGAATTATCGAACGCAGTAAAGTGTCACGGGCTAAATACCTAGCGGCGCTCGATGAAGCAAAACAAAATGGTGTTCATCGTAGCTCGTTGAGCTGTGGTAACTTGGCCCATGGATTTGCAGCCTGTAACCCAGATGATAAACAATCAATTAAAGGCTTAACTAAGGCTAACATAGGCATAGTCACGTCATTCAATGACATGCTCTCGGCTCACCAGCCCTATGAAACCTACCCGGACCTATTGAAGCAAGCTTGCGCCGAAGTCGGTAGCGTGGCCCAGGTCGCAGCTGGCGTGCCAGCCATGTGTGATGGTGTGACTCAAGGTCAGCCCGGCATGGAGCTCAGTCTCCTAAGCCGCGAAGTGATCGCCATGTCCACCGCAATTGGCCTGTCGCATAATATGTTCGATGGTGCCTTACTGCTGGGTATTTGCGATAAAATCGTCCCAGGCTTGTTGATCGGTGCCCTGAGCTTCGGTCATCTACCTATGTTATTCGTGCCAGCTGGCCCGATGAAATCCGGGATCCCGAATAAAGAAAAGGCCCGTATTCGACAGAAGTTTGCTCAAGGTCAGGTAGATAGAGCTGAGTTACTCGAAGCTGAATCGGCTTCTTATCACAGTGCCGGTACTTGTACTTTCTATGGTACGGCTAACAGTAACCAGTTGATGCTCGAAGTCATGGGACTGCAGCTGCCAGGCTCGTCGTTTGTCAATCCAGACGATCCATTAAGAGAAGTATTAAGTAAGACTGCTGCGAAGCAAGTTTGTCGTCTGACTGAAATGGGCACGCAATACACGCCTATCGGTGAGATTGTAAATGAGAAATCCATCGTGAACGGTATCGTCGCGCTACTGGCCACAGGCGGCTCGACTAACCTGACCATGCATATTGTTGCGGCGGCGCGTGCAGCCGGAGTCATAGTCAACTGGGATGATTTCTCAGAGCTATCAGATGCTGTGCCCCTCGTCGCTCGTGTGTATCCAAATGGTCATGCGGACATCAACCATTTCCACGCCGCCGGTGGCATGGCTTTCTTAATAAAAGAGCTACTCGATGCCGGGATGCTTCATGAAGATGTCGACACTGTTGCCGGTCATGGACTTCGTCGTTATACCCAAGAGCCTAGATTGATCGACGGTGAAATCAAGTGGGTAGAAGGACAAGTCACCAGTCTGGACACTGAGGTATTGACTTCGGTCGATCAACCTTTCCAGGCCAACGGTGGTTTGAAGCTACTCAAAGGTAATTTGGGCCGAGCCGTTATCAAGGTGTCTGCCGTATCTGAGCAACATAGAGTGGTTGAGGCTCCGGCCGTTGTTATCGATGATCAAAATAAACTCGAAGCCATCTTTAAAGCTGGCGATCTTGACAAAGATTGTGTGGTTGTCGTTAAGGGGCAGGGCCCTAAGGCTGTTGGTATGCCTGAGTTACATAAGCTCACCCCAATACTTGGTACACTACAAGATCGTGGTTTTAAGGTTGCTCTATTGACCGACGGCCGTATGTCCGGTGCTTCGGGGAAAGTGCCTGCAGCCATTCATCTGACGCCAGAAGCGCTCGATGGTGGCTTGATTGCCAAGGTGAAATCCGGTGACATGATCCGTGTCGATGCGTTAACTGGCGAGCTCACCCTCTTGGTCAGTGACGCCGAATTAGCGACCCGCGAGGCGGAAAAAGTAGAGCTTCGTAAAACCAGTTACGGTATGGGCCGAGAATTATTCGGTGCATTAAGATCAAATTTAAGTAGTCCTGAAACGGGTGCTCGCTGCACCAGTGCTATCGACGAAATCTATTAAAGGAAGAGTAAAGAATGCCTGAGAATAACTGGTCATTACAGCCACAAGATATTTTTAAATGCAGCCCTATTGTTCCTGTCATGGTGATCAATAAGATAGAAGATGCCGTGCCATTGGCTAAGGCGCTCGTTGCCGGCGGGATCAGTGTACTGGAAGTGACCTTACGCACGCCCTGTGCGCTAGAAGCAATCACTAAAATTGCTAAAGAAGTTCCTGATGCACTTGTCGGTGCAGGCACTATCTTAAATGAAGAGCAGCTACAGCAAGCTGTCGATGCTGGCGCTCAATTTATTATCACACCCGGCGCGACACCTAGCCTGCTAAAAGCGGCGATGGCGGGGAATATCCCCTTGATACCGGGCGTTGCCAGTATCTCTGAAGTGATGGTTGGCATGTCGCTTGGTTATACCCATTTCAAGTTCTTCCCCGCCGAAGCATCTGGCGGAGTCAATGCACTTAAGGCTTTTTCTGGTCCACTTGCTGATATTCGTTTCTGCCCTACGGGTGGGATCACGCCGAGCAGCTACCGTGATTATCTGGCGCTTAAAAATGTCGATTGTATTGGTGGCAGCTGGATAGCGCCGACGGATGCGATGGAGCAAGGAGATTGGGCTCGTATTACCGAACTCTGTAAAGAAGCCATTAGCGGTATATAAACCATTAGCGGCATATTTAAGCCACTAACCCTTGGATTACTTTTAGCTGGAATAAGCTAAAGGCTCGTTCCTAGCGTGTAAGTTAATGATGAAAGGCTGCCTAAATGGCAGCCTTTTTTATACTTAAAGGATAATGAACAAAGAATAAAGAAGCAGGCAACATGATCTTAGTCACTGATTTTACATGACTAATTCTATGCTCTTTCCAAAAAACTGATTCAATTCACTTATCCTCTCAGGCCTTAGTGAGCAATCTATCTTCGCAAGTCATAAGAAACCTAAAGACACCACAGCTTGCTCAGGAAACGGGTACAGATCATAAACAAATTGGTCTGGCTCACAAGTTAACATAAAAATGATCACGCCTATTTACTTTGATTGTCGAACTATACTAAAGTTGCTATGTTTGATTATCAAAGTATATTGTTGGACACGTAAGGCGTTCAAACGAATACCAGCTTGGTAGTCGTATGCTGGGTAAAAATCCTGCGATAGACCCGGTTATTTACATTTAATTTTATCAATGGTTAAGGTTTAAGATGAATAAAATAAGTCATGCTTCAGAGAAATGGCAACACACACACAATTTTGCTTCGGTCAGTGATGCCGGAGAGCGTAATACTCGATATGTGCTCTACTTGACAGTAGTGACCATGATTGTCGAAATCGCAGCGGGAACCGTTTATGGCTCGATGGCATTACTGGCCGATGGTTGGCATATGGGTACCCATGCCGCCGCATTTATGATCACACTTTTTGCTTATCATTATGCACGGAAACATGCCAACAACCCGTCATTCTCCTTTGGTACGGGGAAAGTCAGTGTGTTAGGTGGCTTTACCAGTGCCATTGCCCTAGGGCTTGTGGCGCTCATCATGTTAGTTGAGTCTGTTATGCGAGTCTTCAGTCCGCATCAGATTCATTTTAACGAAGCTATTATGGTTGCCATTGTTGGGCTTACCGTGAATGTGATCAGTGTTTTCTTATTAAAGGACCATCACACACACGATCATTCTCATGGCCATTCCCACGGTCATTCCCATAGTCATACTGCAGAAGATGGTCATGAGCATATTCAGACTCATGACCATAATTTAAAGGCCGCGTATTTTCATGTGCTTGCGGATGCACTGACGTCGATACTCGCCATCGGCGCCTTATTATTGGGTAAACTCTATGGGCTAAACTGGCTCGATCCCATCATGGGCATCGTCGGCTCAATTATCATCACCAGATGGGCTTGGCAGTTATTAAAACAAACGGCACCAATACTGTTAGATGCAAGTATTGAAAATGACTACAAACAGGAGATAGTCCAGGCTATTGAGTCTGATACTCAAGATAAAATTTCGGATATTCATGTATGGCGGATCAGCGCTGATCACTATGCTGCAGAAATTGCCATAGTAACAACAGCGCCCCAAGATACCGCTTTTTACAAAGATAAATTGAGTCCGTTTACCCGTCTTAACCATTTGACCATTGAAGTTAATACCTCAAATCAGGCAGAATGTAGCGGGTAAAGTTAATACCAATCTGACTAAAATAATTAGTGGGATTGGTATAATATGTGCTTATGGCGGTTTGTCATAAGCACATACATAGTGCAGTGTTCATATTAAGAGAAGCAAATGAAGTCTACTGAAGATCAGTTAAACCATGTCATGGTTGAATTCTATGAAAAACTTTCTTCCTGGGAACTGGCCGTGGTGAAAGATAATGGCTACAGTCTGCCACAGATCCATACGGTAGAGATCTTAGGCGGCCATGGTCCTTTGAGGATGAAGGAGCTGGCAGAGAAACTTGGGGTAACCACAGGGACGCTGACGGTACAAATAGATAAGATGGTTAAATCTGATCTGGTGACTCGTATGCCCCATGAGTCTGATAGGCGCTCAATTTTAGTTGAACTCACGGAGCAAGGACAAGCGCTGTATCGTGAGCATGATGCGTTACATCTGCAACTTACGGGAGAGCTTACGGCTGAGTTTTCTGATGCCGAGAGAGTACAACTGCTTAGCTTTATGAAGCGTATCAATGCCGAATTTTAGTCTCCGTCTCCTTTTAAGTCGATGTCACTTCTCGTTAAGCTAAAACTCCTCACTTCTTAGTGGGCAGTGTAATTGATATACACACACATTTTTTTCACAGAGTTATAGCTAAACTTAATTATTGTTTAGCTTAGCGCCGATATCCCTATATCGACTAGAGCTAAACCAGTGATCCACTTCAATACACTTGGGGCTGGATGTTATTTTGTTGCGGTTCAGCTTAGGGCAGGTTTGATAGCTTGTTCTAATGGCTTGCTCTAATGGCTAGCTCTAAGCATTAGGTTTGCAATTTTTACTGACTGCACTCTTGTCTTTATCATCTAGTGAGTGAGAATCTGTGTGCTAACTCGTTTAAAAAACCCGACAGTCATTCAATTTACCTTATTCATCTCCATTTTTTATGTTGCTGTATTTAATATTCCATTTTTTAGAATCGTACAAACAGGCATAGAAAAGCAGGGGGAAGTCGCCCCTTTATTCATTGCAACGATTCCTCTGTTTTTAATTTTTGCCTTGAGTTTCCTCTTTTCATTATTTAGCGTTAAATACCTGTTAAAGCCCTTCTTTATTGGCGTCACCTTGCTCTCCTCCAGCGTATTTTTCGCGGCGCTGCAATATGGTGTCGTGTTTGATTATGGGATGATTGAAAATACGGTACAGACGAATTCCGCTGAGGCATTTACCTATATAAATGTTTCCTCTGTGATCAATTTCTTGTTAACGGGTTTATTGCCTTCATACTTGATATTCAAACTGAACATCAGGTATAAACCTGTGATAACGGAGCTATTATACAAATTTGCATTCATGTTGTTAATGCTCGTTGGAATAGGGGTTATAGGTTTCTTTTATTATCAAAACTATGTGTCTTTTGGTCGAAATAACGATGAGCTGAAACGTTTTATCATACCGACTTATGTACTCGGATCGATCGCTAAATATACTAATATTAACTACTTACAGACCCCGCTCGAGTATAAGCAGATAGGTTTAGATGCGGTTAATGAGACTCAAGATACGAACAAGAAACCTAATCTGGTGGTGATGGTTCTTGGCGAAACGGCCAGATCGATGAATTATGAATATTATGGCTATGATAAGCCCACTAATCAGTATACAAAGCCATACGGCGTGACTGCATTTATGAATACGACGTCATGTGGGACGGCTACCGCAGTTTCTGTGCCTTGTATGTTTTCAAATATGAGCCGTAAAGACTATGATGCCCGGGAAGCCAAGGCGCAAGATGGTGTCATGGATGTATTGCAACATGGTGGCATACAACTGCTTTGGTTCGATAACGACAGCGGCTGTAAAGGGGTATGCGATAGAGTGCCGCATCTTATCGTTAAGTTAGACAGTGATTCTAAGCTTTGTAATGGGCAGTACTGTTTTGATCAGGTGCTATTAAATGAATTGGACAAAGCACTGGCAGGACTTAAGCACAAGGATTCCTTGCTGGTATTACATATCATAGGCTCACATGGCCCGACATATTACTTACGCTATCCGGAGGAACACAGAAAGTTTATCCCGGATTGTCAAAGAAGTGATATTCAAAACTGCAGTGATGAAGAGTTGATGAACACCTATGATAATACCATTCTTTATACCGACTATATTATTGCTCAAGTCGTCGAGAGGCTCATGTCTGAGCAAGATAGATACGATACCGGGATGATCTATGTGTCGGATCATGGGGAATCTTTGGGTGAAAAAGGTATGTACCTCCATGGGGCACCTTATGCCATCGCCCCCGATGAACAGATAAAGGTCCCAATGTTGACCTGGTTTTCTGATGACTTTGCCGCTGATAATAATTTAGACCTGACTTGTCTCAAGGCTAGGGCTCGAGTCGGTGGCTTTTCTCATGACAATATTTTTGATTCTTTACTCGGAATAATGAACGTAAAATCAAAGGTATACGATAAAAAATTGGATATATTTAGCTCATGTAGGCTGCCTAAGTAAGTAAATAATTAACAAAGAGGATGGCAACATCCTCTTTTTTGTTTATTGTCATGTTACTGTTGCTTTATTGTAACTGGGATTCTCTATTTATCGGGATCCCTATAACACTCTACTTACAATCATTCATGGGGCAGTGGAAGCATGAACTTAGCGAAACACCTAACAGATACGGAACTGTCTGCAAAAATCCTTAGGCATGCAGTACCTAAAATGTCTGAACTTAATATTCCCGTCACGCCGGTAAATTATGCTGTTTGGTATGAATATTATCTCGGGATTAATTTAGACCTTAAACGTGCAATCGATGGCCTTATCTCAAATGGAATCACTTTTTGTATGGAAGTGAATGATGGACTTCACAAGAATTTCATTCAAGAAAAATCAGCAGAAGTGATTGAGAATGTTCAAATTGAAACTCAAATCATCATCAATGCTTTATTCAGCAAAGTCAGTAGATTGACTCAAGGCACCGCCAGTTTTTCAGACACTTTATCTGACTTCAGCCAAGAGTTAAAACAAAAACCTGATGTCGAAGTCCTCAACACGCTGGTAAATAGCTTAGTCGATAATATAGAAGGCGTGATTTTAAGTAATAAGCAGATGCAAGGGAGCTTAAGCACTATGCGTGATGAGGTGAGCTCTTTAAAAATCGAAATGGAAAACCTCAATCTGGTTGCCATGACAGATCAACTCACATCACTTAACAACCGACGCAGTTTCGAGGAAGAGGTGATGAAACACATGCAAGTGTTTACTCAAACTCAGTCTCCAAGTTGTTTGCTTTTAATCGATATCGACCATTTTAAACTGTTTAATGACACCCATGGTCACTTAGTCGGGGATAAAGTGCTTGCCTATGTGGCATTAGCGTTGAAAAAAGCGGTGAAAGGGACCGATTTTGTTGCTCGATATGGAGGCGAAGAATTTGTTATCTTACTACCAAATACACGTCTAACAGACGCCTTGATAGTGGCCGAGCAATTACGTAAGGTGATTTCAGAACGTAAATTATCCATAGGTAAGGATAAAAAATTATCTTTGGGGTCCATTAGCGTTTCTTTAGGAGTATCGACTCTCAATATCAGTGACGACCGTGAAAGCTATTTTGTCAGGGCCGATGAAGCCCTGTATCGTGCCAAGTCGTCGGGAAGGAACTGTGTTTGCAGCGAATAACCCTGAAGATATCAGACTTTAAGCCAGTCTGATATCTTGTCACTGACTATTTCAGTTGCATATCCATCTTGATCAAGCGCTCTTCCATATCGAACGTCACGGTAAAACCAAGACGTTTAGCTAGATTTGCCATGCTACGATTCTCAAACATGGTAAATCCTGTGAGTACTTGAGTATCATTAGTCTTGTAATAAGCGATCAGTTTTTCCAATAATAGCCTACCTAACCCTTGTCCTTGATGATCACTCCTCACCGCCATGGCAAACTCTGCTTCGGTATTATCCGGATCGATCGAGGCCCGTATTGCGCCTAAGGTAATATCTTCACCATCTTCGCCTTTGGACGTTGCAATAAAGGCCATCTCCCGGGCGTAATCGATTTGAGTTAGCACAGCCATCTCTTCGTGAGTCATTTTTGAACGGACACCGAAATAACGTTTATACCTGTCTTCATCAGACAGAGAGTTGTCAAACGCCAGATGCTTAGGTTCATCTTCCGGCAAAATAGGCCTCAACATCACCTCTTGACCGTTTTTCAATGTTGCGACTTGCTCTAGCTCCTTCGGATAGGGAGAAATGGCGAGACGAGAGGCGTTATCGAGGGGATGCTCATTGAGCTGTATGTTTACATCTAACATAGTAATATTTTCCCCCGCGCATAACACAGGGTTAAGATCGATACTGGCAATTTCGGGACAATCGATTACCAGATGAGAAATCTGTGTCAACATCACACATAGTGCGTTCATATCCAGACCCAGAGGGAGATGACGATCTTTAAGTTTCTTAGTCTTCAGTGCCTGGATCACCATGTATCTTGCTAAGGTCATATTCAAGGGTGGCAGGGCTACCACTGCATCTGTTGAGGGCTCCCATTCAGAGCCTCCTTCGCCGAGTAAGATTGCTGGGCCAAAAACAGGATCATTGATGACCGCGACGCGGATCTCCTGTGCTCCGGCCGTTAATGCCATCTTCTGTACTAACAGTCCTTCGATACGTGCATCGGGGTTTGTGGATAACACGCGCTCTTTAATGGCGATTGCAGCCTGTATCACCTCTTCTTTATTGCTTAAGTTGAGCATGACTCCATGGACATCGGATTTATGATGTATATCGGGAGATTGCACCTTTAAGGCCACTGGGTAACCAATATTTTGTGCTATCACAGCTGCTGTGTGTGGATCTTGGGCGACATAGGTGTCTATGGTTTTTAATCCATAAGCACTTAAGATCTCTTGTGACTCATGGGTCTCTAAGATTTTTTTGCCCCGTGCTTTTGCTTTTGCTAGTGCGGATTTTGCTTTTAAAGCATCTGTTGGAATGTTATCCGGTATCGATTGAGGCACTTCCTGCAGGAGTTTCTGGTTTCTTCGGTACTCGACCATATGCATAAAGGCGCCAACGGCTCCCTCGGCTGTGCGGTATGTCGGCAGTCCAGCTTTATTAAACCGTTTACGTGCCTTATAAGCGGCATCTTCGCCACTCCAATTGGTGAGGATATTGACCCTATTTCTGTTGGGGTGTTTGGCTACCATCTCAGCTAACCGATCGGCTATTTCGACGCTATCTCCTAGTGCCGAAGGCGAGTGGAGTACCAAGATAGCATCGGCTAATTGGCTGTTCATCATGATCTCTACTGCCTTGGTATAGCGCTCCGCATCGGCGTCTCCGCCAATGTCTATCGGGTTTTGCCCAGACCAGGTCGAGGGGAGCAGTCGATTGAGGGCTTGGTAAGTTTCATCATCTAATGCTGCCGACTTCCCCCCCCTTAGCATGAGTTGATCTAAGGCGAGTACGGCGGGTCCGCCTCCATTTGTGATAATGGCCAACCGCTCACCAAGAAGAGGGGAGGAGTGGGCTAAGGTTTCAACGGCAGCAAAGAGTTCGATTAAGTCATTGACTCTTAGCATACCGGCGCGCCTAAACGCGGCTTCATAAACCGCATCGTTTCCCGTGAGTCCACCGGTATGTAGCTTGGCGGCATTAGTCCCCTCAAGGCTACGCCCAGATTTGATCACCAATATGGGTTTGTTACGCGACGCCGCGCGTGCAGCTGAGAGGAAGTGGCGCTTCTCGTTAATGGAATCGATATAGAGCATGATTGCACTGGTGCGTGAATCTCTGCCTAAATAATCGAGAAGCTCATCAAAATCGATATCTGTGGTGTCACCCAGAGAAATAAAAGAGGAGAAGCCGATACCCTTATTATTGGCCCAATCGAGTACCGTAGTACATATTGCCGCCGATTGTGACACGAAGGCTATTTTCCCTGGTAAGGCGCTGGTATGAGCCAAACTGGCATTTAATCCTAAATTAGGCAGCATCATACCTAAACTGTTTGGTCCAAGGAGCCGCATGCCATAGCGCTTGGCATTATTTTTGGCCAGTGTTAGCAGATCAATACCCATTTCATTTAACTGCTGACCCATACCCGAGGCATTGATTATCGCTGTCTTACAACCAAACTGAGCTAAGGTTTCGACTATGCCTGGTACCTTGTCGGCGGCGGTACAGATAATGGCTAAATCGGGTATCAATGGAAGAGCTTCAATATTGGGGTAGGCGAGGACACCGAGTACAGCTTGGTATTTTGGGGTTACCGGCATGATAGGACCGGAAAAACCGCCAGCGAGCAAGTTCCTCATGATGACGTTACCGGCACGTTTTTCTGTATTCGAGGCACCAATAATGGCTACTGATTTTGGGTTAAAGAGGCTATGTAACGTACGCTGACTCATTAGTGCTTCCTTTTATCACTGCGCGACTCACTTTCACACCAGTCACTTAAAAAATCATCTTGATGATCACATATTTAAGCAACGAGGTCTAATACCATTCCGAGTAAGTATCTGATCATTCAGCGGGAGTTCAAAGCGCTGTAGGCAAGGTCTATATATTGCTCCTGCAATATAGACATTCACCACATCCATGTGGCTTGCGAATGTTTGAAGCTAATAGTTATTCTCGGCAACAAGCTCCTGCGTTGCTCTCGATAATTGCTCCTGCATTATTCTACCTTCACCCGTCCATGGGCTCGTACCTCCTGCATCTAACCTCCATGGAAGGAGGAAATGTCTTATTTTGTATGGAACAAAATAGACCATGCAGTCGTATATCGAGAACAATCAACGTAGCATAAAGGGCTTTGCCCTTTGCTTTAAACATCAGCCGCACTGCGTGAGGCTCTCAGTGTTTCCACTTCGGTGTTGCATTGACTTAAAAGGGAATAACCATTTCCTCATCAATGCGCCTTGAATTGAAAAAACTGAGAGTCTCTGAACTGACCAGATACTTATATGGAATGGTATGATTCCATAACGGGCTAAATTTCAAAATTCAACGCGATTGTTCAGTTGTAAAACTGTCGTGATTTTGCGACTTTCGTTTTGACTTTTATTCTATGATAGGAAACAACTTATATAGTGAAAATATAATGGCCTGTAATGGAATGTAGCCACTTCTTATAAATGACACCTGTGTCAGGTTAGGACAAGGGGCTAAGTTGTGGTTTTTGCGTACTAGGTTTGTGATGGCTTCGGCAGTGCCATAAAGCGAATTTACGCCAATACTATACGATGATTACCATGAACTTGGTGGTATGCCCCCAATCTGTTTAATCGTGAAAACACCATCTTGAAAAAAGGAATAACCATTTCCTCAATAATGTGCCTTGAATTAAGAGTCCTGAGAGAGCTCTGAATTGATCATAAATTTAATGGCATGGGTATAATTTGCTGGGGGCTCTATGCTTCAGGCACAAAAAACAGCTTTCGCTTGCTGTATTTCTTTCTAGATAATTACTCAGGGGGGGATTATTTTATAAGGGCAGGGCAAGGGACTTCACTATTTCATGTATGAAAAGAGTGATAAGGAGTTAAATTCGAATTGTTTTATGTCGGTCGAGCTGGTGTGAGCATGATTTAAACACTGGATGCGTGGGGAAATGTTTAATAAGATTTACTAAAGAATTGGTACAACCGAGTGGATTCGAACCACCGACCCCTACCATGTCAAGGTAGTGCTCTAACCAACTGAGCTACGGTTGTATTGTGTCTTTCAAAATTGGTTGCGGGAGCTGGATTTGAACCAACGACCTTCGGGTTATGAGCCCGACGAGCTACCATACTGCTCCATCCCGCGTCCGATAAACGCTATAAGTTGTTTTAATTCTGCTTATAAAGAATTGGTTGCGGGAGCTGGATTACTTTTATAAAAGCAGGGCAACGACCTTCGCCTTGATTTCGTAAAGAGTTGAGTCCGAGTAGCTTTTATACTACTCCATCCCGCGTCCGATAAACGCATAAGTTATTTTGATTCTACTTATAAAGAATTGGTACAACCGAGTGGATTCGAACCACCGACCCCTACCATGTCAAGGTAGTGCTCTAACCAACTGAGCTACGGTTGTATTGTGTCTTTCAAAATTGGTTGCGGGAGCTGGATTTGAACCAACGACCTTCGGGTTATGAGCCCGACGAGCTACCATACTGCTCCATCCCGCGTCCGTCAAACGCTATAAGTTGTTTTAATTCTGCTTATAAAGAATTGGTACAACCGAGTGGATTCGAACCACCGACCCCTACCATGTCAAGGTAGTGCTCTAACCAACTGAGCTACGGTTGTATTGTGTCTTTCAAAATTGGTTGCGGGAGCTGGATTTGAACCAACGACCTTCGGGTTATGAGCCCGACGAGCTACCATACTGCTCCATCCCGCGTCCGATAAACGCCATAAGTTGTTTTAATTCTGCTTATAAAGAATTGGTTGCGGGAGCTGGATTTGAACCAACGACCTTCGGGTTATGAGCCCGACGAGCTACCATACTGCTCCATCCC
>JAKVHY010000020.1 GCA_023284085.1 Shewanella benthica
ATATCCCTATCTTCTTACCGGCTCATTAGCATTTTCATTAGTAGGCCGGACAATACTACTTTAAGACAGCTTGAATCCTACAAATATTTAACCTCAGACACAATAGGAGATACAAATTAGAACATCTAGGCAACTTGGGCTTAGGCCTAAGTTTTAAGTTCTAAGTGCTAAGTTCTAAGCTTTTGCACCCCAGAGATCAGCAGCAGGGCTAATGCCCCGGCAATCACACCGAAAATAGTATTGAGTAAGCTAGGCGTGAGAAATGATAATACAGGCCCGATAATAGTGAGTTGCCCAGCCAGAGCGGCGGCAGTTTCAATCTGTACACTGATCCAATGCAAGCCATGAGTCAGAATTCCGCCTCCCACCATAAACATAGCTATGGTGCCGACTATGGTCAGTCCGCGCATTAAATAGGGAGCAGCATTAACCAATTTTGCGCCGAACCAACGGCCGCAGCGAGTCAACAGACCTGCCCCTTTTCTCAGGGTCAGATACAAGCCAACATCATCCATCTTGACGATTGCAGCCACCAAGCCGTAAACCCCTATGGTCATCACCAGAGCAATCACAGAAAGCGTCACAACTTGAGTGAGAAAGCTGCTTTCGGCGACGACCCCTAAGGTGATGGCGATGATCTCGGCGGAGAGTACGAAATCGGTACGAATGGCACCTTTCACCTTCTTGGCTTCGTATTCTCTGAGATCATCAATTTGCGGCAGTTCATCGTCCACGTCATGAGCCGCACCGCCTTGGGCTAAAGCGGCGGCTTTTTTCTTGCGTTTCTCATAGGTGTGATGCAGCTTCTCGAAGCCTTCGAAACAGAGAAACAGGCCACCAAACATCAGCAGTGGCGTCACTGCCCAAGGGATAAAAGCGCTGATCAATAGCGCGGCTGGCACCAGGATGCACTTATTACGCAAGGAGCCCATGGCCACAGCCCAGACGACCGGCAACTCCCTATCGGCACTGACTCCTGAGACTTGTTGGGCATTGAGAGCTAAATCGTCGCCCAGCACCCCAGCGGTCTTCTTGGCGGCAATTTTACTCATCAAGGCCACATCATCCAAGATGGCGGCAATATCATCCAAAAGCGTTAACAGGCTAGCTCCAGCCATAAATAGTCCTTCCCTTTCCTTTCCTTATCCTAAATGCTTCAAACCCGTGCAGATTTGATACATGCTTGCTTAAGCAGTCAAATGCTTAAACCAAACTTAATTTCAAAGGGCTAAAGTTACTCTTTTGCAGTGATTTTTACCACAGGCAAGAGATTAACTTGTCTTAATTTATGCAGCCGTTAAAAAATGGCCCTAGCCTAGGCTGTAGAAACGAGTTCCTATAATCTTCTCCCTGATTTACAACTGATAACACTATAGTTTCGATAAAGTGCGGGTATACTGATAACAGAATTTTTAAAACTCCTTACAGGAAACGACCATGACACAAGATGAGATGAAGAAAGCCGCTGGTTGGGCTGCGCTACAATACGTTGAAAAAGATACTATTGTTGGCGTCGGCACTGGCTCTACCGTTAATCACTTTATCGATGCTCTCGCGACCATGAAGGCCGATATCGAAGGGGCTGTTTCTAGCTCTGCAGCGTCTACCGAAAAGATGAAAGCACTGGGTATTCCGGTCTACGATCTCAACTCTGTCAATGAGCTTTCTGTGTATGTCGATGGTGCCGATGAGATCAACGAACGCATGGACATGATCAAGGGCGGCGGCGCCGCGCTGACTCGTGAGAAGATCATCGCAGCCGTAGCCGAAAAGTTTATCTGTATCGTTGATAACACTAAGCAGGTCGATATCTTAGGCGAGTTTCCACTACCAGTAGAAGTGATCCCTATGGCTCGCTCATACGTGGCACGCCAACTGGTTAAGCTAGGCGGCGATCCGGTTTACCGTGAAGGTTGTCTCACCGACAACGGCAACATCATCTTAGATGTGTACAACATGAAGATCATGAAGCCAAAAGAGCTCGAAGAGCAGATCAATCAAATCGTCGGCGTAGTGACTAACGGTTTGTTCGCTAACCGCGGTGCGGATGTGTTGTTAGTGGGTACACCAGAGGGTGTTAAAACGGTTAAGTAGACCGTTTTATTGCTTCTCAGAAGTGACTAGGTTTCTAGGTACTAGAGCCTAGGAACTTGTTTAGCTAAGCCACTCTTTTAACGGGTGGCTTTTTTGTGTCTTCATTTTTGATAAATGGGACTTGAAAGCTTGCTGTACGGCATAGCTTCATTGTTATCTATCGCTTCCCAGCGGGGGTTGTGCAGATACTTCTGTGACACGGCGTGAATATATCCCTATAGCCTCGGCCGTGACATCTGATGTGAATGGATTCACAAATGCCGTGGTGACATGGATGTCATAGAACGGCCATGTCACGGACGGTCACAGCCGCATCTGCACTAGCTGATCTACAAGAAAAGTTAACCTTATTCGCTACAACCTCTTTGTCGGCCAGCGCTGCCATAAACCAAACAGAAAACAGAACAAGAACAGAAAGCTAGGGTAAGAAACAGAGTTTTATATTTCAATTGGAAATATGTGATGGAGATGTTGAATTCACTATTGTAAGCAAGAGTAAAAGTAGGTTAATGTGTGTGCAGTTAGGGAAATGCAGGCTCACTCAACTCTCTTAAATAAGAGGTAGAGAATAGCCATTCAGGGATGAAGATAAGCGAGCACGCCAGTCACAGTACAAGCAATTGATTTACATCAACATCCCCTCTCCCTCTTTTCGCACTCTTTGTTACGAAAAGGCACTTTTCCAAACCACTGAATTAATTAGATTTAAGTATGGGGGACACTACAGAAACACGCATTCAGCATACGTGCTTTATGGTAGAATAATAAACAATAACAATCAGTTAATTAGTGGAGATGGCTTTGGAAAACTTTTTTAAAGCAGCCTTAGGAATCGGCGGTCTAGGAACAGTAGGCGCTGCAGTATTTTTTGGGCTGTATAAGCAATGGTTAACACTGGGTATTTTTTCTCAGCTGTCTGGCGATCAAACATTTTCAATTATGATCATTTTCTTAGTCTTGGTTTTTTTATGTGCAATAGTACTAATTGGTGCTCATGCTTTAAAAGGGGTTAAGATCAATTCAGCCAAAGCATCAAATAACTCCATTGCTATTATTAATGATAAAAATAAATGATTAATAGAAACTCCGCAGAATCAAAAGAGAACTCTATTGCTGCTATTAATAATGGTGGAAATCAACATATTGATAACAGTACTACAATTCGTTTGGGGGGCTTGGTTAACTTAGCTGAAACGGCAACGGGATCTATTGTCTTTGATCCTGTGTCGATGCGAGAAGTCATACTATCAATAGATAGCTCTCTTGATGACATAAATGCTAGCCCAAGTGATTTCAACATCATAGATGTAGAAGAAAAAAACAAGTTAAATGGATTAACTCAAGAATTTTATGATGAAGTAGTTTCTATCGACCATGAACCATACTTCCTAGAGCTAGATGTTTTTCTTAAGCAAAGAGAAAATGAAGATCTTCAAAAGGTAGTTGAAAGCATAGTAGGAAGTCTTAATCGAAAAATTTTGATTAAACGCAGTAAATTCGACTCTTTTGAAGAGCTTTTAGTATCCATAGAAGAAGCATTATTGGACTCACAATTTCAATCTCTTCGAGGAAAAGAGCATTCGATCAGCTTTTTTCTTTACTACTTATATGCCAGTTGCCTTATCGGTAAGAAGACCGACAAGGAGAAATCATGCTAACTCCACACAGATTTACGAACCTAAACTATTGTCTGATATATGTGTCGTCTTTAGTGATTGAATGCTTAGTCTCTAGGGGGGCTACAACTCTTAATGATTTATACAGATACTGCAAAATATCAAGCAATGAAATTAATGAGCAAGATATTACCTATGCAGTGAGTTTTTTATATCTTCTAGGTAAGGCGCGATACAGCGTTCATGATGACCTTGTCGAGCTTATTGTAGGATAATTATGTTAAAACTTAGTCGATTATATTCTAATAATCATGATGTCTTTCCTGATATAATATTCAGAGATGGCTTAAATATTGTGTTCGCCAATGTTTCCAAAAATCAAAAAAACAAATCATCACATAGTCTAGGAAAGACAACATTAGTAGATTTGTTAAACTTTACCTTGTTAAAGCAGGTGGACAAAAACTTCTTCCTTAAAAAGAAAATATTTCATGACTTTACATTCTTTTTGGAGGTTGAATATAAGAAGGGGTTGTATGTAACCATAAAAAGACCAGTTAATGGGAAAATTTGTATACATTCAAACTCAAGAAGAGAAAAATTTAATTATCTGGAAGACAAAGAGTGGGAGCATCATGCTCTTGGATTAAACCAAGCGAAAGAGTTGTTAAATTCCTTTGTTTCCATTAATGGCCTTGCAAAGAGCAATTACACATATCGAAACGGTTTGCGCTATTGCTTGAGGAAGCAAACACAGTACGAAAGTACTTTTAAGGTCAATTCAAGTAGAGAAGCTGATTCAGCTTGGAAGCCATACTTAGCAGAGGTTCTAGGTATAGATTCACTACTAGTTAAAGAGAAATATTCTGCAAATAAACAAGTCGAATCAATAAAAAATGCTATTAAAGAAATTAACTCTTTACCTCAAGAAAGTACTCAAAGTTTAGAAGCTGAAATTGCTCAAATAGAAGCCCATATAATGAGGATGCAGTCAGAGCTTGATAAGTTTGACTTTAGGAAAGTCGACACTGAAATTAGTAGTGAACTTATTGAAGAGGTTTCTTTACAAGTATCAGATTTTAATAAAAGAATATATGAAATTGATCAGCGAATTTATGCCATAAATGAATCTGTTAAGACAGAGTTTTCTTTTGATTTAGATAAAGTTGTGGAGCTATTTGGCGAAGTAAAAATACATTTCCCAGATCAATTAACTCATTCATATGAAGAACTAATTGCTTTGAACACTCAAATGTCTGTAGGAAGAAAGTCTAGGCTAAAAACTGCTAAAAAAAGGCTTCTCGAAGACAGAGGAAGTACAGTGCTTAGCTTGGATGCTGCGACTGAAAAACAAAAATATTTAGCAGGGCTTTTATTGCAGAAAGATGCTTTTTCAAAGTATAAGCTTATGCAATCAAGGCTTAGCAAGGAAGACAGTAGACTTGCTGTACTTAATGAAAGAGTTGAAAAATTAGATCAAGCCTCATCTTTATCTGATCGACTGAAGACAGCTACAGATACAAAAATTAGTGCTGAAAAATCTCTTGAGAAAGCGACTCGTGTTCGGGATAACATTCAGATGAGGCGTGCTGTCGAAATCTTCAGCGAATTAGTTGAGCAGGTTCTTTCTATATCTGCTTTCTTTTATACCAAAACTAATACTGAAGGAAATTTAGAGTTCAATATTGGACTCAAAGACCAAACTTCTGTTAATGATGGCTTTTCTTATACCAGAACACTATCTGCTATTTTTGATCTAACATTACTATCTATGTATTCGCAAGAGAGTTTTTATAGATTCAGTTACCATGACGGCTTGCTTGAGAGCTTAGATGATAGGGTTAAATTTAAGCTTATTGATAAAATGAGGTCATTGTCTGAAAGTTTAGGTTTGCAACTAATTATTAGTGTTTTGGATAGTGATGTTCCAATTCTTGAGTCTGGTGAAAGAGATTATTTTCCTCAAAAGGAGATTATTCGTGAGCTTCATGACAATGGAAAATCAGGAAGGCTATTTAAAATGGATGCCTTTTAAACATTGATAAGATCTAGGATTAACCAATACACCCATGATTAACAATCGTGGGTGTATTGGTAACATACAATTAGAAAAATGTGATGGAGATGTTGAATTCCACGCTCAAAGTAGGTTAATGTGTGTGCAGTTAGGGAAACGCAGGCTCACTCAGCTCTCTTAAATAAGAGGTAGGGAATAGCCATTCAGGGAAGAAGATAAGCTAGCACATCGAAAGTAGCGCAAGCAATTGATTAAAATCAACCTTCCCCCTCTTTTCGCAAGAATGCATTCCCCAAAAGCACTCAATCAGTTAGATTTAACTATGGGTGTCTTAGTTATTTTTATGAGAGCAGGAGATAAGGTAAAATTAGCATCCCGTGTTGGAGTATATAAACCAAACTCTGAAGGAGTCATAGATTCAATACCAAACGAATCAACGGTAAACGTCAGTATAAATAAGGATTCTTTTAGTAAAAATGTTTCACCACCAAACCTTTACCACCGATATCAAATGAAGAAGTTGAAGTGACTGGGTGATTTATCAACTAACAATTTGTCAATATGAATAAGGAATGAAGTTATGAATGGAGAAGTAGTTAAAGAAGGGTTTATTAAAACTCTACTTAATAAACCTGACTTTCCTTATATCATCACTTTATTACTAGGTCTTATTGCGTTTGGAGTGACATCAATTATTGATAGCATAACTTCAACTCCTGCAGTTATGGTGGAAGAGGAATATATACAACCATCGAATTGTAAAAAAGGTAGTTATAAACTTGTTCTGACCAATTTAACCAGTGGTATCAATTTTAAGGGTTTGATCATTAGTATTGAAAGTACTAATTACGAATTACTTTTCTCAGACCCCAGAATTAGAGTCTTAGCACCTGGAATGCACCCAAAAGTAATATTATCACCCGACAAAGTGGGTATTACATTGGAGTTTAGAAATTTATTACCCAATGTAGCTTTCGAAATAAATACAAAAATATCTCTCGATAAAACTGTGAATACAGCTAGTTCAAAATCAATTCCTCATTTTAGGATATATGAATCTTCAAAAGGGATGTCATTTTATACTCCTGGATTGAAAACATTGTTAATACAGCATGAAATAGGAATATTACTGTTTTTGTGTATCGTATTCCCGTTACTCTGTATCGGGATATGGATAAAAGTACAGAGGAGTCAATGATATGAATTTAGGAAACATTAAATTAGTTTTCCTTGTTGTGTTTTTTTCGGTTTCGATTAGTTTTATAACGAACGCTAAAGAATCCAATAAAAGTCAAATTCTTGAAATAAAAGTTAGAGGGAAGGAGAGTAATATAGGGGTACAAAGTATTGTAGAAATTAAGTTTGGACAAAAGACAGAATTAAACTTAGGGAGTACTGATAAAAGTGGAAATTTGGAATTAGAGAACCCGTCAAAATGTAAGAACAGAACTATTGTTGTTTATCCAAGAAGTCATAAGTATGCAGAGTATGAAGAAGATGCAACATGCCAAGAAATTGAAATAGTTAAGCTAAAAAAAATAGATAATACTTGGGTGTCTATGTATCCCATATCTAGTTATATGAAAACTGCAACGTTAAACCAAAATATATCCACATTCACTGATACCCCAAGTACATCTGCTTTATTATTAATGGGGGTTTCTGAACAACTAAGAGATTACAACGCTTTGTTAAGTGGTAAAGCATATAGAATATCAATACTTGATACGGCACATACTCTTGGATACAAAGGTACTATTTTTCAGGATAGGAAAAATACAATACTTACTCAAAAATTCTTAGGTTTTATCAAATCATATCAAAATAATGAGAATTTACTTCTGAGCGGTGAATTAGATATTGCAACATTAGAACATATTGCTGGGCATGGATTACGACCTTTTGAAAAAGCTATTATATCAAAAGAAGACTTAAACAAAATTAAAAATAATTCATTCAAAATTGTGAACACAATACCTTTGGATAAACTAAATTTAGCTAACCATTTAGCAACTAATATAATCGCTGAAATTACAGCAAAAGAAGAATTAGGGGTCCCAGAGATAAAATTAATTAAAGGTTATTATAGTTTATCGGTATCTAATGAAGCTAATGACCCCTTTTCACAATCTGTTATCGATTTGCGTTTCTATAACTCTTTAAAAGTTATTATGTTGGAACAAGGCTCCGGAGCTAACAAATCACTAGAAGAATTTATAGCTTTTGACCCTACTCAATCAAAAATTGTATTAACTAAAGATGGAAAAAAGGTGGTTGAGAGCTTTCAAGAAATCAAAAATATACACGTAGATGGCATCATTGGACCAGAAACATTAAAAGCGGCAACAAATCAATAACTAAGCAGTGAAGACATGGATAAAGAAACAAAAGATAGGACAGCCATATATTTTGCTATGTCCAAGCGCGGCAGTAATAAATGTGAGCGGACTTCCCTGCTCTTCTCTAGACAATAGCTAGACATTTTATCACTACACAATTCATAGTAACTTAAAAGCAGAAAGAAGCAGCCTGCGCCGCCGTAAACAGCTCCATAAACCAAACATAAAACAGCAACAAGAACAAAAAGCTAGGGCAAAATACAAGTTTTATATTTCAATTATAAATATGTGATGGAGATGTTGAATTCACTATTGTAAGCAAGAGTAAAAGTAGGTTAATGTGTGTGCAGTTAGGGAAACGCAGGGCAAACTCTTACATCACAAGGGAACGCCATTCAGGGAAGAAAAAGCCAATCATTAGCTTGTAAAGGGTCTACTCAGTGACCACATGCAAGCACCAAGTGATAACGTTTACTCTGACCCTGATTTCCCAGCCAGATACTATGCGCGTTGTGCAAAATAATAGGTTTATTAATTGTGCATGCGCGTTAATAAAATATGTGCGCATGCGCACTATACAGCTGTTACATTCCTAGCTTCACTCACTATTGTAATAAGGCGGTTAATTGGTAGATTTAAAGAAGCTTGAAAATTTTGGTTTGCTAATGTCTTACAAAGCATTAAATAATAATGAATCTAATTTAATTAAGTTATTAGATAACTCTATTGATGAATTGGATTTAGTATTATTGTCCATCGCTTCATATCATGAAGACGAAAGTAGTAAACTAATGGGTTGGATATTCAATTCATTAGCTAAAAATAAGAAACAACGAGCCAAGTGTAAAAATTATACTCATGCCACTGCAAGATCCGAACGTTTAGTCGTTTGGGAAAACATACTTAAAAATAAAGAAATAACTAGAAGAAAGTCATATAAAAAGTCACTCGACTATATTTGCAATCTCCTCATGACATCAAATGACAATTTTAATAGAGATTTTACATTTGAAAGTGAGTTGTCAAGCATATCTGTTATGCAGTACAGAGATAATTATTCAATGCAATTTATCAGAGCAATTGAAATATTCTTGATGAATTCAAGATTGAATTCTTACGTTGAATTATTTAAATCAACTTACGGGGTAGAGGTTAAAGATTATATTTACGTCGTCTATTGTACTGTTATAAGATTTTTTAAATTCAAAAAAATCGACTACTTCCGACCATATCAAATAGAACAATGGAAGCTACTTGTTGAAGATCCAATATTTAGAAAGATTGATAGAATCATAGTAAAAAGGGTTTTAGATACTATTTCGAATGATATAGAAAGCTATTGTGATGATTTAAAAAATAAAAAGTCGTCAGTGCGCGATTTTTCTGTTTTTTGCAATAAGCCACTTTTAAAACTAAAGAACGAAGAGTATATCCCTTTAGATGGCAAGCTATTAGAGGATTTGATTTTTAATAATTTATTTTATAAATTTTTAGATATGCAAAATAATAATGGTTTCATGTCTGATTTTGGATTCGCTTTTGAAGACTATGTTTGCAAACTAGTAAATGAAAGTTGTTCGTATAGAGAAACTTATACCTATATACCTGAATTTGAATTTCGATATAATAAAAATCAGAATAAATCTCATGATGCAATAATATACAATGAATCAAAAGATTCGGCTTTAGCCATAGAAGTTAAATCATCTAGATTTCTTAATTCTATGTTGGTTTCTGAAGACAATAATTGTTCTTTCGACAAAACTGTTAATAAGTTATTAATCAGACCTTGGGAGCAGATGATGAAATCCCTTACAGGAATAATGAAGTCCAATGCTGAACCAAGGTTTAGTGAGAGAACTACCTTTTTTTTCTTATGTGTAACCATGAATGATATCCCTATGTATCCTTTAGAAATAACATTAAATCAAGAAGGGAGAGACATTACGAAGTATTTTTTCTCAATGAATATTGAAGCTTTTGAAATATTTATGGAGATCTTATCTGTGGAATCGGAATACTGCTTCGGCTCTGTTCTTTTAGGTTATTTAGAGCATAAAAAGGTGATGTCAATAAAGACTTACTTATCGAGAATTAGAGAACATAATAATTTAACTAATTTAAAATTAAGAAGTAGCAGAACAAATAAGCTAAATGATTTTTTTAGTTATATTGATGGGTAGGTGGCGAAAGAAAAAAGAGAGGACAGCCATATCTTTTGTGCTTTAGAGCATCCTCTACTAACCTTTAAGTTACCTCAACTCAGTTTGTTCAGGGTAGCGACTATGACTTCAGCTCGACGTACCTTAATCGACCCAGAATCGACTCCGTTTTACCACATAATAAATCGTTGTGTTAGAAGGGCTTTCCTCTGCGGAGAAGATAAATTGACAGGCAAGAGTTTCGAGCATAGACGCGGCTGGATTGTCGAAAAAATTAAGGCTTTATCTGCTATATTTTGTATCGATGTCTGTGCCTATGCGGTGATGAATAATCACTATCATCTTGTGCTGAAAATTGACCTTGATAGAGCGAATTCGCTGTCTAACCGCGAGGTAATTGAGCTTTGGTGTAAGGTGACTAAAGGTCATGATGTAGGAAAAGACAGGACAGCCATATCTTTTGTGCTTTAGAGCATCCTCTACTAACCTTTAAGTTACCTCAACTCAGTTTGTTCAGGGTAGCGACTATGACTTCAGCTCGACGTACCTTAATCGACCCAGAATCGACTCCGTTTTACCACATAATAAATCGTTGTGTTAGAAGGGCTTTCCTCTGCGGCGAAGATAAATTGAGAAAAGACAGGACAGCCATATCTTTTGTGCTTTAGAGCATCCTCTACTAACCTTTAAGTTACCTCAACTCAGTTTGTTCAGGATAGCGACTATGACTTCAGCTCGACGTACCTTAATCGACCCAGAATCGACTCCGTTTTACCACATAATAAATCGTTGTGTTAGAAGGGCTTTCCTCTGCGGCGAAGATAAATTGACAGGGAAAAGTTTCGAGCATAGACGCGGCTGGATTGTCGAAAAAATAAAGGCTCTATCTGCTATCTTTTGTATCGATGTCTGTGCCTATGCGGTGATGAATAATCACTATCATCTAGTGCTGAAAATTGACCTTGATAGAGCGAATTCGCTGTCGAACCGCGAGATAATTGAGCTTTGGTGTAAGGTGACGAAAGGACATGATGTAGCGACTAAATACATGAATGGCGACACCTTAATCGAGGGTGAGCGGTTGCTACTCGATGGGTTATTGGCTAAGTGGCATGAACGCCTATCCAGTATCTCTTGGTTTATGCGGTGCCTCAATGAAGAAATAGCCCGTCGGGCCAATCGAGAAGATGGGTGTAAAGGTGCTTTCTGGGAAGGTCGTTTTAAGAGCCAAGCCTTACTCGATGAGCAAGCACTATTAGCCTGCATGATGTATGTTGATTTAAACCCTATCAGAGCTGGGATTGCTAACACACTTCAAGCATCTGATTATACGTCTATTCAGGAGCGCATTACCGAGCTAAGTACTTCTGATAAAAACACTAAACCAAATGATGATAAGTCAGCAGCAACTTCGAGTGAGCCACTCAAACCACTTGCCCAATTCGATGGTGCTGCCCATCTAGCGACTCAATCAGGTATCCCATTTCATTTCTGCGATTACCTACAACTTATCGATTGGACTGGCAGAGCCATTAGGCCTGATAAAAAAGGTTTTATTGACTCAATCCAGCCTAAATTACTCAATGAACTTGGCATAGCGCCCGAGGCTTGGATAACCTCAGCGAAAGAGTTTCGCCGCCAATACAGTGGTATTAGTGGTCGTTGGGATGCTATGTGTGCTTTCAAAAAGCAGCATAACTGTGGGCTATGGTGTAAAGGAAAAGCCAGCAGTAATGCACTTCATCCATCTCCTTAGCAAGGTCTTCGCGGCTGAAGCAGCTCCTACATTAAAATCGATAAAAAGACGGGACAGGCATATCTTTTCTGAGTATCCAAGGCGGGTTCGGTGGTAACAGTACGGGATTGCTTCGACTCGGTGATATTGCAGATGTCAGTTTAGGTTATCAAACGCCTGCGATGACATTAAGTCGATTCACGGAAAAAATAGCATGTTGTTAGCCGCAACACTTTTTATATTTTTTACCACTGCCACATGAACAAGGATCATTACGGTTCGGGGTTTTGTCGAACCTAGTGGTAGTTGGCTTGTTTATAACCGCGTTAAGATCATTGATATTTTCATCAATAGCACTATCTACAGTAATCTCGGCAAATAATCCATTATCAGCAACTAACGCCGCTACCTCTTTTTTTCTCTCATCACTGTTAACCACTAGCGATAATGGCTGCTTTTCTGTACCAAGCTTAACGATACGCTTAGTATTATAACCACTTATTACATGATTTTCTCTGGTGTAGATACGCCCTTTGTAATACAGATCGTGCACGATGAACTCCGCTAATTAAATACTAGATTTTAGCGCGGAAGTATAACGTAAAACGTTAAATAGTCGACTGTTGAATTAAGGAGCTTGCTGCTTGTCTGCCTTTTAACTACAAGCAGAGAAAAATAATACCTTTTGGCTCATGGGAGATAAAAACAGCTCCATAAACCAAACAAGATAAAGGGGTCAGAACCTGGCGAATCCCCACAAAAAAAAGAAAACAGCCACCCATTGCTAATCAACAACATACAGTCCCCTTTGTTCAAAGTAGAAGTGCGTCACTCATTTTTAGTTATTGGTTTAAGGTGATTATGCCCTGTCCCAAAAGAACACAAATCAAAGCCGCGATTAACAACCAATGCACCACATCCTCACATCCTCACATCCTCACTTCCTCAACCAAGAGTGTTATTGACGCTGGAATGCTACAGGGGTAAAATTATGGCCTTCTAATTTTGAGGTTAACCATGCGATTCAAGCAAATCATAAGCGTTGAAATGGCTAATACCACCGATATATTGTCAGTGTCATTTGGTAAGGAAATTGAAGTCGTCAGCAATGATGGTTCCAGAGTGGCTGACTACTGGCAGGAAGTCGCTTATCTAGTATTGCTCGATGGTAAAGCCGTGGATGATGGTCATACAAGATCTAATGCGAATGAAGTAGCGAAAAAATGGCAAATAGACGATGATTTGCGATTAACAGGACTTGGCACGCACTCAAACAAGCGTTACTGGCAATTACCTATTAAGCTGCAGCGAAAGATTAGAGCATTTGGCAGTGTGTTACCTTCACTCGCGCCTTAAGAACGTTCAAGGATCGCAGCTCAGTTTCTCTCAAGATACTCAAGAACATATAGTTGAAAGCCCCGATACCCCCCGGTATCGGGGCTTTTTTGTTTGCAAACAAAAGGTAAGACAGGCACATCTTTATTGATGAGCTTAAACGACTCGTTGAAGAGTCCGTTTTTATATACGATGAAATGAGGCCGCACTTAAGCTTGGGAATGAAAACTCCAAATCAAGTGCATGAAAAAGACTAGCAGCATGGGCTACAGGTCTGATAAAACCGTCAACCTATTTCAGGGCGGGACACAACAACAAAGCTCTTACATCGGACCAGAAAAGCGTACTTTCTGTCGATGGTTTTATTCTGCGCCATAACCCCCTCTGCGGCTTAATGTACATTAACAAATCAACAGTTTTGTGACCTCGTTAACAAACACTCCTGCATGCGAAGCGCAATATGTTTATTCTAAATAAATACAGTTCAAACAAATTAATCACTAAACAGGGGTAAATTATGAAATATTCACTTGGAGATCTCGTCTATCAAGGCGAAACATCTGGCGTACACAATTGGGATACTTTGGCCGGCACTTCATTTTACTGGCACCCAGATTGGCTACATATCGCTGAGAACATGACCGGCCATACACCAGCAATCGCTATGGAACCATCGGACAGTAAGCCAACTAAAGATGATGCCGCTGCGGTCATCGTTAAACATTTGAACAAGTAACTACTAACAAAAGATAAAAGATAAAGGGGTCAGAACACATTAGCTTTTTTCCTGTGCGCTGGTAAAGGCGATTTATAGTGCTGAAACTATAACCAAGACACCCACAACTGTTAATCATGGGTGTCTTGACCAATCCACTACTACCCTGCCTTTTTATAGCATTTACGACATCAAATATGTCATTAACTGGTTCGATTAGATTTATGGATAATAAGCTCATTGAACATTCATGATAAACCGATATGTTATTGATTTATAAAGGTGGCTTCATTTTTTTATGCTGCAGACACATGGATAAGAGGAACAATTTATGGTGAACGGATCAGAAATGCAGCACCTACGTCGCTGTGTAGAACTTGCAAAAGAGGCTCTGGAAGCTGGAGACCAACCCTTCGGTTCCATACTCGTTGCCGCAGATGGGGCCGTCCTCTTTGAGGATCGCAATCGAGTATCCTCTGGCGATCAAACAAGGCACCCTGAGTTCGAGATCGCCCGTTGGGCGGCGGCGAATATGACTGTAGAAGAAAGAGCTGTGGCGACCGTCTTCACTTCCGGTGAACATTGCCCAATGTGCGCGGCAGCGCATGGATGGGTTGGGCTAGGCCGCATCGTGTATGTGAGTTCTTGCGAGCAATTGTCGACTTGGCTAGCCGATCTCGGCGTTCCAGCCTCTCCCGTGCAAAACTTGTCAATCCAGCAGGTGGTCCCCAACCTAGTCGTCGAAGGTCCTATTGCCAACCTTGACAAGCAGGTGCATGATTTACATCGACGTTTCTACAGAAAATAAAAGATAAAGGCGTCAGAACACATTAGCTTTTAGCTCTTTTGATTATTCTGGCTTTATTGGATGACCTGGTTTTAGGTGGCCGAATCTTACATTTAGATGGGCTTCGATTTCGGCTCTGAATTTGTCGTTACCTAGCGGATAGTTGTGCTTAAGGCCGTTTCTGGTGGTAGGGCAGTATTGAACAGCTCTCGGTACATTAGTTGAGGCTGTTCCGGAGTGGGTCCCAGAGCTTGATAGATTGGGTGCGGTGTTAGGCAGGCAATCTTTCTGCCTGCACCATGATATTGATAACTTGACCAAGTGTATTCGCTGGGATGTTCAACCATGTTGGCTCTGACTGGGTTCAGTTCAATGTAGCGTTGGCAAGCCATAAAGTCGGATTCACTATCTATGGGGCATAGACACGAGATTTTCTTGACATATCCGGTCCTTGGATAATGTGGAATGTGAAAAGCATTAAGTATAGACAAAAGTAGCTATTAGCTCTGACCCCTTTGTAGGTTTGCGGCTATGCTACACTTATAAGTGGCTAAGATTGTCCCTGCAGGAGGTATAAAGTGGCCATCGCAATTACACTTAGTGAGTATTTGTCAAAAAACAATGTTAAATATGAATTAGTGAAGCATAAACATACCGACGCTTCGCTAGACTCTTCAAAATCTGCCCATATCCCCTCATCACACATGTCTAAACCCGTTGTCTTAGTTAACAAATCAGGAGAACACATAATGGCAATTGTGTCTGCTGGCAACAGGCTGTCACTGCCAAGATTGAATGATATAACCGGACAAGAATATAGCTTAGTTAGCGAACAAAAATTGGGTGAGCTTTTCCCCGATTGTGACAGAGGTGCTATCCCCGCAATGGGTGAGGCGTACCAAATGAAGATGCTTGTTGATGATTCCCTGTTAGCGACCGAGCATGTTTACATAGAAGCCGGTGACCATAATCATTTAATTAAGGTGCCACACAAACAGTATGTAAATATGCTAGATAAAACGCCCCATGGCGACATTTCCGGCAAGCGAATAGGCATATCTAGATCGGCGAGAAGATACCAGCGCGATTGGCGATTGTGATCTCATTCCATATGAGTATCGGCTCGAGTCCAAGCTAGTCACACTTTGAAATAGAACACCGAGTTAATCTCGGTGTTTGACATTTTGAGGTCGTATCAACTTAAAAAGTGACAGGGATATGCCAAGGTTTAGCTAGAGAAGCAGACCTAGACTGACAGCGCCTGTATCTGTTCTACCATCACTGTACCTTATGGCTAACTCCTGATTTCTAACGACCGTGGATTTAGCATTTATTAAAAATAATCCTACTTAAGATTATCTGTGGACTAAAAGTCTGAATGATTCTTCCGCAATAGAGAAGCTGATAAACAATTGAATCAGATGGTTAGCAAGTGTAGTCTAGCGGGCAAAGATAATTTATCTAGGCTCTTAGCCTAAAATTTAATAAGTAGCGATTAACGACCATTAAAGGCTAAGTAAAGGACGTTCAGGGAATGAATATATTGTTAGTGGTAGCAGGAGCCTTGAGTGCGCTTGCGGCTTTGGCGCATATCGGTTGTATCTATTTTGGTGCGTCCTGGTATCGCTTCTTCGGTGCCGGTGAACAGATGGCGATAATGGCGGAGCAAGGCAGTTTAAGGCCGACTATTATCACCTCGGGGATTGTCTTAGTCCTGTCTATCTGGTCTCTTTATGCCTTCAGTGCCGCTGGGCTTATCGGCAAGCTGCCACTCATTCGAACGGCTCTGATCATGATCACTGCTATTTATCTACTCCGCGGTGTCGCTGGCTTCTTTTTCATCAGTAACCCACTCGGGCGCAGCCCTGAGTTCTGGTTCTGGAGCTCAGCCATCTGCCTGTCCCTCGGCCTACTCCACCTCATAGGACTAAAGCAGCAATGGGCAAGCTTGTAGCCTGTAATTGAACATTATCTAAAAGGACCTAGATACAAATGGCGTTTAAAAGAATACAAAAACAGACTCATCAGATTGGCGATAGCAAGATTGAAGTGAGCTATGATCGCTTCACCACACGCTTTAGGATCACATCAAATGGGAAGGAGGTATATTCAAAGCTGCTACTCTTTTGGCCCATTCATAAGGCTACACTGACACTGCCAGCTAATCGGCAAAGTCAGATCAATCAGAAACAGCAGCAATACGAGCTAGGTATTTTCTGGTTCATTATCTGGTCAGCCAAACTCTCTTTATTCGAAGGTTCATCGAAAAATCCAGATCTGAGCAATAAGCTAATCATCCCAGAATTACTCGAAATAAGACGAAGGAAATCCATTGGCATACTCATCTATTCCAGCTGTATGGGCCTACTCAGACTCATATTTAAATTAGCTTCTTAGTAACGAAGTGACTAGGAAACTAGGAGGACGAGCAGCCCTCCTTACCCAGGTGTAGGTTGGCAACCCACGACCTTCCTTGTGAGTCTGACTATAAGTTTACTGTTAATTCAAGACAGAGTTGAAAGCTAGATGCTGAATCGCCATGTTGCGAGGGGCCAGGTTTTTTATTTAACAATGCCGACCCAAGGCTGAAGGTGTATAGTGCGGCCAGTATTTCTCACTAAATAGACCAACGATATGCTCGGCTACTACCTACATTCAATCAATGCCAAACAGGCGCTGGAAGCTATCGCTAAAGGACTGTCCTGCGTCCGGCTCTCTACTGACCTAAATATTTCGGAACAGGACTTTTCCTTAATTGATCAGAGCCTGGTGCTCGACGATGACAATCGACTTTCCATTGCCGATCTCAAAAAAATCGCCAAGAAGACACAGAGGATCTACCTCTGCAGCGATGGAGATATGGTTCCGCTTGAAGACCGCAGCTATGGCTACTACAAGCTCGTTCCCACATCTGGCGCACCTTTGCTAGAAATTAGCGGCGTCAAGATGCACATCTCCAAGGGAACCGACCCCTATGTTAGTGCCTCCGAGATGGCTAAACAGGCGGTAAGCAAGGGTGACAAGGTACTGGACTGCTGCAGCGGACTGGGCTATGCGGCCATCGCAGCCCACCGACTAGGTGCAAGCGAAGTGCTCACCATCGAGTTGAGCCCGGAGGTAATGGGGCTGCGCGCGCAGAACCCTTGGTCAAACGATTTGGGCAAAGAGGGGATTGTGCAACGTCAGGGTAGTAGCTTTGAGCTGATCACCACAATGCCTGCGATTTCCTTCGATGCTGTGGTTCACGATCCACCGCGTTTTTCCCTCGCCGGCGAGCTCTATAGCGAAGAGTTCTACCGGGAGATCTTCCGCGTGCTGCGCCCAGGCGGACGGCTTTTTCATTACACTGGTAATCCACACGTAGTAAAGAAGGGAAGCAGCTTTGTCGATGGCGTCATCCGCCGACTCAAAGCAGCCGGCTTCAAGCACGTGAAAAAAGTTGAGCATCTGATGGGTGTCAGTGCGCAGAAATAAGGCATAACCGAACCAAGAAGCAATGAACCTATGTTTACTTATATACCATTACATAGGTTCTATCTGCTCTACCATCAACTGCACCGTCTGATTGCCTCTAAACTCATTCACGTCGAGTTTATAGACCACCTGAGCATGCTCAATGGTGGCATCGGGCCAGGTCTTAAGATCGATATTAAAAGCGATAGCATCTAGCATGGTTTGGCCACATTCGGTTTCCAGCACCAGTTTAAGATGCTTCTCACCGACGATACGTTGTTGGATGACTTTAAAGTGGCCATCGAACAAGGGTTCGGGGAACTCTTGACCCCAGGGGCCTGCATTACGCAGCTCTGAGGCAACAGTTAAGTTCATATCTGCAGCGACCAAGTCACCATCAGTGACGAACTCACCGGTCAGCTGCTCCAGCTTCAACAACTCACGCACAGCTTGATCGAATGCCTGCTCGAAGGTCTCAAAGTCTTTCCCTCTCAAAGAGAGTCCCGCAGCCATGGCATGGCCACCAAACTTGAGGATCATCCCGGGGTGACGGCTATTGATAAGTTCGAGAAGGTCGCGCATATGCAGTCCCTTTATCGAGCGCGCCGAGCCTTTTATTTCGCCTTCTCCCGCATCGGCAAAGGCGATAACAGGTCTGTGGTATCTGTCTTTGATTCTGGAAGCCAGAATGCCGATAACCCCCTGGTGCCAGTCCTCCTGAAAAAGGGCGATGCCCCAAGGTAGACTCGCTTCATTGAGCTCGACGGACTCCAGACTCTTCAACGCTTCTTGCTGCATATCGGTTTCGAGATCCCGTCGCTGGGCGTTTAAATCATCAAGCTCTGCCGCCATGCGTCTGGCAGTCATCATGTCCTCACAAAGCAAAGTCTCGACCCCAAGGGCCATCTCATCGAGGCGCCCCGCCGCATTAAGCCTGGGGCCTACGGCGAAGCCAAAATCGGATGCGACTATTTTAGCCGGGTTACGTTTCGCAACTTCTAATAAAGCAGTGATCCCGGCGCGGCAGCGACCCGCCCTCACCCTCTTTAATCCCGCTTCCACTAAGATGCGGTTGTTGCCGTCTAGGGCCACCACATCGGCAACAGTGCCCAGGGCGACGATATCGAGCAGATGAGCTAAATTCGGTTCGCTAATGCCTTGCTCTTGATACCAGTTGCGCTGCCTAAGCTCGGCTCTAAGGGCTGACATCAGGTAGAAAGCCACCCCCACACCGGCGATAGATTTACTGGCGAAGCCGCAATCCACTTGATTAGGATTGACGATGGCATCTGCATCGGGAATAGTCTTACCCGGCAGATGGTGATCGGTTATCACCACTTGCATGCCTAGCGCCTTAGCGGCGGCAACGCCTTCGATGGAGGAGATACCGTTATCTACTGTGATCAGCAGCTCTGCGCCCTTACTATGGGCGACGGCCACGATCTCCGGGCTCAGTCCATAACCGAAATCGAAGCGATTCGGTATAAGGTAATCAATTTTACTCGCGCCCATCATCTTCAACGCCAGCATGCATACACAGGTCGAAGTCGCGCCATCGGCATCGAAATCACCCATGATTAAAATAGCGCGATTGTCTCTGATCCCATCGGCGATAATCTTAGAGGCTATGTCCAAACCCTTCATGGTATTGGGGCGTAGCAGACGTGACAGAGTCAGATCGCATTCCTCGGCTGTGCTACCACGGCTGGCATAGATCTGCTTTAACAGAGGAGAGAAAGAATCTGGCAGATGAGTGTCATCAACCTTGGAACGTCGCACTATCTTATGGATCACGAATTACTGCCTTATAGCTTAGGTTGAACACAGAGAAATCAAACACCGGCTAGCATATCAAACCGCAGCCCAGATAACACTGCAAACAAATCGATTGAGACAATGGATTTAAACTAGAAATAGAAAGAAAACTCTACTCCCACTGCCAGCAGATATGCCAGACATAAAAAAGCCAGCGATATCGCTGGCCTTAGGCTTCATAGCAAAGAAATCTAGTTAATTGCTTCTAGTGCACGCAGTAGGTCTTTAGGTTGCTGGTAACCCGGGATCATGCTGCCATCTTCGAGGATGATAGCCGGGGTGCCATTGATGCCGAAGCTCTGACCCAGGTTATACTGCTCGGCAATTTTTGCATCACACTGCTTATGCTGAACGCTCTTACCCGCCTTGGCTTCTGTCATCGCCTTAAGGGGATCTGCTGCACACCAGACCGCTTCCATCTCATCGGCGTTGGCCGAAGGTACGCCGCGACGTGGGAACGCCAGATAACGTATGGTGATGCCTAAATCGTTATACTCATCCATCTGATTATGCAATTTGCGACAATAACCGCAGCTGATGTCGGTGAAAACGGTAACGACATGTTTCTCGTTCTTAGCCTTATACACCAACATATGATCTTCAAGGGGTTTCATCATCTCGATACGAGGTCCTGCCATAGCAGCCTCCGTCAGATTCTTCATTTCATTATCGAGGTCGTACAAGCTACCATGAAATAGTTTAGAGCCATCTCGAGAGATATATAGCACGCCACGATCCGTTAAGGCTTCGTATAGACCTGGGATCGGCGACTGATGAAGAGAGTGAACCTCGACACTTAATTTGTCACTCAACTTCTGCTTCAGCTCGTCACTATTGGCAATTTTGTCGCTGGGGGTATTAGATGTGGCCATAGCGAAAGGCGCTAATACCACAGCAAGTACCAAAGAAAATATGCGGGTAAACTTCATTATATATCCTGTTCTTTGCATGGGTCTGGTGCGGTTATTTAGAATTACAGTTGATTAGACCTTGTTTAGGCCAGAAAAGTTACAGTTTCAACAGAATTAAAGCAAATAATAACTGTAACTAAATCACTGCCAGTAGAGATAATTATAAACTACCTCAAAGTTAAGCAGCTTCGAATGAAGCTTGTTTGCATTTTTTGATGGCTCATTTGGGTATCAATCTTTCTTCCCCGTCGTTCCGGCAGATCTTTTTAGCCGGAATCCAGTTGCTATTGGCTTGTGTGTTTGAAGCTCGTTCCTTCATGGCAAGCTAACGCTTCCCAGCGGGGGTTATATAACAGAACCATTTCGGCATACGGCAAGTATTTGGGGTCAGAGTAAAATGCCCTTCTACCAACTAAAAACCTAAGCTCTGATACCCGTTCAAGGTCATAAAACAGAAAGCTTTCCCCCATCAATTTAACTCAAATCAAAGAGACAGCTTTTGATTTTGAAATTACCAGTGTAGATGCGGTTGTGACCGTCCGTGACATGGACGTCACGGCCGAGGCTATAGGGACATATTCACGCCGTGTCACAGAAGTATCTGCACATCCCCCGCCGGGCAGGCGTTTGATAACAGAACCATTTCGGCATACGGTAAATTGCCAAATACCAAAGTAAGCCAACTTAAGAAGATACTTCGAGCTTGCTATCAGGCAAGCTACCCAACCTTTAGCAAGGGGGCTAAGAGCTATCCCCTGGGGTGATGCTCGCTGTGGAGTTGACTGAGTCTGGCTTTGGCCACATGGGTGTAAATCTGTGTGGTGGACAGATCGCTATGCCCCAGTAACAACTGCACCACGCGCAGATCTGCGCCATGATTTAGCAGATGCGTCGCAAAAGCATGCCTCATAGTATGAGGGGAAATATGCGTCACGATTCCAGCCCTAAGCGCATAGAGTTTAATTCTATGCCAGAAGGTCTGCCGGGTCATCATCTGGCCACGTTTAGAGGGGAATAGCACATCACTGAGTTTGCCTTTGAGCAACTCGGCTCTGGCTGCCTCAAGATAGTGTTCAACTTCGTTAACCGCAAGCTCCCCCAGAGGCACTAGCCTCTCCTTGCCACCTTTGCCTACTACCCTCACCAGGCCCTGCCTGAGACTGAGCTGCTCCATGGTCAAACTAACCAATTCAGTCACTCGCAGTCCAGTAGCATAAAGTAGCTCCAGCATGGCCCTGTCCCGGCACTCGATGGGATCTTGTAGGTCCGGTTCATTGAGCAAGATATCGACATCGGCCTCGCTGAGTGAGTCAGGCAGTTTGCGGGCTAATTTGGGCGATTTTATCCGAGCGATAGGATCCACTTGAATCAGCTTCTTAAGTATCAAGAAACCATAGAAACGCCTCAGGCTACTCATTAGGCGAGCACTGCTGGTACGGGCAAAGCCCTTATCGAATCTCACATCCAGATAGTCACGGATCAATTGCTGAGACACCTCAACTAATTCGGCGCCCAATTTCTGGATATAACGATCGAAATGACGTAGGTCGGTTCGATAGGCTGCGAGGGTATTATCACTCAATCCCCGGCTCGACCAGAGATCATCCAGAAAAGTATCGATAAGCGGGTCGGGTTGATATTGTGTAGATTCAGCAGACTCAGCCAAGCTAGTCACTCCTTTGAGGCATTAAAAAAGCGCGTTCTCATCGAGACCGCGCTTAGTATTCTATGACATAGCCAGAGAATTAACAGAGTTCAGTAGGAAGTTATCCCAATACAGGCTCAGCTTTACTCTTCTTGATAAATAAACACGCCATGATTGCCAGCCCTGTCGGCAGTAACCAGGCCATGCCTTCATTATGCATTGGCATGAAATCCGCGAAGCTCATATCGATACCGGCCGCTTTAAGACCATCGATAATACCAAATACCAAGGCGACGCTGAGCACGATACGATGAGAGAGCTCAGGCATGGCAAACTTATTGGTTAAGAAGGTCACCGCAACTAAGGCGATAGCGACAGGATAGATGGTGTAGAGCACAGGTACGCTTATGCTGATCAGTTGTGATAGACCCACGTTCGCCACTGTGGCACAGGCCAGACTCATGATAACCACAAACATCTTGTAGGATATGCGTGGCAGCAGATCATTGAAGAACTCGGCACAAGCTGTCACCAAACCAATAACTGTGGTTAAGCAGGCTAGTGTGACCACGGCCGCCAATAAAATCTGACCTAGACTACCGAACTCATGGTTCACATAGTTCGTTAAGATAACTCCGCCATTGTCTGCGCCATTGGCGAGTTCACCGGCAGAAGCACCTAGATAGAAGAGAGAGATATAGACAAACGCCAGGCCTGCCGCGGCGATCAAGGCGGCTCGAATCAGATATTTAGTCTGATCTTTACTGTCACTCACCCCTTTACGACGAAGAATATCGATAATCAACATGCCGAAGATGAGTGATGCCAAGGTATCCATGGTGTTATAACCTTCCAATATACCTTTGGTCAGCGGGTTAGTCTGATAATCACCCACGGCTTGACCAACGCCTGATCCCGGTAACACCATGACTGAGATGGCTAAACCCACCAGAAGAAAAATCATGATAGGCGTAAGCACCTTACCCACACTGTCGAGCAGTTTTCCCGGATTAAGAGCCATAAGCATGGCGCCACCGAAGAAGATTAAGGTGTAAATAAGCTGGGAAATATTAAGCACTATACCGGCGATCATAAAGGTCGCATTGCTATCTGCCAGGAAAGGTTTAAAGCCCATTTCATAGGCCACTAGACCCGCTCGTGGGGCCGCGAATGCGGGACCTATAACGATATAAATGGCGATTGCAAAAATGGTTGCTGCCAAAGGAGGAAGTAAACCCATGATCTTACCGTTCGCCTTAGCAACGGCTATCAGGGTGATCAGGGGTAAAGTTACCGCAGTGATCAAGAAGCCAATCATGGCTAAAGTCATATTTTCCCCGGCGAGGAAGCCTGCCAATGGCGGGAAAATAAGGTTACCGGCGCCCAAGAAGAACGCGAAAGTCATAAAGCCTAACCCTAAGGTATCGGCCATGCTCATCTGTTTGTTTTGCACTTTTTGCCCCATCATCTTTTATTGTTTTGTAACGATCTCAAGTTATTAGGCCAATCACAGGCTCTGTAAGTGGAGATTAAATTATGTGTAAACTAATGATTACACGAGTCCGTGGTAAATTCGGTCGACACTTGGCGAGTTTATGAACAGAAGCGGGAACACCTGACGCTAACATTACTTAAAACTGGCTTACCTAGCCTAAAAAAGTGCTTAAAGCCCTATTCCAGAGGCATACTATTAGCAAATACGACATAATTTAACAAGGAATCCACTCAAATCAGGAGCAATCGACAGCAGAAACATAACAAAGCGACAACCTTCAGTTAAACAAGCTCACACAGCAACAGCATCCGGCATATAAAATAAGTTGCCACTACAAGCCAGCAACATCATTGAAATCGCAGCCCATATGAAAGCCATTAACCAATCCCTGTGATTAGAGTACAATCCAGCCACCTAAATTTTCAATGCAGAATAGATCAGACTCGATGCCATTTACCTTCAAACAATTTCATATAGATGACCATAACTGTGGCATGCCTGTTAGCACAGATGCTGTGATTCTCGGGGCCTGGGCCCCTCTGGTTCAAGCCAAGAATATTCTCGATATTGGCGCGGGAAGCGGGCTGCTAAGTTTGATGGCCGCTCAGCGAAGTGAAGGGATGATCACCGCGATCGAACTCGACGAAACCGCAGCATCGGCTTGTGAGAGAAACTTTCAGGCTTCTAAGTGGGGCGAGAGATTAACAATAGAGCAGTGTGCGATTCAGGACTTTGCTCAACAGCGCCTGGACACTCAAGTAAAATTTGATCATATCATCTGTAATCCCCCCTATTTTAAAGGCGGGACACAATCCCAAAATCAACTTAGGGCAAAAGCCAGGCATACCGACAGCTTAGATTTTTCATGCCTAATAAAAGCCATAACTCGCCTCTTGGCAGCCGATGGCACCGCTAGCCTGATTCTCCCCAGTCAGAGTATGCCTAAGTTTCAGCAAGAGCTGGCATGCTCGGAGCTCATCATGACCAGGATCATCGATATTGCAGATTCGGCAGCTAAGAAGCCCCACAGACATGTATTTAATTTAGGTCACAAGCAAGTCCCTTTCCCAGAGCAGAGCCATCGAGTCGACTCGAATCACTTCTGTATCAAGGAGAGTGATGGCAGTTATACTCAAGAGATGATTGGCCTAATCACAGGGTTTTATCTCAAGTACTAGCCCGTTTCCAGATGAAGTTTATCTCAGAAACCGCTAATAATTTAGATGAAATTAAGAGCTAGTTTGGTATATTTTGGTGTATAATGCGCGGCTATTATATATTGAGAACGCTGCGCATGCTATTTGAAGACTTCCTGCTTGACCCTATTTTACTAGAGTCATTAAGAGCCATGGGCCATAAAAAGCCCACCACGATACAGCAACAAACCATTCCATTGGCGATGGAGCAGAAAGACATACTAGCTCGGGCACCGACAGGGACAGGCAAAACTGCCAGTTTTCTGCTGCCAGCGATCCAACATCTCATCGACTTCCCTCGTCGCTTCGGCGGTCAGCCACGTGTCCTCGTTTTGACACCGACACGTGAACTTGCCAGCCAAATTCATCGTTATGCCTCGCATTTGTCGACAGGTCTGGATCTCGATATCGCCATCATCACAGGCGGCATGCCCTACGGCCCACAAGAAGAAGCGCTAAAGAATAATGTCGATATCTTAGTCGCCACTCCCGGCCGCTTGATGGAATATCTGGACAAGGGTAACTTCAATGCCGAAGAGGTTGAGGTGTTTGTCATCGATGAAGCCGACAGAATGCTGGATATGGGATTCTCCGCCGCGGTCGAGACCTTAGCCATCGAATCCGTTGGTCGCAAACAGACCATGCTATTCTCGGCAACGCTAGAGGGCAGTGACGTGGGACGTTTCTCACACCAGCTGCTGACAGATCCAGTTAAGGTAGAGGCCGAAGCACCGCGCAGCGAGAAAGCCAAAATCCACCAATGGATCCATATTGCCGACAATAAAGAACACAAATTCGCCATGCTGTGCAACATCCTCAGACAGGAAGATGTGACGCGTACCATAGTGTTTGTTAAGACCCGAGAAGGTGTAGCAAGCTTAGAAGGCTTGCTACAGAGAGAAGGGATAACATGTAGCTTTATGCGTGGCGACATGGAACAAAAACAGAGATTCCAGGCTTTGGGTCGCTTCACTAAAGGCGAAGTCAGTGTCCTGTTGGCCACCGATGTCGCCGCTCGCGGCATCGACGTAGATGACATCAGTCATGTGATCAACTTCGATATGCCAAGATCTGCCGATACTTATGTACACCGCATCGGACGTACAGCCCGCGCAGGCGCCAAGGGCACGGCAATCTCTCTGGTCGAGGCTCACGATATCCGCGTTGTCGGCAAGATTGAACGCTACATAGACCAGGTTCTTAAACGTAGATTCATCAAAGATCTGCGTCCTAAGAACAAGGAAGCTAAGCCACCAGGGAAAAACAAGGTTAAGCCTGGTGCAACAAAGACATTCAGTAAGAAAAATAAGAAGAAAAAGAAGAAGTAGGTCTTTCATCTACACACTTTATTATTCATTAATAAAAAAAGAGCCGCTAACCGCGGCTCTTTTTTTACATTTTTTTTGTAGGAGGGTGCTTGTGTAGGAGGGGCTTTAGCCCCGAGGCTCTTAGATTCTAGGTTCTAGGTTCTAGGTTCTTAGCTCCATTCTCTCCCGGCTAAAGCCGGTCCTACAATGAATATAAGCGGCCTTTTCCCCATCAGCGCAGCATCGTCTTTCCTGTAGGAGGGTGCTTTAGCCCCGAGGCTCATAGGTTCATTCTCTCCCGGCTAAAGCCGGTCCTTTGTAGGAGGGTGCTTTAGCCCCGAGGCTCTTAGGTTCTAGGTTCTTAGCTCCATTCTCTCCCGGCTAAAGCCGGTCCTACAATGAATATAAGCGGCCTTTTCCCCATCAGCGCAGCATCGTCTTTCCTGTAGGAGGGTGCTTTAGCCCCGAGGCTCATAGGTTCATTCTCTCCCGGCTAAAGCCGGTCCTTTGTAGGAGGGTGCTTTAGCCCCGAGGCTCTTAGGTTCTAGGTTCTTAGCTCCATTCTCTCCCGGCTAAAGCCGGTCCTACAATGAATATAAGCGGCCTTTTCCCCATCAGCGCAGCTTCATCTTTGCCCTACCAACGTAGCGTCATCTTTTCTGTAGGAGGGTGCTTTAGCCCCGAGGCTCTTAGATTCTAGATTCTAGGTTCTAGGTTCTTAGCTCCATTCTCTCCCTAGCAGATCCTGAACCAAACTCAAGAAAAGGTTAAATTTCTATATGTTAGATACATTTATTTTACAAAAACAGATTTATCCAACTCTAATACTCTGGTAATTTAGTTAATAGAAAAATTTCAGCAAGGAAAAGCGGGAAAATAATGATAAAAATAATCCTGAGAAGATCTTCTCCCCTATTGATTCTTTTAGTTTTCGGTGTGGCTGCTGCATTACTCATCAGCACCAAGGAAGCACCCGAGCAGAAAGAAGATGAAGTGCCTGTACCCATCATAGATGTTACCCGTGTCGAACAAAAAACCGTGTCTTTAAACTTGCCTTCATACGGTGTCGTCACCCCCAAAAACAAGACCCTGCTAGTAACCGAAGTTCAGGGGAGAATGCTGACAATAGCCCCCAATTTTGTCGCCGGTGGCGTGGTGAAGAAAGGCGAACAACTTGCCGTCATCGAGCCTTCCGATTATGAAGCCGATCTGATGCAGGCCCAGGCCTCTCTCGCTCAAGCCGAAGCGGCACTCGAAGAAGAAGTAGCCCGAGGCGAAGTCGCCAAGAATGATTGGAAAGGATTCGATGGCGGGATCCCACCCGAGCTTGGGTTACGTCTTCCTCAGCTGAAAAAAGAACAGGCCAATGTTAAATTCCAACAAGCAGCGCTGGCTCGCGCTCAACGTAACCTTGAAAGAACCATCATTCGTGCTCCCTTCGATGGCATCATCAAGTCAAGAATTGTCGACTTAGGCCAGTACGTCACCTTAGGCACCAACTTAGGTGAACTCTACGATACCCGTATCGCCGAGATTCGTTTACCACTTGCAAATAATGACCTCGCCTATCTGGAGTCTGTCGATAACCCCGATACCTTGGTCACTCTCAGTGCATCATTAGCCGGTAAAGATGTCACCTGGATTGGCACGATTGTAAGAAGTGAAGGCATTATCGATGCTGAAAATCGTATGGTATATCTGGTTGCTGAAATTCAAGATCCTTACCTGAGAAAGAACCGTAAGGAGGGTCAACTTCCTCTTAAATATGGCAGTTTCGTTACCGCCGTAATTAAAGGCCGCACCGTAGACGGTATTGTACAGTTACCCCGCCACCTGGTGCGTAACGGTAGTGTGGCCGTAGTATCGAGTGACAATGTCATCGAGATCCGCGAAGTCAATGTGGTCAGAACCGATATCGACAGTGTGTATATCAAGGACAGTCTGCTCGATGGAGAGCGTATCTCACTGACTAAACTCAATAATATGTCTACGGGTCAGGTCGTTAAAATCCTTGGTGAAATGCAGAAAAATGATACCGGGGCAGACACGCCAGATTCAGAGACCAAGGAGCAGCGACTCGCTAGCTCGGGTGAACACTAATGGATGTACAAAAAGTGGATCCTCAAAAAGGCATAATCGCCTGGTTTGCTCGAAACAGTGTTGCCGCAAACCTATTGATGGCCTTCTTAATTTTAGGCGGCCTGTTTAGTAGTTATTTCCTGGTCAATAAAGAAATATTCCCCTCTTACGAGCTTAATTACCTGCAGATATCTGTGGCATACCCTGGCGCCGCTCCTCAAGAGATTGAGGAGGGGATTAACATTAAGATTGAAGAGTCGATCCAAGATATCAATGGCATCAAGAAGGTCACCTCAGTCGCCAGTGACGGCTTTGGTAATGTCACCATAGAGGTCGAAGATAACTATGACCCTCAGGATATTCTCGATGAAGCTAAACTTGCGATAGATGCAATTTCAACCTTTCCAGATAATATTGAAAAGCCAAATATTTTTCGTATCAAACCAGAGAATAATGTTATCTGGGTCTCTGTGTATGGCGACCTGACTCTGCATGAAATGAAGGAGTTAGCTAAATCCATTCGCGAAGATATCACATCCTTACCTGCGGTTACCCGTGCAAAAGTCACTGGCGTCCGTGACTATGAGATAAGCATTGAACTGTCTGAAGACAAGCTTAGGGAGTATGGCCTCAATTTCGCCCAGGTCGCTCAAGCTGTACAGAACTCTTCGATAGATCTTCCCGGCGGCTCTATTCGCGCCCAAGATGGTGACATCTTGCTACGTACTAAGGGCCAGGCATACACAGGTGAGGATTTTGAGAAAATAGTCGTCAGCACCCGTCCCGACGGCAGCCGTATCATGTTGCCGCAAGTCGCCACCATCAAGGATGGCTTCGAGGAACGCTTGGAATATACCCGTTTCAACGGCAAGCCAGCGGCGATTATTGAAGTTAGTAGCATAGACGATCAAAATGCCCTCGATATCTCGGCCCAGGTAAAGGCCTATATCGAAGAGAGACGTATGACACTTCCACCCGGTGCTCAGCTAGATACCTGGGGTGATCTGACTCATTACCTCAAAGGACGCCTGAACATGATGTTATCTAACATGTTCTATGGTGCACTACTGGTGTTTCTGATTCTGGCCATCTTCCTGGAACTCAAGTTAGCCTTTTGGGTCATGATGGGCCTGCCAGTATGTTTCCTCGGTGCCGTGTTGTTGATGCCGGTAGAACCTTTTTCACTCTCTATCAACCTGCTTACCCTGTTCGCCTTTATTCTGGTGCTGGGCATAGTGGTAGATGATGCCATCGTCATAGGTGAAAGCGCCTATACAGAGATAGAGAAACACGGTCACTCCCTGGAAAATGTCGTCAGGGGCGCCAACAAGGTGGCCATGCCTGCCACGATTGGGGTGTTAACCACCATAGTGGCTTTTCTGCCTATGCTGATGGTTTCCGGCCCCCAAGGTATTATCTGGAAATCTATCGGTATGATAGTGATCCTCTGCCTGATGTTTTCTCTGGTGGAGTCCAAGTTAATTCTTCCGGCTCACCTCGCGCACATGAAGCCCAAGAAACCTAGGTCACAATTAGGCAAAATTGGACTATTAAAGGCCAATTTTAACGACAAGATCCAATATTTCATCCATCATAAATATCGCGACTTTCTCGAACGTTGTATCAAGCAAAGATATAACGTCGTCGCCATTTTTATCGGGGTATTGATCTTAGCCATCGCCTTAGTGGTCAGTGGTAAGATACGCATGGTCACTATGCCCGATCTTCCGTCCGACTTTATTCAAGTACATTTAGATATGGATGAAGGCAGCTCTGAAACTAATACCTTAAAGGTAGTCAAAGAGATCGAAGCAGCCCTCTACGCCATGAATGACAAAATGAAGTCTGACAATGGCTACGAAGTGGTCAAGCATAGCTTTATCGATATGAGCTCGAGAACCTCGGCCTTTATCTTTGCCGAGCTGACTAAGGGTGAAGACCGTGAAGTCGATGGTGTCGCCATTGCCTCGGCCTGGCGTGAACAGCTGCCTGAGCTTATCGCGGTTAAAAAATTGAATATTAACGCCAGCACCAATGAGGGTGGCGGCGATATCTCTTTCAGATTAACCGCGAGTAATCTCGAACAGCTGTCAATGGCTGCTACAGAGCTTAAACAGAAGCTAAAAACCTATGAGGGTGTTTATGATATTTCAGACAACTTCTCATCGGGTAGCCATGAGATACGCTTAACGATCAAGCCAGAAGCAGAGGCTCAGGGACTCACCTTGTCAGATCTAGCCAGCCAGGTTCGATATGGTTTCTATGGTTATGAAGCGCAGCGCATCTTGCGCAACAAGGAAGAAGTAAAGGTGATGGTGCGCTATCCGCTTGAACAGAGGCGTACAGTGGGCCATCTGGAAAACATGATGATCCGCACGCCCGAAGGCATTTCGGTGCCATTTACGACGGTGGCAGAGATTGAAATGGGTGACTCTTACTCCTCAATCACGCGAGTCGATGGTCGCCGCGCCATTAGTATCATAGCCAACGCAGATAAAAATAAGGTCGAGCCTTCCAAGATAGTTGCAGAGATCCAGCAAGATTTCCTGCCTTATTTAGAAGCTAAGTACCCTGCCATCTCGACAGCACTGGATGGTAGCAGCGCCGATGATCAGAGTGCCTTGATAAGTCTGATGCAGGGCTTCTTCTTTACTCTATTTGCTATCTACGCACTGATGGCGATCCCGCTCAAGTCATACAGCCAACCGTTAATCATCATGTCGGTTATCCCCTTCGGCATCATTGGCGCCTTATTTGGTCACCTCTTGTTGGGACTGACGCTCAATATCTTAAGCCTGTGCGGTATCATCGCCTTGGCAGGCGTAGTCGTGAATGACTCACTGATCTTGGTCGACTTCGTCAACAAGGCAAGAGCACAAGGTCAATCGATTACTCAGGCTGCAATTGACTCAGGATGTTATCGATTCAGGGCTATCATCTTGACTTCGATGACCACCTTCGTCGGCCTGGTGCCCATTCTGTTAGAGAAGAGTCTACAGGCACAAATCGTCATACCTATGGCGACATCACTCGCATTTGGCATCGTCTTCTCGACGGTAGTGACTCTGATTCTGATTCCTCTGCTCTATATCATATTGGATGATATCAAACGCACTAGCCGCCGCTTCTACAACTGGTGGTGGCAACCTAAAGATGATTCTGCGGTAGTAAGTAAAACTTAAGCTAATGAGAGTAGGTAACTAAATAGGTGAACAGTGCAGCGAATTAATCTCTTAATAATTATTAGCTTGTTGACCTTAGTACCTTTGCTGGAAACTCTCAGTTCAAGTACTTTGTTTGGGCTACAGTGGAGTAGCCCTCTGTTTATGGATGACCTCAGAGATGCATTAGTCATCATAAAATTAGGAGGGGTATTTCTCGCACTCTACCTTTTGATTACTAATCACAGTAAAATCAGAGATGTTTTTGCAATTAAGTGGCGTTTCAACGCTTTTTTAACGACTCATTACTTACTCGCTCTTCTACAAGTGCCATTTTTACTTCTAGGTTTACTATTTGTCGTAGCTGAGCCTAAAAATGATCAATTTCATATTGAAAAACAATTCACTAATTACACTATATATGCACGAACAGTCGACCCTGGTGCAATAGGAAAAGCTTACCACTACTTTTATGTCAAATGCCCAAAACCACTGGGGTTTTATCAATTACACTTGATAAAAAAAATTGATTGGTTAGGGGAGTTCAAGTTGAAAATTAATCAAAATAAATTAGTTATTCGTTCGAGGAACAATGTTAGAAGTAGCACTAATCGGTTAGATTTATCAAAAGTGAAGCCTTGCCGATAGTTGAGCTCATTTCAAGCTTATAGCTTACCATTGGCAACTCCACCTTGAGCCCGAAGCCGAAGGCTACATACGTGATCCGTTTATCAGTCTACAGCGCGCAACTCCCCTACAATGAGACTCCGAGATTTTTTCCTAAGGCACAGATGACCAGTTCAACCTTAGTTTACGATATACGTAATAGTCGCTACCTTAATATTACCGGTCGATGTACGCTGCGTTGCCAATTCTGCCCTAAGCATAACGGCAGTAAACAGGTCCATGATTACCAGCTAGCCCTAGATCATCAGCCCACAGCCGAAGAGATTATCCCTCTGCTTGGTGACGTCAATGCCTATGATGAATATGTCTTCTGTGGCTATGGTGAGCCCACTCTTAATTTAGCGACCTTAATTACCCTGGCCAAAGAGATTAAACTCAGAGGCGGTCAGGTCAGAGTCAATACCGATGGTTTAGGTAACTTGTTTCACCGACGCAATATCTTGCCTGAGCTGGCACCTTGGGTAGATAGCCTGTCAATTTCACTCAATGCAGATAATGAAACCGCTTATCTGATGCACTGTAAGCCCAAGTTGAAGGGGAGCTATGACAGCGTTAAAGCCTTCATTAAACTTGCTGTCGATACTATCGATTCGGTACAAGTCTCGGCCATAGATGGTCTGGAAGGGGTGGATATTGCGGCTTGTAGAATGTGGGTTGAGCAGAGCGGCGCTGTGTTTAAACATCGAAGTTTAGGTGTCGTCGGCTGAATGCTCCACTCGTCACCTTAATGAGTAGACAAGAAGGTCATTAGCTTGAACAAAGCAAAGTTATATTCATGTAACCAGCAGTGCTCACAAATTTGATTTATGTTAATATGACTTCCCATAAAACAAACAACAAAAATACCTTAGATGTTGACGCCAAAACTATCACCTCTTATCCCAGCCCAAGATATACATTGGTCAAATCAAAGACTATTGTCGGCGGCTACACAGATCTTCATTCTGATAATCAGCGTGGTATTACTCAGTAACGTCATCATCACCTTAGGCGAACGTAGACTCCAGGAAGACTGGGCGACTCAGAGGTACAGTGAGCTCCAGGCTGTGGGCACCTTGATCGCAGATAAGGTCTCTTTCCAACAATTTCGCACTCAGATGTTTGCCAAGTCTGAACTGCTCAAGCGCTACTTAGATGTGCCTAGTATTCCTAGACAAGACAAGCTCGAGAAGCATTGGAATGAAATAACCAGTAATATTCCCGAGCTGTTAGATATCGCCCTGTTCGATCCCCAAGGCAACTTCAAATTCGCGACCAGCGATAATTTCGGCCATGAACCTCTGCCCCCTTCCCTGCTCGGCGGCTCGAGAAACATGGGTGGCAATGAGATCTACACCTCTCCGCTGGAATTTAGTCCGGTCAATGGCAAGCTAGAGCCATACCTGTATCAACTTGCCTGGCTCGAGAATCCCGATCAGAGTGTTCGCGGCTATTTGGTGACATATAGCTCTATGTCTAAGATGCTTAAGAGTATCAAGCCTGCCTATTCCAGCGGTCAATCACCTTTATTGATGTTAGATACTCAAGGCTTGCTCTATGCAGGTGCAGATTCCCGTCCGTCATTGAAACGCGTTCCCGATACTATGGGAGGCAGCCTGAAGCAGAGCTATCCGGCGCTATGGCGTAAGATGGCCATTAGTAATTTCGGTCAGTTTCATGGTGATAATGCCACCTTCGTCTATCTAAAAATCGAGCTGACAACCCAATACGAGACCCGCAGGGAATACTTCCTGGTATCCTACGTGCGCAATGATGATATAGCAGCCAATTTCTCCCGATGGCGCACCATACTCATGAGCTGTGCTTTTATGCTGACTCTGTTGGCCTCTATGCTCATTCTGCTGAGCCACTTTTATCGTTTAGAGCAGAGATCGAGACAGTTCGGCATAGAGCTTTCGAATCGCCTCTTCCACCGCCAAGTCGGCTGCATCATAGTCAATCATAACAATCGGGTGATTTCGGCGAATGAATTGGCGGCAACCCAGTTATCATTGCCTAAAGATGAGCTACTCGATCGCAGTCTACAAAGAATCCTACAACTTGAGGACGATGACTATTCACGTATCGTGACTGAGATCCAGCAAAAGCAAGAGTGGAAAGGTGAACTTTGCCTCGATATGGGTGCAGAGACACAAGCCAAGTTAACTGCCCATATAAAAACCCAAGCCTCTAAAGATGAACAGGGAGCCTATCTGGTCATCACCTTCGAAGATGTCAGTGAGCTCAAACACGCACAGCAAGATGCCTACCTGAGCAGAGTCTTGAATAATAGTGGCGTGCCATCGGCCCTGATTCAGGCTGACGGCACTATCATTCGTGCTAACCCGGCATTCGAAGAGCAGATGCAGTCAAACACTGAATGTAGCAATATCATTGACACCTTACCCGATGATTTAGGCAATAAGTGGTCGCAAATTTCTCAGCTAATATTGCTTCAGGGGAGCTGGAAAGGTCAGGTATTATGTTCCTCATCGAGTACTAATACTTGCTTACAAGCCACACTCAAGGGGCATATCGATGCGTCCGGAGAGCTGGATTATATCGTCTGTACCTTCGAACAGGCGATCATCAAGAACAACCATGATGAATCCGGTGTGCTAGTGCCTCATCGCTCAACTATCTTAGTCAACTATAGAGATCTTGAAAGCTACTTCGATTCATTAGAGCACACGAGTAAAGATCGCTCCAGCCTACTCCTGTTGGACATCACTTCTGAGAGTATGCTGAGTCATATGAGTGATATAGGGCTGCTCGAGAGCAGGCAGAAAGAAGTTGAGATTTTTCTCCTCAGAGAGCTGCCATCGAATTACCAGATGTCTCAGTGGCAACTCGGTAAAATCATCTTCATCTTGCCCGATACTGATGCAGACCAGGCACATTATTTCGCCATCAAGTCTTTAGCGAGTCTCAATGATATGGGGCTGGGCAAAGGTATTTGTATGGGCATAGCGTCTTTTCAACCAGAGCAAAATCTCGAACAGTACTTGAGCAATGCCGAGGTCGCACTTAAACGCGCTAAGCAGATCGGTGAGCAAAATATCTGTCAGGCGTTTACGCGTTAAAGCTGAGAAAGACCCTAGGTTCTAGTTTCTAGTACCTAGAGTCTTATTCTATCGCGGCTATGCCTTCGGGCAGTTCACTCTGGCTGATATCGATAATCGTCGAGCGATTCATGGTGATCTTATAACGCGCATATTGCACTGCGTCTTTGCCGTCTTTCACCGCTAAGATCAGATTGATCTGATAACGGCGTTCCACCGAATCATTGCTGATTTTACCATCCTGTTCCTTGTAGATCTTCGCCTTGCCCCGCTCCAGATGTCGGGCGAATGGGGCTAAACTAAAGTTAACCTGCTCCTGTATCGACGTATAACCCGCCAGAAACTCTTTCTGGGTCACGCGGGTATGAATACCATAATGCAGCACTTCGGCATCGAGTTTATTCTGTCTATGGCGCCGTTTAAGAATTTCGGCGACTTTATCCGGTAACTCGATAGTTTTCATAAAGTCTAACCAAACCAACTGCTTGGCAATCGGTGTCTGGCTATTTGTATCTCTGAGTATTCTGCTCCACTTGGGCCTGCCCTTCTGTATCAGGCGCCAGAGTGCATTGCGAATGTCTTCCTTAAAGATCTCACGAAAACCATAGATCACAGCCAGCGTTAATACTAAGGCTATGGTTAAGCCGCTAAATACTCCCTGAGCCTTGATAATAAGCGCCGACACTACCAACATCACCATGGCCGTCGCAAAGCCGGTAGTCATCTTCTTAAGGCCTGTACCTAAGGTTTTCATCTCCTCTTTTAATACAACACCTTGCTGGATCAAACGTCTGAGCAGCAACATCTTGTTGGAGATGCGATTAGGATCATCTTTAGTCTGTTGTGAATTATACCGCTTAGTTTTTCTATGTTCATTCTCAGCCCGGCACAGGGCAATTGCCGAATCTAAAATCTCACTGTATTCGCTACTTCTAGGCGCTGTGGACAAGAGTTTCAGTAGACGCTGTTCACAGAACCAGGAGAGGTAATTGTCAGCATTCTCAAAATAGGACTTCCATTTTGGATCGCTCGGCTCATTGCGACGAAACTTCTTCAGCAGTTGGCTCACCAAGTCGCACAGGCCTTGCAGAGAATTGAAGAAGTTTTCTGGAGTTTCAATTTGTGCCAACTCCTTGCTATCGGTCTCGATGGCAACAGAGAATTGATAGGCAAATAGATTCAAGTAGAGGCGGAATTCTTCTATCGTACGTTTCTTCTGACTGGCAAAACGGCTCTGTACCAGAGGCAGGTGCAGTCCGGTGGAGTAATATGAACGACGCCCCGTGATTGCCGAGTGATAGTACTCCTCTTCATTCAGGCTCTGAGGACCTATTCCCATCTCTTTAGGCAAGAAGAAATAGAGATCCAAACGTCGGTTATCCCCCACCTTCATCTGATGAATAAACTTAATAGAGAGCGACTCTTCCTGCTTGACTCTAATCTTCGACACTTAGCTCCTGTTTCCTTTAAATTCCAGCATAATGCCTTATCGCTTTAGCCTGTTCTCTCGAGGTCACTATACTAATCTTGGCAAATAGCATGGGATTATCTCAAGGAATAGAATTAACAATTTACTATGGCAATGTTTGGTGTGCTGCAAAGCACGATCTTTTCTCATTTCGGCCTAAAAAGGCCATACTGAGAGTAATGGTTTGGTCACTTTCTCATGCAGAAAATACAAGAGGTGGATTTAGATAAAATAGTTAAAAATTAATAGGATATTAGATCATAAGTATAGTCTAAAAGCTTATTAATACCATATTAGAAATATGAGGAGACTTACCTTGAAGGCCCTTCTTGATGTATCACAGATCAATAGGTTTGAGCTAACACGATTAATCAAGATCGCAGATCCAGATACCATCACCAGGATTAAACTGAATGACAGCATAACCTTTAGCGCTATCCATATCTATAATGTGGAGGTGTAAACTCGCTGTTTTTGAATATGTTAAAGTCTGTTTCGCCCAGTCTATTATGGAAGACATATGGGGTGGAATCGTTTTTTGAGCAAAACTAAGTTGCAACTCACCTTCATCGATCAATAACCTATAGGTCATACTCGCAACGTCAAGAGTATCTAGCACACCTCTGAAGGTGATTTGACCTAAGGGGTTTTCTTCACGGGAAAACTGATAATTTAAGATGACCTGTTTAGCGTTAGTTTCAACCGTTAACAATAACTCCAAATCATCTGAGGCATCTTGCCCATATGAGTGTCCTTTACAAACCAGATCGATCCCATCTTCACTTAAATGATAATAGTGCACACCAAAAATTAATATTACAACGGTGAGTAAACAGAACAATATTGGCCATACCTGCAGCCCATTTTTATTTCTCTGAGTAAAATCAACCACAGATACCAGTCCTTTTTAACCATGCCTGATCGATATAATCCTTACTAGCAGCAGTTGAAATACCTTTAACGTTTTTCACCTCTATCCCCTCAGCACTTTCCCGCTTTAACACGATACTGGTCACTCTCAGATTATGATTAAATGAAACAAAAACATCATCCCAGAGCACAGTGTCGCAGCGCTCAAGCTGCTGTATAAAAAAACTAGAGAGGTCCTCCATATCGGCAAGGGGTTCCCCTTCATTAGACACAGGGTAATAAGATACGATACCTGACGAGGTGAATATTTCACGCTTATTCAATGGTTTAATTGATTCTGCAGGTTCGAAAATTGAATGGATGAAGATAATCAATAGCAGAATCTGTGCGATTAAGAGCCCATACTTCTGCTTAGTCATGCCCGCTAAGGGGCCCGAGAGAGTATGATTTGTAGCAGGTTTCATTCTAGTATGCAGGATGAAACCTTGATCATCTATGGTCTCTAACAACTGAGCAGATTGCTTGCCAAGAAAAAACCTGAGCCTATCGATCGCTTCCTGTAATTTAGCCGGTGTTCTATGCTCTTCTGGTAATAGTTGCAGCAACTGCTCTTTTGATAACACCTGCTCCCTGAAGCGGACTAAGTGTTCGAGTACAACAAACTCCACCAAGGGCATTTTCCAGCTGGTCTCATTTTGCTGATTTGATAGTGTGGTTCGCTTTATATCAAACCAGCAGCAACCAATTTGCATAGTTAGCGGCCTAATTTATCTTACGGACAAACATTGTATCTATTCCTATCACTCTAGTCAGCGATCGCAATAACCTATCTAGAACCGATGAAAGGAATCGTGACTAAGAGCACACAAGCAGTTGATACTAGTGAACAAGTGTCGATACAAGTTAACTCAAGTGTAAATGACTAGTTAACGCGGCAGGGGTAGATGGGAGGTAAGTTAACAAGCGCCATGATGACGCTTATTATTTTCAAATACGCTTAGAATGCGTAAAGTAAGGTCATATTCGTTTCAGTATCTGTACTCTCTTTATCATCGAGAGGCGAATCGTTATAACGCACAATAACGGCAAATTTCATGGCTAAAGCGCCAATAATATTTGCTGTGACCGACGTTTCAGAGCGACCTTCAAATGTCTCACCAAAATCGGCAACAAACATCTGCTTGAACTTAGAACTCTCGGTGATCTCAGTTTCAAAGTTCATCACCCCATGGGCAACCCAACTGTCTTCGGTGTCATAACCCACAAGTGCAGCACTCTCAGTGTCTAGGCGTTTATACTTATAACCTGGACCGACTTCAACATTAAACAAAGTCTTACCATCATCGATAAACTTATGACCGTAACCAGAAGAAACCGTCGAGGTAGAGTCAAAACCAGTGAAAGGATCGATCTCATGGTTTGCGTTGATAAATATATAGCTAGTATCGGTTAACTGGTAATCGCCCTGGATCAAACCATAATAACGCTTACCCGTTACTTCACCCGTATCTTCCTTATATAGCGCTTCGAGCAAGTACTGATTTTCCCAGTTACCAAACTCGTGCTTCATATCTAAACGGCCTTTTATCGATGTCGTTTCCGTATTACCTGTGGTCAAGGTCGCACCTAGCTCAGCGTCGCCGCCAAAGGTCTTATCGCCTTCGACAAAGTCAGCACCAGCTTGCGCAGCGAAAGGCGCCGCCATTAAAATAGCAGACGCTATCAGCATTTTTTTCATTTTAATTCTACTCCGAAAGATCATATCCCTTAAAATCGGCGCAATATTAACACTCACAAAACAGAATTGAAAATCTGTGATACAGATTAATGCATTTAGACAAAGAGACTCCAATCCGTTCAATCCCCAGTATTTTTATCTTATTTATGTTTATGTCAAAGGCCAGATACAAAAATGCCCGCGAGTCGCGGGCATTTTAAAATATTCTATTTAGCTTTACTTAATCTGTGGATCTAACTCACCAGATTGGTACGCCTTATACATGGCTTGCAGCGACTTAGGCTTGATCTTAGAGCCCATGCCCGCGGCGCCAAATGCTTCATAACGCGTGGTACAGATATCAGCCATGGCTTCCATAGATGCCTTAAGGAATTTACGTGGATCAAATTCGCTTGGATTCTCGGCCAGGAATTTACGTACAGCACCGGTTGATGCTAAGCGAAGATCGGTATCGATATTGACCTTACGCACGCCGTGCTTAATGCCTTCGACGATCTCTTCTAGTGGCACACCATAAGTCTCAGGGATCTCTCCGCCGTACTCATTGATGATCTTCAGCCACTCCTGAGGCACAGATGAAGAACCGTGCATCACTAAGTGAGTGTTAGGGATACGTGCATGAATTTCCTTGATGCGATCGATACGTAGTACTTCACCGGTAGGCTTGCGGCTAAACTTATACGCACCATGGCTAGTACCGATGGCGATAGCTAAGGCATCGACGTGAGTGTCAGATACGAAACGCGCCGCCTCTTCCGGTGTGGTTAGCATCTGATCCATGGTCAATATACCCACAGCACCGATACCATCTTCTTCACCGGCTTCACCTGTCTCCAAGCTACCCAGACAACCAATTTCCCCTTCTACAGACACACCACAGGCATGAGCAAAAGCGACAGTCTTACGCGTTACATCTACGTTGTACTCGTATGATGCTGGTGTCTTACCATCGGCCATCAAAGAGCCATCCATCATCACAGATGACATGCCAAGCTGAATAGAACGCTGACAGATATCTGGATCTGTACCGTGATCTTGGTGAATACACACAGGGATGTCAGGATACTGCTCGAGAGCGGCAGCCATCAGATACTTAAGAAACTGAGGACGAGCATACTTACGTGCGCCAGCCGATGCCTGAACAATCACAGGACTGTCTGTCGCTTCGGCAGCTTGCATGATGGCACGCATCTGCTCGAGGTTGTTTACGTTAAAAGCGGGTACGCCATAATCATGTTCTGCAGCATGATCAAGCATTTGTCGTAGGGAAATTAAAGCCATTTTTTACTCCAATAATAGGGTGATACTAGACTTAAGTTTTTGCACTTAAATTGTAGCGTCACCGAGGTCACTATCGCTTGGATTGATTTTTATATGCCTTGGTCAAACACAATACTCAGACCTAAGTCTCAACATCGAACGTAACCAAAGCACGGTTTCTTTTTATCGCTGATTTAGAGGTTATTTATAATTTTAACAGCGCTATTTAACTCTAAATCAGTTTATGTTTGTTATTTTCCGCGAGATTCTAACATAGCTACGGCCGGAAGTTCTTTTCCTTCGAGAAACTCGAGGAAAGCACCGCCACCGGTAGAGATATATGAAATCTTGTCGGCAATGTCATATTTATCCACTGCCGCTAACGTATCACCGCCACCGGCGATAGAGAACGCCTTAGACTCGGCAATCGCCAGGGCGATACGCTTAGTACCTTCACCGAATTGATCGAACTCGAACACGCCTACAGGGCCGTTCCAAACGATGGTGCCGGCGCCTTGAATAATTTTTGCCAGGGCTTCTGCACTGTCGGGACCAATATCGAAAATCATATCGTCCTTGGTCACTTCACTCACGTCTTTAAGCGTCGCGCTTGCAGTCGGGCTAAATTCGCTAGCTACCACAACATCGGTCGGTACTGGAATATCACCGCCTCGACTCTGAGCATTAGCAACCAGACGCTTAGCCTCGTCGATAAGATTGGCCTCATACAGAGACTTACCCACTTCATGACCAGCAGCGGCGATAAAGGTATTGGCGATACCGCCACCGACCACGAGCTGATCGACTATGCCAGATAGACTCTCTAATACCGTGAGCTTAGTCGAGACTTTAGAACCACCTACAATCGCCACGAAAGGACGAGCAGGATTGTCCAGTGCTTTACCTAAAGCCGCAAGTTCATTGGCAAGCAGTGGACCGGCGCAAGCTATTGGCGCATGCATACCCACACCATGAGTCGAAGCCTGAGCTCTGTGTGCTGTGCCAAAGGCATCCATCACATAGACATCACAAAGAGCCGCAAGCTTCTTCGCTAAGGCTTCATCATTTTTCTTCTCACCGACATTGAAGCGTACGTTTTCAAATACAACCACTTCGCCAACGTTTGCCTCGACACCATCGAGATAATCATTAGCCAAACGCACAGGACAATCTAATGCCTTAGTCAGGTAATCGACTACAGGTTTGAGGGAGAATTCAGCGTTGAATTCGCCTTCTGTAGGACGTCCAAGATGTGACATAACCATCACGGCAGCACCTTTTTCCAGCGCAAGCTTAATCGTCGGTAATGCAGCCCTAAGACGCGCATCACTGGTGACAACGCCATCACTCACAGGTACGTTAAGATCTTCACGAATAAGCACACGCTTACCTTGTAGATCCAATGCTGACATATTAATAATTGTCATTTATGTTTCCTTAAAAGTTAAAGTTAAAATTAAAGTTAAAAACGGGTAAATCAATTCGGTTCACTCTGACCGCTGGGACAAAACACCGGGCCATCAGATAAATATTGGATAAGGTCCTAGGACCTAGGAACTAGGACCTTCTAAGCGCTTCTTCTCGCCTTGATCATCTCTAAGCTGGTATCTAACATACGGTTGGCAAAGCCCCACTCGTTATCGCACCAAAGCAGCAACTTAACCAGATGACCGGCGCTCACTCGGGTCTGAGTGCCATCGACTATGCTGGATCTTGGATCGTGGTTGAAGTCACAGGACACCAGAGGCTCATTAGTATAGCCTAAAATACCTTTATAGAGTCCCTTAGCCGAGTCACGAAGCACCTGATTTACAAGATCTATATCGACTCTTGAGGCTAAAGTTACCGACACATCTATGGCGGTGACATTTATCGTAGGAACTCGCACCGAGATAGCTTCAAACTTGTCTTTCATTTGCGGGAGTATTCGCTCTATGCCTCGAGCCAACTTAGTATCCACTGGAATGATCGATTGACCCGCGGCTCGTGTACGGCGCAGATCGTCATGATAGGCATCGATCACCTGTTGATCGTTCATCGCCGAGTGTATGGTGGTGATTGCGCCGCTTTTCACACTAAAGTGTTTATCTAACACTTCGATGACAGGCACGATACAGTTTGTGGTACAGGATGCATTAGAGACCACGGTATGCTCAGCCCGTAACAGTTCATGATTCACCCCATAGACGATAGTCGCATCTACATCACTCGATGAAGGATGGCTAATGAGTACTTGCTTGGCCCCCGCATGAATGTGAGCCTCACAGCTGGTTCTATCGGATAACACGCCAGTCGCCTCATAGACGATATCGATATCCAGCTCCGCCCACGGCAGTTTGCTGGCATCTCTTTGATGCAGTAACTTGATGAAATCATCACCGACATGCAGGTAATTTTCATCCGCACTCAGTTCTGCTGGAGACTGAAAACGTCCATGAGTCGTGTCGTACTTAGTGAGATGAAGAATTGCTTCGGGTTTAGCCAGTTCATTGATAGCGACGATCTGGATCTGATCACGCTTACCTGACTCATAAACGGCACGGAGAATTGAACGGCCGATGCGGCCATAACCATTGATTGCAACTCTGATCATTTCGCGATTGTCATCCTATAAAGAAGCTAAGAATCTTGATAATACTTGATAACCATTCTCTTCAAGTATGCCATCAAGTATGTCACCAACAAAAAATCACTTATCATGGCTCACTCCTCGAACGAATGAAACATGATAAATGGCCAATCCATTAGACTGGCAATTCTTACATCAAGCACTGTTTTGATGCAATAACGGCTTACCTCAATATTTACGGCAAAATATGCCATATGAAGTAAGCCGTTAATTTAATCACAAACTAGCTAACGCCACAAAGTGGCTGCAATAGAAATGCAAAGCAGATCTATTAACCTAGCTCGTTTGCAGTAGCGACAACATTTTCAACGGTGAAGCCAAAATGCTTCAACAAGTCTGCACCCGGAGCCGACTCACCGAAGGTGCTCATGCCCACAACAGCGCCGCCGAATCCGACATACTTGTGCCAGAAATCAACGTGAGCCGCTTCGATAGCAACACGCTTAGTCACAGACTTTGGCAGTACAGACTCTCTGTAAGCCGCATCTTGCTTATCGAACTCGTTAGTAGAAGGCATAGAAACCACACGGACCTTGTTACCTTGCTCAGTCAGTGCAGCGGCAGAATCGACAGCCAGTTGAACTTCAGAACCGGTAGCAATCAAGATCAAGTCAGGTGTGCCAGCACAATCGATTAAGGTGTAACCACCTTTAGCGACGTTAGCTAACTGCTCTGCAGTACGAGCTTGAGCCTTAAGGCCCTGACGACTGAAGATTAGTGACGTTGGAGCATCACGACGCTGAATAGCAGACTTCCACGAAACCGCAGTTTCTGCCGCATCACATGGACGCCAAACTGTCATGTTTGGAGTCATACGCAAGTTAGCAAGTTGCTCTACTGGCTGGTGAGTCGGACCATCTTCACCTTGACCGATAGAATCGTGAGTATAAACCCAGACGTTTTGGATACCCATAAGCGCAGACATACGTACCGCGTTACGTGCGTACTCCATAAACATCATGAACGTTGCACCATAGTTGATGAAACCACCGTGAAGTGATGCACCATTCATGATACCGCTCATACCGAATTCACGTACACCGTAGTAGATGTAGTTACCGGCCGGATCGTCTTGAATACCTTTAGAACCAGACCAAAGAGTCAGGTTAGAACCTGCAAGGTCGGCAGAGCCGCCTAACATTTCAGGTAACATTGCAGCGAATGTGCCGATAGCATTTTGTGATGCCTTACGGCTGGCAATGCCTTCTGCCTTGTCTTGACACTCTTGAATGAAGGCTTGCGCTTTCTCTTCAAAATCTGCTGGTAAGTCACCCGTGATCACGCGGCGCTTATATTCTGCAGCAAGTTCAGGGAATGCAGTTTCATAGGCAGCAAACTTGTCATTCCAGCTGGCTTCGTTAGTCGCGCCAGCATCTTTAGCATCCCAACCTGCGTATACATTTTCAGGGATTTCGAAAGGACCGTGTTCCCAACCGAGGAATTCACGCGTCGCTGCGATCTCAGCATCACCCAGAGGTGCGCCGTGGCAGTTATGCGTACCAGACTTGTTAGGAGAACCGAAACCGATAACTGTTTTGCAACAGATCATGGTCGGCTTGTCGGTAACCGACTTAGCTTCTGCGATGGCGGCGCGAATAGCATCGCTATCATGACCATCAACACCAGCAATCACATGCCAACCGTAAGCATCGAAACGCTTTGGCGTATCATCGGTAAACCAACCTTCGACGTGACCATCGATAGAGATGCCGTTGTCATCCCAAAACATGATCAGCTTGCCAAGGCCTAAAGTTCCCGCTAAAGAACAGGCTTCGTGTGAGATGCCTTCCATCAGACAACCGTCACCCAAGAAACAATAGGTGAAGTGATCGACTATGTCGTGGCCAGGTTGGTTGAACTGAGCCGCTAAGGTCTTCTCAGCAATAGCCATACCTACGGCGTTACTGATACCAGCGCCCAATGGACCTGTGGTTGTTTCAACACCAGGGGTGTAACCATATTCTGGGTGACCAGGAGTCTTAGAATGCAACTGACGGAACTGTTTAAGCTCTTCGATAGGCAGTGCATAGCCTGTCAGATGAAGCAAAGAGTATATAAGCATAGAACCATGGCCGTTTGATAAAACGAAACGGTCACGATCAACCCACTCTGGGTTATTAGGGTTGTGCTTAAGGAAGTCATTCCAAAGCACTTCAGCGATATCCGCCATTCCCATTGGTGCACCTGGGTGACCAGAATTGGCTTTTTGAACGGCATCCATACTTAATGCGCGGATAGCGTTTGCGAGTTCTTTACGAGATGACATGCTGTCTCCTGCTTGGTTTTGAGGTCTAGATAATCGAGCGCCATATCAATTAGCACTTAAATTAAGAGTCGATGTTCTACTGCAAAATTTGGAGCCATATTTTCGCCCACATAACAGGCGGACGCAAACGATAATTCACCAAACCATGATTTTTCCTGTAAGTCGTAAGGACGAACCGCCATCGGCGAAACACCAGGATCGCTAAACGCCGCCTTTACCTCATTTAAAACGGAAATAAATTCATCGACACTTGTGAATATATAAGGCTGATAACTAAGGGTTTATAAGTTACAAACAAATTGCTTTCACATATTCAATGTCACAATATCTGCGAATAATTAGTGAACGGGGGTGATCGCCGACTCGTTTTGAATTAATATAGACGTCTAGATGTAGATACTTCTACACATTCAAATTGTTTTAAAAATGAGATTTATCACCATGGCACAGCACCTGTTTACCTCCGAGTCAGTCTCAGAGGGGCATCCCGATAAAATCGCCGATCAGATTTCTGATGCGGTATTGGACGCAATCCTGGAGCAAGATCCTAAGGCTAGAGTTGCCTGCGAAACTTATGTAAAGACCGGTATGGTCATGGTCGGTGGTGAAGTCACGACTTCTGCTTGGGTCGATATCGAAGAGATCACCCGTAAGACTGTACGTGAAATTGGTTACACACATTCTGATATGGGCTTCGATGCTGATTCTTGCGCGATATTAAATGTCATTGGTAAACAGTCTCCAGACATCAACCAAGGTGTTGACCGTGAAGATCCTAAAGAGCAAGGTGCCGGTGACCAAGGTCTAATGTTTGGCTATGCCAACAACGAAACCGACGTACTCATGCCTGCGCCTATCACTTATGCACACGCACTGGTGAAGCGTCAATCTGAAGTTCGTAAAGACAAGACCCTGCCTTGGTTGCGTCCAGATGCGAAGAGTCAGGTAACGTTTGCTTATAATGACGATGGCAGCATCGCAGGTATCGACGCAGTCGTACTCTCGACGCAACACTGTGACAGCGTAAACCAGTCAGACCTGATTGAAGGTGTAATGGAAACCATCATCAAGCCAATATTACCGGCGAAGTGGTTATCTAAAAACACTAAATACTTCATCAACCCAACAGGCCGTTTTGTTATCGGTGGCCCAGTAGGTGATTGTGGTCTGACGGGTCGTAAGATCATCGTAGACACATACGGCGGCATGGCTCGCCATGGTGGCGGTGCATTCTCGGGTAAAGATCCGTCCAAAGTCGATCGCAGTGCGGCATACGCGGCACGTTATGTGGCTAAAAACATAGTTGCAGCGGGTCTTGCCGATCGCTGTGAGCTGCAGGTTTCCTACGCCATAGGTGTTGCCGAGCCAACCTCTATCAGCATTGAAACTTTCGGCACCAGCAAGATATCTGAAGAGCTCTTGATAGCCTTGGTACGTGAGCACTTCGACCTACGTCCATATGGCCTGACCGAGATGCTAGACTTGGCTCGCCCAATCTATCAAGCTACTGCGGCATACGGTCACTTCGGCCGTAATGAGTTCCCTTGGGAACGTACCGATAAAGCCGAGGCACTGAAAGAGGGTGCTAAGCTATAAATTTGTTTAACCCGTCTAACGACTGTTAAACCCTAAAACCGCCGAGTGGCGGTTTTTTTATGTCTTCTCACTAGCTCAACTCATAACCATTTTCATTTTTTACTATAATATTAGTGCTAAATTAAGCTGCAGTTAAGCTAGATCTCAGTAGACTAACCCTCATATTCGCCGATGCATTTATTGCTAACACTATTTTTGAAGAGACTAAGGTTGGAGAGACGATGGGAACTAACATAGGAAAATTGGTACTCCTTGCCCTTTTAATAGGGACTTCACTCTATTGGGGAACCGATAACTTCACTAGCGGCTCCGCCGACCTGAAAAATACAGATAAGCTAACGCTAGATGCAACAGATGAAAGCATTAAGCAAGCTGCGCCAGCGGACGCGGCGCAAGGGAAAAGCAATCATCCACAACTGAGCGACAACATCCCCACAGGTGCGGCTAAAGATGTAGTACTGGACTCACTAGACGATCTTATCGCCCTATTTGATTCATTGGATTATAACAGCCAAAGCTGGCTCGCAGGTAACCGCGAAGTACCGCGTCTCACCTTCGAAGGCGTCAGCGATAACTGGCATAAGACATCTAACGAAATCCCAGTTCAACAGAAGAAGATGGTCTTTTTCCGACTGATGGCTCCGCTGATTCTAGTGTCTAACGAGAAGATATTACTAGAGCGTCAGATAATCGAAGCTGCCGGGCTTGATGCCCCGGAGCTAAAGCGCATAGCGCTAAAATACCGAGCCATAACCGATACTAAGCTTCCGCTTACCGAAGAGCTGCGCATCAGTTTATTGAATCGGGTCGATATATTACCGCCTTCGTTGGTGCTAGCCCAAGCAGCAGAAGAGAGTGGCTGGGCCACCTCAAGATTCACCTTAGAGGGCAATGCATTCTTCGGTCAATGGGATTTTAGCGGCGACGGCATGATCCCCAAGCAACAGCGTAAAGAGTTAGGTAACTATGGATTGGCGAGATTCGATAGCCCGTTAGCATCGGTGGAAGGCTACATGTTTAACCTCAATACCAATAATGCCTACCTGAAACTACGCCATCTCCGCGCCGAGTTAAGAGCGAATGAACAGGCAATTACAGGACCTAAGCTCGCCGGCACATTAGATAAGTACTCAGAACGAGGTCAGGCTTACATAGATGGCCTTCGTGAGATGATACGTTTTAATAAGTTAGACCAGGTGGATCAAGCTTATCTCAGTAGCCAGGCTCCACTGCATTTAATCGGTAAGAATCAAGAGTGACTAGAGTCTAGAAATCTGCGGTTAAAGCTAGCAATGATCAAAATGTGCATACTCCATACACATGAATTCAACTTGTTGTAGCGATAATACCGGCACATTCACTTGCCTCAATGAGGACGTCTCTATATGCATAATATCGAGTGTCCCTTTACCAATGGCATGTTCATTTTTGTCATCAGATGTATCATGCTCCTTAATGTGCAGCACCTTGTCAGCATGAGTTAGCAACTGAATCGACGCGCTGTAATCATTAGTGAGACCGCAATGTATCCAAATGCCTTGCCATTTCACACAGTAAAATTGCTCACAGCTCTTGCTGTTGTCATCGTCAATTTCTGTGTGCTTATCTTCAATGTCTGAGTAAGCCCCACTTCGCAGCGTCACTTCATAGGCGATGCTAGGCTCAGGATTGGCTGAGTCATTTAGATTCTGCAGCCTATGCGCCGAAAGAATAGCAATGACTAACTTCATATTATCGAAAGCCGACAGCGACTCTTTGGCATAGGGCGCGAGTAAACTTTGAACTTGTTGTAATACTTGTTTATCTGGTGCGGAATTCATAATGACATTACCTGTGGAGGTTCATTCAAGCTTATTGAGTTTTGTTTATTTGCTCAAGTAGATAGGGCTAACAGATAATAATCTCTGTCATCGAAGGTAAAGAAATCCAACACCTGCATCGATGCTTTATTAGTGTGTGCCGAAAATGAAGCCATATTATCTTCGGCGATAAAGGTAAGCATAAAGGGGAATTGAGCTTGAGCATGCGTTTTTATCTCACTGACCAGAGTCTCAAAAATACCTTGGCCACGATATTCCTTCTTAATCCAGATGGGACCATATTGACATGAATTGCTCTTGGTTAACTTAACCCCGCCAAGACTAAACTCCTTTAACCTCTTAAGAATATGTCGGTACACAGGCCAAGATTCAAAAAACGACCAGGCCCCAGCAATGACATAACCCACAATCTCACCATTTTGCCCATCGAGACGGTCGAGTTTTCGCTCAGCAACGCAGATCCAATGGGAGTCAATCAGCTGTCTCAACTCGGCTTCCCCAAAAGCTTGCCCATCTAATGCATGAGCTTGTGCCCCGTCACTGAGCTCGTCATTAAGATGGATTCGTTCGAGCTCTACCAACTGCTTGAGATCACCCATACGGGCTAGTCTGATGTTCATGGTGCAGGTATTGACCTTTTAATGATGAATAAACAAGTTAGCCCTGATTATATACTAAAGCCCTAAGGTGTTAGGTTAATTATCCGCTCTCGGGAAATGCCCAAACACGTCATCCATTTGCATAATGACGTTCTGGCTACCACAATTAACAAAATAACATGATGACTTTGTCTAGGTTCCCATGCTCCCCGAAAATGTCGATACCAGTATTAGTTTACTTGAAAGTGATAATACCCAGCTAAACTTAGTTCGCTGGATGCACCAGTGCGAATTGATGAAACGTTATTATGAAGCCGATGTGGTATTTATCATCCAAGAAACCGGGACCAGCTTTGAAGTCATAGTTAGCTCTATTAGCCAGTCCAGACAGTTTACTACCGGCACTAGCTTCGATAGAGATCATAAAGTTTTCCAGCGCCTAGTGCGATCGCTACCCGATGGTTTAAATATCGATTTAACCAATCATGACCACATCGATCTACATGAAGAGTTCGATCAGGCCCAAACCTTATTAACTCGCCCAATTCTCTGGCCAGATGGCACACATTTCGGCTGTATCTGTGTCTTGAATGCCGAAGCATCCACTTCGGCATCGAACTCATTTATGTTGGAACCTTTCCAGGTATTGCTTCAACAAGAGCTGACTCTTTACTGCCAAACTCAACGAATAGAATCTTTATCCATGCGTGATAGAGAGACCGGCATGTTGAACCAATATGGTTTTATCATGATGGCACCGAGACAGCTTAGTTTAGGGCGACGTTTCGGCGCCCATGCTGGCATCATCTTCTTCGAACTTTACTCGGCTCACACCATAGAGCATTTAGAAGAAAAGCATCATAGATTATTAGGCAGTATCATTCAGGATACAATAAGAACGGCCGATATTGCGGCCCACTACAGTGACCATCAGTTTGTTGTGCTGGTATTTGTCGATTCAGAGAGAGATATTCTCCATATAGGTAAGCGAGTCGACAAGCTGATTTTTCAACAAAACGATCAACTTAAAATCGATTCAAGTTATAATTATTTCACTCCAGATTCGGCACTTAAGCTCGCCCCCATGCTTGAAAAATCAAAAAAAGGACTTAAATCTGAGCAGCTTAAGTTAGCAGCTCAAGAAGCCAAACAAAAAACCTCCGCAGTGATCTGAAAATTACACTCTACACATAGGCTTGGCGGTTTCCTTCTCAAGCCTATTTCCTGATGTAAGCCCATACTCATTTTGTCATGGTTGAATACTCTGTTCTGCACAAAACACAGGTGATCACACTTTATTAACCTTAGAAGTTAAGTATGCTAACCTGCCTAAGAAAAAACCTATCTAAATACTGAGCGTTACTCATTTAATAATGCGATAAAAGTGATTTAGTACCGATAAAAATAACGAAGAGAGAAGTCTCATGCTAGCCCAAAGAAATCATCACCGACTCTGGCTAAGAGAACAAGATCATCCAGCGATCAGCTTACCAAGATGGCAGCAGCAAATGGACCTCTTGACCAGTTTCTATCGTTCACAAGCTAGCCTGATATTGCAATTAGCCGATAATAGCTTTCAAGTTGTTTGCACTCAGCAGAGCCAAGATTACAAGCTTAGTGGCGGGACTGTTTTTTTCGATGCTGGATTATTAAAGCTGGTTGAATCTCAGAGTGGTTATGGTCAATCTCATGTAAAAGGAGATGCATTTTCTTCTGGCCTGTCTCAGTTTCAACATGTGATATGTCAATTAATTTACTGGCCAGATGGTGAGCTCTTTGGCTGTATATTGATCTGTGATCCTGATCAGAATAGATTTCAAGAACATCTCGCCCCCCTGATAGAAACCACTAAATCTTTAATTCAGGCGGAACTTAAACATCTATTCTTGATGATGAAAGTACAGATGCTATCGGTACAAGACGAACAGACCTGCATGCTTAATCAGTATGGTTTTAACCTGATGGCACCAAGACAATTGAGTCTGAGTCGACGTTTTGGCTCTCATGCAGGGATAATCTTAGTCGAAGCTCTTTTCGATGAATCGACAGAAGTACCAACAGAGTCGGATGAGCAAAGGGTGCGTATACTCGCAAGGATCATCCATAGCAGCTTAAGAGAGGCGGATGTATCGGCAAGAATAAGCCATAACCAATTTATTATTCTTTGCTTCATCGACAATGAATCAAACCTGGACTCACTGGTATTAAGACTGAAGAAACAGTTCGCCAAAGAAGGTCAAAATTTAAACTTAGTCACAGGGCAAAGTTTCTTCACTCCAGACACTCAAATCAGCCTTGATCCTATGCAACAGCAAGCTATAAAGAGTCTAAAGCTGAACCGACTCGAACAGCAAAAAACAACAAAATAGCACTAGTCTGATTATTACCCCCATGCCACTAGTCTTGCTTTTCCTCCTGTGCTCTTGCCCATTGTATAAACATCACAATGGGAAAGGGTGACATCATTACCGCTCCCAATCCAATCAAGCTGGACACTAATACCATTCCATATAAGTATCTGGTCAGTTCAGAGACTCTCAGTTTTTTCAATTCAAGGCGCATTGATGAGGAAATGGTTATTCCCTTTTAAGTCAATGCAACACAGAAGTGGAAACACTGAGAGCCTCACGCAGTGCGGGTTTCAAAGCCCTTTATGCTGCGTTACATGTTCTCGATATAGAATAACTATTAGCTTCAAACATTCGCCTTGCCTACAGTGCTTTGAACTCCCGCTGAACGATCAGATACTTACTCGGAATGGTATAACCATGCCGGATATTTCAAGTGTCATATCTGTGAAAAGATAAGCACCAATGCCGCTAAGAAGCATCAGCAAGCCTATCCAATGTAATCGTTTTAAAGCTTTCATTACACTTTAAGCCCTCATATCGAGTTTTTCGCTGTTTATCTTGTTCTAAACTTGCCACAATATAAGCATAAATTTATTGGGATCCCAGTCATGTCTGTAAAATCTTTTTTGATCGCCACCACATTCTTCGCATTATCCGCATGCCAAAGCACTGCAGAGCCTGAGTCTCTGGAAATAGAACTATCTGGAACCTGGCATATAGAGGTAATCGCAGGTAATCCTGTCATCGATTACAGTCCGGCTCAACTCATCTTTAGCCCAGAAGGCAAACTGAGTGGTAATAACAGTTGTAACAGCTTCTTTGGTGAATATTCACTGCAAGGGTCATCGATCACACTTTCTCCGGCGGGGAGCACGATGAAAGCCTGTGTCGATGCATTGATGGATCAGGAGCAAAGAGTCATGACTGCTATGCCCAAGGTCACTTCGGGTCAAATAGTCAAAAGTCAGCTGGTATTGAAAGACGCCAATGGAAAAACTCAATTTGTATTGAGTAAGCTCTGAAGCCAGTTGAACTGACTCTCTCTGTATTAAAAGAATCCCGTAAAACAATAAAACCGCCATATGGCGGTTTTGGGTTATGTGTCACTAACTGATTTTGATTAAACTACCTGGATTAAGCCATCTAAATCAGGCATCGAAATGTCCAGTCTCAGCCTCTTGAGCGACTTTCATTTTATGAAGTGATGCAGGAGGCTGCTCCCGTTCTATGAGATAACTCCAATAAGCATCATCAAACCCACGAAAAAGTTGATCCGTTTTCCCTTCAGATTTTAAGATTAACCACCACCAGACCAGCCCCCAGGCACCGAAAGTAATTAGGGTAAGTACGAAGTGAATCAGCTTGTGTTTCTCGAGATTTGTCGACTTAAGCCTAGCCAGTTTAACATCAGCACTGTGAATATCAGTCCCTTCTTCCGCAATGAATCTATCTTGGTTAGCCGCCGTTCGCCTAAACAATGAGTGTAAGTCCTCACCTCTGCTTCTGACTCTCACATAACAATGGGAACAAGACTTAACCGCTAAGCGATGAACGCGATATTTATGGTGGACTGATGCCATAGGCGCCTCTTTCTCTTGAGCCGACTTCTCTTGAGCCAATAATAAAAGTCTAGCAGACCTAGACTTTAGTCGAATAAAAAATCATACATTACTCGCCAAATTAAACTCGGCGACATGCTAGAGTGTCTACAAAAATGGAGCCTACTTCCGTGAAATCAAATGTGCAGTCGAGTGTGGAATTAAATATGCAAACAAATGTTCAATTAAGAAAGGGCCAACAATCCGATCTGCCAGCACTGGTTCGATTCAACCAAGCGATGGCATTGGAAACTGAAAATCTGTCACTGGATGAAGTCCTACTGACAAAGGGGGTAAACGCCTTACTCTCGGAGCCAGAAAAAGGCTTCTATCTGGTCGCCGAAGCCGATGGCGAGATAGTGGGTTCTCTGATGGTGACATTCGAATGGAGCGATTGGCGCGCGCTAAATTACTACTGGATCCAAAGTGTCTATATCCGTCCGGAGAATCGCCGCCAGGGTATCTATGGCAAGCTATACCAGCAGGTGAAGACCCTAGCTGCAGAGAATGGTGGCGCTGCAAGTTTCAGACTCTACGTAGAGCAGGAAAATACCAAGGCGCAACAAACATATCAAGCCCTGGGGATGGAGCAGAGTTACTATCTAATGTACGAAGAAAAGTAACGATGAGGCGCGAGGTCCTAGGTTTTAGTTCCTAGGACCTAGAGCCTAGGAACTTTCTTTAAGCACAAATACTCGTTACTTTAATGGCTAAACCACCTTGGCTAGTTTCACGATACTTAACGTTCATGTCTTTTCCTGTCTCATACATGGTTGCTATCACCTTATCTAAGCTGACTCTAGGCTCGCTGTTACGACGCATCGCCATACGCGACGAGTTAATCGCCTTTACTGCGGCAATAGCGTTACGTTCGATACAGGGCACCTGCACTTGGCCCGCAACCGGATCGCACGTTAATCCTAAGTTGTGCTCCATGCCAATTTCCGCGGCAATGCACACCTGAGAGGGACTAGCCCCCATGATCTCAGACAAACCTGCAGCGGCCATAGAACAAGCCACACCGACCTCTCCCTGACAGCCCACTTCGGCGCCCGAAATAGATGCGTTGCGTATATAGAGTGAGCCTACCGCGGCGGCTGCCAGATAGAAGCGGGTATATTCTTGCTCGCCCATTGGCTGAATATACTTATCAAAATAAGCCATAACCGCAGGGATAATACCTGCTGCACCATTGGTAGGAGAAGTCACCACCCGCCCACCAGCCGCATTCTCTTCACTGACTGCCAAGGCAAACATATTGACCCAGTCGATGACCACCATAGGGTCGGCAGAAAGTCTCTCATTCGTCATCAGCTGACGATAAAGCGCTGCCGCTCGTCTCGGTACTCTAAGAGGGCCATCGAGCACTCCCTCGGTTGTCTGCCCTTTTTCTATGCCGGCTTTCATCACATTCCACACGGCACCGAAACCTTCATAGATGGCCTCTTCACTGTTAAACACCTTCTCATTTTCCATCATCAAGGTGCTGATACTCATGCCAGACTCGGTACATTGCTCGAGTAATTCAGATGCGTAAGCGTAGGGATAAGGCACTAAAACATCATTGGCCGCCGTTAAACCGAAGTGCTCTTCATCGACGATAGAGCCACCGCCGGTTGAATAGTAGGTCTTACTAAAGATACAGTTATCTTTAACCCATGCATGAATCGACATACCATTTTCATGGAGTTTCAATGCATGCTTATGGAAGGTGACGCCATCTTGCAAAAAATCGACCCTGTGGGCCTCTGTACCTAACAAGAGACTGCCGCTGTGCTCAATCTCACCGATGACGGCAGGAATTGACTCAATATCGACGCTCTCGGGGCTATTGCCACCTAAGCCCATCATAATAGCGATATCCGTGTGATGACCCTTGCCGGTTAACGAGAGTGAGCCGTAAATATCAACACTCATGCGGGTAACAGACTCTAGCTCGCCACGCTGACGCAGCTCATCGACAAACTCTTTGGCGGCCTTCATCGGCCCGACGGTATGCGAGCTCGATGGACCCACACCTATCTTAAAAATATCAAATGCGCTAAACATAAATTTACCTCTTATTCCTGAGTGGAAGTTGAAATGAGGAGGGTCAGTCCCAAAAATTGAGACTGACCCGAATAACCGAACGTTATAAAGAGATGAAAACGGAGAACTTAAGACAACATACCGAACAGAATGGCAGTCATTGCCAGCAGACCCGCAATAACAACAAAGATATTGCTGATACGACCGCGGTAGGCCTTAAGTGCCGGTACCTTATAGATAGCATACATAGGCATCAGATAAAGAATCGCAGCGATGATTGGACCACCGAGTGCCTCAATCATGCCTAAGATACTTGGGTTGATGATGGCCACGCCCCAGATGGTGACGAACATAAACACAAGGATAAACTTATCTACTTTCTTGTCTGAAACTTGCTTATTGCTGCTACGTAACTGCTTAGTAATGATGCCTTTCATGCCTTCTGTCGCACCCATATAGTGACCGAAGAATGAAGAAACGATGGCAATCACAGCGATGATAGGACCGAAGTAGCTGACGAAGCCGCTTGAGTGAATGTTAGCCAGATAAGAAAGAATCGGTAAGTTTTGCGCCTTAGACTCGGCAAGTTGTTCCGGACTCAAAGAGAGAACACAAGAGAACACGAACAACATGACGAAACCAACTAACATCATACTGGTGTTACGCAGTATCACATCGGCTTTCTTCGATGCATCTTTACCATGTTCACGTTTGAGCGCCACAGAGAACTGAGAAATTGCAGGAGAGTGGTTAAAGGCAAAAACCAATACCGGAATCGTTAACCATACGGTCCCCAGGAAGTCTCCCGCTGACGGAACTTGGGTCAAGGCGTCCATTTTCCAGCTTGGAATAAGGTACAGGGACATAAAGACTAAAATAGCCACCAAAGGATAGACCAGGAACTGAGTCACCTTCAGCATTAACTTCTCACCGGATACCATCACAGACATCATGGCAATGATAAGCAAGCCAGATAATATCCAACGTGGAGGCGATGCCATACCCAGTTGATTAACGATGAAACTGTCTACAGTATTGGTAATCCCCACGCCATAGATCAATACAATCGGGAAGATAGCGAAGAAATAGAGCAAGGTGATCGCCTTACCGGCACCGACACCAAAAAACTCTTCGACCACATCGGTAATGTCACTGCCCGGCTTCTCAGAAGCGCAGACAAAACGTGACAAGCCGCGATGAGCTAGATAAGTCATAGGACCGATAACCAAGGCCATCATCACCAGCGGCCAGAAACCGCCCATGCCTGCATTTATTGGGAGAAAAAGGATACCAGCACCAACGGCTGTACCGAACAGACTCAACATCCAAGTCGTATCTTTACGTGTCCAGCCCTGACTGACGACTGGGTTTACTTGGGTTCCGGCTCCATTGACTGGAGAGACGGTCGCTTCTTTCTGCATAAACATTACCTTTGAGGTGTTCTACACCTTTGGTTTCCAGAAACCACTCCACCTAAAACCATTTTCAAAGGGAAGCAGCTATAAATTTCAAGGCCAGAGTATAGAAGTAAAGCCCTGAAAAATTGATCTGGAATGGGGTTTTATCATCAAATTTCAGAACAAGTTCATAATGGGAGCTATGTCTAAATTATCATGGGCTAAATCTTTATTTCGACCTCACACCCGCAACCAAAACGAACCTAAAATTAACACTTTAGGCACATATATTACCTCTTGGTGATATTAGAAAAATTATTCGAGGAGGCAGCAAGGTGAGATGGGTCGCAAATAATAGCAGGTCTGTTAGGCAAGGCCGCACAAACTTCATGAAACATGAGTGAGATCACAGGCTTTATCACTGGCTCAATGCAAAAGTTAAACGTGATCCACTATACGTTCGATAAAAATCAGAAAGTGACCTGGATCTGCTATCAGTTTTTCTAAGCCAAATTAGATAAGCCGAGATACATTTCCATCAACTAACTCATGGCTCACCGCCCGTAATAAAATAGGAGTATAATCACCTCAGGTTGATTGGAATGAATAAGAAAATGCAACAGATAACCAAATTAAAGAAGATTAGAGTATTAGTCGGCTCGAAAAATCCGGTGAAAGTAAACGCGGCCAAAATCGCTATCTGCCAACTGTTTCCGGATATTGATATCGAGTGTACTGGTATGCACGCCCCGTCAGGCGTACCAGACCAACCCATGACAGATGTTGAAACCCGCGAAGGCGCCATAAACCGTGTTAAATATTGCCGAGAATTTTCCGCTACGGCGGCGCAGCAACCTGATGGCGAGTCGGTTGCCGAACTCTTTATCGCAATGGAGGGCGGCGTCGATAATTTCGAATACGGGCCAGCCACTTTTGCCTACACAGTGATTGCCACCCAGAGCCAACTATCCGTTGGGCGTAGCGCACAACTCCCCATCTCTCAATCTATCTATAAGTCACTGGTTGCCGGTGAGGAGCTCGGAGATGTGATGGATAAACTATTCAACACTAACAACATCAAGCAAAAAGGTGGGGCAATTGGTCTATTGACCCAAGGGCATGCCACCAGAGAGAGTGTCTATACTCAGGCATTAATTTTAGCCATGGCCCCCATGCTAAATCCTGAGCTTTATCTCGATTAATACCAGTTCCAATCCTATTTTAATGCAAGCAAGCGACTTTCATTAGCAATTGCTTGCATTCTCCGCCATGAGCAACTAGGTTAGTCCCCTATCAAGTCGCATTAAATATTAGTCACTTAGCTTCACAAACATAATTTTCGCGCACAAAATTTTAGTCACCGAGTCTCGCTCACTGAGTGATAGATGTTCATCACAACTGAGCTTAGATACATAAAGCCATTACTCCCTACTTGCAATTTGCTTAATATACCCATAAATTAGATGTAAGTCGCAACCATACTCATCCAATGTCAGCAGTCCGCTTTGGATGAAGAAACGTTATTTCTGACCAAAATAACCAATGTCGATTCAGACAAAATAAATTGCAGGAACAGGGTATGACAGAAGATAATAAACCAAGCAATCAACAAGGTTCTGCACTCAGAACCGTATCTCGCCATATTGTGCGACAACTCGGCATGCTTAACTCTGCCTGTGGCGACCTTCCTCTATCTCCTGTTCAGGCTCATGCGCTTATCGAAGTCAGCCATGGCGCCATATCGATTAAAAAATTGGCACAAATCCTAAATATTGATAAATCCAACGCCAGTCGTGCCGTCAGTCATCTAGTTGAGAAGCGATTTGCTCATACCAAGAGTAACCCCAGAGACAGCCGCAGCCTACTGGCTCACCTGACTCCTCAAGGGCGAAAATTATTACAAAAGTTAGATCATCAGCAAAACATCATCTTCAATGAAATTTTATCCCAGTTATCTTCCTCTGAAACCCAGCAAATTGAGACTGCAATGACCTTATATCACAAGGCCATTCATCGCTCCCGGCTGCAACAGGAATATACACTGAGGGTGATGACCCCAGAAGATAATGCCCCTATGGCCGAAGTGATACGTACGGTCTCAGCTGAATATGGCCTCACCTCAGATAAAGGTTATAGCGTAGCGGATCCCACCTTAGACATTCTTAGCGAGCAATACCAAGCAAGTGATGCCCGCTATTGGGTCATAGAAAAAGAGGGTGAAATCTTGGGTGGAGGAGGAATTGCGCCTTTAAGCATAAATACAGCAGTCATCAACACACTAGATCAACCCTCGGCAGACCAAGAGCGAGTATGTGAACTACAGAAGATGTACTTTAACCAAGCGCTTAGAGGCAAAGGGTTTGCTAAACGCCTGGCTTATCTGGCGCTCGATTTTGCCCGCGAGCAGGGATTTCACGCCTGTTATCTGGAAACCACCGCGGATCTCAATGAAGCGGTCAAACTGTATGAGTCTATCGGATTCAAACATCTGGACTCTCATCTTGGCGCCACGGGACACGATGCCTGCGAGATGCCGATGTTGTTAAAGTTATAAAAGTTCCTAGGTTCTAGATCCTAGGAACTAAGATCTTTATTTCCCTAGTCTTTCCTCTGAAAGCTTGTTAGCTTCGAATGATAGTGAGCGCACTCTTGAGCCAAAATATGCGCCCAAATAACCAGTCTAAATAACAAGCTAAAGTAATCGTGGAGATTTTATGGAATATCGTCGTATCCCACATTCCAACCTTGAAGTCAGTGAACTCTGTTTAGGTACCATGACCTGGGGTGAGCAGAACACACAAGCCGAAGCCTTCTCTCAGCTAGATTATGCCATAGGCGAAGGCATTAACTTTATCGACACCGCCGAGATGTATCCGGTTCCTCCCAAGGCTGATACTCAAGGAGAGACCGAGAGAATCCTGGGTAACTATCTTAAAAAAAGTGGTCACCGAGACAAGCTAATCATCGCCACTAAAGTATCCGCTCCGGGGCCTAAGAGTGACTTCATACGTCCTGATATGGCTCTGGATTGGCGTAATATTCACCAAGCCGTCGATACCAGCCTGGAGCGACTCAAGATCGACACCATAGATCTGTATCAGATCCACTGGCCAGACAGAAATACCAACTTCTTCGGTGAGCTATGCTACCAACAGGTCGATGACAACGAGCAACAGACTCCTATCATAGAGACGCTGGAAGCCTTAGCCTCTTTAGTGACGGCAGGAAAAATCCGTTATATCGGTGTCTCCAATGAAACCCCTTGGGGGTTGATGAAGTATCTACAACTCGCCGAGAAACACGATCTACCTAGAGTCATCAGCGTACAAAACCCCTATAACTTGCTCAACCGCAGTTTTGAGGTCGGCATGGCAGAGATCAGCCATCGAGAAGAAGTGCCCTTACTAGCCTATTCTCCCTTGGCATTTGGCACACTGACGGGTAAATACCTGGACGATAAATGGCCCCAGGGCGCCAGACTCACCCTGTTTAAGCGCTTCTCTCGTTACACGGGGACACAAATAGCGCTCGAAGCCACCAAGGCCTATGTAGAGCTTGCACGTGAATTCAAGCTGAGTCCGGCGCAGATGTCACTCGCCTTCGTCACCTCACGCAAATTTGTCGCCTCAAACATCATAGGTGCCACCGATCTTAAACAGCTCAAAGAGAATATCGACAGCATCAACACCTGTATATCTCCAGAGCTAATGATAAGGCTAGATGAACTGGCGCAAATCTATCGACTGCCTTGTCCTTAAGATAAAGAGCCAAATCGCTAGAAACTAGACTAACTTTCTACAGAAGCAGTAGACGAAATGCTGTTCGCTGCCACCAGGGGTTTGATGGGACTCTTTCTCATGACCGAGCAAAGAGAAAGGTTCTCCAAATTCTGCATGGAGTTCATCGGCGCTATAACGCTTTACGGGAAGGCCACTGCACATGGTAGGACCATCCTCGGCAAACGTGGCCACGATAACCAAACCGCCGGGCTTTACTGCATGCAGCACGGCTTTTACATATGCTTGGCGCTCCTCAAGAGTATTGAGAAAGTGAAACACAGCCCTATCATGCCAGACATCATAGCCATGATGGGGGTATTGGGCCTCAATCACATTGGCCTCAAGCCAAGTCACATTCGACGCCTGCTCGCCCAGCCTGTTTTGAGCTTTGGCAAGCGCTGCCGCAGAAAGATCCAGTACCGTAATATTGCGATAGCCGTTAGCTAAAAGATCGTCGACGAGTGTAGAGGCTCCCCCTCCGACATCTATGATTGAGGCACTCTGGTGTGCATCCGAATTCTGGATTAATTTCAATGAGAGCTCGGCATGTTCTTGAAACCAACTGACCTCAGCTTCATCTTTGCTTGAGTAGACCTTTTCCCAATGCTGCTTCGATGGCATTTTCACTCCCTAGGTATCTTTCATCTTTGACAAACTAACGAAACTCTAGCAAAAGATGGTCTGAAAAGATTGCTAAAAAATGCAACCAAGATGAGCAAGTAAGCCATGCAGATAATCCACCTCAAAAGCCACTTGCATTAGTCGCCTAAATCTCCGAAGATCTAAGAGCCTTTTTACCCGATGAACTACCGGACCCGAACAATGGACTTTCCCCAGCTGCGTGCTCAATTTCCTACACTAGAGCAGACCTTAGAGGGATACCCTCTGTGTTATCTGGACACGGCAGCGACCAGCCAGAAACCCAAGAGTGTCATAGATGCCATGACTCAGTATTATCATAAAGATAACGCCAATGTTCACCGGGCAGCTCACCAACTCTCATCCAGAGCCACCTCTCAATATGAGGCGGTGCGCGATCAGCTAAAAGGCTTTATCAAGGCCAGTCGCCGCGAAGAGATAATCTTCACCCACGGCACCACTGAATCGATAAATATGGTCGCCCATGGCCTGATGGATCAGATACAAACTGGCGATATCATCTTAATAGACACGGCCGCCCATCATGCCAATATCGTCCCCTGGCAAGAACTCGCTAAACGCAGCGGTGCCATCATCAAGCCCATCCCGCTGACTGAGGATTGCCGACTCGATGAACTGGCTTATGAAGCACTACTCAAACAAAAGCCTGCCATCGTCGCTCTGTGCCATGTCTCCAACGCACTGGGCACACTTAACCCGGTGAATCATTTAGTCGCGAAAGCCAAGGCCGCCGGTGCTATCACCTTAGTCGACGGAGCTCAGGCTATCGCCCATCTGGAGATAGATGTGCAGGCTATAGATTGTGATTTTTATGCGTTCTCCGGCCACAAGATGTATGGCCCAACGGGGATAGGTGTGCTCTATGGCCGTTTCGATATTCTCGATCAGCTCGAGCCTATGATGACTGGCGGCGAGATGATCAAGGCCGTCAGTTTCGATACCACCGAATTTAATATCTTACCCAACAGACTCGAGGCCGGAACACCGCCCATAGCCGAAGTGATTGGGCTTGGTGCAGCCATCGAATTTATACAAAATCTACCTAAGGCTGAGACGGCTCAACGGGAGCAGGAACTCTTGGCTTACCTGCAAACTCAATTAGCTAATTTGGGCGATATTCACCTCTACGGTGCCCACGAAAACAATATCGGCGCCGTCGCCTTTAACTTGGCCGACGAACATCATCAGGATGTGGGGATATTACTGGATCAACAAGGGATCGCCGTCCGCTGTGGCCACCACTGCGCCATGCCTCTGATGCAGAGCTTAGCGATCAAGGGCTGCTGCCGTGCATCCATAGGCGTCTATACCAGTAAAGAAGATATCGATCGCTTCATAGAGGCGCTAAAATCGGTAAAAGAGATGTTGTTAGAATAAGGTTCTAGCGTGTTATTTAAACATCATTCAAGGTCACTAATTCAGGTCAATTTTATGAGCTCAGCAGTACAGCCCGCCACAGAGACATTTTTAGCCCTTAAGTTCGATAGCGATGAGATATTGCCTAGATTCGACAATGCCACCAACTGGCAAGAGCGCTATCGTCAGATAATGCTCCTGGGCAAGACCTTACCTAAGCTAGAAGATGAGTTTCGTGTGGAGCAGGCCCAGGTCAGGGGATGCGAGAGTAATGCCTGGCTCTATCATAGTGAAATAGACCGCAAGCATTACTTTCTCGCCGACAGCGATGCCCGCATAGTCAAAGGCCTGGTCGCGTTATTGCTGACCGCTTGTCACGGCAAGAGCACAGACGAGATAGCAGCGTTCGATATAGAAGCTTACTTCGACCGATTAGGTTTAACCGGGCAGCTCAGCCCCTCACGCACCAATGGACTGTTTGCCTTGGCTAAGGCAATTAAAACATCAGTCTGACTGACTTGTTGGATAACAAGTTCTAAGTATCTTTTTGGTGAGTTCATTTGGCTGGTTAGTTATTTGATTAGCTTGCTAAGTACCATAGCATCATTGGTGTTAATTGCTTGCAGCAGGCTAAAGTGCAAACACTTCTGCGACTCGCCGCAAGCACAATCCCTGTGGGCTCTGCCGTTTCAAACAACTTCCATGTTTAAAGGCCAGTTCGGCATCCTAGCCTCTCGTTCGGAGAGTATCACTTCGTGATACCTCACCTTGTCACGGAAGGTCACAGCCGCGTTCACACCAGCTATGCAGTCGAGAAAGTCATCTCTTCGATTTTAGTTTTACTGGCTAGTAACTTGCTTCTAGCCAAAAGCATGTTCACTTGTTGGATAACAAGTTTAAAAGATCTTATTATATTGATTTTATTAGCATTATATAGTGCTTACAACCAAGAAATCCTTGTTTGACTGGCTTATTTCACTAATATCAAATTAAGATAATTTAGAATAAGATTAGATTATAAAGAAGAAAAACTGACTAACCAGAGTGGTTTAGAAACGGAGATAGTCCTATTGAGTACCTTAGAGCTTAGCAGTAAATTACCGCACCTTGGCACCAGCATATTTACTTATATGACAGGGCTGGCAAACCAATACAATGCCATTAACCTCTCTCAAGGCTTCCCTGAGTTTGATGCCCCTAAACGGTTAAAGCAAGGCTTGGCCAAATACTGCGATCAAGGTTTTAATCAGTACGCTCCCTCCTCTGGACTTGCACCACTGCAGACTCAAATTGCCTCCCTCATCGGGCGCCAATACGGCATAGATGTAAACCCAAACGATACGATAACCGTCACTTCGGGAGCGACCGAAGCATTGTTTGTCGCAATACAGGCCATCACCCACCCAGGAGACGAAATAATAATCTTCGATCCGGCCTATGATTCCTATAAACCCGCCATTGAACTGGCCGGAGGCCGTGCGGTGCATATCGGAATGCAGGCGCCGGATTATGCCATAAACTGGCAACAGGTAGCGGCAGCTATCACCGACAAAACCCGCGGGATTATCATCAACACGCCCCATAACCCCAGCGCAAAAACGTTAAAACAAGCTGATTTCGATGAATTAAAGGCACTCGTGCTCAAGCATGACCTGCTGATAATAAGTGATGAGGTATATGAACATATCACCTTTGGCAACACGCCCCACATCAGTGTATTAGGCGATGCTGAACTTTTTGCGTGCGCTTTCGTGATCTCTAGTTTTGGCAAGACGTTCCATTGTACTGGCTGGAAGATGGGTTACTGCGTAGCCCCCCGGATGCTGACACAAGAGTTTAGGAAGATTCACCAATATGTCACCTTTTCAAGCTTCACCCCAGCGCAACTGGCGTTAACAGATATGCTGGCCGAAGAGCCTGAACATATCACAGCACTCGCCCCTTTTTATCAACACAAAAGAGACGTGCTAGTTAATGCGCTGAAAAATAGCCGCTTTACGATATTACCCAGCGAAGGTACCTACTTTTTACTGCTAGATTATTCCGAGATCTCAGAACTAGACGACATGTCATTTTGTGAATACCTAGTCAAAGAGGTTGGCGTAGCAGCAATCCCACTGAGCGTGTTTTACCAAACAGCCCCCGGGGATAAAGTCATTCGCTTATGCTTTGCCAAAGAGGATAAGACATTGAAGCAAGCCGCCGAAAAACTATGTGCTTTGTAGCGAGTTAAACCTATGATTAAAATAGTGATCAATAGACTTAGTACCAGCTTGGTAATAAGTATTTCCCTCGAAAGAATTCATAGCAGGTAATGAATCGTCACCCATAAGTAATTAATAACATCCCTAGACCCCCTTGTTCGAAGTAAAGGGGGGCAATTAACTATGGGTATCCGTAATGACTCATGAATAGTTAAGCTGTGACTTGCATAGCGTCTACGGCTTATATGACCTTCCCCTTCACCCAACAAGGTCAGTACTCAGCCTATGGGTTCCCCTGTCCACGCTTAACTCGACACCTTACGGTGCAAAGCCCATGATTAGGGGCCTTGGCTGCCTGCTAGGCATTACCAAATAGAAGACTTACACCTCCGATCTTCTACCGATTTATCTCGGCGCACTGAGTAGCTTAATAAGCTTTTATTAAACTTTAAATGTATTAGCACGCTTATGTAACTCTATAGCAAGATTGGCAACATCTACACTCGCTTTAGCGTTATTTTGAGAATCTCTAGCGACTTGCTCGCCAATATCTCTAATTTTAACAATATTTCGGTCAACATCTTGAACGACTGCAGACTGTTCTTCAACGGCAGTAGCGACTTGAACTGTCATCTCAGCAATTGAGTCAACATCAGATATTATTTCATTTAATACATCTTCAGCATCTTTTGCTAGCAATACACTGGACAACCCTCGATCCTTACAATGATTTATCGTATTTACAATATCTGATGTAGTCGATTGGAGTTCACTAATAATAGTTGTGATCTCTGCAGCTGAATCTTGAGTGCGAACGGCTAATGATCTTACTTCATCAGCAACGACAGCAAATCCTCGCCCTTGCTCTCCAGCACGAGCAGCTTCTATTGCTGCGTTTAGCGCTAAAAGGTTAGTTTGATCTGCAATTCCTTTTATGACTTCGAGTACAGAAGAAATCCCAACACTTTTTACTTCCAAGTTGAGAATTTCATTCTCAGCGACAATAAGCTCGTTAGATAGTGAATTAATATTAAGCACCGTGGCATCTAACTTATCTTTTCCCTCAGCTACTTTAATAGAAGCAGCATCGGTTTTTTCTTTAGTAAGGTGTGCGCTATGAGCAATTTCAGCTGCCGTAAGTCCCATTTCATTGATAGCAGTAGCAACCATGTCACTTTCTGATGCTTGGTTTAATAATCCCGCAGATGTTTTCTCAACATTCTGAGATACAATATTTGTAGACTCTGTTAAAGACTCGACGGTTTGATTGAGATTTTTTATTAAAGACTGAAAGTGTGCCATGAAAATATTGAATTCATTAGCTATTGCTCCGATTTCATCCGATCGTTCTACGCAACGTTGAGTCAAGTCATTGCTTTTTCTTATTTCAGAAATACGTTCAGAGAACCCTTGTAAAGGCGTTATGATTTGCTTTGCAATGAGACTGACTATCAAGGCAATGAAAACAGAGATAAAAATGAATATGATAAGATAGAATGTTTTTTCAGATTCAATGTGCTCATCCACATAGCTGCTTAACCTGACGACCTCTTTTTCAAGTAAGTCCTCCATTTCCCTAACAGACTTACGCATATCACCTTGAACACCTACCGTTAAGTTAAACCCAATCTCTGACGTTGCCTTGAGCAAATTATCAAATTGAAAACGATACTCTTGCAATAACTTAAGGCTCTCGGGAGCGGTTAATCTAGCAGATAACAGTTCAATGTTTTTATGTACTCTGTAGGCATATTTTTCATCGGTTCGTAAAAGAAAGTCCTTTTCATCTCGCCTAATAGATAGAAATAATATCTTTGACTGACTATCACTCGAGCTAAAAATGCTCTTTTCCAGTTGGTTTGTTGCATTACGTAATTGTCCGTAATTCCCTTGGGTTTCACTTAACCCACGAGCAGATGACAATTCCGCTAGTTTAGAAAAGTAATAATTATATTCACTCAGACTTTCTGTAATAACGTCAAGTTCACCTAAAGGAATATCTAAATTCAGTAAGCGTGATTTCAATTGGACTATAGATGCTTGTGTTTCCTTCACTTTTAGTTCAAACGACTTTTGATATTTATCATCCTGTCTCAATAAATAGTCTTTCTCATTACGCCTCAATTGAAGCATAGATATTTGTATGCCTTTCAATCCAAACTGAATTTCATTTAGTGAGGTGATTTTATTTTGATTTGCTATCGTATCTATGTAAATAGCGATAAGACCAAGAGAGACTAATACTATGATAATAATTAGTTTTTGCTTTATACTGACGCTCATTTCTTACAATCCTGTGTAGTAGTCAACCAACTGTGTCGACGACGGGTATTAATGACATAACCCTTTATTTTGTTTGACTCATTCGGTGTTAGTTTTCTGTCAAAGCCGCAAACTCAACCTTATGTAACATTTGAAAAAAGCAATCAACAACAACGAAGCAAGCCCGGGGAACCTGAAACATTTCAGAAACAAAATTAGGGGTGAATAAATGCAAACTAGCTACCAAGCTTATAGATATGGTTTATTCTACACTCAAAGCCAAAAAAAAGTAAACTACCAGTTTACCCATTAAGCCAAAACCAGCAACCTAAGTAACCATAAGAGCTGGCAGGGGGATACGTATGCAAGAAAAAATAACACTGTCGCAACAAAAGCATCTGGATATTCTTAGTTCAGCCAAAAAGGAGTTTATCGAACATGGCTTCCTACCTGCAAATATGGAGAGAATAGCTTCTTGCTCAAAAGTATCTAAGCGTACACTCTATCGCCACTTTGAAAGTAAAGAAGTACTGTTTGAATCAGTATTAATCAATATTAATAGCTCGGTAAATAATGATGTACGGTATCAATTTGATGAAAGAAAAAGCACTGCGCTACAGCTTAACGAAATTGCATATGAAGAAATGAAGATTATAACTGGTACTTACGGAATTCCTTTAGCGCGAACTATTGTGATGGAACTCCTTCGTCAACCGGAGATGGCTAAAAAATTCATTAAAAACGATTATAGTAATCGAGCAATAACCCTATGGATTAATGAAGCTACTGAGGCAGGTAGACTAAAACGTGGCGATACTGAATTAATGACAGAAGTGTATGTAAGCTTACTAAAAGGTTTATTATTTTGGCCTCAACTGATGAATTTAGATAAAGAATTCACTAGCGATGAAATATCAAGTAAAGTTGATACCGTGACATCAGTTTTTATCCAATCGTATGGACTAAATTGAACTTGCAGAATCAATTAAATACCATCTGACAACTGAATATTGAATCCCTCAGAGTCAGAGCGAATAAAGTAAAAACTGTCTCAAGCTTCATTTGAAGCTCGCAAAAGGCATTGTGTTTTATCACATGATTAACGATGCCTGCCTAGATGTTCTGGCTGTTTCTCGTAGAGCTGAGATTACTGAGATAACTGATTTTCTTCCCCTGAAATGCAGAGTAAAAGTCTTCATGGGCCCGTCTCGAAAAGGTGTCATCTCTTAGATCGTATTGGGCTATCCATTCGATAAGCATGGATAAATTAGCATCTTGGGCCTGTTTCGAAGGGTACTTGTGTGGCTCCCAGGGACGTTGCTTAGCATTCTCGATACAGAGGTCGACAGACAAGTTCATGAAGATTAACTCAGTGACATTGCCGACTAGCAGCTGTAAAAGGTCCGTGTAACATCCTTCTACGACCCAGTTTTTCTTGTCTTGAATAAAAGTCTTAAGCTTGTAAGCCGACTCATTAAGCGGCATACGCTCCGGCGGTTTAGGCGGCTCATAGGGTTGCCACGCCAGACTATCGAGATCTAAATGGGCTAGGCCATCAGAACTGGATAAACGCTTGGCAAGCGTCGATTTACCCGAGCCTGAATTACCAAAGATGAGCACTCTTCGAGCCATATTCTCTCCCATTAACGAATCCTTTTAGATTTATAAGGCTTTCGGCCTAGCCTAATCCGATCGAAGATAAAACGACCCAAGCCAAGGCTGTCGAAGCTAAAGCTGTAGACACAGGACTATTTAAGCAGGCCTGTATCCACCGCATCCGATAGCTTCTTCTCCAGACTGGACCATAGCGCTTCACTGCCTTTAGCTATGTCGCGATTGACCGAGAAAATCTTATCTTTGGGCACATCATTATCACGCCAGTTACCTTCTCTCAACCAGATCCCGCGTTTTCCACTGCACCATTATCAAGCCTAATATCACTAATATTCCGACAAAGCCTGCGCCGAAGGGATTGAACAAGATCAAGGGAGCCATCATCAGAGCGACAATACGTTCCATATTAGACAGTGGTCGCAATAGATACCCTTCGATGGATATGGCTAAGGCCAGTATGATTGCCGCGGTCTGAGCGATAGCAAAACCAAACTCCAATGCACTCGCCTCAGGGCTTACCAGATCCGTATAGGCCATCATAATAGGAATAATAAACAGGCCGCCAGCGAGCTTAAAGGCCTCCACCGAAGATTTCATCGGATTAGCGTTAGCCACACCGGCCGCGGCAAAGGCGGCTAATGCAATTGGCGGCGTCACATTTGAGGTCTGGGACAGCCAGAAGATGATGAGGTGGGCCGTCAACAGCGGCAAACCAAAGTCTCCCAGCATGGGCACGGCCATCACGGCGAGTACGATATAAGCCGCCGTCACGGGTAAGCCCATGCCTAATATCAAGGCGACGATACTGATAAGCCCGAGAGCCACCAGCATATAACCACCGGAGAACTCCATCACGAACTGAGTGAACTGTAAGCCAATGCCGGTCTGACCCACTACGCCGACAATTATCCCCGCCGCGCCGCAGGCCACCGAGATGGGTAGCGCCATCAGGGCACCGTTTTTCATTCCCTGAATAAACTTAGTCAAACCTATACGGCTGTGTTTACGCAGCGCTGCCGTCACTAAGATTGCCGCACAACCGGCAACACCGACTAACAGTGGCGAATAGGCCATCATCAGCAGTGCGGTGATCAAACCCAGTGGAATAAGATGATGGGCGCCATGTTTCATCACAGAAATCACCGCCTCGGTGCGGCTCACAGCCTTGAGGTTTAACTTACAAGCCATCAAATGTACATAGAGCAAGGTACAGAAGAAGTAGAGAATAGCCGGGGCGATAGACGCTAGCATGATCTCGCTATAAGGTACCCCGGTGAACTGCGCCATCACAAAAGCGCCCGCTCCCATGATAGGAGGCATGATCTGCCCACCAGTCGATGCAGCCGCTTCGATACCCGCCGCCTGCTCAGGCTTATAACCTAGCTTCTTCATCATAGGTATGGTCACCGAGCCTGTGGTCACAGTATTGGCAATCGCAGACCCCGAGATTGAGCCAAGACCGGCAGAGGCCAATACAGCGGCCTTTGCAGGACCACCGCGATACTTACCTGCGATAGAGAATGATAAGTCGATGAAGAATTTACCCGCACCGGTCACCTCTAAGAAGGCGCCGAAGAGTACGAAGATAAATACCGTCGTCGCCGCAATTCCTAAGGCCGAGCCAAATATCCCATTAGCAGAGTAAATCTGAAACTGGATAAGTTCTTGCAGTGAATAACCCTTAGTCGCAATCGCGCTTGGCAAGATGTCACCAAGGGCACTGTAGGATAAAAACAGCACAGCTATCAGTACCATCACCCAACCCACAGTACGGCGACAGCCCTCCATCAAGAGCACTATCAGGGCACTACCCGCCACTAAATCTGGCATCTTGAGGCCATAGAGCAAGTGATCGATATCGTTATAATCAAAAATGCTCATTCGGTAGGCGGCAAACAGCGCCAAGCCACAAAGCGCGAGATCAAATACTCTTCCTGGGAGGTAGAGCTTGCTGTATCGGTTACTAATCAAAGGGTAATGCAGGAAAATCAGCACCAGCACCCAGCACAGATGCACCGGCCTAAAGTAAGTCGCCGAAATAGTGGAAGTGATCCCCTGCCAAATCTGAAAAGCCGACAGAGCCACTGCGATGGCTAGAATGATATAACCGAATACCTTGAACATTGGCTCATAAGGCAGGGATGTATCTATGGTCACTGAGCTATGAATAGCTTTAGTGTCTTCGAGTACAGGTTCATCATGACCTAATTTGCTATTATTAGTTTGGGTCATATCATGTCCTCAATCTATTAACGCCTAGGTGATTCGTATCCTGTCTAACAAAGAGACATAAATAGGAGGCATTAATAGAAAATAAAAGGGATAAACTGAAAACACAAAGGCAACCACTCAGGTTACCCTTGCATTCATTTCATTGTGTTTATTAAATTGGAAACTAGCTTACTTAACCAATGAGTCCAGATACTTCTGTGCACCTGCATGCAAGGGGACTCCAGCCAATCGATGGGCATTTTCAGGCGTAGTCGCTTCGGCAACTTTCACCACCTTACGCACATCATCCATGTTCTCAAACGCAGACTTAGTCAGATTGTAAGCCATTTCATCACTCATTTTGGCGCTAACGACGATGACGTTCCACACACTCAAGGTAGATACAGCACCCACATTGTTGTACACATCGGCAGGAATGGTGTACTGACTATAGGCTGGATTTTTCTCGATGAAGGCCGCGCTCTCGGCATCCGATACTGGAATAATATTGACCTTGTGAGTCAGCGAAATCTGAGTCACAGCGCCTACACCTTGGCCACCAACGATGAAGCCAGCATCAATCTGACCATTGGCTAACGCATTGGTGGTCTCGCCGTAGTTTAAGTAAACCGCATCGATATCTTTCTTCACATCGATACCAACAGAGGCCAGCAAGGCGGCTGCAGTTACCGCAGTACCACTTGCCGGCGCACCTAAGGAAATACGCTTGCCCTTAAGATCGGCTAAAGATTTAATCCCGGATTTTTCCAATGCTAAGGTATGTACCAGGTTTGGATAAAGCGCAAACAAGGTCTTAACTGGCATTTTACTGCGGAACTTGCCTTCGCCATTATAGGCATCGAGAACGACATTACCCATGGCAATACCGGCAATCATGTCACCGCGAACGACCTTGATGGTGTTTTCAACCGATGCCGCAGTCACTTCCGCTTTGACATTAACGTCTGGAACCTTGTCAGACCACACCTTGGCTAGCGCCCCACCGAATGGATAATAGATACCGCTTTGACCGCCAGTACCGATAGAGTAATTTTCAGCTTGTACTGCCGAAGGTAAAATGAGCAGTAAAGCGAGTGTAAACGCGCGATGAAACATAGCCTTCCCCTTGATTAATTTGATACATCTGTTGCTTATTCGGTCATTAACTATTAGTCAGAAACCTGTTATTTATTAGTGTATTTACACTTCAATTTGGCATCGATATTACTTAAGGGCTAGCCAATGTCAAGATATCGAATAGTCTAAGTGGATAGGTTAAGATGAAGATTATCGGAATCATCAAATGCATATGTACTATGGGGGTTTCATCCCCATGAAATCAGGACAAATATGAAGCACGAACTGAACAGAAGACAACTGATTAAAGCCATTGCCGCTGGCGGCGTACTTAGCCAACTTGGCAGTTTCTCGGCCCTTGCCACTCAAGGGAAACGCCTTTATATGGATGGCTTATGTTTTCTGCCCGATGACTTAAACGATCTAAAATCCTCAAGCATAGATGCTTACCTGTGTGATATCTCAGATATTGAGGCCATTAAGCAGCCCGACGGCACCACCAACTATAAACGCACTTACCAGGCGTGCATGAAGAGCATCTCGGAAGCACTCACGCGAGTGAATGATAATCCTGACAAGCTTATCTTAGGTAACACCAGTGCCGATATCCAAGAAGCACATTCCACAGGTAAGACTGCGGTATTCTTCCAAATTCAGGGCGCCGATTGTGTCGAGGACAGTATCGGCTCAAACCTGAATCAGGTCGATGAGTTTTATGCTAAAGGGCTGCGAGCACTGCAACTCACTCATCACTATGGCAATAAATTTAGCGGCGGTGCTTTAGATAATGATGGCGTTCAAGAACTCAATAAGCCACTAACCCAAGCGGGCAAACAGTTAATCGCCAAGCTTAACGATAAACGAATCTTGGTCGATGTCAGTCATTCCAGTCCGCAATCTGCGCTGGACACGGCCAAAGCCTCGAACGCCCCAATCGTTCAGAGTCACGGCGCCGTGCGCGCCATCGTCAATCACGCTCGCTGCTCACCCGATGATGTCATTAAGGCTATCGCAGATACCGGCGGTTTGTTTGGGGTATTTATGATGAGTTTCTGGCTGACTAACGACAAGATACCGACCACAGAACACTATATTTCTCACCTGAAACATGTGGCTAATGTGGGTGGCATAGATAGCGTTGCCATCGCCAATGACTATCCACTCATTGGCCAGAAGAAGCTGCTTAAGCTCGATAACGATAACTCCGAAGGTGTAAAACAATATCTTGATTGGTGGCATAGCTTGCGGGCCAAGAATGTACTGGGTTACGACATTGAACCTGTGCATGTGGTGATACCCGAACTCAATCATATTCAGCGTATGGAGCGCATAGATTCTGCCTTGGCCAAGTCTGGCTTTAGTAGCAGTGACAGAGATAAGATCATGGGTGGCAATTGGCAAAGAGTATTAAAAAATGTATTGGGATAAGCGCTCATTGATAAGACAGTTACCTCTTCGACTGAGCTGGCCAGACTATAATCGCTTAAGGATAAGATGAGAATATATCAGCTGAGTGATTGTCACTTACAAGTGAGCGAAGCAGAGCCTAGGTTAAATTTAATTCGCGCTTTGACCCTGATTGAAGATAAGGGGGATAGCGATGTACTCCTGTTAACCGGTGACCTAGTCTGCGACCCTTCTATTGAGATATATGCGCAGTTTAAAGCCATAGTGCAGGCGCACACTTCGATCGGCAGAATCTTTGCCATTGCGGGGAATCATGACGACCTCGCTATGATGAAGTCTGTGTTTAGCGGCAGTCGAATCCAAGTGAAAAACCATGTTCATCTTAACCATGACTTGAGTCTATGCTTCGTCGATTCCAGCCAGAAACCGCTAGCTAATATGTCACTCGGTGCGGGGCGGGTATCAAGAAAATCCCTGAGGTCATTGAAGCAGTTCACCAGAAAACATCAATCCATCGTGGTGATTCATCACCCTGTGGTTAATTTAGGCGCGAAGTGGTTTACCCAGATAGGTATTGAAAATAATCTTGATGTCATTGAAGCGATACACCCGCAAACGTTGGCCATTTTAAGCGGACATGCCCATGCTTTTTTCAAACAGCCGATAGAAATCCACGGACAAATAATACCGCTTATCGTCAGTCCAGCCACCTCCTATGGCTTCGAACATGCCAAGCCTAATTATGAGAAAAACGCCAATGTTGGCATCATGGTCTATGACATTCTTATCGATATTGGCTCTGTCAGATCGTCACTCCCAGCCAAAAAGTATCTATTGAATGAATCTGTTCTCAACCTTTTGTGATAACGAATAGTTAGATTTAATGTCGCCATCGGCAACGGCTCTATCGAGATATCAATACTAATGCTTACCACCTTGACCATACAAAATGACCCACTACGTGAGAGTAAAATCTCCCTAGAGCGACTTAATTGAGTCAAGGGGCTAATAAATTAATCGTTCCACCTATTAAGAATAAGATTTTTATTCCGCCTCACCTTTTTAGTTGACTAAGATATTGATTGTTGTTAGAAAGATCAGGCAATCATTCAGGGTATAACTTCAAGCATGAAGAATCGCAATGACAATCAAACAGCCAACAAGCTAAGCGGCTTCGCCGCTTCAATACTGATGTGTTGTTTTCTGTATTGCTTAATTATCTACTCTCCCACTTCACTTTCAGCAGACAACTCTGACTACAAACTGTTTAGCCTAATGACTGACAGCGAAGATTCGAAGTTAAGTACTGATGCGTTATATCATCCAACTTCCTCTGCCGGTCAATTTGAAAGTAACGCACAAATTGCAAGTTGGTTCCAGGTTGAGCAACATTTTGCACGACGCTTTGCTAGCGATGATTATTTAGCCACGAGACCCATCAACATAGATTGGTTTCTGCAGGTAGCCTGTGACAGATTCCGCCTTTCAGGCTGGAAAGATTGCAGCTTACTCTATAAATTGATTAACGCTTTAATTTAAAAAATTGTGACTTGCCCATACTGAGAAATATCTCTCGGTACCTAGCTAGAACACAACTTTTTTAATTAAGGTACACAATGAAAAATTTACTAATAACGAAACTTATACTCGCGGCAATTCTTGCATCTTTATTATTGATGCTTTCCCTACATCCAGCCTACAGTGCAGATGAAACCAATCCTTCAATACAGCCTCTACCTCAAAGTGAATTAAGCACGCTAATTCATGACACGTTTAAAGTGATGAAAAAGCATTATATTGAACCTAGCATAGTAGCCAATACTGAACAATTCATTCTGGAGAAGTTAAAGCAAGGGCAATACGCTTCTATCCACTCTATTGAGGATTTTGCGAACGTTATAGGTAGCGATATTCGCCATATTACTGGAGACTCCCATCTAAGCTTATTCACAGTCAATGACAATGAGCAGGTCACTCATATCCTCTCCCATAAAACCGGTAAGCTCACTTACAATCATGCATTTGAAGAAATTCGCTATCTGGATGGAAACATAGGATATCTCAAATTCAATAAGTTTCACCCTGATGAGAAAGCAAGAGAAACTGTCGATGCAGCGTTTGATTTTCTAAAGCAAAGTAACGGAATGATAATCGATTTACGTGACACTGTGGGCGGTTCACCTTATTTAGTCCAGTACATCTTAGGGTATTTTTTTCCAGTAAATACTCCGTTATGGGAAGTCTTAGATAGGTCTGATAAAAGTTTCGATTCGATTCAAGTCATTGAGCACGCAGGGCATAAACGATTTCACTCGGATTACCCTATATGGATACTGACTAGCCATAACTCAGCAAGTGCTACGGAGCTTTTTTTAGGTGTTATGCAAGCAAACGGCAAAGCAATCCTTATCGGAGAGGTCACTTCTGGGGCAGGATTCTATGTCGGCATTAAGAAGATCACATCTGAATTAGTTTTTAGAATATCACTATCAAAACCAGTCATCTCTGCCAACCAGCAAAACTGGGAAAAAAAAGGCATCACACCTGATATTAAAGTCGAAGCCATGGATGCACTTAATTATGCTCAACGGCTCACTTTTGAATCATCCACAATAAGGTGATTCGCTGCACTATAACTAAATAGAGCTAAAGCGGTTGTAGCCCAATTGTGTGTAAAGACAGCTAACACTGTCGTGGGTTACAACCAGTCCTATGTTGGTCATTACCTGAAATATGAATACACCTTGAGTGAGTCAATGATGACTCTCAATCACTAGCGTTTCAGTGATTAATTAAAGTAGGCCTCAACAGATAACATTCATCAAGCGCACCTGACTCCCTCCAAGCTAGAAGCAACACCAGCAATTCTTATTCAAACAGGCTTATTCGAACGAACGTGTAATGACAAGCAATGGTGTCATCTCAAGGACAAGTCTTGAGGCTAGATATATAAGCTACCTAGACATATTGGCTAGTACAAAAGAATAGGTTTACCTGCTTTATGTAAATATCCTTGTTCAAAGATAACAATTAGCTGTCTACTCCATCCTAATAATTTCATTACCTCTGCATATCGGCTCTCTCATCTTATTTTCTCTGAGAGACTCGGTTAATACCATTGATAATATTACAGAATTATTACACAGCCTCTGTATGCGTGGTGTGATGAACTCGCTAACTACTGCAGGGGTAAAGCCGTTTCCAGTAAAAAATCAGATGCGTCAGACTAAAAAGGTATAGGGAACATAGCCTAATGCAGTCGTAATCTCCCCCATTACAAAATGGATAATGTATCAATTAATTCATCTCGACCAATGAAGGTTTTATATGGATATTTTAGAAGAACTTTTCAAAGCAGCTCCTTTAGTCGCGCTCTTTATTACGCTCACTTTTGGTTATCTCATAGGTAAAATCACAATAGGACGATTCGTTTTAGGCGGGGTCGCCGGGACATTACTCGTAGGCGTTGTGGTAGGGCAAGTCGGTGTAGATATTGATAGTGGTGTCAAAAGTATCTTTTTTGCATTATTTATTTATGCCGTCGGTTTTCAAGGCGGGCCGCAATTTTTTGGTGCGCTAAATCGGCGCACACTCAATATTCTTCTCTCTGCTGTCGTCATGACAGTGTCCGGCTTACTGTGTGTTATCGCTGCCGCTTGGTTGTTCGATCTCGATAGAGGCACAGCAGCAGGATTGGCTGCCGGAGGCTTAACGCAGTCATCAATCATAGGGACTGCGGGAGATGCCATCGCGAACCTCATGGGAGTCAGTGGTGAGGCGAAAAAAATCATGGAGACCAATGTTGCCGTGGGTTACGCCGTCACCTACATTTTCGGCTCATTAGGTCCGATAATCATGGTGACCTGGTTTTTCCCCACGATCATGGGCTGGGACATTCGCGCCGAAGCAATCAAGAAAGCCAACTCGATGGCTGGTGGTAAACCCGATCTGGACCCAGGGCAATTCAATGCTATAAGCAGAATTGTTTCAAGAGCTTATAAAATCACTCCTGATAGTTATGCCATTGGTAAAACCGTCGCCGAAGTCAATGAAGCACTCTATGACGTGGCTATTGAACTCATTCAACGACATGGCAGCGACGCCCCAGCCGATGCCGAAGCTATGATTCAAGAGGATGATATTGTCATTGTCACAGGCGTCAGAACGTCTATTCATAAAATACCCGATTACTTAGGCGTTGAGTGCAATGTGCCGGAAGAGTTTACCTTAATTGAAGAGCATAGACAGTTGCTGGTGACCGGTAAAAAATTGGTTGGTAAGCGACTTAAAGAGATAAAGCAGGTAACGAGTCTCTCTGTGCGCCGAGGTGTTTACTTATCCGATTACAAACGCGCAGGGCAAACCATCACCATATCGCCAGATCTTATTGTCGAAAAGAACGATCAGATACAATTAACTGGCACACCTGAAGACATTAATCGCGTTCAAAAAATCATAGGTGACAGATTAGTCTCCCCTTATGTCACCGACTTTGTATTTTTTGGTCTGGGCATGACTGTAGGCATGCTGATTGGCCTGATACATTTTCAGATAGCCGGGATTCCAGTCACCATAGGCTCTGGAGCAGGTTGTCTTGTATCCGGTCTTATGTTCGGTTGGCTCAGAAATACTCACCCAAGGTTTGCCTCTTTACCTATGGGCGCCTCTAATTTTCTGCGTGATTTTGGTCTGGCGGTATTTGTTGGCCTGGTTGGCTTATCTGCAGGCCCGCAAGCGGTTGTCACCATCAAAGAATACGGTCTCACACTCTTGTTCTTAGGCATATTTGTCACCTTAGTGCCTCAAATTATCGCCTTTTTCTTCTCCTATTACATCTTGAAAGTAAAAGACCCGATAGAAGCCTTGGGCGCCTTAGTCGGTGGCCGCAGTGCTAACCCGGGATTTGCCGCCTTACTCAGTAAAGCCGGTAATGCGACGCCCGTATTTTCTTTTACCGTTACCTATGCCGTTGCCAATGTTCTCCTCACATTATGGGGGCCTATCATAGTCGGCATCATCACTAAAAATGCAGCTGGATAATTGTTTTTCTATATAAATAAATGGATGGTTATATGAAGAATCTAGATTTCTCACAATTTGCAGATCTAAGCCCGTTTGAGCTAAAGGATAAACTAATCGAAGTCGCTCAAGCCACGCCTGATCGAATATTATTAGATGCTGGACGCGGAAACCCCAATTTTCTAGCCACATTACCGCGACGCGCTTTTTTAAGATTGGGTGATTTTGCCTTAGAAGAGGCCGAGCGCTCATATGCTTATATCAATGAAGGCTTCGGTGGCATTCCCGACGGCAAAGACATCGTCTCCCGATTTGATATGTTTGCCAAAGAACATCAAGATACCAAAGGCGTTAAATTTCTCCAGTCTTCAATCAGTTATGTAAAAGATCAGCTAGGGTTAAGCCGAGAATCATTTCTACACGAAATGGTGAATGCATTTTTAGGCTGTAATTACCCTGTGCCACCCAGAATGTTGACCAATATCGAATCAATCGTGAACGCATACATAGCGCAAGAGATGTATGGCAGCTTACCCGTCAGTAACGATTTTGATTTGTTTGCCACCGAGGGCGGTACAGCAGCAATGACCTATACCTTCCAAACCATGTTTACTAACGGCTTGTTAAAGAAAGGGGATAAAATAGCGTTAACCACACCCATCTTTACCCCTTATCTGGAGATCCCGGAACTGGCAGAATTTGGACTAGAAGTGGTTGAGATCCGCTTAGATGAAGAGACATGGCAGTTAACCGATTCTGAAATTGCCAAACTGGAAGACAAGGACATTAAATTACTCTGCGTCGTGAATCCAAGTAATCCACCTTCGGTTAAGTTTTCCAATGACATTTTGGATAAGTTAGCCAACTTAGTGGCAACCAAGCGCAAAGACCTCTTTATCATCACTGACGATGTATATGGCACATTCGCCGATGACTTCGTGTCGCTTTTTGCTAAATGTCCATACAACACCTTATGTGTGTATTCTTTCTCTAAATACTTCGGTGCGACGGGTTGGCGCTTAGGTGTTATTGGCATTCAAGCGCAAAATATCTTCGATGACACCTTGAAGTCCATGTCAGAAGAGCACAACTTAACGTTAGATAATCGCTATAAAACGTTAACGCCTAATCCCAGAGACATAAAGTTTATCGATCGCATGGTTGCCGATAGCCGAAATGTCGCCCTTAACCACACTGCAGGCCTATCTTTACCGCAACAAGTGCAGATGGCACTGTTCTCACTCAGCTGCCTTATGGACAGAGGTAACGACTACAAACGAGCAACCAAACGTATTATTCGAGAACGTTACCAGACACTCTACAAGAATATGGGCGTCGAATTTGAGCAAAACGAGAATAGTGTGGACTACTATACCTTGCTCGATTTAGACATTCTTGGCGCTAAGATGTATGGCGATGAATTCGTCAACTGGTTCAAGCAGTCAGGCTTAGGTAAAGAGTTTTTATTCAGACTCGCCGATGAAACCGGTGTTGTGCTGCTACCAGGTAAAGGATTCGATGTGGTCCATGCTTCAGTCAGAGTCTCCTTAGCGAATTTAACCCATCATGAATATGCAGCCATAGGTCGCTTAACCCGAAAAGTGATGGATGAGTATTATTCCGCATACGTGAAAAATACCTAAGCCTATCACCTCACCCACTCAAGATAAGTGTTAGCTTGAGTGGGTTTATTCCCGCTAGCTCTAGCTCAGAAAACTTTCTACCACCATTGATTTAATGTCACTATTCTCATCTAATAAGCCTGACCATCACAGACAATCACAAACAAAGAAACTCTTATGCTAACCACCTTAGCCATTCAAAATTACCGTTCACTGCGTGAGATCCGTGTCCCCCTCAAGCGGCTCAATTTGGTCACTGGGGCTAACGGTAGCGGCAAGTCCAATCTTTACAAGGCATTGAGGCTATTGGCACAAACCGCACAAGGGGGCGTAGTTAACGCCTTGGCATTAGAGGGCGGACTCGATTCCAGCTTCTGGGCCGGACCTGAAAATATTACCAAGGGCATGCTTAGAGGCGAAACGGCTATCGAACCCACGGTGCGACAGCAAGTAAAGCGCTTAAAACTTGGCTTTGCCAGCGATGAATTTAGCTACCTAATCGAACTTGGGCTACCGAAACCTGATTCCAACACCTTGTTTGGCTTAGATCCCCAAATAAAGCGTGAGGCCATCTGGGTCGGGAACAAATATCGTCCCGCCTCAGTATTAGTTGAGCGTCGTGGCGCCTTGGTCAAGAGCCGCGCCGATGATAATAAGCAAGCAGGCTGGCTGACTCTGAACTTACATATGCAGCACGGTGACAGCATCTTCAGCGAACTTGCCGATCCCGAGCGTGCTCCTGAAGTGCTCAGATTACGTGACAGCATTCGCGCCTGGCGTTTCTATGATCACTTCCGTAGCGACAGCGATGCCCCGGCCAGACAACCACAGCTAGGCACACGAACACAGGTTCTGCACCATGACGGGCGAGATCTCGCCTCGGCGATTCAGACTATTTTCGAGATAGGTGATAAGGAAGGCTTCGATCATGCGGTCAGTGATGCTTTTCCCGGCGCACATGTGCACATCGAATATGAATCTAACGGCATGCTTAGCCTCAACTTCTATCAGGAAGGTTTACTCAGGCCCCTCAAGGCAGGCGAATTATCCGATGGCACCCTTAGATATCTGTTATTGGTCGCAGCTCTATTAACCCCAAGGCCACCGGAATTGATGGTGCTCAACGAGCCAGAAACCAGCTTGCATCCGGATCTCCTGCCCGCCCTGTCGCGCTTAATCGCTAAGGCATCGGACCTATGTCAGCTTTGGGTCGTCTCTCACGCCAACCCACTCATCAATGCCCTCAATGAATTTGAGCACTGTAATCTCATCGAGCTAGACAAACAGCTGGGTCAGACTGAGATCATAGGCCAAGATATCTTGAGCACGCCCAGCTGGAACTGGCAATCAAAAGGCTGAACGAGTAGCGAGTCTCGGAGACTTATAACGATTGATTAATAACGAAAAGTTTATAACATGAAGTTCGCTATGGTCTTCTGAATACCGATCACATCGGTACCCTTCTTGAGCTCTTTGACTAGTGGCTTGTCTTGACCCGAGATCCACAGCTTCAGCTCAGAGTCCATATCGAAGCGACCCGCAGTTTCCACCTCGAAATGAGTGATGGCCTTATAGGGGATGGAATGATAGCTGACCTTCTTGCCGGTCAAACCCTGCTTGTCGATAAGGATGAGACGTTTATTTGTAAACACAAACATATCGCGGATCAGCTTATAAGCTAAGTGCAGTTCTTCGTTGTCGGCCAAGATTGGACCTAGCTCGTCGGCAAGTTCTTCAAGGTTAACTTCCGAAGCGTTGCCCATCAATGAATCTAATAATCCCATTTCTTCTTCCTTAAAAAGTATTCATTACAATTTTACTGATATCGTCTAGCTCATCATCAAGATAGCATAATACCAATTTCATTAAATATGCTAAGAGAACTAATGGGTTTAGGTTATTTTTGCTGTTTGAATTACAGCGTCTGTTTAACCCCGGCCTTCATTTGGCACCTGTCGATTAGCTCCAACCACCAGCATCTCACACTTAGGACAATCGAATACCAGCTTTAACACGTCCTTGCCTATCTTCAATATCATGGGCTCAGCCTTGATCCCCGGCACTTCTTTGGGGCAGAGATTAAAGTTAAAGCGCAAACAGTGCTTAGTCACCATCAAGGGCACTTCTTCTGTTATGCCATTCTTCTCATAGGTATCTTCAATCTCGATCACACCATGTTGCAGATAGAAGTCCTTCGACTTTTGGTTGGCCACATTGGCCAGATAACTTAAGTGCTTGCTTGGATACATGGCATCTAAATTATGCTTCCAAGGCTTAGGCCTTCGATACTCATCGATACGTGCCTTCTCTAGCGCCGCCACCACATCTCGTCTGAGGCCATTGATAACAGAGGTTGGAGCAAACCAGACTTGCTCTGTGGTAATGCTAATCTCTCGGGCGACAAAATCTGTGCTACCTAGCTTGCCAAGTTGTTTACGCAGTTTTTTTCCAGCACTTTGCTGATCATTTGCCGGCTGCTTATCCAGCGCGAAGCTCACCGTCCCCTGATGACCATAAATATCAGTCATTACCATGGAGATGCCATCAGCAGTGTCAGATAACTTGATGTCGACATCTATGGAGCGCTTAGATGACTCCTTGCCCAATACCGCCTCGAAGGCCTGATCGCGATTACGGTAGATGGTCATGCCGACCTTAAGATCTCCGGGAACCATCAGCACATGCAATATAAGTCCTTCGGCGCGATTGATCCGCAGCCCCTGTAACTTATCGTCAGACTGCTTGGCGGTGGCATAATTTTCAGGAAAGTAACATAAGCCATCACCATTATTGAAGGCATGGGTCGAACTCACTTCGATAAAGTTTTTTCCCAGACGCTTAACGCTCCCCACGTCTTCACCTATGTATTTAGGCGAACGAAAGTCACTGACGCCTTGGCTACGATCATTGACAAAATAATCGGTACGGCCGCGGTTAAACGTCTTCTCAGGGTTTGGCGTAAAACTGTGTGTCGAGCGACCATGGGAGGAGGCTTTCAATTCGGGACGACGGGCGATGATCTTATCCAGCTCTTGGCGATAATGAGCCGTGACATTTTTGACATACTTGATGTCTTTGAGTCTTCCCTCAATTTTAAACGAGCGAACGCCGGCATCGATCAAGGCTTCTAGATTATCGGTCTGATTATTATCTTTAAGGGACAAGAGATGTTCATTCTGCGCCAGCACTTCACCCTGACGCGTCTTAAGTTCCCCCGGCAGGCGGCACATCTGCGAGCATTCGCCGCGGTTGGCGCTGCGGTTACTAAAGGCGTGACTCAGATTACACAAGCCACTGTAGGCCACACACAGGGCGCCATGAACGAAGAACTCCAGCTGCATCTTAGTGTGGGCAGCCACTTCTCGAATTTGACTTAAGCCAAGCTCTCGAGCCAAGACCACCTGAGAGAAACCTACATGCTCTAGGAATACCGCCTTTTCTGCGGTGCGGTTATCCATCTGAGTACTGGCATGGAGGGCGATTGGAGGCAGATCCAGCTGCAACACGCCCATGTCTTGCACGATAAGTGCATCGGCGCCCGCCTCATAGAGCTTCCAGATCAGCTTTTGTGCTGCGCCAAGCTCGTCATCCATCAATATGGTATTGAGGGCGACAAACACCTGAGCATGGTATTTGTGAGCGAAGCTGCACAGCCTGGCAATATCTTCGATGCTATTACCTGCGGTTAAGCGAGCACCGAACTTGGGGCCGCCGATATAAACCGCATCGGCACCATGTAGAATCGCTTCCATGCCAAACTCGGCATTCTTTGCCGGAGCAAGCAGTTCCAGTCGATTCGATATAGGTGGCACATCGTCAGGGGTAAAGATACTGGCTTCGCTCATAAAAGATCGCTCATAAAAGGTCACTCAAAAAAGTTATCGTGTAAATTTTGCTGGGAGTGTTTAGCAGAACCCACAGCATTGCATCGGTGCAATATACGCGCTTCTAAGGACTGTAATCTAGCCCCCAAACTTTACCACTAGCATCAATAAAGTCACACTCAGTAATGCACCGCCAGCCATAGCGTTTCAGTCTCTGTACTGGTCCAGGTGACCCTATGCTTGCAGTGAGCGGCAATATCGACATGATCACCCGCCTTCATATGCACCAGCTCACCTTGCTCAAATTGCAACTTGGCTTCACCCTTTAAGACCATCACCCATTCGCTACGGTCTTGATCGTACCACTGGCCTTCGGGAGTCACATGAGCCTTAGAGACTATCCTCTCGATAAGTATTTTGTCATTGCCACCAATCTGCTCGAAGGACTCTAGCGTCAGATCCAATGGTATCTTGTCGAAAATATTGCTCTTTTCCATAGACACTCTCCTCAAGTATTTATGCTAAATCTTATTAAGCATTTATCGTTAAAACGGCTGTTTAACCACTGTGGATTAATTCGTGCTGAGGGTGACAGCTTTGGTCACGCTGATCCCTAACCTCTTGGCTAACCGGCTCAAGTTGGCTCTGTCTGTTTGCAGGCGTTTCGCCGCAGCCGACCAATTACCCGATTCCTGACTCAAGACTCGGGTAATAAGCTGACGCTGAAACGTTTCCGTTTCCAGCTTGAGGCCTATACTCGCCCCTTTCTCCACCACAAGACCTGATGCTAACAGATCGGCATTTAACCCATTCGAGGCTGAAGATGACAATTTATCCTGAGAGCTTCCCACCGAGTCCACCAGTTGCTCGATATGCCTGAGACCTATTCTCACGATAGCCTGGTTTCCACGTCCTCTAGCCCTGAGAGCCGCGCGGCCTATCACGTGCTCCAACTCGCGGACATTGCCCGGCCAATCATAACGATTGAGTATACTGATGGCCGAGGCATCGATTGTCAGCTGACGGATCCCCAATTTACGCCGGATCTGTTCGATAAAATACCCCGCCAGCATAGTCACATCCCCTTCCCTCTCTCTAAGAGCTGGTACTGAGATGGGATAAACACTTAGCCTGTGGTATAGGTCGGCCCTGAACCGCCCCTCACTCACCTCCAGCTTAAGCTTCCTGTTGGTCGCCGCTAAGATGCGCACATTGACCTGCTCGGTGGTATCTTTGCCCACAGGCTGGATCTCCTGGCTCTGCAGTGCCCGCAGTAACTTGCTTTGTACACCTAAGGGAAGCTCACCAATCTCATCGAGAAAAATCGTGCCGCCATCGGCCAGGCTGAATTTACCGCTACGATTCCTATCGGCACCGGTAAATGCCCCCTTAACGTGACCGAACAACTCACTCTCGATCAAGTTTTCCGGTAGTGCAGCGCAGTTAACATAAACGAGGGGCCCTTCTGATCGCGCCGACTGCCTATGTAAGGTTCTGGCCACCAGCTCCTTGCCCACGCCTGTTTCGCCTTCAATAAGAATCGAAAAACCTGAGACCGCCACCATGTCGATCTCTCGTTTAAGCTTCAACATCACAGGGCTATCGCCAATCAACTCGCCACCATCCTTAACCAAAGCTTCATTAGTCAATTCGGCAACCAGCTCCTGACTGTGCTGGGAATGACTCTCCAGCTCTTGCAGTAAAATCGCTGTCTTTAGGGTAGCAGCCGACATGGCGGAGATGATGTCTAAGGTACGTTCAGGTAATTCATCGAACACTTCAGGCGTCATGCTATCTAAGGTCAGCACCCCGATAAGCTGGTCATCGGCCAGCAGTGGCAGACCCATGCAGGCATGAACCGGAAGATCGCCAGCATGTGCTAACAGCATGCCGTCGTAGGGGTCGGGAAGCATGCAGTCGGCGGCGAAGCGCACCGGAGTCGATGAGCCACAGATAATCTCGAACCTGGGATGAGCCTGAATATCGAAGCGCCGCCCCAGGCTGTCTTTGCTTAGTCCCTGTTGGGCTAAAGGCTTTAGCCTCTCGCCTTGGACGTGCAACAAGACCACGGCATCACAGCTCACGGTACGACGCACGGTACTGAGTAGACGATCGAAGCGATCTTTGGTGGTCAAACTGTTCGTCAAATCCAGGGCCAGCTCTATCAAGGCCGTCGAAGAGATATCTATCATGGTCATAAAAATTGCCGCACTTTTGTCTGCTCAAACGAGCCGAGTCATATGAAGTATAAAGCGACGATAGCATGCAAACACAAAAAACGCATCACAAGAGTCATATTGACTCTAAACCATCGAGTCAATATGACTCTTAAAGTTCGGCTAATTAATCAAATTATTGTAAATAAAGACTTTAAAAAGTTGGCACGAGATTAGCTATGTTAAGCACATACTAAGTTCGGTATAAGTTACTTGAACTAACTATCTGGCTCAAACACAGATTCAGATTTAAGGAGTTCCGCCATGTATGCCACTCACGCTAATGATTTTAGCTTGGATCATGATACACGTTTCAGCAAAGATTCGGTCACCACAGGTCCTGAGGGATTTAAGCTGGTATTGCACAGTGGCAATGCTGCCATGCCTTGTGTCGGCCAGCATGGATTGGGAGTGACTCAGCGATGAGCCAAGCCTTACATAACATCAGCGAGCCCCAAGCCGGTCAAGATAATAAACAGCGGGAAAGTAACACACAAAAATTCAGTTTCAGGCTCTCTTCGACCGGAGAGGTCGAGCAGGTGTCTAAAACCAGAATGGCTATGGAAGCGCCACTGTCTAAGATCACTAAGCTGCCAATTTGGGATCTGGCCTTTCGCCCTTGGTTTGTCTTGGCCACAGCCTTATCTGTAGTCAGCTTGAGCATCTGGATCTTGTTCCTCCATGGCAATATATCGCCTTTTAGCGCTGAAGGGATCAGTCCACTGATCTGGCATATTCATGAAATGCTTTTTGGTTTTGGCGCCACCATAGCCGTAGGGTTTCTGTTAACGGCGGCGCAGACCTGGACCAAGATCCGTAGCCTCAACGGCCCGGGGTTACTCCTGCTCACCGGCATCTGGTTAGCCGTTCGCGTGTTACTCTTAAGCAATTCCGTTAACCTGCAACTGCTGGCTATCGCATTGCAGGCTCTATGGTGGCTGGTGTCCATCGGTTATCTGACCTATATGGTCACTCGCGCTAACAGTCGTCGCAATTATCAGTTTATCCCCCTATTGTCGGCCATGATGCTGCTGAACTTAGCGCTCCTGTTGGCAGATATCTTCGGCGATACCGAACTCGCCCTGCACCTATCCCGCAGTGCCATACTCATGTTTGGTTTACTGGTTAGTATCGTCGGCGGACGTGTTATCCCCTTCTTCACCGAACGAGGCGCCGATGGAGCTAAGGTTAAGGCCACGCCATTAGTCGACAAGTTACTGCCAATTGTGACTTTACTCGGTGTGTCTGTGTTCTTTAGTGGCCACTTTATTGCCCTGCCATTCACACCGGCAGCCCTGCTTATCACCGCTGGAGCCTTACATCTGCTGCGTTTATATTGCTGGGATCCCATATCAACACGCAAGGTGCCCTTACTCTGGTCACTGCATGCCAGTTACTTAGCCCTGGGCCTAGGTCTGCTGCTGTTAGGCGCAAGCTATTTGACCGACGCCATACGCTTCGCCGATGCACTGCACCTGATAACGATAGGTACCATAGGCGGCATGATACTCGCCATGATAGCCAGGGTTTCTCTGGGTCATACGGGTCGCCCACTCGAGCCACACGGCTCATTGAATATCGCCTTCGCTCTGATTTTATTTGGCGCTCTGGCTCGTTTCATTCTGCCTCTTTTTCAACAAGTAAGTTTGGGTTGGGACATAGCTGCCGCGTCTTGGATCATCGCTTTCAGCCTGTTTCTGTGGCACTACACGCCTATTTTGTTCAGCGCCAGACACTAAGGAGCCAGATTATCAAACCGTTTTACAACCAAATTATGAAGCTCACTGATTAATACCCTCAAGCTAAAACAATCACCCGAAGGGATGACACCTAGTGTCTCCCATAAAAATGAAGGATATTTAGATGTTATCTGCAAAACATATCGAACTGGTAAAGAGCACTATTCCCCTATTAGAATCTGCAGGCACAGGCATTACCGAATACTTTTATCAGCGCATGTTTAAGCATAATCCAGAACTTAAACACATCTTTAATATGACCAATCAACGCAGCGGAGGCCAGCCAGCTGCGCTGTTTAGCGCCATCGCAGCCTATGCTAAAAATATCGACAAGCTCGCTGCCCTTTCAGGGGCTGTCGAGCGTATCGCGCATAAGCATACCAGCTTAAATATTCAACCCGAGCACTACCCGATTGTGGGACACCACCTGCTAGCTACACTACGAGAGCTGGCACCTGAGGCGTTTACCGCCGAAGTCGAAGAAGCTTGGGCCGCAGCCTACGGTGTGTTAGCCGGGATATTCATTAACCGCGAAGAAGAGCTCTATCAAAAAAATGCCAATCGAGTCGGTGGCTGGCTCGGCGCTAGACAGTTTAAGGTGATAGAGAAACGTCAGGAATCGGCTCTGGTCACCAGCTTTGTGTTTGCCCCAGTCGATGACGAGCCTGTGGTCGATTACCAAGCTGGCCAGTATCTGGGCATCAAGGTAGAACCTGCCCATCATGAATACCGTGAGATGCGTCAATACTCACTGTCAGACAAGCCCAATGGCAAGACTTACCGCATATCGGTAAAACGTGAAGACTCCAGAAACCCAGATGATGAGCCGGGAACCGTTTCCAACTACCTACATGACCAAGTGAATGTGGGCGACGTGCTGGATATATTCCCACCGGCAGGTGATTTTCATTATGTGGAGCGCAACGAACCTGTGGTACTTATCTCGGCAGGTGTAGGTGTCACTCCCATGCAGTCTATGTTGGAAATGCTTGCCTCGAAAAAATCTGACAAGCCGGTATTTTACCTACATGCCTGTGAAAACTTGGCCCAACACTCTTTCAATGAACGAGTGCAGGCGCTGACAAGTGAACTCAAGTTGACTCACCATACTTGGTACAGAGAACTCGATGGCAATGAGCAGGAAGTCTTGAATTCACAAGGCCATAGCGGCAGCGTCAACAGCCATATGGGCTTTATGAACCTTGTCCCCATGAAAGCCGATCTGCCTCTGGATAAAGGGGACTTCTACCTATGTGGCCCGGTCGCCTTTATGCGCTTTGTTAAACAGCAACTCATCGAGCTCGGCGTCGAAGATACGCGTATTCATTACGAAGTCTTCGGTCCACATTCCGATTTATAAGAACAGCTATAAAGAGTAAAGGTAACTCAGAAGGGTGAGCACCACTGCTCAAAATAAGGATGGAATCTTTACCTAACGACTGGCTGATAACCCCCGTGATACAGGTTTGTATCACGGGGGTTATTTTATTCAATAAATAACAAATCTAAACAAGCACCTTAGTTATCTCATCCAGGTGGGTATCTACCCAGGCTGAGCTTATCGGCCCCCAGGTACTAATCTTGTAATATCCCGAATTATTACGCTCTCCATCCTGTACAAACTGGCATTCGATACCGACATCACTCAAGGCGGCTATCGAATCTTGCAGGGTTCTTCTTGGCATGCCTGTGTGTTTATTCAAAGAGAGCAGGTTATGCTGCTCGCTGTCGATGGCGTGAGCGAGATAGAGCTTACGTAAAAATGCTTTTTTCTGTTTAGAGACTTCAATATCCACAAAAACACCTATTTTCAGCTAGTGGCTAATCAATTACCTATTGATAAAATAGCACATTATTAACGAATACTCGCAATGTGAATTGTTTCAGGCAATTTTATGCCAACGCTTAAATCCTGCCATTAAATTGTTGTGAAATATGTCTAACCTAGAGTATGTTGGCGGGATCCTGATATAGTGATTTTCTAATAATAGGAACAAATTGAGAAGATATGGATAATTCGACTGATTTGGCTACTGCGACAAGCAAGGCTGCAGATAATGCATCAGATAACGTTTCAGAAAGTGCCTTGGTGACTCTACAAACCTCGGAGCGAGTTGCAGACGACATAATCTCCCAAGAGCATGAGTTACCCAGACAGACTCAAGCCGAGTCCGATTGGCTTGGCTTCGATCAAATCCCTTTGACTCCAGTGGATCCTCGTCACTACACCCAGGTATTATGTGAGACCATCATAGCGACACTGGTTCTTTTCAGTGCACTGTCGGTATTTATAATCTTCGTTGCAGAGTTTCCTATTCTGGTTGCTCTGCCGGTGCTGCTTGTTTTAGGCCTTGCCTTTAGTGTCATCACCTGGGTACGTTATGCCCATGCTAAGTCAATTGCCTTCGCCGTATGTGATCACGAGCTCTTGATGCAAAAAGGGATCGTCTGGTTTAAACGTATCTCCCTACCTTATACCCGACTCCAACATATCAGTCTGTCTCAAGGCCCCTTGGAGAGAAAGTTTGGCCTACATACACTTAAGTGTTTCAGTGCCGGTAGCGGCAGCGCCGAGATAGAGCTGCCAGGTTTAGAAAGCAGGACGGCCGAAAAACTCAGGCAACATCTGCTGGCAAAAGCGGGCATTGCCAGTCAAAGCGGTAATGCAAACATCAATCCAGACTCGAGTTTAAATCCAGAACCAGGCATAAATAGCTCCTTTGACACTTCGTCAGAGACATCCCTCAAGACTCCCACCGATACTTCTCCTGATACACATTCAGAGAGACAGGAATCGAAACCAGCCAGCCTCACCACAGAAAGTGAGCGCTAATATGCACAAGAGATTCTCACAATGGTCAGGACTCTCGCCCTGGTCGATAATCAGCTATACCTTAAATACTATTCGTTTAGTTATCTCCAACGGTTATGCCATGATTCCTGTGGTCTATACGGGTTGGAAACAAGGCTTTAACTCCCCCTGGGTCATAGTGGCTGTGGTTGGTGTTGCCCTCGCAGTACTCGTCTATGCCATCATTCAATGGGCCATGTTTCGTTATCGCTTATATGAAGATAAACTTGGCGTTCGCCAAGGGCTCATTTTTAAGAAGACCCACGAGATCCCCTTGAGCAAGATACAAAATGTGCGTCTGGAACAACCATTCTATTTCAGGCCCATGGGACTCTACAGCTTAGTCGTGGAGACAGCTGGCTCCAAAGAAGATGAAGCGGTACTCGCCGCGGTCAACTATCGCAAGGCGATCCAATTAAAACACAAGTTGGTTAACCCTCTCCTTCCCTCGGCATTAGAGGATGTTGCAGCTGATGCAGAAGATAAATATCAGGCTAAAAATGCAATAGGAAATAATGCCGAAATTAATGGCGCCGAATCCCATGGCACTTACGGTAATAAAGGCCCTAAGACCAGAAGCGAAAGCTTAGTTCGCAAAGATTTTAAGCAACTATTGTTGTTTGGTTTATATCAAAACAACCTGTTTTGGTTTGCCATTATTGCCGGTCCAATCATTGGCCAATTTGACTGGTCGCAACTCGCCGACACTCATCTAGCTCAGTCGGCATGGCACTGGTATGAGCTCACTATCGGTACCAATGTGCTTTACCAAATCGTACTGGCTAGTCTGTTAATGATTGGCTTCTACTTGCTATTGTCATTGATCTCTATGGCCGCATCGGTTCTTAAATATTATCCCTATCACCTGAGCAGAGATAGCAGCACGCTGCACAGGAGCGGCGGTATTATCGCTAAACAGAGTGATGCTTTGGCCCTACAGCGAATTCAGGTCATACGATTCTCACAACCCATCATAGGCAGACTACTCAAGCTGTGGACCGTCTATTTCAAACAGGTAAAAGGCACTGAAGTCGAGCAAAAATCTCAACGTCATATGTTAGTGCCCAGCATGACTCGACAGACCGTATCTGCACTACTGAAGAATATGAAGGGCATCGAAGCCAGGACTACTGAGCTTCCCAAACACTATAATCCCATACATTTTGGCTGGTACTGGCGACGAGGCTTGGCCCCACTTATCGTGCCAGCGGTCAACACCATAGGCATGGGACTCACCCCAATAACCGAATTGATGTGGTTGATCGGTTTAGGCTTTACTATTGGTCTCTATTTGCGATATCGACAATGGGGCTACTTCTTAGATGGCAATGACTGCTGGATCCACACAGGTATGCTTGGCCATAGCTGGCACTTAATTGCGCTAAAAAAAGTACAACACGTCACCATTATTCAGACTAAAGGTCAGAAAAGAAAAGGCCTGGCGACCCTTGAACTCGGTCTTGCAAGCGGTACCCAGACCATCCCCTATTTACCTCTGAATGATGCCAGAGAAATTGCCGAGCGAGCCTTAGCCATAACGGGTCGCTCTTATCAGAATTGGATTTAAATTTACCAGTTCCTAGGTTCTAGAACCTAGGAACTGAGTGCTCAACCTCGAGCCTGAAAAAGGAGAATACTCTTGAACACAAGTGAACATACACAGTCACAGACGATACAGATGACACCTGAAACTATTATCAATTTTTGGTTCGACGAGATAGAGCCTAAAGCCTGGTGGGTTAAAGATACTGAGTTTGATGCACTGATAAAACAGAGATTCGGTTTGCTCGTCATACAAGCTCAAGCCGGGGAGCTCTATCATTGGCGCGCCACACCTCAGGGACGCCTCGCCGAGATCATCCTATTGGATCAGTTTTGTCGTAACATACACAGGGATACACCACAGGCTTTCGCATCGGATCCCTTGGCGCTGGCCCTTGCCCAAGAGGCCGTGGCACAGGGTGCAGATACCGAACTTAAAGCCAAGCAGGTTCCTTTCCTGTTTATGCCTTACATGCACAGTGAATCTCAGAAGATCCATGAAATTGCCATGGTACTGTTTAGCAGAGAAGCCGCAGCGGGTAACTTGGAATTTGAGCGCAGGCATAAGGTGATTATCGACCAATTTGGCCGATACCCACATAGAAATGAGATCCTAGGGCGAGAATCGACGCCAGAGGAAGTAGAGTTTTTGTCTCAGCCAGGATCAAGCTTCTAGATTGATTGATATGTCCTAGGTTCTAGTGCTTGGAACCTAGGACCTAATATCACTCCAAAGGCAGGTAAATATCTGTTATCAGTTCATGCTCTGCCACTTCGGGAAAGAAGTTCTGATAATGGAAGAAACAGTGGAAGTCTCTTAGGGACTCGCCGCTTTCCGGTAACCACTGGCCGTAAAGGTAGTGAATTTTGGTATCTAAATTATCATGTGAACCCAGATGACGAATCACCGCGCAGCGGCCGGCAGGTATGGTTTTGTTGATAATCCCCGAAGCGTTATCTGGCACCTCATGCAATACCGAACCAGCGATATCGAACCTAAACTTATCTGCTGGAACAGATTTCGGATCTTCATAGATTAGCCCGAACGTTTGGCTCTTCGTCACAGGCGATAGACCCGTCTGCTTACGCCAGGCGATAAACTTACTGGCTGATTCATTAACCAGCTCGGGAGCGCCCCTATGCTCGAATACCGCTATCTTAGTCTCAACAAAGTTGACGATATCGACGCTAACGTCTAACTGCTTAGCCTGCTGTTTCTTATCCATCTTACTACCTCCAAATTGATATTTTTTATTCCAGCTCAACCAGTGAGCCTGGCGACGAAATTCAGAGGGAGATTGATCGAAAGCTTTCTTAAATGCCCGAGAAAATGACTCGGGGTAATCAAATTTAGCATCCAGTGCAATATCGATGATCTTGGCATCAGGGTTAAAATAGAGCCGATAAGAGGCTCGCTTTAAACGTAATAGTTGGATATACCTGAATATGCCAACACCAAAATAACCCGAAAACTGACGATGAAAATGATACTTAGAGAAGCCGGCAAACTGACTCAGATATTCAACTGAAAGCTCTTCATCCAAGTTTTCATAAATATAGTCACAGACTCGGTTCATCCCCGTATCGTAACTGTCTATTTTTGTTCTCAACGCCATAATCTCAACTCGCTTCCATAGCCTGCTCAAGGTTCATATCATCAATGACTACTAGCCCCCTGAATATGAGACTAGTATGCAGATGACACCGAAGGCTTTCCTGACAGATATTGCTCTAGTCAAAAACAATCAATATATCGGTCAGTGAATATCTATCAATGACGCTTCAAACGTAGCTCCCACTTCCCTTCGGCTTGTGAGCTGCACTTCTCTTCGGTATCAAAACTGACCTTGTTAGTTAAATCACCGACCTTAATCGCTACCTTAGCCAGCTCCTGCTCAATGAGCCCGATGAGATACTCATCCTGCTTATTGGTTATCGCATCGGATAACTCAGCATTGGTATTAAAGACACAGACAATTCTTAATGACTGAGGAAACTTATCGTAATTAACTAGGTGAGTGATCCACTCGAAGCCCTCGACATGCTCCAATGCCAGTTCACAGACGTGAGTCAGTGATTCTCTCAGGCTATTTTCAATCTTCTTATCCGACTTTCTCATCTCAGTTTCACCTTTCTCATCTCAGTTTCACTTTACTTATCTCTATCGTACTGGGAGCACTAGCCAGTACTTTATGAGGAGGCTTGAGTCTACAGGAACTATTAGGATGTCAGTTAGCAGCTTATCGCTAAGCCAAAAAATGGGGCAAGGAAAGAGGTAAGAGGTAAGAGGAAGAGCAGATGACGAATCTACAAAAAAGTACTGACCTGCCAGTCGATCAAGGTGGCATTGCCATCATTATCACAAAGCCAGATTCTGGCTCTGATCATCGGCTTGAGTAGGCCGACTTCCGACTCGACTCTGGACCAATCTTCATAGGTGAAGTGCTCACCATTGATCAACAATTTATCCAGGCTATAAGCCGTGATCAAGGACTCTTGCGTGCCATCATCTGTGTCTATGGTGAAACCAAGCTGGGACGCACCTCGCCAGTAAAAGACTAAAGTCCCGGTCCAGGAAGTCATATGATTAGGCTCACAGTCAAAGTCAGCCGGGGGGCGAAGACGCCCCTCGGCGGCTACCGAAAGCGAAATACATAACCCAAGTAGTAAAATAGCTATATGAATAAAAGACATTTTCCGTTTCAAAAAAGTCATAAGCTAAGTACTCTTTATTCAGGTGTGCGGTATATATGACTCATTTGATCCATACGTTCGGCCTGCCATAGAGTAAACTCATCCATACAATTATCATCAGTATAATCCATAAAATTTGTGATCGGATCATCACCTGACTGCCTCTTACAGGAGTTTCTATTCGTTGGACAACCATAGGCTGGTGAGCGCTCCGCCGGTGTATCTACGACATCATCACCAATACCTTTACACCCACCTTGAAAGGTATGATAAAGACCAAGCCAGTGCCCAACTTCATGGGTCAAAGTATCACCTTCATTGTAAGGAACTGCACTGCCATTAGGCAAAGATGAGTAGAGTATGACCACACCATCATTATCAGGGTTCCCGCCATAGTCACTAGGGAACGTCGCCCAACCTAATAATCCTCCCCCCGGATTATTAGTATATACATTCAGATCATCTTCATCGCCAACTCGAAGTGACTCTTTCATTTGTTTTTCAGCGAGAGAACCATATCCTGCATTAAACCAAGCAGGGTCATCAGTATAAGTTGTTCCTGATAAAACAAAGTTGATACCCGTATCATTGCTATTCGAACCCGAAGAGAAGGCTGCTTCCAATACGCTCATTTGCCCCGTAATATCTGCTGTAGAAAGTGCACCACTCGCACCATCCGTTAGGACATGGAAGTACACATTAATGCTTCTTATTGTCGGATTGGATGGCGTGCCATTATCATCACCATCATTGCCTCCATTACCATTTCCGCCCCCATTACCATTGCCCACTCCATCTGGCTTTTTCATCGCGTTGAGACGTTTATTAATCCGATGAACTTCTACTTCCGTAGGCGTTCTCGTCCCGCAACGTTTAAATGCGGCATTAGGATTGGCGCTATCCCAAGCGTTACCATCAGGATTAGGCCCTGCAGCCATAGATTGCGGCACGGTTAAGAGTAGTAAGCATACCGCCAATAAAAGTGACCTAAACATCTGAAATCTCCTTGGAGGCTTTTACCCTCCACCGATTCATGTAACTAACATAAACAACTCATGCAAACATCTCTTTCAAACCGCTAGATTAACAAAGCTTCAAATAGAGAAGTAGAGTGAATAATTGCTTACATAGTTAACTTGTAATGTCTAAATTATAACCTAGGTGAAAATGACTGAAGCTCTGATGGCATTGCTACTTAGTTCATTTCAGACTCAACAAATACTTAGTTAGATAAATTGATTATTTAGAGCTTCTAACTCCTCCCCTTTTTCTGTTCTGAGACTCTTTAGGCTCAGCAGATGTTTACGGCTCACAGAATCACACATTAGCTTGTTTAGCAGATTAGGAGATTAGGAGATTAGGAGATTGAAACTCTGACTTCACTCTCGCTATGACATCTCATCTTTCAGATAAAGAGTCCAAACAAAAAAGCAGCCTCATTGAACATACACAAGAGGCTGCTTTACCTTAAGTCAGACAAGCTAGCTATTAATAGTTAACTCACACTCGCTAACTAACGCCACTAAACGAGTGTTACTTTACTAGCTCGAAGTCACTTGGCTGCCAGGTCTTATCAAACCAAGGCTGCAGTGGACCATATAGCCGTAGCATGGCAAACCAAGCTTTACCCGGTGTGGTTTCTGTCCAGTTGGCTGCTAACCCTGTTGGTACATCAGGACCGAAGTACAAGGTCACCGAACCATCCTTGTTGTAGATAAGCTCATCTCGCTTATTGTTCTTACTTGGGAAAACGGATCCCCCCGGTACCTGCAGTTCAGAACGTGTTTGCGGATCATAAGCGACCATGGACCAGAAATCTTTCGCTGGGGCATCTGCTGGCAGAGTGACTTTATAGTTTTTCTCGCCATAAAGAATCTCACCATTTATATCACCTGTGCTCATCGCATAGTTAGAACCAACACCTGGAATTTGCAGTGCCATTGCTGGTGTATTTACCGTAGCTAGATAAAAGAACAGGGTGCGGGCATCCATATTACGCCCCCCCTTCCCATCATCTTTTAACCATTGATAATCACCGCCAATAAAACCGGTAAACCACTGCTTACCTTCGAACAGATAGGCGCTCTTATCGCGAGTCTTAAAAGCGATACTACGTGCGGTGGCATTACCCACAGCGACAGCATCTTTTAAGATGGTCTTCATGCGAGCATCGGGTTCGAAAGGCTTACCTTTCTCTATTCCTATCGCTGCTGCTTGACCACGAAGCTCTGGGTCTATAAATGACACCGGCTCTTTTTGAATCACATGCCAAAGCTCCTCATAAAACTTGTAATCGTTAGCATGAACGGTATTAAAATACTTGCCAGAGCCATTGATAAACTTCATCTTCTTTGGATTTTCAGCATCGGCTAACGGATATATTTTAAGGCCTGTGCGCCACATATTAGAGGCGTGGTCTGGTTTACCATCCTTAAGAAAACCGCGTAAAATTAGCCAATTATTATAACTTTTCGATTGCGCGATCCACACTTTCTGCTCTTTACCACCCAGCATGATGCTTGCTCGAGTATCGCTACCACGATCTTTCATGCCGTTTTTTGTTGGCTTAAGATCGCCTTTATAATCGGGTGGAAGAATGACATAAGTGCCACCTTTTGTAGCATCCGGTCCCGGTGCCCCCATATCAACAACGAAGCGGAAGAAGGCATCATTAACAGTACCAGGACCCGCTCCAGCAGGGATCTCAACCACAGTTACGCCGTCTTTCTCAAGGTCTAACATGGCGCCAGCGTAGACGGTATCAGTATTCCCTGTTAAGAAGAGGGGGGTGGAATCCATAAGGTTATCAAACACTAGCACCTCATTAGAATCATCAACGCCAAGTGATTTAAAACCAAGGCGAATTCCTTCGATTGAAGTTGCCGGAATAAAGTTAAGAAAGACATCAATACCGCGAATAAAGTCTAGGTTGTCATAGACCTTGGTTAATGTTGCTTCAGTTGGGATACCGTCATAGAAGTTAAGCTCACCAATACGAGTCTCAACTTTATTTGGGGTCATGATCTCTTCAGGGATCTTCTGGTTAAAACCTGGGGTAACAGCTTTATCGGGTGAGCCTGCAACAGCCATGGCCGACAGCGCTGATATGATACAGCTAGTAAGCAGTGCAGCTTTAACAAGCAATTTAGAACTATTTTTCATCGACTATCTCCGTTTACTTACAGTAAAAATCATAAGAGCAATAAATTATTTCTGTAGTTTATTAAAAATAAAAGCACTTAAAAATATCAACTAATGAAACTTATTGTTCCTAATTATGGAACCAGGCCAACTTCATACCCAATAATAAGATAACAAAAAACCAACAAAATCATCCAAAGATAGCAGCATCAAAAATAAATTGCAGATGATATGCTGATAGATAAGATTTTAGCCGTAACTAATTTGAGTTCAGTTTGAGTCTTGTTGCAAACTGATTTGAGAAGTGTCGAGATAAAAAGAGATTAAGTGAGTGTGGAGGAAAAGAGGCGCATCCCATGGATGCGCCTCTTATAGTCATAGAAAGAATTAGTGCAAAGCTCTTTATAACAGCTAGCTCAGATCAGCTAGCCCTTGATGCTGTAATCCCCTGTTGTCGATAGGGTCACAATGATTGCAGCGTCTGTTTTATTTTTCCAATACCAACCATGTGCACCGGCGAATGGCGTGGTCAAGGACCCTTTCATCTTATCTGACGTAGTGATAGAGAAACTCTCGAAATAACCTGTGGTATCCCCCTTAGGCTCACCATGGAAATCAAAATATAACTCCTCACCACCCGTGCTCCACTCATACTCTAAGTGAACAAACTCATCCATCAATAACTTGTATTCGAGCCCCTTACCCGCAGGGATATTGATCTTAACAGTATCGCTTCTCACCCCGGGAGTCTGGCGAGCTTGAGCTATCAGAGCAACACTCGGGGCATTAGCCATCTCTTTACTCGTCACTGGCGTGGCTTGTCCAAAGGCAAAAACGGTCTCGCTACCACTCACCGCAATATCGGGGGTCACACTAGCAGCTTCAGCTATCTGAGTTAATCCCAGCGCTTTACCGATGCCGGTTGGATCGATATTGTACTCGGCAGGCAAGATAGCGGTGACCAAGACAACTGCTGCAATCGCCGAAGCTGCAACACTGGCTTTAACTAAGGTGGCAATGGAGTGCACCGGGATGCTATTAAACAGTGTATCGTTCTGATTTGTTGAACTTGGCTTGTCATTGTTTTTCATAATTATTCCTTAAGCTTAAATCTATTTCTGATGTCAAATTGAGTCTGTTAGCTAACGAAGAACCCCGTTAACTGGAAGCCAACTAACATCAGGCCCCCACTCATCAACAAGGTGTTAGCCGCAGTGGAAAACTGCAGAAAACTCCTGTGCCGTCGCCAGAAACTCATCAAGATAAGTACCACTCCCAGAGCCAAGAACTGACCTATCTCCACCCCAACATTGAATGCCAGGATATTAGGCACCAGTCCTTCCTGTGGGAGATTAAATTCCTGAATCTTGGTGGCTAAGCCAAAACCATGAAATAAACCGAAGATCATCACCGCAGCTTTAGTATTGGGCTGAAAACCAAACACCCGCTTGAAACCGCCTAAGTTATCGAAACCTTTATAGACAATAGAGAAACCAATAATGGCATCGATAAGATAGGCATTGACCTGAATGTCACTGAGTACACCAAATAACAAGGTGATACTGTGGCCTAAGGTAAACAAGCTGACATAGAGCAACACATCTTTACTTCTGAACAGAAAGAAAATCACGCCAACAAGAAACAAGAGATGATCGTAACCGGTAACCATATGTTTGGCACCGATATAGATAAAGGGCAGAATCGATACCCCTTCATTTTGAGTTAAAAACAGCCTGGTATCTTCATCGACCCCATGGGCCGATAACGAAAAAGAAGCAAATAGCCCCAAAAAGACCACGAACAAGGTCATAGATTGAGTCATCACTTTACTCATAGTCGTCATGGTTTTGGCCAAAGGATGGCTCATTACACATACTCCAAAAATAACATTTAAATCAATTAAATAGCACTAAATCATAAGCTATAAGCTATAAGCTATAAGCTATAAGCAGACTAAGTGTCTTAACAAAATTGGTTTAACGTTTTACTCGTAGAAACGAGCTCATACGCTAAAAAATGAAGAGATATTATGTGTGAGGAGGTGGAATAGGCGGCGCATGGCGACAATTAAGGTATGTAATATCATCATCCGTGAGGATTTCCGACTGGAAAAAACTTGAAATAATTATGGGTTCAGCAGGTGGGTGAGACTGAGTATGTGAATGGTTAGCATGTTCATGTTCAGCTTCTGCATTTACTGTCGATGCGCCATCTAAAATAGTGAGTTCATTGCTCTCAAAAGCTGAAGGCACAGGCTCAGTGGCATTAAACGCCAAAGGAGCATGGTGATGAGAAACTTGCTTGCTTGAAGAATAAGAGTTTGAACTGTCTATATGGCTGTGGTGATGACTAACGTCAATCCCCATAGGGTGTTCACCGCTAGGGTATTGCACAGAGAAAGCCGAACCGATTGCAAGAAACTGACACAATAACACCACCAGCAAAATAGCCAGTGTTACCTTCGAGCTAGACTGGCCATACGAGGCGAGAGGCTGTGAAGCATGTGTTTTCAGTTCCGGACTCCAATGTATACTCTGGCGCCTATTAAATCAGATAGCGGGCACTGTTATCAAGGTATTAACCTAAATAAGGCACTAAGATGGACTCGATTTAACAAGAAAAGGGATACAGCTAACCCTCTTCTTGTCGTTATTAGCCTCTATACAATACTCGTTACACCAGGCTAGCCAGCATCTCATCTGAGTATTCCACCAGTGCTTTACCATCACGCACTAACTCCACGTAATCCGGATTAGCGATAAAGGGTCTGCCTATGGCTAGCAGATCGAATTTATCTGCCGCTATGGCACTGCTGCCTGTCTCAGCGGTATAGCTACCTACACCCACTAAGGTTTTACTATAGATACTACGTACGTAACTCGAAGCACGACCACCTAAATAATCGAACTCCATGGCATCATCGAAGATACCTATGTGTAAGAAAGCCAGCTCACGCTTCTCAAGCTCAGGCAATAGATAATCGAACACATCACGATCTCGGTTATCGCCCGCCATATTGAAATAAGCACCAGGAGACACTCGTAGCGCTGTTCTGTCATTGCCGATACGTGCAGCAATAGCATCGACCACTTCGAGGGCGAAACGAGACATATTTTCGGGTGTCCCGCCATACTCATCGGTGCGGCGGTTACTGTCGTGATGGAGGAACTGATCGATGAGATAACCGTTAGCACCATGGATCTCCACACCGTCGAAACCGGCATCGATAGCATTAGCTGCCGCCTGAGCATAATCCTGTACCAACTGAGTAATCTCTGCAGCCGACACCGCTTTAGGCACTTGATAGGTCAATTCACGCATTCTGGGCACGCTACCTTCCACACCAACTGCAGAAGGCGCCATCACATCACTGCTGCCGCTACTTTGATAAAAATGCGGATGAGCGACGCGGCCCGTATGCCACAGCTGCGCGAAGATCTTGCCGCCACCTTGGTGTACGGCATCGGTCACCACTCGCCAGCCGTCGATCTGCGCCGGGGTAAACAAACCTGGAGTATTAGGATAACCCTGACCGTCGGGGCGAATAATGGTCGCCTCAGAGATGATTAGACCCGACTCTGCGCGGCGGGCATAATAATCGGCCATGGCCTGAGTCGGCACTAATTCATCGTCGGCCATACAACGAGTCAGTGGTGCCATGAGGATGCGATTTTTAAGAGATAATGTGCCGTTGAGAGCATAGGTTTGAAAAAGGTTATCAGTCATAGCGACCTCTGATTCTTGAATGAGCATTCAAGATATTCTTATTTGAACGATCATTCAAGTTGTTTTTGAACAAGCATTCAAAAAAGAGTACAATCCATTTGAACACGATTATCCGAATACTATTCGGCTAGTGTATCGATCGTATTTTTACCCAGAGAGTAGACGGAGCTTAAAAGCTAACCATGCGAAACGCCGAATTTGATAGAGAGAAAGTACTGAGATCAGCCATGACCGCTTTTATGGACAAAGGCTATGGCAAGACCAGCATGCAAGATCTTAAAAAAGCCACGGGCTTACATCCGGGCTCTATCTATTGTGCATTTGAAAATAAACGTGGCCTACTGCTAGCGGCTTTAGAGCAATACAAGCTGGACAGAAATGCTGAATTTGAGGGTTTCTTCGCCGGAAAACATCCGGTCCTCGTCGAGCTTAAGGCCTATCTCGATCATATCGTGCAGGAATGCCAAAGCTGTAATGCCGCCCGGGCTTGCTTACTCACTAAGGCCCTCAACGAAATTGACGAAGCAGATGCAGAGCTGCAAGCCATCATCACAGGTAACTTATCTAACTGGCAACAGGCACTGACTCAAGTTTTTGAACTGGCTCAAGCCCAAGATGAACTCTCAACTGAGCGCAATGCAGAGCATCTGGCACGCTACTTCATGCTAGGAGTATATGGCCTGAGAACCTTCGCTCACACACATCCCGAAGGCGGCACCATACAAGAACTGGCCGATCAGCTTTATCAGGACCTGTGTCGATAAATCAGGAAACAGATTACCTGTAAATAATAGCCCTGTAAGACAACTATTGCTTAAAGCTACAGACTTTAAAGCTGGATTCCGGCCACAAGCATGCCGGAATGACCTAGGGGTTATAACACTCCAGTCCTATGGCTTTCTTCGCTCTATCTTGAACTCGCGACTCACAGCTTTCTTCGCTGTATCTTGAGCTTCCTTCGCTTTTCTTAAGACTTAAAACTTACAACTCGAGACTTTCTCAGCTCAGTCCTTAACTCGAGATTTTCTTAGCCCCAGAAAAACACGATTAACCAATATTCACTGACTGCGCAGTCACTTATATCAATATTACACCAAGAAGCAGTCACAAACACCTTACCAAAGCTCAACTTCAGACTCTACACCAAGTTATATGTTATGCTCAAAACCATTTTTCACCTTATATATGAGAGTACATAAATCTATGTCCATGAGTTTTGCTCGTTATTCCTCCATTGCCCTAGTTAAAGAGATAGAGTCACCTGAAAACCCTGGAGGGCTCGAAAAACGTGTTGCACTAGTCCCCGATGATGTGGGTCGACTCGTCCAAGCCGGGATCAAGGTTTATGTTGAGCATGGTGCCGGAGAAGGTGTCTCTTTTACCGATGACGAATACCTGAAGAATGGCGCCATCATGCAGACGGCAGAACAAATATACTTAGATAAAGCGCTCATCATTAAGTTTAAAGGGCCGTCACTCGCTTCCATAGAAAACATGAGTGAAGGTTGCACCCTGTTTTGCATGGCACATTTTAACTCCTATCCGGATCGAGCCAAATTACTGCAAGAAAAGCGTATCAATGTCATCGCCATGGAAGAGATATGCGAGTCCCCCAAGCAAGAGTCGGATACTCGAATCTTAGGACGAGTGGCCATGAATCAAGCCCTAGCTCCCTTCTTCGATAACAATTCTATGGGCGGATTGCGAGTCAGAATCGTCGGCTGGAGTGAACGCCTTCGCGGGGCGATCAATCGATGTGGCAACCGTAACCCTCGTTCATTACAGGTAATCCAGCCCTATATCACTTTCGATGAACTAGATGCCACCGGAAGCAATGCCCTGTATTTATACGACAGTCAGAGCTTCGATGATCCCCATAACATACTCGCTCAACTGAAAGATAACGGCACCCACCTATTCGACATACATGCATTTGAGCGCGAACAGGGTCAGCAAGCCGTCGATGCCTACAGAGTCAGTCATCCGCCCACTGAATTTGGCTTACGTCGCATCCAGTGCCTACACGAAACGGGTCAAGCCGGTGCCAGATACGGCATAGATTTACTGAAGAAAAATAAGCCCTCTCAGGATATTTCAAACTGTAAAGCAGTCATTCTAGGCTATGGTAACGTAGGCCAAGGGGCATTAGATGAATTGCATAGCCAAGGCATCAAACATATCCATGTATTGGGACGCGCTCAGACTAGCAGCGGTAGAATCGATTATTGGCTCAAGGATGCCGATATCGTCGTCAATGGCGCCGAACAAGGGGCTGAACTGAGAGGCAAAAACTTTTTAATCAGCAACCAACACATCAAGGATTTAATACCTCAGAATTCAGTGGTCATAGACCTAGTCGGCGGCAGTCCTACCAACAGGAGCCCAGTCGAAGCTGTCATCAGTTGTAGCTTCTTGACTGCCCCCTATCTGGTACAGGATGGGGTGTTTGTTTCCGCGCTATGGGGCTGGCCTATGATGGGAATGATGCGTGAAACCGCCATTCGCTATTCAGACCAGATAGTCGAGGTGTTAATTGGTCAGGAACAACTGATCGATGGCATTAAAGATTTAGCCCCCGGAATACGACCAGCTCTGGTCTGTGGTCCTTTTTAATCTAAAAAATGTCTAAATAACTAGGGGGAGCCAATGCTCCCCCTAGTTCTACAATATTATCATTGTTTGCTTCCTTGAGCCTTAAAGCTAAAAGCTGGATTCCGGCCACAAGCACACCGGAATGACCTAGAGAGAGTAGCATTCCAGCCTTGAACCAGCCTGAGCCTGCCAGTTCTCTGGCCTTTCTTAAAACTTAAAGCTTACAACTCGAGACTTTCTTAGCTATACCTTGAGCTTTCTTCGCTTTTCTTAAGACTTAAAGCTTACAACTCGAAACTTTCTCAGCCTTATCTTGAACTCGAAGCTATTTAACCACTAACACAGGGCATAGAGCCTGATTGGCGACGGCCTCGGCTACGTTCGGGCTTAACATGTGTGAGATTCCAGTATGACCATGACTTGCAATAACTATCATGCCCACTTCACGTTCTTCGGCTTCCTCCAATATTTGAGCTAATACCCCTCCGCTGCGAATATTGGTATGTACGAATAAGCCACTGGGCATCTGCTCGCGCACTTCTGATACCATCTTCTTCATCTTCTCCTCGGCGTAGGCTTCCTGGTCTTGCAGCAATTCGGCGGGGCTATCGACCACTATGCCGTAATCTGGTGCACCGTATGGCAGGCTAATCACATTGAGCAGCCTAATATCAACGGCGTATAGATTTGCCATCTCGACGGCATAACCTAAGGCATGGGAAGCCGTTTCCGAAAAGTCGGTCGGGCACAGTATATGACGTGTACGCATAACTCTCTCCTGTTGCATCAGCTCCTATTGAGAGATTCTAAATAGTCAGCTCTCAATAAGATTTTCTAGCTCCTAGGTCCCAGGAACTCAAACCTCAAAACCTATTTAACCACTAAGACCGGACACTTAGCCTCATTTGCCACAGCCTCCGCCACATTCGCATGGAGAAAATGGGTTAAACCTGTGTGACTATGACTGGCTAAGACGATCATCCCGGCATTTATCATCCTAGCCGATGCCAAGATCTCCTCGGCCGGAGAGCCGTGGCGAATAACCCCCTCAACCGACAAACCGGAATCTAAGCTTCCAATCAGCTTACGCATCTTTTCAGCGGCCTCCCCCTCCATTCGACTAGCGAGTTCCTCAGGAGTTACCGATAAAACGCGTGTATATTTATCGCCGAATGGCTTATCGACCACATGCAATAAGCGAATGCCAACGCTATAAAAGTTGGCCATCTCAAAGGCGTAGCTCATTGCATGGGAGGCCGTCTCAGAAAAATCTGTGGGACAGAGTATTTGACGAGTTCGCATGACATTCTCCTAATAGATAAACTTCTTATTCCTAGCTCTTAGCTTCTAAAGATTAGATCCTGGAGCCCCATCTGAAAATAGGTGGCATAGCCCCAACCTACTGCCTACAGGTCGCTGATGACATATGCCACGAGCAGCGCCATACTTAGTCCAATAGGGCTACGCCAAACCTTGTTTACTGTTTGTCAAAAATCCATTTGTAATACAATCAGAAAATTTCAATAACTGACTCTTTAAATATAGGCGATAACATCAAGCGAGCAAACATTCATCGCACATCTATCTCGACTAAACCAGACGTTCATTTAACGACTAACACTGGACATTTAGCGCCATTTGCTACCCCTTCTGCAACATTAGTATGCAGAAAGTGGGAAAGCCCTGTTCGACCATGACTGGCAATAACTATCATGCCGACATCATTTTGCTCAGCATCTTCTAATATCTGCTCTATGGCGGATCCACGTCTAATCACGGTCTCAACTGTATATTGACAATTAAACTCACTGAGTAAGAGATTCATTTTCTCGGATGCTGCTTGTTCCATTCCTTCTGCTAGTTCTTCAGGAGTGATGGCTAGAATTTGATAATTTTCATTACCCTTAGGCTGATCAACAACATGCAGTAATCTAATTCCCACATGATAGAAGGTAGCCATCTCTAAGGCATATTTCAGTGCATGAAATGCCGTTTCAGAAAAGTCCGTTGGACAGAGTATTTGTCGAGTTCTCATCTGCTTCTCCTTATTAATGCTAAAGCCTTTCTAACACCTTTCAAGACTTGATAAAAATCCAATAGAACATTATCTATATCGGTCTAAATCTACTGCCTCAAAACCAGTTTAAATAACATCCAGTGTCATATTTTGATCTCGGTCACATCTCACGAGGATCTCATAAGAAATCCAATAAAACCTTACAAAAAAGTGTATCAATTATAAACAAGTGTGGATTTTAAGCACATACTGAATTAACATACCCACAGCAGACCGACCAATCAGTCGGTTACTGAGTTAATTTAACAATACAGAAACTATAATCGACTAGACTGGATACAGAACAGGAGCTATGAGCAGATGAATATGCCTATTGAGACAGAGAATAGATCTGAAATGCAATCACAACTCGATGAGTTACTCAGACTACAAAGAACCAGCTATCGCTCAGAGCCAGCTCCAACTTATGCACTGAGAGTCAAGCAGCTCAAAGAACTTAAGCAAGCCTTGCTGACCTTTCAACAGCCACTAGCCGATGCCCTCAATCGAGATTATGGCACCCGTTCGATCGACGACACGCTAATCTCAGATATCATGCCCTGTATCAACAACATCAACTACAGCCTCAAGAACCTGAAAAAATGGATGAAGCCCAGTTCTCGCCATGCGGGACTTCTACTCGCTCCAGCTAAGATCAAGGTACATTATCAGCCAGTAGGCGTGGTCGGCATCATAGTGCCATGGAACTTCCCTGTCATGCTTTCGATCGGTCCCTTGATCACCGCCTTGAGCGCAGGAAACCGCGCCATGCTTAAGCTGTCAGAATTCACACCTGAGACCAACAAGGTCTTGGCTCAGATGCTGTCGAGTATCTTCGACGAATCATTAGTCGCCGTCATTGAAGGTGAAGCCGATGTCGCCGCCGCATTCTCGGGACTGGCATTCGATCACTTGTTGTTTACCGGCTCCACCACCGTTGGAAAACATGTGATGCGCGCCGCGGCCGCTAACTTAACCCCTGTGACCTTAGAGCTGGGCGGAAAGTCTCCAGTGGTTATCGCCCCTGATATGCCCATAGACACAGCCGTAGAACGTATGATCTATGGCAAATGTTTAAACTCGGGCCAAATCTGTGTCGCACCGGATTACGTCTTAGTGCCTAAAGAGAAGCAAGCCGAATTTATCGCCGCTTATCAGAAAAAATTCAACACCATGTACGGCAAGGTGAGTGACAACAAGGATTATGGCGCCATCATCAACCAGCGTCAGTTTGACCGTCTAACCTCGGTTCTCGAAGATGCCAAAAGCAGAGGCGCAACTGTGGTTTCAGCCAATGATGAGGCTATCGATACCGCCAAGCGAAAAATACCCACCCAGCTGATCACCAATGTCAGTGATGAGATGATATTGATGCAAGACGAGATCTTTGGCCCCTTACTGCCAATCGTAGGCTATGAGACCCTGGAAGATTCGATAAAGTATATCAATGAGCGTCCCCGTCCATTGGCACTTTATATCATGAGCTTCGATGCACAGGCTCAGGACAACATACTCAACAACACCCACTCAGGTGGCGTCTGTATCAACGAAACCGTGTTCCACGTCGCCGCCGACGATGCACCATTCGGTGGCATAGGCCCCTCGGGCATGGGCCACTATCACGGCAAGGAAGGCTTCTTGACCTTGAGCCATGCCAAGACGGTATTAAGCCGTGGTAAACTCAACACAGGCAAGCTTGTCCACCCTCCCTATGGCACAGGCATACAAGCCATGTTATATAAGTTTTTCTTGCGCTAACAGCCGTAGGAGCTGCTTTAGCTGCGAGTTTCGAAACGCTAAGAGAATAAGTTGTAGATGAGTAAATTAGATAAGAAGCAAGCCATACTAGATACCGCGCTGACTCTGTTTGTCAGCCAAGGTTTCTATGCCACCTCTACCGCATCCATAGCCAAGCAAGCAGGGGTGGCCACCGGCACCCTGTTTCATCATTTCCCCTCCAAAGATGAACTGATGAATCATCTGTTTCTTAATATCAAGCAGGAGTTTGCCGATGCGATTCAGGCGTCAATAAAAGACAGTGGCGATCTAAAAAAGGATGCTAAACACCTCTGGACCAGCGCCATACAATGGGCCATGGATAACCCACTGAAACAAGAGTTTTTTCAGCAATACTCCATGTCCCCATCCATAGCCACAGAAATCAGAGAGCAAGCCATGAACTCAATACTCGGCTTTATGGGCGCCCTGATGCAAAAAGGCCAGGCGCTAGGCTTGCTGGCTAATTATCCCCTGACCCTGATGCAAGATAACTGTCACGGCCAGTTCTTAGCCGCCACCCGCTTCTTTCTGGACAATCCCGAAAAGTGGCAGGACCCACAACACCAAGAAGCCAGCTTCCTGCTGTTTTGGAATGCAATGGTGAAGGGCTGAGAAGCCCTAAGCTCAAGATAAAGCAGGGAAAGTTGTAAGTGGTAAGTGATAAGTTGTAAGTTACGAGCTAAAGACAGGGTAAAGAAGATATCGAGCTTCGAGTTAAAGACAGAGCTAAGGGGGAAATCTCTCTACCTATCAATTAACTCCGTACCTAACAATGAACTGCGCCCCCCTTTATCTGAAGCGAGTTAGGTGATTTGCTCTAACGCTGATGGTTCAGATTAGAAACAGTATCTTCGTTCATTCAAAAGCGCTAATTCGCTCAACCCCCTTTATCCACCTTCGCTCTGACCCCTTTATCCACCTTTACCCCAAGCAACGCAGCATGTTAAGAGGGAACCATTATCTATCTCTTAGGAATATTCTGACTAAGAGGTGAGTGGAGACCAGAAAGGGACAACGTTAATACTTCATCCCTTTGCTAATGTTACAAATCCAGTAGTCAGATCTTATTGAAAAAGCCTGCAGTTAAAGACCAAGCTTGTCGGCAACATAGTCGGCGTCTTTATCACCCCGGCCAGACAGGTTGACTAAGATTTGCAACTCTTTCGGCAGTTTGGCGGCTTCGCGCATCGCCCAAGCCACGGCGTGGGCACTCTCCAGAGCCGGAATAATTCCCTCGACCCGCGACAGCGTCATAAAGGCGTCTAAGCACTCTTCATCGGTGACTGAATCATACTCAGCACGTTCAATATCTTTGAGGTAACAGTGCTGGGGGCCTACTCCCGGGTAATCTAAGCCTGAGGCAATGGAGTGAACCGGCAGTGGCTCACCCGCATCATCTTGCAACAGATAGCATTTAAAACCATGGATAGCGCCCGGCGTGCCCAAAGTTAGGGTAGCCGAGTGCTCACTGGTATCCAGCCCTTTCCCGGCAGGTTCCACGCCGACAATTTTCACCTCGCTGTCATCGAGAAATGCAGTGAACAGGCCGATGGCGTTCGAGCCACCGCCAACACAGGCCGTGATGATATCGGGAAGTTTATTGAATTTCTGTTGGAACTGCTCTCTTGCTTCACGACCGATAATGCTTTGGAAATCGCGTACCATCTTAGGGAAAGGATGTGGGCCAACCACAGAGCCGATGGCGTAGAGATAATCTTTCGGGTTCTTCAGGTACTCCACAAATGCACTGTCGACTGCATCCTTTAAGGTGGCAGTACCTTGGGTGACGGCGACCAGCTTACAGCCTAAGATTTTCATCTTAGTGACATTAGGGTGCTCTTTCTCTATGTCTACCTGACCCATATGGATTTCACAAGGGATCCCCACCAAGGCGCAGGCAGTAGCGAGTGCGACACCATGTTGGCCGGCACCTGTTTCGGCAATCACCTTCTTCTTGTTCATGTATCTGGCGAGTAACGCTTCACCCAGGCAGTGATTGATCTTGTGAGCCCCGGTGTGGTTAAGATCTTCACGTTTGAGATAGATCTGTGCGCCGCCGATTTTATCGCTGAGGCGTTTGGCATGATAGATAGGGCTTGGGCGACCCACATAGTCCTGGAACAGCTGCATCAGCTCATCCTGGAAGTCTTGAGTCTGTCGAATCTCTTCGTAGGCTTGATTAATCTCATCCATCGCACTCTTTAGCTCAGGCGGAATAATCTGACCACCATACTCACCAAAGAATCCTTGATTGTCTGGCATGGGGGCGAATTCGAACTTGCTCATAGGACCTCTCTATACTTCTGAATTTATTGCTACTTTGACATTAATTGGGTTCATTTTTGATACACCCGATCAATATATAACAGAGTCAAGGATAGGCCAATAGCAATTAGTATAACTATGAGCTAGATGGTGCACTGCTGGTTAAATGAGCATAGGCCTGATGAAGTTCTAGATTGAACGTGACTGATAAAGTGCTAATTTTTTTATATTCGTGACTAACTACTACACTTATAGATTCTAGTTCGCCATTGTCCAGAAGAAAATAAACAACTTGGGGGACTATATGCCGATAACATTGACAACAAAGAGCACAACAAAGGGGTCGGAGCGAATAAGGGCAAATTTTCTTGTTAATCCCCAAGTGTAGATGCGGTTGCGAGCTTCGGTAGCATGGACACTACCGCAGAGACTAAAGGGACTGTACTCGCGGCGACTCGCAGAAGTATCTGCACATAAGCCCGCTGCAAGCGATAGATAACCATGAAGGTAAAAGTTAAAACTCCCCCCCCCAATACTAGCTCAGCCAGAAGCTAAATCAGAAAATGTATTAAGTCTTCATTCGAAGGCTAGCTTACTTTGGGGCAGAAACGAGTTACAAACTAGAACTTGAGCGACTTACAAAACTCAAATCGAAGAGGTAGATAAACGGGTGTAGATAATGGAATGGACCCATCCCCTTTTAATCGGCCTCACAATGGGCCACGATTAAGTTGCTACAACTCATCAGAAAGAGGACGGGTCCACCATGAAGATTACTAC
>JAKVHY010000021.1 GCA_023284085.1 Shewanella benthica
GGAATCGATAACCGCTGAAAGCATCTAAGCGGGAAGCGAGTCCTAAGATGAGTCATCCCTAGGAATTTAATTCCTCTAAAGAGCCGTTCGAGACTAGGACGTTGATAGGCAGGGTGTGTAAGCGTTGTGAGGCGTTGAGCTAACCTGTACTAATGACTCGTGAGGCTTAACCATACAACCCAGATGGGTTTGTGTAGTTAGTGTGTGTATTACTTCATAAGCACAAAAGAATACCGACTTGATTTAAGTTGAACCAATTATTTATAAGCTTTCTAAATTTACCAAATTAGTCTGGAAACAATAGCATTGTGGCCCCACCTGATCCCATCTCGAACTCAGAAGTGAAACGCAATCGCGCCGATGGTAGTGTGGGGTCTCCCCATGTGAGAGTAGGTCATTTCCAGGCGCCTAATTTCTCGTAAAGAGAGTCGATAAAGCCCGTTGCTAACGCAACGGGCTTTTTTCGTTTTTAGCCTAGACTTTTTGTTGCAAGAAGTGACCGAACGAACATGGGGAATATAGATAGCGCATGCGCAGCATGCATCCTTTCATGTGATAGGTACAGATTTGCATCCTCGGCTCTAGCATCCTGCTTCGCTCTACCTCCTATATCCATATAGTCGTGCAATCTCGACACTTCCGCTGGATATGAAGAATGCCTTTGAAGCGTAGGGAACACTTAATACCAATCGATATAAGTTTATTCGGATAAGAGATCTACAAAGCCACTGACGGCTATCTTGCTTAAACAAGAATGTACCAGAGCTTTCGCTATTTCGACGCTATCAGCTTCAGCGTAGCATCTGAGTTCAGGCGCATTTCCGGAGGGGCGTAAGTGGATTATTCTGCCGTCTTTGAGGCTCATTCGTAAGCCATCGGTACAATCAAGAGTCTGAATTGATACCTCTTCAAAACCCAAGGCCTTGAGTAGTCGGTTTGGATTTTCTTGGCCTAGAGTCAGAATTATTTGGCTACGCTCCGTGGCGTAGTTTTTTATACGGTCGCTATATGTCACTCTTTTGGGGAGTGAGTCGACTACGGCTGAAATAGTTTTGTGCTTAGCCTCTGCAAAGAGCATTAATGCTGGTAAGACTGCATCTCGAGTCGGCAGGGCTTTAAGCGTGTGTTGCTTGAATCTCACATCACTGCCGAGCAAGAAGCCTCCGTTTGCTTCAAAACCTGCGATTGTTTCATAATTTTCTGCCAGAGCAGAAAATTCAGCAATGACGTAGGGCGAGCCAATTCTTGTTCGTTTCACATGAGAGAAGTATGCACAGCTGTCGATGACCGTATTGCTATTAACCGGTATCGCGAGCGCATCTATGTGCAGCGCATTGGCACAGAGTAAGCCTAAAATATCACCCCGCAGCCAAGTACCACTTTCATCAGCAACGAGGGGACGGTCGCCATCACCATCTGTTGAGAATATGGCATCGAGAGCATATTGTTTTGACCAGTTGCGCGCTTTAGCTATGTCCTCATCGGATACGGCCTCGGTATCTATAGGCACAAACTCATCACTTCTCTCTAAAGCTATGACTTCGGCGCCCAGGGCCGAGAATATCTTAGAATATAAGTCTCGCCCAGCACTTGAGTGCTCATAAATACCAATACGCTTGCCTGTGAGAAACGCAGCATTAAACAATGATGTGTAGCGTTGGATATAAAGTCTTGCAGCACGAGGGTTCACAGCAAGGTTAGGGATGTCATCGAAGGGGGAAAACTCTGCCCGAGTACACAGGATCTCTAGTTCATCTGATTTGCTTATTTCTCCATCGAGGCGATAGAACTTCAAGCCATTACGGTCAAATGGAATGTGGCTTCCGGTGACCATGATACTAGGTATGTTATCTTGCATTGCGGCATATGCTAGTGCGGGTGTTGGCATTACGCCATAGTAAATCGCTTCGATACCTAAGTGTTTCAGCGCCTTGGCACAGGCCATTGCCATCCGAAAACTACTAGGGCGATTATCAACAGCGATGGCGACATGGTTGAAAGTGAAGTGCTGTCGCTGAGTCGCGACAAATGAGTGGGTGAAAGCCGCACAAACCTCATTGGTAAATTGAGTGACCAGCCCACGAGCACCGCTGGTGCCAAAGGCTATACCACTACTTTTAATCACATCTGAACTCAATAACATCAAAAATCCTATAGGTGCAATAAGCACTCTCCCGTGAAGATGGTATGACTATTTTCCTTACTTAGCTTCAACACTAGAGGTTCAAATATTGAAGCTAAAGCTGAGCAAGCTGGTCTGTCGTCTATACCTGTTCATCTTTGCGGCCGTAGCGGTCTTCAAAGCGTACAATATCATCCTCACCAAGATAGGACCCCGACTGCACTTCTATCAGCTCTAACGGGATTTTACCCGGATTTTCAAGGGCGTGGACAGTGCCAATGGGTATGTATGTTGACTGGTTTTCTGTTAATAAGATCTCTTGATCACCGTTAGTCACTCTTGCGGTGCCGGACACCACGATCCAATGTTCGGCTCTGTGATGGTGCATCTGAACTGACAGTTTAGCGCCAGGGTTTACCGTGATATGTTTCACCTGAAAGCGCTGGCCGTAGTCGATAGAGTCATATTTCCCCCAGGGGCGATATACTTCACGATGATGCTGCCATTCACTGCGTTGGTTTGCTTTTAATTGCTCAACAATTTTTTTAACCTGCTGAACTTCGCTCTGTTTTGAAACTAAAATAGCATCTTTCGTTTCAACGATTATCACATCTTCGAGGCCTATGGTAGCCACTAGCTTGTCGGTAGCGTGAACATAGGAATTTCTTGTGTCTATGCTAATTATATCGCCTTGAAAGGCATTGCCGTTACTGTCCTTGTCTTTCACTTCCCAAAGCGCAGACCAGCTACCTACGTCACTCCAGCCACAATCCATGGGAACGACCACCACTTTATCTGAATCTTGGCTATTGCACAGAGGCTCCATTATTGCGTAATCGATAGAGTTATCTGGGCATGCCTCAAATGCGGCCTTATCCACTCGTAAAAAGTCGAAGTCCTGGGCAGTATTGGAGATAGCTTTTTCACATGCAGCATAGATCTCCGGGCTATGAGTTTTAAGCTCATCTAAGTAGCGACTGGCTTTAAACAGGAACATGCCACTGTTCCAATAGTAGTTATTGCTATCCAGATAGGCTTGAGCCGTTGCCAGGTTGGGTTTCTCCACAAACTCTGCCACACAATAGCCTGCGCCTTTCTCATCGGTATCGCCGCGTTTTATGTAGCCATAACCGGTTTCTGGTGCCGTGGGCACAATACCGAACGTAACCAGCTTGCCAGCTTGAGCAAATTCAGTGGCCGTTTTAACGGACTGACGAAATGCTTGTTCATCTTTAATCAGGTGATCGGCTGCTAGCACTAACAATAAGGGATCATCATTATTTTTAACCGCGGTTAATGCTGCCAAGGCGATAGCCGGAGCCGTGTTGCGCCCTACAGGCTCAAGAATAATTCCGCTATTGGGGATTTTGTTGGCTCGAAACTGCTCTACAACTGAAAACCTATGTTCTTCATTACAGATCACCATGGCAGGAGCATGTTCGATCCCCTTGAGGCGCATAGCCGTGCTTTGCAGCATAGAGCTATCACCATTCAAGGTGAGAAACTGTTTGGGGAACATTTGTCGCGACAAGGGCCAGAGCCGTGAACCTGCTCCGCCTGCCATTATTACAGGTAAAATCATTCTTTCTCCGAAAATAATAATTAAATCTGTTTAATTAGAGTCACATGTTAAATTTATTATAGTTGCAGCATATTTTTTTTAGCATGCTTATTTTCATTTTTCGTCGCTGATACTTTACCAAGCAGGCGGCTGTGGTTAATGTATTGCTCGGTTTACTCTACTTTGAGATTAGATTAATTAGAGCTGAACCATATACTGGCCTGATCCAAGTTTAGCATCAGCGGCTAAGGTGACTATGAAACATCGATCCTAAAAATGGGTCTCATGGCTAGTACTAAACTCTGGCCGGATTTTGGTATAATTCGGCTGATTGATCTCTGGTGTTTTGTTGTTTAAGCGAGACACTTCGAATAAGGATTTCAGTTAAGCGGGCTGGCCTCTATCTTGTCTTCCTTGAAAAGGCGGCGGTGATTATTGAGAGGTAATAAAAAAGCCGGCCGCAGAGCGGCCGGAAAATTGACAGGAAACCTTGGGTTTTAAACTCCTTCTTATGTAATTGAAATAGTACGTCGGGTATTACCTTGTACGCTGACGGCGTAGACCGAGTAAACCAAGCAGTAACACTGAGATTCCTAAGGCACCACCGCTCGATTCAGGCGTTGGCTCAGGCTCTGGCGCCGGAACTATTTCAGCTGCGATAGCTATGGTGACCTTTGCTGCGGTTGAGCTTTTCTTGCCATTGCTTACGGTGAGTTCCAGCACGGCAACATCATCGCTTATTACATCGGGCAGTATCAGGTCGATTTCGGCCAGGCTGTTATCTGCAATGCTAAGTGTTGGACCTGAAACCTGAGTCCAGGTATAAGTCGCGATATCATCGCTGTTGGGCATAGTACTCGAGGCTGCAGAGAGGATGAGTGAAGCTTGCTCATCTGCAGTCAGCTCAATTTCGCTCTCTCCATTAATCAGAGCTACCGGGATCCCTTCGAGATGTACAGGTTCAAGCGTTTCGCTCTGTTGGTTCTCATTGACGGTATGAGAGACCTCAAATAACAAGTCTTCGGACATCACCATGTTGCCGGTACTTAAGTTTAGGGTGATTGTTTGAGCCTCGCTCTGGGAAGCTTGAGTCAGCAGCCAGGTTAGGACTTGACCATCCTGAGTGCCTTCGTGACTGTCACTTTCGATAACAATTCCTTCAGGTAGCGTCGCCTGAATATCGAAGAGCATGTCGGTATCACTAGTGTTAGCTACAAGTTCGAGCGAGAGCGTTAGATTCTCACCAGTATTGAGTTCACTCTTATCTAAGCTACTATTGACGAAGGTTGCGTTTCGATATATCTCAATGGGCATCAAACCTACGTTCGCCGGAGCGTCGATTCCAGTTCCTACCTCAATGGCAGTCATATAGAGAGTGTCAGCTTGTAGTGTTTTGTCCCAATTGATTACCAGATCGATATCTTCACCGGCTGTGACCTGCGCCTTATAATCGACCGTTATCGTCGAGTCGTCTTTGCCTATAATGGCGATCTCTATGGTGACATCGTCGATAGTGGTAGATGGAGCACTCGTATCACCAAAGTTGTGCACCGCAACATAATAGCTACCCGGCTGCGGATCATTCACTTCACACACCTCGAAGGCGGTTTCGGTGGCGCTCATACAGAGGAAGTCTGCCATCTCATAATAATCGTCCGGCTTACCGTTGTAGTTGGCGTCGCGGCCGATATAGAGGTCCAGATCCGGTGAGCTGGTATCCTTGATGCGGGCGACAATACGCTTGGTCGATGGCGTGACGTTGATCAGCTGAGAGTAGAAGTAGTTACTATCATTCCAGACATTGGTCGGCCAGCTGGCGGTATCGCTATCGTCGCGGGGAATACTGGTGGTGATAACTTCGACTTCGGCTAGCTCAAACACGGTAACCTGAATATTGTTGGAGCCTACCGTCGTGATCCCCTCTATGCTGGCGCTACCCTTGCTTTTACTGGTTTTTATTGACGTTTTCTCTGGGTAATCACCGGCAACAAAGGTACCGATAACAGGCATGGCCGATGGCGTTAAGCTATTGTCTGACGGGGTCAGAATCAAGCGACCCATACCAAATTCTGAGCTAAAACCCGATGAGATAGTTGCAGTCACTTCAAGCTGTATGCTTTCACCTGCGGATAAGGTGAAGCTGTTCGGCATTGATGTGACGATCATGCCCTCGACGCTGGCATCACCACTGGTGGTCCAAGTCGATGCAGATGTCGCCGTGAATGTACGAGTCCAGCTACAGCTCATCATACAATCACGCTGCACTGCTGATGGCATGTTCATCGACTCCGGACTGCCGCCAGTATCAGGGTTAGCGTCGATATACTCCTGATAAGTAACATCCATTATAAGGCCAGTATTTAAAGCTCTATCTATGCGTATGCTGCCTGCGCCTGAATCGAAAAAGTCTGAAGGCGTGACGCCATCGTCCTTAAGTGTATTAAATTCAGCGCTTAACATTAACGCCGATTGTAGCTGTGCGGGTGTCCATTCAGGTTTAAGTGCGGTTATCAAGGCCATGGCACCTGCCACATGGGGGCTAGACATAGAGGTGCCATCCATAAAGGTATAGGGAGACTCCGTTTTCTCTTCACGCCAAGGTTGGTACTCAGAGTTTGCCGCATAAATTGCTACACCTGGCGCCGCAACATGTGGGGTCAGCCAGCGATTCATGATGGGCTCAGGTCCGCGAGAGGTAAAATAGGCCGCAATATCGGCGCTTTGTGGATCGCTTTCCATCTCGGAAGCTGTAATGGTGGCACTATGGTCGGTGCCGCTAGCGAGCCAAGTGGTGAGTTCACTGCCTTGGGCTGCATCAACATGAATGCTAGGAAGCACATGAAAGTCAGCATTGACGGTTTCAGAGCCACCTTCGACATTGATTAATATCATGCCTCCGGCGCCACCAGCTAATACGTTTGTTCCTTTGCTTACTCTGGCAATGTCTCCGCGTTGGCAGACGACTATTTCGCCGTTAAAGGTATCGGCTGCAAATGGGTCTAAACAGTCGGCATCACCAAAGTCTGCGGCATTAACCACAGATGCACTGATGCCCGCTGTCGCACCTTCACCTTGTAATGGACTAAGGCTCGATTCACCGCCGCTAAAGCTAGCCTCTTTATCGGTGAAGTTACGGTCATGGGTATAGGCGGCAACCGTTGTCAGCCAAGGAGCATTACCCGGTGAGCCAACTGTTTCTGGCTCAGGTCCAGAGTTGCCCGCCGATGTGGCGACATGGATGCCCGCTTCGCGTGCAGATAGGAAGGCTTGCGCATCTGTGTCGTACCATGGATTGCTTGCACCGCCTCCGACAGAATAGTTTAGTACCTGTACGCCATTAGCTATGGCATGTTCTACGGCGAGGGCTGTGACATCAGACCAACAGCCGGCATCGGCGGCACACACTTGATATGAGACTATGTTGGCATGTGGAGCCACACCGCTAATTTGACCAAAATTGAATTCGGCAACGTCGCCCATAGCATTATAAATGGGTACATTTTTAATGACATTTCCTGCCGTGGTAGAACCCGTATGAGAGCCGTGGCCGTTGTGGTCTATACCTATTCTGTCATCCCCTTCAGGAATGTAGTCATCCATCACCCCCTCATGGGCCCAGATCCCGATTAATTTGTCATTGCAGTAATGAGCTAGGCTAGATTCTGCACATTGACCTAGATAAATGCCATCTCCGAGTGGATTGGTGTGGTCATACCCATCTCCGCCGATATCAGCGAATGAAGGGTTAAATGCGCTTATTCCGGTATCTAATATGCCGACAATAACGCCTTCACCTTTACTTGCTACTCCTGTTGCACTTCCGTTCCAGGCCGTAGGTGCTTGGATATGGGCTGGGCCCGAGTCTGTCGTGAGGTGACGTCTTTGCACTTTTTGTACTAGCTTGATGCCATCTAGAGAAGCAAGTTTTTGTGCTTCTTCCTCTGTTAACTCAGTGCTAAAACCATTTAGGGCGATCTGGTAGTTACTCAGGATATTCAATTGACGGTTAAGACTTTGTTGGGCCTTGCCGATGACATTGCTTTTCTGTTTAGTCAGATAGCTAAGGTAGCTTTGACTCGCACCGCTCTGAACATCGATAGTGCCGTTATTTTTGCGCACATTGGCTGAATTACTCATTAAGCTGGTAGCTTTTAAGTTGGCAATATTGCCTTTATAGGTTGCTAATGGCTGATCGTCTAGCAACACCATATAAAGCTTGTCCGTGTTGCGCTTACTTGCTGTTAGCTCGCTAGTACGTTGGCCGTTGTCGCTATCGAGTCCGCGACTATCGATCATATTGGCATAAGCCGAAGGGCTTAATATGATGCCAAGTGCGGCAGCGATTAAGCTTTTCTTATAATTTAACTTCACCAGATCTTCCTCATTCTAATTATTTTAGGGCCCGAATCTCCGGAACTCTCAGTTCCTTAAATGGCAAATTGTTCGGTAAATGTTACTTCCACGTAAACTTGATAACCCAATAAGAAGACGCTGAGCAAATTCAGAATGACTATTCGGCTTCACTTATCTTTCAATTCTTTTTCAATTGATTAAAAATCAAATAGTTACCAGTTGATCATGTATCGAAATGTATCTAGTAAATGACGTTTTTTGCATAAATATTTCTTAAGGTAGGCAGAAAGCCAGGGTGCTGACGACTGAATACATTCTCGATATGGATGTAAGTTATTGATTTTGCATCATGATGATCTGTTTCACGTCTGAGTTTTAGCCAGTTTAGATGATTTGTTATTCACTTCAACATCTGGATTATTCGATAAATGCTTACCTCTATCAAGGCCAATGCTCCTGATTTCGAGTTGACGTAAGCCTATGAAATATCAGCAAATGAAAATAAAATGAAAGAGAAAGGAAATAAAATCAAAGCGCCAAAGCTTGTTGTTTCCTCCCAAATGGAAGAAAACCATAGGCGCACAAGTTAATAAATTGTTAGCGGCCTGTGTCGGTTTGCGAATCGAGACGGCTTGAACAAAAAAACAATATCGCAACTTATTGGGGAATTTCATGTTATTCAAAAAAAATAAATTGGCTATATGTATAGCACTTGCCGCTATGGTTCCGGCTGCTGTCGCTGTCGCGCAAAATACCGATAGCCTATCTGCCTATGGCTCATCGGTTCAAAAAGAGCAGACCTTAACTTATTTCGTATACCTCTCTGAAGTAGGCTCTCTGACTAAGGCCACCGTTAATAATAAGAAGAAACTGGCCGAGAGTCTAAAGCGAGTGGAAGCGGCGCAGCAGACTGTGGTGAGTGCAATCCTGGCACTCGATGGCAATATCGAACAGTTACCGGGTGTCAGGCTGTTGGGCAATTTCATCCGGATAAGGGCGGATGCTAGCTATGCTGCAGAAATTGAGAAAATTGCTGGCGTAAAGGCGGTCGTTGCCGAGATGGCTGCAGTAAGAATTCCTGCGAATGCCTTATCCAAGCCAGCTGCCAGCGCCTCGGTTAAGATGACGTCGAATGCTCCTGCATTGTCGAGTGATGTCACCGCTGGGGCTGGTATCAAGATCGCTATCATAGGAACGGGTGTCGATTACACTCATATCGGTCTGGGTGGTGACGGCAGCGCCGCAACGTATGCGGCGGCAATGGAAAATGCGGTTAACTCATTCGATGGCTTCCCAACAGATGTGGTTGTCGAAGGCATGGATTTTAGTAGCGACGCGGGCTGGGGGATGGATCCAAATCCGATCGATCAGAATGTCTATTTTACCCGGGATTACGACGGTTCGACTCACAACACGGGTCACGGAACTCGCCTGGCGAGCGTGGTACACGCCTTAGCCCCTGGGGCCAGCATTGCCGCCTATAAGACATCGAATGTATCCGACCCCTATGGCTCGGGTTACCGTCTGGCAGCCGAATCGAGCAGCACGTTTATGATGGCGCTCGAATATGCGCTAGATCCAAATCAAGATGGTAGCTTCGAAGATCGCGCCGACATCATAGTTGTCGATGCCGTGGGTGGCAATGCCTTCTACGCCCCCTCGGATAGTGGTATTTCTTCGCCTGTGGTCGAAGCCCATGCCATCGAGATGGCCTCGGCCCTCGGCAGTCTAGTGGTGGTGAATGCCGGTAATGGTGGTGTATGGAGCGATAATAAATTCAACATGACCTGGCGCGGCGCGGCGCCGAGTGCTCTGACCGTAGGCGGCATGACCCAGGACGATGACAAGATGATGGTGACGGAGCGTACACCCTATGGACCCGTGCGTGGTGCCAACGGTTACGCTAAGCCCGACATGGTGAGCTTCGCCGAAAATATCGATGTCGCTGTCGTCGGCGGCGGTGATGAGCTTGATACGGCCTCGGACACAGTAATGGCGGCGGCGCGGGTAGCCGCAGCAGCTGCGGTGCTCAAGTCCGAGAGACCCGAACTTTCCATGGTCGAAGTCAAAGCGCTGTTGATGAACACCGCCAATAGCGCCGTGTTGGATCTCAGCAGCCAGCAGGCCGACATGACCCTCATAGGTAATGGCGTCGAAGACTTAGAGGCGGCATTGGCCTCGTCCGTGGTCGCCTGGGAAAAGAATAGCTATCAGCCAAACCTCAGCTTCGGCTTCGAAGAGGGCATGGGGGTACAGCGCTTCGTCAAAGAGGTGCAGCTTAAAAACCTCTCCGATGCCACCGTCACCTATGAGCTGGCTATCGATTCCATGGGCAAGGAGGGCGACAAGGCCTTGATGTGGGAGCATCCTGCCACCGTGAGTGTACCAGCAGGGCAAACTTTGGTCTTCCCCGTGGTGCTGGAGATCGACTTCGCCAAGTTGGATAACTGGCCCATCAAGACCGCAGAAGATTTCACCGCTGAAAATTGGTCTAAAATCGAGTTATCGGGCAAGCTGCTGCTAACGGCGGAGGGAAAGCCCACCATTAGCATGAACTGGCTGGCTAAACCCAGAGCTGGCACCAAAATTAGCCGTGATTTCAGTACCTTTGAGGAGTCCTTCGGTAATAATTTTAGCAGTAAGTTTAGCCCGACGGCCGGTGCCTATATGCAGGAGTTCACTAACGAAAGCAGCACCGAGACCCAGTTCGGCGTGTTTCCTGTGATGCATCGCCAGCTGCAAATTCCAGCGGGTAAGGAGAACGTTCAGGGTAATATACCGAGCTTGGTCGGCGGTGGGGTCTATGACGAAGCCATGTGTAGCACCGGTAAGAAGCTGGTGATCGCGGGGCGTTTTTTCAAGCCAAATGATGCGGGTCTGGCCAATCACTTCGACAAGGGTGGCGCGGCACTCATGTGGTGGAATGTCTATCAAGAGCAGTTCGTGCTCGACAATGGTTTCGATGAGGCGGTCAACGGTGAACCCTATGCCTGGGATCCTGCCAACCAGGTAGTAACGAGTGGTTTCGTCGAGGTGGATGAAAATATTCAGCCTGTTAGTTGGTATATCGATCACAACATGGAGTATGACTATACTCAGCCCCGTGCGCGTTACAAGAAGTCAAAGTTGCCGACCTATATCACGGGTCATGGGCAGAACTTCGTGTCGCAATTTTGTCTCGAGGACCTGTACCATGGCGAGGCAGTGGCGAGCGTCGATGATTTCGATAAGAACCATGGCTGGATCTTCGCCACCGACCGTGACGCGGTCGCAGACATTGGCGAGCCCATCATCCAATACAACCCGGTCAAGTACGGTAAGGTCGAGAAGATCGAGTACTTCGACTGGATGACGGGCCAAATGCTGGAGATGGAGGTTAAAGGTGGTGGCCTGCCTATGATGGCGCGCCTAGTCGAAGAGGGGGAAACCAAGGAATATAGCCCCATGCTGACTCTGGCAGCCGGAGAAACGGTGGAGTTTGCCATGACCAACGAGTGTAGTTTCTCCTTCATGATAGGCAGTTCTGGCGGTTGTAATAACTCGGGTATGATGCTGATGAGCCTGAATGACAACTGGAGTATGTGGTCACCGATGGCGATGGGGGATTACTCGCCGTTGGCACAGCCGGTAGATGGCCAGAGTCATAATATCGACGAAGATGCCGAGATCGGCAGCGTGGTCGCCCAGCTTGAGCTGGGTGCAGAGCAATTCTTCGCCTGGGCCGGCTTCGATAATCAATATAATCCATATGAGCTCAAGTTGGCCAATGCGCTGCCCGGCGATCCGTTTATCTTGAGCAATACAGGAGAAATTATCGTCAACAACCCAGCGGCGCTGGACTATGATATGGGCAACCTGAGTTATAATCTGGAAGTGATAGGCAGGCAAGGGAACTCATATACGGCGGTGGCGAATGTAAAGGTCATCATCAACAACGTCAATGATATTGCGCCAGAAGTCATCGCCGAAGTGGCGGCGGTTTCAGTGGAGGAGAATGACAGTGTGGCCATCGATATGTCGGCCTACTTCTTCGAGGCCGAAGGTGATGCTCTCACCTATACCGCGACTGGCTTGCCCGCGGGCATGACAATCGACAGTGTCAGTGGCTTGATCGACGGCCAGGTTCAGGCTGGCTCTGCCGGTGAGTACCAGGTGACGGTAACGGCCGATGACACGGTCAACCAGACTTCAACCGACTTTAGCCTCACGGTGAATGCACAGCCACAGCCAGAGCCGGTTAAGAGCGACGATGGTGGTAGCCTGGGCTTGACTCTGCTCTCCCTGTTAGGGCTATTGGGGCTGAGACGCAAAGTCAGACGTTAATATTGGTTTGGCCGCCCCTTAACCAGGAGGTCAAGCATTAACCTTAACCAGAGAGCACCCGAGCGGTGCTCTTTTTTTATGCCCAAACAACTTTAATATGCAGACTCTTGCATTACGAAGTGGCTTGGGTATAAAGACAATTTGATACATATTACTGCCTGTATTGGCGTGAGCCACATAAGTATTTGATTCTATTCTGCCTGTTCCTGGACGCATCTGTTTTTAACGGTCAGCCAAGTGATAAATCAACGCCTGTTCGACTCCAGAGGGCGGATAAAAAATCATAGCCCTTGCTAAAGTCATTTTGCACGATAATATAAATGTTACCGGAAGGTTAACTTGTGGGTGAGTATTTATCCCAACAAGGTCACTAATAACAACAATAATAATTACCCTCTGCAAGGAACATTTCCCGTAGCTATGATTTCATTGCCCTATCAAAAATACTTGCTCGGTGAATGTGTGATTAATTGCCATGACATGACGATCTCAGTTGGCGATAATTCAGTTCAATTACCGGCGAAGGTATTCGAATTTCTTAAGCTTTTAATTTTACATGCAGGTCAAACCGTCACTAAAGAGCAGGCGATCGATGAGGTCTGGCTTGGAAATGTTGAAGTTGGCAAGCGAGGAACGGGCAATGCGATCTGGCAGTTGAGAAAATCGTTAACTGAATTGAGCATCGAGCCGGAATCATATTTTAAAACGATCACTAAAGTGGGTTATCAGCTGCTCATCACTCCTAGTTTTATCGAAGAAACGCCAGTTGAACCATTAATTTCTGATAGTAAAAACGCTCAATCCTCAAAAAAATACAGGTTTTATCTTGTCGCTGGACTCATACTCGCTCTGATGATGGTTACGCTTGTGACTGTAAGGCTCTCTCCCAATTCTGTTAAACCTAATGTAGAAAAGCTTGCCACTCGTATAACTAACTTTGAAGGGGTAGAGGAGCAGGCTGCGATTTCTCCCGATGGTCGTTACATGGCTTTTCAGTGGCGTCGAGAGAAACGAAAAGGGCAATTATATATCAAAGATCTGAGCGATTCTGATGCGCCGCTTAGACAGATAACCATGACCTCAGATAAAGAAACATCGCCGACTTGGTCGCCGGATGGCCTGTCTTTAGCTTATTTACGATTCAGCCAACAAGGGAAGTGTTCGGTACATGTCCGTGAGCTGATAACCAATAGAGATAATCAAATTGATACCGATTGTATGGGTATCGGTTATTTGCATAGTTTGGAATGGTCACCCGATGGAGAGCGACTCGCTTATGCCAAGTCACAAGAGGACAGGGTATCCGTTGTTACCTATCATTTCGAGTCAGCTGAAATCTCTGCTTTTACTTTTCCTGCTGCTGGTGAGGAAGACCTGTTGATGAGCTGGTCTGCCGACAGTCAGCAGTTAGTGTTTGTCCGCTCAGTGGAGATGAAGGCTAAAATCTTTGTTAAATCATTCACTCAAGATGCTCAGTTATTGATTGACGGTGAGACTATGGTGATAGGGCTTGAGTGGGACCATCAGGCTAATCAGGTTTATTTTAATGCTCTTCGTGATGGCAACTTTGTGATTGAGTTGTTTGATATTGAAAGCCAAAATCTTATGGATTTTCATCGAGACGATACCATTAGTAGTTTAGCCCTTAACTATGGTACTCGAGAGCTATATTACTCTCGGCATTTGGCGCAGGAACATATTACGATTCGTTCATTATCCGATGGTCAGGTGCATAGGCAGTTAGCCTCTTCATCGAGAGATATGTTTGGTCAGGCTGTGGCATCTTCAAGGGATATACTCTTCCTTTCAAATCGAAGCGGGGCCTGGGAGCTATGGCTCAAACAAGACACAGCGAGTAAGCAGCTGACTCGTGAGCAAGGTTTAGTGAGTATACCTGCAGTATCTCCGGTGAATAACCAATTTGTTATTGCGATGAAGCCTGAGCAGAGTGTCAACTATGAGCTGTATTTAGGCACGTTGCCGAATGAAAAATTAGCCCCCTTACCTGGTATCGACGGCGATGTCAGAAACCCGTCATTTTCCCGAGATGGTACCCAAGTGTATTTCTCATCGAACATGGCTGGGCAGTGGGGAATATACCGCTATACCTTAGCCAGTGAAGAAGTTGAAATGATCGCCGAAAATGGAAAGTTTGCCATCGAAGATGAACATGGTGGACTCTATTACAGCAAAGATAATCTTGCGGGCATATTCTATCTTCCCGCTGATGGAAATGGCGAATACCTAGCTACTGCAGAATTAGCGGCCACAGATTGGGGCAGTTTCTTTTATCATGATGCTGAATTATATTTTCTAAAGCGAACAGATGATGAAGATATACTCGTTCGTCTTGATGAAGAAGGACGAGAGCATGTTGCCTTTAGCTTGCCGGCACTGTCTATCAGAAATGAACGTGCACTATCAATTTCTAACAATAATCGAGTCGTTGTGAGTATGTTAGGTATCAATGATGCGGATATATATAGCGTCCCCTTGAGAAGCTTGTGATGAAACCTAAAATTTAAAAACGGTTTCTTACCTGGAAGCGCCATTCCCAGCTATTTACTTCTACTCCTGAGGTGAAAGGGAGGCTCAGGTCTATGTGTGCCACGTTACCGTAGCTCGAGCGAGATGAATAGATTCTTGCGCCTATGCCTATGCTGCCTATTGGACTCGATACTTCATTATTTTCATCAGGCCCGCCATAGGCTTGCCCTATATCGACAAAAGCAGCCCAGCCGAGTTCGGCGAGCTGATATAGGTTAATATTTGGGTAGTTACGGATCTCTGTGGTAAATAACCACTGATTATCACCATGTTGGTAATCGTTAGGGTAGCCACGTATACCCGTGTCATCGCCCAGAGCAAAGGTCTTATCTAGATAGTTATTCTTAGATGTACTGAGTCTGGTCTTAACGTAAGCCGTCCACTTGGGACTTATCTGATAAAAGTATTCCGCCATCATGTTTACCTTATAGAAGTCTTTCTGGCTGGTGGAAAACACACCCGAACCGTCGAACTCTAGCAAGAGAAGCTCTGCATCGGCCTGATAGCCACGAGTTGTTTTCCAGTTAAGGTGGTAGCCAAAGGGAGAGCCATCCCCGGTATCTTGAGTTTCCAGACCGAATTTAAAGTAATGATGCCAGCCTAAGTTAAAGTCTTCGTTATAGTCGATGAAGTGGACATTGTTCAGCACCTTGAAGTCATCTTGCAAATATTCATAGGCGAGCCAGGGATAGAGGAAGTCCCGGTCTTGGGGCAGCTCTGAGTCGGGATATTTTTCAGTTTTGGCAAACAGGCTTTTATCTTGGGTGATACCTGTGATGATACGATTGCGAGAGTTGTCACTCTTACTCACCCGCCAGCCATACGTCAGGCTATTGAAGTCATCTTGCTGTTCAAACTCATTGATGTCCATGCCATTTTGCCTAAGTGTATCGACTCTGAGATCATCGCTGTACATGGCCGAAAACATATCTTTAGTGTCTAAGGTGTAGAAGGGCTTGTTGAAGTAAAGCTGTATTGCCTCTCCGTCGCTATTGTCTTGATAGTTAAAGGCGACTTTTGAGTGCTTGATAAAACTATCCAGAGGGGCTTCCAGTGAGATTTTATAGCCGCTTCTATCGGCGTTTGATTGGTACTTAATCCGCGTACGTATGCCGTAGCCAAGTAAGTTATCTTCTTTTATGCCAATGGCGTATTTACTCTCGCCGCCGCTATGACTCAGACTGAACGTCGGTAACAAAGACCAGTTATCCCAAGTTTCAACCAAGAGCGTATCCCCCTCTTCGGTGATATCGGAATCAGGTGCTTTTTCTACCAGACTGACTTTTGCGTCGCGTATATAGGGCTCGTATCTCAGTAGTCTTTGGGCTTCATCGAGATCTTTCTGTGTGACTCGATCGCCGGCCTCTAAGTTTAATTTATTGAGAATGACAGATTCTCGGGTATTGATATGCAGGTAGTTGGCCCAGCGATGGATAAAGAAGGCCTCGGGATCAGACTCGTCGAAGATGGGATTACTGGAGACCACTATTTTGCGGATGAGTTTCTTCTGGGTGATCTTTGGGCTGGTGTCCTCTCGAGCAAAAGCCTCATCGTCAATCAGTATCGAAGGTTCATCTGATGATGTTGCAGTTAACCTTGAATCGTCTCCTCTACCTGGCATGCTGGCCATAAAGCAGACAATAAATAGAGATAAATTCGACGTGTATCTCATCATATTAGAGGCCTTTATAATGCCTGAGTGTGCTTGGGTATCCTAATTAACGCTTTTGGGTTACAAGTTAATAACACACGCCAGATGGGAGTTAGTCAAGGTCAAAGATGAAATATGTGAGTTATTTTACATAGATAAAAATGTGAGTTACTAATGTAAAATCGGCATAGACACTGGACTAAAGCCGGAGTTTGGTGGGCTTGAACTGATTGCGGATAATCTCTCAGCGCCAAATACTTGCTTTAACGCTGAGCATGATTAGGAGTCGATCGTGAATAGATCTCTAGAGCGTTCTTCGCGGAGGCACGGCAACATTGGCGAAGATGAGTCCGGCAATGAGCGACATAAAGATCAGAAATACCTGACTACCTATGTGGGACTGATTAAGCATGGTTTCACCTAAGATAAGTGTATTCAGGCCTATGTAAGTTTTACTGCCGGGCACTAAGATCACTATGCCTTGTAGCAGAGCGATAGATGCCGGTGCCTTCATCCAGCGGGCAAATAAATTGGAATAGACACCAACGGCGAATGCGCCGAAGAAGATGCCGATGGAATCCCCGAGGTAGATGCCGCCTAGCATGGATGAGAAGAATGCGACTATGCCGGCGAGTATGCCCCAAGGAGCATCTTTCATGCGGGCCTTAAAGATGATCACCAATGCCATAGAAAGAATCGGCACTGCCGACCAAATAGCCCATCTAGGTAAAGGTGCTGGCTCGAAGCCGATGGCATCGCCGAAGATGGCTGAGCCTACCACCATGCCCAATATCGCGCCAAAATAGAGCTTAAATAGTAACATGAAGGCATCCATGATACGTGCGGTACCCGAGATCAGATCCCTGGCGGCGAGTTCTGCCATGCCTAATGTCAGTGCCAATCCAGGGATAAAAATGATGATGCCCGAGAGGATCACCACTGGGAGATTAATATTTGGGTCGAAATGTGAGATAGCTGTCGCCGAAATGGCACAGAGGATGGCCGCTAAGGGTTCAAGCATCTCGGCCATACGTTTGGAGCGCTCGGCGCGGTAGACCAAACCGTAGACCATGAGTCCCAGCATTGCAGACCAGAATACATCATTCCAACTGGTGCCCATTAACATGGCAAAGGCGCCGGCTGAGCTGCCGAAGGCCAGTAAGGTTTGCTTGGTGCCATAGGGATTTGGCTTATTAGCGATCTCTTCGAGGCGTTCTAATGCCTCGGTTAGCGTACGCTTACCTGAGACTAATTCTTCGACCAGCTCATCGGTACGGGCCAGAGAGCCAAGATCTAATTCACCGGGGTTGACCCGGGCGACATGGTTATACTCTTGATCTGTATCGTGCTGTAGCACAAAGGTCATCGCCGTTGGCGAAATAAGAAAATACCCCTCTATGCCAAGCAAGTTCGAAACGGCTTGAAGATGGGCTTCCAGTCGATAGGCCGGAGTACCAAACTTATGCAACGACTTACCTAACTTGATAATAAAACGTCGTTTCTCAAGAAATTCTTCGTTGTCCACTAGCGAGGTCCATTTGTGATTTAGATATTGGGGTTTTCAGGCGAGCGCATATTAACCTAGTTTGTGTAAAAAAGGTTAATCGACTGGAAAATATTTACTTAGGCTCAATTAGTTGTAATGCTGGTTTATCAAAAGCAATAGTGCAAGCAAAAGGACGGCATATGTCAGTGGTTATTTCGGGTCTGTATATCAGTTTAACGGCGATGTTAGTGGTGGCATTAGCCATGCGAGTGGTTAAGTTACGTCGCAAACATAAGATAGGCCTAGGTAGTGCGGATAATAAAGAGCTGGAACTCGCCACTCGAGTCCATGCCAACTTGATTGAGAATGCGCCGATCGCCATGGCCTTGCTGCTGGTGGCGGAATTGAACGGCCTCTCCGGTATCTATCTTCACTTGTTCGGAATTGTCTGGATCGTTGGACGTTTCTTACATGCCGTGGGGCTGACCAGAAGCAAGGGGGGATATCACCTGGGGAGGTTCTGGGGTGGGCTGCTCAGTTGGTTAGTCATTTTGATCTTAGCCATTGTTAACATCACCCAGTTTGCGCTGGACTCGATAGGCTACTTAGCTAAGTAAGAAGTTGTTAAAATAAGCTGTAGCAAAGTAAGCAATTAGCCGACTATATTCATCTTGGGAAGGACAACTCAAGGGAAAAACCTAGAGCCAGTCCTATTCCCTTACCAAATCTGGGGGTAATGACTTTTTTCGTCTCAAGCCTAATTATCTTTACACTTGTTCGTTTTTTGTTCGCCCAGATGGTCTATCCCCTGCTATACTCCGCGTCCCGTTAGTGGGCGCGAATACTCTATTTTCACCGTTTGATAGTCAGGCTTTATTACTCATGCAAGTTGAATCTACCTTATTTACTCATCCCAAATATCGCTCTGAGCAAACGGAGGCGGCACCATTTCTGCCTATGTCTCGCAAAGAGATGAAGAAACTAGGCTGGGACAGCTGTGACATCATCATTGTGACCGGGGATGCCTATGTGGATCATCCCAGCTTCGGTATGGCCGTGATTGGACGCATGCTCGAGTCTCAAGGTTTCAGGGTAGGTATCATCTCTCAGCCAGACTGGTCTAATAAAGAAGACTTCATGAAGCTGGGTAAGCCAAACCTCTATTTCGGGGTGACTTCGGGCAACATGGACTCGATGATCAACCGTTATACCGCCGAGCGTCGCATGCGTCACGACGATGCTTATACGGCAGGAAATATCGGTGGTAAGCGCCCTGATCGCGCGGTAACCGTTTATACCCAGAGGTGTAAGGAAGCTTACAAGCAAGTGCCGGTTGTCATAGGTGGCATAGAGGCCAGCTTGCGCCGCATGGCCCACTACGATTATTGGTCTGACAAGGTGCGCCGCAGTGTGATCTTAGATGCTAAAGCCGACATTCTGGCCTATGGTAATGCCGAGCGCCCCCTGGTGGAGATCTCCCATCGACTAGCGGCGGGTGAGTCCATCTCTGACCTGCATGATATTCGCGGCACCACAGTGATACGTAAAGAGCCACTTGCCGAATGGAAAGGCATGGACTCACGCAAGATAGATCAGTTACATAAGATAGACCCTATTCCTCATCCCTACGGCGCCGATGATGTGGGTTGTAAGAACATGTCCGGCCCGTCGGATGTGAAGATATTCGATAACGAAGCCCCCAAGGCCATCAGCGTACAGGCTCCGAGGCCTAAACCTTGGGAGAAGACCTATGTGTTATTGCCAAGCTTCGAGAAAGTTTCCGAAGACAAATACCTCTATGCTCACGCGTCTAGAATTTTGCATCAAGAGCAGAATCCGGGCTGTGCCCGTGCCCTGTTTCAGCGTCATGCCGAGCGTGCCATCTGGATTAATCCTCCTGCCTGGCCGTTAAATACCGACGAGATGGACGGTGTGTTTGGTCTGCCCTATAAGCGGGTGCCACACCCATCATATGGTGACGACAAGATCCCCGCCTATGACATGATCAAGACCTCGATCAATATCATGCGTGGTTGTTTCGGTGGTTGCTCCTTCTGCTCCATTACCGAGCATGAAGGGCGTATCATTCAGAGTCGCTCCCAGGAGTCGATCCTGAATGAGATCAAAGATATTCAGGATAAGGTACCAGGCTTTACCGGCGTCATCTCAGATCTTGGTGGCCCGACGGCTAACATGTATCGTCTGGGCTGTAAGAGCGTCAAGGCCGAGAAAACCTGTAGACGACTCTCCTGTGTATTCCCCTCTATCTGTGGTCACTTAGATACAGATCATTCGGCGACGATCGATCTCTATCGAGCGGCAAGGGATGTTCCCGGGATCAAGAAGGTACTCATCGCCTCGGGTGTCCGTTACGATTTGGCCACCGAAGACCCTCGCTATGTGAAAGAGCTGGCGAGCCATCATGTGGGCGGCTATCTCAAGATCGCTCCCGAGCATACCGAAGATGGTCCGCTGAACAAGATGATGAAGCCGGGCATGGGCACCTATGAAAAGTTTAAGGAGTTGTTCGACAAGTACTCCAAGGAAGCGGGTAAGAAGCAGTATCTGATCCCTTACTTTATCTCGGCGCATCCAGGTACGACCAACGACGACATGGTCAATCTGGCGCTCTGGCTTAAGGGAGAGAAGTTTAAGCTGGATCAGGTGCAGAACTTCTATCCATCGCCGATGGCGAACGCGACCACCATATACCATACCGGACTTAACTCGCTGAAGAATGTAAAACACACCAGTGAAAAGGTGACTGTGCCGAAGAAGGGACGTCAGCGTAAGCTGCACAAGGCCTTGCTGCGCTATCACGATCCTGCTGGTTGGCCCATGATCCGCGAAGCCCTAATCGAGATGGGCAGAGAGGAGCTTATAGGTAATAGTCCCAGCTGCCTGGTTCCGACCGAGTCCCGCCATGAACGTGAAGCCATACGTAACAAGGGGAAGGGTGGAGCTAATAAAGCCGACAATAAACCGTCTTCCGGTGACAAGAAGGCCTTTACCCGCTTCTCTGAAGATCAGTTTGCCGACAGAAAGCCCAAGAGCAAGGCTGGCAGCACGTCGAATAAGCAGGGCAGTAAAGCAGCTGGCACTCCAGAGAGTAGCGCCAATGGCCAAAGGAAACGCCCGGCGAAGAAAAATGTTTGGGGCACCACGCCTAAGCATCAAAGGTAGCGCTGCTCTAGTCAGTTCTAGCTAAATAAGCCGAAATAAGGGAATATCATGGATATTCCCTTATTTGTATTCAGGAGGTAATACCAGTTCCATTAAGTAAGTGAGCATTCAGCGGGAGTTAAAAATGCTGTAGGCAAGTAAGGGGATTGAAGCTAATAGTTATTCTATATCGAAAGCCACTTGTGCGGCATAAAGTGTTTTTCCCTTGGCTTTAAACATCAGCCGCACTACGTGAGCTTCTCAGGACTTCTACTTCAGTGTTGCATTACCTCAAAAGGGAATAACCATTTTCTCAACAATGCGCCGTGAATTAACAGCCCTGAGAGAGCTCTGAATTGATCATAAATTTAATGGAATTGGTATGATGTCCGATAATTCAAACCATGGCGCAACTGATGGCTATAGTGATGCAGGCTTCTGGCATAAGCTTAAACTGTTTGCCAAGAAAGCCGGTCTGGAGGTGATAGACAAGGCTCTATGTCTATACTATGCAGCCCAACGACCAGACACGCCTAAGTGGGCCAAGACGGTGATCTTCGGTGCATTAGCCTATTTTATCGCGCCCATCGATGCCATTCCCGACTTAACGCCTGTGCTCGGATTCTCCGATGACTTAGGCGCATTGGCTGCAGCGCTTGCTATGGTGAGCATGTATATCGATGATTCGGTAAAGAGTCAGGCGGCAGAAAAGTCCGCCGCCTGGTTCGATTAGCTATTTTCGGTTAACCAGGCCTGACAGGTCTTCATCTGCGCGCCACCGAAGGTGAGGGATAACAGGTTTGCCGCGACAATTTCTGCCCCGCTGAAACTATGCTTTCCGTACTCTAATGCCGGTGCGGCTATGCCATTTTCGATCACTTCACACGTATAGCCCTTATTGACTGCGCTGCGACAGATAGTTTGCACACAGGCCTGTGCCATTGCGCCGACGATAACCAGCTTATCTATGCCCAGTTCAACTAAGGTCTGCTCCAGAGCCGTATTGATGAAGCTGTCAATTTGATGCTTGACGATCACAGGCTCCCCCTCAATCGGTGCGACCCTGCTTTCTATCTCTATGCCTGTGGTCTTAGGCGCAAAGAAGGGCGCGTTATCATCTTCGAAGATATGTTGGATATGGATCACCGGCAAGTGCTTAGCCCTGAAGTGGGTTAGCATGGTTTTGGCTATGTTGCTGGCGTCACCAGTGCCTTCCAGCTCGAAGCGTCCGCCGGGAAAATAATCATTCTGCAAGTCGACTAATACCAATGCTGTGCGTTGCTCTTTGGCCAAAGGCGCTTCGAGTTGAGTGAGTACGCTAAAGTCGTCTTCTTCCAGATACCATTGGCCATCGTCTGCTAATACCCAAAGCTCTTTACTGATGAAGCCACTGACAATATTCATCGAAAAATTCGCCGAAAGAATGGCTGATTTTGGATTCAATACTTTAATTTCGACATTACGATAGATTAGCTCGCCTGGCTTATGTTGAGCAAAACCATGCCAAAACTCCCCTATAGCACCTATGCCTTGGAAGCGGCCAAAAGGAGAGACCTGCATCGAGGCGTTTACTGTGTATCTATCGACACAGGCTTGGATGTTGCCCTGATTAAAGTTAGCTATCCACTGTTGGCTGGCCAGCATTACTGATTGGCGTATTGATTGGCTCATGATGTTTCTCCTGGGTAATCGATTTGTTTTCCTATGCCGAGCAGTTTATTGTTATTTCATTCGATGATAATTAGCCTTACGGTGAAATCAATGTTCAATAAAAATGAACAAAAGAGGTTGGCTTATCAGATGCTGGTATTTGATGAGGTGATTAAGCAAGGCTCCTTTACTGCTGCAGCTGAGTCCCTGGGACACACTAAGTCAGCGGTAAGCCAGTATGTTAGCCAACTCGAAAGTGGGCTGGGCGTACGCCTGTTAAATCGAAGTACGCGGCAGTTAAACTTAACCGTGATTGGCCAAAAGCTGGCAGAGCGAAGTGAGCAGCTGCTTGATCTGCTATCTATGACGCTGGAAGAGGTTAAGTCTCACGAGCTTGCCCCAGCAGGTCGAATCGCCATTACGGCTCCCCATGCATTCGAAGCTGGGTTAGTGACGCCTATTATTGCGCACCTCTGCCATGAGTATCCCAAGCTGGTGCCTGAGTTGGTGTTTACCGATGAGCGACTGGATCTGTTACAGCATAATCTGGATATAGCAATTTCGGTTGGGCCACAAAGGGACAGTAATTACCATGCCATATCAATTGGTACACTAGATAGCATTCTGGTGGCTTCTCCTGGTTATTTAGCCAAAAGACCAGTAAATGAGATAAGTTTGGAGTCTCATCATCTGGTCACTCTCCCGTGGCAGCATAGAGCCATTCTGCAAAATAATCACAGTGAGAGTATGTTGTTTAGCAGTGATAAACAGTTGAAGGTGAACACCTCTATCAGTGCGATCAATAGCGTGAAATGTGGGATAGGTATTGGTCTTATGCCCTCTATCTTTGTACAAGCCGATCTCGAGTTTGGGCTGTTACAAAGAGTGTTTCCTAGCTATAGGGGGGAGATGAGAGAAGTGTATGCACTGCACTCCTATCAGCAACAACTGCCGCCAGTGTTAAGGCGATTTATTGATAAACTCAAGTTAGCGCTGAATCGGGTTGATAAGTAAAATATGGCCGTCCAGCACTTGGCTGGACGACCCGGTATTGACAGCTTTTTAAGACAGCTTGAATTGTTCCACTATCAACCTGAGCTGATGGTTTGCGGTTGCTAGATTGACGGTTTCATTGCTGGTGGTCTCTCCATTGGTGGAGAGCTGGTTTACCATCTCCCTGATGGCTGACATATTGCGAGTGATCTCGCCCGATACTGAGCTTTGTTCCTCTGCAGCAGTGGCTATTTGGGTGTTGAGATCATTGATCTGGTTGACTGAGCAGCCAATATTATCCAGATCGGTAGCGACTTTCTCAGTCGTCTCGGCCGTTTTCAAACAGGTGACCTTAGTGGCATCCATTGCCATGATTGCCGCATTCGATGCATTTCTAAGCTTAGTGAGAGTCTGTTCGATTTCTGCCGTGCTCGACTGAGTTCTGGCGGCTAGGGCGCGTACTTCATCGGCGACAACCGCAAACCCACGACCTTGCTCTCCGGCTCTGGCCGCTTCAATCGCGGCATTTAATGCCAGCAGGTTGGTCTGGTCGGCTATTTCACCTATGACTTTTAATACTTGAGTGATGTTGATCGTGTCTCTATCTATCTCGGCAATATTGCTGGAGGTGCTTTCCACTTCCCTGACCAGCTGTGCGACTGTGTCGGTAGCTTGAGCGACTATGGCTTTTGACTCCAGCGTTTGGTTATTGGTGAGCTGAGTGAAAGAAGCGGTCTCCGCGCCATTTCTGGCGACATCATTGGCAGTTGCACTCATCTCTTCGATAGCGGCGACGATCTGCTCGGTTTCTGTGGCGTGCGCAGCAAGGATATGATTGTTGGATTCGGTTTCTGACTTCAGTCGTTCTACGCTGCTATCTATATGTGTCGATGATTGCAACACTTCCAACATCATAGCTTGCAAATTGGCGATAAATTGGTTGATGCCTTGGGATATTTGCCCCAGATCATCCTGGTTTTTTACCTCTAATCGACGGGTCAGATCGCCATTACCCTTAGACAGGTCTGTCACCATCTCTTTGAGCAGTAATATAGGTTTATAGAGCACGTATAGCACACTCAATAATATGCTGATAGCCAGCGCCAACATGATAATAGATGAGACCACGGCGTTTGTAAGCGCCTTGTCTACGTCGGCATAAGCGACAGATTTGTTCAGGCCGACAAACAGATACCACTTCTTACCGTTAACCAGATTGATCGCCTTGGAAAATGCGATTTTATCTACTCCGTCTAAGGTGTAATCTTGCATTACCTCGTCTTGTGACAGCATATTTCGTTCGACCTCAGGCAGACCAAAGTCGGAGAAGTGAGTGCCAGAGAGCAGGCGTTCGGATTCAGAGGCTAGTACCTTACCGGTCTGATCGGTAATTAATACCACGGCGCCGGGGTAATCGACGTCCTTAACCGTATCTGCAAGAAAGGTCAGTTCGATATCGCCGAGGACGACACCGTCACCGAGATTTTTTAATATGGAGATAACATTGTGACCGGTGCCGTCGTCGACATAGATATCGGTGACATCCAAGGCTGTGGTGGCCTTACCTTGCCGGTACCAGGGACGGGTGCGTGGGTCGTACTTTTCCGGGATAGCCTTACCATCTATCCATTTGCTACTGGTTTGTGTCGAGTAGGCCGAGCCATCGTCGAAACCAAAATAGATGCGGGCGACACCGCCGACATCGGTAGAGAGTCTGGCTGCCTGGGCATAATTTCCCTTATAGGTACCTTGTTGGTAGTGGGCGGCTAGTGCATCGATGGATTTGGCTTTCTCAGCAAACCATTCCTCGATAATGTTTGACTCATATTTAGCGACGCTGGTGAGTTTTTCGTTAGTGTTAGCAATGGTGCTCTCTTTTAATTCCATATATGAGAGCCAGTTTGAGATTAACAGGCAGAGGGCGACCAGAGTCACCATTGACGCTATCAGCGATTTTCTAAATCCTAACAATTGCTTATCTCCACAACAGTGACAGAAATGAAAAGAGACCACTGCTAGGTCTCTTTATTGGGGTTAGTTCTTTTGCTTTACAGCTCGCTCAATAGCGATTTAACCTTTCCAATTCAGGTTGAAGTCGTATCTGAAGCCTAAGGTAAGTGCTTGATCATCGGCGCGGTTGTCAGAGTTCTTGGCTAAGTACTCTAAGTGAACACGTACATTTGAGACTGGGTTCCATTCCAGAGTCGTGTTGAAGCCGTCATAGTCGGCTGACGTGTTGTCATCGATGCCATCTTTAAACTGGAAATAGCCCAGCTTAACCTTGTAGTTTTTGGCGATAGGGTAGGCCAGCGCGGTGTCTAAGGTGCTGCCACTACGGTCTTGGCTTAAGACGTCGAAGTTATATTGCTTATCTTGATAGCTGACAGCGACATAGAGTTCATTACTGAAGGTATAAGCGACGACGCCGCCAATAGTCTGGTCATCGCCTTCGATACCGGCATCTGTCTGTGTATTTTGGCTGACATAACCTAACCCTAGGTGTAACTGGTCTATATCGTAACCGACACCTAAGTTGACCATATCGGCACCCGTGTCACCGCTATTGCCGTCAACTTGTGCTCCTGCCATCCAAGTGAAGTCACCTGTGACCAGCTTATAGGTAACGAAGTTATCGACGAAGAATGGGCTCTCATGGTCATAAGCGTATGGGCTGTTGCCATGGTTAAAGATATCGACGTACTCGGCAACTAAGGTGTATTGAGCCGGACGCTGCTTACCAATACCCACTTGTCCGTAAGGTGAAGCGATAGCGGCATAGGCCAGACGTGCCTTACCGAAGTTACCCGAGTTGGCAATATCTACGCTCCACTCACCGTGAGCGATAGCGCTCCAGCCATCGGCAAATTCAGTGCTGGCCTTGATGCCGATACGAGACAGAGCGTCACGGACATCCCAGGTTTTATCCTGATCATCATCAAGATAGCTAAGGGTTGGACGGATTGAACCGTACAGGCTTACCTGGCTGTTTTTAAACTGTGATGGCGCAGCGTTGTTTTCAAGATTCGCAATGCGTTGCTCTAAAGATTGTGCATCATCGGCATAGGCGTTGTAACTACATAAACCAACGGCAATCGCCACGAGTGACTTTAGTGTATTCATCGTATTCATCTTCTCTATTTTTATTATTCAGGATGCAAGCAGCCGCCATCCTCTTGGAGTAAGAGTCGGTGGGTGCAAAGCTGAACAGTTTTATTGTCAGAGCCTAAGCTCTAATTGAGAATGCTCACCACCATATGCAATCGCTGGTGAGCATGAGTTGATACCTGGGTGTGGCCCGTTTACTTCAGTTCTTTGAACCAAAGGTTATGGTGCTGCTTCGCCCAGTTTTCGTCACAGTAGCCAGAGGTCATGTTAGACATGCCACCTTCAGACATGACTGTCGCCATGAAGATGTGTACTACGGAGAAGGCGCTGATGATGATGGTTGACGCAATGTGCATTACCAGCATGAAGTTAGCGGTATTCTTAGTGACGACGAAGGTTTCAGGGAACATCATTGTCAGACCTGAAATCACCATCAGACCACCAAAGAGTGCAAATACCCAGAACCAGAGTTTCTCACCGGCGTTGGCAAAGCCCGCATCCGGATGTTGTTTTTTACCCATATTGATGTAGCCGCCTAATACGGCGAACCATTTGAGATCGTAGCTTGCTGGAATTTGCTTTGGTGCCCACATCAACATCATTAGGATGTAACCTAAGATGAATGGGAATGCCATTAGCTCATGCAGGCTGCTTGACAGACCGACGAGTGATGCCCAGCTAGATGCATTCATGCTTGGCTCGAAGTAGTGTCGACCACCCGCTAAGACCAGACCCGTTAGCATTAGCAGGATGCAAGCAATCGCGCCTAACCAATGCACACTGATGCTTAAGCCAGACCAACGTTTAATCATCTTACCCGAGAAACCTTTATCCAGACGTGAGATACCGTTCACCATGATGAAGATGATAAACAAGGCGATGACGCCAAACAGGCTGGCAAACACTAGAAAGGCGATGCTTTCGGTGTCGCCTAGATAGCCTAGGATCGTCTCGTCTGCCTCTTCAGGTATCGATGCTGGCATCAACAACTCTGGTTGCGTTGGCATGCCTCGCAACTCGGGTATATCACCCGGGATAGCGTGTATTTCAATTGTTTGCCATTGCTGAGGTTGCAGTGTTGCAACATCAGCGGCCATTGCTGCCGTTGAGACAAACAGGCTGATGACAATAAAACTAAACAATCTTATTGCTCTGTTCATTCATAACTCCTTTAGCGACTTAAGGTCGCCTATTTGGCTATACCCGTCGATACCTGAAGGGGAATGTAGATTCAGGTATCGACGGACATCACCGTTTTACTTGGTACAAAGTGGGTTAACTTATCTTGTATAAAGTCAACGCATCACTGCATTTTCTGGGTGATAAAAAGGTGCAGTTCGGTAGCAAATTCCCGCCAAAAAGCGTGAAAGGCATGTTGGCGTATTCCTTCACAGAAGGGGGTTATCCAAGTGCCAAGGTGCTTAGTGATAAATTCGTCGGCAATGGCCGTGAGTTCATCGAAGGCTTCGATATTATTTGCCGCTTTCTGCTCACTCGCTAACGCGTGAACACAGTAGAGAAACTCCAGTTCGTTACCGATGAAATCGGCAGGCTCATTGAACTTATCGTCGATGACCAGGCCAATATGTTGATAAAACTCGGCAACTCTGACGGTTTCGTCGGTGTTCATGACATGATTGCCGCTACGATAAACGCCCTCGTAAGGAGCAACCAGAAGCTTATATGGACCGATACACATGCGGTTGAAGTCAAACTCCAATTCCGATGAGTCATCGACAAATTTCTTTGCTTCTGTGAGTAAAGAGCTATCTGGACGATTCGCTTCGAGATATGCGATCATGCCAGTTAACGCCTCAGTCCCTGAGGGCGAAAAAATCATCGATTTATAGGCAAAGTAAGCTGTTGCCATCGGACCATATTGCGTTGTCATTATGCGCGTTCCTTAATAATCACCATGTTCGGTTTCGTGATGCAATCGCCGTAACCGACACCTTCTTTACTTGCCGAAGGCTTCTTCAACACTTCATCGATGTTACCGACTTCGATGCATTGCACAGGGCAACCAGTCACACAGGCAGGCTTCATGCCGCGGTCGAGTAACTCGACACACATGTTGCACTTGTCCGCCTTGCCATCGTCTTCACGGATGCTGACGGCAGAGTAAGGACAGGCGCTGACACACAGGCCACAACCAGTACATTTCTCACGATCCAGGACCACGATACCGTCATCTCTGACATGGTAGGCCTTAGTTGGGCAAACCATCAGACAGGCTGGATTTTCACAGTGCATACAAGAATGAGATAACCACACATCAATCGCGCCATCTTCGCGCTCGACTTCATAGCGATCGACTTTACGGAATCTGTGGTTCTCGGGCAGTTCATTGTGGATCTGGCAGGCGACAGTACAGGCACCACAACCAACACAGTTCTCTTGTCTGAAGACAAAGCCCACTTTTTGATTAATAGACATCTTTTACTCCTTAGGCTTTTTCTAACGCGACATTAGTCGAATGGTAGGCTGAACAGCCGCCCATATCGGTTAACTTGTCGGTGGTGAGGTTGTTGGTACAACTGGATTTGCCCTGTGGATCCATACGGCGCCAGTTATTTTTCGGTGCCATCACGGTGCCGCGTCCAACCTGACTCGAAACCTGTGCGACGAAGAAAGCCTCGCCTCTGTGGTTGCTGAGTCTGACTCTGTCGTTATTCTTAATCCCAAGCTCTTTGGCATCTTCGGTATTAACCTTGGCAAAATAAGCCGGGAAGTTACGAATATACTTCACGTTATAGAAGGCGCTGTTTGCACGTTGAGGGATAGCAGGAGATAACATGCGGAATGGCAGGTTTCTCTCTTCAGGGATCATCTCATCTTCAGGTAGACCAAAGTCAATCACTGGGTGGTAGCCGGCGTCAATCATCATCTGAGAATGGAACTCAATCTTGCCACTGTCAGTCTTATACTTGCCATCACCGAAGTAAGGGCGTTGCTCGTAAACCGTGACAAACTTCTCTTTGATAATCTGCTCGTAGGTGATGTTGTTATGTCTGAACGCAGGCGCATCTGTGTCTAAGAAATCACGCAGAATTTGTTCATAATCGACACGCATCTCTGGGTGGTGATCCAGTCCCATATGAGCGGCTAACTCTTTGAAGAAGATCCAGTTATCTTTAGATTCACCTAAAGGCTCAATCACTTTCTCAGAGGTTTGCATGTGGTAACAGTTGTAATCGGTACCCATATCTGGGAACTCGAACTGAGTGGTCGATGGCACAATAATATCGGCCAGTTCTGCCGTATCAGTCATCAAGAAATCATGGACGACTAAGAAGAGATCATCACGCATTACGCCGCGGCGACAGGCGTTGGAATCTGGCGCTACTGAAACAAAGTTACCATTGTAGTTAATCACAGCCTTGATAGGCTTGATTGGCTTGCCATAGCCAGTCGGGTTAGTCGGGTGAAGCGCCTTGGCGATCTCCGTCATGTTCACATGACCCACGGTATCTGGATTCGGGTGAATGTGATCCGCACGACCCTTAGAGTAGTTTAAGCTGTCATCGGCTTGGGTGTTATCGTAAACGAAACCATTACCAATCTTACCGAATTGACCCGCAACGGCGTGCATCATAGCGATAGCGCGAGACATACGTGCACCGTTGTAGTTACGTTGCATACCATAACCCAGACGTAATACAGATAGTTCAGACTCACCGTAGACCTTGGCAAACTTGAACATCTTCTCTCTTGGTACGCCTGTGACCTTCTCAATTTCGTCGTAGCTCATTTCGTCTAGACGTTTTAGCAGGTCTTGGTAACCCAATGTGTTGGCTTCGATAAACTTTGTATCGGCTAAGTTATTCTCGATCAGGTACTTCATGATACCGGCAGCAAGATGGGTATCGGTACTTGGTTTTGGCTGTAGCCAGATATCGGCCTGGGACGCGATAGGTGTGCGTATTGGGTTCACTACCAATAGCTTGGCACCCTTATCGCGTGCCTGGTTGATGAACTTGATGCCGTGAACGTTGGTTGCCGTCTCGTTCTGACCCCAAGAGATATAACAGTTGGTGTAAATGTTGTCGTATGGATCTGGACCTTGGTATGTACCAGTCACAGATTTAAGGCCTTCATAGGCGGCGAACACACACACCTTACGGTCTAGCTTACGTGCACCAACGGCATTGAAGAAGCGGCTTGGTCCGCCGTATTTACCGATAACGCCTTCGTGACCCGAGTAGCTGTATGGCAGGATCGAATCCGCACCGTGCTCTTTAATGATAGTCTTCAGGCGAGAGCTGATCTTGGCATAGGCTTCATCCCATGAAATACGACGCCACTTGCCTTCGCCCTTTTCACCCGCACGTTCCATCGGATGTAAGATACGATCGGCAGCGTAAGTGTACTGCACGTAAGCATGACCCTTAACGCAAGGTGAGGTGCCCATCTTCTTCATCTCTGAAGCACCTTCGACATAGGTCATACGACCATTTTGCACGGTAAACTTCAGCAAACAGCGGTCAGCACAGTTACGTTGGCAAGTGTGATATTTGATGACACCTTCGCGCTTGAGTAACTTGTCTGGCGCGCCGCCACGTTGTTCCGTAGCACTGGCAATGCCGGGCATCAAGCCTGACAGAGAGCTTACAACGGAGCTGGCTCCGACTCCCTGTAGGAATGTGCGTCTGTTAATCTTCATATGTGTTCCCCATCTTGATAGTGTTAATTCACTACTTATTTTTTATCTGCAAAGTTTGACTCTGTGTTTGAGCTCAATCGGATTGACACTCGTTGTTGGTGTCATTTTCCGTTTCGCTCAGACTCTTGGTAATGCTCACATTTTTATTTCTGGCCTATCTTGGTGTCGCTATTGTTGAACTCCTCTTCAGCCGGTGAACGAGGCGAACTGCCGGACTTATTGCAGGGACTGGCAGCTCGTTACTCCTCGTCCTCGATAAATGGTTCATTCTTGGCTCGCTAGGCGCCACTCTCTCTCTAAACCGCAGATTAACTTGGATTTCACCCAGTTAAATGCGGCGGAATTATTGGTATCACCGTGGAGGACATAGTTGCCGATTTCACGTTTTTCCCGGCGACGAATACGACATTTCTGAGCCAACTCCGGGGGAAGTTTGATGTATTGGATCGCCGGGATCATGTCGACAAACTGACGGGTAAACTGATTGCAGCTCAGGGTGATGGCATCTGTCTCGCTTAACAGCCTCATGGCCGATGCCAGGCTGTCCGTGTAACCCTCGACTTCCATGCACAGATCTTGTTCGCGGCATAGGTTCACCAGTAGCGGGCTGCGAAGGTCGTCATAGTTGTCGATCTCTAGGCAGGAGTAGTGGGTGATATTCTCCAGGGTGAGTGCCTGTGTCAGTAGCGGGTGGCCTCGACGCGCCAAGATATAGAGGTGATCGGTTTCGGCGAACATCTCGTAGTTGAGATTCTTGCCGTTGAACCCTTCATAGACCACCACAAAATCAATCTCGCCATTGGCAAGTTCGGTGCTGCAATCACGGGTGAGCACCCGGATATCGAATCGCAAGTTGGGCGCCTCTGCAAGGATGTCATTTCGGATCACCTTCTGCACCGCGTAGACGAATTCGTCATAGGCATGAATGATGTATTGGCCACCAGACTCGGCTGGGGTGAATACCGAATGCTGCATCTCGATTTCTTGATATTGCTCGACCAGGGCCTTGGCCATGGGAATTAATCTATGGGTTTTCTCGGTTGCAACGAAGCCGGAACAGCGGCGGATAAATAGTGAGTCATTAAATATATCCCTTAAAATTTTTAAGGTGCGACTCACACCCGAAGCAGTCATGCCTAACTCATTGGCAGCCTGATGACTCTGACCATGTTCATACACAGCTATAAATACTTTTAGTTGATTGTAATTAAGCTGGTCAATTTTATTCATAATTCAGAGTTGGTTATTTATTATATGTGAGTATCATCTATATATATGCCGAAGTATTCAATGTCATATGTCACACTTTAATATGGTTATTGTTAGAAGTTTGATATTAATCCCAGTTTTCAATTATTGATTTTTGCAAAAGTCGGATATTGATATTTGCCTGGCGTGAACGTATTTATTTTAAGCGCTTGATTAATTAGCGGTCAAAATAAGCGCTGTGTTAGTGGTTGATGGTGTTTATCATTTAACTGGCTGTTATTTATGTGTTTTATTGTATTTTTCACTTCTATTCTCTAGATGGGTGAAATTAATTTTGAAAAATTTCATCAAATAAATATTTATTTAGTAGATGTGATGTTGGGCTGTTTGAGCGCATTAGTGACTGGTGGAACGTGTTCGTAAATATATTTCATGGTTTTTAAATTTATTTTTCAAGTGTGATCTTTATTTGATTATCACCTTCTTAATTCTTATTTTATTATATATTCCTTCCTGCTTTGTGTATTTTAAAATAAAGGTAAATATAAATAAATGATAAATAAACGGTCGCATTTATTTCTCATATTTAAGGATGGATTATGCTGGATAGACGTTCCATATTAAAAATGGCTGCTGGTGGCGCCATGCTCGCTGTTGTGCCCAGCGCACAACTGCAAGCCAAGACTCAGGGTAAGCGCTTGGCCATGGTGTTCGATGTTAGGCGTTGTACCGGTTGTTTATCCTGTACTGTTTCCTGCGCCATGGAGAACCAAACTGAGGCGGGGCGTGGGCGGACGCGAGTCAACCAGGCGAGTATCGAGCAAGAAGATGGCTTCGTCACACTAGCGGTACCCAATCAGTGTAACCAATGTGACAACCCTGCCTGTGTTTACGTCTGCCCGGTTGAGGCGACTTATAAGCGCAAGGAAGATGGCATTGTTGTCATCGACCATGATGAGTGCATTCACTGTCAGCTCTGCGTCGATGCGTGTCCATATGGGGCTAGGCGCAAAGATGAGACCTTAGAATCTCCCCCGGAAAAGTGTAATTTCTGTATTCACCGCGTATCAGTAGGCCTACTGCCTGCCTGTGTTGAGACCTGTATTGGTGAAGCTAGGATATTTGGAGATCTGAATGATCCGCAGAGTAAGATCTCTCAGCTACTTAGAGACAATAAGGCTTATGCCATGCTATCTGAAGCAGGTACTCAGCCCAATATTTTTTATATCGGTTTACCAGAGCAGGCAGATGATCAAGAGATCTTGTCACTTAATTTTCTCAAATGGCAGCGCTAGGAGTTGGCAATGGATAGACGTAAATTTTTAACCCAAGCGGGTGTTGTTTCTGTCGCTGCGGCTACTCTAGGTTGTAGTGAAAAAACTCAACCCATCCACCCTGTGCACAGCGAAGATGTATCCCGTTTCGGTCACCCAATTCCTCCAGAGTGTCTGCAGAGTGCTGATGGTCAATGGAGTAAAACTCCTGGAATAAGAACGGCATATTCCCGTTGCTTCAGCTGTTACAACATCTGTGGTCTGCGGGTTCGTATCGATGAAGCCAGTGACAAGGTTTTGAAAGTTGGTGGTAACCCCTATTGCGAGAACAATTCGGGCTCGCCACTGCCAATCGATACCCCGGTTAAGCAGAGTTACATCGAGTTGACGGGAGACGCCGGACTAGTCAATCGTGCCACGACCTGTGCCAAGGGGGCGAGCTGTGCCGACTCTGTCGATGACGAGCGTCGTGTCACCCAGGTGCTTAAGCGTGCGGGCAAACGCGGCGAAGGCAAGTGGGTCACCATCAGCTACGAGCAGGCTCTGTCAGAGATCGTCAACGGTGGTGATCTGTTTGGTGAGGGCCATGTGGAAGGGCTAAGGGCGGTACGCCAGCTCGATAAACAAGTTAAACCTGGATTTCCTGAATTTGGCTCCGCAGCCAACCATCTGTTTGCTACATTTTGCGCCGAAGATACCCTGCGCGGCAGCTTCTACGCCCGCTTCATGCAGCAAGCCTGGGGCACCAGTAATCTGGGGACTAAGCATGCCTATTGTGGCGCGGCACAAGTGACAGGTTACAGCCTGGGCATGGCGCCGGGCTTCGAGGAGTGGCTCAACGATGTCGACTGGGAAAATGTCGAATATGGCTTGTTTATGGGCACCAGCCCAGGCTCATCGGGTAACAGTCTCAACCGAGCTGGCCGTGGCTTGGCCGACAGCCGAGTCGATAGAAAATTCAAGTATGTGTGTGTCGATCCACTATTGCGTACCACAGTCGCAGCGGACACCAATGCCAAGTGGTTAGCGGTTAAACCGGGCCAGGATGCGGCATTCTCCTTCGGTGTCATTCGCACCATGCTCGAGGAGGGCTGGTTCAACAAGGTCCATCTTGAAGGGGCGAGTGAGAGGGCGGCGAAGGCGGCGGGTGAGCTTAACTATACCAATGCCGGCCATTTGGTGGTGATGGATCCTAAGCATCCTAATTATCGCGGGTTCGCTAAGGCGGCCGATTTCGGTCTCGGTGGTGATGAAGCCTTGATTATCAAGTCGGCTAGCCAAAGTTTAGTGTCTGCCGAGAAGGGTGATAAGGCTGAGCTGTTTGTCAGTAAAGTGTTTAAAGATAGCAAGGGCCGTAAGGTTAAGCTGGTTTCTTCCCTGTCTCTGCTTCGAGAGGAAGCACAGCGTACCAGCATGACAGTGTATGCCGAGAAATCGGGCATCGGTATCGAAGATATGCGACAGGTGGCGAAAGATTTAGGTCATTATGGCCGTAAGGCCTGTATCGCGGGTAACGGCGGCACTAACTCTTCCGATGGTTTCGTGATGGGTTGGATCTGGGCAACACTCAACACCTTAGTCGGCTCCCATGACGCCAAAGGCGGGGCGATATACGGTAATGGCCCCATAGGTGGCATGGAAGGACGCTACGATCTGGCCAATATCGACGATGGTGTCAGTTTAGATGGCGTAGTCAATGCTTGTCGTGATGGCGCCTACGAGTCTTCGACCGAGTATAAGCAGAAGGTGGCTAAGGGGCAAAATCCATATCCTGCGAGCACGCCATGGCATGAGGCACTTCCTGCCATGAATGCGGCCGAGCAGTGGACCAGTCATGCCAACGCCGACCCATATCGGGCCAAGGTGTTGTTCAACTGGCGCAACAACTTTCTCTACAGTGCGGCATCGATCAGTCAGGAAGTCGTGGCGAGTATTGCCGATCCTAAGCGACTGCCGTTAATTGTCGGTATCGATTGCCACATGAATCAAACTAACCGCTATGCAGATTATTTCATCCCCGATCGCTCCATGCTGGAAGAGTATGCGGCGGATCGTATGTGGGGATCCCATATGTTGGGTGTCGTCGCTGCGGCGCCATTGGTCACGCCGAGAACGGTTAAAAACGAACGTGGTCAACACGTGTGCATGGAGCAGTTACTGATTGATATCGCCTTAGAGATGAAGCTACCAGGCTTCGGTAAAGGTGCTATCGCTCATACAGATGGCCATCGGGCCGATTTGCTATGTTTCGAAGATTGGCATGCAAAATATCTGGCTAACGTGGCGGCTCAGTGCGAAGGCTTACCTAAGGTGACGGCCGAGGACAGAGAGTGGGCCGGGCTGGATTATGCGATGAAACCGCTGACCCCGAGACTGACTCCAGCTGAAACGAGTCAGGTAGAGTCTTTACTGTCTCGAGGCGGCTACTATGTGGCGGATGATCGTTATGACGGTGAGTTTATCAAGGGGGCGGGCGCTAAGTGTCTGCAGATCTATCATGCCGCGGTCACACACCTGCGTCATGCCTATTCTGGAGAGCGTTATCCTGGCACTATCACCTATCAGGAGCATAAGTTCTGGAATGGAGATACCTGGGAGAGTCATTGGCCTAAGTCAGAGTATCCTCTGTTGTTCTCAAGCTACAAGGCCACGGTACGTTCTAATTATGCGGTAGCTTATAAGCGTATCGCCGAAATTAGTCCGAATAACTTTGTGTACATGAACCAGGATACCGCCAGTGAGCAGGGCTTGAGCGACGGCGATAGCGTCAAGCTTATCACTGCCAACGGCAAGCCTGCAGTTGGACTGCTGCAGACCGATTCGGGGGTTGCCAAAGGAGCCGTATGTGTGTCCCACGGGTTTGGTCACACCCAAGGTTTTGGTGGTGATGACAGGATTATCAATGGTCAAAAACTGGCGGGCTTAAAAGAGCGTGCTGGTGGGGTGGCAATTAACCAGATGATCCCGTCGGATCCAACCCGTAACGCCAAGGCTAGCATGCTCAACGACTACTGGACCGGAGCTAACTGCAGGCATGGGGTGCCAGTACGGGTAGAAAAAGTGTAAACGGTAATAGCTCAACCGTCCCCTCAGCTTTGTCTGTTGAGGGGGCTAAGTCGATAAGGTTATTCGGGAGGCGATGAAACAGATGATTTCCGTTTCAGGTTCCAACCCGTAACGCCAAGGCTAGCATGCTCAACGACTACTGGACCGGAGCTAACTGCAGGCATGGGGTGCCAGTACGGGTAGAAAAAGTGTAAACGGTAATAGCTCAACCGTCCCCTCAGCTTTGTCTGTTGAGGGGGCTAAGTCGATAAGGTTATTCGGGAGGCGATGAAACAGATGATTTCAGTTTCAGGATCCAACCCATAACGCCAAGGCTAGTATGCTCAACGACTACTCATTACAGATAGTAATACTCAAATTTATAGCTAGTTTAGTGTTAATCATTATCGACATGCTCTATGCAGGTTTACCTGCATAGAGGCAAAGGCTTTGAAGGGGCGCAAAATGGATAGTGCCGCTAAAGGTTGTTAACAAGTATTCCAAGTTCATCTAACCACACCTAACCACATCACCATATTTGGTTCCCTCTATTACGGTTTGTTGTAGAGGGTCTTTTTTTCAATAACATCACACTCTGCATCAATCTCTAACCAATAAGGTTCATCTTGTTAGCCTTCAATCGGACAGGGTGGTGAGTCGTGGATAAATGGTTTTCAGTTTAAATTTATTTCTCTATGCTAGTCTCGTTGCCTTGTGAATAGACGGATAGACAAATTGATGGAGATAATAATGAAAACAACAAAATACTCACAGCTTGCACTCTTGCTTACAACGACCTCATTGATTGCCTTGCCAGCTCTGGCCACTACATCTGAACAGGATGCCTTCTTCGACAGTATCGCCGCCCACTGTGGTAAAGCATTCGAAGGAACTGTGACAGCCGGAAACTCTGCCGACTCTGCATTTAGCGAAAAGAAACTTATCATGCATGTGCGTGAGTGTACCGACACGGAACTAAAGGTGCCGTTTCATGTGGGTGATGACCATTCGCGTACTTGGGTGATAACTAAAACCCAATATGGCTTACATTTAGCCCACGATCATCGTCATAAAGATGGCAGTGAAGACAAGGTGACCATGTATGGCGGCATGACTGCGGATATGGGAAGTGCTACCGAGCAGTCTTTTCCAGTCGATGCATATTCAATCAATAATTTCAGAGAAAATGGTTTAAATGTCTCTATTACCAATGTGTGGCACATGTTCATTAAGCCGCAAGAGTTTACTTACCGTTTGACCCGTGAGGAACGTGACTTTAGAGTCGATTTCGACTTGACCAAGCCGGTAGCGTTACCACCGGCCCCTTGGGGACATGAATAATATAGAAGTCGAGGTCCTAGCTTCTAGCTTCTAGCTTCTAGGAACTCGAACCTAGGGACTTACTTCTCTTCGAAGGTAAATGACTGTCCAGCCAGCGCTGCTTCAAACATCAAGCCACCCTTAGCTAAGGTATAAACGGCCATGCCATTGATGTAAGAGGCCTTGGCGGCAGACTTACCGGCACTGCTGGAGTTCCCCGTTGTGCCCGCCTGAGCGTTAACACCGATATTGATAGCGACTGCCGATGCTTGAGCGCCAAATTCGAAGCTACCGCTGGTAAATTCATTATAAGATTTGGCATCTTTGAAGAAGATGATCTCGCTATAGGCTTGACCACCAATCTGGAATCCAATGGATATCTGAGTCAGGCTGGTATCACCTGTGTAGCCGTTGCCTTTAAACACTCGCCCCTTGCCGTATGCGGCTCCGATGCCGAATCCACCTTTGCCCACGGTAGGGAAAATGGCGTAACCGTAGGCGTTATCGAAAAACTTATGGGTATCATTAGCCTGCTTAAAGTTGGCGACTGTCTCAGCATAGCTTTCATCGGCTAGGGCGACTTGAGACATGAGCAAACTGGCGACAAGGGCGCATGAAGTGGCCATGATAGAAATGAATTTGTTCATTTTTGACTCCGTTTCGAAAGTTATAACTGCTAGTACAGCATACTCAGCTATGAAGAGAAATAGAATGTTGTAAAAGATAAAAGCGCCTAAAAATAGGCGCTTTTATCTTACTTGTCAGCTTATGTTCAGGCTAAAAACCACATTTTTTCTCGTTTTAGCCTTGAACTGTTAATCGATAGCCTTGCCCAGAACATAATGTTCGAACCATTTCTGATCCCACTCCATCTTGGCTTTCCTGTGCTGGTACTTGCTCAGTCCGTGGCCTTCACCCGGATAGACGATGAGTTCGACCGGCACATTCAGGTAATGCTTGAGGGCACGATAAAGACCTTGTGCATGACCGGCTGGTACGCGTTGATCATTTTCACCTATGTGGATCAGTGTTGGTGTCTTTATCTTGTCTGCATGGGTCAGTGAAGAGCCATGGGTGTAAGCATCTGGCTTTTCCCAGGGGAGGCCCTGCATAAAGTTGACCACATGACCCGGGGTGTCTTCCAGCATCCATTGTAGGCGTTGGTCAAATACACCGGCACCTGAGCTGGCCGCCTTGAAGCGGGTATTTGTGCTGATGATAGCGTTGGTAAGGTAACCACCATTACTCCAGCCCATCACGGCCATCTTATCGCCATCGACAATGCCGTCGGCAATCAGTTGGTCGACGCCAGCCATGATATCTTTGACTTCGATATCATGCTCCTTGCCTACTAAGTCGGTGAGGAATTTATCACCGTAGCCGGTGGAACCGCGGTAGTTTGGCGACAGTAGCGCCCAGCCTCTCGCGGTAAATGTCGAACGACCATAGGACCTGTGTTGCAGTGCATAAGGTGTGGCAGATGTGGGCCCACCGTGGATCTGTACGATTAACGGCAGGGGACCGTCTTCTTTCTTGTATCCTGCGGGTAGATCTAATATCCCCTCGACACTCGTTCCATCTGGTGCTTGCCACTTAACTATCTGGATCTGCGGCAATATCCAGCTATCGACCTGAGGGTTGATATTGGTCAGGCGTTTATATTTAGCGCGCTTGCTATCGGCGTCGGCGATAAACAGATCATAGAAATGATCCAGTCCATTGTGGCTGAAGGCGAGCTTCTTGCCATTATGGCTGAAACTGTAGCTGCCAATGACCAGATCTCCTTTGATCACTGTACGGGTGTCGCCCTGTTCATCGTCGTCTACCTCAGTACAGAACAGCTTAACGCGGGCATGATCGGCGCCGCGATAACAGATCTCGTCACTATTGGGGCGCCAATGGATATTGGCTGCGTTTAAGGTCACATCATCTGGGCGAGTGATCTCGAGCAATGAGTTTTTCGCGGTATTGCTGACGAAGAGTTTGCCTGGATGTCCATCGAAGTCGATTCTAAAGGCGAGTTGTTGATTGTCACTGTGCCAGTCTAAGCCGAGTAGCCAGCCGTAGGGTGATGGCGCTTGCTCACGCCATGCCGTGTCTTCTAACACCTTGGTGGTCTTACTCTTGGTGTCATAGATCTCTATATCAGACCAACCTTCCAGATTCACCAACTCATTATCTGATGTGGTAATGCGGGCTATCTTACTGCCATCGTTATTGACGCTGAATTGCCATACCACCTTGTCATCGTCTAGTAGGAGCTGCTGTTTGAAGTGCTGCAGATCGAGTTTATAAAGCGGGTTGGTCTTACGTTCACCATGGGCATATTCAGGTTTATCATGGCTGGCGCGCATGCCAGCCCATAGATCTTCATCTTTAACGGTTTTACTGGTGAGGAAGTAGAGGCTATTACCATCACTGCTCACAGAGAAGGCGCTGACTCCTTCGACCTCCTTGGTCATAGGTACCGCTTCACCGCCATTGTGACTTATTCTGAAAACTTGCTTCTTGCCGTTGAAGGGAGCTTTCTTATCCTCATGGGTGATCTTACTCAAGTAATAGATGTAAGTGCCATCCGGACTCCACTGTGGGCTAGACTCGCTCTCATTAGTAAAGGTGAGTCGTGTTGTCTGGCGGGTCTTAGTCGTGACAGTCCATAGATCTTGTTGCGATTTATCTAATTCTTTGTCCCAACGTGACTCGAGCCAGAGTGCACGTTTACCGTCAGGGCTAAGCTGCACACTGCTCATGCCGCCGATATCGAAGAAATCATCTGTGGTTATCTGATGGCTTCGGTCCGATGCCATTGAATATGATGTGGTAAACAGGAGACCCGCAGTGATCACCGCAAGCTTAGAAATTGGATATGCCTTTCCCATCTTGATCCCTTATATGGCTGGTTTTAATTATTTTTTATCGCAGTCACCATAGCGTAAAACACCTTGGGCTTAAATGAAGAGAGTTAAAAAGTGTTAATATTTTTATTCAACTTAGCCAGTTTGATTACTGTCTTTATCTATTTTAGATTCTTCCTTTAACAAGTGTTGTAGGTAGTTGAGCTCCTCAGAGTTGAGTAGCTGAGTGCTGGCCTTATTTTTCGAAGTGCCTGAGTTGGTCGTGATGGTGAGACGACCTCTAAGATAGGCCGCTCTGGTGATTTGTTGAAGCCCATAGATAGCCAGCACATATATCGTCAGTAACAGAGCTAAACGAGTAAAAGCTTGGGTTAACTCTGAGATCTGGTCGCCCAGATAGAAGGGCAATATAACCAAGACAGTACGTATCAGCCAATTTGCCATCATGGCGAACGTGAGTACCAGTAACCAGCTAAATTTGATGTCCCGTAAACTCTCTTGATGTGCTTTATACGTTCTGCCACGGTACTTTTTGAGCATGCGGATGATCAGAATGAAATAGATGCAGGTCTGTATGCTGAGTAAGCCAGGCAATAATGCGCCTAACTTGCTTATCTGGCTCATGTTGGATTCATTGCTTAGCTCGATGATGCTGATACCCGGAGTGAAATTTTTGCTCAGTAACGAGGTTATGATGACCACTATGGCAACAATAAGTGCAAGGTAAAAATGTCTGGAGAAGCGAATAGAACGTCGAATATTATGCAGACTTCTATAGCAGTAGAGGTACAGAAGTGGCATCAGGAGAAAGTAGACCGGGATGATGAGAGTAAACAGCAGATGGATGGGTGCCGGTGAGTTATCTCGATTGAGCATTCCGGTGAAGAAATACAGTGCCATTAAGCTGAATATGCTGCCTAAAAGCTTGTGGTTACCATTGCCCTCTCGATAGATATAGTGAATATAAAGGCCTAGGGCGATACAATGAAGACCGCCCAGAAGTGATAACCACCAATAACTCTGTGAGAAAAAGCTGCTAAATTCATTCATACCAATTCATTGTCATCTCTACAGTAGGCAAGATCAAGATAAATAGGGTAAATAATCATCAACCTATAGAGTTTGAAACATATGTGCCACAAGATAACCAGTATATATAAGCTTTGGTAAATGATGCATTACATTGGCTAATAATGACCATTCAGTAAATTTATCGATGTTAGAGTTTTTTTGGGGGGACTTGCTGAGGGGAGAGGTATCAATATTTCTCGAGTTCAGCGAACTCGAGTCCTGGGAAGAAGGTAAACAGTTTCTCCCTGCTAGTGAGCTTCAGCATTCTTTCTAAGATGGCGGTTTGATTGGTTGGCTGGAGGCTTGCCCGGAACTGTATCTCTACCCGATAGTAAGTGGCGTATCGCCATAATTGGATGAGGGAGTAACATCCTTGGCCCCGCAAACACCATAATCTCTCTCGCTTTCTCCTTCATAAGAGGCTTGTAGCAATGAACCGGACACTTATTACAGGTTGGTTTATCTTGGCCGTATGGGCAACGGTCCAGCTTGGTGTGGGCATAGACGAGAAAGTCTTGGCATTCTTGGCATTCTGAAACTGGCTTGGCGTTATGCTTATGGGCTTTACAATATATTTCGACCATGGCTGCGATGGTCTGATATTCGCGAAGTAATTTGCCGCTCAGTAGCTCTGAATTTGCCATATTCAATCCTCTAACGCTATCGATTTAACTGCACTTGTCGAGTCAATACTAGATAACAGTACCTTAGTGATTTACTCGGTTATTATATCGCTTCATTCGAGTGAGTCACAAAGTGAGTCGTCTAAACTATGAAGGGGCGCACAAAATCGAGTGCTATTGCCTTGTCACTTTAATTATTTTTCATCTGAGTCGGGTGTAAATAAAGATAAATTACTGCCAGAATAGTGGTTAGGGACTGTAAATTTAGAAAAATATCTAAAAAGAGATATAAATACTTGATTTATAGCAAGAGAATGAATTAATAATATCGGTTACTATCTGTACATGGATAGGGAATATGCAGCCTGATATTAGGCTGGGGTCAATCACTGGTGGACGACAATGAAATATATAGCGATTATTTTGCTAGTTGCTTTAGGCATTTATCTGTACAAACGTGCTAAGAGACTGGCGGAAGATGAACAAGAGCAAAGCAGCATGCCTGCTGAAAAAGAGATCTTCGACGAACCTAAGGCGGATGATACTCAGGAAACCGATGCTAACTCGGCTCAAGAAGCACGTATTCCAGATGCTGCCGCGCCTGAAATGAGTGTTGACTCTAAGTCTGAAGAGCGAGTAGCTGAAGACAAAACGGCTGAGCAAACTGTTGAAAAAACTGAGTCTGAAGACGCAGAAATGGCAAAGCCAGTAGATGAAGGGCTAACCTTCGAGACTAAAGACTCCCTCGAGGTTAAAGAAGAGCTTGCCCCTTCTGAGCCTGAGGTGAAGCATGCTGCAGAGCCAGAGCCAGAGCCAGAGCCAGAGCCAGAGCCAGAGCCAGAGCCAGAGCCAGAGCCAGAGCCAGAGCCAGAGCCAGAGCCAGAGCCAGAGCCAGAGCCAGAGCCAGCAGAAGATGAACCTAAAGTCGCTACGGTTGCGGTCACAGATGAGTCTTGGGCAAACGAAAAGTTGACTCTGGCGTTATCTGAATATCGCGGCACATCGGATAATACGATAAAACATGTCGGGTTACTCGGGGCTATTGCCGAGTGTTATAAGCAGCGTAAGCAAGCTCAATATAAAGAATATGGTGCGGCATTATCGCCATATTACTTGTCATTGTTTGCCGCGCTCGAGTCTCCATCATCACACAAGGGCATAGGTTTCATGCACCTATCTACACTACTCAATGATTGTGGTGAGTTTGATAGTGCTATAGATGTTTGCCGTAAAGCCATAGAGTATGGTTTGAGTGATGGCACAGTAACGGGTTTCGAAGGGCGTATCATACGCATCGAGAAAGCGAAGGCGAAATCATTGAAGTAACTCTTTTACTTAAAGGGGTATAACACGTGTAAAATAGGCGAACTGAGTTTCGCCTTTTTTATTGGCTCTTGTTAAATTTTAAGAGCATTTATGGAGTTATTATGGGATTTCGTAAGTTCGTTTTATTTGGGCTGTTGTTTTCATCTTTGACCGCTTGCACACAAAGCCCCGAGTGGACCTTATTCTATTATGCCGACGCTACAGAGATCCCTCAGGGAGCCGTGCAAAGTAAAAACATCTCAGGTTATTACGCCGAAGTCGACCAGTGTCTGATGAAGGGGGCTGGCATGGTAAAGATCAGTGATTCAGGACAAGGTCGCTATCAATGCGGTCTGCAGTGTGTCGCAACCCAAGATAAGGCGTTAAGTTGCAAGAAATTTGTTGATAAACCGGCATTCTAATCAAGTTAACGTATGACAGTGTCGAGAAGTGTTACCTGGTTGCTATTTTAAGGTTGAAATCTTATATGCTGCCCAATCATTCGTCTATTTACCGAGTAGCTCTTCATCCGTTTTTACAGAGACAATATTAATGAAGTTAGAATCATTACAACTAGATCAAGTTGCGAAAAGCTTGTCTATACAAGCCCAAATCGACTTTGAGCAGTTTCATCTTTTTGCTGAGCCGCTAGCGGCTGCCATGGATGCCAGAGTCATAGAGCGCCATGATGGCGCCGATAGGCATCAATGGTTACTAATATTTGAAGGTACCCATATGCAACTCAATTATGAGTTTTATGCTGATATCTGCTGGCTCAGTGTTGAGAGTGCAGCCGAGTTTGAGGTGCTAGAGTATTTAGAGAGCTTGTTGAGGAGGTTATTATGAGTCTAGGTCAAACAGGATCTGGATTACATTATCAGGCATTAACTCCAGATCTTATCTTAGATGCAATTGAAAGCTTAGATATATTTCCAGAGACAGGATTATTAGCACTCAATAGTTATGAGAATCGCGTTTATCAGTTTCGTTGTGATAACGGTGTGCGTTATGTGGTGAAGTTTTATCGTCCAGAGCGTTGGAGTAATGCTCAAATCCAGGAAGAGCATGACTTTTCCCAGGCGTTATTCGATGAAGAGATACCGATTGCGACGCCGCTGATCATTAATGGCCGCTCATTGCATGAGTATAAAGGTTTCAGGTTCGCCCTATTTCCCTCCATAGGCGGTCGTGCGTTTGAGGTGGATAACTTAGAGCAATTGGAGGCAACAGGGCGCTTCATTGGTCGTATCCATCAATATTCGAAGCAGGGGCAGTTTGCCCATAGGGATCTGGTGAACCCGCAAGTTTTAGGGGATGAGTCTCTGCTTTGGTTGAAGGAATCGGGACATGTACCATCATCCTTGGTGTTACCTTATTTCACTATTGTCGAACAGGTATTGGATAAATCGAAGGAGATCTGGAATCAGCAGAGTCCCAAGCATATACGTTTGCATGGGGATCTTCATCCGGGTAATATCTTGTGGACTCCCGATGGCCCTGGATTCGTCGATCTGGATGATGCGCGCACGGGGCCGGCAATTCAAGATCTGTGGATGATGATCACCGGTGATAGCTCACAGAGGCAACTTCAGTTAGAGATCTTGCTGGAAGCTTACCAAGAGTTTTGTGAGTTTGATGCTAAAGAGCTAAATCTAATTGAGCCATTAAGAGCTATGCGCATGTTGCACTACAATGCTTGGCTCAGTCGTCGCTGGGAAGATCCGGCATTCCCGATGAATTTTCCCTGGTATGCAGAGGAGAGGTATTGGGAGCAGCAGATCCTCTCATTTAAGGAGCAATTGGCAGTCCTGAATGAGCCTGCACTGAGTTTGATTCCAAAATATTGAGGCTAGCGACTTGTTTGAACTCTCATTTTGTAACAGAAAAATGAACTAATGCTCTTGAGGTACACTCGAAAGAACATTATGTTATTCTCCAAATTATTAAGATCACGCTGCGTAACGCGCGAAAAAGGAATCATCATGAAAAAAGCATTATTGATTGCCCTAGCTCTATTTATGGCCCCTATGGCTGCCATGGCTGTAGATTATAAAGAGGGGGTTCACTACACAGTGATCAATCAGGGGCCTGCGACGGCGAAACCTGAAATTACAGAATTTTTCTCATTCTACTGTGGTCATTGCTACAATTTTTCTAAGACCGAAGTGCCTAAAATTAAGGCTAACCTTCCTGAAGGTGTCGTTTTTAAACAGAATCATGTGGACTTCATCGGTAGAGAGATGGGCGTCGAGATGTCTCGAGCATTTGCCGTTGCTCAGCAGTTAAAAGTCGAAGATAAGATAGAGAAGGCAATTTTCGCCGCGATTCATGATAAGAAGCAACACTTCACTAATCGTGATGACGTGCGTAAGCTATTTATCGTTAACGGTGTTGAAGGTAAGACGTTCGATGCTGCAGCAGATTCATTTATGGTCAGTGCACAGATGTCACAGATGAAGCGTGCCACGACTAATGCCAAGATCTCAGGCGTACCAACGCTGGTGGTTAATGGTAAGTATCGTGTCGAGACTGGCGCTATCAAGTCTTATGACGAACTTCTCGACATCGCCTACTACCTGACTTCGATGAAATAAGCTTATTTCATCAGTCATGAGTTTATCCTAAAGGAGCCTATCGGCTCCTTTTTTGTGTCTGGAACACTTATGCCGGTTGACCATGGATGGTAAACAACCGGCTTTGTGTCTGGCTTCTCGTAATAAAGAGCTATGCCGGTTGACCATGGGCCGATGATGCTCCCGGCATCATAGCGGCATTCCCCACGTCCGTGTGGGTCAAGGTAAACAACCGGCTTTGTGTCAGGACTGCTTGTAATCAAGAGTCGTAATAAAGAGCTGTGTCGATTGCCCACGGGCGTTGATGCTTTGCTTGAGGGCTTTCTCAGCCTGTAATAACACATGGTTTGATGAAGGGTGTAGCTATGGGATGCTTGAACGCTTTAAGCAAGACTTGCCTTAGGGTCTTATACTTAATTTTTCAAAGCATAAAAAAAACCGTATTTCCTGGTCGCAAGAAATACGGTCATCGAGCCATAGGGCTCAGTTTTACCCTGAGTAACCATTCTAATCTAGCAGGGTGTCAATTTATTGGCAAGCGACAATATAAAAATATTTATTAGCTATAGGTCTGATAGACAATAAAAAGTTTTATTGTTAGATGTGCAGTTTCAATTCATTACAAAATAAACATTTATTAATGAAACTCTCATGGTAAAACATGTGTCCAACTCAGAGTTGAATCCAAAAATAATAAAGCGGTTACAGTTATAACAAGGAGGCCATGTGAGAGTTTTTCCTGTCTATGCACCAAAGCTTATCGTGAAACATGCGCGTATTTTTTTATCTGGAGTGATATGGGTAAAAGATTTAGGTCGTTTAGAGTTTGATAAAGGGAGATTTTTATTACCAAGGAAGAGCTTACCGCAAGTAAAACAAGCCATTCTAGAGCTTAATGAATTGATTGAGGCTCAAACTAGCGAAGCGAAGATGGCTTAAGTCTTCGCTCATGCTATGAAAGCGGTACAGAGAGTCTGATTCTCTGTACTAGCTCACTTCTTCATTGAGCAAGCCAACGAGTCCGGTGACTTTTTCGTTCCAAGAATTAAGATCTTGGTTCAGCTGTTGGTTTTGATCAGTAAGGCTAATGCTTTTCTGCTTCTCTTCTTCAAGCTCCATTTTCAATAGCTCAATAGTTTCGAGTGTTGCTTGGATTTTTGTTTCCAGCTTGGACAGTAGTTCAAGGCTCATGGGAGTCCTAATAGTTTCTGGATGGTGTGATTATTCTATCAGCGCAGGGACTGTAGTGAATAGTTAATTATGCTCAATGATGAAAAAATTCGTTGAAAACTGACTGGAAATGGCTTTTTTCTGTGCTTGTTGCTTAAGGGTTAGTAAAAGAGTCATTTTTTAACTAGAAAATCTCGACCCTTATTGGGTAATTGACTCTATCAAAGAGCTTTCATTGAATTTAATGCAAGCGAGTTCCACGTGATCATGAATTCCGCAATCTAATATCTTGTAAGCGCTCATCGCTAACTGAGTTGCAGCAAGGGAGATGAATAGCATTTGTTTTGGAGGGTTAATCAAGAATATGAGTGAAGGTAAGATGATTTTTTCAAAAGACAGGCATAAAAAAGCCCCTGACGGGGCTCTTCTTAAAAATTATTGCTTAGAAGCGGTAATCGACAGCAAGGTAAAGTTGCTGGCTATCCTGTAGCTTTATTGAACCTGAGCCATCAGCATCGCTACCCGATACTTCGTAATCCTGCTTCAAATAACGGTAACCCAGCTCAGTGCTCAGCTTGTCGTTGATCTTGAACATAAGACCAGTTTGACCACCCCATACGAAACGATCTTTCGAGCTTACCTCATCAAAATCAGGGCTGATGTGATTTACGCCAGCAGTGGCACCGATAAACCAGTTAAGCTTGTTGCTAGCACCTAGACCAACCAAGTAGTCATAAGAAACCATCAAGCTTTGCTGTCTTGAGGCGTCATCTGAGTTGTAAGAATAAGTACCGTACACTCGGCTGCTATCATTCAAATAAGTACCGACACGAAACTCATAAAACTCATTGTTTTCAGTTTCTCTTGCTGTTTCTGTTGGAGAACCAGCAATTGGATTTTGTATTGTTGGGGTATATGAACCTTTATAGGTATTCTGCTGTGCACCGACACCACCACCGATGAACCAGTCTGCAGCCATAGTAGGGGCTGACATTGTTGTGGCGATTACTGCTGCTAATGCTAAAGATTTGATTTTCATAATATGTTCTCACTTATTGAAATTATTGTGACTCAAATTTAAGTAACTTATGCTCAGTGGCTTAGATTTAAGCGACTTAAATTTAAGTCATTTGTTTTTCGTTGGGGGCATACTAGTCGGATCTGTCTGAACGATAACTGAATGGAATAATAGAACGCTGTCTTATTAGGGATTAGAATAACGAGCCCTTCTTTAGTATTAGGGATTAAATGGTTGATTAATAAGGTTTTAAATGGTTTTGAGTGACTTTTTAGTTCTTTTGATGATTTTTATTTTTTGCTACAAGATTGAGTAATTTCTTAACTTTAGCTGAATATTATTCAGTATTAATTTATCTTCTTGTTACCGTGCGGAGTACGGGATAGGTGTGCTTTAATAAAGGTGAAAGACAAATATATCCGCTTGTTTTTACTCGTGACGTTGATATATTAACTGTCTGAAATATAAACTTAATTGAGGTTGTGATGAAGCTGGTTTTTGTTCATGGTTGGAGCGTGACTAGTACTGATACCTATGGTGAGTTACCCCAAGCCTTAACTAAGCTAGCGGATGCTGGACTTAAGCTAGATATCCAACATATTCATCTTGGTCGCTATATCAGTTTCAACGATGAGGTGACGTTAGAGGATATTTCAATTGCCTTCGAAGCGGCGCGCCATAGAGAGCTGGGTGATGAGACATTTTCTGTTATCACTCACTCTACGGGTGGCCCCGTGATCCGTGCCTGGCTTGAACGTTACTATGGCAAAAGCTTAATCCAATCGCCCCTCAATCACTTGATCATGTTAGCTCCCGCTAATCACGGTTCGGCATTAGCTCAGATAGGAAAATCCAGAGTCAGCAGGCTCAAGGCGTGGTTCGACGGTGTTGAGCCCGGGCAGAGGGTGCTCGATTGGCTTGAATTAGGCAGTGATGGCCAACATGTATTGAATCTACACTGGTTAACTTACAATTTTAGTGAGGCAGGTCTTTTCCCCTTTGTGCTTACTGGCGAGACTATAGACACTAGCTTGTATGACTATATGAATAGTTATACTGCCGAAGCCGGCTCTGACGGTGTGGTGAGAAGCGCCGCAGCGAATATGAACTTCTCATATATACGCCTAACCCAAGAAGCCGAGCTGACTTGTATGGGATTTGAAGGTGACTGTGTGAGTCGGCTGACTCTGGCTGAGTATAAAGTCCCGCTTCAGCAGTGCGCATTCGAGATCATTCCCAGAGCCAGTCATAGCCAGGGCGTCATGGGAATAATGGCTTCAGTGACGTGTAAAAATGCCAGTAAGAAGAGGGTGGTCTCTTCGATACTAGACTGTTTATCTGTTGGAAATAGCAGTCAATATGCCGCTGTATCTCAGGCTATGGTGTTGCGCACGGATAAGGTAAAGAAAAAACAGCGTCATAGCATGTTAGTGGTGCGAGTCACGGATGACCTTGGGCATAAGGTGACGGATTTCGATTTATATCTACTCAGTGGAGCCGATTTTAATCCTGGCAAGTTACCCAAGGGCTTTATGTTGGATAAGCAAAAAAATAGCCAAAATAGTAATTGCATTACCCTCTATCTGGATACTAATAAACTACTGTCAGCGGCCGAAGGGAAAATGGGATTTAAAATTGTTCCCAGGCCAGATTCTGGGTTCAGCTATTATCGAACCGCCGAATATCACAGCGAACCCAAGCAGGTGAGTCAGTTAATTAAGCCTGATCAGACGACACTGGTTGATATCGTGTTGAAACGCCATATCCATCAAGAGACCTTCACCTTAGTTAGCACTGATGAGGCTGGGGCATTCGATTCGCTTGCAGGAATGCAAAAGAATTAACGCTAGGCTGGCATGGTCTTTGGAGATGAAGATTCGGGATTTTACTTTAACGTAAACGAGGCGTTTTAGCGGCCGAAACACTCGGCCGCTTTTAGCTATTACTTGAATACTTTTTCGTTAGTGCCATATGGACCTAAGTTTAGATCGCGCTGACGGATCTCATCCACACGGTCGAACGCTTCTTCTGCAACGCGAAGGTTCTTCACATCTTTACGCCAGTAGTACTTGAAGCCATCGAAGTGGGCATTCTTTGGATACCAGTACATCACACCTAAACCTTTATCGCTCATGATAGGTGTGTTGTGAATAGTGGCGCCAGGAATGTAGAAGTACTGGCCTAGGCTTAGTGACTGGAACTTGTTGTTGGCCAGTGTCTTACTGCCGCCGGTAACCACGTAGTAACACTCAGGCTGGCCGTGGAAGTGAGGTGCGTGATCAGACTTGCCGCCGTTAGTGATGCCAATTACAACCGGGCTATCAGAAAGCTCTTTCCACAGGTAACCAACCGGTGCATTTGCTAGCTCACAGTTCTTGGCTTCCATGATGTTGCCATTGTCATCCATGGTCTTACAGAAGCGTTGATCGGGTGCAATGCTGTCGTTAGATTTAATCGAGTTAAAATCGATTTTTCCCGCTTCCCAGTCGGCAATATAGGCTTCGACCATAGGGTCACTACATTGGGCTGGCATAGTGTCTTGTGGTGAGAATGGTGTGCTGTCATAAGGCACAGGCGTCATCTGCTGGTATGGCAGTTGTGCGTGCTCTGGGCCGGCGGCCATTGCGGTTGCCGATACTAGCGCGGCCATGCCGAAGATCATTTTTAGTTTCATCATCTTTTCCTATTCTGAACTGATGCAGCTGAAAGCTGCGATATTATGCTTATTATTTTGGGGCTGAACTAACAATAAAGCGATAAAGGATCCGTAAAGGTGAATTGGATCACGCACTGGTTTTAGCAACAAACTTATTCGTGAGCTGGCTCGCGAACATTCTTACCTCTGGTCATTATTTACAAGTGAAACTGCAAACTGAGTTGCGCGTAGTTGGAGCTTCCCTGAGGCGACTCTGTTGGGTTAAATTCTGGCGTATTATCTTCGATTTGATAGCGACCGAATTCGAAACCGACTTCCAGTTCACGAGTCAAATTGGTAAAAATATTGATGCCTAAGTGGTTGCGAACAGTTTGCTCTACTTGAGTGCTTGTACGGCCGTAGAATAGACTGGAGCGCAGATGTTCATTCCAAAAGTGACGGTAAGCAAACATCATAGATGTTGAGGTTTCCAGTTCGCCATCGATGATATCTTTGGCGGCATCGGTACCGACATAACGGCCTAAATTCCCGTAATGTAGCTGTACCCTAAAATCGTCTTTGCCAAATGTGTGTAACTTGGCTGCGGCCGAAATACCTGTGCCAAATTGAGCGCTGTCTGCTGGGTCTAAATAGCGAAATAGGCTCGATATGGATACATTGCCCCAATCACCTTTTTGGTTGTAACGAACGATAGCGTCGGGAATATAGTCATTGCTGGTCTCTATCCACTGCTTTTCACCGCTATTCGGTCCCTTCTTAGTGCCGTAGGTGTATGGGTTTTCTAAGGCTATTTGCCAATGCTCGGTTTGATATCTGAGCAAGGCCTGTCGCACCATAGCTTGCCCCACTAAAGGGCCGCCAAGATCTGCCGTTTCGGCGAAGGTGCTGGTGTTGACGAGAGTTGACCAGGTTTGACCCGCCGTAAACTCCCGGTATTGGATCATTGCGTGTCTGAGTCTCGGGCTGTAAGAGTTCGAGATGATCGGGTTGCCCTGAGAGGAACCGACAAAATCAATCTCGGCAAACCCGGTAACCTCTCCACGGGTTAGCTTGAGGTTAAATCGACTCTCCTGAGCACCAAATTGTGTGCGTTTGGCCTCTTCTTGAATCGTTCCGTCCCCATTCCAGTTGGGTTGGAAAGCAATGGTGCCGTCGACGTAGCGGGCATTGGCTTTAATGAATCCTCCCATTTGATAGTGAGTTTCAGTTAACGTGGAAGCGCTGCAGGGTAGAGTAATAAGAAGATAAGTTAACAGGGAAAAAGTGGTGAATGATTTCATAGATTTCTAATGAGAACTAGGTTGAAAAAAGCCCTCAACAGAGGGCTGGATTAAAACGCAGGCAGGAATTAGTTGAGTTGGTTTGGCTAGAAGCGCTTAAATCCTAATTTAAACAGTGGCAGAAACCGGGGGAGCGCCTAGTTTCTGCCTAAACATCAATGGCTATTAGAAGTAGTAACCAAAGTTGATGTTGACGCGTTTGTCCCAATCATCACCCATTTCTGGCAGACCGACATGATCATTGTTGGCGGTTGAGAAGGTCATGTTTTTGCCCATGATGAAGTCGACCATGGTATAAGTTGGGCCAGCCGAGATGGCACAACCGGTAACGTTCTGCATACTGTTGTCGTAATCGTCATCAGCAACGTCTGGGGTCATTAAGCCAAAGTCGTTATAGCACTTTACGCTCCCCCAATCTGTGGCGAAGGATTTAGCTATGTTGGCGCTATAGACTTGACCCTTAGAGGCTATCTCGTATTGCCAGCTCACTACCGACACGCCGATCTTGTTCGAGTCGGCCGAATCAGCTGCATCGTACTCATATTGCATCGCCTGCAGTTGCAGATTCCAGCCATTGTAGCTGCTGTCTAAGTGAAGAGCCGCAGCATAGCTATCGCCGGTATTACCGGTTTTATTGTTGTAGATCTCACCATACTGTATCGAGCCGCCGAAGGTGGTGGAGCCGCCTTTATGTTCGGCCGTGTAAGTCTGACGCAGGTTAACCTGGTTGGTTTCTTCGTTGTTATACTCGGTGCCGTTGATGGTGCCTGTGTATAGGTCGGTGGCGTAACGTTTATTCTCAGTTGGACCATACTCGGCATTCTTGTAGAAGGCTAAGTCTGTGTGCCAACCATTGCTGTTATAAACGGCCTTAACTCCGATATCATGGTCGTCTTCGAAACCTAGGTAATAGGGAAGGCCGAACCACCAGCTGTTAGAGATAAACTCACGGTTACCAAATGGCACCTTGTTGATACCAAACTGTAGCTGCCACTCAGGATCGATATCGTAGATACCGTAACCATATTTGATGTAGTCGGTACTTGAGGTGAAGCGGTACTCTGCGGCTAATCCCCAATCGCCTTTCTTACCGTTAAACTTGATGGCAGCCATATCGAACGTAAGATCGCCACCCTTGTCTTTCGAGGCTTCGCTGTAATCTTTATAGCCATAGTTAACGCGTACGGCGCCGCCTATCTTTATACCGTCTTCCTGCTCTTCTGCACAGGCGTTAAAGCCAGTTAGTGCTATCGCTGTTGCCACCATCGACAACATGAACTTGGTGGTTATTTTCATCATCATTACCTATTAGTATTATTACTGTTTTATGTTTTGAACTGTTACATCACATCGAACCAGGTACGGTGACACTCGGCGCATACCGGTGCTTTTTTCTCGTGTTCGCCATGACAAGCTAAACAGCTGGCGCCCTGGTTGTAGTGGAATGATCTGTGAGGATTAGCTTCTTCGATAGCAAGCTTTGACTCATCGATCTCTATACTGTTGATGTCGCCATGGCATTCGACGCAGGCGCTATCTGTGGCATTCTTTTTTCCTGAACCTTGATGGCAGCTCTGGCAGCCATCTTCATAGATAAACTCATGGTTAGTTCGCCCATGAGTCTTGCCTTTCATCTTCACCAGCTCACCAGCAAAAGCGCTGCCAGAGAAGATCAGGCCGATAACGAGTGTTAACATTAATTTGTTCATAGTGATTTATGCCTGCACGTCAGATTTGATGGTTTCAGATACGACGATACCCATCGTCAGACATTCCAGGCACGAAGTAGAACTCAAGCGTGCCTCGCCGTGGACACCACCTGTGACTTCACCGATGGCATAGAGCTTTTTGATAGGCTTCATGGAGCGCCCATCGATAACCCGGGCACCGATATCTGTCTTTAATCCACCCATGCAGTAGTGCACCTTAGGCCAGATGCGTGATACGACGAATGGCGGTTTTAGCTCAACCGCCGTATCCATCTTACGGCCGAATAGGGGATCCTGACGTGTGCTGACTTGAGCGTTAAACTGTTTCACTGTCTGTTTTAACTGAGTAAGAGGAATGTTGAACTTTTCCGCCAGCTGCTCGAAACTGTCGACCTTCCATGCCATATCATCGCGAAGCGCACGCACGACACGGTCATCATCCGGATGATCTTTATGGTTAAAGAAGACGACCGGGTATGCCGGTGAGCCGTCCTGATAACGGTTCTTCATGATGGCTTCCGAGCAGGTCTTACGATCGGCTCTCTCGTTCATGTAACGTTTGCCATTCAGTACGCTGACCGAGATCCCTTCGTGCCAACCAATAGAGAGCAGGGCGTTGGACCAACCGAAACCGCCCTCGTCGGGGGAGCCCCAGTGACCGGTCTGAATCATGTTCATATGTACCGGCAACGCACCGTGTGCCATGGCGGTTAGGGTGACTTCACCGGTAGCGCCCAAGGCATTAGTACCATCGAGTGTCGGATCCAAAGATGGGTCGACTGCGGCGCGCAGCTCCATGTTGCGGGCGAAGCCACCGTTAGCGAGCACTACCGCCTTGTTTGCCTTGATATAGATGCTCTTACCGGTTTTTAGATCAGGGAAGCGGTAGTTCTGACGAACCTTAAGGCCGATTATTTCCTGTCCGTCCATGATGAAATCTTCGATGTAATGCTGGAGGCGATAATCGATCCCCTCTCTCACACCTGTCTCATAGAGTTTAGTGGTGATGTCACCGCCAGTGCCGTGTTGAGTCCTGATGGCGCGAGCCTTGTTATGACCACCGACCTGAATGTTAAAGTCCTTGCGGAATTTAACGCCGGTTTCGATACACAAGTCGTAGGCGTCTAGGGCGCGATTGGCGATCTGAAGTAGCATGGCCTCGTTCTGCATGCCGCGGCCTGAGATAAGCTGATCTTTGACTAGCTCTTCTGGCGAATCATCCTCGACTCCTTGAGCTAGTTGAGTCGGATTTTTAGGGATTGCCAGCCAGCCACCATTAATCGCCGAGTTTCCACCAATTACTTGCATTTTTTCCAACATCAGCACAGAGCCGATACCACTACGTTTAACATTTAATGCCGCAGAAAGCCCCGCAAAACCAGAACCGACCACGATCACATCGGCAGATTCGTTCCACTTTATCTCGCCACACTCACTGGCCATGACAGTACCTGGCATAGTCGATGCCAGCCCGCCCAATGCCGCACCGGCACCTAGTTTTAAAAAATTTCTTCTATCTTGCATTTGTGTACCCTCACATAGGAATGACACCAAGATAAAGGGAATCGGGGGGAGTAAAGGTGAACTAAATCACGGGTTTTTTTCAGTGACAAACTTATTCGTGAGTCATGTCTCGAATAAATTTACTCATGAGTAACTTCATGTTTCACAGTCTGTGAAAATGTAGGGGGAATTCTATAGAGGATGGCTAAACTTTGCCGGGATGTTTATATGACGTGATTCACAAAGGCCATAAATAACTCATCATTTACGTGAGATATCTCTCGATTGTTAATGGTGTCGCTATAAAAGCATGCGAGCCTCAGACCATACTCATGGCAGTTAAAGACGAAGAGTCAGTCCCATGAAATGCCCGACAGATGTACTACCTACACTTAGGTGTAATCAAATTTTAGATGCCGCTGAGCATCTGATTGAAACGCAGGGAGTGGTGTCTTTCAAGTTTTCGCAATTAGCCAAAGAGGTGGGTTGCTCTACGGGAACCTTGTATAAGTTTTTCGAGCGGAAAGAGGATGTCTTAGTTTGCCTGTTTCTCAGGAGTGCGACTTCAAATCACTTACCCATTTTTATCGACAGTCATCCGGATCTAACCGCTCAGGAAAAAGTATTACTGCCCATCCTGCTTACCTTCGAGACAATAAAGCGTAGCAAGAGTTTTTTTACTCTACGTTCTGTGTCGGTCAATACCATGGTGTGGCAACTGGCCAGTGATGAAAAGGTGGGACGTTTCAAGAAGAGAATCAATGCATTCTGGGAGTGGTTTACCGTTTCTCTTCATGAAGCGGTAGATAACGGCGAGTTGGATGCTACGCCATTGCAGGTTAAAGAGCTGGTACAAGGGATCGCATTTTATTTGACCGGATGCCTGACCCAGTTTGAGAGTGAATTGATTGCACCTAAATATCTGTCGAATCGTCGTGAGACTTGTTACCGACATCTATCAAATTTGATGGCGCAATATAGATGGAATAAACCACTTAATCAGGCGTTGTTCGATTCACTCGAGGCGAAAACGATTCAATTTTTCGATAAACACTACCGCAAACATATGACATGTGCGGCATGCAGTGAACTGGCATGTACTCAGGAAAGTAACGAGAAACACAGCAGCCCACTACAGAGGTTAGCCGGTTAAGCCGTTTAAGATAAAAGCCTTCGAGTTAAGTCGAAGGCAGTAATTTAACGGTCTAGCTGAACAGGTTGTTAAATCTATACCTTAAATTGCCCCAGCGTCGATGAGATATCTGTGGCCAATTCCTGCAGTTGCTGTCCGGCTATCTCTATCTGCTGAGCCCCTTGAGCCGACTCATCGAATGCCTCTCTGATGTTTTCGATATTATGATGCAAGGCATCAACCACCACACTCTGCTCTTCGGTTGCCGAGGCTATCTGAGTATTCATATCGGCGACCACATCTATATCGGCACTAATATCCGCAAAGGCTGCGGCGGTGAGTTTTGCCTGTTGCACACTCGAGTCTGCTTTTTTTCTGCCTAAGTCTATGGTGTGGACAGCTTCCTCAACTTGGGTCTGCATGCTAAGGATCATGCGTTCAATATCTTGTGTCGACTGCTGGGTGCGCATGGCTAAGGTGCGTACCTCATCGGCGACCACCGCAAAACCACGGCCATGCTCACCGGCTCTGGCAGCTTCTATGGCCGCATTTAGTGCCAATAGATTAGTCTGGTCGGCAATCGACTTAATGACATCTAAGATACTGCTGATGTCGTGGGCCTCTTGCTTTAAGCCATTCATTGCGGCCACTATTTGATGAACGGTATCGGACAGCTCATTGATGAAGGTGATGTTATCCTCAACCAGAATATTGCCTTTCGATGCCCTGTCTTGAACGGTCAGAACCGATTTTGCTGCTTCGGCGGCGTTGCGAGCAACATCGGTAATGGTGGCGCTCATCTCGTGGATGGCTGTGGCGACTTGGTGGTTCTCGATCTGGTGCTGGGTCATCAGCTCCCGGGAGCGGCTGGTGATCAGCGACATCTCACCTGTGGCACTATCCAGGACAGTTTGGCTCTGGTGCATCTCGATTATGATCTGGCGAACCTTTTCGGCAAATTGATTAAATCCGCAAGCCAGTTGTGCCAGTTCATCCTTACTCGATACCGCGAGTCTGATGGTCAGATCGCCACCTCCCTGAGCAATCTCTTCCATTGCGCTCGTTGTAGCGTTTAGCGGGCGTGTGATCGAGCGTATGACAAACATGGATGCGAAGAAAATCATTGTCAGCAAGAGGCTGAAGAAAATAACTCTCTCTTTAATGAGCTGCGCAAATTCTGCATCGATATCGTCGGTATAGACGCCAGTTGCTAAGATCCAGCCCCAGGGGCGGTATAGTTTAACGAAAGTCAGCTTGGGCTCGAGAGTCGAGGAGCCGGCCTTAGTCCAGACATAATCGACATAACCTTCGCCGCCTCTGCGTATCGCGTCGAGGAAGGCGACATAGACTTTTTTCCCCGTGGGATCGGTGAAGTTAATCAGGTTATTACCGACATCTTTCTGGCTGGTGCCATGGGCAAGCTGAGTGGCCTCGGTGTCGAAGATCCACAAATAATTCTGGCCTCGATAGCGTAGGGCGGTGATCTCCGCTTTGACCTGTTCGCGTGCTTCTGAGACTGTCATATCACCTTTCTCGACAGCGGACTGTGCTCGCCCAAATAGAGATATCGCCGAGTTGACCACGCTACTAATTTCGGCTTTTCGCTCGGCCAGCATATTAGATTTCAGCTCGGAGGCTTCATATGCGGAGCTTATGATAAACGCAAGCACCACAAAAATTAATAGCAACCAGATCCTTTGTACGATAGAGAGGCGATTGAGCATATTTTCATCCGAGTCAGATTATTTGATCATTTAGAATTTTCTAAATTGTTGCTTTATATTGTTTTTTATTTGGATATTTTATGTTGTGATGACTCCCGCGAATAAATTTTCCGGGTTTGTATGTGTATTGTTCTAGTTTTTTTTGAAAAAAAAGCCTTCGATTTGACTCGAAGGCCGGACCTAAGGTGTCGATATGGTGTGACTGCGATGAGTAAATAATCATGAGCCATGAGTAATGAGTCGGTCCTAAAATTAAAGTAGCTAGCTTTCGACGGGAACTTTGCCAAAGCACTAGCTATTCTTGTCTTGCTTAACAGACTGAGCTAAAAGTAGTAACCGAAGTTAATGTTGATACGCTTGTCCCAATCGTCGCCCATCTCAGGCAGGCCTACATGGTCATTATTGGCTGTAGAGAAGGTCATGTTCTTACCCATGATGAAGTCGACCATGGTGTAAGTTGCCCCCGCCGCAATCGCGACGCCGGTGACATTCTGCAGGCTGTCATCATAGCTTTGGTCTTCAACATCCGGGGTCATCAAGCCAAAATCATTGTAGAACTTGAGGCTGCCCCAGTCAGTTGAGATGGTCTTAGAGATGTTCGCGCTGTATGCCTGGCCTTTCGAGGCAATTTCATATTGCCAGCTGACCACTGACACACCAATCTTGTTCGGATCGACTGCATCGGCGGCATCGTATTCATATTGCATCGCCTGTAGCATCAGCTCCCAACCTTGATAAGTGCTATCCAGGTGAAGTGCTGCGGCGTAACGGTCGCCTGTGTTGCCTGTCTTGCTGTTGTAGATCTGGCCAAATTGTACCGAGCCGCCGAAGGTGGTTGAGCCACCATCATGTTCAAATTGGTATGTCTGACGTAGATTTAACTGATTGGTCTCTTCGTTGTTGTATTCGGTGCCGTTGATGGTGCCGGTATAGAGATCGGTGGCGTAACGCTTATTTTCGCTCGCGCCGTATTCCGGATTCTTGTAGAAAGCCAGATCTGTGTGCCAGCCATTGTTCTCATAGACAGCCTTGATACCTATATCATGGTCATCCTCGAAACCTAAATAGTAGGGAATGCCAAACCAGAAACTGTTAGAGATAAAGCCTGGGTTACCGAAGGGCACCTTGTTGATACCAAACTGTAGCTGCCAGTCGGTATCTAAGTCGTAGTAAGCGTAGCCATATTTGATGTAGTCGGTACTGGAGGTGAAGCGGTATTCAGCAGAGAGTCCCCAGTCACCTTTCTTACCGTTAAACTTGATGGCGGCCATATCAAAAGTAAGATCGCCACCTTTGTCTTTAGAGGCTTCACTGTAATCTTTATAGGCGTAGTTAACCCGCACCGCGCCACCAATATTGATACCGTCTTCTGCGGCAACCGGGGCTGAAGTACCCACTATCGTCATAGCGGCCATGAGCGCTGAGAGCGCAAAGAGTGTCTTTTTCATCATCATTACCTTTGTATTTTATTTGTGACTTAACGAATTCGTGTCGGTGCTCTATGGCTTGTATTTGACGTGCTGACTTGCACCGGATACGCGATAGCTTCGATGCCTTTCATCTGGTAACCGGTTTTTGCAAAACCTGCCTGTTCACTCTTCACGCTCAAGATCCCGGCGATATACATAGGTTGTTGCAGATCGGGTATCTTGATGGGGACATCGAACGCGACATGGATCAATTGGTTTGGCGGAGCAGGCCGAGTGTGGACACTGGCGCCTTGTTGTGGCGTTAATAAAAAGTGCTTGGTATAGCCACTTTTTTGGCCATCTAGTGGCACCATGAAACCCGGGATAATCACTTTTTTACCATCAAGTTCTAGATTGACATTGGTTTCTACCGCTAAGCCAGCAGGCCCTGGAGCCAAGTTGTTCCAAAGGATTGATATCGCCTCTTCGGCTAAAAGGTTTGGGCTAAAGAGTAAACTAAGAGCCAAAATAAGTTTTTTCATAGTATTTAATAGTGAGGCCAAGCTGGCTCGGCCTCACTCTCTGCTTAAGGGTTAAGTTTGATTACTTAGATTTTTGGACCACGTCCCAACCGTAACCACCATTACCAGAGCGAACGAGTTTAGAGTTGGTGTATGGAATGAAATCAAACATCAGTTGCTCACCAGGACCTACATCTTGTGGCCACTGGTACTTGAAGGTTGAGAACTTGCCATCGAGTGGGAACCAGTACATGTAGATCAGATCCTGATCGTCAAACGTGTTAGGTGTGTAGTGCATCGCTTTACTTGGGATTTCAATATAGTCTTTAGGCCCAAATGGTTGCATACGCTCTTGTGACCAAGTAAGACCAGCACCACTGATGCCGTAGTAACATTCCATTTCACGATGGTAATGCGGCGCAGCAGTACCAGGTGCAACACGCACTAAACCGATAACCGTTGGTTCATCGTTTAGCTCTTTCCAGCACATGCCAACTTCAGTCGCAGATGCGCCACCTGCTGGGCATGGGATCAAGTTGCTTGGGTCATCAACACGCCAAGTTAACCAGCCAGAGTCATTTGCGCCTTTGCCGCCGTGATCGTTTGACTTGATGTTGTAAATATCTTTTTCACCCGACTTAAGCTCTTCAATGTAGGCCATGGCCTGCTCTTGTTTACACACCATAGGCATGACTTTAGTTGGTGCATTAATTGTTGATAAAGTTGGCTGTGCATTGTGCCAAGGTTGATCGGCTGGTTTATCACCGGCGACAGCACAACCTGTCACAAGAATTGCTGAAGCGACTAGTAGTTTTTTCATCATCATTCCTAATTTAGTTTTAATATTATGTAGTTACTTTTATTTTGGAGCCGCTTAGGCTGCTCCATATTTAAATTGAGATAAATTATTAACGTCTATTTATGCTCATATTTGAATTTTGGGAAGTCGAAGTTATGGCAGTCCATACAGATGGCCTTCTTCGGTGTATGCTCGCCGTGACACTCCATACATGGGGCTTCTTGGCCGTAATGCATGCTGTCATGAGGGTTCTGTTTGGCATCGTGGCCTTCGCGTTTAGTTTGCTCTGCCAGGTCGCTCATATCGTGACATTGCAGACATGAATCATCGGACGGGAAGACTTTCATACCTTGGTCATGGCAGGTCTTACAGCCAGAGTCATAGACCATGTCGTGATATTCTCTCTTATTCTGCGCTTGGGCCGACATCGCCAAGCAGGCACCGAGAGTGAGCACAAGTAATGTGTTAAATTTTTTCATCTTCTAATCCTTATGCTTTCATGATTGAGCGAGCAGCGGTGACACCGAATGCCATACATTCAGGGGTTGAGCAGCCACCGAGTCGGCTGACACCATGTACACCGCCGGATACTTCGCCTGCTGCGTATAATCCGGGAATTTTTTCACCCGTTTTAGCGGCGATCACCTCGGCCTTGGTATTAATTTGAATGCCACCCTGGCAGTAGTGCACTTTTGGCCATAGGCGCTGGACGATGAAAGGGGCTGTTAGGTAGATACCTGCGCTCATGTTCATACGTTTACCAAACTGAAGGTCTTCTCCGGCCTTAACATATGTGTTCCAGTCCTCAATCTGTTTCTTCAGTGCTTTAAGAGGTAAGTCGAAATGCTTGGCGATGGCTTCTACGCTATCGAACTCCCAGGCGACGTTATAACGAAGCACGTTTGCCATAGAGGGATCTTTTTCAGCTTCATGCTTCGGCGCAATAAGCAGAGCTGGATTGGGGTTGCCATCTTTATCGCGACGTAACACTTCCAGATCGGCACGGGTCTTACGATCGGCCGTTTCATTCATGAAACGTTGACCTGTGTTACGGTCGATGGCGACAGAGTGTGGGAAGTTATATAGCGAGAAACCTGCGCCATAGCCGAATCCACCTTCATCCGGTGAAGCCCAAGGACCAGACTGGATGAAGCTTAGGTGAACCGGCATAGCACCTTCGGCGATCATGGCGATCAGGCCATCACCAGTGGCTCCACGGGCGTTGGTACAGCCGACCTCAGCCCCCAAACTTGGATCAAGTGCCTGGCGGAATTTGACGTTGGCGGCAAAACCACCTGTGGCAATCAGCACACCCTTCTCGGCGCGAATGTTGATAAGCTTACCCGAGTCTTCGTGTCCGAAGTGGTATCCCTTGCGTACTTGAATACCCAGTACCTTGCCATCTTTGGCGGTGATCAGATGTTCAAATTTATGGCGGATTTTTGTCTTCACGCCATAGCTACGTGCGGTTTTAAGCATAGGGCGGATGAAGCCTGCACCGCTACGCTCGATGACCTGATGGCTGCGAGTGGCGCTGGTGCCGCCCGTGTTGATGATGTGGTCGCGGTAAACACAACCGCAATCTTTGGTGAGTTGATAGATATATGGGCCCAGCTCGGCACTGTGTTTGAGTAACTCTTCGCTGGCATAGCCTCGACCGGATTTCAGCTGGTCTTGCACCATCAGCTCTGCGCTGTCTTCGATACCTAGTTGTTTTTGTAGCTCGGTATTGGCGAAACAGGCTTGTCCAGCGTTTAGGGTACTGTTACCGCCGTACACCCCGAGCTTTTCGAATACCACGATATCCTTGGCGCCTAACTTGCCAGCTTCGACTGCTGCGGCGAGCCCTGCGAAGCCAGAGCCTACGATGACGACTTCATGTTCTTCATCCCATTTTATATCGGAAGAGTTTGCACTTACCGAGAGGGGAGCGAATGCGCCGACTGCTGCGGCCCCTGCACCAAATTTTAAGAATGATCGTCTTGTTTGCATATTGTTATCTCCGATTAACTTGGGGTAACAATATGCTTTGTAATCTTATTCAAATATGCGCTGAATCACACTTTGTTATCGGGGATAAAGTTTTTTGTGGGGGACTTCAAGAAAATGTTTCTTTTATGTATTAATAATATTGAATATAAATGAAAATATCTAAAAATAACTGTTACCGGGTCGATTTATGAAATGTCCTACCAGTAAATGTGATTCAGTAAGATGTAATCAGTTGTTAGATGTTGCTGAGGAATTGATTAATAATCAAGGCGTTGTGTCTTTTAGGTTCGCGCAGATAGCTAAGGGGGCTAGCTGTTCAACTAATACACTATATAAATACTTTGAATCTAAAGAGGATGTATTAGTTTGCCTATTTTTACGCAATACAATCTCAAGTCAAATACCTATCTTTATAAGTGAAAATCCAAGTCTAAATATTCAGCAGAAATCAGTGCTTGCGATCTTGTTTACATTTGAAGTTGTTAAGCGTAGCCCAATATTTAATATATTGAGAGTTGTGTCTATAAATAGTATGTTTTGGCAATTAGCGAGTGCGGATAAAATAGAGGTGCTGCGTAATCGGGTTAATCTGTTTTGGAGTTGCATTCGAGGACCGCTAGAAGAGGCCGTAAAGAGTGATGAGCTGGAGGCCACCAAAATTGATATTCGTGACTTAACTCAAGCGTTGTATTTTTTCCTTGCCGGAGCCGCATCCTCCTTTGAAAGTAAGCTAATGGATGAAGAGTACCTTATAGCGAGTGATGATCTAGGCTATCGGCATATTAGCCGTATTATGAATCAATACCGATGGCGCCGCCCAATCACTAAAGAGATGATGACAGAGCTGTCTGCAAGAATTTGTGAGTTTCTGGATAAAGGGCATAAGCAAATTAGAAGCTGTGACAATTGTACATCAATAGGCAAGGCTTCAAATAGCCGAGACAAGAGCGGTAGCTTCTAATCCTGTCACTACTATTCTGCTTTACTTTGTGATCTTGTATTTTGTTGATAGATTAGCGGAATCTATTTTAGGTAAGCCCCATTCTGCTTGACTTTATTGCCTCTCATCCATAGGCTGCTTATTCAGTAATCAAGGTGGTATGCAATGCAAATAAACTATAATTTAAAAACTGCGTCTGAGCGCCGTACTGAACAGTTCGAGCCTAAAGAAAATGTGGGCTTCGGTAACCTCAGAACCGATCATATGTTTTTAATGGATTATCGCGACGGGGAGTGGTGTGATCCTAGAATTGTACCCTATGGCCCCTTCGAAATCGCACCTGGCGCCATAGCTCTACACTACGGTCAATCTGTGTTCGAAGGTGCTAAGGCATTCAAGCATGATGACGATGAGATCTATACCTTCCGCTTAAACAAAAATGCCGAGCGACTCAATCGTTCGGCCGATATCATCTGTATTCCAGCCTTGGATGAATCGATGCAACTCGAGGCGATTAATGCCCTCATAGATGTCGACAGACTCTGGTTTCCGATGCAGGAAGATGCCTGCCTCTATATTCGTCCGTTTATCTTCGCAACCGAAGACAGATTGTCGGTGAGCCCGAGTGAAGAATACACCTTCTGTGTGATCCTCAGCCCGAGTGGCCCTTATTATTCAGATGGTTTCGATAAGGCGATTCGTTTACTGATAAGCGAACGTTTCCATCGCGCCGTATCCGGTGGAACTGGTGCATCTAAGGCTGCAGGTAACTACGCTGCCTCATTGAAGGCGGGTAAGGCTGCTGCCGAATACGGCGCCGCTCAGGTCTTGTATCTAGATGCTAATAACAAACAGATCGAAGAAGTCGGCGCGATGAATCACTTCCATGTGCTTAAAGATGGCACTGTGATCATCCCTACGTTTACCGATACAATTCTTAAGTCGATCACCTCGGAGTCGATTCTGGAACTCGGTGACTTACTAGGTTGCGTCGTTCGTCAAGAGACTGTGATGCTGGATAAGTTTATCGCAGATATCGAGTCCGGTGAGATCATCGAGGCTGGAGGCTTTGGTACAGCGGCTGTGGTATCGCCTGTCGGTTCTTACATCTTCGAAGATAACCGTATCGTGACTGTGGGTGATGGTCATGTGGGTAAGCATACTCGCCGTATCTACCAGGTATTGACGGATATCCAGAAGGGCAAGATTGAAGGCCCTCAAGGTTGGATGCAGCTAGTAAACCGAGTTACTTAGTCATTTGCTCACTGACCAATCTATAAAATTAAAAAAGGCGCTATGAAGCGCCTTTTTTGTGCGTGGATTTACCGTTTGATATTATACCGATTGGTATTAATCGCTAACCAGCTAGTTCAGTATGACCCTTGCGGTTACTGATACTGGTTGATTTGAATAGTTGCCCTTGGTTGCGATAAAGCTCTGACGGGAGAAGTTTACGAGTTTTAGTTCGTCGCTTTTCAAGCTGTCTGAGATTTGAGTGAGATCCAAGAGCTGTATCTCTCCCAGAGAGTTAATGACAAAATTAGCGGTAAAGTCGCCTGTAATTTCTTGATCCTGAAATAATACCGACCAGTCCAGCACGCCATCTTTCACGATCCAATATTGACTGAGCTCGGATACACTGACATGCAGTACTTGTTGGGAATTAGTCGTTGGTGCCGATATGCTGGTGCAACCCGTTATCGTTAACGAAATCATCATCATAATGCCGCTGAACCAAGGTGATAATTTTTTCCCCGAAAACACTATTTTTTTCATTAATTTACATCTTTAATATTTAGTTGTCTGGTTGAAGGATTTCAGTAGACATGAGCATAAAGTAATAACTTTTCAACAACAAATCCAGTCAAAAATATGACCTTTGCCGGTTTGTTGACGCACTGTGGAGGATCCGTTTAGTCATTAAATGTATCAATCTGGCTGTATCTAGTGGTTACAACTGTTAATTAGCTGTTTCTTGATTGTAATGTTTTAAATTGTCATTAAATAGAGGGTTTTTATATTAATTTGAATTTATGGGGATACTGAAGATAAATTATTGCGTTTGATGGAACAGTTTTCGGTAAATTGTGCCGTCGGCTGTGGATTTGTGGGTCTGTTCAGATGGATGAATTTGTGGGTAGGGGATGTTGCTAAGCCGAACAATCCAGGTGATGTTCGGCTAAAGCGGATTAATCTATTGGTTAAGGCTTTGCTTTGCGCTTGTTGAATCAGCCTCTACTGCACCGTGTTTAATCATCAGCTGGTGAATTTGATAATCCTTCTCTTCCCAAATTTGATTTAACCAACGCTGGAATTCGACACGGCACTGAGGCTCAGAAAAGTAGCGTTTGTTATCGACTTTAGGAACCGGAAGTACCTGGACTCTGATGACGATTTTCTTAATTTTACCGTGCATGACTTCCGACAGAGGATCGTCTTTCGCCTCAGGATAGACCACAGTAACATTGAGCAAATTGGTAAATTGTTCGCCCATGGCCGATAGCGTGAAGGCAATACCGCCAGCCTTGGGGCGTAATAGATACCGGTAGGGAGAGTCTTGACGTCTATGCTTCTCTTTGGTGAATCGACTGCCCTCGACATAGTTGATGATAGAGGTGGGCATGGTCTTAAACTTCTCGCAGGCGCGTCTGGTAGAGATAAGATCTTTGCCTTTAAGCTTAGGGTTCTTCTTTAATTTTGCCGGGCTGGTTCGGCTCATGAATGGCATGTCTAAGGCCCAGCAGCCCAGTCCGATAAATGGAATGTACATCAATTCACGCTTGAGAAAAAACTTAAGCATAGGGATGTTATTTCGCAGCACATAAGTTTGTACTGCGATATCCAAACCACTGAGGTGGTTACTGATGAGTAGATACCAGGCATTTTTATCCAGGTTCTCCAGCCCTTCGATGTCCCACTCTATGTCGGCAAGCAGGTGTAGAATGCCTCCGTTGCAGGTAGCCCAGGCCCACATAAAGCGATTCATCAGCTTAGTGAGCAAGTTGCGTCCCGCAGTAAAAGGAACAAACAACTTAACGATTCCACCAAGACTGATCAATCCAGCCCAGATGGTGGTATTGATGATCAATAGGAGTGAGCTAATAAAATAGAGCACTGAACCAGGTAAAAAATTTAGCATCTTGGGGTCACACCTTCTGGTTTACGGTTTTTTCTTGGGCCAGCAAGTCAAGGGTCTTATCTTTCTTTAGCCAAAGTTGATTTAGTTGCTCCTGGAAAGCAATTTTAAACTCACGGTCTTTCATATAGTCACCACGCATCGCAGCGGGGATCTCCGACACGCTGATATGCACATGCACTTCTTTTACCTGGCCACTGATGTAGTCCCAGTAAGTCGGCACTTTATCTGGATAATAGATGGAGACATCGACTAACTTGTGAATATGCTCACCCATAGCCGACAGGGCAAATGCCAAGCCGCCAGCCTTAGGCTTGAGCAAGTGTTTAAATTGTGAGTTTTGTTTTCTATGTTTGTCGGCTTTAAAGCGCGTGCCTTCGACAAAGTTCATCACGCTGACAGGCTTAGATTTGAACTTAGCGCAGGCCTTGCGGGTAATTTCAATATCTTTGCCCCTTAGCTTAGGGTTCTTTCTCAGTTGAGCCGTGCTGTAGCGACGCATGAAAGGAAAATCTAATGCCCACCAGGCTAATCCCAGGAATGGCACAAAGATCAGCTCCTTCTTGAGGAAGAACTTCAGGAAAGGAATCTTACGGTTCAGCACTCGCTGCAAAATTAAAATATCGACCCAAGATTGGTGGTTGGCTATGACCATGTACCACTCTTTAGGCGAGAGCTCTGCATCGCTATGGATATGTACCTTTACCGGGTGAAAGACACGCTCTATGACACCGTTGATGGTGATCCAGCTGGTGGCACAATGGTCTAATAAACTAGAACAAGCAGTTCTGACTGCCGGGATCGGTATGAGTTTAATCGGGCTAAAAATGATAATAGGAAGTACCCAGAAAATAGTATTCACTAGCCAGCACACGAATGCCAGACTGCCTCTGATTAATGACAAAACTCTATCCACCTAGTATCCCCCGACAAATTTGGAGACCTATAATATACCAATTGCACTAGATATGTAATCAATTCAGAGCCCCTCAGGGCTTTCAATTCAAGGCATATTGATGAAGAAATGCTTGCCCATTTTAAGTCAATGTAATGCAAAAGTAGGAGTTCTGAGGCGCTCACGAAGTGCGCCGATGTTTAAAGACAAGGGCTGGGTCTTTATGTTGTTGATTAAGATAATTTTGCAGTTTGGTTGAGGCTAATATTGCGCCTTTAAGTTATTTAACAGTCGATCCATGGCCCTGTAGCCCAAGGCCTGAGCTATGTGTCTGCGTTCGACAGCTACACTTTGCTGTAAGTCGGCGATGGTACGTGCGACCCTTTGCAGGCGATGATAGCTTCTTACCGATAAACCTAACTTGTTGACGCTCATCTCCAAAAAAAGCAGATCAACCTGTTTGAATTGTCCTAATTGTTTAAGCTGCTTACCGGTTAAATCACTATTGAGCACGCCCGCTCGTGCCAGTTGTGATTCTCTGGCCATCTTTACTCGCAGTGCTATGGATGCACTGGTTTCTGTCGAGGCCTCGGATTTAGTCAGGGCTCCTGGCGGGAGGCGAGGGACCTCTATGGTGAGATCGAACCTGTCTAAGAAGGGGCCAGATAAGCGAGATAGGTATCTTTGTATCTGATCTGGCGTAGCTCTGGCATTATCGATATCGCCACATGGACTCGGGTTCATCGCCGCTATCAGTTGAAAGCGACTTAAAAATTTAAGCTTAGCCGCGGCGCGGGAGATGACCACCTCGCCACTTTCCATGGGCTCACGCAGACAGTCCAGAACTTTGCGAGGAAATTCGACCACTTCGTCGAGGAAGAGTACTCCCCTGTGAGCCAAAGATATCTCGCCAGGTTTAGGATGTGTGCCGCCGCCGACCAAAGAGACCGCCGAACTGGTGTGATGGGGGTTGCGAAAGGGGCGTTTGTAAAAGGATTTGGGCTCGATGGATTGGCCCGCTACCGAATGTAAGGTGGCCACTTCCAGAGCTTCATCGTAGTTAAGTGGGGGTAATAACTGCATCAAGCGACTGGCAAGCATGCTCTTGCCGGTTCCCGGAGGCCCAAGTAAGAGCACGTTATGGTTGCCGGCCGCGGCAATTTCCAATCCTAGCTTGGCCTGATATTGACCTATGACATCGCTGAAGCAGAGATGCGTGTCGATATCTTCAGCTTCTATCCACTCCAGTCCCGGCTCTATGCCAGGCAATCTCGCCTGTCCGTGCAGGTATTCGCTTAAACCTTGCAGGTGGGTGGCAAAAAAGACCTTATTGAAACCGACTAATTCGGCATCGGCTCGGTTATCCAGAGGGATAACCAGGCGGGTGCCTAGTTTTCGCGCCTCAACAATGACAGGTAGCAGACCTTGGCAATACTTTATATGGCCAGATAGGGCTAACTCACCCACAAACTCATGATCTTTTAGTGCGTTCTTGGGGATTTGTTTCGATGCTGCCAGAATGCCGATGGCAATGGGTAGATCGTAACGACCACCTTGCTTGGGGAGATCGGCAGGTGCCAGGTTTACTGTGATACGGCGCATGGGGAATTCGAACCCCGCATTAATAATCGCGCTGCGAACACGCTCTTTGGCCTCCTTGACCGAGGTCTCCGGCAAACCAACCAGATTAAATGCGGGTAAGCCATTGCTGAGATGAACTTCGACGGTAACGGGAGGGGCGTCGACTCCCTTGTTGGCTCTGGTAGCGACACAGGCGATGGCCATAAACAAATCCTTTTGTTTAATAGATCTGCTCTGCAGCTCTATTGATATCGTAATGCGATGTTTTTAATAAGGTATCAATTGTATTGAGTGTAGCAGGGGAATGGTGATCGCAACTGGTGCTGTTGAAATCAGAGGAATGGTATCATTATTATCTATGAATTAACGCCTACTAGACGACTGGTCTATTTTGCCGTAGACTCCCTGCCTATGAAAACAGAATCACCGACACAATCCACTCGTCAACATATCCTCGACGTAGGCTATAAGCTGATCGTCGCCAAGGGTTTTTCCTGTGTGGGACTATCGCAACTACTGCAAGCGGCAGAAGTGCCAAAAGGCTCCTTCTACCACTATTTCAAATCGAAAGAGCAATTTGGTGAAGCGCTTATTCAAGGTTACTTCGAAGGTTATAAAGCTGAGCTCGATAGCCTGTTTGGTAATACTAGCCTGAGCGGCTATGAACGCCTGATGACGTATTGGCAGAGATGGCTGACTGCACAGACCCAAGGCTGTATCGATCAGAAGTGTCTGGTAGTCAAGCTCAGCGCTGAGGTGGCCGACTTGTCTGAGGCCATGCGCTTAGCGTTACTCAAAGGCTCTGCAGATGTGATTCAGCGCCTGACTGATTGCATTTCTGCCGGTATCGAAGACGCTTCCATCGCGGAGCGAGATCCACAATCCACAGCCGAAATGCTGTATCACATGTGGTTAGGTGCCAGTTTGATGAACAAGTTGGGCCATAGCTCGGATGCCCTCGATAGGGCCATACAAACGACTCAATCAGTCCTGCAGCCAAAACCGACAGCTTAATTGGTAAAAGAATAAATATAGACTCCTGCGTGCCAGTTTAGGTACGCGGGGATTTTTTTCAATAAATACTAGACGACTGGTCTATTTTGTCTTGTCTTATTAGACAGTAGGCTGGTTCAAACAAGAACATTTATGTGAGGCAATGCCATGTTAAATTTCGATTACTACAACCCAACCCGCATCAGCTTTGGTAAGGGAAAAATTAGTGAACTGGATAAGTTAGTCCCACAGGGGGCTAAAGTCTTGGTGTTATTTGGCGGTAGCAGTGCCCAAAAAACCGGTACTTTAGACGAAGTTAAGCAGGCGCTGGGTCAACGTGAACTGGTTGAATTCGGTGGGATTGAGCCTAACCCAACCTATGAGACCTTGATGCAGGCGGTCGAAGTCGTCAAAGCAGAGAAGATCGACTTCTTACTCGCTGTGGGCGGCGGCTCTGTGATAGACGGCACTAAGTTTGTCGCTGCGGCGGCTGTTTTTGAGGGTGAACCTTGGGATATTTTGCTTAATTGGGGCGCTAATGTCACTCAGGCTATGCCTTTTGGCACAGTGTTAACCCTGCCAGCTACCGGCAGTGAGATGAATAATGCCAGTGTGGTGACCCGTAAATCTATCAAGGCCAAACTGCCGTTTCGTAACGATCATGTGTATCCGCAGTTTTCGGTACTGGATCCGACTAAGACCTATACCTTGCCCGAGCGTCAGGTGGCTAACGGCGTCGTCGATGCCTTCGTGCATATCACCGAACAATATCTGACATACCCGGTGAATGCCGCGGTTCAAGACAGAATAGCCGAAGGCTTACTCCAGACGCTTATAGAGCTAGGTCCTCAAGTGCTGGTCAATCCAGATGACTATGACATACGTGCCAACTTGATGTGGGTCGCCACGACGGCGCTCAATGGCACCATAGGTAGTGGTGTTCCTCATGATTGGGCGACACATATGATCGGTCACGAACTCACGGCCCTGTATAACATGGACCATGCCCGTACCTTGGCGGTCATTCTGCCTTCCTTACTGACGCTGACAAAAGAAGCTAAGCGTGAAAAATTACTGCAATTTGCTCATCGTGTGTGGCATCTGCAGCAAGGTAGCGATGATGAAAAAATTGAACTCGCTATCACTAAGACCCGCGAGTTCTTCGAGGCCATGGGGATCCCGACTCGACTCTCAGACTATGACTTAGGTAAACAAGACGTAGATGCGGTCATCGCGCAATTAGAAGCGCACGGCATGGTGGCACTCGGTGAGCATGAGAATATCGACCTCGCCATGAGTCGCGATATTTTAACCTTAGCGCTATAACTTGTTTGCATGAATTTCAACACAAGCCGTCGAGTACGGCTTGTTAGCTAGGCTAACGACTAATACATCTACATCACTTTTTGAATATTAAGGATTGAAAATGAACATTCTTATGGTACTGACCTCTCACGATAAACTCGGCGATACCGGCCTTAAGACAGGCTTCTGGTTAGAAGAGTTTGCCGCGCCTTTCTATGCATTTAAAGATAAAGGCCACAGCATTACACTGGCTTCCCCCTTAGGTGGTCAGCCGCCACTGGATCCTAAGAGTGATGAAGTCGATTTTCAAACGGCGGCGACACATAGATTCGCCAAAGACTCAGAATCTCAGGCGCTACTGGCAAACACCCAGGTATTAAATAGCATCAATGCCGAGGATTATGACGCGGTATTTTATCCCGGTGGTCATGGCCCATTGTGGGATCTGGCCGAAGATAAAGATTCTATCGCACTGATTGAAGCGGTCCATCAGGCAGGCAAGACGCTCGGGCTAGTATGTCATGCACCAGCGGCGCTACTGCATACCAAAGGGGCCGATGGCAAGCCGTTAGTCGATGGCAAACAAGTTACCGGCTTCAGTAACTCAGAAGAAGATGCGGTGCAGCTGACAGATATAGTACCTTTCTTAGTGGAAGATATGCTGCAACAGCAGGGCGGCACTTATTTGAAGGGCGACGACTGGGCAAGCTTTATTGTCACCGACGGCAACTTGATCACGGGTCAAAACCCGGCATCATCGGATGCGGTAGCCCATGCCATGATGGCGCAACTTAACCGTTAAGGAAGACAGTTATGATCACCTTGCATCATCTGAATAAGTCGCGCTCTAAACGTATCATCTGGTTACTCGAAGAGCTGGGCCAGGCTTATGAGATCAAGAGCTATCAACGTGACAGCCAGACATTTTTGGCGCCACCTGAGTTAAAGCAGATCCATGCACTGGGCAAGTCTCCTGTTATCGAGTTCGACGGTCAGGTTATCGCCGAGTCTGGTGCGATCACCGAGTATCTGATCGAGCGGTTCGCGGCCGATAGGCTAGCGCCCGCTCGTGACAGCCAAGATCACATCCATTATCTACAATGGCTCCACTTCGCCGAGAGTTCGGCAATATTGCCGCTGTTATTGCGTATGTTCGTCGAAAAAGATGGCTGCACCACTAACTTCCTCGAAGGCTATGCCAAGGTGGAAGTGGAGAAGGTGCTGAATTATTTCAACGATATGCTCGAAGGTAAAACCTACTTAGTCGGTGGTAAGCTCAGCGGTGCGGATATCATGATGTCCTTTATCGTTGAGATAGTGCAAAACAATGGTGAATTAGGCCAGTACCCTCATATCGAACGATATGGGGCGCTATTAAGCCAGCATCCCAACTGGTTAAAGTCGGTTGAGATCGAAGCTAAGCTCGATGCTCCAGCTTAATAAAGTATATCCATGAAGCATAGTAAACAAGCTCATTAAATTGAGCTTGTTTACCTTTTAGAATTAGCTAAAACTGATGGCTAAAATGAATTTGAAATCTATCTATGGGAATATCATCCAGTTCAAAATGGTCTAATTTAAATTGAACCGCCGATGAAGGTGATAATAGGTAAGTGAGCTCCACTCCTGCATAGGGAGAAGTGCCACTGTCTTGGCTATGGGAAAGATTTTGGTGAGTCGAACTCGAGTCATGATCTCGGCTCCAGTTAAACGCACCCGTATGGAAAAATGCCGATAGCCTTGGCGCTAGCTCAATACTCTTACCGATTTTTGCCCCCCACCCCAGATATTGATGAGACGCCGTCATCTGTTGCCTCAGGTCGCTTGGCTTATCGAGATAATGAAGAGTGTGTTGAAACAGCAGATATTCTCCTCCCAGAGTCAGACTCTCAAACAGCAACTGCCATTGTGGGTTCTGGATATGCCTTATTGAGAAGGGCAGCGCATAGCTGTTGATGTAGGAGGCTGGATATTGGCTATCGAGTAAAGGCTTATTTGCAGAGGCTTGTTGCCATTCTTGTGGCGTCGTATCATCGGCCTTGGCTTGAGGTTGCCAGACCAAGATGCAGCAAAAGAATATCAGATAGGATGATCTTGACGGTCGCTTTTTAGCTCTCAGCCTTTCATGGCTAAGCGGGTTTGCCTCGCTGCTCTTATCTCGTTTAATCCAATTGCTCGCAATTAAGCTCCATAGGCTAGCTTGAGCCCTATTATGAGTATTATTCATATGCTTTCCCTCTTTGCTCGACCCGCTCAGCCAAGATATTAGGCCTGAACCCCAAGCAAGAACTTCACTTAATTTGAAGCATTAAGCACACCAGTTAGGTATGGCACTCATGCATTTCAATTAGTTATGCAAGATTTATTTTTAGAGGTCAAAAAAACGTCGCCAGCTTTACCATCTATTTGATTTTAACTGTAAAATGATCAAATAAATGACGTGGCGGCACAAATCTGACGAGTCGTTTATCAACGCCAAAAATGTACCAGATGGCAGTTTTCTATCGCTGATTTTTGGTGATGCTTTTTGTTATCTAAGGGAGTAATATTTCAGCTTCTCAGGAATATAAGTAGTAGCATTCTATGAACAAGCATTTCGAAGGTAGATTTGAAGTTGAACTCAAGTATCGATTGAGTAGCAGGGAGGGATTTATCAAGGCATTATCTGCTAGGAAGCCTGAAGTGATGCACGAAGATAATCTGGAGCAGGATACTTACTTCGACCTGCCGGATTTTAGTCTAGATAGCCAAAACAAATCTGTCTGTATCCGTGAGATCCAACCCTCCGGCATCATGCTTTGGATCGTTAAGGGGCCGGAAGCGGATCGTTGTGAAGCGGTAAATATCAATAATGTTACCAAGGCCCGAAGCATGTTACATACCATGGGCTATCGTCAGGTTCTGGAAGTGAAGAAGCTGCGCAGCATCTATTTTCTCGGGAAGTTTCACGTCACTGTAGACCGGCTCGAAGGCCTTGGGGATTTTGCCGAGCTTGCCATCATGACCGAAGATGAATCCAAGTTGGAAAGCTATCGATTGCAGCTCCTGTCTCTGGCCGGGGAGCTGGGCTTGTCGCCTGAACAATTGGAAGTGCGTTCATACCGAAAACTGCAAACGGAACTCGTTACTTGAGTTAATATATGCGATTGAAAGGGAGTAGCGGTATGATGCCTTGAGGGCTGAATTAAGCCAGATTCAGTCTCAAATCTAAGCTCCAATCAAGGTGAATTATTTTAGTCATCATCAAGCCGAATTAAACGTCTTGCGTGGCGGACTCTCCACGCAAGAAAATAGTGATTCACACGTTCAGCTTGTGGATACTTAGGTTTAATTGGCACTTAACTACTAATTGACTACCAAGCGATCCTGGTTGCCTAGCAGGGCCATGAAATCATCCGTGGTGTTGATCTCGAGATCGATCTTCATAAAATCGGCCATGGCATAGACGCTGTCGTTAACATCTCTGTCATCATAGATAGCTAGGCTCATGGACTCGGCAATCTGGCGGAACGCTAGCTTGTTTTTAGCCAAGGTCTGTAACGCGGCGCTCTCGAAGGCATCTGTGTTCTCCTTGATCTGGCGGATGCGCATATCGAAGATCTCCTTGACCCGCGCGGCCCGCTTCTCATCCTTCACCGAGAACAGATCCATCTTGTCCAGCAGCCAAACCACCACAGTCGAAGCAATACCGGTAAATATCACCATCACTGCATCGGATAACACATCTCCGAAAGGCAGTTTATTGATAAAGCCCAGCACAGACTCTTCGAAGGCGAAGCCTATATAGGTCACCACGGTAGTGGCGAGTAACTTGGTGATGGCATCGGCTTTCTCGGCGGGCGAAGACTCGCCCATCAATATCTTGATCGAAGCCAAGATGGCACTGAAGCCTTCGGTTATGACTTTCAAGGCTTTTTTCAATATGCCGACAAACATATCGACAATGGCATTGAGCAGGTATTTAACGAAATTTAACGCCGCATCCTTTAAACTACCGAGGCCGATATTGACAATGTTTTGCTTGATGTACTTAAGTGCCCGCTGCATTCGAAAACCGAATGCTTCTAGGGTCGATGAGCAGCCTGTGCCATGGGTCATGCCATTTTCGAAAATGTCTTTTAGCTCGAAGCTGACAGTTTTTACCACTAGGATAATCAGCTCACCCACACCGCTGTCGACCAGGTCATCTTTGGCTTTTTTACCCGCATCGATTGCCGCGCCTTGCGCCAGCTTGCTGTCGGTAAGTAACTTGCTTACCACCTTCTTGTTCAGATGGCTCTCTACCGCGGAGCGAGCCTCGGATTCACGCGCTAGCGCCTTATCCCAAGTCGGGTCATTAACATGGGCCTCCAGGCTGGCCAGAGTTTTTTTCTCAGCCGAAGTGAGTTTAGGTTTGGCCTTGAGGGTGTCTCGCTTCTGCTTGAGATCGGTCCAGCTGGAATCCAGCTTAACCTTGTTTAATTTCTGGCTGATGATGTCAAAATTTTCCGCGCTGCCAGCCGCATCTCTAAGATCGCCGACACTTAAGGCTTTAGACCCTTGATATTCGTCGAAGATGTGCTTCAGCGGCAGGTTATGATCGGCATTATAGGTGCGTTCGACCACATTTAATCCCTTCGCCTCGAGTTCGGCCTTGTATTGCTGCGAACTTCTTCTTAGCTGCTTGCGCTCACCCTTGTCATTGACTTCTAGCTCACTGTAAACCCTGAGTTTCTCTTGCTTTTCCTGCTGGCTGGCAAAATACGCTTTGGTGTAAGCCTTTTTCTTGCCAACATCCTCCATATAATTCTCTGGAGTGCCGCCAGCGGCGTCGCCCTTGTCCCGGGTATAGCTGCCCTTATCGTCTCTGTGAGCGGCACTATCGGCATCCAGGCGGGATTTTTCAAGCTGCAGATCTTTGTCGGTGACACTGGCACCTAAGTAATCGAAGTTGTTTATTTCGCTGACCAGGCGGGTGGCAGTGATGCCACGCTGCTTTAGTCCCAGCTTCTTTATGCTGAGCAGGCCATCACACATGTTCAGCAGCAGGGGCTTCAGCAGCTCATCGGTGACGTTGCCGCCTTGGTCAAACTCATCATAGATCTTGGCCATCACCTCGAGTGAGTCGCGCTGGTCATGCAGCTCCATATCGATCAGCTGTTTGCTGACCTGCAGCGGCGAGCAGCCCCGCAGCTCGCTCAATACCTGCTCGGTGCTAAGCACCGGCTGGGCATATTTATCATTTGTAGCCATTGGCCCGGTTCCTTATGCGGCGATAGCCTGAATAGAAGCCACTTTCTCAAACAGTGCCTTGGCCTGCTGGCTGTCTTTGGGCTTCAGCTTGCCATTTTCGGATAGATACCCCAGATTCGCCATCTGCTTGAGCACGATGGAGAGATTAAACAAGGCCTGAAACTCTTCGATATGGGCGATAGGGATCAGTCTGAAATCCAGTTTAAGAGCAAAAATTTCGTCAGACAGGGCCATCTGCTTATGGCGCTGGCTCTGAATGCCGTACTCGAAGCGATCCAACAACTTGCTGTAGTTGTTGATCAATACATCGAAGTATTCCACTACGCCATCGATAGATTTCCCCACCACTTGTAGCTGGCGCTGATGTGACTCCATCTTGGCTATCTCTTCATCGATACGCACCTCTTCTTCCTGCACTTTCAGCAGTGTTTGCTTGGCCTTCTTGCGTGAGTAGAAGCCCAGAGTCAGCACGTAGGAGGCTACTCGCACCAGGTCAAACTTGTTGAAGTCGATCAGGAATAATTTTTCCCTGTGCTCGACCGCTGCCGTAGTTTTGGCCTCGAGTATCGCATCGTCGAACAGTTCTTCGAAGGGCTGGCCCTTGACCGTCACATTGTGCAGGCGGTTGGCCAGGGAGACGAAACGCTTAAACTGTACCCCATAGATATCTTGTTTAAAGTGGTTGATGGCGCTGACCTGAGAATCGATATCTTTGATGAGCAGTTCGGTGGCCAGCTCATACTCGCGTTTCTTCTTGTCGTAGCGGTCGCTGATCTCCTGATACAGGCGCTCGGCCCTGTCGAAGGTTGTCTTGCCGGTAAAGGCATTCCAGCACTTAGAGCCTTTCTCGATCACCTTGTCGGTGACCCTCTTTGCCACCTCTACCACCTTGTCGACCACGCTACTTATCTTGCTCGCGGCCCAGCTTCCCAATCGTCCAAACATAGATTAATCCTTCATGATTAGGCTAAAGCCTTCGTGCACCAGGTCATTCATCGCCTCGACCCAACGCTGCAAACGCTTCAGCTCAAATTCTTCGATATCGAATGCCGCCGATAGCCTGAGCATAAACTCAGTTTCGTTAGCACAAAATTCATTGTCGGCCAGCACTATGCCGAATAGCTCCACCAATATGATGCGGCGGTTCTTCACCTCACTTCGGGTCAGCATCTTAATCACATCATCGATATCATCCTGTTTCTTTAGCTGATATGACGGCATGCCGCATTCATGGGTGAATGACTCGAAGATGGCTTTTTCTTGTTCCTTGTAGCTGCCGTTGAGGCCCATGGCAAAATAGGCGATCTCCAGAAAACTCTTACGCTCTGCTACAGATAATTCACTCAAATACATGATTACACCTTGCTCTAATAAACTTTTTTAATCGGGTCGGCTTGTTTGCCATTGGCATCATAGCCATATTCGAGGCGCTGGCTGATCTCGCCCGCACCATCATAGAGATATTCAAAAATCACCCGCTGATCATCACCGTACTCGATGCCCTTGACCAGCTTGCCTTCATGGTCATAAAACATCTGATACTTGAGCTGCTCGCCCTGTAGGGTATCGCTGCTGTGCTTGATACCATTTTCGTAATACACCTGAGTCACCTGACCCGTGTGCTTGTCTTCAATCTTTACCACCTTGCACTCACCCAAATGTTTGACAAAGTCCAGAGTATCGACTTTCAACTCGGTATGCTGTGCCAACTCATTAGTTAGCTCCACCAGGTTTTGCACGCGCAGGTTTTGGATTAAACCCGACAGAGTTTCCAGGTTGGATAACTGCTGTTGCTTATGAGTAAACATCAGCTGATTAGCATCTTTTTCAAGCTCAGCCTGAGCACCTTGAATGGCGGTATTCAGTTGGCTGCCGGTATTACTGATGCTGGCTTGGATCAGGCCTTGAGCGCTTGCGATAGCCGCGATTATTTTCGAGGTGGTCTGTTTATGTTGTTCGCTTGACTGAGTCGACACATCTTGCTGCAGCTGCTGTAATTGGGTCTGCAACTGGCTATGCATCTTGGTATTTTCAGTCTGTGCATCTTGAATCTTAGCCGTGATCAGCTGGTTGACGGCCTTGAGTGATTGCTGGTTTTTATTCTGACAATCTAGCTGAGCCGCCTTAATCTCCTCGACTCCGGCTTGGAACAGGTCTTGAACCCTAGCTTGCATGGCTTCGATGGCTCCAGAGTGTTGCTGGTTGGCATCACTGGTCTGCTGCGATGCTTGTGCCTGTATCAGCTTGAGCTTATTGAATATTATGGCCTGGACTATGATGACCAGGACTCCCATTCCTATCGCGGCTAAGAGTATGTGCGTTAAACTGATTTCCATAGCTTTTCCATTAGTTTACAAGCAAAAAAATTGAGCATTAGACCCAATGAAATAATCGGCCTGTCGGTATAACATCCGAAATGACCAGTGAATAAGTTGCAGTGAAGGAGTAGAAATAAATTCTGCAGCAATCGAGCAAAGATCAGGCAGCATTTGTCCAACCTGTATATACAAGTCTTCACTCTACATTATTGATACGGTTAATAGTGTCGGGCTATGAAAATAATTGTTAAAAAAGTGATACAACTCAAGGAATAAGTGTGAATAAATGGGGGCTGGGTAAATTTATGCTCTAAACCCATTTAGTCATCGGCAGGTTGCTGTTTTTTTAGGGGGGAGGTGACGGGTAACAAGATTAGAATGGTGTAGCAGTTAATTAGCTGCGAGCCCTTTATACTGGAGCTTCAAACGGAACTCGATACTTAAGTTCATTCATATAAGCTGAAAGGGAGTGGCGACACTATGCGTATACAAGAGATCTTAGGTGTAGATTTACCCATTATTCAGGCGCCGATGGCCGGGGTTCAGAACAGTAAACTGGCATTGGCGGTCTCTTCCGTCGGCGCTCTGGGCTCCATTCCCTGTGCCATGCTCAGTCACGATGCCTTGAGAGCAGAATTGAGCCATATTCAGTCGCAAACCCAAGCTCCTATCAATGTGAATTTTTTCAGTCATCAACAAGCCGAATTTAACGTCGAGCGTGATGCCATTTGGCGCAGGACCTTAGCGCCCTATTTTAGAGAGTATTCCATCGACAGTTCCATCGACAGCAACGCATTGCCCGAGGGGCCTAGCCGCCAACCATTCAGCCATACCGTCGCAGATATCCTGGAGGAGTTTCGACCTCAAGTGGTGAGCTTCCACTTCGGTCTGCCGGAAAAAGCCCTGCTCGCACGGGTGAAAGCCTGGGGCGCGTTGGTATTGGGCACGGCGACGACGCTGGAGGAAGCCCTGTGGCTCGAAGCCAATGGCGCCGACGCCATCATAGCTCAAGGCTTGGAAGCTGGTGGTCACAGGGGCATGTTCCTGTCACAGGAGCTTGGTCTGCAGGTGAGTACCTACTCACTGCTGCAGCAAATACTGGCGCGAGTCGGCCTGCCCGTGATAGCGACAGGCGGCATCAGTGATGCCAAAGGCGTAAGCGCGGCTCTCTCACTCGGCGCCGCAGCGGTGCAAGTCGGCACCGCTTATCTGCTGTGTGATGAAACCAACACCAGCACGCTACACAGGCAAGCCATCAAGAGTAATCGCTCACATAAAACCGTCATCACCAACCTGTTCTCTGGCAAACCGGCCCGTGGCATCGTCAACCGGGTGATACATGAGCTTGGCCCCATAAGTGCTCTGGCCCCAGTATTTCCTCACGCCGCCACTGCGATAACCGCCATCAGGCAAGCAGCCGAAGCTCAAGGTTCTAGCGACTTCTCTCCACTCTGGTGTGGCCAAAACACCACCGGCTGCAAAGAGATCTCAGCAGCAGAGCTCACTTTAGAGCTAGCAAGAGGTGTGGAAGTATAGTTAGACTTCGCCTAATAACTTGAGATTAGTGATTGCTTCACTCTTCGGCTTGCAGCCGAGTAAGTCGTGGAATTCCATTCCCTGCTAGCAAAAAAGGGTAGGGCAAGGAGGACTGTTCTTATCAACAACATCCTGTCTAAGAGCCAGGATCGGAGTAGGAGTTAATTAGCTATGACCCCTTGATGCTTAACAGACGCGATAAATGGTGTCTTGGTTTATTTTATAGTCAGTTTACTACAAGTAAACTATTAAATTTCATGATGAATTCAACACCTTTTTTTCTATTTGAAGAACATTGTATTGAGCCCTTGAGTTGCAATGTCACTATGTTATATATAATACATAGGCCTAAACCTTTACTACCCTTTTTTCTGTCAGTAGTAAATAATGGATCAAATACTCTTTCGATATTATTTTTTGAGATCCCACAACCATCATCTTGATATATAATTGTAATACCATCTCTGTTTTTTCTACATTCTATATTTATCTCTCCAGTCATGCGATTACTATATCCATGAGTAATAGAATTAGTTACTAGGTTGGTAATAACCTCAGATATAGCTTCAGGATATGAGTTTATAGTTATATTTTCATCGGAAATAACCATTACTTTTAAATGGCTTCTACTTATCATTTCTTTCATGCTTGATAAAATGTTGAGAATGTGTTCTTTTAAGTTGAAAGTCGTTGCCTTTTCATTGGTCTTGCTGGCGGTTAAGTGTTTGAATCTTTTTAGTATTTTTGCTGTTTTGTTTAGGTTTGAATGAACTAAGTCAGTTATTTCAAATGTTGATAGTAAATAATCCTCAAAATCATCTTTATCCATGCTTCCAGACTCATAGTCTTGTTTTAAATTTCTGGTTAAAGATTTCAAGTGAGTGATAGCAGTCACACCTACTCCTACCGGTGTATTTATTTCATGTGCCATACCTGATAAAAGCTCCCTTAATGAATCAACTCTTTCTGAAGCCACCAGTCTTTTATATAAAGAAATAGATTTTAAGTCAGCTTCGATTATTGATTTGAACTCATTGAGTAAATTGATGTGGTCATCGGTATAAACTTTTTCTTCATTATTTAAAACGCATATTGTTCCAAAAGGAGTTTCGTCAGGTGAATTAATGGGTACGCCAAGGTAATTTATCATGTTTAATTTGGTATCTGGATTGTTTTTCCATCTATTGCTCTTTAATGCGTTCTTCACAAATAGCGTTTTTTGCGTCTTAATTACATGCTCACAATATAGTCCTGAATTTAAAAAAACTTCATTGTCGCCTTTTTTATAAGGATTATTTTCAGATTCACTACTTACGAAAACTTCGATTTTATTTTTATTTAGTCTCATAATTAATGCTGCAGGTATATCTAAAATTGATGATAGTAAATCAATAGTTTTTTGCCATTTTTTCAAGGTTTGATTCTCAATGTCAAACGTCATAAAACTATTTTCTTCTTCAATCACTTATCGACCCCTAGTCATCAAAAATGACAATAATATTGGTTCCTATACCAGCCTCATGCTCTCATTTAATACTAATAGACAATTGAGAGTATGCAAACTTTAGAAGGTTGCATTTTAACGTTCTGTTTTATATGTTTATTTTTACTGTTTGGTCGCTTTTGTTTTGGTCGTGCATCATATTCACCATGCTTCTCGTTCATTGCTATGGTTACGCCATATTCACCTTCCAACGGGGTACTATCGAACTTGCAGGCTATCAGAGAGATTCTAGCGCATAAGAATCGACAGGTTTCATTGCAGGGAGTGCTGTAATGAGTAGCAAAATTTGAATGGAGTAGAAGCTAATTCGCTACGACGCCTTTGTTTCTTTGTTTTGTACTCTTAATACAAGCGCATGAGTTATTACAAAGGGGTCTATCTAAAACATGCTATAGCGATAGACAGAAACAGCTAGATTCACCACAATCTGCAACCTAAATGACAGGAACAGCAAAGCGTTTGAAAAACATAACGTTTTGTTTGTTTTTTGTTTAAAGTTTGTTATTAAATGTAGTTGGTTAGTCTTGTGGATATAAATAAGAATCAAGCGGTGATGGCCGTAACAATTTTACTGTTAACGTTAGTGGTTGGCGCGACTCAGTTAGCCAATGACGGGCTCTTTTTACGTTTGTTATTAGGGCTCAGCTTAGGCTTTGCTTTAGCCAAAGGAGCCGTTGGTTTTGCCGGTAGTATTAACCGAGCTTACCGCCGAGGTTCAACGCAGTTATTACAAACCCTGATGTTTATGTTTGTTATCACAGCAATCATCAATGCTGGTTTACTGCTTAATACTGACAGCCAGCACTATGATTTATGGATTAATCCTATCAATGCAGGGCTGCTCATTGGCGGCATCATGTTTGGCGCAGGCATGAGCTTATCAAGCTGCTGCGCAACCGGCGTGATGGTGGAGCTTGTCAGTGATGTCCCAAGAGCCGCAACGACATTGGTGTTTTTTGGCGCTGGCGTCTTCTTTGGCTTTCCATTACAAAGCAGCCAAAGCTGGATAACAGATTCGTGGTTTTCATCAGCAAGCTATCAAGGTAAAGGCGTCTTTTTACCTGACTTGTTTGCTGGTACACCGCTGAATGGTTACTTTATGTCTATATTAGTGACCGTGTTTTTAGCGTTAAGCGTAGTGGTTATTGCCAAAAAGTATGAAAACTATCGCCGCCGCAATGGCTCATATTTAGGTGTGTTGGGTGAAATTGAGCGGCAGAATATTCAACATCAAAGTAATCAAAACGGCGAAGATAAATCGTTTAGATTATTCAGCCGTGAAACATATCAAAACTGGTTCGCTAATCTCTGGCAAATGCGCACCACCGCGTTAGTCATAGCGGTTATTTTTGGCGTCATGATGGCAAGTACCGGCTCAGGCTGGGGAGCGTCGACACCCTTTGGTATCTGGTTCGCAAAGGGATTGATGTTCTTTGGGGTTGAATTAAGCACCATTACCGAGATAAGCCAGCGACCTGAAGCTATGTTTACCACGCCGTTTTTTGAACATGGCGTGTCAGTGCAAAACTTGGCTATTTTATTAGGCACCTTAATAGCGGTGTTGTTTATGGGTAAGTTTAAGTTTTCATTTACCCTAAACCACTCAGCTAAACAGCTGGCGCTTTTTGCTTTAGGTGGATTATTAATGGGATTTGGTACTCGTTTTGCCAATGGCTGTAATGTGGGAGCATTGTTCACCCCTATCGCTAACTTCTCATTATCTGGATGGGTGTATTTACTGGTAATGATTGGTGGTGCTATCGCAGGCAACCGTTTCCAACAAGCGGTGATGAAGTAACTCACTGCTAGATCGCTTCGCTGCGAGGTCGTTCGCAGGCTCGCTGCTAGAGCGCTTCGCTGCGAGTTAACGGTTCACCGAATACGGAACGCTGCGCTCACAGATAAAGCGATAAGGGACAGAGTGGAACGAAGTTTACACTGACCCTACTTATTCTCAGGTCTAGCTTAGAAGCTCCGTAGAAGCCTGATAGTGTGCCCTTCGGATAGTAGTTTCCGGATCATACTTATTAAGGCTTCACCGCCAGAGCAAAAAAATGAGTTATTTCGAAATCTCACTTCTAAAGGATAAACTTGCTCACCAAATTTATAGCTAAATAGAGTTTCACTCGATGACATTGTTGAAGAATCTCCATTCACAACTTCCTTTCTCAAATAAATGCTGGTATAGCCTGTTTCAACGATAGCATTCAACCGTGCAATAGTATTGCCGAGATTTAGCAAGCCATTGTTATTTTTGCTTAAAGATTCTAGTTTTTTCTCATCGACAACAGTTTCCGCTGCGTAACAAACTTTAATCGACTCATCACCTAAAAACTCTTTAAGGCTCGTCTCAACAGATTTTAAGATGGCATCTACTTCGATTTTGTTCTTTACGTAGTCATCAGCTTCTGCCTGCCCTTCTTGAAGCGACTCTATAAAACTTAAATTCATAATAATTCCTATGGTCGTACAACCTGTGCAGTGACAGGGAAATGGTCTACATGGCTCTTGTTGGAGAATAATCTATTAATGGCCGCTGTATCAATTATCTGTGTCCTAGGCTCATCTAAATACCATTCGCTAGGACCTAGGAAACTACCAGAAAAAATTATCTGATCGAAAGATTGCCATCTAATAGCCTCAGGGTTTAGCCCGCTATAATAATTAGTCCCGGATGATAGCGATTTGATGTCGTTCTCCAGATGTGTGTAGCCTCTCCGTCCAGTGGTTAACTTCCAGAAAGGATTATATAGAATAGACTTAACTGACGAAAGAACAGCTTCGTAGCACTTGGTAGACTGAAGTTGAACATTCATCAGGTGACTATGGGGGGAGTCATTATAATCCCCCATTAAAATAACCTTTTCACCGTTTTCTAGTAATTGCTGAACAGCTTCCCTTAAAGCTTGCGCTACAAAATTACGCTGCATCGTTTGGTCTAGTATTTTACTCGGCCAATGGCTAAGGAAAATGTGAAACTCTGGGTTAGCATACGACTTAGTAGTTACTTTAAGGTGCTGACCTGCTTTCAGGTAGCTGTTACCCATAACTGAAAAGATGTTCCTCTCGAATTTAATCCCCATAACTAATGGATTGAACAGCACCGCGTGGTCGAAGTAACTCTTATTAGAAGGGGTCTTCTTCAGTAGAGGGAGTAGTTCCCAGTTTATGGCGTCAGCATAGGCATTAAGAGCATCCATATCTTCATGGCCAACTTCACATAGTCCAATGAAATCGCTTACACCAACAATCTCATCTAGAACCTGAAAGCAAGATGCGTACGAATTAGCTGTGCCGCGGGATTTTCCTCGTGGGGGGGTTAGGCCTGAGTTCCACCAAGTAAACCTTAAACGCTCTAATAGCATCAACATAAAAATAGAACCTAGATTGAAATTCTTGTTATATTAATCATTTATCGGAAGAGTCTACCATTAAAGTACATTACCAATCGAATTACATAAGCTTAGATTAACTAACGGTTAAGAGGCTCAATGATTATCTTAAAGGTTTTTTTGCAAATGCTCGCGACTTTGACTTTTTCTTTCCATGTTACCCCGAGTAAACCTTTCAGACACATAAATAAAGTTTCGCGTTTCACTTTACTCATTTTCTCGCCAATGGTAATACTCTTTATAAGAGATGAGTGATAGATTAGCTTCCGGTCATCACGATACTCTACACTAAGTCTAAATTCCTTTTCATAGTCCCATTCTATGCATTTTCTGTTTAGGACTTCTCCAGGGCTATCGTATGACTGTTCGCCCAGAACTAGAAGTAACCTCTCCTGAATCGATTGAATTTTAGCTTCTCGGTAATGAATCTCTCCTGTATAAACTATTTCAGCTTTTTCGTTTAGTTCAGCTATAGAATCTACTAGAGCAGACTGATAAAACTCAAGACAAAACCCACTTAACCCAAAACCGTAATGAGACCATAACAATTTGTTCTGGTTTCCTTCAGAATCTTGTGTGAAACTGCAGTACAAGCGTTTTTTATGGTCTTGATATAGGACTTTAAGCCCGCGTTCAATACTTTGATAATTTTCTAAAATCTCTCTTTTAGCCCACTTGTTATTTGTATACTTGGCAATATAAGGCTGTATCTCATCTTGGGTAAGTCCTTCAGATATTAAACTTCTACGCAAAGTTGTTATAAACTTCTGAACGTCTATCTCTTCCTCAGTAATGCTGCTAACTTGCTCTTCATAAAGCCCTTCAAAAGGATCGTTAAACTCATGGAGTTTGCTGAACCAGAGATAAGAGTTACATAGTGCATCTAAGTCAAAATCTCTAAAGCCAAAAAACTTGAATAGTGTGTCACTCATCTATGTTGCACCTAATAAAATCTATAATTGCTTAAACACCGCATCGACTTGCAATGACCTTATTAACATTACCCTGTAGCTTCTCTATACGGCCAGCTCGCTACACTCCCACTTAAACATTGGAAACTGGTTGTCCCAGGCTGTCATTAACTGTCGCTGCTTACTCATCTTGTACTTAGGAATGTCTGCTCCATGTACATGTAAGTTCTAGCAATACGGCCACGGGCTGGTTCCGGTGGTTGTGCTTTCCTGTTTTCTATACGCATGTTACAGCTACCAAACATGGAAGCATAGTGAAGTTATAATTGCTTCTCATGGTATTCACAGCACCTATTGTGGGGTACAGGTTGTACTTGTCGGCCTGCATATTTGATCTTCTCAGCACACTAACGGTCTTTGAATGATTTACCTTTTCGGTCTACACACTGAGCATTATCTTCACGCCACTCAGAGAAAGCACTACCGAAGTTCTCCGCCGGTACACATGTTCCCGCATGACCTTCTTAGCCCGATTGACATACTTGGTTGTAGTGAAGCCGGTAGGGGGAGTTATTCTCTTCTTTGAGTCGAACTTAGCGCCATAGTAGACGGTCACTCTATTGTCTTGATAACCGAACAAAGGGGTCGTAGCTAATTAGATTGTTTGGTCAAAAATTTAATCTAAGCAGTTCTTAGGGATTGAGATACCTCTTACTTCGAAGAGAGAAATCATCTGGTGTGAACGCGGCTGTGACCTTCGACAGCAAGGCGAAGCTTCACAGCGTATAGGGACCCTTTCCTTTAATGGAGAGGACAGCGTGTCGCAGAAGTGTTTGCACTTAAGGTCGCTCATTCACATCCGTGTGATCACGACATTCGTATATCCCTATACAGCACCTACCGCAGGTAATAAATACCAATGCAGCTTTGGTTTCCAATTCAATAACCCAATATGAAAATTGGAACCAGAAAACAAAAAAGCACTTCGAATGAAGTGCTTTTATAGCTTTAGCTTAGCCAATACCAATGAAGTGCTACCTAAACAACAAGCCACCAAACATCAGCAATCCAAAAAAATTAACAATTAAGCTTTAACTAGCTTTGCCAGATCTGCTGGACGGTAGTAAACCGACTTTAGCACCTTGCCTTGACGTACGATTTTACCCGCCATATCTACATCTTTAGCGCACTTAGCGATGATGAAGTCGCCCTTGGTGCTGCCGACGATCTCCACGCCTTGCTTGGCGTAAAACTCGATAGTCTCTTCAAGCTCTTTCTCGTTGCGGCAAACCTTGCTCATGTTGCTTGAGTGAACTTCGTCCCAACAGATGATGAAATCGATTTCGCGGTTCTTAGCTACGTGTAGCAGCAAGTCGATGACGTAGCTGATTTCCATGCGGTCGCTAACCTGAGTCGCACCTAAGTGAACCAGGCGGCCCATCAAGACATAGACAGAATCGACGATAGCATCGGCCTGCTCCATGCGGCTGTCGGCTTCGGCAAGCTCGGTTAGCTCTTCGATGGCCAATGAGGTGTGTAATGTGTCGGCCTTGTCATCCAATGTGCTCTCATCTTCGCTTGGCAGATCGAAAGTAGAGCGAAACTGTAGGATGTCACGATAAAGATGATCGTAGAGAGGCTGAGTGAGTGCGGTAAGTTTCATTGATTTGCCTTGAAGCCTGAGCTTGCTGTTATGAAGATTGAGATTAAGGTGTTTCAGTTGCGGTGATTCTAATTTAATGGCAGGGCAAAATAAAGGGGTGAGCACTAAGTTCAAGAGAAGTTCAAGCTAGATTCAAGACAAGCTCAAGCAGGCTTTAAATAGGATTTAAGCTGGGTTCAAACAGAACCCAGCTGAGCTTAGAAGCTATTTCAAATGGTTATAGAGGGCTATTGTCGTGAACTAGGTCCTATATGCTTATCTAGAAAAACTTCCAGGCGCTTAAACAGCTTCACATTGTTTTCATACTTTGCAAACCCATGACCCTCTTTAGGCTCCACCATGGATTCATAGGGGTAATTAAGCTCATCTAACCGTTCAGTTAGTGCATCATACTGCTCAATGGGAACACGCACATCTTCGCCACCATGAACGATAAAGAGTGCGGCTTTCAGTTTTTCAAGATGATTAATCGGGGAGCGCTCTATCAAGAATTTATCATCATTATAGCCCCATGCTTCATTCAGGAAATTTTTGCCATATCGGCTTTTGGGGATATCTGAGTACTTATGTAATTTAATATCATAGACCCCAGCGTAAGGGATAGCGCATTGATAAAGATCTGGCTCTTTTACCACTCCCATTAACGCGGCGTAACCCCCGTAGCTTGCGCCAAAGATGCAGATCCGCTCTTTATCCGCATAGCCTTGTGCTATGGCCCAAAGCGTGGCGTCGGTTATATCGTCCTGCATCTCGGCGCCCATCTGGCGATATGCATCGTATTGAAAGCTATGTCCATAACCACCTGAGCCACGATAGTTTACCTGTAAAACCCCATAGCCACGGCTAGCGAGAAACTGATTCCTGCTGTTGAACTTCCAGTAATCTCTAACGCCATAGGGGCCACCATGTATGCTAAGTACGAGAGGCAGATTTTTAGACTTTCCTTTGGGCAGAGTGAGGTAGCCATGGATCTCGAGTCCATCTCTGGCTGTGAATTTAATCGGTGTAACCTCACTCATTAGATTTTTATCTAGCCAAGGCCTGCTAGAAAATAACGGCTTTATCTTATTTGTATGAGTATCAAACAGATAAAAGTCGCCAGAGTTAATGTCATTAAGGGCATGAATAACAGCAAAATGTCCATCTCTGCTGTATTCGATGATTAGATCATTATCTGGCAGTAGATCTTGTAAGCTAGCAAACCTTTGCGCTTCGCCGCGGCTATGATCAAAGAATGTCGTACTTGGGTATCCTGCATCTTGCCTATAGCCTATCGGAGTCTCTCTGTATTTACCTGAACCATAGATAAGATTCGTGGCTTCAAAGGGCTGCTCTGCAATTAGCGTGCTGTGTTTACTGGCTAAGTCGTACTCATATAGCCCTTCAGGCCCAGTATCAGAGGCTGGTAGCCAGGTATAAATTCCCTTTCCATCAAGGGTAAAGCCAATGGGCTCCATACCCGCTGACTTGTTTGAGTGTTGATCCAATTTGTGCCAATCACCTCCCTCCTCAAGGCGGTAAAAGCTTTCTTGAACATCGTCATTCGTCACGCCGACGGTTAAGCGGATATCGCCCTCACTATCGGTATACATCCTGCTGTAGTGAGCGGGACTACGGGTGACTTTTCTTCTTTTTCCTGAGTAAACATTGAGTTTATAAGCGGTAGGGTAAGCGCCTGTTGAGCTGTCTTGAATCAATATGTGTTTTTTATCTTTATCTAATGTATCGATAATTCTAAAAGGGCGGCTGTGCCCTACGAGTGAGTTTTTTAACAGGCCTAAGTCTTTTTTCTTACTGCCATCGGCATTAGACGCGAAGTATTCTCCAGTATGAAAGGGGGTGTCGAATTGCCCTTTATTAATCACTAGGCTGGCGATAAATCGCTCATCGTTGACCCACACGAGTCGTCCGATCTCAGTTTGGCCTGAAAATCGAGAGGATCGCCATTCAAATGGGGCTGTGAAAGGCTTCATATTCGCAGTGGTAAAAATATAGACCTTAGCTTCCTCTTCGGTATCGGCTATAACAGCCAGATACTTTCCGGTAGGCGATAGGTGAGCGGATTTAATATCTCGATATTTAAGAAATGACTCTACAGATATGTCGGCAGCAGTTTTGGCAAAAGAGGATGTGAGCCCGATACAGCTAATGAGTAGGGCAATGAACAGCTTGTACATCTACTATTTCCTTATAATAAACGTGGGTAAATCTTAAGTTGAGAGCATATTTGTGGGACTGATAGGGGCCGCACAATATGCTCTCAAAACATCTTAGTTATGGTTAACTTATGAGCTGATGACGGAAGACTTTTTCATTCATCTTATCTAGCTCATTAAGCCACTTAGTCACAGTCTTCTCATCGTGTGGAGCCGGAGAGACACCGATAGCCAGCTCACCGGCGACTAGTGACTCGATGGCGATAGCCACTGTGAGAGAAACCAGACGGGCCATGGCCGAGCCACGCTCGTCCCCGGCTTCATCTACGCCGTAGCTCGAGTGCCAGAGTGTTTGCTCGCCTTGTGGATCTTTGACCTCTAACTCAACCGATAGCACCACGCGGTCGGCTTCACCCTTGTCGTATTGATGCTTGTCCCAGAGTCCATCACTGAGCTCGGCTAAACGGGCCAGTCCCGCATCACCGACAGCATTGTCAACTTCGGTAAACAGCTCACTCCAGGCGTCAGACCAGCCGTTGAGGCGCAGGGTGCCGCGAACAAATTCCTGAATGTTCCAGTCGCTGGCAAAACCATATTGCTGCTGGAAAGGGATAGAGTCTCGGTTTGGATAGGCCTGGAAGGTTTCCAGGCTGGCATCGCTCATGCGCATATCGAAATCTGACAGGGCCAGCCAAGGTTTCTCGGTACGCTTAACTTCGCCGTCTTGGGTCCATTGCGCCGGAGACTTGAGGGCTTTTAGTACTCCCAGTGGTGACCAGGAGAACTTATATCTAAAATCGTTGGCGACCTTAGGGAAGCCGCCGCAGTATGAGCGGAAGCTATGCTGGTTTTGCTTGTCGAATTTATCCGATGCCTGATATTCGGCGATCAAGGCGTGGGCCAGCAGGTGATCTAGCCCGGGATCTAGCCCCACTTCGTTGACGAAGCTGAGGTTTAGGCTCTTGGCCTTATCATGCAAGGCCTGCATTTCCGGTGACACATAGCTGCTGGAGACGAAATGGGCTTTGAGCCCAAGACATAACTCGGCAACCTGCAGATGCAAGGTGGCTGGCAACATGGAGATCACCAGATCGCCTGGGTTAACTTCGGCTTCCAGAGCAAGCCAATCTAACTGCTTGGTAGGGACCTTAATGCCTAAGCTGGCAACCGCTTGCTCGGCCTTAGCTAAGGTGCGGTTCCAGAGGATCAGCTGTTGACCCGATTGTGCGACCTTGCGTATTCCCGGCAGTGACGAGAGCCCTGCACCTAACCAATGAACTGTTTGCATGTTGATTATCTCTTAATTTAGTTGTTATACCTGACTGAGTTTATCGGTAAATATTTGCTTGGCTTTTTGCCACACGCCTCGATTGAGATCGTCCAACTGCAGCAGATGTGGTAGCAGTTGTTGGCAGAAGTCTTCACTGCTCTCGACCGGCAGCAGCGAAGGTAAATGGTCTATGGCGATCAAGTCGACGGGATTATCCCCCTCTATGATACGCAGGCACGGCTTATCAAATGTGGTACAGCTTGAGTAGATAGGCAAGGGATTGTATGTGCCGTATGGATCGCAGCTGACATCACAGATAATGCTCAGGCGTCGTGGTTCTATGCCGTTGGTCTCGAGCATGGGCAAGGTAATAAACGGCGGCAGGGCTTCTTGTACGAACACGCAGTTGACCAGCACATCAAAATCTAGGATGGCTTCGAAGGGGCCGCCTATTTTAGTTTCCGCCATGTCCCACTCGGTAACCTCAGCGCCTACGCTCTTGGCCATCTCCACGGCGCCGCGTCCGCTTCGGCCCTTAGCGCCAATCACTAATACCTTAGGTGGTCGTGTTAGCGGGCTCAGTGACCTGGCCACATCATCGACCAGTGCCTGTTTGCTTGGCATCGAAGTTAACTGGTCCAATACTGGCTGGTCTGCCTGTGCTGTGGAATCTAGCTGAATGAGCTGCTGACGCTTGCCGAATGCCTTGAGCGCCACGGCGGCGCCGGCATATCCTGCCCAGTAGCCGAAGGCGGCCACACGGCGATTATTGTCATCCACCAGGTACTCGAGATCGTATAGCTCGCCTTCGCCCGTCTTGAAGCGGCGCAGCACATCTTGCCAACCTTGCTGCTCTTTATACACATGAGCGAAATGAATATGACGATGAACCAGGGGCCAATTATCTTCACTGAGCTCCTTGAGGCCCAAGATGATGGTGTCTTTCGGGGCTTGTTGCCAGCTATGGGCCGGCACTATGTCGCAACCTATCCCTTGGTATTCTTGGGCAGGGATGGCACTTAAGGGAGACTCTTCGACAGTGATCTTGAACCCTGCCTGCAAGAGTTTCCGGGCGACATCGGGTGTCAGGGCAATGCGTTCCTCTAAGGGTTTAGATTCCGCGCGTAACCAAATATGGGCTTTTGTCATACCGCAAGCTCTCCTGCAAGTCTCTCGTTAGAGACTACTCGATAAATTGCTATTGAAAAACAGTTAGTGTATACAATATCCCCATTTACACAAGATTAACATCACAGCTTAAGTGAAGAAACCAGAGGCAGAATGGCAATGCAAGAGTTGAAAACTAAGGTCGTTGAATATTCACCATCCACAGTGAAGGCGTTGGTACTGGAACATTTCCACATAACGGCAGAGGTTAAATCATTGCCCGGTTACGTGGATCTCAATTTTCTGCTTACGGATACACTGGGGAAACGATTTATCCTCAAGATTGCCAATGCGGATGAGCCATTGGCCGAGTTGGATATGCAAAACTCTGTGATGAATTATCTTAACGGCCAAGACTTGCGGCCTTATTTGTTACCTGAGGTGATCAAAAACCTGGCAGGTAATGAGATCACGCCTTTGCAGGACAAGTATGGCAGGCCGAGACCCATGCGTCTGCTTCGCTATGTGCCCGGCGTTTTTTACTGTGACCATAAGGCGCTGTCTGGTCATCATCATAGCCAACTCGGCAGCTTATTGGGCAGGCTAGACCTGAGTCTGCAAGGCTTTTCCCATAGCGCTGCCTCACGGCATTTCGACTGGGATCTCAAGCATGCGAAGGCTGTCATCGAATCTAAGGTGGGATTAATCTGCGATCAGAGCCAGCGCGAGCAGGTGCTAAAGATTCTATCCGGGTTCGAACAGCAGGTTATTCCCTTTATGGCGGAACTGCCACAAGGGGTGATCCACAACGATGTGAATGACTATAACCTGTTACTCAGCAGCGCTAGCCCGGATGCTGAGGTGATAGGCTTGATCGATTTTGGTGACATGGTGCATAGCCATCAGATCAATGAGCTTGCCATCGCCTGCGCCTACGCCATCTTAGGAGTTGACTCGCCACTGGCGATCATAGAGGCCATCACCTTGGCCTATCATCAGCAGCGGCCGCTTAATGGCGCCGAACTCTGGGTATTGCTGCCTCTTATTGCCGCGCGTTTAGCGGTCAGCGTGTGCAACTCCTGTGAAGCCATTTTATCCGAGCCAGATAATGAATACCTGTTGGTGACCGCTAAACCTGCCTGGGCAGCCATCAGTACCTTGCTTAAACTGGATGCTAAGACTGTTGGCTTCGGGCTGCAGCGCCTGTGTCTGACACCAAACGAAGGGGCAACACAGAGCGGGCCATTAGACCAAGGCGCCGATAACGCTGCATCTGCACGTCATAAAGATATTCTCAGCCAGAGAAGTGAACGCTTATTCAAGACCCTGAGTGTTTCTTACCAGCAGGCGTTAATTATCGAGCGCGGCCAGGGACAGTTTCTGCTGGATGAAAACAATATCGCTTACTTAGATATGGTCAATAATGTCTGTCATGTGGGGCACTGTCATCCATCTGTGGTCGCTGCGGGTCAGGCGCAGATGGCCAAACTCAACACCAATACCCGTTATCTCAATGACAATATTCTCGATTATAGCCAGACCTTGCTGGACACCTTCCCCGAGTCACTTTCTGTGGTGATGTTCGTCAACTCAGGCAGCGAGGCTAACGAACTCGCCATGCGCTTGATGCGCTGCAAGACACAATCCGCTGAGCTGCTGGTGGTCGATGGTGCCTATCACGGCAATACCAACAAGGCGATTGAGATCAGTCCCTACAAATTTAATGGTCCAGGGGGCGAAGGGGCGGCGGAGCATATCCATATCGTGCCAGTGCCCGATCCCTATCGCGGCCCGTATAAAGGTATGTCTGTTGAGACGGGCCTTGCCTATGCCGAGCCGGTACAGCAGGCGATTCGTCAGTTACAGCGAGAGGGCAAACAGTTAGGCGGTTACATCTGTGAGTCTCTGCAGGGGGTTGGCGGCAACCTAGTCATGCCAAACGGCTATCTTGGCGCCGTTTATCAAGCGGTGCGCGCCGCGGGTGGTGTCTGTATTGCCGATGAAGTGCAGGTGGGCTTTGGTCGTGTCGGCACTCATTGGTGGGGTTTTGAGACCCAAGGTGTGGTGCCGGATATTGTTACCTTAGGTAAGCCTATCGGTAACGGTCATCCCATGGCGGCTGTCGTCACCACTAAGGATATTGCCGCTGCCTTCGTGACTGGTATGGAGTACTTCAATACCTTCGGTGGTAATCCTGTTTCATGTGCTATCGGCAAGGCGGTACTCGACACCATAGATGCTGAAAACCTGATGCAGAATGCCCGCGATACCGGCGATTATATGCGGATGCGTCTGGTCAAGTTACAAGAGAAGTTCGACATCATCGGCGACGTCAGGGGCCTAGGTTTATTTATCGGCGTGGAGCTAGTTAAAGATGCAAATTTGACTCCGGCGACCCAGGAGGCGCAAGCCTTAATCGAGTGGTTTAAGTCGCGCAATATCTTGCTCAGTCTCGACGGTCCCTTCAATAATGTACTCAAGATTAAGCCGCCAATGGTTTTTAACAAAGATAATGTCGATTATTTTATCGAGCAGTTACTCCAGGGATTATCCCGAATAAATGCATAACTAGTAGGTATAGGTGCTCTGTATTGAATTTATAATGATTTTTTGTATGGATTCAGTCGTTGCGTCTAGTTGAGATTCAATATCAACTGTTATGTGATCTGGATCCGATTGTTAATTTTGTGTAAGGATGTTCGGCCGCGGTAATCAATAAGCCATCGGATGAATGGTATTTACTGTTAGAGAAGCGCCGACACTAAAAAAGCAATAAGGAAGATATGATGCCCTCGAACCAAGCACCTTTAGACCAAGATCCAGATAATCAGAGCGAACAGTCCAAACAAGATGGTGGCCGGGTTAAGAAGCTGCCCAGCCTGTTCGATGCCCTCATTCCCATCTTTGCTCTGGTGCTTATGCTGGCGGCTGCCGTCTATCTGTATTCGTCTGATAGTTCTTACGGTGCAAACCAGATAGCCCTCATCATGGCCGCTTGTATCGCCCTGGTGATAGGGGTGAAGAATGGCTACAGCTGGAAGGAGATGGAAGCGGGGATCGTCAAGAGTGTCGGGGTGGCTACCGGCGCCCTGCTGATCCTATTTGCCGTGGGCTCACTGATTGGCACTTGGATACTCGCAGGTACTGTGCCGACCATGATCTATTACGGCATGTTGGTGCTCAACCCTGAATATTTCTATGCCGCATCCTGTCTCTTATGTGCCGTCGTTGCCTTGAGTATAGGCAGCTCCTGGACAGTGGCAGGTACTCTGGGTATTGCTTTGGTTGGCGTTGCAGCCGCCATGGGATTAAGCGTGGAGATCACCGCCGGTGCCATCATCAGTGGTGCTTATTTTGGCGATAAGATGTCACCCATGTCCGATACCACTAACCTGGCACCTGCGGTAGCGGGAACCGATATTTTCAGTCATATTCGTCACATGGTATGGACCACAGCGCCGAGTATCATCATCGCCATGATAGGCTTCTTGATTTTAGGTTTCACCAGTGAGCCCAGTGGCCAGGCTGGCAATCTGCAATTGACCATGGATCTGCTGCAAACTCAGTTTAATCCCGGCGTTCACCTGCTGTTACCTCTGCTGGTGGTATTAGTCTTGGCTTATAAGAAGATGCCGGCATTTCCCACCGTCATTCTCGGGACTATCGCGGGTGCGTGTTGCGCGGCTCTATTCCAGTTCGATGGCGTCATAGCGTTTGCCAATGATGATAGCTTGCCGCCGATTGTGGCCATGGTTAAAGGGATCTGGACTGCCATGTTCGATGGCTATGTGGCCAACACGGGTGATGAAGTGCTCGATAGCCTGCTTAGCCGAGGCGGCATGAGCACTATGATGAATACTGTGTGGTTAATCCTGTGTGCCATGGCGTTCGGCGGCATCATGGAGGTCACCGGCCTGCTTAAGCGTATCTTGCAGAGTATCCTTGGCCTAGTAACATCCAGCGGCAGTTTGATCATCACCACCCTGGCGACCTGTATCGGTGCCAACTTGATCACCGCTGATCAGTTTATCGCCATCATCTTGCCGGGTCGTATGTTGAAGGTGGAGTACACTAAACGTGGCCTTGCTGCGGTGAACTTGAGTCGGGCGCTGGAAGATTCGGCAACCATCACTAGCCCTCTCGTGCCATGGAATACCTGTGGTGCATACATGGCCAGCACATTAGGTGTCGCCACCATAGCCTACCTCCCATATGCCTTCTTTAACTTAGTTTGCCCCTTAGTGAGTGGCAGTTATGCCTACTTCAACTTCAAGATCGAGAAACTAGAAGATATGCCCGATCTCGAAGAGGCGGGTGCGTAAGAGAAGGTTCCTAGTTCCTAGTTCCTAGTTCCTAGAAATCTAGGAACTAGGAACTTACGGTTATTATAAGCGACTCACATCAACCTTGAGCGTATCCAGGTGAGTGGCTAGGCTTGGAGTGACGGCTTTATCCACTCGTCCGCCTAAGTGCTCACCGAAGAACTGTTCCATGGCGACGATATAGGCCAGCTTATTGTCGCGCTTCCTAAATCCATGGCCTTCATCTTTTGCCAGAATATACTCTACTGGCAAGCCCTGCTTATACATCACCCGCGCGATATTATCGGACTCAAGCTGGGTGACTCTAGGGTCATTCGCACCTTGCACTAACATGAGTGGCGCCTTGATGCGGTCGACGAACTTGATTGGCGAACGAGCCAGCATATCTTGTCTGTCGGCTGCTATTTCCGGGTCGCCTACCGCGCTATAAAATTGCCCAAGGTAAGGGCGAAAATGTGGCGGGAATGACTCGAGTAAAGTGATAAGACTCGAAGGCCCGACGTATGAGATCACCGCCTGATAAAGATCCGGTGTAAAGGTCGCGCCAGCAAGCGCGGCGTAGCCACCGTAGGATGCGCCCATGATGCCTAATCTTTGCTTATCGGCAATGCCTTGGTCGATAAGGAAGTGTGCACCATCGGTAAGATCATCTTGCATGCTGCCAGTGCCCCAGTTCTTATTACCTAAGTTGAGGAAACGTTTACCGAAGCCGGTGGAAGCGCGAAAATTTGGCTGGAGTACGGCGTAACCTCGGTTCGCTAATAACTGAGCGATAGGGTTGAAATAGCCTGAACTTAAGGTCCAGTAGTCACGGGACCAGGGGCCACCATGAGGCAGTATGATAGTGGGCAGATTCTTGCTCTGATCCTTAGGTAGAGTCAGGTAGGCTTGTATGTTGACCCCATCGCGAGCCTGATAGGTGATGGATTGACGTTTCGAGAGTAGCTCAGGGTTAATCGATGCCTCTTGTTCGAGTAACAGGCTCACCAGTCCTGTTTTGGCATTAAAGCGATAGTCGCTACCCATATCGACATCGCTGGCGACATGTATCTGCCACAGACCGGTTTTCTCGTTTCTATCTGTGATGGTTATTTCCACATCTTGAGTGAAGTGGTCGTTAATCTTTTGCCAGTTGCCGGCAAAGGTATCATCCAGCGGGTAGGTACGTAAACGACCGCCATAATAGGAGACCGCAAGTGGCGCGCCTTCATCGTTAAAGAGCACATCATAGACATCAGATTCATCCTGGGGATCTTGATGCAGGGTGACAATTTCACCTGTGATCATATTGAGGCGTAGCAGTTGCAGCTTGTCTCGACCTTGAATGTTGGCACGCAGATAGGCCAAGTTATTATCTTCATCAAAGCTAAGAATATCTATGTCTTCACCAAACTGGGTCTTGATCAGGCTAGTCCATTTGCCATCAATTTTGGCGTAGAGATCGGAGGTATTGTCAGGGTTGCTGCTGGTGCCGAGTACCGGCACGCCTCGTTGGTTTGTCTCTATGGAAGAGAAGCCATAGGTGTTAGAAAAAATATTGGTTATTTTTGCGGAATCGATATTCAGGCGAAATAGATCCATCTGCTGAGGATTATCTTGATTCGACATGACCACCAAGGTGCTTGGCTTATCTTTTGGCTGTTTGAGCAAGTCGTATCTGATGTCTATATTGCTGGTGAGCGCAGTGATGTTCGGCACAGGCTTAGGCTGACTCGTATCCAGAGAGAGTTTATAGATCTGCGTGTTTTCATTGCCGCCGGTATCTTTAAGAAAGAAGATCTCATCGCCTTGGCGTGACCAACGGAAGCTGTTAATCGGATCCTTTGAGGTGGTAATAGGCAAGGCAGTATCTAAATCTGCACCAGCAGCCATCAGATAGATGTTTTTCGCGCCTTGATACTCTTTGAAAAAGGCCAACCACTTTCCGTCACTGGAACTCTTGAGTCCACTGATCCCTTGCTCGTTGAAATAGGCTTCAACAGGCAGTAGTTGAACTTGCTGACTTTGATCTTGGTCGGCGACCTGAGCTGACAAGCTGGTTGGTGAAGGGGTCTGCGAGCAGCCTGTTATAAACAAGCTCGCGGCGAGCGCTGTCGAGAGTAGGCTAGGTAAAATCTTATGTGTCTTCATCATTCATTCCTCTAAATAACAGCTCAGATGCCTATCTGCTTTATCAACAAATCAGTTATCCATTAATTGCTAATTAATCTAATACATAAATTAATTATTGTAAAACGATAATTAAATGTTTTTTTACAATGAAATGTTTCTGTCTGATATAATCTAGAGAAATCGAGATAAGGGAATAATTGTGGCAATGAACGCGAGCATGCAGAAGTTGATGAAGATCAGCGGTTTTTTCAGGGTATTGGTATTAGTGGCTACGGCGGTAATACTCGTCTACCTGGGCTACAACTATTGGGTTCATGATGAATTCCGACGCGCAAATAGCATGCTGTTTAATGAGCTTTGGTATGATGGGCAAGCCAGTCGCGGTGTGTTATTAGCCATTCAATCTCCTCATCTCTTGAGTCTGATTTTAGGGGTTTATTGGCTACAGAAGTTACTGAGTTACTTCCAGCAAGGGCTGTTTTTCGGTAATCAAGCCATGAGCTGTTATTTGTGGCTTATCTGGATCAAGTTGGCTGATTTTGGCATCGATATTGTTCAGAGCTTAGTGACGGCTTATTACCATGGGCAGTTTTATGACGAGACTCACCTAATGTTGCCTATCGACTTTGGTAACATCACCACCCTCTTGCTGATGCTGCTGATCGTTTACTTATTGAAGGCCGCCAAAGAGATAGAAGCCGAAAACAAAGAGTTTATTTAAGTGTTAATTTTAGCGTGTTGGACCCGAAAATTATGCAAATAATCGTAAATTTAGATGTGATGATGGCGGTGCGTAAGGTGAGCTCGAAGGAACTGGCTAAGGCAATCGGCATCACCGAGGCCAACCTTTCCCTGCTAAAGAGAGGCAGGGTGAAAGGGGTACGTTTCGAGACCTTAGCCAATATCTGCGCATACCTCAATTGTCAGCCTGGGGATATTTTAGAGTATCGCCCGGTCGACGCTGCATAGAAGTTATAGAGAGAAAAAATCCGTCCGGTTAAAGAGTGATAGAAAACACCGGACGGTGTGAAAACTTGTTTTAAGTTACTTGTGTGCGTACTTTGCCGTTAGCTTCTCAAGGTATGGTTGAACGTCCTTATCCCCCCAGTCTAGATAGCCTCTCAGGAAGCCGATTAAGTTACCCGAACCATCGAAAAAGTAGGTTGCTGGAACGATATCTGCTGGCATCACTTGATCGATCTGTTTCTTGGGATCAAGCCAGGTTTGATATTCCGCTAAGCCATGTTTAGCTAGGAATGGTTTTACAAGTTCAGGTTCTTCATCGATGGAGATAGGGATAACGACTAGGTTATTATTTAAGTTGGTTTGACGGATCTGCTCCATCTGTGGGATCTCTTTAACGCATGGTGGGCACCAGGTTGCCCACAAGTTGACCATAACGACTTTTCCATGAAACTGCTTTAAGCTTATCTCATCGCCGTTGGTATCGGTGAAAGAGACATCGGGAACCGACCTTGCTGAGCTCATCTCAATAAATCGAGACATGATCATTGGCTTCTCTATCGCCTCTCCGGTGCTATAGACCTTGATGGTAGGAATTGAGGCCTGTGCCGGGGCGATACAGCCTAAAAATAGGGAGGCCGTAAGTGCAAGGCTTAAGGTTAATTTAGCTGATGCCATTGATGTTGTCTTAGGAAAATTAATCATGATTTTGTTCCATCGATTTGAGATATTTCAACGTGTTCTGCTCTACTTATCATCTTGGGACGAATGAAGAAAAAGACACTCAGAATAGCTAAAAGGACCAATAGCAGAGGTGCCAGCCAGAGTAAGGTCGTGCCACTTGAAAGGCTCGGCATATAACGTATTTTTTCTCCATAGCGCTCAACCATAAAATTGACAATATATTCCTCGCTGTGGCCTTGATTTAACATCAAGAAAATCTGTGCTTTGAGCTCACTCGCGATAGGAGCTTGAGAATCAAGTAAGTTTTGATTGACTGATTTAGGGCAGCGAAGGCGTCTTGAGATACCTAATCCCAGATTGCGGATCTCGTCAGCAGTATAGGCAATAGGATCGGCTATGGGTTTTACTCTTTCATCTGCATTAGCGTCAGCTATAAAAGAAAACACCAGTGAAATAGACAAGGTAAGTGCGATTATTGAGAGTATAATTTGTCTCATGATCTTACCTCTTCTCTTGTTAGCAGAGATGGTATGGCTGGTGTTTCATCATTGGCCTTCTTCTCTTTCACCGAACGAAGGTTATAGATCGTTAAGCAGCCTGCAAACATCATAAATAAGGCACCAATCCACAGCCAATTGACGAAGGGTTTATAGCTGATACGGATTAAGTACTCTGTTTCACTTAAGGCCAAGCCCATAGAAACATACAGATCGCCAAAAAGAGAAGAGTGAATACCTGCTGCTGACATCTGCATCGCATTGGTTTTGAATGTTTGTCTTTGTGGGTAGATATAGGTCACCAAATTTTCATGCTTATCTAGTACCATTATCTTGGCTTGAATGGCTGTAAAGCTGGGTCTATCAATATGTTGTGTCTCTTCATAGACAAAGGTATAGCCAGCAACCTCCTTGCCGTTGCCTGGGCCCATTCTGAGTAACTCCTCTTGTTCGAAGTTAGATACCGTAGTAGCCCCAAATACTGATAAGGCAACGCCCAGATGAGCCAAACACATGGCAGAAAATCTAGTTCTGGCGCGTTTATCTTTAGCCTCTAGTTCCTGTGAAGTGCTCCGATCCTTATTGGTTATAAATAGCCACAAACTCAGTAATATACATGACAAGATCCAAAGGACAGAGAAGACACCAAGCAGTAACCATATCGAGAACTCCTCTCGGCTAGTGATGGTAAACACAATGGCAAACAGCAGGCTTGCCCCCGCTAATATTGCAGGGGTCTTGAGTGTTGTGACTGAGGCTGTTTGCCACTTAATAAGTGGAGTTAGCCCCATTAAGATAAAGACGCAAACAGAGATAGGGATAAATATGCTGTTAAAGTATGGCGGGCCGACAGAGATCGTGGCGCCAGTAACAACTTCATAGATAAGTGGATAACAGGTGCCGAGCAATACCGAAAGTGCTGCTGCAACTAATACTAGGTTACCGAGCAACAAGAAACTCTCTTTAGAGAGTGCTGCAAAATCAACTTTTAAGATAAGGTTACTCGTCTTGTAAGCAAATAGCGTGAGAGCTGCGCCTGAGTATGCAATGAGTAATACTAGAATGGAGACACCTCTGGTTGGATCGGAAGCGAAAGCGTGCACGGATTGCACGACTCCAGATCTCACTAGGAATGTACCAAGAAGGCTCAAGGAGAATGCGAGAATACAGAGAAATATTGTTGTGAAACCGAATTGGCCACGTTTGTGAGTCATGCTGACGGAGTGGAGCAGAGCCGTAGCAACTAACCAGGGAATAAACGAGGCATTTTCAACCGGATCCCAGAACCACCATCCTCCCCAACCAAGTTCGTTGTAAGCCCACCATGAACCAAATGCATTACCACCAGTTAAAAATACCCAAGCAGCAAGAACCCAAGGGCGTAAATAGGCTGCCTTCTGCTTGGTTAAGCCTTCTCCAAGCAGGGCTGAAATGGCACCAGCAAAACAAATTGTGAGCCCGACATAGCCTAAGAAGAGCATAGGCGGGTGCAATATAAGCCCAATATCTTGCAGAATTGGGTTGAGATCTCTGCCTTCAATTGGGTAGTTAGGTAGCAATCTGGCAAAAGGATTCGAGGTAAAAAGCATAAATAGGCAAAAGCCTGCGATAACTAACGACAAAATAGCGATAAAGCGATTTATAAAAGCCCTATCTTGATATTTAGTTGAGAAGGTGATGATACAGCCCCAGATAGCCATAGCGACGACCCAAAATAACATGGAGCCTTCATGCCCCCCCCAAACCGCCGCAACCTTATATATCAAAGCAAGTTGTGTGTTTGAGTTATTTGCCACATAAGCAACCGTGAAGTCATCTATAACGAAGGAAATGAGTAAGCAGCTAATAGATGCGCATAATGAAAATGTCATTATTCCTGTTAATGTCTTCACATAACTGAGTAGGTAATAATTGTTTTTATATGAACCTGCGAGTGTGATTATGCCAAGTAATATAGATGTAATTGCACTAACAATTAAAAATATAAGGCCCAGTTCTGGAATCATAAGAATTAATCTCAGTTTAGGCCGCTAGATTAGTGGCTGCGCCTATTGTTTTGATGTTTTTAATGAGTATTACTATGTATAACAACTGAAAGTATTGATTGTGATCTATTGTTTAACATTGTACGGCTATTGTCTGTCAAGCTTCTCTAGCCTCATTTAAGCCCAAGGCTAGCGTATATTGACAAGCTGTTATGTGACCCTCGCGTCCTTTATTATCGATAAGCATGGATTTGGTATTGTTTTATATCTAAAGAGCCGGTTTTATAAATCAGCAGATCTAAAAACTGCTGTTGCACTCCAGGTTTTTCTACTTATGTTGTTGTTTTTAATCGATTTACTTATTTGCTGTCTATCTTTGTTTTCCTCGGGTGTAAATCTATTGTCAGTTCGTGTTTTTTGTCATTTAGTTATGGGGAATCGCGTAGACTCAATTGTTTTAGTTGTCACGCTCACCTGGTCGCTTCCAAAATGAAATTACTGATAAAGAAATACAAGCGGTGATTTCAATGCCTCATTTATTTACCTACTCTGACCATATATGGATTCAAATTCTGCCAAGTCTAAGTCAAGCGTTAAGCTTATTGGCCTTGCAGTACAGGGATGCTTTTCACCTTATTTAGTTTGTTTTCCACCTAATCTTCTTTGATAACTTACTTTCAGATCTAAAATTTTCTATATGCAAATAGTTAAAGTGTTGATTTTATTGCTTTGCGCCAGTTTTATATCTAATTGCTTCTAATGATTTTACGCGTGTGTTCTTGAACAGGTTTTTTACTGTTTTTTACATGGAAAATAGGTGTTGCTCAGTTGTTCAAGACGTTCGGTGAACGGTTAGATTTCGTAACGGCATGTTGAAAAATATGCCGGTAAAAGCAAAAAATAAAATAATATAAGTAGGAGTGAATGATGAGACGATGGAAACACAAGGTAGCATTAAGCGTGCTGTTTTGTTTTAGTGCCATTGCTAATGTGAACGCATCTGGTGGTAAATATAATAGCGTTCCTGAAATGGGTAAAACAGCAAAAGAAGCTATCGCAAATTATCAGGGGACAGAGAAGAAGAATGGGGTGAAAACTCTGCAAGATTACATTGTTCAAGAGGAGGAATTATTCGATTTCCTTTTCGAAAACCATCCGATGTTTAAATATCAAGAGTCGGGCAATCTTGTGGGTGATTACCATATTAGTGACCGCGGTGAGGAGTATCTAGATGCGGGTAATAGTCCTAAATACAGTGAACGTGTAGGTAAGCCCCGTGCCGTACAGTATCGTTTAGGTGCAAAATCTATTCTAGATTACCCAAACAACTTCGTTGGCCCAGAAAAATGCGCCGAATGTCATGCTGTTCAGTATGAGAAGTGGCAACGTTCGCGTCACGCTAGGACAATTCGATTCCCTGGAGAGCATCCAGAGGTTGATAACGATATTGAGCAGACGATGTATGGCACTAAGGACACATCGATTCTCGCAGATGGTATTACCCCTGACATGATCTATGCAACCGTGGGTACACCGCGTACCAAATACGGTTTCATCGATGCCTGGCTAGTGCGCGGTACTTATCATATTCGTGACGGCTTACTAAGAGATGGTACAGGCAAGATGGTCGCAGGTGGTAACCAGTTCTCTCGTGGGTGGGCTGAATGGTTAACGCCGGAGATGGCGAAAAAGATCAACAAGGTCATTCCTGAATTTCCCACAACAATGCAAGATTTTGGTGGCAGTGGTTCACATCAGTGGGGCATGAGTTCTTATGGTGCTAAATATGAGAAGGAGATGTTGTTCCAACCTGCAAGTTCCTACTGTGAGATTTGTCACTCCTTTAAGTTCGACTTCCAAAGCAAGCAAGAGTTCTTCGATGCCTTAGGCGATCCGAAGAAGTTGCAAGAGCACACTATTAGTAAGGGTATTGCCTGTGAAGAATGTCATGGAGCTGGTGGTCACCTAGATGGTGGTACTGGTGGCATGCAGTCTAACTGTGAGCGTTGTCATCAGAGGTTCAACTTCGTCGATGAGCGTGCCGACACCGAGCAAGGTCAAGCGAAGATGGAGTATGCCTTCGGGGTGAAATTTAAATCACTGTGTCCTTCTTGCGGTACCGAAGGTTCACAGATGTTTGCCTCTGAGCACTATGAGAAAGGCATGCGTTGTACTACTTGTCACGATCCACATGAAGTGACTGATGGTACTTGGATGTCTGGTATCACTAAGCCAAAGCTGAAAAAAGACTGTAAAGATTGCCATGAAGCGCAAACGCTGATTGCTGAAAATACAGATACACACAGCAAGCAAACATGCCAAAGCTGTCACATGCCTAACATGGGTAGTTGTGAGAACTTCAAGTCTATGCAGTTCCCTGATCAAGCTGGTTTTGATGCGGTACGTAAGTCTCATATGTGGAAGATTGATGTCGACCCAGTACGCAAGACTTTGAACCCACCAGAAGGTAAGCCGCGCACGCAGGGACCAAATGGTACCAAAGGCTGGACGGTTGCTAAGAACGAAGAAGGTCGTAACTACTTAGATCTTATGTGGTCTTGTGCACGTACCGCTATCTCTGACCACGATGTGGTTGAGAACAAGGGGTGTCACAGCCAGTTCCAGTCTGAACTTGAAGTCGGCTTACATTACGAAGACCAGTTAGAGATTTACGGTGAAGTAATGAAGTGGCAAAAACCTGTTAAAGAGGTTTATGCCAAGGTTGAGCAAGCTCTGGTACGTATTGACCAGCTATTAGAAGTCACCAAGTTATCTATCGAAGACAAGACTCAGGTGCTTATGCTTGCCGAGAAGGCACAAGAGGCTGTTGAGCTAATCAAGAAAGATGGCTCTTGGGGTGTACACGGTTTCCGTTACAGCCAGAAGCGTCTAGATGCTGCACTTACTTATGTAACACAAGCGCAAAACATCTTAGATGGTACAGGTTACGCGGCTAAGTAAGCCCTAATCCGTTAGTAAAACCTTACCTCGGTACTGGATGTTGTAGTGAAAAGTGCTACAGCAGAAAATACCGAGGTAAAAAAGAGATAAAAATATGAACAAAGCACTTGGTCAAATCATCGTTTCAATCGTTTTACTCTTGAGTGCTACAAGCTGTTTTGCAGGGGGAGGCTCAGATATGGCACCTGCCAGACATTATGAGTTCCAGCTTAATACCATCACCATGATGGAGGCGGAAACGCTAGTGGGTAAGGAAGGAGTCTATTTTTATGATGTGAATACACTGGAACTTTGGGCTGAGGGGTATATCCCTGGTGCTATCTATTTCAATGTTAAAGATTGGAAAAAGCTACTGCCTGAAAATAAAGATACCGTCATGATTTTTTACTGTGCAAACCGATTATGTAATGCCAGCGAGATTGCGGCCAGAGCCGTGATGAAACTGGGGTATACCGGTGTCAGGCAGATGTATGACGGCATATATGGATGGCGTTTATCAAACCGTATTACTGCAAAGCCATAACAGATAGATGTCTAGAAAAGCTAAGAATCAACACGTTCGATTAAATGATGAGAATACGATATGACAAATATGACTAAAACTTCCCTTGCTGTGATCACTGGCCTCTCTCTGTTTATATCTGGATTCAGTATGGCAAGTGATGAGATAAGTAGCGACTTACAGAAAGAGTCCTACAGCATAGGTGCATCATTAGGAAAGTATGTTTCTAGCCAGATATATGGTCAGACACAGCTAGGTATCGATGTGGATATGGACCTGGTTGTTCAAGGTGTGATCGATTCACTCAAGGGTGAGCAGAAGTTCTCCGATGAGGAGATTCTAACGCTATTGAATCAGCGAGCAGAACAGTTAAACAGTGCGCGTGAAGCCAGAGATGAGCGTATCGCGCAAGCGAGTCTAAAAGCTGGAAATGATTATCTGGCGAACAACAAGAAAAACGAGCAGGTCACAGAGACCGAATCTGGTTTGCAGTATGAAGTGCTGACCATGGGCGAGGGCCGTAAAGCCAAACCGCAAGACGTAGTGACGGTTCACTACAAAGGGACGCTGGTCGACGGTACAGAATTTGATAATTCATATGCGAGAGATGAGCCCAATCGATTTGCACTGATGAGTGTCATCGAAGGCTGGCAAGAGGGGATCATTCTGATGCCAGAGGGGTCAATCTTTAAACTCTCTATCCCTGCCGAGCTTGCCTATGGTGAGAAGCAAGTTGGCATTATTCCTCCAAGCTCAACACTCATTTTTGAAGTTGAATTGGTAAAAGTTGAGGCGCCGGGTGAGAGCTCTCACGGCATGGGCCTTAGCGGTATGGGGATGGGTGGAATGATGGGCAAAGGTAAGGCTCATTAATAACCTCGTGAAAATTAGCTAGTTTTAAAGATTTAGTTTTAGAGAATTAGTGTTAGAGAGTATCTATGAATAGTCTTGTTGTTGGGATCGCAATTACTTTGTCAGCTTTTATCGCATTGTTATGGCGACATCATCTCCAGTGCTTGCGCCATTGTGAAGTTGATAATACAGAAGCGACTGGCAAGACCTTTAGGTCAAGCTCTGTAGATTTCAAGATCCCAGCCGCACTATCCATAGCGCTCATCTTTGTTTGTAGCACGCTTTACTCTCAGTTGGGGCGCTTCTCTGAGTGGGATAAAGCTGTGGTAGATGAAAATATTGATTATCTGATCGCCGCAGATATCAATCGAAATGCACGTCGTGCAAGTGAACAACCAACCAATGAAATTGCATTATTAAATCTGGCTCAATCTTATGCTGATGGCGGGCTCTATCGTGAGTCTGTGAGTACGCTCGATGAGCTACTTGAGCTAACAGGAGAGGATGCTGGCGTGTTGGGTATGAAAGCGAATGCACTTTATTACCGAGATGGTCGAGAGATGAACTTAGCGGTCACCTTAGTACTGAAAAGAGCGCTAGCACTTGATAAGCATGAGTATCAATCACGATTGCTACTCGCGACTCATGCCTATCTTCATGGTGAATATGGGCATGCCATTGAGCAGTGGCAGCTTCTACTGATGAGTGATAACCAAGGTTTCAATCGTGAGTCGATTAATAATGCAATTTTGAAAGCCGAGCAAAATATATCTAATCGTTCAGTGACAACAACTGAGTAGAGTCACGAAAACCGAAATAAAAACAGATCAGCATAATAGCTGATAGATGGAGGATGATGTGAGTGAAAATATAGAGAGACGTAGGTTCCTAAAATGCTTAGGTGCCAGCTCTTTGATACTAGCTCCCTTAGGGTGTAGCTCGGTCAAAGATGAGTCTGATACGAACAGGCCTCACTATGTAATGGTGTTTGATCAAAACAAATGTACAGGTTGTGGTGAGTGTAAAGATGCGTGTAATAAGGCCAATAATCTCCCGGAAGGCAAGTCTCGCATGATATTGGAGCAGCAGTCTGGTGGCGTTATTGGTGAGAAGTGTCCTCATTGTGGCAAAACAGAGTGTGATTGCGAACGTAAGTTTGTACGCGTCTCTTGCCAGCAATGTCAAAACGCTCCTTGTGTCACGGTATGTCCAACTGGTGCAGCCCATAGAGATGAGAAAACGGGTATTGTCACCATGAACGCCGATAAGTGTGCGGGTTGTAAGTACTGTATCGGAGCCTGCCCATATGATGCTCGTTTTATCAATAAAGAGACCGATGTAGCCGATAATTGCGACTTCTGTTTGAACAGCAAGCTAGCTATAGGTGAGCTGCCAGCATGTGTCCAGCAGTGTCGCTATGATGCATTGATTTTTGGTGATGCGAACGATCCTACCTCCTATGTAAATAAGCTGCTTAGGGTGAAGGACTCAGTTCGAATGAAGCCCGGTTTTGGTACCGAGCCGAGTTTGCGCTACATACCTATTGTTAAGGTGGGGGTATAGAGATGAACGCTTCAATGGAATTCACTATGGGCTTATCGGATGGTATTGCCTGGCCTTGGTCAAGTTTACGCTACATAGCTATTAATAAGCTGGGGGTATA